>JANOSH010000045.1:0-8594 GCA_031415695.1 Actinomycetes bacterium
GTAAGCCATGCCGAAGTCATCGGCATGACGACTTCGGAGCCAACCCGAAGATCGCGCAGTCAATCCGGCGAAATTCGTGTGTTGCGCACTGCTACCGGAGCGAGCAGTTATCGCCACGCCGGTGGTCGCTGGCAACAGGGAGGATTGTGTCCGACGGCGAGTGCGGATTCGTCGGCGCGGGCTCGCGCGCAATGACGTCTCTTCTTCGCGGCGCCAGCGTTCGGTCAGAGTCGGCCGGCGAAGACGCCGAGGCATCCGACCACCTCGACAGTCACTTCCGAACGAGTGTTATGAGGAGAGATCTTCCTCGTCAAGTGGAATCAGATCGAATGTTTCCCGGACCTGGAGAACCGCTCTGCTGCAGGATGTCCAGATCCGTCGGTCGCCTCCGCCCTGGGGTGAGGCCGCTCGTGAACCGACAGCCGGTGGTTGCGCGACTGTGTGGGCGTGAGTGTGGATCCCTTGTCGCCGAGTGATGCGGAGCTGGTTGCCGCGATCGCCGATGGTGATCGGGCCGCGCTCCGCCAGTTGTATGTGCGTCATCAGCCGTGGTTGACGACGAGGCTTCGCCATCGCTGCTCGGACAGCGATGTGGTTGCCGAGGCGGTGCAGGACACGTTCGTGGCGGTGTGGCGCGGCGCGGCCGGGTGGAGTGGAGCCGGCGAGCCAACCGCGTGGATGTGGGGGATTGCGATTCGCCGCTTGATCGGTGTCTTACGTCATCGGTCGCGTTGGTCGCCGGTCTCGGACCGGGTATCGGAGGCGACGACGCTAACGACCGCTGAAGACGTGGTGTTGTTCGGTGTCGCCCACGGTGATTTCGCTGGTGCGATCGACAGTTTGCCGGTCGAGCTTCGGGCGGTGGTCCAGGCGACGATCCTGGATGGGCTGACGACGCGGGAGGCGGCGCGCCTGTTGGGCATTCCTGCCGGCACGGTGAAGACACGGATGATGCGGGCCCGCATTCAACTTCGAGGAGCATTGGCGTGAACGTGACCCATATCGATGAACGATTGTTGATCGGCTATTGCGAGCTGTCGGTGACGGCGGCCACTGCCAGCGTTATCGAGGCGCACCTGATGAATTGCGCCAGTTGCCGAGCGGAGCTGGCGAACGTTTCCACGTCGGATCTCGACGGACTGGTCAGTCAGCAGGTTGTGTGGGACGGAGTGCTTGAGCGGGTCGATCAACCGACACGTTCGTGCACCGAACGATTGCTGTGTGCGATGCGGGTTCCGGCGGATACGGCCAAGCTGCTGGCGACGACCCCGGCGCTTCGTCTCGCCTGGCTGGCTGCCGTGGCGTTCGTGGCGGCCTTGGCAGTTGCGGCGGGCCGTATGGATGGGGATGGTCCGTGGCCGTTACTTTTGATCGCTCCCCTGTTGCCGGTCGCCGGCGTTGCGACTGCGTATGGGCCTGCTTTGGACCCGACCTACGAGATTGGAGTTGCGGCGCCAATGAGTGGCCTGCGGTTGACGCTGCTGCGCACGTTGGCCGTGATCCTCACCACCATGCCGCTGTTGGCGGTCGCCGCGCTCGTCGCACCCGGTGACGGCTGGGCGATGTTCGGCTGGGTGCTGCCGTCGTTCGCGTTGGTCGCGATCACCCTCGCGTTGTCGACTGCGATGTCACCGGTACGCGCCGGGGTCGCCGTTGGGGTCGGGTGGTTCGTGGCATTGTTCGGGCTGAACGACCGAAACGGGGCCGGTGATTTCGTGGACCGGTCAGCGATCTTCGGTCCGTCGGGGCAGACCGTTGTGGTCGTTGTCGCCGTGATCGGGGTAGCGATCGTTGCGATCCGTAAGTCCTGTTTCGACGTGATGATGGTGATGGGAGAACGACGATGAGTGACTCGACGACGACAGCTGATGGCGTGAGGCTCGGGGGCGTGACCAAACGTTATGGGCGCACGGTCGCTGTCGATGATGTGACCCTGTCGATCGGGCCAGGGATCACCGGGTTGCTCGGCCCGAACGGTGCGGGCAAGACCACCCTGCTGCGGGTGATGGCGACGGTGCTGGCACCTGACAGTGGGAACGTTGAGCTGTTGGGTTATTCGACTGCCAACGCCCCGGCTCGCGAGCTGATTCGCCGGCGGCTGGGGTATGTGCCTCAAGAGCCAGGCTTCCATCGGCAATTCTCGGCGTTCGATTTCGTTGACTATGTGGCAGTGTTGAAGCTGATCAATGATCGGCGAGCGCGTCATGACGAGGTCCGCCGTGTGCTCGACGTAGTCGGTCTGACGTCGGTGATGCACAAGCGGATCCGGCAGCTGTCGGGCGGAATGCGTCGACGGGTGGCGATCGCGCAGGCGTTGCTCGGGTCACCAGCGCTCCTCGTCCTCGACGAACCAACCGCTGGGCTCGATCCGGAGCAACGGCTTCGGTTCCGCGACCTGTTGTCGACCGCCGCGAACGGGGCAACCGTCGTGCTCTCGACGCATCAAACCGACGATGTCGCCGCGTTGTGCCAGCGGGTCGTCGTCATGCACGGCGGCGTCATCCGCTACGACGGCACCCCCGCGGGTCTGGCCGATCTTGCCGCCGGGCGGGTGTGGCTCGCCGATGCTCGTGACCCGTCGGCACAGCTGGCGTGGATGACTGGTGATGGGATGGCTCGCCATATCGGCGAACCACCGCCGAATGCCCGTCTCGACGAACCTCGGGTCGAGGATGGCTACCTGCTGCTCGTCGGCGCCTCAGTGTTGCACGAGTCGTCATGCCGATAGTTCTTATCGTCGGACTTGTGTTCGGGCTCGCGTACGCATTCACACATCGCGGCAACAACCGCACCGGCACTGACGGCTGGCAGCCGGCTCAATCCTGGCCGGCGGCGGCAAGCCGCTCCGCAGAACGAGAAACGGCTTCCGGGACCCAACTCGGGGCCGGTGCGCAGCTCGCCCGGGTCGAAGGTCGCCAGTTGTTGCTTAACGAGATGTTCATCGTCGGGATCTTCATGTCGATCGCGGTTCTCGTGCTGTTCGGCGTCGTGTGGACTTCAGAAGGCCTCGGCGTGGAGACCTCATGGCGGCACTGGCTGGCTCAGCTGCCGGTGTTCACTCTCCCGTTTGCAGGGATGACATTGGTGGCGATGAACCTCGCGTCATTGCGTGCCAGACGCGAAGGAACTGAGGAACTGTTCGGTTCCCTGCCGGCCACGGCGACGACTCGTGTCGTCGGGCATCTCGGTTCCGTGTGGATGGCGCTGGTCGTCCAGATCGCGTTTGTCGCAGCGACGTTTGCCAGCGGCAGGTTCCTGACCGACCACTTCGGGGCAATCGACGCGGCGAGCGTCGGCGACATCGTGGTGAGTTTCATCCTCGTGTTTTGCGCCGGAGCGCTCGCTGTCGCGTTGGCGCGGTGGATCCCGAGCCCCCTCGTCGGCCTCGCCGCGCTCGTCGTTCTGGCCGGCGTCGGAACCACCATCGGGGGCATCGGCGACCACCACTGGAGTCTCACTCGACAATTGTCGATCTGGCCGCGCTACCCCGACCATGATTGGGCCTTCACGGTTCGCCCCAGTTGGTGGCACGCCGCCTATCTGCTCTCGCTCGGGCTCGTTGTGGCGGTCGCAGCCGTGGCTCGGCAACGACGCGACCGGTTGACGCTTCTCCTCGGTATCGCAGCTGTAGCGCTCGCCAGCCTGACCGGCTACGCCCAGACGCGTCCAATGTCCGACGGCGATGCCCAGCGAATTGCCGCGATGATCGCAGATCCCGTCGCCCACTCCTCATGCCGAACTGCCGACGGATTGACGGTGTGCGCGTACCGCGACTACGCCGACATCACCAAAGTCTGGGCCCGCGAACTCGCTCCACCGTTCGCTGCGGTGGCACCACAACGCCGCGCCGACGGCTTCGCGGTCGTCTGGCAGGAAGACAGCCTCGATCGCCTCGACCCAGCCGTACGCGAGCAGATCGACGTCGAAGCCCTCGCCACATCGCGGCGTGCGGATCCAGCCACTTGGAACGGGGTGGAAGTCGATGGCCCGGAATCAAAAATGATCAATCGGCTGGCTCTCGGCTTGTGGTCGGTCGGCCTTCCATTGGCGCCGGTGGCTGAGGCACCGTGCTGGGTTGGCGGGCAGTCGAGAGGCATCGTCGCGTTGTGGGTGGCTGTACAAGGAATGAACGGCAAGGATGCCGAGCGCCTCGTCAGCGGCAGCTGGAGCGGACTCGGAGACGACCACGACGCGACGGACGTCCCCGCCGAATGGATCGACGGTTACATCTGGGTCGCTGGCAAGACTCCGCCCGTGCTGTGGTCGGCCGCCGACGTGAGCGCCGCGCGCTCGATGCTCACGCTCGACGCGGCGTTCGTACGCGCAATCCTGTGGGCCGACTGGTCAACGTGGACTGACGGAGCGACCACGACCGAGGATCTGATGACGGGACTTGGGCTGGTACGGGCCGGTGGCCAAACAGCCCCACCTCCGGGGCTCGTCGCATGCCAGTGATCTTGACGGAACGCATCGAGATCCACGAGTCGCGAGTCATGACACTTCGTGTGCGCAGTACCCCGACGGTGCCGACGATCATCGGCGGGTTGATCGCTGTTGGCGCGATCATCGCCCGCATGAGCACCGGTCACGATCTCGCGGAGATGTACGCGTTCGCGTTCGTCGCTTCTACCGCGGGCCTCGGTTTCGCTCTCGACGATTCTGCCGCCGAGACGGTCGCCGCATCGCCGACGCCTCTCGGTCGCCGTCGAATCCAGCGCGTCAGCATTGCCGGCGCGATCACAGCCGCAACCTGGCTGCTGATCGCCGCGGTGGTCGCCACATCTGACACGCAGCGGTTCCCGACCTTCGATGTCATCATCGAGGTCCTAGCGCTCGCGGCCATAGCTCTGGCCACGTCGGCGATTGTGCAACGACGCACCCAAGCGCCAGGAGGCCCGACCGCCGCGCTCGTCGTAGTCGTGGGGCCGGCGTTTCTGAACGGCGTCGCGTTCCGCGACGTTCGGGTCTTCCCATCTCTCCTACCGGGCCAGGACCTGCGCGAACGGTGGATCTGGCTGACAATTGCCGCTTCGGCAGCGTTGATGAGCGCGAGCCGCGATCCGGCGTGCCCGAAGCGCTTTCGACTCCACTTACGGATGCGGACGAATCGAGACCAAGCGATGAGTACTGAGGTGGTCGTGTGATACTTCCTCCGCCGGTCCGTCGGGCTGGCTTCCGAGCACGCAGGTTTGCCATCGGGATCAGCGCCGCGGCGGGCGCGGTGCGGCGCCGCCTCGTGCACGGCCCCACGCGCCCGGGCTGGACGTGGAGCGAGGAGCTCTTCGCCGCCGTCTCCAGAGCCGTCCTCGCGACCACCGCGCACCACCTGCACCTCCTGAGACCGGCTGGCCGCGGGCTCGCCCCGCCGCTCAGCCGGGTTGCCCGCGCTGGGCTCCAGGTCGACACCGTCGATCTCGGGGGAATCGCCGCTGAGCGTTACCGACCGAATGAGCCTGCGCTCGGGACGATCCTGCGCTTTCACGGCGGCGGCTTCGTCGTAGGAAGCCCACGGCTTGAGCGACGCCCGGCGGCCGATGTCGCGCTCGCCACGAGCTGCGACACCTATGACATCGCGTACCGTCTCGCGCCGGCGCACCCGTATCCGGCTGCCCTCCAGGACGCCGTCTGCGCGTACACGGCCCTGCTCGACCGCGGAACCGACCCCAGTCGGATGATCCTGTTCGGCAGTTCGGCCGGTGCCGGGCTGGCGTTGTCCACTCTGCTCCAACTCCGCGAGTCCGGCCACCCGATGCCGGCGGGTGCCGTGCTCCTGTGGCCCTATGCCGACCTCACCTTCTCCGGACCATCGATGCAGGCCAACGCCGCCTTCGACATGCTTCCGACGCGAGAGCTGGTCGAGATCTGGGGTCCGGCGTACGTCGGCAACGCTGACCCGGCCGACCCGCTTGTGTCACCGGCCCTCGCCGAGCTCGACGGCCTCCCGCCATTGCTCGTCATCGCTGGAGGCTGCGAATGCCTGCTGTCGTGCGCCGAGCAGATCGCCGCCAACGCCACCGCCGCTGGCGTCGACGTCCGACTCAGCGTCTATCCCCACAAGGTGCACGGCTGGATGATCCTGCCACACCTGCGCGAGACCGTCGCCGCCGTCTCGGAGACAACGAACTGGATCACCGACCGCCTCGCAGGCCGATCACCGTGCACCACCTGACCACACCCGACGGCCGACAGTTGTCGTGGTCGACATACGGCGACCCAAGCGGCGCGCCCGTCATCGCGATCCACGGCTCACCCGACTCCCACGTGATCTGGAGCCTGTTCCACGACGCGGCCGCGCAACACCACATCTGCCTGGTGGCACCGGACCGGCCCGGCTTCGGCGACAGCGCTCCGAGACCTCGACGCACGGTGCTCGACTGGAACGACGATTTCGAACTGCTCGCGGACCACCTCAACCTCGAGAGGTTCGGCGTGATCGCCATCTCGGGCGGTGGCGCCTACGCCGCAGCCACCGCGTGGGCGTTCCCCGACCGGGTCACCGGGCTCGGCCTATTCAGCGTCATCGGTCCCCTCGATCACCACGGCGCCACCGCCGGCATGAGCCGACCCGTTCGCCTCACCTACGCACTCGCTCGGCGGGCCCCTTGGTTGCTCGGACAATTCGTGTCGCTACTAGCACGCGACGCCACCCGAAACCCAGAGCGCGCCGCGGCGCGGATCAAACGCTCACGCCCGCCCGAGGATCAAGTGGTGCTCTCGCGCCCGCCCGTGCACTCGGTCCTGCTCGCCAACGTCCCCAACGCGTTCCGCCACCCCGCCACCGTGGTCCACGAACTCCAACTCGCAGTACAGCCGTGGGGCTTCCCGCTGAACGAGATCCGGGTACCGACGTCGATCTGGCAGGGCGGCCGCGACGACATCCACACAACGGCCATGGCCCGCCACCTCGCCGACGCCATACCGAACGCCCACCTCAAGATCGAGCCGACCTTCGCCTCCTTCACATACCTCGACCACCTGGACCCAATCCTGAAAACATTCGCAGCGTGGGCCCAGCGAGGATAGGGCCAACAGCTGCCGTAGCCCCGGCCTTTGAACCCGAAAACCGGCCGCTTCCAGCCCGATGTCGAACCGGTGACATCGTGTACTTCCGCGCGACCACGACCGAGGATCGGATGATTGGACTTGGGTTGGTATCGGCCGGTGGCCAAACAGCGTGTCGGGCGTTTCGTCCAAGGTTGGAAGGGCCAGTGATGCGTTCTGACTGCTCCGGTGCGGTCCACGCCACGAACACCGGATCCGAAGCCCCCACGTCGCCCGGCACGCGCTGACAGCAACTGACTCGCTTACGAAGGGATCGACGAGTTCATGGTGATTGTCGGCTGGCTGGCCGTTGCCTCTGCGGAGTGGCGATGAGCGTGTGGGGTGCCGAGGCGTTCGGTGAACATTTGGCGGTCGCGTCGAATCGGTTGGGGGTGTCGGCGTTCGCGTTGGCGATTCTTCCTGATCGCCATCACTGGATGACTGGCAGATGCAACGTTCGACCGGGGCGAGACGTCCGATGAGAGCCGCCGAGTAGCGTTCGGTCCATGTCTGGAGACGATCCCATCGAGCGACCACGGATCCGCCACGCGGCGATCCCGCAGGATGCGTGGCTTGTCGTTCGTGGTGTCTCCGAGATCGAGCCGGACACGTCGCTGCGCCAGGCCGAGTTGTTCCGCCGCCGGTTCGAGGGGTGGGGTCGTTACGGGTTGTCGGCGTTTTATGCCCGCTCCGATGACGAGGTCCTCGACCTCGGCGAGGACCGTCTTGACGCGTTCGCGACACTGTTCGTGTACCGGTTGGCGGACGTGATCGAAGCCGGGTTCGAAGTAGTGCCGACATACCGAAGCCCGCATGTAACGATCACGTTCTACGATGATCTCGATACCGGTGTGGCCCGCCTGCTGTCGGTCACCCATCGCACAGTCAACAATCCCGCATACCGACAGGAGGAAGCATGAAGATCGATCTGTTCGTGGACTTGAACACCGAGGACGAAACCGGTTTCCCCTGGACGTACCTCGACCAAGCCGCCGACCCGTCAGTCGTCGTCCCCGGGCGACTGATCATCGTCGGCGCAGGCTCGGCAATCGCGATCGCTGAAGTCATCAACGTTGCCGCCGACGGCCTGGTGCATGTGCGCCCGCTTCCGGGACCTGTCACGCCGCAGCGACTCGCGTCCGTCTCACAGCGCGTCTGATCGCCCATCGCCGATAACCCGACGAGGTTTCGCGACCTCGGGGCGCTCGCCCACGCACGGTCGCATCGCGCTCGAACCTCTGTTAATGACAACGAATGACAAATCGGACTCGATGCTTGTCATTGAAATGTCATTGGAATTCCTGTACACTGGTGCATATAAGAGCATACGAACGTTATCGATAGATCGACGATTGTGCCTCTGACCAGGGACTACGACCCACGAAAGCAGACGAATACAAACTAAGACCGTCGGCTCATAACCCGAAGGTCACAGGTTCAAATCCTGTCCCCGCCACTGAAAAGCCTGGCCAGAAGCACTTTCTGGCCAGGCTTCTACCGTTTTCAGTCGGCTTCTACCGGTTCTTCTACCGGCCCGGTCCGGTAGAAGATGA
>JANOSH010000046.1:0-190048 GCA_031415695.1 Actinomycetes bacterium
CACTGACCCGGCGACATCCCGAACCACGACAACCAGGACGTCAGCATCGCCGCGCCCGACAACAACCCCAACAGCGACCGACCGGACAACACCCGCCAACACCTTGCCCAACGCCCTACTTCTTCAGGGGCAAGTAGCTAACTACTTCACCAACTTTTGGCTTCGGCTGCGGTGCGTTCGACCGCTTCCAGAATTTTGGCGTACCCGGTGCAGCGGCACAGATTGCCCGACAAGCCGATACGAATCTCGTCGCTTGATGGCGTCGGGTTCGTCGCCAATAGCGCTGTCGCCGACATGATCATTCCTGGGGTGCAAAAGCCACATTGCACGCCGCCTTCTTCCAGAAGGTTGCGCTGTAACGGGTGCAACGTGTCGCCGACCATGACGCCTTCAATGGTGGTAATGGAACGGCCTTGTGCCTGAGCAGCCAGATACGAGCACGAGTTCACGGGTTGGCCATCGAGCAGCACCATACATGCGCCACACTCGCAATCGTCGCAGCCTTCCTTGGTGCCGGTGAGACCAATCTCGCCCCGCAACACGCTGACCAAGTTGCGACCCTGATCGATAGCCACCGGGTAATCGACACCGTTGACCGAGAGAACGACTTCCATCATGAAACTCCTGCGTTTAGGCCAATACCTCGGGACCGATTAACCGGCACCGCAATGAACTCCCCGGCGGCACGCGCAGCGGCCGCAGCAAATGCACGCGCCGCCATGACACCCACGCAATGGCGGCGATACGTGTCACTCGCCCGCAGGTCGCTAATAGGCGTTGCTTGCTCCGACGCCAGCGTCGCAACGAGGCGTTCGACATCGGCGACGGGCCTGCCCGCCAAACCAGCCAGGCCGTGTACTCGAAGAATTGTCGGCGCTACGGCCGTGAGCGCAATGGCAACGTCGCCGACCGAGCCGTCGTCGGCCAGAACTACCGACGCGGCAGCGCCCACGACGGCGATCTCCATGGACCGACGGTATTCGAGCCGCACGTAAGCACTTCCAGAACGGGCCGGGCGGGCTGGGACGATGATTGCCACACACAACTCGTTGGCATTGGCCGACGTACGCCCGGGACCGGTCCACAGCGCTTCCACAGCCACTCGTCGAGTGCCAGCCACCGATCGCAACTCGACCTCGGTGTCGAAGACAACCAGCGGCGCACCGGTATCCATGGCCGGCGAACCGTTCATGACATTGCCGCCGAGCGTTCCAACGTTGCGAGTTGCCGGTGAACCAACCAGTGCGCTCGCGTCGGCCAACGCCGTGTACGACGCAACGATCGTGGGGTCGATTTCGAGGCGGGCGTGGTTGACGAGGGCGCCGATTCGCACGGCCGAGGATTGCACGTCGATCAATGCCAGTTCGACAAGGCGATCGATAGCGACAAGCGACGCAGGCAACGGTGCCTTACCGTGGCGGGCACCGACCACAAGATCACTACCACCGGCAACCGGCCGAGCCCCGGTGTCAAGAGCTGCGAGGGCTTCGTCAAGCGTTGAGGCGATGACAAAGCTCATGATCGTGACGCCTCCCAGACGCGTTCGGCGGTCATTGGGAGCTGGCGAACAGGTCGACCAAGCAGCTTGGCCAGGGCATTCGAAATGGCTGCGGCCGTGGGCACATTGGGTGCCTCGGCCAAACCCTTAGCCCCCTTGGGCCCGGCGTCGGGTGTATTGATCTGCACGAAGTGGGTGTGAATGACAGGAGCGTCGGCGCATGTTTGCAGCTTGTATTCGAGCAAGCCGGTGTTGAGCTGATGGCCGGCCTCGTCGTACTTCGTACCCTCGGTTAGTGCCTGACCGATGCCCATGAGGATGCCGCCGTGCACCTGGCCGACCGCGCCGACCTCGTTGAGGATCGTTCCCGAATCGTGAGCGGCACCGACCTCCAAGACCCGTACGACACCCGTGTCGCGATCGAGCCGGATCCTGACCGCATGACATGAGAACTGTGGCGCTACGAACGATGCCATTCCCACGTCGCCCACACAGCTTGAACCCACCAGCGGCGGAGCCGCTGGGGGCATACCCGAGCCGTGGCCGATGAGTAACTCGCCACCCGCGGCTTCGGCCGCAAGCTCGGCAATCGAGACGCTCAGGGTTGGTGTGCCTGCCACAAAAGCCGAGCCGTCGGCCAGCACGATGTCGGCCGGGGCTGCTTCAAGCCTCGCCGCAGCAAGGTTGCGCAACTGGTCGGCGATCTGGCCGGCTGCGCCGAGCACGGCACGACCGTTGTTGAACAACGTCTGGGAGCCGGTAGCACCCATGTCGTACGGCGCCACCGATGTGTCCTGGTAGACGAGTTCGAAATTCTCGGGATCCATGCCCAATTCGTCGGCGGCGAGTTGTCGCAACGTCATGACCGCCCCCGTGCCACATTCCTGTGCGCCGGTGATGATCTGGCCAGAGCCGTCGGCGTCGATCTTTATGTACGCACCAGACGGCACTGCGAAACTTGGCCACCACCCGATGGCAACGCCGATCGCTTCGTCGTCGGGCAACACCCGCCCGTAGCCCACAAGCTTGGCCGCCTCGTTGATGCACTGTTGAACGCCAATCTCGCCGTACGTCTGGCCGCTCGGTCCAACGGCACCGGTGTCGACAGCATTGAGCCGCCGAAAGTCAACAGGGTCGATCCCGACGATGCGTGCTACCTCGTCGGTATGAGACTCCAACGCCCAGCAACACCCGGGCGCCGTTGGTGCACGGACCGAACCCGACGGTTGCAGGTTTGTGTAGACCAAATGGGCATCGATATGAACGTGCGGGATTTTGTACGGACCCGCCAGGTGCATGGCGGCAAGCTGCGGGAAGAAACCCGAGTCGGCGGTATAAGCACCGTTGTCGATGGCAACCCACGCCTTGCGCGCCGTGATGGTTCCGTCGCCGCGCACCCCCGTCGTTACCTCGATAACCATGCCTTCGCGACGGCGGTCGGGGGCGAAGAATTCCTCGCGCCGACTGAACACCAGCCGCACAGGACGTTTGGTGATTTTGGCGAGCGCAGCGATGTGGGCTTCGTAATGGAAGCCACATTTTCCGCCGAACCCGCCACCAAGGTGGGGCACGATGATGCGCACCCGGCTCGCTGGCATTTCGAGCGTTTCGCACACCCCGGCGCGGGCATCGAAGGGCACCTGGGTCGATGTCCAAATCGTGACCTTGTTGCCCTCCCACTGAGCAAGGACCGCCCGAGGTTCGATGGGCGCGGCATGACAGCCGTCGGCCACGTATCGGCTCGTAATCACATGGTCGGCGTCGGCCAGACCTTGAGCCACGTCGCCTTTGGTGATGGACGAGAATGACGCGTCGTTGGCATCTCGAACTAGGGCGTCGGCCGCTCCATATGACGCCCAGTCGGTGTGCACCAATGGTGAACCGGCGACAAGCGCGGCTTCGACATCGACGACAACCGGCAACGGTTCGTACTCCACCACGATGGCGTCGACAGCTTGTTGGGCGATGGCCGCAGTGGAGGCGGCTACGGCGGCGATGATTTCGCCCTCGTAGCGCACAACGTCACGGGCAAACAGCGTGCGGTCTTGAACGAACGGGCCGAAACGGATGTCGGGAACGTCGTCGGCAGTGATGACCACGAACACGCCCGGCAGAGCTCGGGCGGCCGTTACATCGAGGCGCACGATGCGCGCATGGGCAATGTTGGCGTAGCGAAACTTTGCCGCCAGCGTTCCGGTAAGCGACATGTCGGCGGTGTATCGGCCCGAGCCAGTGACCTTGTCCGGGCCGTCGGCGCGGACGAATCGTGGTGAAGTCATAACCATCGGCAACGACTGTATCCGAGCGACTGCGGCGGCGCGACCAAAGCAAGCTTTCGCGCACAGGCGCGCTGGGAGCGCTCCAGCACGCGAAAGCCGTGACAGAGTGGTGGGCGATGCGAGGGCGGCTTGGACTGGCGTTGATGCTGATTGCTTTAGGATGCGCGCCGCAACGAGCGCCTTCGGCAATCATCGCCGTGATCGGGCTGCAGAACGCTCAGCGCGTCGACCGGGTCGAGGTGTGGATCTGTAACGTTCCCGCCGACACAACAGATCCATGGTTCGACGATCTACCCCTGCGGTTGGCGCTGACCCCCCGCAACGTTGTCGAACGTGTTGGTACAGGCGTCAGCACCTATTTCTCGACCATCTCCCATGGCCAGTACGACGTCACATTCGCTGAGGGTGCAACGGTGGATGCTACGGCGCAGGACACGACCCAGACGTGTGCCCGCAAGGCGCTCGACCAATCGAGCCTGTCGGCCAACGTGGTGCTTGTGGTGGCCAATGCCGAGCATGTTGGCACGGTTCCCGGTGGGTGGGGGTCGGCTGGCCAGTCGGCGTTGTGCAAGAGGCCGTGCCCAGCGCGAGATAGCGGCAGAGTTGCCTATGTTGGCGGTGCCGACTTTCATCCCGACTCTGCCACCACGCCGCGAGACCTGATCGAGCACGAACTCGGACATGCGCTTGGGTTGCCGCACTCGGGCAACGTTGCCGCCGACAAACCCACCTACGACAGCCCCATCGACGTGATGAGTAACAGTGCAGCCGGCCGCATCACAAGCCCCCCTGCCATCGACGCTCCGGACACGATTGCAATAAATCGGCTGGCACTCGGCTGGCTTGACGAGACCGACGTATACACGCCGGTCACTACGCGCAGGTCCACGGCATCACTCAAGCCATCAACCGGTGCGAGTGGAACCCGGGTTGTCGTTCTGCCGGTCAACTCGCATCGAGTGGTAACCGTCGAACTCATCGTGAACAACGGTTACAACCATCACCTGCCTCGCGTCGGTATTGCTGTTCACATCATCGACACGTCGCAGGGAACAACGACGTCGCGGTACCAACACACCGTCGAGACAGGGCTTACACCGGGCCAGACGCTCACGACGTCGGGTTGGAACATCGATGTCGAATCAGTCGACGCCAACGAAGCGGTAGTGAGCCTCAATGGAGCGTAGGCACAAAGCCATCGTTGCATGCAGGTTAGGTATGTTTGAGTACATGTCGTCGCACCAGTTGGCTATTCGATTTTCGCGACGACAAATCGAGACGCTCGACGCTCTTGCCCAAGAGGCTCATACGACGAGGAGTGCCATCATAAAGAAGCTGGTGGACGACGCCGAGAAAGTCCTGATTGCCGCCGCGTATGCCGCCGGGTACCCGCTCGACGGGGCCGATATCGATGCCTTTGGCGATCTAGGAGCGTTCCACCGGGAGGCCGAAGCCGACGCGTCGCCGGTCGAGAGGCCGAAACATCCTGGTAGCAAGCAATCCGGGCTAGGCCGAACTGTGGATCGTCAAAGGGGGCGAATCAATCGCCGGGCGCGACGCACGACGGCTTCATCGAGCATGGCACCGTTTGCATCTCGAACGGCTCCTGCAGTGGACGAAGCCAGACGGTTCAGCACATCGTGCGCCCATGCAATGTCGGCCTCGGTTGGCGAGAAAACTTCATTCGTGATGTCGCAATGCGACGGATGAATGAGGGCGCGTCCACCGAACCCCAGGCTCTGGAGATAGGCGCCCGATTCACGAAGCGATACCAGGTCGTCGACGGCGAGATGTACGCCTCCAACGGGCGGCTCGATACCTGCAGCGACCGACGCGACAACCAACGCGCAACGAGCGTGATCGAGTAGCACGGCCGAGGCCGGCGGGCTCGCACCGAGATCAGCGAGCAGGTCTATTTCTCCGAGCTGCAGCCGACTGGTGCGAGCGTGTTCGGCAAGCTCATGAACGTCGCGCAGCGCCACCGCGCTCTCGACGAGGGGCGAGAGTTTCACCAATGCGCCGACCGCTTCCGCGACCTCGGTGATCCAGGCCGTCGACTCACATTTCGCCAAGACCAAGCCCGTCAGAGTCGTGAGCTCGCCGATCAGGATCAGGTCGGCGCGGCCCATGTCGCCCGAGTTGATTCGTACCCACAACTCGATACCGTAGCGCCAGACCAAGCCTTCAATCGACTGCACCGTCGCACGAGCATCGGCTTTGCGTTCCGGCTTTACCGCGTCTTCAAGATCGACAATGACAGCGTCGGCAGATGATGTGAGCGCGCGAGCGACCCGTTCGGGCCGGTCGCCCGGTACATAGAGAAAGGTTCGAGCTGGATTCGTCATCAATGGCAAGCTACGTCACATGGCGATCATCGACAACGCACTATCAGCACCCTGGCACCTTCGTGGCAACTGGGCACCGGTGCTCAACGAGATCACCGATGCAACGCTTCGCGTCGACGGCGCCATCCCACCTGAACTCAGCGGTGTCTATGTTCGTACCGGCCCGAACCCCGCCAGCGGAACCTCGGCACATTGGTTCTTCGGTGACGGCATGGTGCACGGCATTCGTCTGTCTGGCGGGAAGGCCGAGTGGTATCGGAACCGGTTCGTACAAACACCAAACCTCACCGACCCTTCCGACCCAATGTCGGCAATGGGCAACCTGGGGCGTGGAACAGCCAATACAGCAGTGCATGTACACAACGGCGAAATTCTGTGCACGGAAGAAGGCCATTGGCCGTGGCGCATCGACAACGAACTCAACACCATCGGCACCCAAAACTACGGGGGAGCGCTCACCTGTTCCATGACGGCGCACCCCAAAATTTGCCCGGTTACCGGCGAGCTCATCGCGTTCAGCTACCTCGGTTTCGAACCACCATTCTTGAAGTACATCCGGGTATCTGCCGGCGGAGTAGTGCAGCAGATCGAAGGTATCGACATACCCAATATGGTGATGATGCACGACTTCAACGTCACGCGGAACTATGTGATTTTCATGGACCTGCCGGTCTGTTTCGATCTCGAGGCGCTCGCACAGTCGGGGCTGCCCTTCAAGTTCAAACGAGAGGCCGGGGCGCGCCTAGGGGTCATGCCCCGCAACGGCACCAACGCCGACGTGCGTTGGTTCGATATCGATCCCTGTTACGTGTTTCACCCGGTGAATTCATTCGACGACGGCGAGCGCATTGTGCTGCATGTCTCTCGCCAGAACGAGGCGTTCGGTGCCCACGCCGACGACTACGCCGAGGTGGGCCGGCTGTGGAAGTGGACGATAGATCTCACCGCTGGCACCGTCACCGAGGAGTCGATCGACAACCGCCCCGGAGACTTTGGCCGGGTCGACAATCGCATGATCGGGCTCGACGCCCGCTACGGGTACCTGATGTCGATGGGCGGCGAAGGCAACAGCGAGGAACCGGTGTTCGGCTCCGAATTGTGGAAGTACGACCTTCGATCCGGCCAATGTTGGGAACATCACCTGGGCGACTCCACCCGTGGAGGCGAGCCCGTGTTCGCCCCCGCTTCGAGTGCTAGCGGCGAAGATGAAGGCTGGGTCATCAGCCTGGTGCATGACGAACGAACGGGACATTCACGACTGATCATCGTCGATGCGCAAAACTTCTCGGCCCCACCAGTCGCTGTCGTGCACCTGCCACAACGCGTGCCCTACGGGGCCCACGGAGCCTGGGTGGCCTACAGCACTTTGTTGTAGCTAACGGCCGAGTAACAGCCGGTTGGCGCGATCGGTGACCGCGACGGCGAGGTTCTCGTGGGCTAGCTGTGGAGCCGCCGAGAGCAGGCGTTCAGCGAGTGCTACCAATCGCTGGCGCGCCGCCGCGACGGGCAGACCCCAGCGACGAGCCTCGGCAACAAAATCGTCTTGCGACGGCATGAGGGAGAACGACCCGTTGACGGACATAGCGCTGGTCGCTCTCAATTTCGGCCACAGCATCGTGGGAACGCAGTCGTAAGCAGGTGCCAAGGCAACTGTCCCGTCTCGTTCATGAAGTACGGAGATATTCTTCCCGTGGCCGTCAGCATTCCCAATCACCGAGGTGAAAACAGCCAGGTCGAGTAGCGCAAGTTTCTCGTCGTACGGGTTTGCGGCGAATCGATCGAGTAGCGCGGCAACCGCTACATACGTTGGGCCCCCGTGCCGCTCGTACTTCCCCCGACCCTGGTTCGCGTCGATGTCTGCGCCGAGCGCTTGACAGGAATCCTCCTGATGGAGGCGCCGAACAGTGCCGTTGTCGGCGATGGTCCGGTCGTACCTCTTCACGATGATGCAAGCCATGTCGCCCAGTTCGACCAGTTCGGTTGACGAGCACCGCACATCAACCATGCCAGCCAACCTGAGGCACGCATGTTCCGCCGCCACCAGTCCTGGATGCAGCGGATCGTCAACCTTGAGAATGTGAGTTGACGGTTGGCCATGCACTGGCCGGCCCCAGCCTCCATCGGGTAAGGCGACAAGTAGAAGCTTGTTTTGCAGGCCGGCGATCGATAGCTCGCTGTCGTCTCGTATTCCGAGCCCAGGCGACGTGAGGTTTCGCACCTCGTCATCAAGGGAGTCCTGCGTGTACGGCTCACACTGCCAGCGCTTTTCACCCGGGTCGTCGGCGCTCGTGACCACGAAGGCACCTGCGACATCGCGCCCGTAACGCGCCAACAAATCGTAGGTGTAGCTGGTTGGCACCCGAGCCAGCCGTGCCACCTCACCCAGGTGCGCGCCTTCTGGAAGTAGTCCACGCGTGAAAGGGTTGGCGTTGGCGGGTCGGCGTTGGAGCGGCAACGAGCACGACAGCAGCGGCGTGTTCGCGGGCCAACGTTCTACAGCCGTGGGCGTGTATCGACAGCGCAGATCCCATGGCCGTTTTGGTTCGAGATCGGCAATGTGATCGTTACCGAGAAACACCCGCAGGGGCGCTCTACTCACTGGTGACCGCATCCATCTCGGCTGTGACGGTGACACCGAGAGCTCGAAGGAGCAGGAGTGCTCGGTCGACCTGTTGGCTGAACTCACCGCTTTCGAGCCGACTGAGATACGAGCGGTCGTATGGGGCTCCGGCGTGAGCAATGAGTTCCGCCTGCGTGAGTCCGCGGACATGTCGGGCATCGGCGAGCGTCAAGCCAAGGTCGCGGGCAGACCTGATCACGTACGTTGATGTGCTCATTCCTGCACAATAGTGCCGATGCAACGAATGTGCAATATTCAACACGTTTACCTATTTCAGTTGAATGTGTTGATTCCTACACAGTGGTCGACCGTTGCCAACCAGTTGCAGCACGGGCTTGCAACTCGGCAGCCATCGGCAGCGGGCAGCTCGGGGCCACCGCTGCGTTCGTTTCCGGATCAACGTCGGTGAGGAATGTGGCGTGGAACCGGTTGATGAGGTTGCTGAGACCAACCGTAAAACAGATATCAATCATTTGCGCCTCGGTGAAATGCGCCGACAACCGGCCATACAACTCGTTGTCGATCGGTTCCATGTTGGTCGCCTTCTGGGCATACTCAACGATGGCGCGCTCGGCCGGCTCGTACACGCCGTCGGGCAAGGGCGAATCACCTATGTGACGGAGCTTGGCTTCGGTCAGTCCGGCGCTGCGACCCAGCACCACGTGGGTGGGAATTCAATAGTGACAATCATTCGCGACCGAAGCGCCCAGGTAGGCCAATTCACGTTGAGCCGGCGTAAGAGAGTTAGCACGGTACACCTTCTCGCCGAACGTCAAAATCGCCTCGAACGCCACTGGATTGTTCGCCATGGCCCGGTAGACGTTGATGTCGCGCCAGGGCACATCGCCCCGGTCGCCCATGCTGTCGCGGACCTTCAGGAGCGCAGCGGCAGCGCGTGGATGGGTGTTCGGGCTATCGGGGTCAACAAGCGGTAAACGAGCCATGGCACCGAGGCTAGTACCGACTCGATGTCAACCTGACGAACCGTCCAAATCCGCAACTGTTGCGCAAACCGCCGTCACAGCACCGGCCGAAACCGCAACTGTTGCGCAAACGGCCGTGACGGAGCGGCTGGGATATCAACCCGATGGACAACCTCGAGTTCATCTGCGGAGTCGGTTAGTTACGGATCTTCTTGTCCATGTTGTCGTGGTAGTGGGCAATCTTGCACTCACGCTCGGACAAGATATGCTTGGTGTATCCGCTTGACCGCTTGGTTCGAGCGAGCTGTTCGTAGATGTTGATGTCTTCGCTGACCACAACCTTTAGGCCCTCCCAGTGGGCCATGGTCTTGCGGTGGTACGCGGCGTACTCGGGGTCGTTCATGTCGCCGGGGTAAATGATTTCCCAGCACAAGAACCGGGTACGGTCGACATCGATAGGTATCGGTGTGAACACCTGCACATGCTCGGGGTTGCAGTTGAAGACTGTGTTGGGGAACACGACGTAATGACAGATGGCGTATTGGTGATGATCCCAGTCCTCGGCCAACTGATCGAGCGTGTCAGGTCGGGGAACGAAGCACATGTAGTTGTCGCCGTGTATGTGGAACGACGTTCCACGGGCCGACTTTGTGAACGCGGGCGGCACATGGTGCAACTCGGTCACGTGGTACACCTCGTTGAACCCGTCGACAATGGCCTTGTAGCTAACAGGCACATCCCATTCGACGACTTCGTGCAACACCATGCCTTCCATGTTGAATCGACCGAGGTCGGCCATGATCTCGGGGCCGACACCTTCCGCTAACGGTGGCGCAAGCTCGGGGCCGAGCAAATTGATCCAGATCCAGCCACCCCAACTGTCGACTGCCACGGCGGGAGCACGGACGCCGTCGAGATGATCGGCCGAGAAATCTTCCCGCTCAGGAACGCCCACCAGCTTGCCGGTGGTGTCGTATACCCAGCCGTGATACGGGCACGTAAATCGGCGGGCTCCGCAGCCCTTCGTCTCGCTGACCATGGCTATGCCGCGGTGCTGGCAGACGTTATGGAACGCCGACAGCGACCCGTTTGGCTGCCGAGTAATCATCACGGTTTCGCCGTGACCTTCATAGGTGATCCAGTCGCCGACGCCCGCCATCTGCTCCTCACGACCGGCAAGGATCCAATGCTTGGCCAGCACCTTCTCGCGTTCGAGTTCGAAACGCACCGGGTCGGTGTACGGGTCGCGAGACATGGTGCTCGGGCCGTAATCGGGAATCTGCTTTGCCTTCGGGCCGAGTCGTACCTGGACACTGCCGCGAGTGGGAATGTGGACCATATAACGGATGTTACGGAACAATGCATGTACCGTCAACAGTTATGCCAAAAGCGGTGGATGTCTACGAGCGAAAGGCGATTCTTGCCGCCGCCGCAGCACGAGTCATCGCCCGGTCCGGCATCGGTGCTGCCACGATGCGCGAGGTGGCCGCCGAAGCGGGATGGACCACCGGAATGTTGACCCACTACTTCGCCGATAAACGCGAACTGTTGCAGTTCACACTGGAGGCATCCCTGGAAAACCGCCGGCAACAAGCTGCTCCACGGCGTGATTTGACTGCGGACCAGGCACTTCGCGCCACGCTCACCGACGCGTTACCAATCGACGAGAGCACTCGCTTGCACTGGACCGTTACCGTTGCGTTTTGCGCTCAGGCCCTGGGAGACGCCGACCTTGCCATGACCCAACGCGACGCATACCGCCACTTTCGAGCCGACGTTGCCTCACTAGTCGTACGAGCCGGTCGAGCCACGGGGCAGGCCGCCACCGACGAGGCCGAGCGCCTCATCGCCATACTCGATGGCGTAGCGCTGCAAGCCCTTTTCGATCCTGAGTCGTGGCCCCCAAGCCGTCAACTGGCCATGCTCGACACCGCTCTCGGCTAGCTGGCGAAATACTCGCCCAGTACCGTCCGGCTGCGTTCGAGCGAGTTTCGAAGATGCACGGCCACGGCCTCGGGAGTTGCCGGGTCCTTCAGGTCGTCGGCCACCAGTCGGATGAGATAGCCGGCCGGGTCCACCCAGGTTGGATGCACAACCGGCTTATCGACCACCCAGCCGCCATCTGCGGATCGGGCGACATCGATTGTCACGACTGCACCGTCCTGGCTGGAGGCCGGCCACGCTAAATCTCCACCCGGAAGGTTCGAGATGATGTTGCTTAGCCCGAACACCACCCAACGCCCGTTGATCTGCTCGATCGGTTGCAGCACATGGACGTGATGCCCGACTATGAGATCCACCTGGCCACTGGCGGTGACGAACTCGGCGACCTGACGCTGTGCTTTGGTAACGCGCCAGTTCTTTTCCTCGCCCCAATGAATACTGACGAATACGAACTCGGCACCGCGAGAACGAGCGACGCGAGCATCGGCAACGATACGGCTTTGGTCGATGAGCTTGGCTCGCCATTCGTTGCCAGCAGGCATCGGAATTCCGTTAAACCCCCACGTGTAAGCAAGGTGCGACATTCGCACCCCACGAACGACGAACACTTGAGGCTCGGACTCGGCCGGAGTACGGGCCATTCCCGAGTTGCCGAGCCCGGCCGCTTCAAGGCCGTTGACTGTAGCGTCGATGCCTTTCAAACCGCGGTCGAGCGTGTGGTTCGACGCGCTGGAACACCTGTCGTACCCGGCGCTGGCGACGCCCGCCAACACCTGAACTGGCACGCCGTAGATCGGGTGCCCCGACAGTTCCTCCCCCGGCGGAGCGACGGGGGTTTCCATGTGACAGACCCCAAGATCAACCGAAGAAACGAGCGGTGCGATACGGGCAAACATCGGCGCAAAGTCGTAGCCGTTTCCACCGGCGTATGTGGCTGCCTGGCGAACAATTGGACGGTGGATCAACGTGTCACCGCTGAACGCCATGGTGAACGATCCTTCGGGTCGAGCCGGAACAATTGTCGTTGCTACAACCGACGTTGTTGTCTGCTCGATGGTTGTCGCCTCGGCTGTATCTGTCGCATCCGAGGTACTGGTCACCGCTTGTAATAGCGACGGGTCGACAACTGTCTGCGTGGCATCGGGAATAGCATTCGCGCTGCACGCCACGCAGGCACAAAACAGAATTACGCGTAGACCGGTGCGCCACCTAGCCTGTCGAGACATGATCAACGTTACCGTGTGGAATGAGTATCTTCACGAGGTGAAAGAACCGGCAATCGCCGAGGTGTACCCCACGGGTATCCATGGCGCGTTGGCCGAAGGTCTCGCCACGGCCGAAGATTTCAACGTGCGTACCGCCACCCTGGCCGAACCCTCACATGGCCTGACCGACGACGTGCTGGCATCCACTGACGTTCTGATCTGGTGGGGTCACATGGGTCATCACCTTGTCGACGACGCCATTGTCGACAAGGTGCACCAGCAGGTGCTCAGTGGCATGGGGCTTATCGTGTTGCACTCGGGTCATTTCTCGAAGATCTTCCGTCGCCTGATGGGCACCAACTGTTCGCTCACCTGGCGCGAAGCGAACGAGAAGGAGCGGCTCTGGGTCCTCGAACCCGCGCATCCGGTTATGGATGGCATCCCGGCGTACTTCGAGTTGGAGATGGAAGAAATGTACGGCGAACGTTTCGACATACCCACGCCCGACAAGTTGCTCATGGTCAGTTGGTTTCAGGGCGGCGAAGTGTTCCGCAGTTGTGCCACATGGCAACGCGGTCACGGCCAGGTGGTGTACTTCCGGCCCGGGCACGAGGAGTACCCCACGTACCGAAACGAACATGTTTTACGGGTGATGACCAACGCGTGCAGGTGGGCAGCACGACGTGTTCAACTTCCAACCGACCAGGCGCCAAACGTGGAAGCAATCGAATGGGTGCCCGGAGCGTCAGCTCGCGCCGTCGCATCGGCTCAGGCCGGATCGGGCAGCGTCGGTAGCTGATGGCGGCGTGTCGGATAGGCGTCATCGGTACAGGTGGGATCGCTCAAAACCACGTCACCGGATATCAACTAGCGGGCGCCGAGGTGGTGGGTCTTTGCGACGTCGATCCGGTAACTCTCGACATGCGGCAATCGGCGTGGGGCATCTCGGCTGGCTACACCGACTACCAGCAATTGCTCGACAACCCAGACATCGACGCAGTATCGATCTGTACCCCAAACTCGTCGCACCACCCAATCACCATCGCCGCAGCCCGCGCCGGCAAACACGTGCTGTGCGAAAAGCCGGTGTCGATGGATCTGCACCAGGCCGACGAAATGATCGAAGCGTGTGACCAGGCCGGCGTGGTGTTCCAAGTTGGCCACCACATGCGTTCATGGGCAGCTGCAGCCCGGGCCAAACAACTGATCGATTCCGGCGCTATCGGCACGGTCACTTACGCCCGCTTTCGCCAAGCCCACGACTGGGCTGGCGCCGCCACCGTTCGAGGCGTGTTCGGGTCCAAGGCGCTGTCGGGTGGCGGCACCTTGCTCGACAACGGCTGCCATCTGTTCGATCTCGCCCGGTTTTTGTGTGGCGACGTGCACGACGTTTTCGCCCGCGCGGCCACGCTCAAGTACGCGATCGAAGTGGAAGATACAGCCGTGTCGTCACTTGGCTTTGTGTCGGGGGCAATCGGCCAAGTCGAGGTGGCGTGGACGGGTACTGGTTGGCAGGAGGCGTTCTGGGTATTTGGCACCGAAGGCTCGTTGGAGTGCGATAACCGGGTCGGGTCCAACGTTTTGACCCACCGATACCGCACGTCGGCGGGTACTACGTGGGCCGACACCGACGTGACCCGTTACGAGCTGCAAGGACTGGCCGCACACTCCCAGCACGTCGCTAACTTTCTGGCTGCGATCGATGGCACCGCACCCGTTGTGTGCACCGGAACCGACGGCCGCGAAGCAGTGCGACTGGTCTTGGCATCGTACGAAAGTGCCGAGACCCACGCGCCGGTCACCCTAGAAGTTGTGGCCCGCCCCGACCTTGTTGAATGAGCGGAACGTAAGTCTCCAGGCGGGCTTGTGTGGCGGGGTCGGCGAGGTCGACAACTCGACCCTCCTCGGCTGACAAATACGCCGCCATGGTTAAGCGCACGATCTCCAGGCCGTAGTCGAAATCGAGCAACCCGTCGCGCCCATCGCGGAAGGCCTGAGCGGCGTCGACGTTCTCATCGGTGTAGCCGTACAGGTCGGGTTCATTGGGTTGGATGGCCAGAAGCCCTCGCGATGCGGTGGCCTTTTCCAACGCAAACTCGGAGTCGGTGACGCCTTCGGCGGCGGCGTCACCAATGAACACTTCGAGCGGCGAACGCAGGCTGTTGGCTTCGAGCGCATATCCCGGCCCGATACCATCGACCAACAATCGCAAACCCTGCTTGTCGTACATCCACGAGACCGTGAACTGCGCCTTCGACCGTTGACCGCTGTTGGGATCGGCATAGGTGACCAGGCCGGTGGCGAAGTCTTCAGCCGGAGTTCGGGAGTAGTCGACGCCATGCTGCGCGAGCAACTCAGCCCGATACCGGGGCTGACCCCACTTCAGTAGACCAACATCGGCCGACACAGTTTGCGGCACAAGGTACCGCGGCGGCTTTCCATGCGGCGTGAGCAGAAACCAACCAACCGCGATGCAGTGACACCCCATGTCGGACAGGACCCCACCACCTTGCTGGGCCGGATCCCAGAACCAACCGTTGTGGGGTCCGGCATGTTCCTCGCTGGAACGGGCCAAGGTCAATGGCCCCATCGCCGCCGCTGCGCCTGCCAACTGAGCGCGAGCGGTTTGCAACATCTTCATGTGAATTTGGTTTTCGAAGTACGCGGTTGGCGCGCCGATTTGCCTGCTCAGTTCGACGACGCGTCTTGCTTCAGCCATGTTTCGCCCCAGCGGCTTTTCACAGATAAGGCCGCGCACCTTCGCACCGTTGCCGACCGCAGTGGCGATCTGTTCCATGGTGTCGATACGGCTGAAGTTCGGGTTGTACAACGCGATGACATCGACGTGATGCGCCATCTCCTCGACCGACTCGAACACCCGGGCCGGGCCAAGGTCACGGTCACGCACACTGGCTGCAAGTTCGTGGGGAGGTGTGCGAGACACCAGGCCGGTCACATCGACCCCGCGCACGCTTTCAAGGGCACGCAGGTGAAACTGGGTGATGAAGCCAGCGCCAACTAGGCCGTAACGAAGTGTTTCCATGTTGGTTCCGTTTCAGTCAAACGTATTGGGCACGAGTTTGAAGCGCAGTGGGGCTGGGCGTTCACATGTGGTGGTGAGCTCAATGCGCTGGCCCTCGTGCGACGAGCGAACGGCACCGCACATCATTTCCAGCACGTGCAAGGCCATCTCGGCCGACGCTCGGTGGGGGCGATCGACACATTGCGCCGACAACATGTCGGCCAAGCCGATGCCGCGCTGTTGTGGAATGTTCGGTACCGCAAGGGCGACCTCGCGCCAGTCGTCGTTGAGTATGCCGCGCATCATGAGCGGACCACCGAACGTGTTGGGGTCGGGAACGGCGAGCGTGGCTTCGGTGCCGTAAATCTCGATATTGCGATACCGGGACGCCTTCACATCGAAACTGGTCACCAGCGTAGCGACCGGACCCGACACGAAGTCGATAATGCTGGCAACGTGGGTTGGTACCGTGGGAGCAATCATGTCGCCGACGCGACCCTTTGCATGGATAACGCGCTCGGCCATGTCGGTGCGAGCTGAGCCCATGATCGACCGGGCAGGTCCAAGCAAACTCGTAAGAGCCGTGAGGTAATAGGGGCCCATGTCGAACAGCGGTCCGGCACCCGGGCCGTAGAAAATCTCGGGATTTGGGTGCCACCATTCGGGCCCGAATCCTTGAAAGAACGCGTTGGCCGCCAACGGTTCGCCGATGAGGCCACGATCTATGGCCGAGCGCGCTGCCTGCAAACCGGCGCCCAAAAACGTGTCGGGAGCGCAGCCGAGGCGGAGCCCCGTTTCGGCCGCGAGTGTCACGAGCGCGGCACCGTCATCGAAGTCGACGCCAAGCGGCTTTTCGCTGAACGCCGACTTACCCGACTGCAGGATCGACATGGTAACCGCGGCATGGGCGTGGGCTGGCGTGAGGTTCACAATCGCTTCGATCGACGGATCAGCCAGCATCTCGTCGACGCTCATGGCCACGCCCCCGTACTTGGCCGCAAACTTTTCGGCTCGGCCCGGTATGCCGTCGGCGAAGGCGGCGATTTCGACCCAGTCGAATTCGGCCAGCGTGTGCGCATACACCGGCGCGATGTTGCCGCAGCCGATAATGCCGATCCGGATCGGGGGCGTTGCGTGTTTAGCCGTGCCGTTCACTGCCGTCCGCTGCTCAATCCGTTGCCAACGAGGTAGCGGTAGCTGGCCTCGACCGCGTCGAACATATCGGTGGCGCATCGGTCGAGTTCGACAACATGCCAGCGGGCGCTCGGAACCGCGCCCAGAATTCCGGCAACATCCATCGAGCCACTTCCGACCGCCACCATGTCGGCCTTCGGATCATCGGCCGGGCCGTCCTTTACGTGCAGCAACTGCACCCTGTCGCCTACCGACGCCGCAACTGACGCAGGATCGGCTCCGCCAACGGTGGCCCAGTACGTGTCGAGCTCGGCCATGATCGACGTGTCGAGCAGGTCGTACAGGTATGACCAGGCGCTACGACCGTCGATGATTGTCTGAAACTCCCACCAGTGATTGTGATAACCGAGCGTCATCCCGCGATCACCAACGATGGCTTGGGCCTTATTGAGGGTATCGGCCGAATGCTTCACGGCATCGAGATCGGCGAACGCTGCAGGCGGCAAGAAGGCCAGTACCGCGGTGTCGCATCCAACGGTCTGCAGGTCGTCGAGCGTGGCGTTGAGCGCGTCGGACGTTGCATCGCCGAAGTGACCGCTCGACACGACGAGGCCGTAGTCGGCTGCTACCTCGGAGAATTGTGCTGGGGAAAGATCGTGAAACCCGGCGAGTTCGACACCGACGAAGCCGACCGAGCCAAGCTGGCGAAGAACAGCGGCGAACTCGATGGCGCACGCGTCGCGTAACGAGTACAGCTGCACAGAAACAGGCGGAGGAGGCACCCGCCAACACTAGGTGGCTGCTAAACCACCATCAACCAGTCGACGAGTTGGCCGAGTAGCTGCCGACAACCGGGGTTGGAAAGGCCACGCTGGTCGTGGCCGAGCGCACAGTAGGCCACCCGGGTGCCGCCACCGTCGAAGGTCCATGCCAGGGGTTGGGTCACGCCGTCCTCGTCGGTTGCTGTTGCCCGAACGTGTACAGCGGTATCGACGTCGAGGTTGCAATACAGCTCATCGACAACCTCGAACTCGATCCCATCAGTCGGCCGAACGGTGAACTGGCCGGGCGGCGGATGATATGACCGCTGCCAATTCCAACGGCCCCCGATGATGTCACCCCATCGAGGCCAATCGTCGAAACAGATCGGCGCGGTATGTAGCGCCAGGATTGGACGCCCCGCAGAAATGTGGGCCTCGACACCTGCGCGCCAGCGCGGCGGGGTGGTGCGCGCAAACGTATCTCGCTGCTCAGCGCTGTAGCGGGAATCGAGCATCTGGAACTGGCATGCGTGCACGGTCAGCAACTCCACGTTGCTGGTTTCAAGCACCACCGCCGCGGCGTCGAGCGAGTCGGTCACCATGGACCGCAGGCCAGACGCAGCCAGGGCGGCGGCAAGGGGCAACGCCGTTTGGTCGACAGGATGCGCCCAACCTCCGGCCAAGATCAGGTTCCGACTCATCGCAGCAGTTTGACATTTTGTTAGGGTCGGGTTTGTCCTGGGGGACAAACAAAACGGGGGGTTGTCATGTCGTTGATGGGTACTTCGGTAGTACGCAAGGAAGATCCGGATCTGCTAACCGGTCGGGGTCGGTTCACCGACGACCTCACGTTGCCCAACATGTTGCACGCCGCCATCGTGCGGTCGTCTATCGCCCACGGCGTGATCCGCAGCATCGACGTCACCGAGGCCCGGTCAATGCCCGGCGTACGGGGCGTGTATACGGCGGCCGATTTACCCGACCTGCCGAACCTGCCCGCTCCCCCGGTGCCAGGGATCGACCGCTCGCCGTTGGCCAAAACCCGCGTGCGGTTCGTGGGGGAACCCATCGCCATCGTGGTCGCGGGTACTCGTAACGAGGCGGTCGATGCCGCCAACGCCGTGTTTGCCGACATCGACGAATTGCCCGTTGTGGCATCGCTCGAACAGTCGCTTGCGGGCACGGCCACCGAGTTGCTGTTCCCCGACCTCGGCACGAACGTCATTCCGCTTGTCCCCGCCGACGAAGCCGCCGACGCGGCCCTTGCCACGTGCGCAAACCGACTAGCGTTGCGTTTACGCAACAACCGGTGTGCACCGGTCCCTATGGAAACGAATGCGTTCTTGGCCGACTGGGGGCCGCGCGGTCTCACGTTCTGGCTCTCGACCCAGGGTGCCCACGCCGTGCGGGCAACGCTCACCACGTCGTTCGGTATCGGGAATCACGAATGCCGCATCATTACCCCCGAGGTCGGTGGCGGGTTCGGAGCCAAGATCGCTTGGTACCCGGAACACTTCTTAATCCCGGCGGTATCCAAGAAGCTTGGTCAACCCGTCAAGTACGTCGAAACTCGCAGCGAGAACATGGTGTCGATGGTGCATGGCCGCGACCAGATTGAAGACATCGAGGTCGGCTTCGACGACGACGGCAAAATCCAGGTACTCAAGCTGCAGGTGCATTCCAACGTTGGTGCGTACGGTGACACCACGGGGTTTGGTTTGCCCATGCTCACCATGTGGATGGCGAGCGGCGTCTACGAGATTCCGCAGTTGTTCGCGGCTGCCAATAACTGGTTCACAAACCAGACGCCGCTGTCGGCGTATCGTGGAGCGGGTCGACCTGAATCGGCGTTCCTGATCGAACGCACTATCGACGCTATTGCCGACCAACTCTGCCTCGACCCGCTCGCCGTGCGGCGACGCAACTTCATCAAGCAGGACAACTTCCCGTACCCAATCGGCATCTCGGGTGGGTTCATCAACTACGACTCTGGCAACTACGACGGGCTGGTCGACAAGCTGCTCGACGTCATCGACTACCCGGCACTTCTGGCCGAACAGGCCACCCGGCTCGCCGACCCGACAAAGCCGCTCATGGGCATTGGCTTTTCTACGTGGCTCGAAGCCGCCGGTTTCGGTCCTCGCGGTTCGCTAGAGGCATTCGGCCATCTCGGTTCGTGGGAATCGGCCCGTATTCGACTCACCAACGACGGCTCGGTACACATCACCACAGGCATCTCGCCCCACGGTCAGGGCACGTACACCACGTTGTCTCAGATTGCCGCCGACGTGTTGCACATTCCCATCGACAAGATCAACGTGTTCCATGGCGACACCGACCTTGTACCCCACGGCATTGGCACCATGGGTTCGCGCGCCGTCGCGGTCGCCGGTGGGGCGGTGTGGACCTCGGCCCATGTTGTGCTCGATAGGGCCAAGCGAATCGCGGCGCACCTGTTGGAGGCCGACGTCGATGACATCGTGGTCGAGGACGGCACGTTCCATGTGGCTGGCGCGCCAGCGGTTGGCAAGACCTGGGCCGAAATCGGTACCGCGGGCCTGCAAGGCGCACAGCTCCCCGACGATATGAAGATTGGTTGCCTCGAAGAACTCACGCATTTCGAGCCGTCGAACTTCACGTTCCCGTCAGGCGCGTATTGCTGTGTGGTTGGCATCGATCGCGAGACCGGAAAGCCAACCGTCGAACGGTTCTACGCGGTCGACGATTGCGGCACGATCATCAACCCGATGCTCGCTGGTGGCCAGGTGATGGGGGGCATTGCCCAAGGCATCGCGCAGGCGTTGTACGAGGAAGTCCAGTACGACCCCATCACCGCCCAACCCAAGACCGGCAACCTAATAGATTACCTGATCCCAGCCGCCACCGAGTTGCCGAACTACACGCTCGACCACATCGTCACATTGTCACCGTCGAACCCGCTGGGAGCGAAGGGTTTGGGCGAATCGGGCTCGGTCGGGTCGACCCCTGCTGTCATCAATGCCGTGGTCGACGCGCTCAGCCATCTCGGCGTGCGTGACATCACCATGCCCGCAACGCCCGAGCGAATCTGGCAGCTCCTCAACCCCAGCTAGAGACTCTGTCATACCGTCTCGGTAGCGTCGGCTCATGCGCCATATCGCTGACCGTTACATCTTGTTGGAAGCAATGATGCGGGCTCGCACGCCGATGTCCATCGCCGAACTCGTGGAGACTTTGGAGAGCCGGGGAGTCCAAACCGGGCCGTCGGCCAATAAATGGGTTTCTGACCTGCTGCGATCCGACCTTCGGCGCGGCCGGGTCGTGCGGGTCTCACGCGGCCTGTACGGGCTCGGTGTGATGCCACCCTCCACGGCAAGCTACAAACGCCGCTCCGGTCGAGGTTTGCGCACACATCGATCACCATGAGCAACCGAGGCGAGGCTGGCCGACGCATCTCGCTAACGTCTTTGCGAAAGTTCGGCGTCGGAGCGTGGTGGCCTAGCCCAACGTTGGCCCTTCATAGCGACGGGCCCTATCGCCTTCGACATCTTTCGCAAAGACGTTAGGGAGTAACGCATGCCTGGTAGAGGGGTCCAGTGGGTCGGCCCGGGTGCCCGCAGAGCTCAACCCCAGCTAGCGTTCGGAAAAGAACTGGACGTACCCGTCCCCGGTCGGCGCTTCATCTTGAACGCAAGGATGCGAGCGAGACAGTTGAAGCATCGAGTCGTTCGACGCGTGGACTAGCCAGATGACGTAGGGCTCGCGGTGGGGTGATTCATCGAGCAACGCTGTCAATAGAGCGTCGAAATAGCGCCAAGTCGCACGGGGTAGCGGCCAAAGACCCGGCGGGTAGTTTCGTCGTCGATGATCGGTGGGTCATGCGGGTCGATACGGGCGCCGGCGGCTAGTACGGCCCCGGCCATGACAGTGATTGCCCCCAGTAGTTCGCCGTCGTGCCCGGCCGCCAACTCTGTTCCCAAACACGCGTGAGTGCCGTGTCCAAAACTCAGACCCCAGGCGACGACGCCGTCGGGGAGCGTGCGGAACGGATCGAAATCGGCGGCTGTCGGGCCGAACACCAACGGGTCACAATTGGCGTCTTGCAGGCTGATGGCTACGGTGTCGCCCTGACCGATCTCGACACCGGACTTCAACGTGATGTCGGCCAGGGCGCGGCGCAATGAGACGGCGCTTGCCGGATGCAGGCGCAGCGATTCGTGCACGAATCGCTGTCGCCACGACGCGTCGTTAGTGAGACGTTGACGGTCGCCCGGACACGAGTCGAGCCACCTGAACATGTGATGCATCGCGTGCACAAACTGGTTGGAGGTTGAGTGCGACCCAACCCAGGGGTAGTACGCGATCTCGCGTAGCAAGGTATCGGCGGGCAGGTCGAGATGGTCTTGGTTGCGCACGAGTGTCATGAGTACGTCGGCTGGGTAGTCGGCCTCGACCCCCACCGACAACAAGGCCTGACGGCGAGCCAACGACGGGGCATAGAACGCCTCGGCAAGCTCGTCGAGCGCGCTATTGCCGTCATCGATGATGGCGGCCTTGTCGCCCGTAGCGCTCGCCACGGTCGAAGCGCGCGCCAGGCGGTCCATAAGACTGTACAGGTGGTCGAGTTCATCGGCGGTGCCAAGTGGACGATCGACGCCAGCGACGCGCAGCGACAAGTTGATCATGGTTTGTCGGGACAACGTCAGCAGGTCGACCCGGCCGGCGGCGAGGGCCGGCGTCAGCATTTCGGCGATAACAGCCGGAATCACTTCGGCCTCGAACCACGCGAACGTATCCCGGCGAAACAACCGGTTTTCGAGCCGCCTTCGGGCGGCGTGTTCGGCACCATGGAGGTTGACGATGACGCCATGCATGAGCGCGTCGCCTTCGTCGTAGAGGGCTTGACGAAGGTCACGGTGTCGATAGGCGTCACGGGCATCGGCGTACGTCGTCAACGAAATCATTGCGCTCCTTACTGATGTCTTATCAGTTTGCCCGCAACGTTGCGGCAGAACAGACGTCGGCCACACAGGTTGCACACACACCATTTCTACAGTGGCCCTCCGCGGCAACAGAGAGCATGAGGGCACATGATTGTGGCAGCTGGTTTTCGATGGCGGACCGTGCAGGCCCTGCTCGCCGGCATGCTCCTTGGCATCGTCCCAATGTCGCAGGCAGGCGCCTCTCCCGACGACCGAGTCCCTGACGCTCCTGAGGCACAACGAATGTGGCCGTCGATTTCAGGCGACCTTGTCACGTTTACGCAGCGCGACGGGGCTGGTGTGTATTCCTTGCTAAGCCACCAACTATCGACCGGTCGCGAGCGGGTCATTGCATCGCCGGTTACGGGTGAGGTCGCCTCGCAAGCCGGTACACCATGGGTGCTCACGACTCTCGACGGCAACACGGCAAACCCTGTCTTTAGCGCCGTATCGACTAGCGGACGCGTCGAGACGCCAACTCCTACCGGTGGGCGCGCCCGAATCAGCGGAAACCTGCTAGCGACAAGTGGGGTTGTGACCTTTGAGCCCACAAGCACCGCGTATACGTTGCATAACTTGGTGACTGCCGAAGTGCTGACGGCAAGTTTCCCCACACCGCGAGTTCCGGTCGCGTCGTCGATCGATATCGCGGGTAACCGAGTTGCGCTGTTAGGTGCACCGGAGGGGTTCGGGTTTGGATACGGGAACGCGTCCGAAGTCTCCCTCTTTGAAGGGACGACTCGGGTCAGCACCCACAACACTGGCTTCGTCAACGGGTGCACACCCTTGTCGGTTCGTCTGTCGGGTGACAAGGTGTTTCTCACGGGCATGTGCTTCGCGCCGTTAGCTATGGAACCGACCGCCGCAGTTTGGTCGTGCACCTGGCCATGTGCCAGCCTCTCAGCCCCCCACATCCGGGAGCTCACACCCGGCGCCTTTTTAGACCTTGCGCCGCTTAATCAACCAGAGTTCAGCAACGGACGTGCCGCATTGGTGGACCGCGACCATCAAATTATCTGGCTCTACGACGCCGCTCAGAATGGGCCGTTGCCGGTGCTGTACCGATCGAGTGGGTCGATCGACCGCGCTCAAATCTCGGGAAACAAGATGGTGTTTAGCGAACGAACAGGATTGAACGGCCAGGTACGCTCCGACCTGTACGTGGTCAACATCGATACCGGAAGCCTAAAGCAACTTACGCCAGCGGGACCTCGCAGTATCCAACGCCCGACCCCTGGTCCGATTCTCCACGACCCCGACATCAGCGGCGGCACGATCTCGTACGTGACCGACACGCTAAGCAGCTCGCAAGTGTGGACCCAATCCCTCGGTAGTGGCGCACGAATGCTTGTAACGCAAACCGCAACCCCGGTCGGGTCGTCTCGGCTCAGCAGCGAATTCGTAATGTGGAACGAGTTGATCGCGAGCGGCGACACTGTGCGCGCCAAATCGAGGGGCAGCGGGCCTGCATTTACCGTGACGCCTCCCGCCAGCGACGTGCCCACGTTTCCTAACCAAATTTGGCGGTCGAGCTTCGACGTTGAGGGCAGCCGCGCCATCGTTGCATCACAACTGACTGATGGCGCAGTCAACTTCACTGTCGCGGCCGGACGACTCACGAACCTCCCTCTTACGCCCGTTGCACTAGCGACAACGCAGGGGCAGTCATCTACCAACACGGGCCCCGTTCAGGCTGGAAGTTTTGGTGTTTCGTGGACCCGACTTCAATGGTCGGTCGAAGGTGGCCGGTATGGCATAGGCACTGTCTCGACCACCGGGCAGCAAAGCTTTATCGAGATACCGGGCACCGTCGCGGTTGGGGCGCACTGGACACGGCGCGGCAATCGAATCGCATCGGTGTCACCGAATTTCACCGGACACATCGTGCAGTGGTGCTCGCTGCCATGTGAGGGATTTTCGTTTCACACCCTCTTCGACGCCGCAACACCCGATGGCCCACCCGTTCTCGTCGGGTCCAAACTCCTGTATCGCAGCAACACACAGCTACTCGGCCCCACGGTCGACGGTGTTCCCCGGCACACCCAAATACGCATGATTGACCTTGACCGCCCGGGCCTACCAATCCTTGTCGCCGACGGCAGCTCGCGATACTCCGATCTGCGCATCGACGGAAACACCGTGGTGTGGAGCCAGGTCGGTTACGTTCACGGCGTCAAGGTCGGCCAGCTCTACAGCTATGACGTTGGGACCAGAGTCCTGAGCACAATTCAAACGTAGCCCCATACGGTTGAACGGTGGAGGTAGACCGGCAGCTCCAGGTGTCAGCGTGGCTGACAGTGGGGCTAGTCGCGCTGGTTCCGTTGGCGTTTGACCCCTGGGGACTCCAGCAACGGACGCCAATAGCGGCACTGCTGATATTGGCAGTCGTACCAATGTCGCTTGGCTTGATGCTCGGCCGCAAGTCCATCCCACTGCACCCGTCACTCGTCTGGATGGCGGGGCTATTGGCGGCCCTTTCGGTCGGCGCCGCATTTGGCTCCACGCCCTTCAATAGCTTGATCGGATCACCCGCTCGGATGCTTGGCCTGATCGGATGGGCGGCTATCGGGGGCGCTCTGTGGCTCGGGCTGTGCATGGGCCAAGTGTCCGGTATGAGGGAACGGCTCGATCGAACCTTCGTCGTGGGTTCTCTCCCGGTCTCGTTCATTGCGCTGTTCGAGCGCGGCGACCGACTGCTTGACCTTGGTGCTGGCGACAGTCTCGTTCGGAGTCAATCGACGCTGCGTAATCCGGTGTTCCTGGGCGCGTACCTGGTGCTGTGCCTACCAATTGCCCTTGCGTTGATGGTTGACCGGGAAGTGCCTAAGGCGTGGCGAGCGTCTGCTGGTCTGGCGTTCGCCGTCGGAACCCTTGCACTACTGCTGTCCCAGAGCCGCGGCGCGTGGCTTGGCGCATTAGCAGGTCTGTCGCTCGTGGCAGTCCACGTCAGTCGTCATCGCTCACGTCGAGTCTGCCTCGCGGTCGGAGCCTTCGCCCTCATAGCTGGCGTGCTGGTGATGGCCTCGCCGTTACGAGACCGTGCGCTGTCGGTCGGAAACACGACACGGGGAAGCAACGCCATCCGAGTGGAGTTGTGGCAGGCCGGGCTTCGCCTTGTCGCCGATCGGCCCGTCACCGGATACGGGCCAGATGCAACGGCAAGCGCCATACCTTCTGCCATTAGCGAGTCGTTCGAGAACACGGTGACTCGCCGCCAGCAACCCGATCGCATACACAACGCGCTGCTCGACGTGGCCGTGTGGGGCGGAATACCAGCGCTCATCGCGTTCCTAGGCCTACTTGGCTGTATCGCGCTAGGTCTGGTGCGTCACGATCCGAAGCTCGGCACGCGGCCCATCGGTATGGCTGGAGCGCTCGTTGGCTACGTAGTGCAATGGCAGGTGGGCTTTCCCCTCGCTGATCTCGATGTCTTGGCGTTGCTCTTGGCAGGTGTTGCACTGGCTCCGCAGGCACGACGACGCCAACTGCCCGACGGCATAGGTCCTGCCCTACGAGCGACGTTCGTCATTGCGGGACTGTTGGCCGGAGGGTGGCAGGCGCGAGCCGTTGCAGCCGACCACATCTTGGGCCGCGCCGTCCAAGCCGAATCATCGGGCGCCGTCGCGAAGGCCGAGCAGTTATACCGACGAGCGACGGAACGAACGGTCGAGCGCGCCCATGCGTGGCAAGCTCAGACACGATTCGGCTTGCGCATGAACGACGCGGGGCATCCCGAGTTGTTGGATCAAAGCGAACGTGCTTCGTCGAAAGCCTTGGCGCTGGTTCCAAAAGATCCGAGCTACCGGATAGACCGGGCCGAAGTGCTATTGGCTATTGCCATTCGTGATGAACAGCCAATTGACTCGGTCCTCGATTTCACTCGGCGCATCTTGGACGATGACCCGTGGTCGTCGGCGGCGTGGTTCGTTCATGCAAATGCTCTGGCGACCGCCGGCAGTACACAGCAAGCAGCAGCCGCTTGGGAGAAATCAGCAAACCTTGCGGCGTGGGCAACGGGCCCATGGGTGAACCTCGGGCGCTTGGCCGATCTTGAGAACCGCGCCGCAGACGCACTCAGATGGTTCACTGAAGCAATCGAAATCGACTCCGACGAACCTACAGCGAAAGCTTGGCTAGCCACCGCTCGATGACGGTATGGTGACGAGGATGCCTCGGGGACGGTCATTGCTTGTAACTGGAGCCGGTCGAGGGATCGGTGCCGCCATTGCCCAGCGGGCTGTTGCGCAGGGCTATCAGGTCGGCGTTATCGACATCACGTCGGGCGGGGTGCCGGTCGATGGCATCGCCGAATACGTGGGATCGATCACCGACGAACCCTTCATCGAGTCGGTTCTCGCTTCGTTCGGTACACCCGATGTGGTGGTGAACAATGCGGGAATCGTGCGGTTTGGGCCGCTGATCGACATGAGCACCGCCGACTTTCGTGCCGTGGTCGATGTGAATCTCGCCGGCACTTTCATGGTGTCGCGTGCCGCAGCCCGTCGCTGGATATCCGAGGGGCGACCCGGTTGCATCGTCAGCATCACGTCGATGAACGGTGTCGCCGCCGGACCCAATTCGGGCGCGTACGGCCCCACCAAAGCTGCGGTGGCTCTACTCACCAGCCAGATGGCGATCGAATGGGGGCCCCACGGCATCCGCGCCAATGCCGTAGCGCCCGGCCTTATCGACGCCGGAATGTCGGCCCCTATTTTCGCCGACCCGGTGATGCGAGCCGCCCGCGAATCGAAGGTGCCGAGCGGAAGGTTAGGGACGGCCAACGACGTTGCGTCGGTGGTGTTGTTCCTGGCCTCCGACGACGCCGCATACATCAACGGGCAAAACATTTTGGTCGACGGCGGAGTCACCGGTTCGGTCATAGCCGGCCTGCCTCGACCCGCCGCAGTCGACTCGATCGGGTCGCGCTAATGCGCGCTACGGCGGGAATGTCGGTACTGGTGACCGGCGGAGGGTCGGGCCTCGGCGAAGGTATCGCCCGACGCTTTGCGGGGCTCGGTGCGTTGGTAACGATTTCCGGCCGACGCCAACAAAGGATCGACGCGGTAGCTGCGTCCATCGGCGACGCATGCTGCTCAGTGGCCGGTGATGTCACGGTCGATGCCGATCGTAAACGCATGATCGACGCCGCACTTGGACACGGCGGCGGGCGACTCGACGTGTTGGTGAACAACGCAGGAAACATGTACCGGGGACCGCTAGCCGAACTCGACGAAGCGGAACTGTTGGCGGTGTTTCATTCGAACGTGATCGCCGGCATCATGCTCACCCAGGCGGCGCTCGAACCGCTCAAGGCCGCGAAGGGCGCAGTGGTGTTTATGGGGTCGGTACATTCACAACGGGCGTTCCCGGGGGCGTCGCCGTACGCCGCTACCAAGGGCGCGGTCGAGACACTTACCGGTGTGTTGGCCGCCGAACTCGGCCCCGTCGGCGTGCGCGTTTCGTGCATTCGACCTGGCGGCGTGTTCACCGAACTCAACCAGCGGGCGGGGCTGATGGACGACGCAAACGCCCTAGCCCGCCTCGAAGGATTGGCGCCTGCGCATGCTCTTGGCCGCATCGGCACCGTTGCCGAGATAGCCGAAGCAGTCGAGTATGTGGCCCGCGCTGAATGGACAACCGGCACCGTTCTTACCGTCGACGGCGGACTCTCCCTGGGGGTTACCAATGCCTGAGACCTTCACCGTCATTACCTACGACGAGGCCAAGGACACGTATCGACGAAAGGATCTGCGCCAAGCCCTGTACGACGCAGGCGAGGTGATCATGGCCGATGTGCTGGTGAACCTGCACGGCGCTGAGCACCGGGATCGCCGACGCTTGGAGAACCGGCTGTTTCGCCGTGACGCAGTACAACTGTACGAGCGGCAACTGTTCCCACCGATCATTGCCGACACACTTGCGCCCCATGTGGCCGCCGGGCGCGCCGAACTGGTCGACCTCGGCCATCAACTTATGATGAACCTGGCTGCGCTCACCGCCGGGGTCGACCGCAAGCTTGGCACTCCCGAGGAAACGCATCGCCTCTACGACTACCTGATGCGCTTCATCGAGGGTGCCACGTTGGCGCATTTCACCGGTGATCGTGACGCCAAACGGGCCGAGGTTGCCGGCAAGCTCAACGAGTTCGATGTGGAGTTCGTGACACCGTCGGTCGACCGGCGACGCGCCTTGCTCGACGCCGGCGAGCCGCTCCCCCAAGACGTGCTGAGTACCCTTGTTGCCAACGACGACAACTTGCATCTACCCCACGATGCCATCGTGCGAGAAGTGGCGTTCTATCTGCTCGCTGGAGCGCACACGTCGGCCACAGCATTCACCCGCGTAACACACAACATCTTTAAGTGGCTCGAAAGCCACCCCGGCGATGGCGAACTGGTGCGCAACGATCGCCTCTTTGTGCAGCGTTGTACCCACGAGACCATCCGGTTGCAGCCATCAAGCCCGGTGGCTCATCGGTGGGCGCTCAGCGACATGGAGTTGAAGTCGGGGCGTCAGGTTCCCAAAGGCTCCAAGGTGGTCATCGACCTGTTGTCGGTGAACCGCGACACGTCTGTGTTCGGGGCCGACGCCGACGAGTTCAACCCGCACCGCCAGACCCCCGACGGGGTGCCGTTGTACGGGCTGTCGTTCGGCTCGGGCATGCACGCATGCATCGGGCAAGACATGGCGGCCGGACTGGTTTTCAACCCCGACACCACCATCGACGATCACGTCTTCGGGCTGGTCCCCGAGGCCGTCCAGGCCTTGTTCGACCGCCGGGCGCAACCCGACCCGCACGATCCGCCGGTGATGGACGAGTCGACAACCCGCCCGTACTTCGGTCGATACCCGGTCGTGTTCTCGGCGTGATCGATGTACATGCTCACGTCGTCCTCGATGGCGTGATGGGGTGCGCTGGCCACTACGGCCCCGAACTTGGCGTCGGCCCCGAAGGTCGGCCCCGGTTCAGGGTGGGCGACTACGTGCTCGATGGCGTGAGTTACCGTGATAGCCCGTTCATGGATGTGGGCAAACGGTTGGCGCTCAATGATCATCTCGGTATCGAACTGCAGGTGTTGTCACCGAACCCGCTCACCTACTTTCATCACATCGAACCTGCGTTGGCCACCAACTTTTGTTTCTGGCACAACAACGAATTGGCTAGCCTGGTGAAGGGGCATCCCGATCGTTTCCGCGGATTCGCCCAGCTACCGATGCAGGATCTCGACGCTGCTGTTATCGAGCTTCGCCGGGCCGTCACCGACCTAGGCATGGTCGGTGCGTACATCGGAACCGATTTCGGTTGCACGTTCGACGACGATCGCCTCGACGTGTTGTGGGGCGCGGCAGTGGAACTTGATGTGCCGATTTTCATTCACCCCGCGCCGGCCGGGATCGACGGGCCGCTGCACGATGCCCGGTTACGCAAGTTCGACCTCGATCTCTCACTCGGGTTCTTGTACGAGGAAACGTTGGCCGTTGCCTGCCTGATCTACGGCGAGGTGCTCGACCGCCACCCGGCTCTAGACATCTGCGTGTCGCATGGCGGCGGGGCGGCGGCGTTCATGCTCGGCCGGTTGGAACACCAAGGTCGCACGCGGCCGTGGGCACGCAATAACCCGGTTGATTTCGCCGCCGGCCTGCGGCGATTGTGGTTCGACCAGCACGTGCACGACGACGACTCGCTGGCCCTCGTGGAAGGCAAAGTCGGGCGTGACCGCATGGTGGTAGGCACCAACCTCGCTGGCTGGGACGCCCCTACCGAGCGCGCCCACATCGCCTACACGCCCGAGTACGACGACAACGCCCGACGCCTACTCCGTCTCGTCTGACCGCCAATCGGTCGTCGCTGCGGTCCGACGTTCTCGGGCGCTCGCCTAGCCCCCAGCGCAACCGAGCGCGCAAGTATCAAGCCTCCGATTGCATTGGGCTCGATGATCGGCGGATACAGTCAATGGATGATCGGTGCTCCTGTGCTGTCGGTGTTTCGATGAGCTGGCTATTGGTCATTAGACCTACTCTGCAAGTTTCGGTTGCCGAGTTTGCAGAGTAGATTGCAGAGTAATGGATATTCAGGATCTGCTTTCCCGTCCCGAAGGAAAGCGCCTTGAGTACAAGCGGGACCTGTCGTCGCCGGCCCCGGTCATGCGGGCGCTTACGGCGTTCGCGAATAGCGCAGGAGGTGTGCTGGTCTTCGGCGTGGAGGACGATCGGACAGTTCTTGGGGTCGAGGATCCGGTCGCACTTGAGTCGCGTCTGGTGAACATGATTAACGATCGAATTGCGCCTCGTCTGGTACCTGAGGTTGACATTGTGCCGTGGCGGTCGACCCATTTGGTCGTGGTTCAGGTACATCTCAGCGGGTCGCGGCCACATCGAGTCCTTGCCGATGATCAGGTCTACGTGCGTTTGGGGGCGTCGAATCGCAAGGCTGACCCCGAGTTGATCGAGGAGATGCGGCGATCGTGTCGGTTCGAGTCATTCGACGAGACGGCGTTTGCTTCCGAACCGCTCGATCGAATCGACATCTCCGCCTTCGCGTCCGAGTTCGCCGATGTGCGAACGATGCGTCGCAAGGACCTAAGTGTGCTCGGTCTTTCAACGGAACACCAAGGCAGGCAAGTGCCGACCGTGGGTGGCCTGGTGCTGTTCGGGCGAGATAGAGCCGCGTTTCCGGATGCGACGATTCGTTGCGCACGGTTTGTCGGCACAACGCGGTCGACGATCGCCGACACGATAGACCTTGCGGGGTCGTCAATGCCGCGGATGGTTCGTGACGCGCTTTCGTTTGTGGACCGCAACTCCATGCGAGCAATCGTGATCGACGGGTTAGCCAACAAAGTGGTTCGACCGGTTCCGGTAATCGCTGTACGGGAGGCGTTGGTAAACGCTGTCGTCCACGCCGACTACAGCCAGCGGGGCGGGCCGATCCGGGTGGCACTCTTTGATGATCGTCTTGAGATTGAGAACCCGGGACTGCTCGCGTCGGGCATGACGGTGGAGGACATGTCGACGGGTGTGTCACGGGTGCGAAACCGGGTCATCGCCCGCGTCTTTAAGGAACTCGGCTACATCGAGCAGTGGGGAAGTGGCATCGGCAGGATGCTCGACGCTCTTCATCTGGCTGGTTTGCCTCGGCCGCTGTTCGAGGAACTGGGCGGCCGCTTTCGAGTTACGTTATGGACGGGCGAGGCGGGCAGCCCGGTGCTCAGCGACGATGAACAACTCTTGCTAGCGGCGCTAGGGACTGCCGGAAGTTCGGGAATGTCGACAAGCGACCTGACGGAGATCTTGGGGCGTTCGGCTCGGACCACTCGAACGCGAATGACTCGCTTGGTCGAGCTTGGACTGGTGTTCCAAGTTGGGTCCGGACCGACAGACCCGCAACGCCGATACGTGGCGGTAAAACCATGAGGATGTCCGAGTGGCCGCATTCACCGCCACGTTGCTCGGTGTGGCCTCACCAAGCCGGCCGGGGGTAGCGCAAGACCCGAGGTGGTCCCCTAGTTGGGGGATGCTTGGTCGGGGACGTGATGCGTGATCCCCAATCGGTTCTTGGGCGGTCGCCCACCCCCCAGCGCAACCGAGCGCGCAAGTATCGACGGCCTACGTACGAGTGGTCGCCCATTGGGGAAACTCGGCTTTGAGTTGGCTGACAATGCGGTTGCCCTCTTCAACAAGCACGGGCGCAACGGCGCTTCGGAAGCACGCCCAATCGGCTAGCGCCACCTCGATCTGCTCTTTCGAATCAGCCTCGCTCAACGGCTGGCCTGCCGAGTTGATCTGCACGAACGCATTGAGCGGTTCGCCGAGCTCGGAGAAGTTGTAGCCCACTTGCGCCATACACTTCGACCACTGGGCCTCGGCCGCCACGAACAGATCGCCACTGGTCATGTCGGTTGTGAGCTTGCGGTAGCGCTGCATGAACGCTTCATCGGCGCCGGGGCGTTTGGCCTCAAGCTGCTCAAGTACCCGTACTCCACACGCTGCCTCATCGTCTAGGAACGCCCCGCCCTTATCGCCCAGCGTTTTGGCAAAAGCCTCCGACACATCCGACGATCGTGGCCCTATCGACGAAGATTGTGTTCCCCGGGCCGTACCGAAACCGTGCGCTTGCCGACGCTGCAGTTCCGTTCCTCGACCACGAGCCATTTCCGGATCGATTCGAAAGCCATAACCCATCGCCTGCAGGCACTCGGTTGTGGCGCGTAACAGTTCTACCTGGAAGTCGTCGTTTGTCATGCCGCCCTGCGCTAGAAGATTTAGCGGAAGCTCATCAAGGTTGTCGATCTCGACCGCTAGGTCGGCCAGCTTGGCCGCCTCAGCTAGCTGCAATGTCGCCGCCGACTGTGACGGCTCGGCGACGATCGTCGGGGCTCCGCAGCCAGCAAGTGCTGACAGCACTGCCGCACTCGAACCAACAGGGGCAAGAAACTTTCGCATGGTCAGCTGCGCTCCTTTTGTCGGGTGTAGGGAGGTCACTAAAACGGATCGGTAACTGTAAGCCAGTAGTAAAATACCGGAGCGCAGTTGTAATACATGTACGCAAACCCGACAGCGAGGCGAGGGTAGTAAGTACCACCGGACCAGTAGCCCGTGTCGTACACCTGTCGGCTAAAGGAGTCTGAATTGTTCGAAGCCATAGTCCCAGTCTCAAAAACCTCACCGGGTTGCATCGTGCGTCGCGTCTTCGCCAGCGGGTAAGCACAACTACTCTGACCGGAAGGCTCAGTGGTATTGGTCCATGCAGTTCCGCAGCCCGACGAGTACCACAGTCGAATTGCGCCCCCCTGGTACGTGCCACCGCTGCTGTAATACGGGGTCGATTTCTTCACAACCGAGGACGTGACGCAACCGGTTCCACCCCACGGGTCCGTCCCGTCGTAACTCAGCGCCCCGGCGGGCTTCAACCCCACGGCCACTGAGGAACCAAGAATTGCCGCCAGAACACAGACGTACTTAAAACGCTTCATCGGTTCCTCCCAGTGGCTCCAGACTCAATCGATACTAGAGAGAGAGAGAGAGAGAGAGAGTCAAGAGACACGTCCGATAGTCATAGACTCCCACCGATGGGAAGCCCGATCCACATCATGAATGGCACCTTGATCGACGGGTCCGGCGCCGCGCCGCGACGAGCCACCGATGTGCTCATCGACGGCGACCTCATCACCGCGGTTGGACCCACCGGCACCCTCGTAGTGCCCCCCAACGCCAGGGCCATCGATGCGACCGGCAAGAGCATCATGCCCGGACTCATCGACGCGCACTGCCACATCACTTTCGACGATGTGCAGTCCAACGACGAGTTGTTCTTCCACCGACCTGTCGCTACGGCTGCCCTAATGACAGCGTTCAATCTGCTCAAGTTGCTGCTTGCCGGCGTCACCAGCATTTTCGATCCCGACACGGTGCATGGCATCGGCCCTCAGGTCCGCGACGCCGTGAACGTCGGGGCATTCCCAGGGCCTCGCATCGCCACCGGGGTGCAGGCGCTGCTCACCTCGGTCGGTGGAACTGCCGGGCGGCTGATCCCCGACGAAGGAAGCGTCGGGTACGCCGCAGTGGTTAACACCATCGACGAAATGATCACCACCACTCGCCGCCACATCAAACAGGGCGCCGATTGGATCAAGATCCATGCCACCGGGTCGATCCCCACTCGCGCCGGCGAGTTACAGGTCTGGTCGCTCGACGAGATGAAGGCCGTGTGCGATACCGCTCACGCGCTCGGGGTGCCCGTCACCGCCCATTGCCGCAACGCATCGTCCACCCTCGATGCCGCACGGGCTGGGGTCGACCTCATCTTGCACGCGTCGTTCATTGACGACGACGGGCTCCAGGCCGTCATCGATTCGGGCGCAGCAATCTGCCCGACGTTCACGTTCCTTGCCAACCTCGCCGATCACGGCCACCGTGTCGGTGCCGGGGCAGGCATGACCGATATCTTCCGCGGAGAAATCAAGGCTACGGCCGCCATGATGCGAGCCGCCCACGACGCCGGAGTACCCATCCTGTGCGGGTCGGAAAGCGGCTTCGCGCTCACCCCCTACGGCCACTGGCATGCCCGCGAAATGGAGGTGTTCGTCAACGAGTTAGGCCTCAGCCCGATCGAGGCAATCACCTGCGCAACCCGCAACAATGCCATTGCGATGAAGATGCAGGGCGAGCTTGGCGTCGTCGCGGCTGGGTACCGAGCCGACGTTCTTGTGGTCGACGGCGATCCGCTCGACGACATTCGCGTGCTGCAAGACCGCAGCCGCCTCCATGCCGTGATCAGTCGTGGCAGCCAGGTAGACCTGTCGCAACCGTGGCCACAGCGGTCACGAATCGCAGGTGAGAAGGTGGCTAACTGGGCTGCCGACGTGCTGACATACGAGCCGCCCGTCTAACCCAATCCTGATGCCAAAAGTTTACCGAAAATGGTAAACCGTTGGCACGCGGCCTCACGTGCGCACGGCCGTGAAAGCCGGGGCGTTCCCGAGCAGATGTTCGGCGAGCAACTCGATGCTGCGCACCCGAGCCGATAGGTCGTAGGCAACGGAGGTGACCATGAGCTCGTTGGCACCCGTTGCCGAACGCAGATGCACCAGGCCGGCAACGACCGTAGCGGCATCGCCGACAATGCGGCTCGTCGGCAAACGCCGAGCCAAGTCGACCTCTGGATGTGCCATGGCGTCGGTCGGGGACGGCAGCCGGATGAACTTGCCCGTGCGGCGACCGAGTGCAGTGATGCGGCCCGGCAGTGCGTGCCATTCCGCTTCCTCGGCGGTGTCGGCGGCGAGCACGTTGGCGGTCACGATCAGGTGCGGCTCGTCGAGTACCGGCGACGCGTGGAAGTTGTCACGGTAGATATCGACGGCTTGCAAGGTGCCGCCGGTGTCGAAGTGGTGGGCGAACGCAAACGGCAGACCGAGCAGCCCGGCGAGCCGAGCGCTGTAACCGCTTGAGCCAAGCAGGTACACCATGGGTGACGACGTCGCAGCTGGCGTGGCCCGAAAGCGTTTCCACAAACCGTCGGTCCCGCGTTCATCGCCGAGCAGGCCCATGAGGTCGAGCAGGTCCTGCGGGAAATCGTCGGCGCCAAGTTGGTCGAGGGGCAAACGTCGCACCGCCGACGCCGTGAGCTGATCAGTGCCAGGCGCGCGGCCAATGCCCACATCGATGCGACCGGGGTGAAGGCTTTCGAGCAGAGCGAACTGTTCGGCGGCGACGAGTGGCGCGTGGTTGGGAAGCATCAGGCCGCCCGACCCGACGTGGATACGGTTGGTCGAGGCTGCGATGTGGGCGATCAGTACTGTCGGCGCCGTACAGGCAACGCTAGGCATGTTGTGATGTTCGGCCACCCAAAACCGGGTGAAACCGAGTTCATCGGCCCGCTGGGCGAGCGCAACGGTGGTTCGTAACGCGTCGCCGCTCGACTGCCCATCGTTGACGACCGACAGATCCAACACCGACAACGCCACCGATTCGCTCACCGCCATCACCCTACTCAGCTCGTCGCACAATGACCGGGCCAGGCCCAGGGTCGTTTCGATCGACGAGCGTCCTTGCCCGGCTTGAAGAGCGTGAAGCATGACCATCTGTCCGCCGATGATCGCCCAGTTCAACGCCCGACACATCGGCGTTGTCCGGCCCACGCGACAACCGCGGAAAAGATGCTGAGGTTAAGTGTGGTATCTTTGACCTCAGCATGTTTCCTCGTCCCGACTGGCTGTTCGACCGAACCCGCGAGTGGGGGCTGCTAAGCGACTTCCTTAAGGGTCCGGCCGGCACCCGCCTCGCTGTCGTCTACGGCCGACGACGCCAGGGCAAGACGGCGCTCACTCGCGCATGGGCTGAGGCTGCGGGAGGATTCCACTGGGAAGCGACCGAGGTCGAGGCCAGTCAGAATCTCGCCTCGCTCAGCGACGCCTGGTCGGACTGGAGCGGCGCCCAAGGTATCGTGCGGTTCGCCACGTGGAACGACGCCGTCACCCAACTCTGCTCCGCCGGACACAGCGCCGGACACGACCAACCGGTGCCCGTTGTGCTCGACGAAATCAACCGGGTGATCGAACGCGTGCCCGAGTTGCCTTCGCTGTTCCAGCGGGCCCTCGGACCGGGTGGGCACGCTCACCGGGCGGGTCGCACCCGTCTGGTCCTGTGCGGGTCGGCCTTCGGCGCGATGCGCCGCCTCCTGGACGGACCGGCTGCGCTTCGCGGACGTGCCTCGATCGACCTCGTCATCGAGCCATTCGACTACCGCACGGCCGCCGAGTTCTGGGGACTCACCGACCGCCCGCACATGGCGTTCGAACTGCACTCGCTCGTCGGGGGCACACCCGCCTACCTGGAGTTGGCGAGTGAGGATCGGCCTCAAGGCACACGGCTCGACGATTGGGTGGTTCGGCGCCTCCTGGAACCCGCCTCCGCGCTATACCGCGAGGGTCGCGTAGTGATCACCGAGGACAGCGCCCTCACTGATCGACAGTTGTACTGGGCGTTGCTCGCGGCGATCGCCGATGGGAACCGCCGATGGACCGACATCGAGCGCGAACTCGGCGGCAGCCGCGGGTCGTTGAAGCACGCGATGGACATCGTGATCGAAGCGGGATGGGTCACAAAGCGACCCGACCCGTTACGGGCACAGCGTTCGGTGTACGAGCTGTCAGAACCCATCGTCCGTTTTCAGAGGTTGGTGGTTGATCCCAATGGTTCGCGTATTGCGGCGCGCCGACGGCCTGAACTTGTCTGGAACGATGTGCGCCCCATCGTCGCGGCGCGTATCACCGGGCCACACCTCGAGACCATCGCCGCCGAGTGGATCCAGCGCTTCGCCAATGCTTCGACCGTCGGTGGCGTCAGCGACCTTGTCGGCCCATCGGAACTGCCCAACCAGCAACTCGACCTCGTTGTCACCGAACGCACCGGGCGGGGTAACGACGTCGTCATCGCGGTTTGCGAGGTGAAAGCGACCTCGGAGCGCGTCGGGTTGACCCAACTCAACCGTCTCGATGAAGGCGTTGCCGTGGTCGAACAGCGGTATCCGAAGAAGGTCGCTCCGAAGCGCACCATTCGCCGCCTCCTCGTATCAAAGAACGGGTTCACCACCGATCTCGTCCGGACCGTGGCGCGCCGAGATGATGTCGAACTCATCGACCTCGATCGTCTCTATCACGGCGAATGAGCAACCGTCACCCGGTTTGCGTCGACGTGGCTTTCGTGGTGTCACACGGGCCCCTCAAGGTGCATCATCCGGTCGGCGAGTTGACGCGCTGACCGCTTCGAACGGTCGTCACGCGATTCGTATCGAGTCGAGTACGGAAGGATGGGCGCGAGCTTTTCTCCCTCGCACGATGCTGGGGGCCCATGGCCAATCGTCGATTGGCCATGCACGAACCCGATCCCGAGCCCGCGCCCGTTCACGAGGCGCAATCGCCGCTTCCTCAATCACCCGGCGTCCACCAATCTTGTACCCATCGATAACGCCTGTCGCTACAAGAGCCCGAACCCGGGCTAAGTTCAGACCAAGCCGTTCGGCAGTCGTCTTTAAAAAGCGATTTGTGCTGGGGCGGGCGTGGTCGAAGTACTCCGACGAGCCCCTGAAACAACAGCTGCAAACTGCGTTCGGCGCCGACACCACGTTTGGTTCACATTCCCCCCGTACCGGCCTCTTGTGCGTGCTGCAGAACAGCTCCACCGACTCACCCTGGCCGTTGTCGAACTGCACCATGGCCACCTACAACCAGCCTGGCGACGGCAACAACCTCGACTGGCCGCTGTGGCAGATAGTACGGGCATCGGCCGCCGCCCCCACATACTTTCCACCCGAAACCATAAAGATTGACGGTAAGGACACAAGGTTCCAAGACGGTGGCATCACGCCGTACAACAACCCCGCCTACATCCAGTTCGTTATGGCCACCGCCGTTCCCTACAACCTGCGCTGGCCGGTCGGGCCCGACCAGTTGCTCTCGGTATCGGTGGGCACCGGTTCGGCCGACGCCGTCAGCGAAAAATGGAACCACTGGCGCAACTTCATCTACCCGAACGCCCGAAACGTCGTGAGCTTCTCGATGAATAGCGCGTCGGTGGAACAAGACCGGCTGTGTCGCCTGCACGGCGACTGCCGATTCGGGGCCACCATCGATAGCGAGTTCGGCCCCGCCGTCGGGGGCGACCGAGCATACCCAGCGTTGTTCATCTACGTGCGATACGACACCGACATCAGCGACACCGGTCTAGCCAACTCGGGCATGGGCCCGTTAAATGGCAAGGCCATCCGCAAACTCGACGCTGTAGATCAATACGACGCGTACAGGCGCATCGGGGCCAAAACGGCCGAGTCGGTCAGCCTCGACCATCTCGCCGGGTTCCTGTAACTGTCGTATTCGGCGCCAGCGGGTCGAGCGTCAGCACCAACAATCCGGCGTCGTGGGCGCGCCGGGCAAAATCGTCGGTCACACTCGGCGGTTCCTCGCCGCCCATTGGCCGAATGGTCAGCGCTACAACGGTTTCGCCCGGGTCGGCTCGATCGTCGGCAGCGTCGATGAGTTCACCGTTGGCGGCGAACCACCACGCCGACGCCGGATCGAGATTGAGTTGCACCACAACGTCGGCGACGTTGTCGGAGGCCGACGTCATGACGTCGTGGAATCGGGAAACCCAATCCAATCCATGGTCGGCCACCGATGCGTCGACGAACGAGTCAACATCGATGGGCACGATGATGTGCACCGGTATGTCGAGTTGTTGGGCGGCGTACAACACGATGAGGTCGGCTCCGGCTGCCGGCGCCGACACCACCACCGCCGGGGCCAACGACGTGAGTACCAGGCGCACCCGGGCCGAGACATCGGCCACCTGCGACGCGGGGAACCGAGGCGACGGCCGGTCGGGCGCATCGACCCGGTTACCAGCATGCACCAAGATCATGGACCCAGACTACGGCCCGAGTCAGCCAGGTGGCATCCAACCCCACCCCGAACACCATCTCGCCCGGCTGCAGGTACGAAAACCGACACTGCAGTCGGGCGAGAAAGTGTTCATTCCGGAGCTCGTGAACGAGAAGGGCCACGGGCCACGGCCTCCAGATCCGAATAGACTGAGGCGAAATGAACACGCTCTTCGACGCTCATAGGCCTGGCTACTCGCTGCCCCGCGAGTTCTACATTGACCCCGCCATCTACCAGGTCGACCTTGAGCGCGTCTGGTATCACGAATGGCTGTTCGTAGCCCACGATCTGGAGGTGCCGCAGCCGGGTAACTACGTCACCGTGCAAATCGGCGACTACAACCTGGTGATTATTCGGGGCGACGATCACCAGGTTCGAGCGCTGCACAATGTGTGTCGACACCGCGGTTCCCAGTTATGCGACGACGAGCGCGGATCGGTGCGCCGCCGTATCGTGTGCCCGTATCACCAATGGTCGTACGACTTGGAAGGCCACCTCGCCAGGGCCCGCAAGACCGGCCCGGGTTTCGACTCCCGCGAACACAACCTGGCCACCGCAGCCTGCGAAACCGTAGGTGGCATGGTGTTCGTATCACTCGCCGCCGAACCGCCCGACATTTCCCCGTTGCGAGACATGTTCGCCCGCTACCTAGCGCCGTTCAACCTCGGCAACGCCAAGGTGGCGTTCACGACGTCGACAATCGAACACGGCAACTGGAAACTCGTCATGGAAAACAATCGGGAGTGCTACCACTGCGTCGCCACTCATCCCGAACTATGTGCCACGTTCCCCGAGGCTCCTTTGCATGCTGGCGGTGGGCCGCAGGCCGATATCGATCACCTCGACAACATGGTCGAGCATTGGGAAACTCTCGGCTTGCCCAGCAGGTTCGAAGCGGCGTCCGACAACCAGTTTCGAGCTATGCGTATGCCGTTGTTGGCAACGGCACGCTCGATGACCACCGACGGCGAACCAGCGGTGGCTCGCCGCTTCGGCGACCTACCCGCCGACAACGTCGGCGACGTGCTGCTCTATCACTATCCGAACTCGTGGAATCACTACATGGCCGACCACGCCGTCACGTTCCGGATTGCGCCCATTAGCCCGACACAAACTCGATTGACTACCTGCTGGTTGGTGCCGAGCGATGCCGTCGAAGGTGTCGACTACAACGTCGACGCGCTTACCAGCGTGTGGCAAGCCACCAACGCGCAAGACGTCACGCTGGTCGAGCGAGCGCAACGCGGCGTGACGTCACCGGCCTATCGCCCGGGGCCCTACTCGCCGGACGAGGAGAGCGGCGTCATCCAGTTCATCGACTGGTACCACGGCGCAATCACCCGCCGTTCCTAGTGACGCCGCGCGCATCCGTCCCAAAAAACAGCCCTCTCGCGCCGCGCGTCTCCGTCCCGAAAAACAGGCCCTCTCGCGCCTCAAAGGCGCATCTGTTACCCGGGCCGGTGCGGGATTCGCCTTTGCGGTCGGAGAGGACCGTTTTTTGACGGCTGTCGCAATCAGTACGACCTTTGGGAAGTCTTGACTAGGTCCGGAGACCTATAAGACAACCCGACATCTACCTTGGCCGGATGAAATCTCGTCAGCTCGCGCTTGCGGCCGTAATTGCGGTGCTCATCTCAGCCGGCTGTTCCGGCCGCACGTCCAAAGTAGAGACCTCGACGACGCCGGTGGCGCCATCAAGCAGCAGCACCCGGCCGCCAGTCATCCCAACCACCGCCCCGCCCGGCACCCCGACCACCATCTCGCCCAAAGCCGCCATCGAAGCCGAACTCCGAGCCATCTTCGCCGAGCGAATTCGCGTGCACAGTGCGTGCCTCTTCGACCCACCGATGTGCGACCGAGTGGCGTTGGTTGCTCAACTCGAAACGGAGGATGCAGCCAACCTCTTGAGGACGTTCGACGAACGAGTACAAAAGCGGATCTTCGCTCGGGCGCCGAATAACCCCGATCACTTGTACTACGTCATCGAGGGAGTCGAGATCTCACCGGCTCTGCATAAGGCTGCAGTGCTGGTTTGCTGGGTCGACGGCCTCGTTCAATTCACGACCGAGAATCTCCCAACACCGACCGAGGTAGTGCTGAATGACAAGATCGAAGGCTCGCGTCGCCGCTACGAATACGCGTGGCGTAACGGGCAATGGAAGCTCGTAAAATTGATACGAACCGCCGATTTCGATCCGCTCGCCGACAATCTTTGCGGAGCTCGGCCGAAGTGAGGTCCGCAACGATCGCTCTCTGCCTTGCGCTCGTCCTGGCGACCGCGACTACCCCAGCGCACGCAAGCGGACTTGACGAACCGATCACCATCGAGGACAGGACGCGGCCGCCGACCACGACTAGCACTTCGTCGGTGCCGGCGAAGGCGACCAACAACTCCGATGGCAGCGCCACCGCAGTCGTCGATGCCACCAAGCCCGCCACCACCAACCCGACCAGCAGCCGCACCAAACCCACTCCGCCAGTCGACCCGTGTACCGAAACCGTCAGCGTGTTCGACGGGCTCGCCGGCCGACCCGAACGCGACCATGACACCTTCGGCGACGTTCAATACGTCCTCTACACCCGGACCTGCCCCACCGACACCAGCGGTCCCGCCTACCGCTGGGTGCCCATCTACACCCAGGCCCAACTCCTGCAACAACTCATAGCCCAAGCCCGGCACCAACTCCCCGCCCCCCAAGCGTCGTTCTATCCACTTACAACGCTGTCCGAGTACACGTTCGTACGTTGGCCCACGTTCGTCTGGCTCGAACCCGCCACCGTTGCCGTCACCACCCTGACGGCCAGAACCCCTGGCCTCACCGTGACCGCCACCCTTTCCCCAACCAAGATGACCGTCACGCCAGCGGATCACGACCCCATAGTGTGCAACCCGAACGTGACCCAGCCAACCCAACAGTTCCTCGACGACCATCCACCGCTCAAACCAACGGACTCGCCGCTTGCCTGCGAAATTCGCTTCACCAAAACCAGTAAAGACCAACCAAATCTCAAGTACCCCACGACCATCCAGGTCGCCTGGAACATGACCTGGACCACGACGGCCGGCAACACCGGAACCATCCCCGGCGTCACAACAAACACCACGGCCAACATTGGCGTGGCGTCCATTCAAGTCATCAACACCAGCCGCTAAACCAGACCTGACCCACGAAGAGTCAGATAGCGATGTCTTCGGCTGAACCTTCGGGCGCGGTTGTCGGCGCCGGCGCTGCCCGCAGCACAGCTACCCACGCTGGCGGGTCGACCGAACCCGACTGCGGCGTGATGGCCGATGACTGAACGGCCTGCCACACCTTCTCGGCCGTGAGCGGCATGTCGACATGGCGCACCCCAAGGTGGGCCAATGCGTCGATCACAGCGTTCTGGATAGCTGGCGTGGAACCAACCGAACCCGACTCGCCGATACCCTTGGCACCCAGCGGGTTGAGCGGCGACGGGGTCTCGTGCACGATGCGTTCGAACGACGGCAACTCGACCGCCGAGATCACCCCGTAGTCGGCGAAGTTCGACGTGAGCGGGTTGCCAATATCGTCGTAACGCATCTCTTCGAGCAATGCCTGCGCGGCACCTTGGGCGATGCCGCCATGCACTTGACCTTCGACAAGCATCGGGTTCAACAACCGCCCGGCGTCGTCGCACGATACGTAGCGAAGAATTTTCACGCGGCCGGTTTCGGTATCGACTTCGACAACTACACCATGGGCCCCGCTCGGGAACGTGGCACCGTCCTGGCTGAAGTCGTGTTCGGCGCTCAAGGTATTGCCATCGCGAGCAACCGCGGCCTCGGCAACCTGCGCCCACGACCTGGTGATGGCGGGCGTACCAGCCACGTGGAACACGGCGTTGTCGGTGTCGAGCACCACGTCTTCGACCCCAACTTCGAGCAGATCGGCAGCCAATTGGCGAGCCATGTCGGCAACCTGGGTTGCGGCACCCTGCATGGCCGAACCCGCCAACTGCAGCGACCGCGACCCGCCGGTGAGGCCGCCGCGAGGCACGATGTCGGTATCGCCATGGATGACCTCGATGTCGTCCATCGGTATTCCAAGCCGGTCGCTGATGATCATGGCCCAACTGGTGTCGTGGCCGGTGCCGTATGGCAACGAACCAGTCATGGCCCGCACCTTGCCCGACGGCAAAACCTCGACGCTGCCATACTCGGGTGTGCCGCCACCGCCGGTGATCTCGACATACACCGACAGCCCGATACCGAGCGCAACCGGGTCACCAGCGGCGCGACGACGAGCCTGTTCGGCTCGAAGATCGTCGTAGCTCATTGCTTCGAGCACGTTGTTGAGTCCGGTGGCATAGTCGCCGCAGTCATACTTCGCACCCGTAGGCGTCGAGTATGGGAACACGTCGTTTCCAAGCAGGTTCTTGTGGCGAACCGCAGCCGGATCCATGCCGATTTCGGCGGCGAACACATCGACCATGCGCTCGAGAACGGCCGCCGATTCGGGTCTACCGGCCCCGCGATACGGCACGACGGGAGTGGTGTTCGTGAGCACTGATGTTGACGCGAAGTCGACGTTTCGCAACGCGTACACTCCCGGCATCATGAGCTTGGTGAGGTTGGGCAAAAACGCGCCGTACCGCGGATAGGCACCTGAATCCTGAAGCACCGACAGCCGGTAGGCCAGGATGGTGCCGTCACGCGAGCCGCCCATTTCGGCGTACTGAATTTGCGCCCGACCGTGGCCGAGGTTGACCATGTCGTCGGTGCGATTCGAGAACCAGCGCACCGGTCGACCGACGTGGCGTGCAATCCAGCCGAGCAATACGTCTTCGGGATACGGCGTTGCCTTGCAGCCGAATCCGCCGCCAACGTCGGGTGTAATGACGCGAATGTCAGCTTGTTCCATCTGGTAGGCCTGGGCGATAAAACCGCGGAACGGGTGAGGGCCCTGGCACGTGGTCCAGTGGTTCAGCCGACCATCGGCGCTCCACGCCGCCGCAGCCGACCGCGGTTCCAACGGTGATGGCGCCACCTTCGAGTTGACGATGCGCTGACGAACGATTACCTCACAGCCGGAGAAGTCGGCAGCGTCACCAGCAGGTACGCCCATGGCCGTGTTCGAGCCGTGGGCCTCGTGCACGAGCGACGTGGATGATCCCGACGTTTCCGGGTCGACAACTGCGACCAAGGGCTCGTAATCGACCATGATGAGGTCGGCCGCGTCGGCCCCTTGCGACGGATGTTCGGTGACGATTGCAGCAATGGGCTCGCCGACGAATCGAACGACGTCGCCTGCAAGCCACGGCCGGGGAAGTGTCTTTGGCAAAAATGGGAAGTCGGGCGGGAACACCGTAAGGTTTGAGTCGGCGGCGAGGTCGGCTGCAGTGATGACCGCGAGAACTCCCGGGGCGGTGAGCGCCGCGGAAATGTCGATGCTGGTGATGCGGGCGTGGGCCATAGCCGCTCGCACATAGTGAACATACGCGGCGTTGTCGAGCAGCGGATCGTTCACATCGGCGACATACGTACCGCCGACCGTCAACATCCGCGGGTCTTCAGTACGAAGGACAGGGTTACCCAAAATCGATCCACTACGCATGCACTTCACAGTAGGCGCAACGGCCTAGCCTTCGCTCTAGTGGACCGCGCACCGAATCATCACCAACACCACCACCCTGATCATCACAACATCGACTGGGCCGCCATGGGCGACCAGTTGGAAACCGAGGGCGATCTGTTCGCGCCCGTTGTCGTCAGCGCCGCCACGTGGCTGAGCCAACTCGCGGGCGATGGCATACGTCGACTCATCGACCTTGGATCTGGGCCGGGTGTTGCAACGTGTATCTTCGCTCAGCATTTTCCGGACGCGCAGGTTGTTGCCGTCGACTCGACCCCTGCACTCCTTGAGCGCGCCTCAGTTCGTGCGGTACGGCTTGGCGTTGCGGATCGACTCACCACACTCCTAGGCGACCTTGAAACCGACCTCGAGACGTTGGGTCAAGCCGACGCCGTGTGGGCATCGAACGTCATGCATCACGTTGGTGATCAGGCCGCGGGACTGGTACGTCTCGGCCGCCTCGTTCGCCCCGGAGGATTCGTCGTGCTGGCCGAGGGTCGCGGTTCACCCATTGTTGAACCCGACCCTTTCGACGGGCTCATCCCTGGCCTGCGCGAGCGGTTCGAGGCAGCAAACAAAACATGGTTTGCCGGTATGCGCACCGGGTTACCGAACTTCGTCGATGCCGAGCCAGATTGGGACAGCCTGCTCGGGCAAGCCGGGCTCGACGTGATCGGGCACCGCGTGGTGCACCTAGTTATGGAGGCCCCCGTGTCCGAAGCGGCTCGGGCAATGGTGCGAGCCGGGGTCAGCCGCATGATCAATCAGGCCTCGGCGTTGTCACACGACGATCAAACTGCCCTGAGTTCGCTGCTCACCGGCGACGCCTCGATCGACAATCGGGGCGACATCAGCGTGACCTTCACGAGGGCGCTGTTTGTCGCCCGTCGACCCTGTGGATAACCCAACGAGTGGCCCGAGGTTATCCACAGAACTGTCAACAACGCTGTGAGTGGTCGAGAATTGATAGGCCTTTTGGTCTATTTCCCGGGCCAACTCTAAAATCGTGTGAATGACGGTCAATTCAGCTATTCACGCGGCCGGTCTGGCCCGAAGTTTCGGCGACGTTACAGCCGTTCGTAGCGTCGATCTCGAAGTGGCCCACGGACAGATATACGGCTTCCTCGGACCGAACGGTGCCGGTAAATCCACGACCGTTAAGATGCTGTGCACCCTCTTGTCGCCAACGTCGGGAACGGCCCGAGTCGCCGGGTTCGACATAGCCTCTCAAGCCGATGACGTACGGTTACGCATCGGCGTCGCGTTGCAATCAAGCGCCCTGGACCCGAAGCAGTCGGGCCGGGAAATTCTCGATTTACAGGGTCGCTACTACGGCCTCAACAAGGCCGACCGGGCTCGACCCTGCAAGTAGGGCGAGCATCTGGGACGAGGTTCGCCGGCTCAATACCGACATGGGGGTCACCGTATTCCTCACCACCCAATACCTCGAAGAAGCCGACTCGTTGTGCGATCGAGTGGCCATTATCGACGATGGTCTGGTCGTCGCCGACGGTACTCCCGATGATCTGAAACGTTCCATCGGTGCCGACGTCATCATCGCAGAAGTCGACAGTGATCCTGAACAGGCCCGGCAACTGGTGCTGGGGGAGCCGGCTGTGGCCCCGTAGAAATCCCTGGGCACGAACTCATCATTGTGGCGACGGACGGCAGCGCATCCATTGGCCCGGTGGCGGTTGCGTTGGGCGGCGCCGGAATTGCGGTGCGATCGATGACGCTGCGACGACCATCGCTCGACGATGTCTTCCTCGAACTGACAGGAACCCGATTGTGAACAGCGTACTTGGCGGCGAATCGACAGCGAATCGGCGCCACGACGTGTCGACAACGTCCCTAGGCCGCCCTGCAGGTCTGTTCGCCGACATCGCAACCGTTGGACGCCGTGCCCTTCGAGGCTTGATGCGTGACAAGGAGGCCGTCATCCCACCACTTGTCATTGGTGCATTCTTCTATGTTGTCAATGTCGGCACCTTGGCCAAACTGGGCGAGACCGCTGCGAACACGGGAAGATACAAAGCCTTCCAGCTCCCACCCGCAATCATCTTTGCCGTAACCGGGCTGAGCCGTGCCGGAGCGCTGGTAGCCGATATTCAGAGCGGGTACTTCGACCGCATGTTGGCCACGCCGATCAAACGCACAGCGCTGTTGCTCGGGCTGATGATTGCCGACATTGCGCTCGCCGCACTGCTCACTATCCCGGTGATCTTGATCGGAATCATGTTCGGCGTGCGCTTCGAAGCGGGCATTCTCGGCGTGCTTTTGCTAATCGTTATGAGCGGATTGTGGGGCCTGCCTTCACCGGCTTCAGCTATGCCATTGCACTCAAGACCGCGAACCCAGCGGCCGTGAACTCGGCGTTCCTGATCTTTTTCCCCTTCGCGTTTCTTACAACGGGAAGCGTTCCCAAGGAAGCGATGAGCGGCTGGCTGCAAGCGATGGTGACGCTCAACCCGGTGACATACCTGTTGAGAGGGATGCGGTCGGTGATTACGCTTGGCTGGGATTTCGGCGAGCTTGCCCAAGGCTTCGCCGCCATCTTTGCCGTCATGGCTGTGGGGCTAGCGCTGTCATTCGCAACTCTTCGAGGCCGCGTCAGCCGCCGCTAGCGCTGCGTTTCACGAGCTTTCGCGCATTAGCGCGCCCCGAGCGCGCTACTGCGCGAGAGCTTGGGTGCGGCTAGCGCGGCGCGCTAGCCGCGGCCGATCATGCCGCTGCCCGCGATGATGAAGGTCTCAGTATCGCGCACATACCGAGGGCCTAGGTGGGCGCGCAGCGTGTTGAGCGCCTCGTTAGCGGCGTCGGCCTCTGGCCCGCCAGCACGTTGCAACACGTCGAGGTCGGCAATGGCGGTCTCGAACGCAGCAGTTAGCGAGCGATGCTGCGACTTCACCACGTCCATGTCGGGCAGCGTTGCGATATCGGCGAGCTGTCCAACGCCCGATGCGCTGGCTCGAATGCGATCGGCCTCGGGGCCGCCAACACCCGCAAGGTTGGCCGCTGCCGCCTGAAGGGTGCGGGTCATGGCGTTGTGTTCGTCGATCAGGTACTCGTTGTAGACCGGCAGCAGCTGGCGCACACCTTGCAGAATCGATTGCATCATCGAGGCCATTGCTTGAGCCTTCGGACCGACAAGGTTGGGCACAAGCTCGTCTTGAATACCGAGAATTACGCCTTCGAGCAGATCGTCGATGGTGGGTGACGTCATCATGATGGAACTCCCGGATAGCCGAGTAGCTGGGCGAAGGACACGAGCGCAGGGATGCTGGGTTGAATCATGTAGAGGTGCAAGAACTGCAGATGTTCCTTATTGATCCGCCGCTTGATCGCAGCGGTTACCGGCACGCCAATATTGACGGTTCCGAACAAGATGAAGTACCCGAGTTCTTGCTGCGAGATGCCCCAGCCGGTGAGCTTGTTGTAATAGGCGAGGAACCCGCCTTCATCTCGCGGATGCGACATGACCGAGGTGTTACTGAGGTTGTCCATCGCCATCATCCAACCGAGGTCTTCACGGGGGTCACCGATGCGCGAATTCTCCCAGTCGATCAGCGCTGTGACGCGCCCGTTGTCGTAGAGGAAGTTGGCCGGGTTGAAGTCGCCATGCACCAGCGACAGGCGCAGTGGCCGTGGCTTCGCCCGCCGAAGCGTGAGGCACGCATCGAGCAAAATGGCGGCCTGCGGGTCGTAGTTCAGCGTGGGATACGCGCGGATGTAGTACTCGAACGTGGTGTCCATATAGGCATCCCACGAACTGACGTCGATACCGACACCGCGCGGGTCGCTCAGCTGCCCATCGACATTGAGTTTGTCGATGTCGGTCGTATGCAATTCGACCATGACCTCACATAGATGACGCATGACGTCGTCGGCCTGGTCGGCATCGACCTCGCCGTTGAACAAGCTCGACGTGTGGCCGCTACCACCCATCCGCTCGAGCACCATTGCTGGCTCTCCGAAACGAGCCGGGTCCATGTCGTAGCCGTAACTCTGGCTCACCGGCACCGATGTGTGCTCGCGGATTGCCTCGATGAGATCGTGCTCGACCTTGCGACTCGTGATCAACAACGCCGCAGCAGCGGGCGGATCTTTGCGCAAGATCAGCGGCATGGTCGTTTCGACATCACCTCGCCGTACCGTTGCATCGAATCGAAACGTCTCTCGTGAGAACCCGCCCGGTATTGGCGACACCCCGTCGACTGTGATGTGGTCGGCGTCAGCAAAAAACTGCTGAAGCAGACCAATGAGCTGTTGCTCCATTGTCTATCCCCCCTGCCCGTCAGATTAGTCAGGAATCTGATCTGGCGAAGGTGACGAAGCCAACAAATCCTCCCACCGCAGCAAGGAATGCGCATATCCACATAGCTCGGTGGAAACCGCCGGAGCGTTCGAGGCCCGACACGCCTGGCAGCACGGCAATAGCGAGCAATGTGCCGACCCGGGCAATCGCATTGTTGATGGCCGAACCCAGTCCAACATGAGCGTCGGGGACGGCGGCCAAAACCGTTGCCGTCAGCGGCGCAACTGTCGCCGTCAATCCGGTACCAAGGATCAGGATGGCAGGCAGCACCGTCCCCAGGTACGACCGACCAGGTCGAACGACAGTTAGCGCAGCAAACCCGAGTCCGATGACGACAGGCCCCATAGTCATCTGTGCACGCGGTCCGAACCGTTGCGCCAATGCACCTGCCTTAGAGGAGAAGAGCAACATCATCATCGTGATCGGCAGGCTCGCCGCGCCCGCTTCCAAGGCCGAGTACTTCAGTGTGTCTTGCAGTTGAATGGTCAGCAGAAAGAACACCGTTCCAAGCGCACCCCACACCAGGAATGTGAGCAGGTTCGCTCCTGCAAACCGACGGGAGGCGAACAACGAGGGCGGCACCATGGGGTGAGCTGTACAGCGTTGTACCACGCCGAACAACACAAGTTGTCCGGTGCCCGCGACGATGGCGGCAACCGATGTCAGGGCCCACCCGTTGCCCGGTCCTTCGATCAGCCCAAAGACCAGCGCGCCGAGGCCCGCCGACAGACACACTGCACCCGGCACGTCGATCGGTTGGATCGGCTCGTTTGAGCGGGTGTCGGGTACGTGACGGGTTGCTAGCCACACGGCAACCGCGGCCAGCGGCGCGTTGATGAAGAACACCCAACGCCATGACACCGTGTCGATCAACCAGCCGCCGAGAAACGGGCCGATCGCAGTAGAAACACCGGCAAGCCCGGTCCACCGGCCGATCGCAGCGGCTCGATCATCGGGATGAAATGCCGCAGAGATCATCGCCAGGCTTGCCGGTACCAGCGCCGCAGCACAAACACCTTGAAGCACACGGGCCACCGCAAGAACCCCGATCGTCGGGGCGAGCCCGCACAGCATCGAGGTTGCCGCAAACCCAGCCAGCCCCACAACAAACATCGTGCGGCGACCGAAGCGATCACCGAGCGAACCGCCGACGACGAGCAGGGATCCGAGCGTCAGCAGGTAGCCAGTCACAACCCACTGCTGCCCGCTTAGGCCGGTACCGAAATCGGTTCGAATGGCGGGAAGGGCTGCGTTCACGACCGTGCCGTCGAGAAATGCGATGCCCGAACCGAGCGCCGTGGCGGCAATAACTAGCCGCCCCTCACGGGTTCCGAATCGAATGGACACACCCCCATACTGACGGGTTCTCCCGTGGGGTGCCCTAGTGACCGGCCTTCCCACGCGCTACGGTCTTTTGGGCAAGTGGGCAGTAAGGATCCAACTCGATGAAGACCCGACTTCTCGTCGCTGCTGCGGTGGCCGTTACCGCAGTAGGAATTGGTACGGCCGCGCTCGCCGACCGGCCCCTCGATGCCGCCACCGGGCGCGCCCAGGCCGTCCGTGTGAAGGGTCCATGTTCGCGACCAAACCCCGACGTGCCGTCTGGGCCGTGCGGTGGCGTCCCGGTGTTTGGTGGCTGCCAGATTCTGCCCCCCAACAATCCGTGGAACCAAGACATTTCCGGGCTACCCGTTCACACCAATTCAGCCGGGTACCTCAACCGAATCAACTCGTTCAACAACAACCAGGCGGTGCCGCCGGTGGGTGGTCCGAATATCTGGCTCGACCTCGGAGCCGATTACGGCATTCCGTGGCGCGTTGTTCCTGCCAACCAGCCGCTCGTGCCCATCACGGGCTACCTCTACCCGGTTGAGAGTGACCCCGGCCCCTACCCGTTCCCGCTCGACCAGCCCACCGAAGGCGGCGAAGATCGCCACGCCATCGTGCTGCAATCGGGAACCTGTAAGCTCTACGAACTCGGTGGAGCAGAACGTTCGGCCAACGGGTGGACAGCGGGAGTCGGTTCGATGTTCGACATGAACACCAACTCGTACCGCACGGAAGGCCACGTGTCGACCGATGCCGCCGGGTTGCCGATCTTCCCGGGATTGATCAAGGCATCCGAAGCCCGCGCCGGGCGCATCAACCACGCCATCCGCATGACCGTCGTGAGGACCCAGGCCGGCTACGTGTTTCCAGCCCGCCACTTCGCAAGCAGCTCAACTAACCCGAATGACCCGCCTATGGGTCTACGCCTACGTATGAAAGCCGGGACCGACCTGTCGAGTTTCAGCGGCGAGGCACGTGCCATCGGCGAAGCGCTCAAGAAGTACGGCGCCATCATTGCCGACCATGGCCCCAACTGGAAGTTGCACGGCGACCGTGACCCATCGTGGGCGGGCGGCAATGCCTACGACATCACCAAGCTGCCATCGAGTGTCTTCGAAGTCGTAGAAACCGGCGCCGTGATCAGGAACTGCACCCGCAACTGCTAGCCGTTTGCTTAGGCGCTCAATCGCCTGCCACATGTGGTGGTTGACACACACACACAGCGCATAGTGCTGATATGCATTCTGCGACGCATCGGATCCTGGCTGTCGGGGTTGTGGTCGGATTGGCCATGTCGATCCTGGTTGCGGCAGGACCCCCAGCGAGCGCCGAGCCGCTTGGTACAGTGGTCAACGTGAACTCGGGCCGATGCCTCGGTGTGAACTACTCGTCGCATGCTGATGGCACGTGGGCCAACCAGTGGGACTGTATCGGTGCTGCATCCCAAAGTTGGACCGTTCAGAAGGTAACGGGGAACCAATATCGCATTATAAACGCCAACTCGGGGCGGTGCCTCGGTGTGATTGGTGGGCCCGGTGCCACCAACCCCGGCGCGCATGTCGAACAGTGGCAATGCGTTTCGTCGGCATACACCAACCAGCTCTGGCTGTTTATCAATCTTGGCGGAAACTACTACCAGATCCGTGCCGTTCACAGCGGAATGTGTATGGGCGTCGACTACAGCTACACGGGCAACATCGTCGCGAACGTCTCGCCACCCGGCTACGGCATCAATCAATGGCCGTGCCTGACCGGTTCCGCCCCTGGTGGGGCCCACCCGGCACAAACATGGCTGGTTTCCTCGTTACCAACCGGGTGTCGACCTCGGCTCAGGTTTCAAAGGCGTCCTGATGGTCGGTAAGGGCTCCGCCACCGTCCAATTCGGTACCGACGACCTGTTGTTCCAAGCGGTCGCGCCGCCCGACAAGGATGGCCCCGCCAAGGCTCTTAAAATAGCGCGGGGACTAGTAAAGGAACTCGCCGAAACCACTAAACCTGGAATCGCGCCACCTGATAACGCACCACCCGAAATCGACTACCCCGACGCCACGTCCGTGCCCCAACAGACAAGCCCTCCCTACCCCACACCACCGGACCCAAACCCGGCCAAAGGCATGGACCCGAACGACGCCCCGAAGTAGCAACGGGCCGGCCTCGATGCTGCTGATGCGAGGTTCCCCAGCCGATGAGCTTCTAGTACTAGGCCAGGAACCGCCCTCGTCCGCCTCATAGTTATATGATAGTCCTATGAGTCTTCGTTCGGTTATGCTGCAACTTCGACCCGACCAGATTGAGCAACTCGACGTTGTTGCCCGACAACGAGGTGCATCTCGTTCAAGCCTGGTCCGCGACGCTGTAGACGCTTCGCTTCGACCACTCGGTTCACAGGCTGTAGCCGAACTCTACGCCGCCGCATACCCCGAACCGGTCGCCGGTACTGACGAGTGGGGCGACCTCGATGCATGGCATACCGCCGCCGCCACAGCCCGCGTCGCAGGTGCACGTGACGCCTGGTGAGGCAGCTTCCCGGATGGGCTGAATTGTGGTGGACCGATTTCGAGGACGCCGGCCGACGACCAGCGCTTGTGCTCACTCGCCCCGAAGCCGCCCGGCTGCTACCACGGCTGTTAGTGGCGCCCGCGACCACGAACGTCCGCGGGTTGCCTTCTGAGGTGGCCCTCGACGTTACCGATGGTGTCGACCGGAACTGCGTACTCAACCTCGACACTCCCGAACTGGTCGACCGTTTTGCGTTGGTCGAGTACATCGCCACACTGTCGGTAACCCGATGGGACGAAGTCTGCACGGCCCTTGCTCGAGCCATCAACTGCTAGCCCAATCGGTCGTCGAACCCGTAACTGTTCATTACCTCGACGCCGGTGCTCGTGACCAGTAGCTGGTCTTCAAGCTTCACCCCTTGGTGCAACTCGGCCGACCCGACATAGCTTTCAACGCAGAACACCATTCCCGGCTCGAATCCACCGGCAAGCGGGTACGGCTCGCCGGGCGTTGCAAACGGCAGATTCGGAAACTCCCCCGACATGCCGAGCCCGTGACCAATGCAGTAGTACCGGCTCGCCTGGTTCTCGGGCGGCACAGGCCATGCGTGGCGGGCAACGTCCTCGAAGGAAACACCGAGACGGATGAGCGACGTGTTGTGAGCGAGCTGTTCTCGCGCACGGGCGTACAGCGTTCTTTGTGCCCCTGTCGGTCGCTTGTCGCCCACTAGGAACGTGCGCGAGAAGTCGACTGAGTAGCCATCGAACGCCGTGGCGTCGGTATCTAGGCAAACCAGGTCGCCAGCCTCGATAACGCGCTCGTTGCATTCCTGAAAATACGGGTAGGTGCGCTCGCCGCTTTGCATCAGGCGAGACACCACATACTGCCCGTTAGCGGCAATGAAGGGCTGATGAAAGCGGGACCACGCCTCGGCTTCGGTAACGCCCGGGCGAAGTTCGGCTTCGAACTCCGCTACTGCTGATTCCACCCGTCGCATCGCCTCGCGCATGAACGCTACTTCGAGCGGTGTCTTGATACGGCGCGCCGCGCAAAACACCGCGTCGGCATCGGTGAGCGAGAACCCGACAGCTCTGAGGGCGTCGGCCGTTTCGAACCGGAATCGGTCGATGGCCAGCGGACCGATAGGGAGACCATGCTCGGTGAGAATTTCAGCAACCTCAGTCGCCAGCGCCGCCGATTGATTCGCGACTGCGCCGTTGCTGCTAACAAAACACAGGCCACGAGCAGCTCGAACCTCGTCGATTGTCGGCAACGCCGCGGACAAATGTTCGCCTCCGAAGAAGTCGAAAAGAACTACCGGACCGTCGGCCAAAACGAGCAAGTAACGCGCCGGAGTTCTGGTGCTGAAGATGGTCATGTTTGACGCGCCGGTGGCGTATTGGATGTTGACCGGGTCGGTGACGAGTAGGGCCTCAACATCGTTGGTAGTCATGGCGGCGCGGGTTCGGGCCAACCTCGATTCGTATAACTCGTCACGAAGAACGTCAGAACCAAATTCCATGGCGGTGGACCGTCGTTCAGCAATCAGCCGAGGCCCGCAGGGCATCACAAAAGTCGGACTGTCGATCGGCCCCTAACGAGCCGACGCGCTCGGACAGGAGACCGCGCCAACGAACGGACAAGAGGTTGTCGAACGAGGCGGCACACTCGACGCTCAACCCTTCGGCCGCGCCGAGGGCAACCTCGGTTGGGATACCACGGATGGTACGACTAACCGGGGCGACCACAATGGTCGACAACACGGGAATCGCCTCGGATCGGGTTACGACGAGCACGGGCCGACGCTGCTCGGCCGCCACGGCCCACCAAATTTCGCCTCGGGCTGGAATCGTCACCACGGTTCCTGAAGGATCATGTCGAGAGCCGCCCGATCGGCGCCACCAACCTCGACATCGGTCTGCGGCACTCGGACGTAACCTTGCACAATTTCAGCACCGATTCGCTGGCGGGTCTTACGCTCGATCAATGCAACAAGCGCCTCGCGCACAAACTCAGACCGGTTCTGCAACTCGTTCCAGCCGATCACCGTGTCGACCTGAATCAGCAAGTCGTCATCAATTCGTGTCACCAATTGTGCCATACAGACAGCATAACAAAACGCAATGCGTATGAGGGTGGAGAATGGTCGTTGGTCGTGGGCTAATACGGTCCTCTCCCACTGCGAAGGCTAATAAGCGACCCACGAGATGCATCTCTGAGGTGCGAGAGGACTAATTTTTTGAGGTACTTTCCAGCGGCACACGCGACCGGGCTATTTTCTTTAGGCTTGACAATGTGTGTGTGTGTGTGTGTGACTCTTGACACATGCTAATGCGCTGCTTACGGAGGGTCATAGCAGCGACCCTCCTCTGTTCTTCTCTAGTCCTAGTCGCTGCCGCTCCAGCGGGGGCTGGCAATGTAGGGTCGACGGCTTGTGGTGGCACGCCTCGAACCTGCGCGAGCTTAAGCTGGTACTCGGGCGGACTGTATCGGATGCTCATTCATCCATCCGTTGGCTACAACATGGTGATAGAACTCCAGTGGGTAATGGCGAACTCATATCCGAGTGCAACAACACATCTGGAGATGTCCAGAACGTACAGTTCCACGTCGTGGGAGGTGAGAGCGGCAACCACTAACCAACCGCTTGCCCCGTACGTCGGTTGGGTTGAATGCATGCCTGGATCGGTAACGACGGGCTCGCATCCCAACCTGCGGTGCGCATACCAGTACCTGTGGTTGAACTCTGCGACGCTCGACACCGTCAGTGGGGATTCAAACTACCTTGCGGGCATTGCGTGTCACGAGATCGGCCATTCCGTGAGTCTTCGCCACTCATCCGAAGCAGCGTCGTGCATGCAATCTCCTGCCATTGCATTCCAATGGTTTCCGACGAACCACGACAGAGTCCACCTGGCAGCGAGGTACACCTAATGACCGTTCGACGATGGATTGGCTCTGCGATTGTCGCCTCAGCCGTGCTGGGTAGCACCGCCTGCCGACAAGCCGAACCGAGCGCCACAGCGACAGACTTCGCTGGCGACGGCGGCTCAGAGATCGAGTACTACAACACCGCTGACGACATGCTGACCAAGGTCGACAAGGTAGTCGTCGGTCGGGTAGTGCGAGTTGTGCGGGGGCCACAGTCTGCAGAATTCAGCACGGCGAGAGTCTTCGTTGAAGACCGGCGTTCCAAGTCGCAGGTAGAAGTGGGGTTCGTACTGAGCTTGCCAGAAGCCGCCGACCAGACGTTTGCCGAGTTGCGGACCGCACTCCCCAAAGCGGATGCCGTTTGGATGCTGCGTAGCGTCGAGAAGTATTTGCCAGGGGTATACCGCGTTGCCAACACCGCCTCGATCGTAGAAAAAGCGCCAGATGGCACCAGTCAGCCAGCCTTCTATCGGTCGACAGCCGAGCAGGCACGAGCAGGCGTGGCGCCGACTGAGCATCGGGCACTCATCGAGGAACTGGTGAAAACTCGTTTCGACGACCTCGCGGCCCGAGCGGAGAAGCTCGCCAAGTCGTAACACCGGGCCGAGCCAACCGGTGCGCTAAGAATGGCCGCACCATGAGACTCACCCATCTCGAACTGCGGCGGGCACGATTGCCCTTGGTCGCACCGTTTCGTACGTCGTTCGGTATCGAGACCTACCGCGACGTGTTGTATGTGCGAGCGCTTGGTCCCGACACCCAGGGTTGGGGTGAATGCGTTGCGATGGACGAACCGTTGTACTCGTCGGAATACGTCGACAGCGCGCAGGTCGTTATCCGCCGATTTCTTGCACCCCGGCTCGATCTCGGCAACATTCGAGCTGGCGATCTACATCGTTTGATGGCCCCGGTTCGTGGTCACCCCATGGCGAAGGCCGCCCTCGAGGCCGCCGTCCTTGATGCCGACCTGCGGGCATCGGGCGAGTCGCTATCGAGCCGGCTCGGCGCCACTAAATCACGAGTTCCATCAGGAGTTTCGATCGGCATTCACGACTCGGTTGGCGCGCTGCTCGACACCGTTGGCGCCTACCTCGCCGAGGGATACCTGCGTATCAAACTCAAGATAGAGCCCGGCAACGACGTAGCCCAGGTGCGAGCTGTTCGGGAACGATTCGGTGACGTGCTGCTACAGGTCGACGCCAACGCGGCCTACACCGTCGCCGACGCTGAACACCTCGCCAAGCTCGACCAGTTCGACCTGTTGCTCATCGAACAGCCACTCGCCGAAGACGACGTCCTTAGCCACGCAGCATTGGCCCGCCTTATCCGCACGCCCATCTGTCTGGACGAATCAATCGTGTCGGCACAGTCGGCCACCGATGCCATCGCGCTGGGCGCGTGCAGCATCATCAACATCAAACCGGGCCGCGTTGGTGGGTACCTTGAAGCACTCAAGATCCACGATCTGTGCGTTGCCCAAGGTGTCGCCGTGTGGTGTGGCGGAATGTTGGAAACCGGTATCGGCCGCGCCGCGAATCTGGCCCTGGCCGCGCTACCAGGCTTCACGCTTCCCGGCGATATCTCCGCGTCCCGTCGCTACTTTCACCGAGACGTAACCGAACCGTTCGAGCTAGTCGACGGCCATATCGACGTGCCCACGGGCGCGGGCATCGGCGTCGACCCGATCATGGACATTCTCGACGAATTCACCACGTCGGTCGAGACCATTGCGCTCGGCAACTGAGCTGCCCCGAGCGTGGCGCAGCGTCACATGCATCATGTGATAGCCAGCAAGAAGCGACCCGCGAACCGTACCCGACACCTTCGATTCGCCTTCTTGGCGCACCTGCCAGGTGATGGGTGCTTCCACGATTCGATGCCGCCGCTTGGCCATCTTCACCGTCATCTCGGTGGGCCACCCGAACGTCATTTCTTTCATATCGAGTTCGTTGAGATGGGCAAGGCGAATGGCCCGATACGGCCCGAGATCGGTGACCGAAATGCGGTACAGCACACGAACCAAACCGGCGAGGACCTTGTTGCCCACTCGCTGGTGTGGATGCATGGAATCGCCCGCAATGGTGCCCAGGGCCCGCGAGCCGAGCACCATGTCGGCCTCGTCGTCGAGGATTGGTTGCACTAGGCGCATCATTTCGTCGGGGCGACAACTGTGGTCTCCATCGATAAACACCACAATGTCGGCACCGACATCAGTTGCGGCCCGGGTACCTGCTGCACACGCATGCCCGTACCCGGGGCGGGGTTCGCTAACCACCATTGCGCCAGCTACCAGGGCCTCGGCCGCGGTGGAATCGGTAGAGCCATTGTCGACCACAATGATGGTGTGCGCGGGAGTACGGCGAAGCTCGGCAACGAGCGTTTCGATATTGCCGGCCTCGTTACGAGCCGGGATGATCACCGCAATGTGAACAGACATGGCTACCTAAGTGTACGTTCCCGTTCACGTTTTGGACGTCGAAGCCCGGGTACCCTTGGACCATGATTCGTGTCACACAGTTTTCTGACACCCACTTTTCAATCAGCGGTGTTCGCAGCCACGGCGGGTTCGGGTACGACACCGACGACGTGTGGGAGACCGTGTTCGCCCACGCGTTCGGCGGCGGGCCGGCCCTCCCCGACCTTGTGGTCATTACCGGCGACATTGCCGACCATGGCCTAGCAGACGAATACGCGAAAGCGGCCCAGCATTTCGCTCGGCTACCCGTGGCCGCCAATGTGTGTCCGGGTAATCACGACTTTCATACCCCGTTCGAGTCTGGCCTACCGCGTCCCCGCCTCACGATGTCTCGCACGCTGCGAGTCGGGAACTGGCTATTTCTGTTTGCCGACTCGAACTTCGCCGGCCGTGAAATGGGCGACGATGGCCGCCTGCACGACAAACACGACCGCATCGAAAGCAACGGCCAGTTCGGGCCAAGCGAATTGGCGTGGCTGTCTGAAACTATGGGGGCAACCGACGCCGACTACGCGTTCATCTGGGTGCATCACCCTCCCAAGGCTGCAGGTACCTACAACGTTCCCGCGTACGACGCCGAGGTAGTGGAACTGTGTGGCCAGCATCCCAAACTCCGCGGCTTCGGTGCAGGCCACACCCATACCAACACTGTGGTTGAACTGGCCGAGCGTCCGGTGTTCACCTGCCCTGCATTCACGATCAACCTCGACCTCACCGCCCTCACGCTCCTTCCCCCTGGATATCGCACATATCAGTTCGGCGACGATGGCACCGTCACCAGCGAATGCCATCTACTCGATGACGACCGATGGCCGCGCCGTCGCTTACCAAAGCCCGCCGTTCGTATGCTCACAGGCGAAATCAGTTGGGACGAGATGCTCGAACAAATGAAGGCCCTTCCCACCGGTTTGCCTTCGGCGTCGCTTGCTCGCTCCCGCTCGCTTTAACGCTCCGCCACCACCTGACCATGAGTACCCTCGCTCCGATTGACCTTCGACGTTCCGGCCTTGCCGTGGCCACGCTGTTCTTCGTGAACGGCATGACATTCTCGAACTGGATACCACGCATTCCCGAGGTGCGCGACCGGTTGGGACTCGACAATGCCGGTCTGGGTGCCACCTTGCTCGGCGGCGGTTTAGGCGGTCTTGTTGGCTCGTTATGTGTGGCCAAGATCATCGGGCGTTTCGGCACGCGCCGAGCGTTGATCGCCGCTGCCAGCCTGTTGGCCTTGGCGCTGCCGCTCATCGCTGTCGCTCCGTCGGCCGCAGTGTTGCTCGTTGTCCTGAGCCTGCTCGGCTTCCTCGATGTGATCAACGACATGGCCATGAACAGCCAGGGCGTCATGGTCGAACAACGGGTGGGTCGTTCGATCATCAACCGACTGCACGGCACATGGAGTTTGGGCTTCACCGTTGGCACGTTGCTCGGGCTATTGGCTTCGGCGACACGGCTTGGTGTCGGCGCGCATCTCACCATCTTGGCAGTGGTATTGCTCGTCACCGTGGCCGCCGCCAGCCGCCATTTGCTCGCCACCGACGATGTTGCGGCCGATCTTCCAGGGGGTCGTACCCCATTATCGGCCGGCATCGTAGCAATGGCTGTCCTGGCAGTTGGCGTCTCGTTCATCGAGATCGTTCCGAATGACTGGGCCTCGGTCCTGCTGCGCGATGTGTTCGACGCTGGCCGTTGGAGTGGTTCGGCCAACGTGGCGTTCGCCGGCGCAATGCTTGTCGGTCGAATGGGAGGCGATCATGTGCTCGACCGCATCGGTCGGACGCGCATGCTCAACCTTGCGGTCGCTACTGCGGCGGTCGGCGCCGCCATCGTGGTGGTATCGCCGTTTACCGTGCTGGCTGTGGCCGGGTTCGCGTGCTGGGGGCTCGGCGTGTCGGTATTGTTTCCACAGCTGTACGCCATGGCCGCCACTCAGCCGGGGTTGTCGGCCGGGGCCGGCCTTGGCGCAATGGGCGTGGGTCAGCGATTGGGGTTCATGCTGGCGCCGTTGTGTGTCGGGGCAATAACCGGCGTCTCGACATTGCGCATTGCTATAGGTGTCCTGACCGCCGTCGCCGTCGCCATAATCGTGACCACGCAACGCCCGCCCCGCACGCACTAGACCCGAACGCCCTGGCTGGCGGCCAACGGCAGGGCGTCCCACTGAACACGGGCAGGGCCGACCGAGCAACCGACCGACCGAGACCGACGTCCCACCGAGTCCCCGACGTCCCACCGAACACATTCTCGCCCGAGTACCGGGTCGGTTTTCGTTACGGGAGCCGGGCGAGAACGTGTTCCTCAAGGGTGGCAGGCGGCGGGCGTCCCACTGAACACGGGCGGGGCGACCGAGCAACCGACCGACCGAGACCGAGCAACCGACGTCCCACCGAACATGTTCTCGCCCGGCCACGGAGTCGGTTTTCGTTACGAGAGTCGGGCGAAGAACGTGTTCAGTGGGTCGGGCGCGCGGGCGCGCGGGCGCGCGGGCGCCCAGGCGGCGGCCGGCGGCGTGGCGACTACGGCGAAGGTATGAGCCCGGCTTTCTTTACGGCTCGGGCTGTATGAAGGATCGGTTCGGTGTAGCCGCTTGGTTGCGCGATGCCTTCGAACGCCAGGGCACATGCTGCCCGGTACGCGACACCGTCGAACATTGGAGCCATCGGCTCGTACAGAGGATCGCCAGCGTTCTGGCTATCGACTACCGCAGCCATTTTGCGAAAAGCGGCCTCGACCTCGTCGGAAGTGACGACACCGTGATGTAGCCAGTTCGCAATGTGCTGTGACGAGATTCGACATGTGGCTCGGTCCTCCATCAGGCCAACGCCATTGATGTCGGGCACCTTTGAACACCCCACACCCTGGTCGACCCAGCGAACCACGTAACCCAAAATGCCCTGCGCGTTGTTTTCGACTTCGGCACGAATCTCGTCGGCCGTACAGTCGACCGGCGCAATGGGAAGTTGCAACAGATCGTTACGGCTGAACCGTTCTCCGCCCGCTAACCGAGCCTGTACAGCCGCTACATCAACAGCGTGGTAATGCATCGCGTGCAACGTGGCGGCGGTAGGCGACGGCACCCACGCACAGTTTGCGCCCGCCTGCGGATGTTCAATTTTCAAGCGGACCATGTCGGCCATAAGGTCGGGCGCCGCCCACATTCCCTTACCAATCTGCGCCTTGCCCCGCAAACCGCACGCCAGCGCAGTGTCGACGTTGCGGGCCTCGTACGCGGTGATCCACAGCTGAGATTTCATGGCGGCCTTACGCACCATGGGCCCGGCCTCCATTGAGGTGTGGATCTCATCGCCGGTGCGGTCAAGGAACCCGGTGTTTACAAACACGACTCGGTGGCGGGCCTGTCGGATGCACTCGGCGAGGTTCAATGACGTGCGGCGCTCTTCATCCATGATGCCGAGCTTCACCGTGTTGAGCGGCAGGCCAAGCGATTGCTCTACGCGGGAGAAAACCTCGTTCGTGAATGCCACCTCGTCTGGGCCGTGCATCTTGGGTTTCACGATATAGATGCTGGCGTGACGGCTGTTTCCGGCGTTGGCCGACCGTGCGTCGTGCAATGCTGCAAGCACGGTGATCATTGCGTCGAGCAGACCTTCGGGCGCTTCGTATCCGTCGCGGTCGACAACGGCAGGGTTCGTCATAAGCAGCCCGACGTTCCTCACCAACATCAGACCGCGTGATCGCACGCTGAAGGCCTCGCCGGCGACCGAGGTGAAGTGCTGGTCGGCAGCCATGGTTCGGGTGAAGGTACGCCCGTCTTTGGTGACCTCCTCGGTCAGCGTGCCCTTCATGAGGCCGAGCCAGTTGCGATACACCTGCACCTTGTCATCGGCGTCGACGGCAGCGACCGAGTCTTCGCAGTCCATGATTACGGTGACTGCGGCTTCGAGCAACACATCGGCGACTCCGGCCTGGTCCAATGCGCCGATCGAGTTACTCCGATCGATGACAATCTGAATGCCGAGCCCATGATGACGAAACAGCAGCCTGGACGGTGCCGTTGACGGCCCCTGGAAACCAACAAACAGTGCAGGGTCGACAAGGCGATGCTGGGCACCGTTGACAGTGATAGCAACGAGCCCGATCATGTCGACCGAGTAACTGGCAGTGTCTCGGTGGCCGATGCCATCAAGGGGCACGTAGTCGTCGAGGAACTGGCGGGCCGTCGCAATCACGTGCGTGCCACGATCGTCGCTATAGGGGCCGGCAGGAGGCGGTGAGCCAAGGGCGTCGGTACCGTAGAACGCGTCGTACAAAGAACCCCAGCGGGCATTGGCCGCGTTGATGGCGTACCGGGCGTTCGATACCGGTACCACCAGTTGTGGACCGGCAATCGTGGCAATCTCGACGTCGACATCGTCGGTATCGATCTCGAAGGGTGCGCCCTCGGGAGCAAGGTAGCCAATGTCGGTGAGGAACGCTGCGTACTCCGCCGTTTGTACGGACCGGCCGGCGTCGTTTCGGACTCGGTGCCAGACATCGATCTGGTTCTGCAGCCGGGCGCGTGTCGCCAACAGTTCCCGGTTTCGTGGGCCCATCTCGTGCACCAACGCCGACAGACCCGACCAGAACGCCTCGGCAGTTATGTCGGTGCCAGGCAGTGCCTCATTGACGACAAAATCATAGAGGACCTGATCAACATGCAAGCCTTCAATGTTCACCGCCACTGGCTATCACAGAGATCTCGGACAGCGCGTGGTCGTCGAAAACGGTCCTGTCCCACCGCAAAGGCTAATTCTGCTCCGATCCTGGTATCAGATGCGCCTTCGAGGTGGGAGAGGGCCGGTTTTTGGGCAATCCCCACCAATCACCGGCGGTCAGCCAGTGATCTCGACGATGTCGTCGACGATGAGCTGACCGATGGTGTCGGCGTCGAAACCAAGGATGTTCTCGAGCACTTCCCAACTGTGCTGGCCAAGGCATGGCCCAGGCGTGCGCACGGACCCCGGGGTGAGCGACATGGTTGCTGCGACACCAGAGTACGGCGTTTCGCCGTAGACGGGATGGACAAGCGGCGTCCAGTATCCGCGGTAGGCAATCTGCGCGTCGGTGTGCAACTCGGGCACACCGTGTACCGGTGCGCAAGCCACGTGAGGCTGCAGCAGCGCAACGATGTCGGATGCACGCCGACCTCGTGTCCAGTCGGCAATGAGCGACTCGATATGGTCCTCGTCGGCCCGACGACCAGCCGCCGTTTCCCACCGAGGCTCGTCGGGAAGACCGGCACAGGACACCAGCGACGCCCACTGAGCATCGTTGGCGCAACTGATGGCAACCCAGGCTTCGGCGCCGCGGCCTCCGTCGGGATAGCGAGCCGAACGGGCAGGTTCCATCTCGCAAGGGAACACTCCGTTGGGGACGAAGTCGCGGTCGCGGTTGCCGTTGCGGGTGGCGACTCGGCCATCGATTTCGTAGGCAAGAAGTTCGGCACCGAGGAACTGTAACGATGCTTCGAGTTGCGACAGATCGATGTGTTGGCCCACGCCAGTTCTTCGGTGATGATCGAGCGCAGCAATCAGCGCGGTAGCCGCAAAGCGTTGCGACACAAAGTCGGTGTACGCGCCGTAGATCATGGCGGGACCACGATCGGGCCAGCCCGTCAACTCGTAGAACCCGGCCAATCCAGCCATAAGGTTGCCAAACCCGCGATACAACCTTCGTGGCCCCGTTTGGCCTTGCATGCAGGTGGACACCATCACGATGCCGGGTTTGCGATCGCGAATACGCGCGTAATCCATGCCCCAGCCGGCGAGCGCCTTGGGTGTGAATGACTCGACCACCACGTCGGCCCACTCGATCGCTTTCCACACGATGTCACGGCCACGTTCAGTCGTGAGATCGACGCCGAGCCCGAGTTTGTCGGGGTTCATATCGCCGTGAAAGTGGCTGTTATTAATAGTGGGTTGCCCGTCGCGGAACGGAGCGTTCCGGCGTAGGACGTCGGGACGCTTCGACGACTCGACCTTGATCACCGTTGCTCCATAGGCGGCGAGATAACCCGCCGTCATGGGCCCGACTCCGACCCACGACAAGTCGAGCACCTTGAGGCCTTCGAACGGCGAGGCGGCTGCACTGCGACCTCGGTCGGCGCGAGCAGCGAGCGGTCGACGCCGAGGCCGAGCAAAAACATCGGCTGTATGCTCGCCAACGGTCGGTGCCCGACGGGCCGTGTCAAGCGGCGTCTGGGACAGTTTCACCCAGGGCCCGGCAGCGGCAACAACGCCCCTGGAGCCATGCTCAACGTCAACAAAATACTCGCGAGCGGCAAGCTGCTCGTCGGCGCGCAAGTCGGCCACGTTGTACACAGGAGCAACGAGAAGTAGCTGTTCAAGCGCGGCTTGATAGAGCTCGGCTTTGGTGTGCAGGGCGAAAAGATCGGTAAGGGTTGAACTAACCGCCTCGTAGAATTCATCGGGCTCGTCGCCAAAGATGATGGTGGAAAAGTCTCGACCCAACACAAGCGGATGGGCGACGCCTTCACTGTCGGCCCAGTCGATGAGGAACCGCATCATGGGGCCGCCGATTGGGCCACCCGCCGTGAGCACCGCTGCGTAGCCGTCAATGCACGGATTGATAATTCGAAACGTCGCCCGACCAGCGTTGTTGTGGGCACCTTGGCGGAACAGTTCTCGACCTTCGAGGATGTGAAAAGCCTGGGCGTTCATGAGGCAGCGCAGCGCAGCCAGTTGCGCCGACACGTCGACATGCTGGCCGAGGCCGGTATTTTGCGCGTGAAAGAGAGCCGCCAGAGTATGAGCAGCAGCTTCGACGCCGGCGTGCTGAAACAGCTGTGGCACCGATAGCCGCACGGGCGGGCGGTCGATGTCGCCTGTCAGCCACATCTCGCCGGTGCTCGCGGCAACCGTGAGGTCAGTAGCTGACCAGTTAGCGTATGGCCCGGTGCGACCGAATGGCGTAATCGACGTGACCACCAGGTGCGGGTTGCGAGCGAGCAGCACGTCGACCCCAAGGCCGCGTTGTTCGAGCCAACCCGGCTCGTACGACTCGATCAGAATGTCGGCACCATCGACGAGCTGAAGTAGGCGGTCCTTGTCGGTTTCGAGTTCGAGATCGAGAACCACTGACGACTTGCCGCGGTTCTCGAACCACCACGACAGGTTCTCCTCGGGCACGGGGCGGGCTTGGTCGGCGAACAGCCCACGCTTGCGGCCGGGGTCACCGCCCGGCGGTTCGACCTTGATGACGTCGGCACCGAGGTCGGCGAGCACGCGACCGCACATCCACCCGCGCTCAACGGTTAGGTCGAGCACCACATACCCACTCAACGCCCCCATTGACGACCTCCCGCCGGGAGCCTACATGCGGCCCTGTCGATGACCATTCACGCTGCCTCGTGCCGGGTTCACCCACCAACCGGGCGACTCAGAGTCGAAACCGTTGCAGGTCTTGCGCACGTTTTCGACTTCGAGTCGCAAAGCAGACGGGTTCGATGCCCTTGTCATCTCGAAGCCCCTCGGGCTAGCCGGGCGCCAGCGGTGACCGCTACGGTGGCCCTTGAGGGAAGGGGACCACAATGCATGATCTCGTTATACGAGGGGGCATCGTTGTCGATGGCTCCGGCACGCCCCAACGGCTAGCCGACGTCGCTGTCACCAATGGTGTCATTACCGACGTTGGTGTTGTCGAGGGCAAAGCGCATCGCCAGATCGCTGCCGAAGGGCTCCTTGTCACGCCGGGCTTTGTCGACATTCACACCCACTATGATGGCCAAGCCACCTGGGATACGCAGCTCGCGCCGTCGAGTTGGCACGGCGTGACCACAGTGGTCATGGGCAACTGTGGGGTCGGGTTTGCGCCGGTCTTCCCCGAACACCACGAGCGCCTTATCCAGCTAATGGAAGGCGTAGAAGATATACCGGGCACAGCATTGCACGAGGGTCTCACGTGGGAATGGCAGCAGTTCGACGAGTACCTCGACTTCCTTGATACACGTCCGCATGACATCAACCTTGGGGCTCAACTGCCCCACGGTCCGGTCCGGCTCCATGTTATGGGCGAACGAGGTGCCACCCAGCAGCCGGCCACGCCCGACGACATTGCCCAGATGGCCGAGTTGGCACGACGGGCCATGCTTGCCGGCGCCCTCGGTTTCACCACCTCGCGCACGTTGAACCACCGTTCCAGTCTGGGCGAGCCAACCCCAACGTTGCGTGCCGAAGTCGATGAACTGGTCGGCATAGCTCAAGGAATGGCCGCCGCGGGATGTGGCGTGTTGCAGGTGGTTAGCGACTTCCTCGACCTCGACGGCGAGATGTCGATCTTCCACCGGATGGCAGCCGAGTCGGGTCGGCCCATCTCGGTCTCCATCGCCCAGAGCGCTCGTCGCCCCGACGACTGGCGAACCGAACTCGACCAGTTCGCGGCTGCTACCGCCAACGGTGTCACCATGCGCGGCCAAGTCGGGGCTCGAGCCGTGGGCCTGCTGCTCGGGTTGCAGGCCACCCTCAACCCATTCATGTACAGCGCAGCGTTCCAAGACATCGCGCATCTCCCGCTGCCCGAGCGCGTGGCGCGGCTTCGTCGAGACGACCTGCGGGAGCTGGTTATCTCCCAGATGTCCATTGATCGCAATGGTGTGCTCGGCAGCCGGGCGATCAACCAGTTCCACACCATGTTCCGACTCGGCGACCCGCCGAACTACGAGCCATCGCCAGCTGATTCGGTGTCGGCAACCGCCGAGCGAGAAGGACGGGCACCAGCCGAAGTTGCCTATGACTGGCTGCTCGAATCCGACGGCAAGGCGTTGCTGTACGTGCCCAGTTTGAACTGGGCTGGCGGCAATCTTGATGTCGTACGCGACATGCTGTTGCACTCGGCGGCGGTGCCCGGCTTGTCCGACGGCGGGGCTCACCTTGGAACCATTTGCGACGTCAGTTTCCCGACCACCCTTTTGCAGTGGTGGGGACGCGACCGTCCGACCGGTCGCATCCCGGTCGAGACACTCATTGCTAAGCAATGTCGAATGACCGCCGAAACAGTCGGCTTGAATGACCGCGGTGTCATCGCTCCGGGTTATCGCGCCGACCTAAACGTCATCGACTTCGATGCGCTGCGGTTGCATGCCCCCGAGATTGTTCACGATCTTCCAGCTGGAGGTAGGCGCCTGTTGCAGCGGGTCGATGGCTATCGACACACGCTGGTGAGCGGCGTGGAAATCATGAACAACGGCGAATCTACGGGAGCGGTCCCCGGGTGCCTCATTCGCGGCGCCCAACCTCGTCCAGCTTCGGTCTAAGGAGTAATCATGCAATTCGGATTTCCCGTCATCAGCGCCGACTCACACATCACCGAACCACCCGACTGTTACACCACCTATATCGATCCGGCGTTTCGCGATCGCGCTCCGCATATGGTTACCGACGAGGTCCGCGGCGATGTTTTCGTCATCCCGGGAATGAATCGACCAATCGCTATGGGCCTTGTTGCTGCCGCCGGGAAACGGGCCGAAGACATCACCGAGGAGGGCGTGCTCTTCGGAGATTTGCACCGCTCGGGTTGGGATTCGAAGTTTCGGCTGGCCGACCAAAACCGTGATGGCGTATCGGCCGAGGTCATCTACCCCACCGTCGGGATGGTGTTGTGCAACCACCGCGACGTCGACTACAAAAAGGCCTGCTTCGACGCCTACAACCAGTGGATCACCGACTATTGCAGCGAGTCACCCGCCCGGCTGCTCGGTGTAGGGCAAACAGCGCTGCGGACGGTAGACGAAGGTATTGTCGATATCGAAGGCATTGCGGCCCTCGGATTGCGGGGCGTCATGATGCCTGGCGAGCCCGGCGTTGAGGACTACGACTCTCCAGTGTGGGACCCGTTTTGGGAAGCGGCAATCGCGCTCGGCCTCCCCCTGAGTTTCCATATCCTCACCACACGTAATTCTTCGTTGGGTGGTTCGCGTGGTCCTCGGCTCAATACATTCATGTCGATCATTCGCGGCATTCAAGACATCATGGGCACGTTGATTTTCGGTGGCGTGTTCGAGCGCCATCCCGATCTGCGAGTGGTGTGTGTCGAGGCCGATGCCGGCTGGGTGCCGCACTACATGTACCGGATGGACCACGCCTACAACCGGCATCGCAACTGGATGCAACCGGGCATCGCGTTGAAGAAAATGCCGTCGGAATACTTCGCCGAAAACATCTATGTGACGTTCCAAGACGACTGGACAGCATTCCGTCAGGCCAACGATATGAACTGGCGCCGGTTGATGTGGGCTAACGACTTCCCGCATTCGGACTCCACCTGGCCGTGGTCTCAAGCCATGCTGGCCGAACACACTTTGCAGTTGACCGACGAACAACGCCGCGCCATCCTGAGCGAGAACGCGGCAGGTCTGTATGGAATCGACCTCGCCACACTCACCTGATCGCAACATGCAAGCGGCAGACTAGGTACATGACTAAGCCGGTCCGTTGGGGAATCTTGTCCACGTCGTCGTTCGCACAATCCCACTTCCTGCCCGGTCTGCGCCGTGCCTCGTTCGTGGAGGTTGCGGCCGTGGCCTCACGCCATCTCGGCCGGGCGCGAGACTTTGCCGATCGCAACGCCATCCCCACTGCGTACGGGTCGTACGAGGAGTTACTTGCCGATCCGTCCATCGACGTGATCTACAACCCGCTCCCGAACAGTCTGCACGTCGAGTGGACCCGGCGTGCCGCCGAAGCGGGCAAGCATGTACTGTGCGAAAAGCCGATGGGCATGACCGCTGCCGACCTTGACGTTCTACGCCCGCTTGCCCTGCGGGTTCACATCGCCGAAGGATTCATGGTGCGGTTTCATCCGCAATGGATCGAGACTCGCGAGCGAATCTGCAGCGGCGAGCTTGGCCGGGTAACCCACATGCATGCGGCGTTCAGCTATCACAACAACAGTGCCGACAACATCCGCAACATCGCCGAGGTTGGGGGTGGCGCACTGTACGACATTGGTTGCTACGCCATTGTCGCCGCTCGGTGGTTTCTCGAAGCAGACCCGGTCCGTGTCGCAGCGATTGTCGACCGTGACCCGACTTTCGGCACCGACCGACTGACGAGCGCGTTGCTGGATTTCGGCGATGGACGCGTGTGCGCCTTCACCGTCACGACCCAAGGGGTGCGCCACCAACGCGTGCATGTGTTCGGCACGAAAGGGCGCCTGGAGATCACCATTCCGTTCAACCAACCCCAAACTGAACCGATCACCTACCTGACTCACGACGGGTCAAGCGCCAGTGGCCTCGACGCCGTCCATCATGTTGTTCCTGCCAACGACCAGTACGCGCTTCAGGCCGAAGCGTTCAGCCAACGTGTTCGCAACGAGACCCCAACCGACGAGCCGTTGCGTGACGCAATCGTGAACATGGCCGTGATCGATGCGGTGTTTCGAGCCGCGTCAAGCGGACGATTCGAGGACATCGCCTACCACCAGTAAGTTCAGATGCTGTGCGTATTCTGATTACCAACGACGACGGCGTTTTCGCCCCCGGCATCTCGGTCCTAGCCCATGCAGTTGCCCATGCCGGACACGATGTGATTGTAGTCGCACCGAATGCCGAACGATCTGGTTCGGGCGCGGCCATCGGCACTATCCACGACGGAACCGAGATCGAAGTCACGACCACCGACCTCGACGGCATCACCGCGTACGCTGTCGACGGCACACCGGCAATGTGCTCACTGATGGGGTTCTTCGAAGTTTTCGGGCCGCGGCCCGACCTCGTGCTCTCGGGCGTCAACCCCGGCCTCAACACCGGCCGAGGATTGTTGCAGTCGGGCACCGTTGGTGCGGTGCTCACAGCGTCCGACTTCGGTATTTCCGGCGCCGCGCTCAGCATCGACACTCCAACAGCGGGCGGTGACTACCAGTGGGACACTGCGGCGCGTGCCGCTCGTACCGTTCTCGCATGGCTCATCGACCAGCCCCGAAAGACTGCCGTGAACGTCAACATTCCAAACCTGGCACCCGACGAAATTCGCGGCTTTCGTTGGGGTCGACTGGCGGCATTCGGCGCCACCTCGATGTCGATGGTCGGCGATGTGCCCGGCCGTATCCGCACGGTTGTCGTGCCTCGCATCGTCGAACTGAAACCCGACACCGACACGGCTCTCGTCACCAACGGCTACATCGCCATGACCACGGTCGTCACGCCAAGAGCCACCGAACCGTTCGACGCGTCGGGACTGCACAATCACTTCTCGGCTCAAGGTCGGCGGTAGGCGCCACGGCCCGCCACCAGGGGCAGGTCGATGAATGTTTTCACGCCGCTGCCCGCTTCGAGCAGATACGGCACCACGTTGACAGCATGAGCTGCGGTAGACGCAAGCCCGTGACTGTTCCACCGGTGCGGGAGTGACACGCTCATGGTTGGCTTCCCGGTGATGCGCAGCGACCAGTCGCCCTGGGGCCATTGGGGCGCTGCCGACTCGTGCATCCGCCACACCGTTTCTTGCCGCACGACCGGATGACCACGGTCGGAAATGGTCCACTGATACCGCTGACCGGCAACCGTTCCCGCGGCAACTGTTCCCGCTGCGGTCTCAAGGTCGGTGTCGGCGACCCAGAGTTCACGATTGGACTCGACGCTGTCGGTCGGCGCACCGAGGCCGTCGGCCACCATTTGGACGGCTTCGGTGAACAGACCGTCGAGCCACTGTCGATAACGGGATGTGGTGTCGCCAAGGTCTTCGGGGATTTTGCCGAACTTCATCATGTCGAACATGATCTCGGGCGATGGGTAGAACTGAAAGTTGGTGATCTCTTGGATGTCGATGGTCTCGACGTGCAAGGACAGCCCGGTCATGAGCAGCGGAAGCAAATCTCCGAACCAGCCTGGGTTGTAGCCGGTGCCATGGAACGCGGTGTTCCCCGCTGCGCACGCTGCAGCCAGACTGCCCATCAGCTCCTCGCCATAGACCTTCGGGTACATGTAGCCAACCGTCGTGACAACGTTCTTTCCGGAACTGAGAAGACGGACGAAGTTGGCCACATCAGCCCCGGGGTCATCGCCATATACGAGTGACGGGAGGGGCATATGCAGCACCACGTCGGCATCGAGGGCGACTATCTCGTCGATGCTATTCGTGGCTCGCACGCCGATAGGCGACGCTCCTGCTAGCTCACCGGCGTCGAGTCCGGCTTTCGCCGAGTTCGTCACATACAACCCCACGAGTTCCATGTCGTCTCGCGCGAGCACCGCCGTCAGTGCCTGTCGGCCGACATTGCCACTGCCCCACTGAACCACTCGAGTAGCCATACCCGCTATGTCTAGTCGAGCGACGACCCATCCAAATTATTCGGCTCGGCTTCGTTGTTTCACCGCTTTCTTCGGAAGAATCGACCGATGCCAACTCTCGATAGTCCAGCAGGTGCGCCGATCGCTCGGCGACTGGCAGCGCTCATTGAGCCGGTAATCGGGCAGGTGTATTTCTCCCCAGAATGTCACGCCAACTACCAGGCCCTCGGGTTCGGACCATCGTCGGGTTTCGCCGGTTCGACTGCTCTACCCGACGGCCCCGCCTACTTCACGAGCCGCGGTTCAGTGATGGGTCACGTACCAGGCGACGTTGTCGCAGCCGCTTTCGGCGTGTTCAACCCACAGGCTGTTGTACCTGCCGTTGCTTACGGTTGGACGCTTACCGACGCGGCGACAATCTGCACGGCCCGAGACAACGGCGCACTCGCACAAATGAGCCGCGTCCTGGGTGACGATGCGCCGGGTCGCCAGCGCGCCGGCGAACTGCTGAGCCGAATGACCGCGCAGTTACGCCCGGAAGGCCGACCGCTCTATGCCGGTTTGCGGTCGTTGCCGGTGCCGGATCATCCGTGGGGGCAGGTGTGGCGTGAAGGCGACCGGCTTCGAGAATTCCGAGGCGACAGTCACACCGCAGCGTGGGTGGCGGCCGGCGTCGATCCCATCGAGATTGGTCTGTTGACCGAGGGCTTTCTTGGCCTGCCATTCAATAGTTACGTGCGCACTCGAGCGTGGAGCCAAGCCGACATCAGCCGAACGCTCGCCAGCCTGACCGAGCGCGGGCTCATCGACGGCCAAGGGCTCACGTCCGCCGGCAGGATCTTGCGTGAATCGATCGAGGCTGCGACAGATGCTCAGATGACAAGCGCTTTGGCTGTCGTGGGCGACGAGATTCACGAACTCTTCGACATCATCAGGCCCTGGGGCAAGGCCATGCGGTCGGCAGGCGGGTACCTATCGGCTGGTGCCAGCGACCTCGCCAACAGGCAGTAGCCGGTCGCTTAACGGTGTTGAACCCCACGGCCCAAGCCTGGCAATGACATGTCGAACCGAATCCCACCCATCGACCGCATGACCGTCGGCCGACAATGCCTCGACCACCGTCGACGCGATCACGTCCTCGTCTTCGACCACCAAAATTCACGTTGGCTCGTGGCGGTTGCGACCTGAAAGCCGTGGTCGGGTTCCACAGCGGGCTTGGAACCAGCCGGCCCGACAACGCAGCCAACATCACCGCCAAGGTACTGGTGTGCATCGGAGCCGACGATCCGCTAATTCCCGCCGAACAGCGACACGAATTCGAACGAGAGATGACCGCGGCTAGGGTCGACTGGCGGCTCAACCTGTACGGCGGTGCCGGCCACAGTTTCACCAACCCCAACGCTGGTGCCGTCGGCATGCCCGGATTCGCGTACCACGAACCCACCGATCGTCGATCGTGGGCGGCGATGGTCGATCTCTTCAAGGAAACGCTGGGCTAAGAAAACCGCGCTATCAGCTCGGCCACCAGGTCGTACCGCCGGAACGCGGGAATCACATAGACACCGGCAACGACGTCACGCAGTTCGTTCACGACGTCCGCGGCAATCATTATGCCGATGCTGCGGCTGTTGTCCCCGGCGCGGTCCATCGCGGCGATGACGCTCGGGGGCAGGCTCATACCTGGAACCTCGTTGTTGAGGAAGTTGGCATGCCGCACGGTGGCCAAAGGAAGCACCCCGACCAACAACGGCACGCCGAGAGCACCGTAGCGATCGGTATACGTGGCCAAGAGATGGCGGGCCGCAGCGGTGTCGAACACGGGCTGCGTCAGCAAGAAATCAGCGCCAGCAACCACCTTACGCCGCAGGAGCGTCACCTCGTGATCGATGTCGTGAGGCGTGAGGTTCGCGGCGGCGCCCACCACAAACTCGCACGGCTGACCAATGGACGAGCCAGCGCTGTCGACCCCATGGTTGAAGCGTTCCTTGATGAGCCGCACGAGCCCGGTGGGGACGATGTCGTGATGATCGAAGGCCTGCGGGTAGTCGCCGATGGACGCGGGGTCGCCCATTGTCACGAACAGGTTCCGGATGCCGAGAGCGTGCGCGGCCAGCAGGTCGCCTTGGACCCGGAGCAAGTTTCGTCCGCGAACCGGGAAGTGCAACACGGTTTCCAGCCCGGTGACTGTTTGTACCCGGGTTGCTGCCGCCAGGCCGGTCATGCGAAGACGGGCCATGGGAATGTCGGAGATATCGAGCACCGTGGCACCCGCTTGGCGAAGCATTAGCGCATGACCTTCCAGCTCGGTGGTATCGGCGCTGCGGGGCGGTTCCATCTCTACCGTGACCACGAAACGCTGAGCGGCCAGGGCAGTCGAAAGGGATGACCTGCCGGCTACTCCCTGCAGTTCTCGCGACTCGCCAGTAGGAATCTGCATTGGTTGACGGCGCTCCCGGGTCACGACGCCACCCGCCCGTTGATCGAGAGCGACCCGCATGGCGTTGATGTGGTCAGGGGTCGTGCCGCAACAACCGCCGACGACCCCGGCTCCGGCTTGGGCCAACCGGACAGCGGCGTCGGCAAAGTACCGGGGTGTCGCCGGGTAATACAACCGCGCCCCCCGGTTCTCGGGAAAGCCAGCATTGGGCATGCCGACGACGAACGGGCGAGCGTCGGTTTCGTATTCATCGAGCACTAAGGCGAACCGGTCGACAACGTTGCCAACTGCAAGCGGGCCAGTTGAACAGTTGACACCGACGCCGTCAACATAATGCCCGGCCAGATGTCGAGCGACGATTTCAGGCGTGGCACCGCGCACTGTGTAGCCGTCACGTGTGAACGTCATGGACGCCACAACGGCCAGGTCGGTGATGGACCGAGCCGCCCGAAGGGCCGCGTCGATCTCGTCGAGGTCGGAGAAGGTCTCGAGCCACAGCAGGTCGATACCGGCCTCGCACAACGTCTCGATCTGCAACCGAAACGTGGCCTCGGCGTCGGCGATAGACAGCGAGCCACCCGGGCCAAGCCGATCACCGGTAGGCCCGACCGACCCTGCGACCAAAATGGGACGCTCGGAGGCCGTAGCTGCGGCCCTGGCCAGTGCCACCCCAGCCCGATTGATCTCGGCCGACGATCCCGACAGGTTCCACCGATCGAGATGCACAGGGTTAGCGCAAAACGTATTGGTCAACAACAAGTCGGCACCGGCGGCGGCATACTCACGATGAACGTCGGCGACCACGGACGGCGCTTCGATGTTGAGCACGTCGAAACTACGGTCGAAACTTGCGCCGCGTCGTAGCAGCTGCGTACCCATGGCACCGTCAGCGAGCAACACCGACTCTCGGAGACGCGAACGAATATCGATGGTCAAACGATAGTTGGTCGAACCCGCCGAGCTAGCTCGGGGTTATGTCGAGGCCGAACAGGTCGTTGAATCGGCGGTAATATGCAGCGTCGTCGGTGAGCGCGCCCATCGCTACCCAATCGGCATCGTCCATACCGGCGCGACCGTGCACAAGTTCGGATCCGCCCCAACTGACGGTGTAGCGAAGCTGTGGGGAATCGGTTGTGATGGCGTGGTGCACAACCGCAGCAACTTCGAACGGGTCGGTTGCCTGCGCCATTCCCGCCGCATACATCTGGAACATTCGCCCATACGCCAAGTCGTACGCGCCGGTGCTGTTGGGGGCATCGATGTTCTTGGCGAAGATGGCCGACTTGGTAACACCGGGTTCGATGATTGCGACCCGCACGCCGAAGGGTGCAACCTCGTGAGCAAGCTGTTCGCTAATGCCCTCGAACGCCCACTTCGACGCAACGTAGGGAGCCTGCGCAACCGCAGCGATTCGGCCCGCAACCGACGTGATATTGACGATGGTGCCGGCGGCGCGTGCACGCATCTGGGGCAGGACCGCTTGGATGCATCGCACCGCACCGCACAGATCGACATTCATCACATCGAGAAGCAGTTGGCTGGAACTCTCCTCGACCGTGGCATTGCCGCCGATACCAGCGTTATTGACCAGATTGTCGACGCGACCAAACGTGGCGAGTGTGCGGCTGAAACCGTCTGCGACCGACGCGTCGTCGGCGATGTCGAGTTCCTCGAGATGAACGGTTACCCCCGCCTGTGCGGCCATGGCAAGAAGCTTGTCGGCCTTCGCAACCGAGCGCACCGTTCCCACCACCGTATGGCCCTGAGCGGCAAGGTGAATGGCGATGGCGCGACCAATACCGGAGTTAGCGCCGGTGACAACAGAGACAGGGGTATCGGACATCACCGGAGTGTAGGGCCAGTAGCGCTACACGCCGTTGTAGAGGCGGTCGAGGTCGATGAGCTCCACGTCGGGCCGCCGGTCGGCGACTCGGCGGAGTTCGTTGGTGAAACCCGAGCGCGAGACAATGATCCGCTTCGGCGCGGCGGGTTCCCGAACCGATTTCGCAAGCGACTCGGTGGACTGCTGACAAGCAGTATCGAGTCGGGCGAGCAGGTCGACGCCGACGCGGGTGCTGAGTGCTTTCACCTCGCCGAGGGCCAGGAGCCTGGTACCGCCTCCGGGAACTCGTTCGACGGCAGCCAGGTCGATGTTGAGGCTGCCGATCGTCGTCGGGCCGACGGTTGCGACCGACCCGCCAAAAGTCTCCTGGTCGGCGTAGAGCACCGACCAGTCAAAGGCCAGTTGCTCCAGTTGTGGAGCGAGAATTAGCGACGCAACTGTGGCTTCGCTCTCGTGCCACACCTTCCTGGCGTCGACACCGATTTCGAGATTGTGGGCGTTGGGTTCGATAACGAGCCGGTGAAATCGAACGAGGGGCTCACGGAGGTCGTACGTGGACCGGTTCTTACGGACGGGATCGTCTCGGCGTACGAGCCACCCGGCGTCGATCACGGTCCTCAGGGCATGCGAGAGTGAGCCGCGTTTGGCGCCGAGCGCTTCATCCAAGTCGCCCCACCGGCGTTTCCCCGAGGCGACCGCTCCGAGCAGGCCCCAGTACAGCTGTTGATCGACAAGTTCGGTGTCCTCGGCGACGACGATTCGGCCCTCGCGAAAGAGCGCTGATGACGGATCGAGTAGGCGGCGCAGAACCCATCGCTCGATGTTTCCCGGGCTGGGCAGGTCACCTGCCGCAAACGTCGGGTATGCCGGTGTCCCGCCGACGTAGGCGAATAGTTCGAATGCCGAGGAGGGGTTGTCCTTGACTCCCCAGAACGCGGCAGCTGTGCGATAGTCGAACGGCTGCACCACCAGTTCGAGTGACGCACGTCCTCGCAGCGGCGCCGACCCGTCGAGCAGGCGACGCATTTGGCCGAACGCGGACCCGCAGAGCACCAGACGCGTCCAGTTCGAGTTCGCAGTTGTTCCGACGGGCGCGAGATGACGTTGGATGATCGACGGGACGCTCGGGTCTTTAGCGATTACCCGGCCGATTTCGTCGAGGACGATAGGTGTCGGGCGAGACTTTGGCCGGGTGAGATGATCAAACGCCTCGTCCCACGACTCGAACCGAATTGGGCCCGGCGACGCGCTATAGGCCGACCAGGCAGCCGACAGCCGTTCCAAGTTCGCTGTGGCCTCGGTTTCGGTCGCCTGCCAGTAGAAGCCTCCATGGCTGTAACACAAGTGCTGGAGCAGCGTTGTTTTCCCCTGCCGACGACGGCCGTAAACCAAGCCGAGCAGGCAGGCGTCGAGGGGGGATTCGATGAACTCGACCAGGCGCGTCCACTCACGGTCACGGGAAAAGAGCCCCTCCGGTTTCATAGCGATTCCAGTATTGCATAATCCAGTCGCTAAAGAATGCCACAAACCAAGCCGCGCCGGAGTAACCCTAGACGTAGCGTACCGCCATGACTTTCGTGCGTACGTTGGCCGAGCTAGAGGCGTTATACGGCGAGCCCGTGCCTACCTCCCTTACGAAGGAACTCGACCATCTCACCGACCTGCACCGAAGGTACGTCGAGGCCAGTCCGTTCGTTGTCGTGTCTACGTCGGGCCCAGCAGGTCTCGACTGTTCACCTCGGGGCGATCCACCCGGGTTTGTCCGAGTTCAGGACGAACGGACGCTCCTTATCCCCGATCGCCGCGGCAACAACCGGCTCGACACGTTGCGCAACCTTGTCGGCGACCCCCGCATCGGCCTGTTGTTCCTGGTACCTGGTGTTGGGGTCACGTTACGCGTCAACGGCACCGCCAAACTGTTGACCGATAGTGACCTGCGAGCCAGCTTTGCAATGGGTGACAAGCTCCCGGCAACGGTCATCGAGGTGACAACCACAGCTGTGTATACCCAGTGTCCCAAGGCGCTGATCCGCTCGCACCTGTGGGACCCCGAGCGCTACCGCGACCCGAGTGATCTACCGTCGGTTGGTCAGATCATGGAGGCAATGACGGCGGGCGAGTTCGATGGTCAAACGTACGATGCTGCGTACCCCGAACGCGTCCGCCAAACCATCTACTAATCGGTCGGCGCCCCTCCACATCGGCAACTGTTGCGGATACGGCCGGTTCTGGACAGGCCATATGCGCAACTGTTGCGCGAATGGGATGGCGGGTTGACCTAGGCGTGGTCGTCGGGTACGTCGATCCGCGGAACCCAGTCGCTTCCACCGAACCGTCGTGAACACGTTCTCGCCCGAGCACCGAGTCGGCTTTCGTTACGAAACTCGGGCGAGAACGTGTTCAGGGGGTCAGACGGTTCAGCTACGCGTTGAGCGACGTGCCGTAGCGAATACCGCGATGTGTCAGCCACTTGCGGTACGCCAGGCTGGCTTTGTCGGCGCGTTGATGCACCTCGGCACGACCATCGAGTGGAAGCCGCTGGGGACGCTGCGATTCAACCGTGCGGGTGTCTTGGCCGAAGATGATCTCCTGGAACTCGTTGTAGCTCGCTAGATCGGCCGATGGGTCCGCAACGGTCGTAATGTTCCACACCTGACAGACCAATTCCGACATCGGAGTGGCAACGATCATGATGGAAAAGCCAGCGAGTTCACCACCGTTGTCGTCGTTAGGAATCTTGGTGAGATTCGCCGCATAGGGGTGCGACACGCCGTACTTGTAGGTGACATTGCCACCCTGGGTTGAGGTGGGGCCAGGGTTCGGTTGCCAGAAAACACAGTTCGTCAAGGCAAGCGCGCCGTCAAGGACGGCAACGTCGTACTCGGGTACTTCGGTGAATGGCACCTGGCCCAGATAGTCGGCGTGAACGAACGGGAAGTGCGCCATATCGAGGAAGTTCTCGACGATACGCGGCCCACTCGAACGAACCAGCTTCGGGCCGAGCGCGATGGACTGACCAGGATGAGCGGTGAACGCCTGAAAGTCCGGCAGGTTTCGGGGAGAGCCACCGACACACACCCACCACAAGCCGTATGCCATCTGGCTGGGAACCGGACGCAACGCCGCAAAGTCGGGTGGGATCTGGGTGGGATGAGCTGGCCGGTGATTGCACTGACCGGTCGAACCGTCGAACTGCCAGCCGTGATATGGACACTGGATAGTGGCACCGTCGAACGAGCCGAGCGACAACTGCGCGCCACGGTGTGGGCACGTATCGCGGGTAACCATCACCGCACCGAGGCGGTCGCACACCAACACATAACGGTCGTCGAGCAGATCGAATGGGTGCCATGTACCAGGCTGCACGACAGCCGCATCGGCCACGGGAAACCATTCGTCGAAAATCCGGTCGCCGACCATCGGGCCACCTTAGCGACCAGGCTATCGTACGACCTAGGGAGATCGGAGAGCCATGCTCGACAGAGCGCATGCGGCCTGGTTACGAGCGCAGTTGGCGGTGGTCGTCGGGGTCATGACTGTGCTCATCACCCTGCGCTCGTTCGTCAAACAGATGCGTATGTCGCATGAGAACGGCATCACGTGTCGCGGACGGCTACGCATTGTCGATAACCCTACGTTCCCTCCGAACGAGTTCTTTCGGGCAGGTCGCGAATTCCCATGCCGCATACGCCACGCAGCCGTGCTGTTCAAAGACGACGGCAAGATGTGCGTCCGGTCGGCCGCACTCAAGTTCTCCGACGACCGATTCGACTCTCCATTCGACATGCTGATGAACAGTGGGCGCGTTGGTTTGTTTTGGAACGCTCGCACGTTCTTCGAATTCGCAGGCACTGGAGCACGAGGCAAAGCCTTCGTGCCGTACCTTCGCAAAAACCCTCAGGCCGTCTTCGGGGGTGGGGACAGCAGTCGACGTGACCCCGAATCATTCGCTCACATCAGCTACAACAGCCAGACCTGTTTCGGTTTTGTCGATGTCGGCGGCACGTACTTCTACGCCCGCTACCGGCTCATTCCCGTCGACTGGAATGGCACCGATTCGGGCATGCTCGCCCCCTGGTGGCGAGAGCACAACTGGTTGCAGAACCCGTTTCCAAACGAGGAACGCACCCGCAACTACCTGAAGGACGAACTGATTCACCGACTCGAAGGTGACGGCACGGTCGAGTTCCGGTTTCAGATTCAAGTTCGGCGGCGACCACCGGGTCCCGACCCACTCTGGACCACCGCCAAGTACGAGTGGGATGACACCGAATCACCCTGGCACGACCTCGCTCACGTCACAATCGACGAGGCGATGGACTACACCGAGGCGATGCTTACGTGGTTCGATCTCTCCAACCACCCGGCAACCTTGCCGGTACCGCTCGGCGTATCAATTGACGACCCTCATTCCATCAATAACCTTCGGCTAGCTGGCAAGTGGGGGGCGAAGGGTCGTTTCTTGAGCTACCGATTGCGCGGCATGCCCGCAAAGTTCTCCGATTCGCGAGATGCTCCCGACTGGATTGCTATTCCGCCCATGCCCGAAGTACCAGGTGCCGACGCGACGCCTCAGTTGGCCGACGGCCCGCCGGTCGCGGATCAGACGTTGATCGAGTTGGCCACCCGGGCGGGATCCAGATACCAGTAGGGCACTGCAACCTGTGCGTTGCGTTCCGAGATAGCAATGGCAATGCGATCGAGCGACGCTTGGAAGCGATCGATCGCTTTGCGCACGGCTTGGTTCTCGTGAAAGAAGTCGTCGGGATAGTCACCGAGCCGCGACAACGACGGCGTCGACAACATATGCACCAGTTCCAACTGAACGTTGACGGCCTTGAGAGGAGGCAGTGAGTAGGTGAGTTCCCCCTCGGAACTCGGCGCCAACGACATGGGCGGCGGCAAGTACATAGCGCCGGGGGCATTGGGGATGTAGCCGAAGATGTCGTACTGACCGTTGTTCACGGCCGAGTGCTCACACGTTGCAGTAAAGATCACCTGGCTTACGACCTGGTGAAGATCGGCAAACGATGCGAAGCGACCATCGGTGAGAGGCAACCCACGAAGGCCCCCTTCGTCGGCCGCCGTGAGAGTGACCGCCCAAGCGGCCAACTCGTCGTCGGCAGCAACCGTGACGTCATCGGGGTAGAAGGCTCGCAACACGTCATGAACGAACGTGCGAATCGAAGCCCAATGCATGATCGCATCGTCACGATAGTAGTAACCAGGAAGCACGACAGGGTCCTCGACTCCACGAGCCCGGAGATCGGCAACCGGGTCAAGGTCGGTAAACGAGAACGACTTCAGCGCCTCGGCAACGAGCCAATAGGCGCCATCGCTACCAACACCGATGGCTTTGTCGATTGGCCCGCCCGGAACAATCATCATCGTGCGCGCGCCGACGTTGATGTTGATGGTTCCGGCGAAGTGCGGTGTAAGCAACGCGTGTACCGGATGTTGGGGAGGAAGGGCTCGCCGGACGGCGACCCACACGGTTTCCATGATGAGGTGGGTGCGAAAAAGATGGACGACCGTTTCATGCCATGCCGAGTCGGCGGCTTGGACATGAGTGCGGGCCAACAACCACACCCATCGTTCATCGGCCGGCGTAAAGACCACGGGCGCTTCAACGACGGACTGACCAAGCTGGATTGCCAACGGCATCAGTTGGCCCCGATTATCCAACCAAAACATCGCCATCGGTGTGGTGAGAAAGCGCCCGAACGCAACGGGCACCCCAGCCATCGGTGCCCAGTCGCACACGAACAGCCGACCCGCGGCCAGCAACGCTGCGAGCGACGTGGACTCGGGCAGAACGTCACGGACTCTTGCATCGGTGACGGCGAAGTTCTCGGGTACCTCGGCGATACGTTTGATCAAGAGCGGGTTGACGCCGTTGAGCCGTTGGCGAGCAAACTCGGAATCGGTCCGCCAACGAGCCGAGACGGCTGGCTTGGGTCGCAGAGGATAGAAGTCGTCGTAGTGCTTCAGTTGATTATTTTCCTTTACTCCATCGCGTACCCATGCCACCCGGCCGACCAAGGCATTCACCACCGTTCCAACCACGTCGTATTCGAGCCGGGTTCGCTGGAACCGGGGAATGCGCTCGGGCTCGGGCAGACCGCGACAGAAAGCGGGCAGCCCGGGAATGTGTTCCCATTGATAGGTCGATCGGTTCGTCGCTAGGGCGCGATCTCGCGCCAAACGCATGTGCGGTGAAACGAATGCGCGTAGTCCGATCACCGATTCCATAGTCGCACGGTACCGTTGCGGCGACTACGTTGCCGGGTTGGGAGGACACGTTATGGATCACGCCGCACGAACGTTTCTTTTCACCGACATTGTTGGTTCAACCCGTTTGTGGGAATCCGACCCGGCAGCGATGTCGGTGAGCCTACGAATTCATGATGAACTCATACGCGCGGCCATAGCCTCGTTCAGCGGTGAAGTGTTCGCCAATCCCGGCGACGCGTTCGGGGCCGTCTTCCACCGGGTCCACGCAGCGCTGCAAGCCGCAACTCACATACAGCTTCAACTCGGCGCTGTCGACTGGCTTGGAGGCCCAGCGCTCGAGGTGCGGATTGGGGTGCACACAGGCCAGGCCGAGGTTCGAGACAACAACTACTTCGGTCCCACGATCAACACCTGCGCACGGGTCTGTGATGCTGGCCACGGAGGTCAGATACTTCTCACCGAAGCGGTCGACGTAACTCATCTTCTGGCTGTGCACTCGTGTGGCCTGCATCGTCTCAAAGGGGTCGCATTTCCACTGCGACTCCTGCAAGTGGGCGAGGAACGGTTTCCGCCGCTGCGCACCCTCGATGCCTCGACAACGAATCTGCCCGTTGCCGCGAATGACCTTGTCGGACGAGACGAAGAACTTGATGAGCTGGCATCGCTCCTGGAAACGACACGGCTTCTCACGCTCACTGGCCCTGGTGGCGTTGGCAAGACGAGGCTGAGTTTCGCTCTCGCCGATCGCAATCTCGACGTTTTCGCTGACGGAGTGTGGGTAGCCGAGTTAGCCGCGGCTCGCGATCTGCCGTCGGTAATGTCCACAGTCGCCAACTGCTTGCGCGTTCCGGCCGCCGCCACTCCGGAACGACTGGCTGCACAAATCCGGGGTCACGACCTACTGCTCATCCTCGACAACTGTGAACACGTGATCGACGATGTAGCCGAGTTGTGTCACGCACTCATGGCATCCACCCGCCGCCTCAAGGTTCTAGCGACAAGTCGTGAAGCAATCGGCATCGATAGTGAGCAGGTTTTCCGTGTCGACCCGCTCCGATCAGTGGCTAGTGCGACGTCATTGTTCGTGCAACGCTCTCGACAGATCGGCGGCGGCGTAGGACCCGACGACATGTCGCTCGTGGCCGACATCTGCCGCACGCTCGATTGCATCCCGCTTGCCATCGAATTGGCGGCGGCGACCGCCCGCGTGATGGGGTTGGCCGAGTTACGAGCCCGACTCGACGAGCACTTTGACGTGTTGCGAAGCTCGAGCCGGAGTCGCGGTCCAAAACGTCACCAGACGTTGCGAGCCGCAATCGATTGGTCGTACGAAAGCCTCGACGACACCCAACAGACGTTCTTTCGACGATTGAGTGTGTTCAATGGTGGATTCCCGATCGACGGTGCGGAAGCGATGGCCGCAGGCCTCAAGGTGCCCGCCGCCCAACTGATCGGTGATCTCGTCGACCGGTCGTTGCTCACGATCCAAACCCGAGGGTCCCGAGCCCGATATCTGCTGCTCGAGACCCTTCGGCAGTATGGACTCGACCGGTTGACTGAACTGGGTGAAACCGACGCAGTCAATGAAATGCACATTGCCTGGTGTTTCGACTTTGCCAGTCGTCTAGCCCAAACCGCCTTTGGAGCTGCAGAGGTCCCGTGCATCAATGGGCTGGTCGATGAAAGCCGCAATCTGCGACGGGCAATCGCCACCTTGCTCTCGACGGGACAAGGGCACAGAGCGGGCTACCTGGTGCTCACCGTGGAGGACTTCGTCTACACAGCGAGCGTGCTGGCGGAACTCGTCGGACCGCTCATGTCGGCCGGTGTGGTCGACGATCATCCGGAACGACGGCGACTGCAATCCATCGAACTCATCAGACGGGCCACATCCGACGGCACCCAAGGTCGCGCCGAACTCGCCGCCGATCTCGCCGCCGAGTTGCAGTACGACGATCCGGGGGCAATGCAGATCTCGGTGCTGCTCATCGCCAACGCACTGTCGAAATCCGAGAACCCTTCGTACATGGCAACGCTTGCGGAACGAGCGCGAACGGTTCACGACCCGGCCGAGCGGGCCCGGCTCACCACCGCCGCGCTCCTCGGCACGTTCTATGCCAAAGACCTGCCCAAGCAACAAAGCCACGTCGCTGAAGCGGTAGAGACCGCTACGAGGGCGGGCATGAAACGACTGCTCGTCCCAGCCGGGTCGATGGCATGTCTCGGCGGGCTGGCTGCCGGCACCCCCGCCGAGGCAACCGCCGCAGCGTTACCCCTCTTGCAACATCTCGCCGTGCTTCCCGCGTTGTCGATCATGTCGAGCGGTATGGTCACCATGTTCACCGAAGCGGCCATTCAAGCTAACTTGCCACTGCAGCAGCAGCTCGCTGCGGTCCGCCTACTCGACCCGGTCCTACAGGGCGACTTCAACCGGGTCGGGCTTGCGCTTGCCCGATTGGTAGAACGTCACGATGACCCCGAGCTTGCTGTACTGGCGGTCGGAGCGTGTGAGGCGTCCTCTCGATCCGACTTTTCGAATGGTCAGCGAGCCACGGTTCTAGCGCTGGCAACCGGCAAACTCGGCGTCGCACGAGTCGAGGTACTGCTGGCCATGGGGGCTACGAGCGAACGCAGCGACCTGTATCGAAGAATGTGGGCGGCGCTTACCCCGCTCATGGAGCCCTCCCTGGGGTGAGCGTCGTTGAACGTTGTGCCCTACGGTGACGACATGACCAACATCGACACCGGAACCGACCAGCTACTCGCCGTGCTCGACGACGGGGTTCTCACTATCACGCTGAGCCGCCCAGAACGGCGTAACGCTCTCACCACAGAGATGTTGCAGGCGTTCGCTACCACCATCGAATTTGGCGAGGACAGCGACGAGGTCGGCTGCGTGGTTGTTACCGGAGCCGGGGGTGCGTTCTGTGCCGGAGGCGACGTCAAGGCAATGGCATCCGAAGGCGGTGTCGGTGGTGGCACCCGAGGCACCCTCACCGGGCGAACTACCCGGCAACGTCAGAGCCAGCGGTCGATCTGCGCTCGTTTGCATCGGATGCCCAAACCAACCATCGCAGCGTTACCCGGCGCAGCGGCCGGTGCTGGGCTCGGCATCGCCCTGGCATGCGATCTGCGCGTCGCATCGTCCAAGGCGATCATGGTGACCGCGTTCGCCACCGTGGCGTTGGCGAGCGACTATGGCACCGGTTGGTTCCTCAACAAGTTGGTAGGCCCATCCAAAGCACGCGAGCTGTTATTTCTTTCCGAGCGAGTGACGATGGACGAAGCTCTCAGGCTTGGACTCGTGAATCGCGTTGTCGAGGCCGACGATCTATCGGCGGCGACGACTGACTGGGCTCGGCGTCTTGCCCACGGTCCTCGGCTCACCTTGGAGTTCATGAAAGAGAATCTCAACCGCGCCGACCATGTGTCATTAGAGGACTACATGGACACCGAAGTGTTCCTTCACAACTACAGCGGCACCACCGCCGACCATCACGAAGCGTCTCAGGCATTCGTCGAAAAGCGTCCGCCGAACTTCGGGTAGCGGGTTAGCGGGGCATGTTGAAGCCGGCCGACACGCTGAGCACTTGACCGGTCAACATGCGGCCCTTGCCCGAGGCCAGGAACGCCACCGTCCAGGCAATATCTTCAGCGGCGGGACGGCGGCGCAACGGTGCACTGTTTTCGACGCTCGCAATCTCACGGTCGCCGACACCGGTGTCTTGTTGCCACAAACTGCCCTCGCCGATGGCATCAGCTTCGGGGATTACCAAGCCCGGACACACAGCGTTGGAGCGTATGCCGAATCGGCCATACTCCTTGGCAATTGCCCGGCTGAACGCCAGTACGCCGGCTTTCATTGCGCCATAGTCGGCAAACCGATGCTCACCGAACGCTGCGTCGCTGGCAATCGACACGATAGAGCCCGACCGGCGTTGCACCATGTTGGGTAACACCAGTTGGGTGGTGTTGAGCGTGGTCTTCAAGTTGAGTTCGTACGACTTGGTCCAGTCGTCTGGTGGGATGTCGAGAAAGAACTTGGCCTTCCCATTCCAACCAACGTTGTTCACAAGCACCTCGACGGGGCCGAGATCGGATTCGATGGCTTCGATGACTCGTTCGACAACCGTTCGGTCGGTGAGATCGGCCTCGAAGGTAACGGCGCGACCTCCGGCGGCGAAAATCTCGGCCGCGGTGCGTTTGGCCATGTGAATGTCTCGGTCGATGATCGCCACCACAGCACCTTCGGCCGCTAGCTGGTGCGAGATGGCTCGGCCAATGTTTGATGCACCACCGGTGACAATGGCGATCTGGTCCTGGAGTTCGAGGTCCATGTCAGGCAAACCTTCCCACGAGAATCGCGTTATCGACTGATTGGTGAAAATGCACCAGTGCGGGTTCAATACGGCCATGCACGACATTGGGCAACGCCCCAGAGTCAAGGTTAGCCTGCACCTTTTCGATCAAGGTGAAGTCCTCGTCTCCGGTGACTCGCAACAGAAGGTCGAGGTTCTTGCGCAGGTATCGGTCGGCTTTCTCGGTCACCGGCGCAGCGTCGGCAAACACGCTGGTGGTGACCCGAGTCGTTCGAGCATCGATAGGTTCGAAACGCCACAACTCGACATGATCGGTTTGGTAGCAGAGCATGGCGTTCGGCAACAAAAAGTATTGGAACGTGCCATACGGTTTTAGCCGTTGATCGCCAGGCGCTTTGTCGAATTCGTCGACGAGACTCTTTCGAAGGCCGATGTTCACCAGGTTAGGCCCGAACGGCTCGAAGATCGAACATCCGGAATTGAAGTACGACGCCAGGCTGTCCCGATGCAAGGTACGAATGTGGTATGACTCGGTAAAGGTGTCGAGCAGCAACTTCCAGTTGGCGTTCCACACCTTGGTCTGGGTCTCGACGGGAACGCATTGGTCAAGGTTGAAGGCGCCGAGGTCGTCCTGCGCGCCGTGGAGGCAGTCGTCGACGATGATGGGCTCTTGAGAGTTGGGGCGAACGAAAATCATCCCGTACTCCTCGGCAACCGCCACTTGATGGAGGTCGCAATTGAGCGTGACATCATCGAAGCCGCCGTCGGTGAGCGGGCGACTGTGCAGTTCGCCGTCGAGTTGGTACGACCAGGCGTGCCACCCGCAGTTGATTCGACGAAGCCCATCGCCGTTGCCTTCGAGGAGCGGGGCGCCCCGATGGCGGCAGGCGTTGACGAGGGCGCGCAAGCTGCCGTCGGTCTGGCGGACTACAGCAATAGGAATACCGCCGAACGACGCCGTGAGATACGAACCCGGCGAGGCGCATTCTCCGGTGAGCCCCATGAGCACCGGGCCCTCACGGAACAAGTTGAGCTCGGACACAAAACGTGCGTCATCGGTGTACACCGAGGCGGCTCGGACGTGGCTATGCGTTCCAAACAGGCCCGCTTGGCGTTCGCCGCTCTGGGCGACCTTGGCTATCAGCTCCACTTCGCGTTCGTGTCGCATAGTGCCTCTCTACAAAATTCGAATCCCACGTAGAATATAGCCTTCAGCGAGATGTCAAGCCGTACAGCATCATCGCAACGGCCTGATCGGCCACCGAGGCCGCGTCTGCGCCACGTTCCTTATTGAACCATTCCGCAGTCCAGTTCATGGCACCAAACGCCAACATCCGAGCCGTGAACAGATCGACACCGGTTCCGATGTAGCCCTCGTCGCGAGCCGCGACGAGCAAACCTTCCCAGTACTCGCCATATTTGCGTTGTTCGACACGATGAGCACGTCCGATATCGGCTGGAACCTCGCCAACAATCCTGGCCTGCGCGGAGGTGTAATCGCTCAGCTCGAGGACGGCAATCGTGTGAGCACGGATCGCGACGCAAAGACGGTCGAGAGCTGTGGCTTCGGCGGGTAACGCTTCGATAGCGAGGCGAACATGGGTCCAAGCCGACTCGATGCCAAGATGCAAAATTTCGGCTACAAGCTCCTCGCGGGAGGCAAAGTGGTAGTACAGGCTGCCGGCCTTCATGCCGACGCGCTCGGCAATGTCGCTGAGCCGAGTCCCGGCGTAACCGTGCTCACGGAATGCCGACGCTGCAGCGTCGACAATGCGCTGGCGGGTACGTACCGACTTCGACATCCCATCAAGCACGTCAGTGATCATGACATGTCGAACCGTTGCTAGACGGCGAGACCCTGTCGACGCTTGCGAGCATGTGCACACCTACGCGTAGAGTCGCGCTCAGGGACACCAAGGGGGCACTATGTGGCTATCGGTCAGCGAACGACGCAGCGAGCTCGAAGCGCGATATCCGGCGTGGCCAGCCACGACCGTCGATCGGCACATCGCTGGTGTCACGACCGAATTTCCTGATCGGCCGTTCGTCATTACCGACGAAGTCACCTGGTCATATCGCCACGTCGACGAGCGAGCGGAGAGTTTTGCCCGAGGCCTCAGGGCTTGCGGTGTGCAGCCAGGCGACCGGGTTGCCCTCGTCATTGCCAATAAACCCGAGTTCGTACCGCTAGCGCTGGCTGTTTGGCGACTCGGCGCGTCGGCCATTCCGGTCAACTTCTTGTTCAGGGCGCAAGAGTTGGCGTACGTCATCAGCCAGTCGGCCTGCACTGTGGTCGTCACGATGGACGAGTTCCGAGGTCTCGACTACATCGCCGCGTTCGACCAGATGGCACCGGGCTGGCAGCTCGGGCACCCAGCGGCGTTCCCGGGACTCGCTCGCGTCGTTGTCCTCGGTAACGCACCTGATGGTGTGCTCAGCGTCGATGATCTCGCCGAACTCGACGATGGCTTGGGTCCGGTGGCCTTCAACCCGTCAGCGCCACTCGACACGGCGGTAGTTATGTATACGTCGGGCACCACCGGGCTGCCCAAGGGAGTCATTCAAACCCACGATGGCATCTTGCGAACGGGGTATTCCACAGCCCATCACCGAGCATTTGAAGACGGGCGCCGCATTCTGTTCGCGCTACCGCTCTATCACGCGTTCGGGTTGGTCGAAGGACTGATTGCGGCGACCTTCGTCGGGGGCGCTGTTATCCCCCAACCGATCTTCGACCCTGCGGCAACGCTCGCTGGCATCGAGCGACATAAGGCCTCCGATCTGCTCCTCGTACCAACGATGAGCGTCGCCATCCTCGAACATCCAGATCGGCACCAGTACGACCTGTCGTCCATGCGATCGGTGCTGGCCGGTGCTGCGCCAACTCCGGTTTGGGTCTGGCAACAACTCAAAGACCTGCTCGGTATCGACGAGGTGTTTACCGGTTACGGCATGACCGAACTCACGGCGGCAACGACGTTTACAGCACCTGGCGACCCGCTCGACGTAGTGAACGCCACGGTTGGTACACCCAAGGATGCAGGACGCGCAGGTGTGGCCGAGTGGGGTGGAAAGATCGCTCAATACGCCACGTGCGATCCCTTCACCGGCGAACTGCTTTCAACCGGCAGCGAGGGCGAGTTAGTGGCACGCGGCCCGACGACCACGCCCGGGTATTTCGCCAACCCGGTCGAGACCGCCAAGCTGCTACTCGCCGACGGTTGGGTGCGGTCTGGCGACCTGGGTCGCGTGCGGCCCGACGGTTACCTGCAACTCACCGGTCGTTCGAAGGAACTGTATAAGTCGGGCGGCGAGTTGGTGGCGCCCAAGGAGGTCGAAGACATTCTCCTTGACTACCCCGGTGTTGCTCAGGCGTTCGTGATCGGGCTGCCCGACGACCGGTGGGGCGAGATTGGGTGTGCTTGCCTAGTGCTGGCTCCGGGTGCCACCGAGCCAACCGAGGACGCCGTTCTCGAATTCTGCAAACCGCAGCTTGCCAAGTTCAAATGGCCGCGAAAGGTCATGTTCCTGACAGCGGCCGAGTTACCGGCAACACCTACCGGCAAGGTGCAAAAGTTCCGACTTATCGAAATGGCGCAGAAACGACTTACGTAACAGCTGTTGCACGAATTGACCGAGATGATCGACAGCCTCGGTCGCCTCGGGGACTCGGCCGGCGAACACATGCCATACGAAGATCGAATCGTCGACAAGGATTTCGGCCGCGCCTACCTGAAGTCGGGTCTCGGGTGCCAGCACGAAGCCGCCGCCGTGCAGGAAGAACACAACTCGATCTTCGATCGCGCCCGGGGCCGACACCCACTCAACCGGCAATCCACCCAGCGACGTTGACTCCACTCTGACGTCGTCGGCCATCGAGAACGCCGCGCTTTCCATACCCGCACGACTACGTTCGATGTCGAACGGGCACGTGGCGTTGCAGCTCATGCAGTCGCGCAACCAGCTTGTCGAACATGTGGGCTTGCCATGAAACCACCATACTGTCGGGTGTCTCACGTTAACTGACCAGGAGTGCTATGAACGACATCTGTCCTGAAGCAGTGGTGCGTCGTTACCTCTCGGTGCTGTACAACGAGCGGCGACTTGACCTCATTCCCGAGTTCATTGCCGATCCCGAGATTCGTCACTCCCCCGGGTCCACCGTCGTCATGAGCCTGGCCGACAACACCGCCCGGTTAGAAAAGATGCTGGCCGAATGTACGGTGCTGCGATTTGAGCCAACCGTTGTCATCACGCAAGGCGAGATGGTTTCGGTGGCATGGAACGGATGGTCGACCCAGACCAGCGGCAAATCCTACGAGTTCGCCGCCGTCGAGTTGTTCCGGGTACAGAATGGCAAAATCGTCGAGATCTGGAACTCACGCGAGGCCCGCGGACACTGGTCGTGACTCTCGACGCGAGCCGGCTACGCGAGTGGCTGGGGGCCGAGACACTTATCGTCGATGGTCGGCCAACATCGGGTGGTTGGTCAAACGAGACCATCTTTATTCGAGCCGATGGCCGGCCCCTGGTCGTACGCATGAGCCCCACGGGGCCGGCAATGTTTCCGTCGTACGATCTCAGTATTCAGGTTCGCTGTCTGGAGTTAGGGGCAACGGCAGGTTTGCCCGTGCCCGCACTTGTTAGTTGGCAACCTGACCCCTCCACCCTGGGCCAACCGTTCTTTGTGATGGAGCATCTGGTTGGTCGGGTCCCTGCCGATAGCGACCCACCCTTCACTAAAGCCGGGTTTGTGTTCGACGCTACGGACGAGCAGCGCGAGCATCTTTGCCGACAAGCCGTGCACGCCATCGCCGCGGTACACGCAGTGGCACCACCCGAATTTCTCCCGGTTGGGCCAGACATCCGCTCTCACGTCGATTCCACCGCGAGGCTGCAACACTGGGCCGACATTCACCACAGCGACGTGGTTCGTGCCCATGCCCGACTCGTGGCCGATTCGCCCGATGACGACACGCCTATCGGGTTGCTATGGGGCGATGCTCGGCCAGCAAACATGGTGATCAATGACACGTTCGACGTGGTTGGGTTGCTCGACTGGGAACTTGCCGCCAGCGGCCCAGGCGAATTCGACCTCGCATGGTTCCTCGAAATGAACCGTATGCGGTCGGTCGGTGCCGGCATCGCCTCGCTCCCTGGTTTCCTGAGCGACGATGCGACCTGGGCATGCTGGGCCGACGCGATCGGGCGCACGCCTCGCCATATCGAGTGGCATCGGCTGTACGCCGCGTACCGTGTTGCGGTGCTGTTCTTCTTGAACCTTCGAAGCGCAGTTGGCCAAGGCAGCTTGCGAGCCCAACACCGGGTGTTCACCGACAATCTCGCCACCCGACGCCTGCGAGAACTCCTTGACCGCTGAAGTTCCCGTAGCGATGCCGTATCAGGAACCCGAGTACTTGCCATGGGATGGCCGGCGCGTACCAATCACCTTCGTCGGCGGCTACCTCGGCGCCGGCAAGACCACAGCCATCAACGAGGTTCTTGCCTACGCCGACCGTCCCATCGCCGTGATCGTCAACGATGTCGGTGCCGTGAACATCGACGCGTCACTGATCCGTGGACGCCACGGCGACACCATCGAACTCACCAACGGCTGCGTGTGCTGCACATCGATCGAGGGAATGGGTGCTGCACTTGACCAAATACGGGCCCGGCCAGAGCCGCCCGATAACATCATTGTGGAGCTCAGCGGAGTAGCGGAGCCGCAACGAATGCTGCCATGGGGGCAATCGGCAGGGTTCATCTTGGATGGCCTGGTGGTCGTAGTCGCCGCAGATCAGCTTGCCGACAGTGCGCTTCCTGGTTCGATCCAGACCCATCTCACCGACCAGATTGTCGCGGCTGATCTCATCATCTTGACCAAGAACGATCTGGTCGACGAGGCGTCTACAGGCAGTGTCCGGGCTCGACTCGCTCTCCTGGCTCCCGGCACACCCGTGTTCGACGGCGGACGCTATGCGGCGTCACCCGGGGCAGTCGGTCGGTTCCTAGCTCTCGGAGCCCGTCGACCCGTCGGCCCCAACTTGGTTCCCGATTCAGCCCTGTTCGATGCCCACCACGTGGACCTGTTCCGGGTACCCGAATCGTTGAACCTTGCTGCCCTCGATGCGTGGTTGCGCCAGTTGCCGTCTCAACTCACCGGCCAACTTGTTCGGGCTAAGGGCGTTGCCGACACGACCGATGTCGGGCTCGTGTTGGTGCAGGTTGTTGGTACCCGGTTCGAAATCACCGTGGTTCCAGAGGCCGAACGCCAAGCAGCCACCGACCTCGTCGTTATCTCCCTGAGATGACGGCTCGCGACGTCACGCCGTGATGGCGAATGTCTCGGGCAATGGTCCACGGGTCTTGGAGCGGCCCGAAATGGCCAACGTTGTCGTAACGCACAAACTGCCCGCCCTGTAGCGCCGCTGCCAACGGAGGGGCGAGCAGGGCAGGCGTGGGATGCCCGTCGTCGTGACCGGCGCCAACCATCGTTGGCACCGCAAGGCCCTCGAGACCAGCCCAGGTCACGTGGCGACCGGCCTCAAACACAAGCGCCTCGTTCTCGGGCAGACAACACAGCCGCACTCGACCATCGGCGTCGTCAGCGAAACCGTTGTCGACATAGCCAGCCAAGACCCCAGCCTGCAGGCTATTGAACGGCGGGCGGCTCGCATACCGGTAGAGGACCTCGGCGCGCGAGCCAAAGTCCGGCCGCCGGCGGCGAGCTGCGGCAGACATCACATTTTGTCCGTCGCTCGGGTAGCCGTCAGGGAACACGATTGGTTCAAACAGGTACAGCGAACAAAAGGTTCCCGGCTTGTTCAATTCGGCAAGAAGCAGCGTAGCGCCTCCCATGGAGTGACCAAATGCGTGAACCTGACCAACCCCGAGATGCTCGACCACCGCGCTCACGTCGTCCGCCATTCGGTACCAGCTGACGTCGATATCGGCTCCATTCGACGATCGACCATGACCTCGAAAATCGAAGGCCACAACTCGGAAGTTCGCTGTCAGTTCGTCGGCGAGTTGCTGATACATCGGACCACACAAACCAGTGGCGTGTGCAATGAGCAGTACGTCGCCCGCACCACCAAGTTCGTAACCAACGATCTCGGAGCCATCAGCACTGGGAATCGTCCACGATGTCATCGTGGTATCTCTATCAGCGTTAAGGCCCAAGCAGAGCATTCACACTTCGACAAAACGGGTGCCGGCCGCTGCCACCTGCGCGAGCAGTTCTACCTGTCGGTCATGTCGCACAGTTTGGCCCCCGTTGTGTGGCGATGAAGTCGTCGAGGTCGGGTTGTCGCGTCATACCCCAATAGTCGACGAGCCGAAATGGCATAGGTGAAACCACGCGTCCGCTGCGGTTCCTGTAATAAGTCGACATCCCGGGATGCGTCCACACCAGGTTCTCGTGCAAAGCATCGACCCGGGCAATGAACTCGTCTCGGCTGGCCGGGAGACAATCGAGCGAGGCGATGCTCTTTTCAGCCATCGCCACAACACAGCCGCCGATGTAACGGGCTTGGCATTCGCCGAGGAAGATCCCGCTGCCACCGTGCCCCATGTTGGTGTTGGGGCCAAACATACAAAAAAAGTTCGGGAAGCCAGGGACCGTAATGCCGAGGTAGGCGTGCGGGTTATCGTTGGCCCAGTCGTCGGCCAACGTGCGGCCGTGACGACCAACGATGCCGAGGCGCGCCGACAGATCCGTAACCGAAAACCCCGTCGACAATACCACTACGTCGGCGTTGCGCTGGGTGCCATCGGCGGTTACCACACCGCCGGACTCCACCCGCTCGATCGGCTCGGTTACGAGCTCAACAGTCGGTCGTCGAATTGCTTTGAACCAGCCCTTGTCGAGCAGTATGCGTTTACCGTACGGCGGGTAGGTAGGAACACATTTCTCGATGAGGTCGGGTCGGCCTGCTAGCTCGCGCTCGATGTAGTCAGTGATCTCCTGGCGGTGGCGGTCATTGACTCGGTTGAGCGAACGTCCGGGATGGGGCCAGTCCGGGTCTTTGGCCAAGAAACGCAACAGCCCGTCGCCATATCGCCAAAACAGCGTGAACCGATTCCAAAGCGCATAGTACGCAACGTTCTCGAGTAACCACGGTGTACCCGGTCGCACCTCATCGTTGTACTCAGGAAGTTCGCGGACCCATTGCGGTGATCGCTGGTAGACAGTGACCGACGCAGCAGCGTCGACAATCGTGGGCACAATCTGCATCGCCGATGCGCCCGTACCGATGACTGCCACATGCTTGTCGGCGATGTCGAGATCGGTGGGCCAGCGAGCAGTATGAAACATCGGCCCGCTGAATTCATCGAGCCCGGCGATGACTGGTGTGACCGGTTCATTGAAGTGTCCAATAGCGCTGACAAACACAGCCGCCGACACCACGTCGTCGCCGATTGGCGTGCGCACAGTGATATCCCAACGTTGCGAATCGTCGTCCCAGATCGCGCCGGTAACCCGGGTGTTGAATCGAATATTCGGACGAAGCGTGAACGTATCGGCGTAACGCTCGGCATAGGCCTGCAACTCGGGCTGGCCCGAAAAGTATCGGCTCCACCCGTAGTTCGGGAACGCCGAGAACGAATAGAAATGGTTCGGCGTATCGACGCCGCATCCGGGGTACCGGTTCTCGAACCAAGTGCCGCCGACGTCGGGGTTCTTTTCGATAACGGTGTACTTAATGCCGAGCCGATCGAGTTGCACCGCAAGGCCCATGCCACTAAACCCCGCCCCGACAATCACAACATCGGGCGCTCCCGCACGGTCTCGCGCGGCATCGGACCACATCGGGTCGCTTGATGTGAAGCCCATGTCGTCGCGCATCATCGCGACGTACTCGCTTGGCACCTGTTCTCCCAGACAAACCGACATCAGTTCGCCCAGTAACTCGTTACCCGGGTCGTCTATTACCGGGCGCACCTCGCGTTCCAACATGTCGATGACGGTGGCGCGAATTTCAGCTTGGACATCGGGTGCATAGCCAGCCGTTGGGTCGGCAATGAGACGAACGTCGCGGGCCGGACGGTAGGGCGCCTCCAACCATCGGCGGTCACCGGTGAGATGAAACAGCGACATCACCAGAATGCGAAGGTCACCTGCAGCTACGGCCTCGTGCATGGTCGTGCGGTCGCTCGAGTTCATTGTTCCCCCAGCGCTGAAAGTGGATTCGGGTGACCGCTGCCTGCCGTGACCCCGCCATCGACAATCAAGTTTCCGCCCGTCATGAACGATGCGTCGCGCGATGCCACGAACGCCACCGCCGCCGCAATCTCGTCGGGCTGGCCGAACCGACGAAGCGGTATCGCCAAGCGGTACGCGTCGGCTGCCCCCGGTGATGAGGTGACAGCAAGCGTCATAGGCGTATCGATCGCACCTGGCGACACGGCATTCACCCGAATTCCCACTGGCCCAAGCTCGATGGCCAAGCTGCGCGTGAAGTTGAGCACGCCAGCCTTTGCTGCACTGTACGACACCATGCCAGCGTCGCCGGTATGGGCGTTGAGCGATGCGACGTTGACGATGGACGAGACGCTCAATCCATGTTGTTGTTCACGACTGGCCCGCAACGCTGGTAGCGCGCTTTGGCAGACATGGAACACAGCGGTGAGATTGCTATCGATAGTGCGCTGCCAATGCCGAACGGTGACCGATTCGAACGGTGAAACCACAACTGAGCCGGCCGCGTTCACCACACTGTCGATACGACCAAAGGCTGCGACGGCCATTGCCACGAGCCGGTCGACATCGTCTCGGTTCGACACGTCGGCGGGGGCGAACAACAGATGGTCCGAATCGAGCTCGGATAACGCTCCAGCACCACGTTCGGTGGATCGACCGGCGATTACCACGTTGGCGCCTTCGTCGAGCAACCGACGGGCGCACGCTAAGCCGATGCCCGATGTACCACCGGTGACCACGACAACCTGGTCGGTGAAGCGAAGTGCACCCATACCCATCGGGCGACGCTAACCCCCTGGTCCCGACACGACAATTTGGATGGGCTGCACCCGGCAGTAACATCGGGCGATGTACCCAGGTCAGCACGCAGTTACGCACCCCGACCGTGCCTGTTTCATCATGGCCGAGACCGGCGAAACGGTCACCTACGCCCAATACGAAGGCCGGGCCAACCAGCTAGCTCATGTGCTTCGAGCCCACGGGCTAGAACAGTACGACCACTACTCCATCTTCATGGAGAACAACAACCGGTACCTCGAGTCCTGCGGTGCTGGCGAACGGTCTGGCCTGTTCTACACCTGCATCAACTCGCACCTCACCGCCGACGAACTGGCCTACATCGTCGATAACTCCGAGTCGAAGGTGCTTATCACGACTCGAGCCAAACTTTCCGTGGTGAAAGAAGCGCTCACACAGTGCCCACGAGTCACGTTGTGCCTAGTGGTCGATGGCGGCGAAGACGACGGTATCTTCGTTGACTTCGCCCGGGCAGTCGCTGACCAACCAGTCACGCCGCTAGACGACGAACGGCTCGGGCTGGCCATGTTGTACTCGTCCGGAACTACGGGGCGACCCAAGGGCATCATGCGACATTTGCCCGACCAGTCGCCCGACCAGCAACTCGCGTTGTTCGTGTTTCTTCGCCAGTTGTGGCGGTATCGAGACGACATGATCTACCTCTCCCCAGCACCGCTGTATCACTCCGCTCCGCAAGCGGCCGTCGGGCTGACTATCCGGTCGGGCGGCACAGCAATCATCATGGAGCGCTTCGACCCGCAGCAGTATCTCGCCCTCATCGAGCAGTACCAGGTGAGCCACAGCCAACTGGTGCCAACCATGTTCAGCCGGTTACTCAAGTTGCCCGCCGACGTGCGCACCAGGTACGACCTGTCGTCGTTGGAAACGGCTGTCCATGCCGCAGCCCCATGCCCCGTGCAGGTGAAAGAACAGATGATCGACTGGTGGGGGCCAATCATCCACGAGTACTACGGCGCCACCGAAGGCATGGGTTTCACGGCATGTGACTCGGCTGAATGGTTGGCTCACAAGGGTACGGTCGGGCGAGTTTTGGTCGGGGAATTGCACATCACTGACGACGACATGAACGAATGCCCGGTCGGCACATCGGGCACCATCTGGTTCGTGCCGCCAGCCCCAATTCAATACTTCAACGATCCAGACAAGAGCCGTGAATCGTCGTCACCCGACGGCACCATGGCTACCGTCGGCGATGTTGGGTTTGTCGATGACGATGGTTTCCTCTATCTCACCGACCGCAAGACGTTCATGATCATTTCCGGTGGAGTCAATATCTACCCGCAAGAAACCGAGAACCTGTTGATCACACACCCGAAGGTTGCCGACGCCGCGGTGTTCGGGGTGCCGAACGTCGACTTGGGCGAGGAGGTAAAGGCAGTCGTTCAGCTCATGCCGGGGGTCGAGCCGACCGATGCCATTGCGCAGGAACTCATTGCGTTTTGCCAACAGCATTTGTCACGCCAGAAGTGTCCGCGCACTGTCGATTTTGACCCCGAGCTTCCTCGGCTTCCTACCGGCAAGCTCTACAAGCGGGTGCTTCGTGACCGCTACTGGGGCGACCAGGTCTCGCGCATTTCCTAAACCGCCGCTAGCCGAAATAGTCACGCTCATCACACATCGCGAGGTAGAGCGACTCGACCTTCTTACGGGCCCAGGGTGTCTTGCGCAGGAACTTCAGACTGGAACCGATACTCGGGTCGGTGGTGAAACACTTGATGAAGATGCGCTCCCCCAGTTCCGTCCATCCGTAGTGAGCGACCAGTTCCGTAACGACTGTCTCTAGCGTCACGCCGTGCAGCGGGTTCTTGGGTTGCGCCGTCACGATCGATCTACAGCGCTCGACACACGAGAGCCGCCGCGTGAATCGCGGCCTGGATCGAGTTGGTGCCGTTGACGTCGCCTGCCAGGTGAACGCCAAAGCCGTGACCCGTGAGGTAGGTCGCCATGTCGACATTTGGTTCGTGATAGGTCGCGATGACCACCGTGTCGGCGGCAAAGGATCGTTCGAGATCGTTACCAATGCCTCGAGCAACAACATGGGTTGTCGTGATCTCTCGCAAGGCCAGCACAGGTACGAATTCGACGCCCGCAGCGAACAACCGCTCACGGCTCGCTTCGACCGTTGCTGGCGGGTACGGAATGTTTTGGCCGATCTGTTCGAGTCGGCTGACGATAGTAACGCTCGCACCCGCAGCTAGCAGGACGTCGGTCGCCGAGATGGCTTCGAACGTTCCGTTGTCGTCGAACACAACCGCTCGTTCCCCAATGGTTGCTCGACCGCCGTAGCCGAGAACATCCCATGTTGTGAACACGTGCGCAAGCTGGGCTCCGACGACGGGACGAGACGGACTCGTCAACTGAAAACCGTTTCGCCGCGGCGTGGATCCGGTGGCCACGATGACCTCGTCGGGTTCGGCAGCAATCACCATGTCGGGGTCGACCGGGGTGCGCAAATGAACGTGGACACCCAAGCGAGAGATCTCCGCGGCGAGCCACTGGGTGATAGCGGCGAGGTCGGCACGGTGCGGTGCCGACGCCGCCATACGGACCTGACCGCCAAGCTCGTTAGCCATCTCGTAGAGATCTACGGTGTGACCCCGAAGCGCTGCCGTGCGAGCTGCCTCAAGCCCGGCTGGGCCACCGCCAATAACAACTACCTTCTTCACACGATCAGCCGGGGCAGGCGTCTCGAACGGCACCCGAGCCTCATTCCCGGCTGCCACGTTAACGACGCACTGCAAACGCCCCGAGGTCATGAGTTGAGCAACGCATCCCATACTGGTTCCGATGCACGGGCGGATCTCGTCTTCACGTCCGGACCGGGCTTTGACCACTAGCTGCGGGTCGGCAATCATCGCCCGCACCATCGACACCATGTCGGCCACACCCGATTCGACCAGGTGGTTGGCATGGTCAAGCGTCATGATCCGGCCCGTCACGATGGTGGGCACCGCAACAACCTTTGTCACTTGTTCGCTGGTTGCTATCTCGTAGCCGAGAGGGTCGTCCAGAGTGGACAAGAACTTGTGGAACCGCCAATACGACGACATCGACACATCGAGGAAATCAATCATCGGTTCGATCAGCCGGGCAATGGCCGCCGCTTCAACCGTATCGATTCCTCCGTCGATGAACTCGTCACCTGAAATCCTGACCCCGACGGGAAACCCCTCGCCCACTTCAGCGCGGATGGCTCGCAGGATCTCGGAGACGAATCGAACCCGGTTCTCGGTCGAACCACCGTACTGATCGTCTCGTTGATTCGTTGCCGGCGACAGGAATTGAGCAATCAGGTAGCCGTGCGCTCCGTGCAATTCGACGCCATCGAGCCCTCCGACCTGACAACGCTTCGCCGCGACAGCGAACGCCGCTACTGTCTCGTCGATCATCGCTTGTGTCATCTGTTTGGGCACGACGTTCACGTGCGGATTCGGTATTGGGCTTGGAGCCATGGGTTGGCCGGCCCGGGCATAGGCGGCGCCGCCATGCCAGAGCTGTTGGAACACCTTGGTGCCATGGGCGTGCAGGCGCCGCGATATCTCGTCGTAGAACGGCAACACCTTGTCGGAGAACACCGGGATGGCAGTTGCCGAATTGGGTTGCACCCCAGCGATCTCGATAATGGCCAACCCAAGACCGCCACCCCTGGCTCGCTCTTCGTGGTACGCAATGAGGTCGGCCCCTGAGGTGCCGGTGCTATGTGCCGTGCGTACGACCCTGCTGTCGATTGTGATGTCGCCAATACGTAGCGGCTGGAACAAATGCTCGTAAGCCATGTCAGGTCGACCAGGCCACGGGGAGGATTTCGAACCCTTTCAAGACACTGGCGCGAACCTGTGTAGGTTCACCGGTCAATCGAAGGTTGGGCAGCCGATCGAGTACCGCCTCAAGTGCGAGCGCCCCTTCGAGCCGCGACAGGGGAGCACCGAGGCAGTAGTGGACCCCAATGCCAAACGCGGCATGCCGTTTGAGATCCTTGAGGTCTCGGGTGATGTCGAACTGGTCGGGATCGACCCACGCCTCGGGATCACGATTGGCGGACCCGAACATCATGTACGTCTTGGAGTCGACTGGTATGTCAACTCCGTGCAGCGTCACCGGGCAGTTGTTGGTGCGGAACAGGCCGTGCACTGGGGCGTCGAACCGCAGGCTCTCCTCGATGGCGATCGGGATGAGACGTCGATCGTCGCGGACGAGCGCCATCTGGTCCGGGAACTCAATCAACCGTTGGACGAGGTTGCCGATGAGCAGCGTGGTGGTGGCTGAGCCGGCGACCAGTAGGAACTGACAAAAACCGATGACCTGGTTGTTGCTCAAACGTCGACCCTGGCGTTCGACGGTAAGCAGGCGGGTCAGAAGATCTTGGGGTACGTCGTCACCGGCTGCAATGGCATCGGCGCGCCGTTGAATATGCGGGCCGAAGTACGCGAAGTAGCTGCGATACGCATCGGCGACTTCGGGTGTTGCGTTACGGCCACCTTCTAGCGCCACTGCCTCGGCCATGGGCAGCACCCAGTTGCGGAACATGTCGATGTCCTCGACTGGCATGCCGAGCAGCCAACACATAACGGTGAGCGGCAGCGGCATAGCAAAGTCGCGAATCAGGTCTCCTTCGCCGCGTTCGACGAACCCATCGACGAGGTTGGCCACCAGTGCTCGCATATCGTCTTCCATGGCGTCAATGACCGAGGGACGAAACGCCCTGGAAATCGCCAGCCGCTCCTCGGTGTGCACCGGGGCATCGCTAGATACCAGCACCCCGGTTCCGATCTCACCGAACGACAACCCTGGTCCGAACTTGGACGACCACGTGTCGTCGTCACGCAACGCCGTGACTACGTCGACCTCTCGCGAGATGCTGTAGTGCGGGGCCGGGCTGGACGTGTGATGCACCGGACAGACCGTACGTAGTTGGCCAAAGGTACCGGTCGGGTCGACGTGAAAAGCCTCGGACAACAAGCTGAAATCAACAGCGTCGAAGTCGATCATGGCATCGACCGATTGGGAAGCGCATCACGAAAAGCGTCGTACGATTTCCAATCGGGTACTGGCGGCTCGTGGCCGACACGTGGCACGAACTCCGACAGATCATCTGGTGAGGGGTGGATGTACCGGCCGCAGTTGGGGAACACGCGACCAATCGAAACCCGAAGTACTGCCTCGGCCCCGTGGTAATTGGCTACCTCGTCGGGCGAAGTGAGTACGGTAGCCGTGCCGTGAAGGCGGATGCGGTACGGCTTGGTTGTGTCGATGAACAGCAGCGCGACACGGCCGGTGTCGACGACGTTGCCGAGGGTACGAAACATGCCGTTGCCGTCGTAGCTCGGGATGTCGAGCGTGGCCCGATCGACCACGCGGACAAACCCGACATCGCCGCCTTTGTACGACACGTCGGGCCATCCCTCGAGATCGACGGTCGAAATCAGCACCGATGACTGTGCTTGGATGAGAGCGACATCGCGGTCGGTGAGTTCCTCGTGCAGCGTGATGTCGACGAGGCGGTCGGCCAATCGTCGACTGTCGAACTCGTCCTGCAGTTGTCGGGCACCAGCGCCGTACAGCGGACTCAAAGGATCGTTCATACTTCGACTGTAGATCTGCGATCCTTGTACATGACTGACGCTGCTGAACCAACTGCCTACCTTGACGGTATTCGGGTACTCGATTTCACGCAGTACCTTGCCGGTCCAACGTGCACCCGGTTGATGGCGGAAATGGGTGCAGAGGTCATAAAGGTCGAAATGGCACCGTACGGCGACCCGACCCGCGGATCCGACCCGCGCCGTAACCGCCGTTCTGGCTACTATGTGCAACAAAACCGGGGCAAGAGATCACTGTGCCTCGACCTGCGCAGCCCAGCCGCCATACAGGTAATTCACGATCTCATCCCTCAGATCGATGTCGTCGTCGAGAACTCAACCCCGGGCGTGATGGCTCGCCGCCGCCTCGGCTACGACGACCTGTCGGCCATTAATCCACGCATCATCATGGCGTCGATATCAGGATTCGGGCAGACGGGGCCGCTGTCCGACAAACCAGCCTTCGACTTCATTGCTCAGGCCTACGCCGGAATCATGCACATGACCGGACCCGCCGACGGCCCACCCATGCTGGTCGGCGCTGCCGTCACCGACGTTGGTTCGGGCGTGCACGCCTTCGGGGCTATCGGGTATGCCCTGTTTCGGCGAGACCGCACCGGTCGCGGCTCACATATCGACGTGGCCATGGTCGATTCCATGTTCCACATGCAAGAGATGGCCGTACAGGCGCCGTCCATCACGAACGGCGAGTACCAGGCGTGGCGCAGCGGTAACCACTACAGCGCGGCGTCGCCGGGAGGGGGATTCAAATCTCCCGAGGGCTGGATCGTGGTGTTCTGCGCGCAGAATCAGGTCGCCAGTTTGTTCGCAGCGATGGGCAGGCCAGAGCTCATGGATCACCCCGACTTCGCCAAGCCGGGGGCCCGCGTCACCAATCGAGATGCGCTTACCGCCGTCATCGAGACGTGGATGGCCACATTCGACACCGACGCCGAAGTACTTGCCGTTCTCGAGGCGCATCGAGTTCCGTGCGGGCCGGTGCTACGACCACAGGACCTAGGCACGATTGAGCACTTTCGTCAACGACGTACTGTGCGAAGCATCACCGACCCGCTGGCCGGAACCTTTGACATCCCAGGTTTCCCTATCCGATTTTCCGACGCACCGCCCGAACCCGACCTCGTCACGGCGAACCTGGGCGAAGCAAACAGGTACGTGCTTGGCGACCTCCTGGGTTACGACGCGAACGCCATCGCAACACTGGAATCGGACGGCGTGACGTTCGAGAAGGATCGCTAGCGACAGGCAAGCTAGCTGGTTCCCTTCGGGTCTGACGCCACGGTGCGAGTACGCTCCGAGCACAACCCGATAGGCACAAACAAGGGAGAACCAGACATGGTTGGTGGAGCGCTCAAGATGGCGAGCATGGACGACCTCGATCTGAGGATGTCCGCCGGAGTACAACCCCTCTACGAGGCCGTCAAGGCGTTCATTCGAGACGAGGTCGACCCGATCACCGAGGAATTCCACCGGTTGGGTGAGGGCCGATCCGAACGCTGGAGTTGGGGCGAGGGCCAGTTGGAACTCCTGCAAGGTGCCAAGGACAAAGCCCGCGAACTCGGGTTGTGGAACTTCTTCCTACCAAACGCCGAGACCGGTGAGGGGCTCAGCAACCTCGACTACGCCTACATCGCCAACGAGTTGGGCAAGAACCGTCTCGCATCGGAGTGCCTGAACTGTTCGGCGCCCGACACCGGCAATATGGAAGTCATCGAACGGGTCGGCACCCCCGCCCAGAAGAAGCAGTGGCTCGAGCCACTGCTTCGTGGCGAGATCCGTTCTGCGTACGCCATGACCGAACCCGGTGTCATGAGCTCCGACGCCAAGCAGATCCGTACCCAAGCCGTGCTCGACGGCGAAGAATGGCTCATCAACGGCGAGAAGTTCTACATCTCGGGCGCGGGTGATCCTCGTTGCAAGATCATGATCACCATGGTGCAAACCAACCCCGACGCCGACACCTACAAGCAGCAATCCCAGATTCTGGTACCGATCGACGCTCCCGGTGTCGAGATTGTCGGCCCCATGTACGTCTTTGGCTCCGACGACGCACCGCACGGTCACATGCACATCCGTTTCAACGACGTGCGTGTGCCGAAGGACAACATTCTGTGGGGCGAAGGGCGCGGGTTCGAGATTTCTCAGCTGCGGCTCGGGCCTGGCCGTATCCACCATTGCATGCGTTCCATTGGCGCAGCCGAGAAGGCTATCGAGATGATGGTTGATCGCGGCCTCACCCGAGATGGTTTCGGCAAGAAGCTAGTGAACCTCGGCAAGAACATGGAAGTCATTTCTCGATCCCGTATCGAGGTCGAAGCCATGCGACTGATGGTGCTGCGCGCCGCCAAGGCTATGGACACGCTCGGTAACGCCGAAGCCCGCATTTGGGTCAGCGCCGTCAAGGCTATGGTGCCCGAAAAATGCTGCGACATCATCAACGAGGCCATCCAGATGCACGGTGCCGCCGGTATCTCACAATGGTTCCCGTTGGCCGAAATGTGGCACAGCCAGCGCACGTTGCGCCTCGCCGACGGCCCCGACGAAGTCCATCATCAGGTGGTAGCGCGCGCCGAGGTCAAGAACCGCGAATCCGACCGCGCCCGGTCGTAATCGTGGCTGCCATAAACGAGGTCACCGACCTTGCGGTCGAGGGTGCTGTCGCGGTCATTACGCTGAATTCTCCCCCCGTGAACGCGCTGAGTTCTACGGTTCGTGACGGCCTCTACGAGGCGTTCGAGGCCGCCATAGCCGACCCTGCGGCCACGGCCATCGTGCTCATCTGTGCGGGCCGTACCTTTATTGCCGGGGCCGACATCTCAGAGTTTGGTGGAGCTGCCAAGGGGGCCAGCCTGTTCGAAGTTCAAAACATGATGGAGAGCTCGTCCAAACCGGTCGTAGCCGCAATTCATGGCACGGCGTTGGGCGGCGGGCTCGAAGTTGCGTTGTGTGCGCACTACCGTATTGCGGTGCCTAGCGCTAAGTGCGGCCTGCCCGAAGTGAACCTCGGTTTGTTGCCGGGGGCGGGAGGAACCCAGCGGCTGCCCCGTATCGCCGGGGCTCGTCGTGCGCTCGACATGATGATCACCGGTTCGCATGTCGCAGCCGCAGACTGTCTTGCGATGGGGCTGGTCGATGCTTTGGCGGGCGAAGGAACACTGCGAGCCGATGCCATTGCGTATGCCGAGCAAATGGCGGCCGAGGGCGCACCGCTCACAAAGATCAGCGATCGCAGCGTCCCTGAACCAATGACAGTCGACGAGTTCGCGGCGTTCCGCACGGCGAACGCCAAGAAGTTCCGCGGCTTCAAAGCTCCGGAGGCCATCATCAAGTGCGTCGAAGCGGCGGTGAGTCTTCCGTTTGCCGAGGGCATGGCAGCCGAACGCGCCCTGTTCGGCCCGCTCGTTGCCAGTTCCGAGTCAGCGGCGCAGCGATACGTGTTCTTCGCCGAGCGTGAGGTGTGGAAGATCCCCGGCATTCCGGCCGACACTGCCACCATCCCCGTTGCATCGGTCGGCGTGATCGGCGCGGGCACGATGGGCGGCGGCATTGCTATGAACTTCGTCAATGCTGGCATTCCTGTCACCATCGTCGAAACCAAACAAGACGCTCTCGATCGCGGGCTTGCCGTTGTGCGGGCCAACTACGAACGCAGTGCCAGAAACGGGCGCTTCCCGCTCGCCGACGTCGAACGACGCATGGGCCTCATCACCGGGTCATTGTCACTCGATGACTTTGCCGATGTCGACCTTGTCATCGAAGCAGTGTTCGAGCGCATGGATATCAAGAAAGAGGTGTTCACCAAGCTCGACGCCATCTGCAAGCCCGGTGCCATTTTGGCCACGAACACCAGCGCGCTGAACATCGACGAGATTGCGTCGGTCACCACCCGGCCCGAGTCGGTCATTGGCCTGCACTTCTTCTCACCGGCCAACGTCATGCGCCTTATCGAAGTAGTTCGAGCCGATCACACCTCGAACGAGGTCATCAATACCTCGATGCAGATGTCCAAAAAGATCGGCAAGATCGCCGCGCTTGTTGGCGTGTGTCCGGGGTTTGTCGGCAACCGAATGCTGGCGCAACGAGCCCGAGAAGCCCAGGCACTTATCGAGGAAGGCGCAATGCCATGGGAGGTCGATGAAGCACTCTACGAGTTTGGCTTTGCCATGGGTCCGTTCCAGATGAGCGATCTGGCCGGGCTCGACATTGGGTGGGTTAAGGAGAACTCGGCGGGCCTAACGATTCGTGATCGGCTGTGCGAACTCGATCGGCGGGGCCAAAAAAATGGAGCCGGGTATTACGACTACGATGCCAACCGAAACCAGTCGCCGTCGCCGGTCACCGAAGCCATCGTGCGCGAGTTCGCGGCCAAGAGCGGCAAACCGGCGCGTACGTTTACTAGTGCCGAGATTGTCGAGCGGCTCGTGTATCCAATGATCAATGAGGGTGCCAAGATCTTGGAGGAAGGCAAGGCCATTCGGTCATCCGACATCGACATCATCTGGATCAACGGATACAACTGGCCGGCCTACCGGGGCGGCCCAATGTTCTACGCCGACCACATCGGCCTCGATACCATCTTTGCGCGCCTCACGGAACTCGAAGCTCAATCAGGTCCGCAGTGGAAGCCGGCGCCGCTGCTCGAACGTCTTGCCAACGAAGGCAAGGGTTTCGCCAGTTACCGCCGCTAAACGTGATCTCGCCGGGGGTAGGGTCAGTCACATGTCCACGCACCCTCGCTCCGCACTGGCATTGCACTCCCTCGTTGCCGCCGATGGACAGTTGACGCTGTCGCTCGTCGACGTATCCGTCGCCGACCCGAACGACAACGAGGTTGTAGTTCGTATTGAGGCGACCCCCATCAACCCGTCGGATCTGGGCATGCTGCTAGCCGGCGCCGATCTCGCCACGTTCGAAGCCGCGGGCAACGAAGAACGCCCGGTGATTACTGCCACGATCCCGGCCGCAGCGCTACGAGGTTTGGCCGGACGTTTCGACCAGCCAATGCCCGTTGGCAACGAGGGGGCCGGTGTCGTTGTTGCCGCCGGATCATCGCCTGCGGCACAGGCGTTACTTGGCCGAACCGTCGGTGTTCTGGGCGGGGCCATGTACGCCCAGTATCGAACACTGCATGTCTCCCAATGCCTGGCGCTTCCTGACGGAACTCCCCCGGCCCTCGGCGCATCGTGTTTCGTCAACCCGCTGACGGCGTTAGGCATGGTTGAAACAATGCGTCTTGAAGGGCACACGGCGCTCGTGCACACGGCGGCGGCGTCAAACCTCGGACAGATGCTCAACAAGATCTGCCAGGAAGATGGTGTGCAACTTGTGAATATCGTGCGGTCGGCCGAGCAGGAAGCCTTGCTGCGAGGAATCGGTGCGACATTCGTGTGTAACTCAGCAGCGTCAACGTTCATGGCCGACCTTGTGGACGCCTGCACTGCAACCGGAGCGACGCTCGCCTTCGACGCTACCGGTGGCGGCAAGCTTGCCGGCCAGATCCTCACTGCCATGGAAGCAGCGCTCAACGCCAGCGCCGCCGAGTTCAACCGGTACGGCTCGGCCACCCACAAGCAGGTGTATATCTACGGCGGGCTCGATCGAGGCGCTACAGAGTTCAACCGTTCATTCGGCATGGCCTGGTCGATCGGTGGATGGCTGCTCACCCCGTTCCTGCAAAAGGTCGGCCCGGCCGCTGTTCAGGCATTGAAAGACCGCGTGGTATCGGGGCTGGCAGCGACGTTCGCAAGCCACTACACCAGTGAAGTATCGCTTCGTGGGGCGCTGAGCCTTGACGCAATCTCGGTCTACGCCAAGCAGGCGACCGGCGAGAAGTTCTTGATCAACCCCAGCCTCTAGACCCCGTGCCATTGATGGGTCATGGCAAGGTTCAGCGAACTGCCCCGGGTAACGCGCGTGCGTAGTTCGCGTTGTTCGCGGTCACGCCTGATCTCGGGCCAGCGTTCCAAATAGTCGGACAACACAACGGGGTCGGGGTTGTAGCGACTGAACGCCTCGGCGTTTGCTGAACGCAGGGCGACGGCCGCGTTGTAGCCGCCAAATCCTTGAGTGGCGCACAGAGCGCCCCCGTCGACATTCCCGCGAACGGGGGCTGCTGCCAACTCGAACCGCTCGGCCGCCGGACCGAGTTCAGGGTCGAGGCGGCGTAACGTTGGCGCACCGACAGCCGGGCGGCCCAGCAGATACTGAATGGCCTGAGATACCGATTTGAGCCCGGTCTCACCCATGGTGTGCCCGTCGCCAACGGCCTTCGGGGTACCGACGACTATCGTTTTTGGTGCGCCCCGATACCCCTGTCGTTGCGCCGCCACATCGAGCGCCACTGCTGCTGTGGCGAGATCGGTTTTCGAGTTCGTTCGTGTGCCCGTAGCGTGTGCGACGAGGTAGCCGAAATCGTTGACACCGTACCCATGACCCAGCCAAGCGAGGTCGAGCGCATGGACCAACGCGTTTTCTCCTCCAAACCCCACACCGGCGAAGTGCGCCTTGCCACCGGCCTCGGCACTTTGACCCCACCCGACGATGATCGAGGTGATATCGAGGTGGTTACGCAGGGCGAAATCCAGCGTGGTAATCAACAGACCCGAGCCACCTTCACCGATTACCGTGCCGCTGGCATCGACGTCGAAGGGTGCAAGGGCTTGGGCGACGGGGCGTTGCTCAGTGGGTGATCGGCCCGCGTTCACGGCGTCGAGCTTGGTCCGAGTTGCCAACGCCGACGGCCCAAACGCGTCGAGCAGCGCCCAATGAGGACGCAACCCAGCGTCGGCCGCGGTCCACAACACCATGTTCGGGCGACGGTAGCCCGGATAATCGAACAACATCTGGGGCGCTATCTCGCACAACGCAATCAGGCTGGCAGCACACGCGCCAATGACATTGAGCGGTGTCTGGGGCACGCGAGACATGCCAGAGGCCGAACGCAGCGTCTCGAGCAGCGCAGGGTTTTTGGATGACCGGCCGAGCGGGTAGGACGGCGCAAGCATCGTCGAGATGAGGGCCGGACCATGCGAGGTAAGCGATGCTGCGAGACGAACGGCAAACGTGTCTCGCACAACTTCACCAGAGATACCAAGTACATCAACCCCTCGCAATTCCGCCAGCGAATCGAGGCCTTGGAACGCCGCTCCGGCCACCACCCGAAAATCGTACGGATCAGGTAGCAAACTCGACAGCGGTTTGGGCAGCGCCGCAAGCGCGCCCAGGCCGGCGTACGCGAACAACTGCGCCTGCAAAGACGGGCCGAGACGGGGATCGTCGTCGAACAACCCGTACATGTCCTTCAGCGGCGAGTCTCTGATGTCCCGGAAGGTCAAACCAGCGAGCCGTCGCAGGCCGCCATCGGCCAAGTCGTGAGGCAAGCTGGCGGCGATGTCGGTGACCACGCCGTCGCCAAACCCACTGAGCTCATCGATGAACCGAATGCCTAGGTTTGCCCGTAGACGGCGACCGTGTTTCTGCTCGATATCGTCGAACGCTGCGTTGTCGCCCGGTTGCCAACTAGCCGTGACCGAACCGTTGGCGTTCGGTGCGAGATCAACAAGCCCGGCATCGAAGGCCGCAAGCGCTATGAACTCAGGTGCGTTGGCGACCAGAGCGAGGTAGGTCTGGGTCGTACCCACCGCCGATAGCGAACATGGGGTACCAATCGTTACTAGGACATTTTCAGGACGGAGCAACGCAACTCCATGTGCAGGCAGGTGGCAACTCACACGGTATCCCTTGGGCAATGATCGCTTCGGCATGCTCGAGCAGGTCCCCCGAGCCGACCCCGGCCATCAGCTGACGGTAACGTCGGCTTATGGCCATTGCATTGTCGAAGCCCGCCGTTGATCTCGGCATCGTCATTCGAGACAGCGAAGCGTCGCTGGCGTTCTACCGAGACTTGCTGGGGTTTCGGTTCGAGGCCACCATCGCGATGCCTATCGGCTCGGGTGTCATGCACCGACTGTGGTGCGGAGACAGCCTCATCAAACTTGTACGGTTCGACGAGGTTCCTACGGCAAGCGCCCCGCCCGGTGGTATCGCCGGAGGAACCGGCTTTCGCTATCTGACGATTCACGCCGCCAACCTGGCCGAGGTCATGGCCGAGTGCAAAGCAGCGGGCGTGACGATTGTTACGCCACCGCGAGAAATACGCCCCGGCGTCACCATCGGCATGGTCGAAGATCCCGATGGCAACGTGGTCGAGTTCGTCGACTACGGCACGCCCACCTAAGAGATTTGGCGGATTCTGCCGTCGGTCCCCCACCCACAGGTGCTCTCAAGCCTCATCTGCTTGTGTGGGTTTGTCAACCTGATTTTAGCTGTGAGTGCGTCTCGATATTTCGATCGAACCTCGAACACGCAGGGCGAACGGAGGTGGGATTACTCATACACGCTCCTCAGTCTCGCCGACGCAAAACGGATTGACACCGACCATTGGATAGCCCACAATTATAGGCATGTCGACTACTACATCGTTAGCGGACGCCAAGAATCGGCTCAGTGAAATCGTGCAGTCGGCTATGGCGACTCATGAGCGGGTAACGATTACCAAGAACGGCCGACCGGCAGTCGTGTTGATTTCGGTGGACGACCTTGAGTCACTCGAGGAGACCCTGGCTATTTTGTCGGACCCAGCGCTGATGCAACAGATTCGCGACGGCGAGTCCGCGCTCGATGACGGGGATTTCGTTGGGGAGGCCGAACTGCGCGCCGATTTGGCCCATCGTCGAACGGCTTCGTGATGTACGACGTTCGGATCGCGTCGCCTGCGCGACGGGATCTGAACAAGCTGCCCGAGGCCGTCGCCGCGGCGGCGGTGGACTTCATATTTGGCCCGCTGGCCGAGAACCCGCAACGACTGGGCAAGATGCTCAGCAACGAGCTATTGGGGCGTTACAGCGCACGGCGCGGGCAATATCGGATCATCTATCGTATCGATGACACGCTGATCCTTGTCGAGGTCATCGCTGTAGCGCACCGACGTGACGCGTACCGACGTTAGGTCGAGCCAGCTAGTGCAACGGTGGCTTGCACAGCCGCCGGGTTATCAAACCGTGTAGCCGGCAGGTTCACACCACCAGCTTGTCGTTGCACCGACCGGTGGCATCACGTTCGAGGAAGCTCAGCGCTCGTTGCGGCTCTTCATCGATGAAGTCATGCCCCGGGTCAGTGGCATCTTGCAGCCAGCAGGGTAGGTCGTGTCCGTCTACTTGTCGTCTTGTTTGAGCGCGGTATCAATCGACAGTGCCGATGCCACGATCAACGAGTTCAACGGTTCGGGCTGGCGTTGATGAATCTGCACGACGTAGTTGTCGGCCGTCGTGAATACTGCCTTGCCGAGACCCTCCCAGGTTTTGGTTACTCGCGCCACTTCCTGACCCGAGGCATCTTCGATCCGAAAATTCCACGCTCGCCAGTTTTCGGCCTTGATTGCACCGAGGCGCTGGCCTTGTGATTCGAGCCCGAAATGAATCTTGCCGAACATGTTCTCTTGCACGATTCGCCCGATCTCGACGTCGTTGGCGTTCGAGACGATGACCGTCGATTTGATCAACTTTGCCGGCCGGGTTATCCGAAGCAGCACACCACCTTGGGGTGAGGTGACCTCGTATTTGTGTGTCAGGAACTGATCGACGTTGGATACGAGCCGCAACATCTTCTTCGCCGTGCTTTGGCCCACCTGGTTCACGGCAGCAACCTGCTGCCCGGCCTGATTGAACACCGCATATTGGTTGTTGAGCTCGATAATTTTGGCCTTCTGGTTCACCACGAGAATCGGCTCGTCAAAGATCGTGCCACCACCGCCGGCGCCCGGGTTCGTGATGCCCGCACCTCGGTGGCCAGACGCGGAAATCTGCTGGCCGATCCGGGCGGCATCGTTCTTGTCGCCAAAACCGAGCGCGGCATCGAGCCGATCGCCCGTCGGCGCCGGCATCTGCATCGGGTCGGACCCTGTGACTCCTTGGTTACTGACGTGCTCGGTCCACGCCGCGCCATCCCAGTAGCGCACCTCGTGACGTCCGAGGGGATCTGGATACCAATTCGCAGGTGTTTGACTCATGACCAAACCCTATGACAGCTCGCGATCATCATGTCGGCGGCCGCTGGCGCGAGGACGAGGCCTGGAAGCGTAGACGGCGAGGCCAAGAACTAGCGGGAACCAATGGCTGAACAATCGCCATCCCAAAACGCTCGCTGTAGCTGGCAGTATCGGCATGCCCTGAGCGACGAGCGCCGCGGTCATGGTTGCCTCGACAACACCCAATCCACCGGGTGTCAGCGGCACCGCGGCCGCAAGTTGGCCAACAACAAACGCCAGCGGCAACCCGGCGATCGGCGTACGTTCTTCCATCGCCAACGCAATGGCGGCGAGCGCCGCTAGGTCGAACAGCCAGCTTGCCAACGCCCAACAAGTGGCGGACCGCAGCCCGGGTCGCGCTGAAGCCAGTTCGTTGAGCCCAGAAACCCCACGCGCCGCTGCCGCTGCCAGCACGTCGGGTCGAATCAGGTGACGCAACCAACCTCGGGCGACGAGTTCGGTCGCTGCGTATACGAGCCGAGCGATTCGCTGCGGGCTGCGAAGAATTGGCCGAAGGAGCAGCACGGCCACCCCGATCGACGCCGCGAAGACTGCGACCCCCACTGCGAACGGTTCGGCGTTACCCGTGACGATGGCGATAAGCGACGACACCGGTAGCAGCGCGGCCAAAACGGCCGTCGACAACAAGCCCCCCGCCGCTAGTCCGGCGAGCCCCAGAGCCAGGTCCTGTCGCCCTACCTGCAACATCCGAACGCTGAACGGTAGGGCAACGGTCGTACCTCCGGGCAGTACCTTTCCGAGCGCAGTGCTCGCAAGATCAACGCGATAAACAAGCCCGCGACCCGCTCGGCACCCAACACCTCGAAGCGACGCCACAATCAACTCGGCGTGCGAACACAGATTTCCAAGCTCAAGCACCAGGGCCAACAGCACCACCCACCAGCGCACGTCGATAAGGGCTCGACCGGCGTCGGCGAAAACGTCGAGGCGGGAAGCGACCACCCAGACCACCACGCCGACTAGGACAAGCTCGGCAATGTGCAGCAATCGGTGACGCAGCCTGTGCACGGCCCTTGAAGCTATCTGACACCCGATCACGCCTACGTCATCCCTGATAGGAAGTAGTGATGGGCGAACATTTTGACGTAGCCGTAGTCGGCGCGGGCCTGTCGGGAATTCGCTCCGACAGCGACATGCACACCTTGGGGTTCCGATTTCAACCGTGGACCGACACGAAGTCGATCGCCGACGGCCCGGCCATCATGCAGTACCTGCGCAACACCATGACCGAGCATGGAATCGACCAGCACATTCGTTTCGGGCACCAGGTGAATACCGCTTCATGGTCGAGCACCGATGCTCGTTGGACCGTTTCGGCCAACACCAACGGTATTGACGTCACGTTCACCTGCAACTACTTGTTCATGTGCTCGGGCTATTACAGCTACACAGCGGGCCACACACCCGAGTTCCCCGGGCGCGAACGATTCACTGGTCAAGTCGTGCATCCACAGGCGTGGCCCGCAGATCTTGACTATGCCGATAAGCGTGTGGTGGTCATCGGGTCGGGGGCCACTGCCATGACCCTGGTTCCGGCGATGGCCAACGATGCACGCCACGTCACAATGTTGCAACGATCGCCGACCTACGTGGCATCTGCGCCCGACATCGACCCGTTCGCCAACCGGCTTCGCAAGCTGTTGCCAGCCAAGTTGGCCTACGACTTGACGCGGCGCAAAAACGTGGCCTTTCAACAGATGGTGTATCGGCGCACGCGCACTCAACCCGCCAAGGTGAAGGCGTACCTTGTAGGTAAAGTCCGCGAAGAACTTGGCCCCGACTACGACGTCGATAAGCACTTCACCCCGAGCTACAACCCGTGGGATCAGCGCCTGTGCCTCGTTCCCAACTCCGACCTCTTCGCGACCATCCGGTCGGGCAAAGCCTCCGTGGCAACCGACACCATCACAACATTTACCGAGACCGGGATCCTGCTGTCGTCGGGCGAGCATCTCGATGCCGACATCATCGTAACCGCAACCGGACTCAACCTGGTCACGCTCGGCGAAGTGCGCTTCAGCGTCGACAGCCATCCGGTCGATTTTTCAAACACCTGGACCTACAAAGGGTTCGCGTACAGCGACGTGCCGAACCTCGCTTCGACGTTCGGGTACATCAACGCTTCCTGGACACTGCGAGCCGACCTCATCAGCGAATACGTGTGCCGGTTGTTACGCCACATGGCAGCAACGGGTGCCCTTCAATGCACACCTCGTCTGCGAACAGGCGACCACGACATGCCCCAGCGTCCCTGGATCGACGGCTTCTCAGCCGGCTATATGGCCAGGGCCATGAGCCAGTTCCCGCGCCAAAGCAACCGTGAACCGTGGATCAATCCACAGAACTACAAACGAGACAAGAAGATGTTCCGCACGGCACCAGTCGACGACGGCGTGATGCGGTTTGCTGTCGCGTCGCGTACAGAGCGTCAGTAATGAATCACGCCCGGCTGTCCTCCACCGCACGCGATGGCATCGCCGGTGATGGCAACACTTCGCGGCGACGCCAGGAACGTGACTATATCGGCGACCTCAGACGCGTCGACCAGATGGCGGATCGAGTTGTTGACGAGCGTGGCTTCTGCCGCCGCTTCACTGATGCCGTTGGCCGCGGCGACCCTGGCTATGACCGCGGGCGTCGCTTCAGTTCGGGTGAGGCCGGGATGCACCACCGTGACGTTTATGCCGTGCGGTCCGAGTTCGTCGGCCAAGTTTTTGGTCATAGCCGCAACGGCAACGTTGCGCATCGAGCCGACGATTGAATGCGCACTGCGGGCGCCGAGACCCGAGATGTTGATGATACGCCCCCACCCGTTGGCGATCATGTGCGGCGCCACTGCTTGGGCACAACGCAAGTAGCCGAGAACCTTGATGTTGACGTCGTCCCAAAAGATTTCGTCGGTCACGTCGGCCAATTTTGGCGGCGCTGATTGGCCCATGGGTTTTGCGGCGCTGTTGACCAAAATGTCGACGCCGCCGAGAATTCGAATCGCCTCGGCCACTAGTGCAGCGACCGATTCGCTTTCACCGGTATCGACGACAACGGGCAGGACCGATGCACCCGTCTCGGCCGACAATTCACGCGCCGCAGCCTCGAGTGGGCCGGCCGAACGAGCGGCGATAACGACGGTACATCCTTCATTGGCGAGTGCTCGGGCAACGGCCTTGCCGATCCCCTTGCTGCCTCCGGTGACGATTGCCCGCTTGCCGACAAGTCCAAGATCCATAGGTGCCAGCCTGACACAAGTGGTGTCGGCCCGGAACTCTCTACGATGGACGCGTGGACAAACTAGACGTCGTTGTAGTCGGACCCGGAGCGATCGGGTGCGTGTTTGCAGCAGCGCTCGTTGACGCTGGCCACCACGTCACGCTTGCCGGCCGGACCCCATTCACGCAGCTCGAGGTGCACCATCCACATGGCACGGCAACGAGCGAGGTCACGTTTGTCGATTCGCCGAACGATCTGCAACCCGTACCACTAGTCGTCTTGGCGACGAAGGCCTACCAGGTCGATGCCGCTGGTGATTTGCTGCGGGCAAGCTGCGACGGGGGTACCGTGCTTGCCGTCCTGCAAAATGGTATCGGCCACGCCGACCGGGTGCGTCCGTGGGTCGGTCACGATGTCGACGTCTTGGCGACCATGGTTGCCTGCCCGGCCGACCGCACCAGCCCCGGCCGCGTTGAAGTCCGAGGATCGGCGATTTTGGAAGTTCTCGGTTCGCCTGGTGGTCGCCGTTTCGCACAAGCGTTCGACGGATCTTTCGCGACGGTGAGAACGGTCGACGACATCCATACGTCGCTGTGGCGCAAACTCCTCCTGAATGCCATTGGAGGCGGGATCGGGGTTCTCGCTCGAAAGAGCAATTCGTTGTTCGTCGGCGACGACGGAGCGCTTGCATTAGCTCGTGACTTGGCTGAAGAGGTTCTGGCCGTTGCGCAGGCTGACGGCGCACAACTCGATGCCGATACCGTCGACACGTTGATCCGAGGTTTATCGGGCGGCTCGACGCATCTGCCGTCGATTGTGGTTGATCGCATCAGCGGCCAACCAACGGAGTGGCAGGTACGCAACGACGTGGTGGTACGCAAGGGCGTCGAGCACGGTGTTCCTGTGCCGCTGTGCCAGATGCTGTCGACCCTGATACGTCTCGGCGAACCTTCCGGCGCTACAACGCCCGGCCTACCTCGTCGCTGACTTCAGCGACGCAGTCAACGACTGCATAAGGCGAGGGTGCGGTTGGCGAAAGCCCATCGCGGACTCGACTGCTCTACAGACCCGAAGCACCATGTCCTCGCGGAAGCGAGCACCAACGATCTGCATCCCTATGGGCAGACCCGACGCCGATACGGCTACAGGCATCGAGGCCGCCGGTTGGCCCGTGAGGTTGAACGGTACGGTGAACGGCACGGCGTGTTCCCATCGGTCATAACTCGACGAGTGATAGACGACATCGGCACGCGGCGGCAGCGTCGGCATGGTTGGTGTGATCAACGCGTCGTAGTTCAAATGGAACTCGCTGAGTTGGGTTATGAGCGCAGCACGCTGGGCCATTGCCTCGGCAAACGCGCTCATCGACATGTCGAGTCCTTCTCGTGCCAGTTCAACAAATCCAGGATCACAGTCGTTCCATTGGTCTCGGGGAATGGACCGGAGCGTGTGTGCGAAACCGCCTTTCCAATGAGCCTCGAATCGGGGTCGTAACGGTGCAAACACATCGCCGACTTCGGTGACCTGCGCACCGAGGTCCGACAGAGCATCCAACGTTGCCCGCCAAGCGGTGACGATCTCGATATCAACTACGCTCGCCCCACCGAGCGATGTCGTCGCCGCAATACGCAACCCGCGAACGCCGTCGTTCAGACCGATGCGCCAGTCTCGTCCGTCGTACGGCATCGCCCATGGATCGCGGTGATCGGGACGGCATACTTCGTTCAAAAACAACGCGGCGTCTTCGACCGTGCGTGCCAATGGGCCACCCGATACCGACAGCGAAAACGGGCTGTCGAGTGGGAAGTGAGGCACGCGACCAAAGGTGGGTTTCACACCGACGAGGCCACAAAAGCTGGCAGGAATGCGGATCGAACCGCCCCCGTCGTTGCCAAACGCAACCGTCCCGATGCCACACGCAAGAGAGGCTCCTGCACCGCCCGATGAGCCGCCGGGCGAGTGCTTGGTATTCCACGGGTTACGGGTGACGCCCGACAACGGGGAGTCGGTCATACCTTTCCAGCCGAACTCGGGCGTGGTTGTCTTGCCGAGGATGACCGCGCCAGCCTCACGAAGTCGTGCGACGCTCGGCGCGTCGGTCGTACACGGAAGCAGTGACGTGGTAGTTGATCCCGATCGCATCGGGAAACCACGCATGGCAACAATGTCTTTGATCGTTACCGGCACGCCGTCCAGTGGGCCGAGCGCAGTACCAGCGGCCAGCCGTTCAGCCGACGCTAGTGCAGCGGCTTGCGCGCCGTCGGCGTCGACAATCGCAAACGCGTTCAACGTCGGCTCGACCTGTTCGATTCGCGCCAGGTGGGCGGCGGCCACCTCGCTCGGGTCCAACCCACCTTGGCGGTACAGCCTGGCCAACTCGGCAACGGTGAGAAACGTGTCCACCTATGCATCGTGGCTCATGGCCGCACTCTTTGTGACAGTGAGCCACTGTGCTTGACTGACGATCCATGGATTTTTCGACTGTCGACTACGTGCTGTGCGTTCTCGTTGGTCTGATTATCGGATTGTCGAAGACAGCCCTACCGGGCGCCGGGCTCATAGCGACGCCGATGGTGGCCATGGTGTTCAGCGGTCGAGAGATCCCGGGAGCCACGCTGCCGATACTGTTGCTCGCCGACCTGTTCGCCGTGCGTTGGTATCGTGAAGATGCCCGCGTCGATCTCCTCAAGCCCCTCATCCCGTGGGTGGCGCTCGGGTTTGCGGGCGGAGCGGCGTTCTTCATGGCTATTGGTAACGCGACCCGAACATTCGAAATTGCCATCGCGACACTCATCCTTGTACTCGTCACCGTTCAGATAGTCCGGCTCATTCGCAAACGTCCACCCGCACCAGCCACCACAGCTGCCGCAATCTTCTTCGGCAGCCTTGGTGGTTTCGCGACGTTTGTGTCGAACCAGGCGGGCCCAATTCTCAACACGCACCTCACACGGCTTTTGGCCTCGACAAGCGCGAACTCGTCGGTACTTCGGCGTGGTTCTACTTCGCCGTCAACGTAGCCAAGATTCCAGTGTCACCTTTTCATCGCGTCGCCGTCCTGGTATCTGTACTTCTCGGCTGTGGCGCAGGCCCGCGCTCGGGAGGCGACGCTTTGCCAGTCTCTTCGGTCCCACCCACCGCCGTCTTGAAGCCGCAAGTGAGCGCTGTCACCACCACCACACCTTTGCTACCGCCACCAATTGCGTCGACGTTCCCGGTGTACGACGCAAAATGTGCCACTGGCTGGCGCCCCGGACACCGCGGTTCAATCTCGTTGACGGTCGGTAACCGACAACGCACGGTGAACGTTGTCGTGCCATCCACCTACCGTCCCGGCACCCCCGCTCCTTTACTCCTTGACGTACACGGCCACGAAACGAACGGAGTCAGCGCGTTGGAAACTCACGGTTTCGTACGCCTGGCAGAACGAGACGGCGCCGTCGTTGTTGCGCCCGATGGAACCTTTCTCGACGACATTCAGGCCACCGGTTGGTCGTACCTCGACGACGTGCAGCGCAACGATGTTGCGTTCATCGACGCACTTCTCGTGTATGTCGAACAACAGGTGTGTGTCGATGCGCGCCGGTTCTGGGCGGTCGGCCATTCGAACGGTGGTGGGTTCGTTGGGCTGTTGATGTGCCGGCTACCTAACCGGTTTGCGGCGTTCGGCAGCTATGGCGCGGCGTTCTACGACACATGCCCGAACAACGTCCGGGCGCCCGTTATCGAGGTGCACGGTGGCAACGACACCGTCGTTGACTACAACGGTGTGTACCGATGGATTCAGGGGTGGGTCGGGCGAAACAAATGCAGTCGTTCAGCGACCGAAACAGTCGAGTCGATCGGCGTACGGCGCCTAGAGTGGGCGTGCCCCGACGACTCGGTTCTAGGTCCACTTGCGGTCGAGCATGTCATCGCCGGTGGCTACCCGCACGACTGGCCCGATGCCGAAGGCGGCTTCCGGCCAGCCGAGGTGATCTGGGAGTTCATTACCCGCTACTCGCGATCATCGTAAGGTTTGCAACGTGGCCTTACCTGTGCAGCCTCCGGTTAAACCAATGCTCGCCAAGCCCGTCGAAGGATTCGACGGGCTTCCTCCGGGCGAGTACCGATTCGAGCCGAAGTGGGACGGTTTTCGATGCATCGCGTTTCGCGATGGCGACAGCGTCGAGTTGGGTTCGCGCAACGAGCGGCCACTGACGCGGTACTTCCCCGAGTTGGTCGAGGCGATCAAGCGGGGACTTCCCGAGCGTTGCGTTGTCGATGGTGAAGTGGTGGTCATTATCGGCGATGCCCTCGATTTCGATACGCTCGGCCAACGCATTCATCCAGCCGACAGTCGGGTTCAATTGTTGTCGACCAAGACACCCGCAAGTTTCATTGCGTTCGACCTGCTCGCTCTTGACGATCGGGACTTGCGCAACGAGCCGATGACCACACGCCGGGCCGAATTAGAACGCGTTCTAACCAATGCCACCGCACCCATCCGGCTGTGCCCACAAACCGCCGATCGTGAAGTAGCAACGGTGTGGTTCGACGATTTCGAAGGCGCTGGCCTCGACGGGCTCATCGCCAAGCCCGTCGACGGAATCTACGTCGAGGACAAGCGGACTCAATTCAAGCTGAAACACGCCCGCACGGCCGACTGCGTGGTCGCCGGGTTTCGTTGGCACAAGGACGGCGAAGGGGTCGGATCGCTCCTGCTCGGTGTCCACGACGCCAAGGGGAACCTGCAGCACATCGGCGTCGCAGCCAGTTTCGCAGTCAAACGTCGTAAGGAGTTCCTCGACGTGCTTACCCCGCTCGCCGCCGGCGGGTTGGACAATCACCCGTGGCGCGAATGGGCCGACGCCGAAGCCCATGAATCAGGCCGCATGCCTGGAGCCCCCAGTCGTTGGCAGGGAGCAAAGGGTGGCAAAGACATGACATGGGTTCCGTTACGCCTAGAACTCGTCGTCGAAGTTGCTTACCAAACCGTTACCAATGGCCGATTCCGGGGCGTGACACATTTCGTTCGCTGGCGACCCGACCGCACGCCTGATAGCTGCGGCGACGCGCAACTCGTGCAACCAGAGTTGGTTGGCGTCGAGACGGTCCTAAGCGCTGCTCGCTAGCCGAACGGATTGTCGGGAAGCGCTAGCTTCACCGGCAGAGCCTTGGGCTAGACCTCGTCGCCCAACGCTCGAAGCCGCATTTCCAGCTCGGCGACACGAAGGTGAGCCTGCGCAGCGTCGGCTGCCGACTGTTCGGCGCGTCTCAATGCATCGAGCGTCAGATCTTCGGCACGGCGAACGATACGGCCGTCGGGTGTGGTGATAAACACACCGTCAGCGTCGCTGTCGATGATGATGCCGCCAAGTTCCGCAATCGCCTTACCTGCCCAAGCAGCCTCGTAGCGCTCCTCGGGCCCAAGCCGCAGTACTGCAAACGGGCCGTCGGCAGTGACAACATACGCAGGCACGCCCAGTTCTTGATAGCGGTACAACTTCTCGCGAAAACCCCCGAACGAATCGCTAGCCGACGGCACCTCGACCACTACGCCGGGCAATGGGCTGGTGGCGTGCTGACGGTACGAACGCTGTGGCCGCACGACGGTTCCAGCTGGCAGTGTCATGACATCAGGAGCAACCGCATTGCCCTGATCGAGCGGATACCAATTCATGTTTCGATGACACACCACAGTGTTGGGCAGATATAGCCCGGCAACAACCGCGATGAGTTCTACAACGCGACGATGCTCGGGGCTTTCGGGCACCGTTACCTCGTCGGGATCGACGGGCGGATCGAACTCGAGATCAAATACCTGCATTGCCACAAAGGATACCTCCTGGTCGTACGAACGGATACCGGTCAATCTACGGAGGGGGTACGACAGCTGCCCTGTCCGACAGCCATTGGCGGTACGCTTTGGATATCCGACAGCTGCAAAGGGGGACCCAATGAGCACCATGGAAGTGCACCCGCACGTGACGTTCGATGAGTTCCTCGAACGTGAACGGAACGCCGAAGTAAAGAGCGAATTGATCGGAGGTTTGGTATACGCCATGGCGGGCGCAAGCCAACGACACAATGACATTACGATGAATTTGAGTACCGCTATCGCCCCGGCTGCAAGAGCAGCCAACTGCCGCGCTCGGGCTTCAGATCAGCTTGTGCGAGTCGATGACATCAACGGTAAATATCCCGACTTCGGCGTGTACTGCGAGGCAGAAGCTCACGATTTCTACGTAACCACGCCCTGCCTTCTTGCCGAAGTCCTGTCGCCGTCATCTCATGAACGTGACAAGGTCACGAAGCTTGCTATCTACCGATCGCTCCCGTCGTTGCGCGCCTACCTGATAATCGACCCCGAATCGAGCACCATCCTGGCGCATTTGCGTGACCGCCGAGGAGCGTGGTCTTCGACTTTGTGTCGAGTCGGCGATTTGTTGGCGTTGCCCTGCCCCGACATGCTGCTCACGGTCGCCGACGTTTTCCTGTAGATACTCGAGCGAGCACCAAGCGGCGGCTTGATCAAGGCAACGGTCGAACGACTGGGTCGTTCGTTCGACAACCGACGATCGTTGGACCGAACGCAGCACTCGACTGCAAGATGTTGGACGAATCCCACAGTTTCTATGGGACTAAACCAACAGAATTGGTGGGACAATTACGACAGTTCGCGGTAACCTGACCTAGTCATGTCTGCCTCGCTCTACCCGCGAGCTCATCGACTAATGATGGAACATCTCGACAATGCGCGCGTTGTCGTGGTCAACGGACCCCGCCAGTCGGGAAAGAGCGAGCTACTCCGAATGACCCATCGGGCACGCGGCCAGTTCGCACTCGCCGGCTCGACCCGATTTCTCACCGAACCCCGGCTGTCCGAGTCGCTTGCGGGACGCGCCCGATTCGTCGACCTTTGGCCCCTCGCGCAAGGCGAAATCGAACGGCTCGACGGCGGAGACGCATTTGTCGATCAGATGTTCCGAGGGCTCGATGCGCTCGTCAACACCTCGCCACCCGGCGAGACTCGCCCAGCGATCTTCAACCGTGTGGTTCGTGGAGGCTTTCCCGAAGCCGTTCTCACAACGAGCCATCGAGCGCAACGCGCATTCTTCGACGACTATGTGGTGTGCCACACGTAGCCACCCGCCGAAATGGTGCCGAGTTGGCGGTGGTTGGTGGAGGTTTGAATACGGCGAAGGATCTGTTCGGTCGCCTCGATCTGGTACGGGCGCATCACCAGCAGCGTGCGGTCGGCGGTGAGCACGCAGTAACGGGTGAGGATGTTGAGCAGGGCGTGCTTGGCGAAGAACGTTCTGGCGAAACCGGAGAGGTCCTGAATCGGCTTGTTACTGGCGTCGGCCCACCAGCTCGTGAAGTCGAACGTGTTCGACGACACCTTGCGGCTGCGCCGTTCGGGCCTGGCTTCGTCAAGGTGCTGGCGGCGGGTGGTGTTGCATGTAGTTGCCGCGGCGCTCCCGTGCCCTCGGGGCGACAAATCCCCATTGACCTGGGCCAACGCCCATGGACGGCGCTCGCTCCACGCCCGAGCCTCAGTTGGTCTTGCGTTACAAACGGACCGTGACGTGGCGCGCCCTCGCAACACCGCACGAGACTTCGCAAGAATTCTGTGACCACGGCGTGACCAGGGTAGCGTGAAAACATGCCCTGACCTGGGCCTTTGTGGCGGAGGTAGACGGGAGTCGGCGCGTCCCGTTAAACAAGACCTTCAGCATCACTCACACAGAATTTCTGACAGACCCTTCGTTTTTTGTGACTCGGGGCCGGTGAGGCTGTGGATTCGTTGCGCGGTCACAATTCCTGCTTGTGTCCAACCCGGCGCAGCCGTTGGATGATCAAGGGTCGCGACGTCAGCCTCGGGACGTCGGAGATGATTGCTCGGACGTGGGCGCTGTCGTCGTGGCCCGCCAATGCAGCGGCGGACGCCCACGTCTCGACAAAGGTGAATTGCATCGGATCGGCGTCGTTGGTATGCAGTTCGTATTGCAGGCAGCCCGGCTCGACGACCGTCAACTCGACCATCTCGAGGAGCCTGCCGTACAAGTCGTCGCGTGTCTCCGGACGAGCGTGGAAGATTGCGACCAGCACGATTTGCTCAGTGCGCATCTCACATCACCATCAGTGGACGCAGAGTGCGCCGGGCGACTTCGAGGCCTGCCTCGACCTTCTCGGGCGTTCCACCCCACATCGGGTCCTCGTGCTCGATCGACAGCACGCCGTCGAAGCCCCCGATGTAGAGCGCGTCGATCAGCTTGGCCCAGTCGACCGAGCCAAGGCCGGGTACTCGGTAGCGCCACCAGCCGACATCCCACGGGTTGTCGCGCGTGACGGCCTTGCCGGGCCAGCCGTACCGGTTACGCAGCTCTGGGAATAGCTCAATGTCTTTGGCTTGCGCGTGGGGGATCTTGTCGATGTACGGCTTGACGGCCTCGACCGGGTCGATGCCCATCCAAACCAGGTGCGACGGGTCGTAGTTGAGGTACAGCCCGATCGAGAACATCCACTCCCACAGCTCGGGCGAGTACGCCAAGTTGCCTGGATAGCCGTCGGGGTGCCAGCCCTCCATGACGCAGTTCTCGATGATCAACTTCACGTGGCGCTCACCGGCGCGATCGACGAGCGGCTTGAACACCTCGGCCGCTTCGCGCAGGTTGTCAGCCACCGACTTGGTCCAGTCGCGACCGACAAAGGTGCCGACCGTCGGGCAGCCGAGGAGCGCGGCGGCATCGATGCACGACAGGACGTGTGTGTTGATCGCCTTGCGCTCGGCAGCGTCCGGGTGCAGGTTGTTGTCGTAGAAGGCCACCGACGACAGCGTCAGGGAATGCTTGGCGAACAACTCCTTTGTCGCCTCGGCGTCACCGTCGGTAAAACCGTCGACATTCAGGTGCGTGGCCGTGAATGGACGGTCGCCAAGGTCGGGCCAGGCAGCGACCTCGAGCGCGTCATAGCCGTGGCCGGCCGCCCACGAGGTGATGTCGGCGAGCGAGCGGTTGGGCATGCATGCCGTCAGGAATCCGAGTTTCACAGCGAGACCTCCACCCACGCATCGGTGGCTGCGGAACACAGCACCGCGTCCGTCAGTCTGGCGGCCCGCAGACCGTCAGTAAACGTCGGCAGGCCCTCCGCGCTGGCATGGCCGAGAACCCGGTCGTACACGTCGGACACGAAAGCATTGAAGCAGTCCTGGTAACCCTGCGGATGTCCTGACGGCAGCACGCTATAGCGGGCTGCCTCGGTGCTCAGGGTGTCCGGCGAGCGCATTATCGTCTGGTTGCTGGCTCGGCCGCCGATCCACAGGCTGTCGGGCAGCTCTTGATCGAACGCGTATGACGCGTCGGCGCCGTCGAACTCGAACCACAGACGGTTCTTGCGGCCCGGCGAGACCTGGCTTACGACGACCGAGCCGATTGCACCACGGTCGGTCTCGAAGATCACGGTAGCGGCGTCCTCGGTCGTGACATCGAACGGTTCCTGGGCGCCGCGCTGCGCGAACGCCGTGACCAGCCGCGCCGACACCCGGACGATGCGGTGGCCGGTAGTGAACTCCATCAGGTCGCACCAGTGCACACCAATGTCGGCGAACGCACGCGACGGCCCGCCGATCGACGGGTCTAGGCGCCAGTTGCCGTCAACTGAGCTAGATAGCCAGTCCTGGAGGTACGAGCCGTGCACAACCCGCAGGTTTCCGGCATCGCCGGCCGAGATCCGAGTGCGGGCTTCACGCACAGCCGGGTAGAAGCGGTACACGAAAGGCACGCCGGTGACGACGTGGTTGGACGCGGCAAGGTCGACAAGGTATTGGGCGTCGTCACCCGACAACGCCAACGGCTTCTCGCAGATCACCGGTTTCCCGACCTTTAGGGCCAGCTCGGCGATTGCCAGATGATGCGCGTTCGGAGTGCAGACGTGCACCACATCGATATCGTCGCTCTCGATGAGCGCCGCAGCAGATTCGGCGGCCCACAAAGCACCGACCTTCGCGGCGCCTTCAATCGCCAACTCGTGCGTCGCCGCGGCCACACCGCCGACGATTCCGCCGGCGGTGCGAACGGCCCGGGAATGAACTTCACCGATGAAGCCTGTCCCGATGATGCCCGAACGGAGTTGTGCCGGCATCAGCGCACGCCCTTGCGCTCGCGACGCAACGCCACTGCGACGACGATGATCCCACCCTTGATGATGTCGAGCTGCGAGCTCTGCAAGCCCGTCAGCAACAATCCGTTGCCGATCAACTGCACGAATAGCGCCCCGAAGACCGTGCCGGGGACCGAACCTTTGCCACCGAACAGACTGGTGCCCCCCAGGATCACCGCCGCGATGACGCTGAGTTCCAGACCATTGCCGTATTCGTACTTGCCGGTGTTGTTGAGGTTGGCGGCGAGGATCATGCCAGCGAAGGACGCGCACACCGAAGAGGCGACAAAGACCCAGAACTTGACTCGCTTGGTCGAGATGCCGCTGAACTCGGCGGCGGTGCGATTGCCGCCGGTGGCGAGCACGAATCGGCCGGCGCGGGTCTTGTTCAAAACGATCGTGCCGATCACCGCGAAGACGACCAGCCACACTATTCGCATCGAGTTCGAGCCGAAGATCGTTTTGAAGGCCGCGGCCTCGATTGGTTGCCCCTTTGCCGACGTACGCCACTGCCCGAAACCGCGGATCATCCACAACATTGACAACGTGACCAGGAACGACGGGATCTCGACGATGGTCACCAACAGACCGTTGATCGTCCCGATCAACAGTCCGACTCCCAGCGCGGCGAGGATGGCCATCACCAAACCACCATGTTGAGACCCGTACGCTGCGGCAATGCCGGCGAGGCCGGCCAGTGAGCCGACGGACAAGTCGATCTCGGCGCTCGCGATGACGAACGTCATGGCCACTGCAGCCACGGCAACCACCGATGCTTGTCGGAGGATGTTCAACAGGTTGTTGCTCTGCAGGAACCCTTTGTCGTTGAGGGTGAGGGCGAAGATCACGAAGATGGCCGCAAAGCCGATGTAGATGACGTATTGACGCCAGTCGGCACCGGACCGTCTCAGCAACGCGGTGACACGACCGGCGCGCCGTTGGGTCGTCTGTTCGATGCTTAGATCAGTCATGCAGCTACTCCTTGGATCGCTAGTTGGAGTGCGTGTTCGTCGGCGATGTCGGCTCGCTCAATGGTGCGATCGATTGCCCCGGCGCGCAGCACGAGAACCCGGTCGGCTACGGCAAGTAGCTCCGGTAGTTCGGATGAGATGACGATGACAACTTTGCCGAGATCGGCAAGCGCGCGGATTCGCTCGACGATCTCCGTCTTGGTGCCGATATCGACACCGGCGGTCGGTTCATCCATGATCAAGATGTCGGGATCGGTACCGAGCCATTTGCCGATGACGACCTTCTGCTGGTTGCCACCGGAGAGGCGACCGACGGTGAGCTTCGGTGACGCCGTCTTCACCGACAGCTCGTTGATCAGTTCCGCGGCAATTGCCGAGCCCTTGCGGTCGTTCAGCAATGGGCCGCGGCGGAATCTGCCGAGCAGCGTGAGCAAGAGGTTGTCGCGCACCGAGTGCTCGAGCACCAATCCTTGTTCTCGACGGTCCTCGGGGATCAACGCAACACCGGCTGCGATGGCTTTGCCCGAGTTGGTCAGGCGCACCCGCTGTCCGCCGATCAGCACGTCACCCGAATCGATGTGGTCGATGCCGAACAATGCTCGGGCGAGCTCCGTTCGGCCTGCTCCCATCAATCCGGCGAGGCCGATGATCTCACCGCGATGGGCGGTGAATGACACGTCGCGCACTCGTGTCCCAACGTTCAGGTGGCGTACTTCCAGCAGCGGCGCCCCGCTGCGATCGACCGACCGCGGCTTCCACTCGAATGCACCCTCGACCTTGCGGCCGACGATGGCATGCACCACGTCCGCGGGGGTGAGATCGGCGATCGGTCCGGTGAGTACACGTTGACCGTCGCGTAGCACCGTGATGCGGTCCCCGATGCGGAAGATCTCGTCCATGCGGTGGCTGATGTAGATCACCGAGATCCCGTTGTCGGTGAGCCTGCGCACCAAAGCGAAAAGGGCGTCGACTTCGTCCTTGGCCAAACTGGCGGTTGGCTCATCCAGGATCAACACTTTGGCGTCTTGAGCTATCGCCTTGGCGATCTCCGTGAGCTGCCAGTAGGCAGTGCCGAGGTTGCCCATCGTGATCGTCGGGTCGATGTCCACACCCATATCGGCGAACACAGCGCGAGTTCGTTCGACGCTGTCAGCGTCGTCCAGGAAGCCGAGCGATGAGCGTCGTTCGTTGCCGAGGAACACGTTTCGGGCGACGCTGAGTGTTGGGATGAGGCTGAACTCCTGGAAGACCATGCCAATGCCGGCGGCTCTGGCCGCGTGGATCGAACCGATGTTCACCGGCTGACCGTTGATCTCGATCGAACCGGAGTCCATCGAGTACACGCCCTGCAAGATCTTCATCAAGGTCGACTTGCCGGCGCCATTTCCGCCTGCGAGCACATGCACCTCGCCGCGCAGCAATTCGAAGTCGACGTTGTCGAGGACGACGTTGTTGTTGAACGACTTGCAGATGTCGGCCATGGCGATGACGGGGCCGGGGGAGTCGGTCCCGTCATCGCGATGGTCTGCCATCACTGGGCTCCGGTGGCGTCGTCGACGGTTGGAACCGACACCCAGCTTTCCTTCGCCGAGGATTCGGTGACGGCGTCGCAGATCAGGGCGATCTGGTAGCCGTCGCTGAAGTCGGGACTGACCGCCGTGCCGTTGACGATGGCCGTGCACAAGTCGTAGGTCTCAATGATCTTCGTCTCGCCGTACCCAATGCCGAGCGCGGGGATCGGCCACAGGCCATCGCCGTACGGATGGCTTGGTCCGGTGAAGACGGTGCGAAAACCGCGTCGATCGCCGGGGTCGCCGCCGTCGCCAGCGAAGCACACCTGCAGTTGGTCACGCTGCTCATAGTCGAAGAGGATCGAACCTTGTGTGCCGTGGATCTCGAAGGTCAGGTAGTTGTTGCGACCCCATGCATTTCGGGTGGCCTCCAACGACCCGATAGCACCGTTGGCGAAGCGCAGCAGGGTCATCACTTCATCGTCGACGTCGACGACTCCCTTCGGTCCGGAGGTGTTCTTGTCGGACGCGCCAAGTTTGTCGACGCCACCGGTCTGCAACGGGCGCTCGGGCACCCAGTTGGTGAGTACCGCGTTGACTGCGCTGATGTCACCGACCAGGTAACGGGCCAGGTCCATCACGTGAGTGCCGATATCGCCGAGCGCGCCCGATCCGGCAACGGACTCCATGAAGCGCCATGACAGCGGACCATTCGGATCGGCCGACCAGTCTTGGAGGTAGGTGCCTCGGAAGTTGAGGATCTTGCCGATTGCGCCCTCTTCGATGTATCGCTTGGCTAACGCCACCGCCGGTGTGCGGCGATAGTTGAACGCCACCATGTGAACGATGTTGACGTTTCGGACGGCCTCGTACATCGCCTTCGCTTCACTGCTGGTGCGGGCCAGAGGCTTTTCACAAATGATGTGCTTACCGGCGTTGGCGGCGGCGATTGCGATTTCGGCGTGAGCATTGTTGGGGGTGGCGATGTCGACGATGTCGATCGACGGGTCGTCGATGATCGTGCGCCAATCTGCCGTTGATGACTGAAAGCCATAGCGGGCCGCGGCCTCGGCGGCAAGGTCATTGCTGACATCAGCAATGACCTTGCGCACGGGGATGGCAGGAGCGGGCCAGAAGAACATTGGCATGGCGGCGTAGGCGAGTGAATGGGCCTTGCCCATGAAGCCTGCGCCGATAAGACCGACGTTGAGAGAACGGGGCTCGCTCATGTCGACTACTTCTTGAATGCGCTGGCGATGTCGGCCGGCGCGTCTTGGAAGTACACGTCCTTCCACGACTTCAACACGGTGTCGTGGTCGACGGCGAGGGCAGGCAGGGCGACGTAGTCGGGAGCGGTTTTGCCGAGCAGGCCGTAGGCGCCGAGGCGGGCCTCGATGATGCCCGCTTCGTAGGGACGCTGGGCGCCGAGACCTTTCACCTGGCCGTTCTTGGCTATCTCAATCGCGACCGGCTTGCCCAAGTCTTGGGTGATGACGATCACGTCTTTGCGGTTGTTGGAGTTGATCGCTGCGAGCACACCTTCGCCGGGCGTGTCCCATACCGCCCAAATGCCCTGCAGGTCCTGGTTCTTGGCGAGGATCGCGTTGGTTGCGTCCTGGGCGAGAGTGGCGAAGTCGGCACCGTCGATGCCCTTCTCGTCGACGATCTGGATACCGGGATAGTCGGACTTGATCGTGCTCACGAAGCCCTCGTGACGCTGTTTGGTGACGAAGAAGTCAGCGCCGTGGAAGACCGTTGCGATTTTACCCTTGCCGCACAATGCCTTTGCCATTAGGTGAGCCGAAACGACTCCGTTGCCGTAGTTGTCGGCCGAGACGACCGAGACGTAGCCGGTGCCCTGCTTCATTCCGGCCGCGACGTTGTCCATGAACACCAACTTCGTGCCGGCGGCACCGACGGCCTTGTATGCGTCGGCGGTGGCGCCGGCATCAACGGGAATCGACACCATGATGGACGGCTTTTTGGCCATGACGGTCTGGATGTCGGTGATCTGTTGGTCGGCCTTGAAGCCAGCATCGGTGACATCGGTGACCGTGATCCCAAGACGTGCGAATTCGGTCTTGAGGCCAGTTTCCTGCGCAGTTGACCAATCGGATGCTTTGGTGTGGAAGACGATCGCCGCTGTGGCGTTCATCGCCTTGACCTTGGCGATCTCGGCGTCGGTCAGGGTCACGTCGCTGGCCGGCTTCGCGGTCTCGCCATTGGGGCCTGTCGACTGCGCTTTGCTCTGGGCGCCGCTGATCGAGGTCTGAATCTTGCTGAGAATTGCCGGGTCACACGTACTGCCAGCGGCGGCTGCCGGTGTGCTGCCCCCAGTGGATTTAGCAGCGGTCGTGGATGAGCTTGTAGAGCTACCGCACGCGGTCATGGTGAGGAGGAGCGTCGCAGCTAGGGCTGACGACAGGGTAAGACGACGGTTCATGGTGTTTGATCTCCTGAATTGAGGTTGGTGTGTTATTGGTGTGTTGGGATTCTCGAGATACGGCGAGGCTGGTGGGTTACTCATCCGAGCAGTCGGACCAACTCGGCCCTGCTGATGCGGGCGGCCTCGCGTGGGTCACCGTCGTAGCTATCGAGCTCAACCATCAGCCAGCGGTCGTAGCCGACCTCGTTGAGCGCGGCAATGACGTCGTCGAAGTCGACGTTGCCGTGACCCAGTGGGTGGAAACCGAACGGTTCGGGGATGAAGTCCTTGAGGTGCACGTGGCGAACCCGTTCGGGGTATCGGCGAATGAGTGCAGCCGGATCACCGCCGCCGGCCATCAGGTGGGCGGTGTCGGGGCAGAACCCAATACGGCTACGCGCCATCAACAAGTCGAGTTGCTCGGGGTTCTCGACGATGGTCGACAGGTGTGGGTGGTAACAGGCATGAAGGCCACGGGCTTCGGCAATCTCGCACACCTCGTTGAGCGCGGCGCCGAGCCGGTCGTAGTCGGACGGGCGGATACCGGCCGCGCGCTGCGCTCCTCCGCCGACGACCAACGCCTCGGCACCAAACTGCGCGGCCAGATCCGCGGCCCGTTCGATGCGGCTCATCTCGTCGACACGAATCTCGTCATAGATGAAGTTGGCGCCGGTATACACGCTGACCAACTGCACGCCGGCCGTATCGAGTGCGTTGCGCAGATCGTCGGGCCGATCGGCGTAATCGTTGACGTTGCCGTCGAACATCTCCACGCCCTCGAAGCCCTCGGCCGCGATGTCGCTGATCGCCTGCTCCATCGACCCGTTGACTCGGTAAAAGAGGTTTTTGACGCTGGTGACCCCGACTGGGTCGCCGACAACGCCACCCCACGTGATCGTGCAATAGCCCAAACGCATGCTCTGACTCCCTCGGTCATTTCGACAGCCGAACAGTGTCGACATCAACCACGTTATGCTTGTAGCAAACATAAGTCAACTGATAACATACAAATCATTGTTTGATACGATCTATGGAGGGTCTCTTGAGAGCAAATGGTGCCACCGCAGACGATGACGCCACGAGCACGGTCTTGCACCTGATCCGAACCCGTCAGGCGCACACCCGCGGCGAACTCAGTCGGATCGGGAATCTCGGGCGTACCGTCGTCAGCCGCTGCATCCGAGAACTGATCGACGTGGGTTTGTTGATCGATGGTGAGACAACCAGCGGCAACGGCGGACGAGCGCCGCGCGAGCTGTGCTTCAACGCCGACGCCGGAGTGCTTCTAGTGGCCGAATTCGGTGCTACTGCCGTCACGGTCGGGGTGACCGATCTCACGGGCAAGATGCTGGCAACGGCGGGTGGTGCATGGCAGATCGAGGCGGGTCCTGACGAATCACTCAACCATGTCGTCGAGGCGATGCGCAGCGTGCAGACCAAGGCAGCCGGTCGAAGAGTCTGGGGTGTCGGCGTCGGCCTGCCGGGTCCAGTCGAATTCGCCACCGGACGGCCAACATCGCCACCGATCATGCCCGGTTGGGACGGCTACGACGTGCGAACGCGACTCGGCGCGGTGTTCGACGCTCCCGTGTGGGTCGACAACGACGTCAACGTCATGGCGCTCGGAGAGCTCCGTGCCGGCGCAGCCGTGGGCGAGCGTGACATCGTCGTCTTGAAGATCGGTACAGGCATCGGGGCCGGTCTGATCTCCGAGGGGCGCATCCATCGCGGTGCCCAAGGAAGCGCCGGCGATGTGGGTCACGTCCCCGTCATCGGCACGGCGTTTGACGTCGTTTGTCGCTGCGGTCGAACTGGTTGCCTCGAGGCCGTCGCAGGCGGCGCGGCCATGGTACGTGATGCTTCAGCGGCCGCGGCCGACGGCAGCTCACCGTTCCTGGCCGCCATTGCTGCCGGTGATCGCCCAATCGTCGTTTCCGACGTCATCGACGGTGCCGCTCACGGCGACGGCGCATGCATAACGTTGCTCACGACGGCGGCCCGTCACATCGGAGACGTGCTCGCAACGGTTGTCAACATCTACAACCCGTCGCTGGTCGTCCTCGGCGGTGCTGTGACAAGTGCCGGCGACTCGTTTCTGGCCACGATTCGGCAACAGGTCTACTTGCGCTCGTCTCCGTTGGCGACCCGCGACCTGCGAGTCGTGCGCTCGACGATGGGTCATCTCGGCGCAGCCATCGGCACTGCGCACATGGTTCTGGACGAATTGTTCGTCGTCGGCTGCTTGGCGGACGGCGCACCGCTGCGGGCCCTTCTCACCTAACATCGGCTGCTGCGATGAGCGACTTCACCACCCCCGCAACCTACCCAGACGATCTACTCGAAGGTGTGGTCACACTGCTCGAGCTGATCCGAAGCGGACGCGCCGGTACTCGTCAAGAACTTGCCCGTCTCTCCGGACTTGGTCGCACCGCTGTGACCAATCGAGTCAACGAACTCATAGACCGTGGACTCGTCGCCGAGAGCGGACTCGGGCCGTCAATCGGCGGACGCCAACCGCGCCAGCTGAGATTCCGGGCGGAAACCGGCATCGTCCTCGTTGCTGATATCGGGGCGACGAGAATCAGCGTCGGCAGTGCTGACCTTTCCGGCCGTCTGCTCGTCAAGTACGAGGAACGATGGAACGTCGCCCTCGGCGGCGCGGCCACGCTGGAGCGCGTAGAGCAGCTCTTCGATCAGATGCTCACATCGCCTGCCGTGCAGGGTCTTGCGTTATGGGGAATCGGCATCGGCGTACCAGGGCCGGTCGAGTTCGCGACCGGACGGCCGATCTCACCGCCGATCATGCCAAGATGGAATGCTTACCCAGTTCGCCAGCAGATCTCGGACCGATTCCAGTCACCGGTGTGGGTCGACAACGATGCCAACGTCATGGCACTCGGCGAGCTGCGCGCTGGTGCCGGCATGGGCGAATCCGAAATGGTGTTCATCAAGATCGGCACTGGCATCGGGGCAGGGCTCGTGTCCGGTGGCCATCTGCACCGTGGCGCGCAAGGCAGTGCTGGCGACATCGGACACATAGCCATCAGCTCCGATCCGACCACGGTGTGCCGTTGCGGAAAGATCGGCTGTCTCGAGGCCCTAGCGGGCGGAGCAGCAATCGCCCGCGATGGTATCGACGCTGCGCGCGCCGGCCGAAGCGCATTCCTGGCGAAGATCCTTGCGGCCAAGGGTGAGATCGACGCCGCGGACGTCGGCGAAGGAGCGCAGAGCGGCGACGCCGCGAGCGTCGAGATTCTGTCCACTGCGGGGTATCGGATCGGTCACGCCTTGGCGAATGTGGTGAGCTTTTTCAACCCGGGGGTCCTGGTGATCGGGGGCGGGGTTACACGCGCCGGCGATGGACTGCTGGCGGCGATACGTCACGGCGTCTACGAACGATCGCCGCCGTTGGCGACGCGGGACCTACGAATCCTGCGGTCCACACTCGGCGGGCAGAGCGGGATGATCGGCGCTGCGTTCATGGTCCTCGACCAGCTCTTCCGGCACGAATCGATGGCCACGTGGCTGCCGGATGGATCTCCCGCCGGCCACGTCGAGCTCTCCGACATACCGACCAGTAGCCATCGATCTTGAAGGGGACACTTCGTCGGGTGCTCGAGTCGGCCAGCCAGCAGCCGATGCGGGCCCCGTTTGAACTCGACCGTCTTGCTCTCCGGCGACCGCAGGCTCATGTCGATGTCTATAGCTCGGCATTCTAGTCGGCACGAAATCCGTGCCGACTAGTGCCGAGTAGACCGAGAAGGATCGAGGAGTTCGACGGCCTTCTGACTGACGATTACCGGGCGTTCGCCTTCGGTCTTCACCTAACCCTTGGTCGTGCTGACATTCGGGTGGCCGACGAACCGGGCCACATCTCAAGCTCGAACACGCCCGACGCGTACAAGTTCGTCACAACACAGCGCCGACCGTCGTGCGTGCCGAACTGGCTCGGGTCGAAACAGATCTGGCTGGCTGCTTTCCTGATCGCCCGGTCGATGTGCTGGCGCAGTACCGGGCCACCCACCGGGTTGGTGAACACCAGATCGAGATGCTCACCTTCGTAGCCGACATCGGGCCACGCAGCCCCGGCCGCTTCTCGATACGCGGCATGTCGAGCTGGGTCCTTGCGCAAGGTGACTACCTCGTCAAGGTTCATCGAGTCGGTCGGCCTGCCGGTGAACTGCGCGACGCCCCCGCGGAACAAGGCCTCACCACCTGATCGACGAGTCACCTGCGCCCGCGCTCGCACGCGAGGTTCGATGTCGGTCAGCACGGAGTCCCTCCCTTGCGGAGACGGCTCGGATGCAGGTGTGGCGGTCAATCGTCGGCTCCGTACTCGATGTCGAACGCGAACGGATCGACGAGCGTCGCTCGCTCAGGGTGGGCGTCGCCGCGGAGTCGCCGCAACTCCGGCAGTGCATCGAGGTCCTTCTGTCGGCTGACCGCTTCCTTCATTCGAATGATGTCGTCGAGCGACGCCGTCGGCACCAGCCGGCCGCTGGCAATCTCGATGATCAACGCTCCTGGCTCAATGTCCGCGTACATAAGGATAGTCTCGTCGGGGCCGGTCGCAGTCACCAGCACATCGACATCTCCAGCGTCGGTCTTCCACTGCGTGTTGCCGACGAAGTCATCAGCATCGATCGGATGGTCCGACACCGCACCGAGATCGGTCAGCGCTTCGGCAAGGCGACGCCGATTGTGACGATCGGAGCGAATCAACACGTCGACGTCGTCACGTGCTCTACAGCACCATGAAGGAGTCCCGAGGTACCGCCGATGATCACGTACCTGACCTCATACGCAGCAAGAGCATCGACGATCCGATCAAGGTCGAATGGAGCGGGCTCCGGCGTCGTCACGCTGCCGAACTGCGCCGCAACGTGCGTTGACGTTCCCAGTCCTCTTTGCTGATCCGACGCCCTTCGGCGTCGGTGAAACCAGCGTCATCATCGGTTCGACCGGGCAGCGTCTGATGCAGCGCAGCCGCGCGGCGACCGACCTCGGCGGAGCCGATCCGGCCCCGTTTCGCGAACACGTACACGCACACGACATCGTCAAGGTCCAACGCGGCGGTGTCGAAACCGGTCATTTCCGCAACACCGCGACGGAACTCGTTCTCCCCGACTTGCTTGATGAGTTGCGCAACCCGGGCCTTCACCCGAGGCTCGATTTCCGGCAGCACGTTGTCACCTCCGGACCAGAGCATACGCGACGGGCACGCTACGGTTCAGCGTCCCGTACCCGATCCTTGCCCACAGCGCGACAGCAACCGGGTGTGGGTCCGGCTTTCGCCCGACGTCCTCGTTCGAGTGAAGCCGCTCCTTCTGCTCGACGTCGACCGTGGTCAGCATCCTCGATCGAATCGCTGAGGCTGCTCGTACGCGACAACCGGGAAAATTCCAGCGCAAGGTCTCGTGAGAGCGCAAGTCGCCTTGTAGAAACGCGACCGTTCGATTGACCAACAACGGCAGCAATCCCGCAACAGCATGTGCGTCCGACCGTGCCGTACCCATTCCCGACGTGCTGCGCGGCCTCGGCCTTCGCCAGCAGTTCGTCGATGCCCTCCAGCTCCACCCAGGCCATCAAGAAGGCTGTGGCACCGAACCCGATCGAACGAGACTCACTCGCCGGTCTACCAGATCGCAACACGCGCCAAACCGAGCGGGCGCGCCGCCACTGTCGAACTGGACGCCATCGCACGCCGGCCAATCACTTCACCGAGAGACATCGAGTCGAGATGCCAGCGCATGAACTGTGCGACGCAGCGGCGGAACTCGTCATCCTCGTGCTGCATAGAAGGTAGGTGGTGTGCTACAAGATAAGTAGGTGTTGTGCCAGAACAGCACTCATCGTCGTCGATCCGAAGTTGACGAACTACATTCCGCGCCTGCTGGACCCAGTACTGGACGAGATTCTGCTCGAGGGTATCCATCGAACCAACTCTAATCGCTGAGCCGACGTTTGCAGACCACCTAGACCGTGATATGCAGAGTCTCTAGACCGATCAGCGCAACACTCCTCGACCGAGAGTTACAGCAATTGGACATCGGCGTCTGTTAGCCACCACGCCCGCCTATCGGTTCGGCCCGCCACGGATCGACCCCTTCTGGAGGTAGGGGCGGACGGGAGTCCTGCCCGCCTCCAGCCCGACGGCCGTACCCACAGACCGCAGGCCTAACTCGAGGCGCCCCCTCCTTCTTTCGACGACTTGATCCGACCGACGCGGCCAAACACTGCCTGAGCTGGGCAAACGAGCAAAGCCAATGTCATGGACACTTCGCTCGATTGGCTGCAAGGCGCTGTGCCAACCACTCGGTGATGTCACAGCCCCGGAAGGATTTCCGCGATTCCGTGACCACGGCGTGACCACGGCAGCCGACGGGAATCTGCTTGGCAAGGACAACGCGCCTGGTCGATAGCAGTTTTTGGCCCCGCGTTCGAGGACGTTGAGAGTTATCCTGAGAGCTACGATTCGTGGGTCAAGCCCGCGACTAAATCGGCCTCAAATCGGCCTCGGAGGCCGAATTGAGCGGCTAGTTTCGAGCAATGGAACTCACTCGACTCGTTGCCGACATGCGTTCACTGGGCGGAGAACTTCCCGGCATTGAGGTGAAGTCAGCGGCCGTTGGTCTTCCCGAGTCGATTACTGAGACGATGAGTGCGTTCGCAAATCTGCCCGCCATCCACATCGCGATCGATGTAGAAAGTTCGAAGAGGCAGACGTTGTCGTTGCCCGGATTCGAGAACTTCCGGCGTCGGCGAAGCCGTGTTTCGTGCGACGTACCGGGCGGGCCTACATGAGGTTCGCCGACGGTGACTACACGCTGTCGCAACTCGAGATCGAGGGCTTCCTCTCCAATCGATCACGCCCGCGTTACGACGAGGCAGCCGTCGACGGCGCAGTGCTAGCCGACCTTGAAAGGGACCGCGTCGAGGACTTCCTCTCGACTGCACGTTCGGCCGACAAGCGCTTCGCACGAATCACTGCTGACGACGAGTTGCTGCGCCACCGACGAAATCCTCGTTGACGACCTCGACGAAGGAGCACGCCAGCGCTACAGCCAACGCGTTCCCAAGTCCGCCTGACCTCGCGCCCAGCGCAACCCGTCCCCGAAACACAGCACCCCACACACTCTCTGCGCCAGAGCTTTATCACGGCCGCGCTCGATGCCGGAGTTCCGCTACGCGACATCCAGGAAGCCGAGTCACACGCCGACCCGCGAACCACGATGCTCTACGACCGGGACCGGCACAGCCTCTGCCGGCGCGCCACCCATATCGTGTCGACCTTCGGTGCCGGTAGACGCTCGATAACCCGAGCGCCGCGGCGGCGCCGGGGATCAGCACGTAGGACTTGAATAGACATATGAGGACCAGTAAAGGACATAAAAAGATACGAAACGACATAGAAAGGACAGATCTCGGATAGTCTCGGGTCCATGACACGAGAGGCCAACGACGACTCTGCAATCCAGGATGATCTCGACGTCGATCGAATCGTCCAAGAACTTCGACGGCTCGGATCCGACCATCAGGGCGTGGAGGCCAAGAGTGCAGTTGGAGGGATGCCCACGTCGATCGCCAGCACAATCTCGGCGTTCGCTAACACACCGGGAGGTGGAGTTATCGTCCTGGGCCTCGACGAGAGCACCGGCTTTGCCCCGACGAAACTTTCTCACCCGGCCGCGCTCGTCAGTGGACTCGCCTCAATAGCCCGCCAGGGAGTCAACCCGCCGGTTCAAGCGACCATTGGCGAGTTCCCCTTCGAAGGCCAACGACTGGTTGTCGCTCGGATCGCCGAGATCGATCTTGCCGTGAAGCCGTGCCGAGTCACGGGAACAAGAAGGGCGTATCTGCGCGTCGGCGATGGCGACTATGAGCTTTCGCAGCTGGAGGAAGACGCGTTTGTCGTAGCACGATCACGGCGCCGTTTTGACGAGGATCCGGTGCCAGACACGGGGGTAGCCGACCTTGAGTCGGATCGAGTGAACGCGTTCCTCTCCAACGCGCGAGCGGCCGTGCCGACCCTGCGTAGGTTCGACGACATGAAGGTGCTTCTCAAGATGGGAGTCCTCACCAAAGATGGCGTTGCGACCGTCGCCGGCCTAATCGCCCTCGGCGAATACCCGCAGCAATACCTACCCACCGTATCCGTTCGCGCTGCGCTCCTACCGGCTGGCCGATCGATCGGTACCATCCGAGCCCTGGACGATGCGACGTTCAACGGGCCAATCGCCTCGATCGTCGAAGACACCGTCGCCTGGGTCCGAAAGAACAGCCGCAACGAAATCGTCGAAGACCGGAGGGCTGGCCGAGTCTTCGATCAGACCTGGCCACCACTGGCTGCTATCCGCGAACTTGTAGCCAACGCTGTGGTTCACCGCGACCTCGCACCTTGGTCAGCTGGCCGAGCTATCGAACTCCGCATGTCATCCGAGAGCTTCCGCATCTCGAATCCCGGCGGTCTCTACGAGGTCAGCGTCGCGGCGCTTGGCCGAATCGATATCACGTCTGCCCGCAATCGACGGCTCATCGAACTCTGCCGATATGTACAGACCACTGACGGACGAGTTGTCGAGGCGCTGGCGTCGGGTATTCCGACGGTCTTTGCCGAGCTCAACAAGGCAGGTCTACCTGCGCCACGCTTCTTTGACAACGGGATCAGCTTTACCGCGGTTATCGACGCCGGCCGCCGGGAGATTCCGCCATCGGCACCAACACGGGTCAACGACGTACCGCCGGCCCTGCAGGCGGTACTCGACTCGCTGGCCGACTCATCGGCCGACGTCAGCGAGATCAGTCGTCGACTGGACGTTGCCCCCGCAACGGTTGCGAAACGGCTACAACGACTCAAACGGCTCGGCCTGATTGTTTCCCACGGCGGAAGCGGGCGACGAACGACGTACCGCCGCTCAACGTAGCGAAAGTGTTGGCTGGAGGTGGACGGTCGATCACCTGCACCGTGCTTCCCAAACTCCTGGTTCGCCATCGGCGTCCTGGACGCGCTTGCCGCGGGGATGCTCGGGGCATGATCGACCTCCTGTTGGAGACGAGCATACGTAACTCTCAGAGACAGTTAGAGAGTTTTTTTGAGAGTACGAACGGCCACGATCTTGTTCGGTATATCCCCTGGTCAGAGCACTTTTGCGAACAGTCACGAACACTCGTGAACGCATTGGCGGAGGTGGACGGGAATCGAACCCGCCGGACGGGGATCGCCCGTCCCAACCGCTTTGAAGGCGGCGGAGCCCACCAGGTACCCGGACACCTCCATCCGGCAGGCTAGCGCTAGTTCCGCAATCGCGCTCGACTGTCAAGACTTCGTCTGCCCCCTGGCGCTCGCCGCTGTGATATTGCTACCTTCGAACTACTTCCCCTTCTTGCGTGGCCCAACGTGCGGCCCCGGTCGTTGGAGGTATGCCGTGCTCATCACGTGCTGGTCGGTCAAAGGTGGAAGCGGCACTACCGTTATTGCCACATCACTCGCCCTGCTGTTCGCCAAGCGCCAGGGCGCACTGCTGGTCGACCTGGCTGGCGATGTGCCGGCCGCGCTCGGACTGCCCGACCCCGACGGGCCCGGCATCGGCGAATGGCTTGAGCGTCCAACCGACATCGCCGGACTTCGGGCCCTCGAACGCTCGGGTGGCACCGGGCTAGGGGTCATCCCGGCCGGCCGGTGGACCACTGCACCGGGCGACCCACTCGCCGCGGCGTTGGCCAACGAGCCTCGACCCGTCATCGTCGACGCCGGCATTATGCGGCCCGGTCCCGCGCTCGACTTGGCCGCTGCGGCCTCGGTCTCACTCCTCGTCCTGCGCCCGTGTTACCTCGCCTTGCGACGCGCGGCCGCCGCGCCGCTTCGACCATCGGCGGTCGTGCTTGTCGGCGAACCGGGCCGGTCGCTCGGACGACGAGATGTCGAAGCCGTGCTCGGAGTACCCGTAGTGGCCGAGGTAGAAATCGACCCAGCCGTTGCCCGCGCTGTCGACGCCGGGCTATTGGCGTCACGGTTACCACGGGGGTTGGCGCGCAGCTTGAAGGGCGCAGCATGACCACCGGTTTTGGGCGGCTCGACGCGCTGTTGAACGACCCCACTGTCACCGAAGTCATCGTCAATGGCGGTCGTGATCTGTGGGTCGAACGGGCCGGTGCCCTCATCCGTGTCGAGCCAGGTTTGCGAACCGGGGAAGCAGCCCACGCTCTCGAGCGCATGCTGGCACCGCTCGGACTTCGGGCCGACGCCGTCAGCCCCGTTGTCGAGGCCCGACTTGCCGACGGCGCCCGGCTCCAAGCCGTCGTTCCGCCAATTGCGCTCGATGGCCCCACCATGGCCATACGGCGCTTCCGGGCCGACACCATTCCGCTCACTGCCTTCACCACTGTGCCCGTCGCCGCGCTCATCGACCATGCCGTACAGGGTCGGGCCAACATCGTCGTGTCCGGCGCCACCTCATCAGGCAAGACCACCCTTCTCAATGCGCTGGCCGATCGTTGCCACGCCACCGAACGCATCATCACCATCGAAGACGCCGCCGAGTTGCGGCTGCCAGGCGACAACATCGTTCGTCTCGAAGCACGACGAGAATCCGCCGACGGGCTTGGCGCAGTCACCATTCGAGAGCTTGTTCGAGCAGCGTTGCGCCTTCGGCCCGACCGAATTGTTGTCGGCGAAGTGCGTGGGGCCGAAGCACTCGACATGCTGCAAGCGCTCAACACGGGACACGACGGCTCCCTCACTACCGTGCACGCCAACAGTGCTCTCGACGCCCTCAGTCGCCTCGACACATTAGTCCTTCAAGCGGGCACCGGCCTGCCGCTAGATGCCGTTCGAGATCAGGTCCACCGGGCGGTCGATTTGGTGGTTCATGTCGCACGGGCTCCCGGCGGCTGGCGTCGAATCGATCACATCATCGAAGTCAAGCCCAGCGATGCCGCCGGGCCGCGAGGCGTGGTTCTCGTGGCCGACGACAGCATCCTGGCCTCGCCGACGCGACCCTGGTGCCAGCACGCGTGGGCAGAGCGGGCGTGAGGCGGCCCGATCTCGTAGTGGCTGCCATCGTCATCCTCGGCGGAGTCGGATGGAAGTGGATTACGAACTACGCAACGCGCACGCCCGCGGGCGCGCTTAGTCCCAATGACTTGGCCTCCGCTCTTGAGGACAGCGCCCGCATGCTCCGATCTGGGTCGTCGCTTCGGGGGGCGCTTGTCGGCTCACTGGGCGACCGAGCCGTCGGGCCAGCGCTTGCCGGCGGGCAACCCCTCGAATCCACCTTGACGCGTTGGGCCGCAACGGCCAAGTCCGACACCGAACGCACAGCCGCAGCCGCACTGGTCATCGCCGCCGCGGCGGGTGGGAACCAGTCACGAGCGGTCGAAGTAGCCGCACAGTCGATCCGCCACCGGCTATCCATCGAGGCCGAAGCCGCGGCCCACTCGGCCCAGGCCCGGCTGAGCGCTTGGATCGTCGGCTTGTTGCCGGTCGCATTCTTGGGCTGGACGCTTTTGGTCGACAATCGCACGGCGCACGTGTTGCTGCATGAGCCCGCGGGCTGGGTGTGTCTCGCGGGCGGCCTGGGCCTCGACGCTGTTGGCGGGCTGTGGTTGAAAATCCTGATTGGGCGTGTGCGATGAGTCTGACTTTGGTCCTCATCGTGGTCGCAATCGGTTGGAAGTTCCGACCGGCACCGGTACGCATACGCGCCCTTACCGGCCTGCTGCCGCAAGATCACGAGGTGATTCGAGCGCTCCCCGACACGATTGGGCTTCTTACCGTTGCGGTCCATGCGGGGCTCAGCCCCGAACTGGCGATGCGTCGAGTCGGGCGGTTCCTGCCACCCCCGTTCGACACTGCCACCGCGTCGGTCTTACTCGCCGTTGACCGAGGCGCCCGCTTCGCCGAGGCTACCGACACCCTGCTCGCGCTGCTGGGCGAATCGGCTCGACCGCTCGCACGAGCCCTTGCCGCTACAGAACGGCTCGGCCTTCCTCTCGCCCCTGCGCTCGATCAGGCCGCGGAACAGGCCCGTAACAACCGGCGGCGGCAATCCGAGCAATCGGCCCGCCGTCTGCCTGTGCTTCTGTGCTTTCCCCTCGTTACCTGCATCCTTCCGGCCTTTGTACTGCTCACCGTTGTTCCTGCGCTTCTCGGCGCTCTCAGCGCCCTCAACTAACACCACCAAGGAGTCACCCATGACCGACCACACCGACGTCGACCTGACCGACAGCGGCCAGTCCACCGCCGAATACGCACTGGTCCTGTTAGGAGCGGCGCTTCTAGCCCTGCTGTTTATCGCCTGGGTCACCGGTGGCGCCGGCGCTGCTCGCGTCGGCCAGCTTCTCGGAAAGGTGTTCGACGTTATCGAGCGCCAGATGCCATGACCCAACACGACGACGGCCAAGCCACGGTCGAATTGGCACTGAGCCTGCCGATTCTGGCCATGTTCATCCTCGCCATTGTGCAAGTAGGGGTGGTCGTGCGCGACCAACTCGCCGTCATCCACGCCGCCCGGGAAGGTGCTCGGGCGGCGGCCATCGACAACACCGCGTCGCCCATGTCGGCGGCACGTAGAGGCGTTGAACGAACTAGCGGACTCGATGCCACGCGCCGCCGCGTGGCCACCACCGTTTCCGATGGCCTCGTCACTGTTGTGGTCACCTATCGATCTCCAACCGACGTGCCCGTGATCGGTACATTCCTGCCCGACCGCACGCTGACTGCCACCGTAGTCATGGCGCTTGAGCCAAGTAGCTAGCTCAAGATGGCGCGCAGTAGTGCCAGCGCCGATGCCTTATCTAACGGCTCGTTGCCGTTGCCGCACTTTGGCGATTGCACACAACTCGGGCAACCGCGCCGGCATCGGCACCGCTCGATCACGGCGCGTGTCGCCTCCAGGTGTCGATGACCGGCGCTATAACCAAGCTCGGCGATACCGATCCCCCCGGGGTAGCCGTCATAGATGAAGATCGACGGCAACCCCGTGTCGGCTTGCCACGGCATCGACACGCCGCCTACATCCCATCGGTCGCAGATCGCGAACAGCGGCAAGATCCCTATACCAGCGTGTTCAGCCGCATGCAGTGCACCGGGAATTGCAGTGGGGTCGAGGCGAGCACGGTCGATCACCTCGTCGTCGACCGTGTACCAAAACGCCCGTGTTCGCAACGTGGACGGTGGGAGCACAAGTTCTTCGCGGCTAATCAACTCGCGGGTTCGTGTGTCACGACGCTCGTAGCCAACGATGGTGGTGGCCACCTCAATCTGTCCGAGGGTGAGTCTGGCGTATCCGATCATGGTCGTGCGTTCCGAGCTGAGAACGGCAACATCCATCTGACTGCGAACCTGGGTGTATTCGTCCACTTCTACCGGCTCGACTATGGCGGCCTTGTCGTCAAGATCCAGATCCAACACGCGGTACTGCTGCCCAAGGTGCAGGTACACAGCGCCGGGGTGCACCTGGTCAAAGGCTCGCGCTCCATCGACCGTACCGATAACCCGGCCGTCATCCAATGCAATGCGGTATTCATCCGAGGATCCTGAACGCAATCCCATGCCGCTAGCTGGCTGACCCCGTCCCTGCCAATACGCGAGGCCGTCGCGCAGTCGCAGCCGGTCGGCCACTACAAGGTCACGAACACCGTCGGCCAGGTCGTCGCCCCACCACTGGTCGTCATCGGCTCGCAACGGGAGCTCGAAGGCGGCGCACGACAGGTGCGGCTGCATGATTTGCGGGTTGGTGAGGTTCACGACGGCTGGTTCCAACGGCCGGGTGAATACCTCGCTCGGGTGCGACATGATCCACTGATCGAGTTGATCGGCTCCCGCCACCAATACCGCAACGGCCGGCTCGTCGCGGCGGCCAGCGCGCCCAGCCTGTTGCCACATCGAAGCCAACGTCCCCGGGAACCCATTGAGGACGCAAGCATCGAGCCCGCCAACATCAATACCGAGTTCCAAAGCGCTCGTAGCCACGATTGCACGCAATTGACCGGCGAAGAGTTTGGCCTCAATTTCTCGGCGTTCGGTGGGCAAGTATCCGGCCCGATACGGCTGCACCTTGTCGGCCAGCTCAGGTGCTAGTCGGCGGCGAATATCGGCGGTAACGGTTTCGGTGCCACGCCGACTTCGACAGAACGCCACGGTGCGCCAGCCATCTTCGATGAGCGCCACGACCAGCTCGGCCACTTCGACGTTGGCACTCGCCCGTGCTCCGCTGTCGATGTCGAGTAGCGCCGGGTTCCACAGCACAAACAGCCGCTCGCCTCGCGGCGATCCGTCGTCGGTAAGCGCCACGACTGGCTTGCCGCACAGATCACTGGCCAGGCGCGCCGGGTCACCAATGGTCGCCGACGAAAACACGAACGTTGGGTCGCTGCCGTAGTGGTTGCACAGGCGCCGCAACCGCCGCAGTACATGCCCAACATGGCCACCAAAAATGCCACGCAGCACATGGAGTTCATCGATAACCACGTACTCGAGACGTCGAAGAAACGTGGCCCATCGGCCGTGGTATGGCAGCAGAGCGTTGTGCAACATCTCGGGATTCGTGAGAATGACATTGGCCTGGCGACGCACCAACGCCCGCATATCGGGTGTGGTGTCGCCGTCGTAGGTTGCGGCGAACAAACCGGGAACGTCGAGCGCGGTCATCGCTCGAAGTTGGTCCTGGGCGAGTGCTTTGGTCGGGAAGATGCACAGTGCTGTTCCCGGTCGACCACGAGCGATCGATTCCGCTATCGGCAGCTGGTAACACAATGATTTGCCTGACGCCGTTCCGGTAGCAATAACGGTCGACTGTCCCGCACGAAGCAGGTTGATCGCCTCGGCCTGATGGCTCCACAACGCAGGGATATCGAGCGACCCCACCGCACCTTCGATCGGTGCCTCCAAGGAACCAAAGCGGGCCGACCGGGCAGGAATCCGTTGGACGTGCACTAATCGCTCGCCCACCGACAGAGCTTCGAGACGTGACTCGATCTCGATCAGACGGGGCGATTCGGAGTCCATGGCTACCATAGGTTCCCATGTCGGTGGACCTCAGCCTGGATCAGTTCGAGCACAACGGTTGTGCCGTCCTGTCATGTCGCGGCGAGATCGACCTCTCGACGGCACCGCGCCTCCATGGGGCGCTGTGGAAGTTGATTGACGGCAACGTCGGAAACACCGTCATCATCGACTGTGACGGTGTTACGAGTATGGATCACACCGGACTGGGATTACTGGTTGGGGCTATGGGCCGAGCGACCAGCCGTAGCGTCACGCTGGAGTTCGTCATCAACAGCACATGGTTGCGCGACCTGTTCGCGAACACCAAACTGGATCAGATCGTCACGATCCGAACCAGGCTTACACGTTCGGGGTAGGTAGTACCGTGGTGTCCATGGTTTCAGGCTCGGCCCCCGACGCAATGAGCACCTTCGAAAAGCCGTGGAAGAGGGCCAGGCCAATGCTCAACTCGGCAATCTCGGCATCGCTGAACTCGGTTTGTAGTTCGGTGCGATCCTGCGCGGTCAACGCCTCGAGATTGAGCAGCCCATCGGCCAACCGCAATGCGCGCCGGTGACGTAGCGACAAGTCGGTCTCGTCGTAGCCGTCACGAATTTGGTCGACCATGTCTTCAGTCAAGCCGTCCTGCTTCGCAACTGCGAAGCGAACGTTCTTTCAAAGGCGACACTCGGTGAGCCGCGCGTTGCGCATACGCACGACCTCCTTGGTCGGGTGATCGACCACTCCATGGCTCCAGAACGTGCCATACAGACGACCGAAGTCGGCCATGAGTTCGGGTTGTCGACCTTTGCTCCCTACTGATGCCATGAGCGTCGCCTTTCAGTCAGTCAGTCGTTCAGTCAGTCAGGACCCGGCGCATGCGACCGAATCCGTCGAACATTGCAAAGCCTATAAGTAACGCGTACTGCTCATCGCTGCTGAAGAACTCAGTGAGCCCGCCAGGTTGGTTTGCGTCGAGCGCCCTCACGTCGATGACGAATAGCTCGGCTGCTCCAAGCGCGGCGCGCTGCGCGCCCGTGAACCTGGCGTCGGCGGCCCAGTCGGTTAGCGCGGCGATCTGTCCTTCGTCGAGCCCGGCCATAACAGCATGCGGCGTGCGAACGGCAAACGCTTCGTCGTCGCCCAACAACATCGCAATACGCAATCGGCACAATTCCAGTGCGATTGGTTCAACGAGACGTTCGTCCCACAGGCGATCGAGCAGCGTGAGCCGCAACGAATCGAGTTCGGGCCGCAGCGCCATGAGCGACGCCAGGTCCGAGGATTTCGACGATGCCAACCAGGATGCAGCCACAACGCAATGATCCCACGAGGATGCGCCGCTCACCCCAGCCGTGCGACAAGAACGGTTCAATCAGTCGTCGAGGAAACGAGCGGGGTCGATAGTGAGTAACCCTGCGTCGACAATTGCTTGGCTGAGCGGTCGACCAAGATCACGGAGCCGCTCGCAGCTGCGTTCACCCAAGGCTGCATACGGCGAAACTGCAAGCCGATCGGTGGTGTCTTCGATCCGTTGGCGCTGTTCGCGTCCGAGTGTCGTAAATGCCAGCTCTCCTGCAGGCTCAATCAAGCCTCGACGGCGCAATTCGTCGGACCCGACTTCCCACGCGTCGAGGCTCCACGCTCGTGTGCCCATAAGCGCCGCGGCCGGAACATCGCCAGCGGCAGCATGCGATATGAGTGCCTCGATCCCCGAAAGGCCTTCGATGACCAGGGCCGCGATGTGGCCGTCTCCACGGAACTCGCGCAACAACGTCTGAGCGTGCCACAACGCCAGGTGGGGTTCGTCGGGCCACGCCAGTTGGGAATGGGCTGCGAACAATGGACGACCTTCGGGTCGCTCGCACGCCACGTCGGCGGCGGCGCGTGTCAACATCACTGTCTCGTTGAAGTCGGGTGACATCAGGGTCGCGTCGCTGAACGCCGACCGCAACGACACGTCGACGGCGTGAAGTCGGGCAGTGAGTATCGCATCGGGAGAAGCCAGACCCCACACTCGCGGAACGCTGCGGCGCACAAGTTCCGGATTGAAGTTGTAGAACGTTGCCATCACGACCTCGGCTGGCACCGCACCCATTGCTGCCGCTCGTGAACCGAAATACCCCATGCGGGCGGCACCTCGTCCGACGACTCCCACGGCTTCGTAGGCGGGCTGGGCGTGAGGTGTGAAATAAATCATGCCGTGTACGGCTTCGAGGCTGCGCCAGGCTCGACGACCGAGGTACGGGTCCACTCTACAAACCGTTCCAGAAGATTTCGAGTGTGCGGGCACCGAGTTCCGGCTTTTCCAGCATCCACCAATGCCCAACGTCGGGCGATAGCGCGAACTCGGCCATCGTTCGCGACGCAACGGTTTGAGCCTTCTCGTGCCCACCGGTGAACGGGTCGCCAGCAGCGGCAATAACGAGGCCAGGCCGAAGTGTTGCGAGGGTCATGGCCTAAAATGTAGCCCGGTGCTATTGGCCGAGGTGAAAACCGAACCATGACAGCGTTTCGCCCCAAGCCTGGATAGCTGCCGGTTCGAAATAGTTGGCTCCGGTGTCATTGTTGAAACCGTGGCCCGCACCTTCGTGGATGCGGGTTTCGAACTTCGTTCGCACGTTATCTTTCAGCGCCTGCATTGTGCCGTTGACCCGGGCATCGTTGGCGGCGTAATGCACGAGCAGCGCGCCTGTTGCGTTGCCCATCTGATCGGCTGGCTCGGGGGTTGTGCCGTAATAGGCAACAGCAGCCGTAACGTTCGCCACGTTGGCAGCTGCTCGTAACGTCATGCCCCCGCCGTAACAGAACCCGGTGACACCGAGTTTGCCGCTGTAATCGGGTTGCGTAGCGAGGTAGGTCGCAGCCGAACGGAGATCGACGAGGGCGTCGCCAGGAGCCAACTGGCCGAGCGCGCCGCTGACACCACCTTTGGCCGTACCACCGGCCCGTGACGCCAAGTCGACTGACAGGGCCACAAACCCCGCCTTGGCGAGTCGGCGGGTGACGTCGCGAATATGGTCGGTAAGGCCAAAAATTTCGTGGATGACGATGATTCCGGCGCGGCTTTTGGCCGCGCCGGCAACAGACGGACGGGCGAGGTAGCCGAGCAGCGGGCCGACCGCACCTGGGAACGTGACGTCGGCACCAGTAATAGCCGGGTCGTCGGCAGCCACCCGCAACTTCAATAATGGTTTCGCAACGCTGGTCGGGGCGACCGTGGCAACACTCGGCTGAGGGCTCGTAGATGACACGGCCGACAGTGATGAGCTAGATGAACTAGATGAGCTAGGTGTACTGGATGAGCTAGATGAACTAGATGAAGGTTCGGAATTCGCCGAACACGCGGCCAGCAAAGCACCGGCTGCTGAAGCCGAACCACAGATCGCCACCAGTTGTCGGAACATGTCGCGGCGGCTGATGAGTCCTTCGCGATGATGATCGATGGTCTCTTCACCGAGATACCGCTGAACATCGTTGATGTTGGTCATGTGGTCAATCCGTTCGGTCGTCGTTGTCGTGGGCCGCCGACACTGGCCTGAACCGCCGAGCACGACCGCGACCGGCTGTGCGTTCAACCTCTACTGTTTCAGCTTCGAGCACGGCAAGTTCGGCCATGAGGGTATGCCACGACACCAGCCGCCCCTCGGGAAGTTCGCCCGCTTCTACCGCCACCCGCACCGCGCAACCGGGCTCGGCCGCATGAGCGCAATCTCGAAACTTACACCGCTCAGCGAACGCCACTATGTCGCTGAACGCACGGTCGAGGCCATGCCCTACCGACCACAGTGAAACAGCGCGAAGGCCGGGGGTGTCGAGGAACAGCCCACCGTTGGGCAGGTCGATCAACTGTGATGCCACGGTGGTGTGGCGCCCTCGTAAATCGCCCTCGCGAACCTCGCTCGTGCGTTGCACGTCGGTTCCGACGAGCGCGTTAACCAGCGTTGATTTCCCAGCACCTGAAGCACCGAGCAACGCCACGGTTCGTCCGGAAGGCGAATAGGCACGTAGGACATCGAGGCCAAGACCGGACTGGGCGGCGACGGCATGTACTGGCACGCCAAGTGCAACAGCTTCGACGAGTGAAACGGCGTCGGCGACAGCTCGCTCGTCGGGAGCAAGGTCGGCCTTGCTGAGAATAACGATCGGTTCGGCACCGCTCTCGTACACGAGTACGAGTTCGCGTTCTAGGCGACGTTGGTTGGGTGGCGACGACAACGGGTGCAACAAAAATACTCGATCGATGTTGGCAGCCAGGATGTGGGCTTCAGCCTTGGCTCCCTCGAAGCTTGCCCGGCGCACAAACGCGCTTTGGCGTTCGAGGACTTCGACGACGCGCTCCTCGTCGGGCGACACGACCACCCAGTCACCCACCGCTACGTCGATGCCGATGTTGCGAACCCTGAGCTCACTGTCGCCGGTATCGACCGTTGACCACCCGCGGTCGAGCCGGCGCACACGGCCGACCGGCACCGGACGGCCAAGATCCGTCCAGGCTGTATCGAACCAATCGTTCCATCCAAGTGCAGTAATCAACCTCCACACGGTACCGTCATTGCGATGGTGACTCGGGCAGGTATCGCACCGATGAAGGCTGTGGCGGGTGAATTGCCTGTCAGCGACGTTGGTTGGGCGTACGAAACGAAGTGGGACGGCTACCGCACACTGGCGTTCGTTGTGGGTTCACACGTGGCGCTTCAAAGTTCCAACCTCATCGACGTGACTCGGAAATGGCCGTCGTTGGCGGCGATTGCCGAGGGAGTTAATGCAACAGGAGCAGTGTTGGACGGTGAAGTTGTGTGTTTCGATGAGAACGGGGCTAGCCGTTTCGAATGGCTCCAGCAGGGTAAGAAGCCGGTCACGTTCGTCATCTTCGATGTCTTGAATATCGATGGTCACGACATCACCGGGCTACCGTTCGAACAGCGGCGGGCGTTGTTAGAACAACTCGTCGAGCCAGGGCCGAACTGGTTGGTGTCGCCGTTGCATACAGGACCCGGTTCGGGGGCGGCACTGGCTGAAGCGACCAAGGATGCTGGCGCCGAGGGGATCATCGCCAAGCGGCTCGACAGCTTGTACGTCCCGGGCAAGCGGTCGCCCAGTTGGCGCAAGATTAAACATCGCCGTGTGCAGGAGTTTGTGGTGGGCGGGTACACCACCGGGTCGGGCGCACGGGAGTCGACGTTCGGTTCGATTGCCGTCGGGTTTCACGAACATGGTCGGCTTGTGTTCGCCGGAACGGCCGGATCAGGATTCACCCAGAACCAGCTCGATGAGTCGATGCGCTGGTTCGAGAAGCACCCGCTCACCGAGTGCCCGTTCGATCCCAAACCGCCTCGCGACGTCGTAAAGACGAGCCGTTGGACGCAACCGCTGAGGGTCGCCCAGGTCGCATTCGCCGAATGGACCACAGACCGCCTGCTGCGCCACCCGGTGTTTCTCGGCTGGCGCGACGACAAAGACCCCGCCGACGTTACGTCGGAGCCGTAAACGCCTCGATCATGGTGCGTCGCGGAGGAGCTCGCTAACCGTCACGAGTTCGAAGCCCTTGCGACGCAGTTCTGTTACCACCTGCTCGACGGCTGTGTGCGTGTTCGGCGCGTTGCCTTTTGTGATGTGAAACGCAACGATGGATCCGGCTTTGGCCTGACGAACAACGTTGCTGACAATCGTGGCAGAAGGGATTCCGGTTGCATCACCTGAGACAACGTCACCACCAACCACCGAAACTCGGGTGGATTCGAGTTGGGCTAGAGCTTGTTCGTCGACGCAACCTCCCGGAAAACGGAAGTACGGCACCTGTCGCCCACCGAAGGGGCGTAGCGCGTCGAAGCTCTTGGTGACGTCGGCGGCCATCTCATCAAGCTTGAACGCACCGAGCGGCCCGCACTTCGCTGTAAAACCTTTGTATTGGAAGCTGTGACTTCCCACCTCGAACAGCCCGTTACCGGCAATGCGTTTGGTGAGCTCGGGGTATCGCAGCACCCATTTCCCAGCCAGGAAGAACGTGGCAGGCACTGATTGGCGTTCGAGCACATCGAGGACAGCGACGTTGGCGTAGCTGTCGACCCGCTTTTGGTCGAGAGCCAGCAACATCTCGTCGGTCATGATCGAGTTGAACGTCAGGGCGATGCGCGGCCGGATGGTGTCGACCCGATCAATTGTTCGGCCAACGGGATTGGGTACCGTTGTCGTCGTTGCTGCTTGTGTCGTAGAAGGGGGAACCACTGTCGTTTGGGGCACACGGGTCGAGGGCAGAGGTGCGGCCGTTGTCGCAGTTGACGACGTTGGAACCAGCGTCGGGCGAGCATCGGCAGGGATACCACAGCCCACCAACATCGCGCCGATTGGCAGACCAGTCACGAGGAGAATCAGTTGAGTGGAACGCCGCATTTCTTTCAGGCTATAGCGGTCAGCGCCCGGTGTGGCCGAAGCCCCCACCGCGGTTGTCGCCGTCAAGGCGATCAACGACCACGAGCTCACATGACTGCACCGCCAAAATGACAAGCTGCGCAATTCGATCACCGCGGCGCACCTGATACGGACGCGACGGATCAGTGTTCACAAGCACCACCTTCACCTCGTCGCGGTAGCCACAGTCGATGAGCCCAGGCGAGTTCAACACGGTCAAACCATGTTTGAGGGCGAGCCCGCTTCGCGGCTGCACGAACCCGGCGTAGCCCTCCGGGATGGCAACAGCGATACCGGTGGCGATCAACGCCCGACCGCCAGCTGGCAGCACAAGAGCGTCGGTTCGAGCGAGCAGATCGAGACCGGCGTCGCCAGCATGGGCGTAGGCCGGGGGTCCCAGCGAAGGGTCCAACGCGACGATGTGGAGGGGAAGTGGCACCATGATCGCCGAGATTACCGGCCGACTCCTCGTAATCTCTAGAGATGTTGATTTGGATGGACCTCGAGATGACGGGGCTGAACCCTACTCGCGACGTGATTGTCGAGATCGCAACGCTCGTCACGGACAACGATTTGAACATCGTGGCCGAGGGCCCCGACCTGGTTATCCATCAGCCCGACGAGGCGTTGGCGCTCATGGACAAGTTCGTGTTCGACATGCACACACGGTCTGGTCTGTTGCCCAAGATCATCGACAGCACTATTTCACTAGAAGACGCTGGTGCACAGACACTGGCGTTCATCAAGCAATGGGCCCCAACCGAGCGGCTCGCTCCGCTCTGCGGCAACTCCATTGGGACCGATCGCCGTTTCCTCGATGCGTACCTTCCCGACATCGAGAATTGGTTGCATTATCGGTCGGTCGATGTGTCGAGCCTTAAGGAACTTGTGAAGCGTTGGTATCCATCGGTGCGATCCGAGCGGCCTCGTAAGCACGGTAGCCACCGGGCGCTCGACGACATCCGTGAGAGCGTAAATGAGCTGCGGTTCTACCGCGAACGGATCTTCATCCCCGTGGCACAAACCGACCCTTCCAGCTGATCGTTCGGCGCAAACGTCCCCGGGCCACTGCGGCCACCACGACAGCGATGCTCAATGGGTACATCAGCGCGCCACCCACGTGGAACCGGCCAACTCGTCGGCCAAGCACCGCCAACTGAGCGGCGTTGACAAGGTAGATCCACCACGCTTCGAACGGGCCCCCGGATAGGGCGCCTACCCACCACACCGTGGCAACCATCACGACGGGGGGCAGCGTTACTGCTCCATGGCCCAACACCCGTGTCCATCCATCGAACATTTGACGGGCCGACGAATGCATATCGAACGACGCCCAACGGCGCCCGGCGTGAAGTATTACACGGCCAGCGAAGAGGCGAGCGAGAGCTGCATCTTCGACCGTTTGGTTCTTCACTGAGGGTGCAGCGAAACCATCGACCCGTTCGTATGCGGCTCGTGACACGGCCAGCACCGGTCCGAAGGCATAGCGAGGGTGGCGCACAAAGGAAAGCCCGGCGACAGCGAGCAGGTTGGGCAGCAAGCTCAACTGCCCCCAAGTGGGGTTCGTGTGATGCCACGGCTGCACCGACACCAGGCCATCGGTTGCGGCCGCTTCATCGATCAGGTTTCGCAGCGCCCCGGCCGCCGGTCGCACGTCGGCGTCGATAAACACGAGGATTTCGCCGGTCGTAGCCACCGCCCCGGAGTGGCACGCCCATGTCTTGCCTGCCCATCCAGCCGGTTTGGGCGGGGCCGTGATGACGTCGGCATGCGCGGCAGCCGCTAATTGTCCCGTGCCATCAGACGAATCGTCGTCGATGACAACCAGTTGATCATGGCCTCCAATCTGGCGCTGGAGGTTCGCGATTACGGCACCGATGTTGGCCGCCTCGTCACGAGCGGGAACGATCACCGCAGTGGCGATGTGGTCGCGGACGGGGCCGGTTCGCGGGCTGGGGCGAAGCCACGAACCGACGAACAGCAACCAGCCGAGCGTCCACCCAATCAGCCACAAGAGCATCGTTCACACGATACGACACCATGAAGGTTGCCGAGCACAAGTATCGTACCGGGTGATGAATCGACCGTTGCGGCAGGAACAAGAAGACCCGAGCGACGAGATCACCGAGGTAGCACCTGGCATTTTGCGGGTTCAGTTACCGGTGCATCTCCCAGGGCTCGGGCACGTGAACTGTTATGCCTTGGAGGACGAGCGCGGCTTTGCTGTGGTCGACCCGGGCTTACCCGGCGATGAGCATTGGAGCGGACTCGTTGACGCATTTCGCCGAGCCGAAATCGCGTTGTCCAATGTGCACACCATCATCTGCACCCATTCGCACCCAGATCACTTCGGCGGCGCGGCCAGGCTTCGTCTCGAAGGCGGTGTCGATGCCGAAGTCATTGCTCACCGCTATTTCCGCACGCCATTCGAACCGGGCGACGAGGGCGACAGTGACCCGAACCAGCTAGGCGACGACGACAAATCAGGCGCACCTATCGGCGGCCCATTCGGTCAACCCGTGCCGTGGGGCGGCGCTACCTACCAGCCATTGAACGATGTCGACCGGGCTCGTATGGCTAAGAACGCCAGCGATCCGCTGTTCGCTCCTCACCCAACACGGCGTGTCGACGACGCCGACTGCATCCGCCTTGGTCGGCGCGACTGGGTGGCACTGTTCACGCCGGGTCACACCAATGATCACCTGTGCCTGTACGACCCCGAGACGGGGGTTGTGTTGTCAGGCGACCATGTGCTGCCCACGATAACGCCCCATATTTCGGGCATTCACCACGGGCGCGACCCGCTTGCCTCCTACTTTGTGTCGTTGCGTCGAATGCAGGACCTCGACAACGTAACGGTTGTGCTCCCGGCTCACGGTCACCCATTCGCGTCGATGAATCAGCGGGTCGACGACATCATCGAGCACCATGTCGAGCGCCTCGAAGTTCTCGTCAACTCGGCCCACGAGTTGGGTCGTGCCGGAAGTGTCGACGAGTTCATGCAGAAGTTGTTCCGTGAGCGATCGTGGGGCTCGATGGCAGCGAGCGAAACGTACGCTCATCTCGAGCATCTGCGCATCCGGGGCGATGCCACGACCGAGCGCGACGACTCCGGCCTGCTGTTCTACGACCTATCGAGCGTGGTAGCCCCGTAGCGATGGCGCTGCACTCCATCGACGCCGACGCGTTGCAGCTAGATAGCCTACGGCGATTGCGAGTTCAATAGACGATGTCGAGCGCGTACCGGAGTGCTCGATCGAGTTCTGAACGCTTGATTTCGTTGAGGTGACCTACGGGCAGACTGTCGAGGTCGGCAAGGGGAAGCGTAAGAACGTTGTCGCAACTGATCACGCAGGGCTCTGGCAGGCCTTCGTTCGTGCCAATTTCGACTTCGGTGCGGATACCGCGAATCGTTCGTGTTATCGGAGCGCAAGTGACCGCACTGAGTACCGAAATTGCGGCGTCACGGGTGAGGACACAGACGGGACGTCGACCGGCTGGATCGCCAAGATCTGCCCAAAAAATGTCATTGCGAGCTACCACGCCGGTGCTGTTTTTGCCGCTAGCCGCGCCGCCGACCTCAGCAGCGCAGCATCGGGCGGTTGGCGCACGTATGCGGCGACAAGCTCGCGATCGTTTGCGCGATCGAGTTCGGTGCTGACAACGGCCTGAGCTCCTCGGCGTAACAGCTCCGACCGGTTGGTGCCGAGCGCTCTGGCGAGACGGTCGAGATGCTCAACCAAATCGTCATCAAGTTGAACCAAGACCTCGCGACGCGCCATGACCAAATGCTAAGCCATATGCTCGCACAGGAGCAAACGCCCCTTATCTCAGCTTGTGTGCGCCCCATCCGGCCCAATTGGGTCCACGGACCCACAACCACGCACGGTGTTGGGCGTATAGCGTCACCGAATGCGGCGCTCACCAGTTTTCATAGTCGGCATACTTATTACACTCGGCATCGCGGTGCTTCCGGGTCAAGCGGCTTCGGCCGCCGAAGCCGCTTTCAGCAGCGACGCAACCTACCGACTTTTGCCCGACGAGAACGTCGTGCAGGTCGAGCTCGATGTGACGCTGAAGAACAACACGGCACCGACCCGTTCCGGCAACGTCATCACGAACTTCTTCTACTACCGGGTCACGTTCCCGCTGCCCACCGAAGTCACCGACATCACCGCAACCGTTAGCAGGCGGCCGGTGTCGGTCAGCCTGGAACCAACCGAGAAAGGCTTTGTGAACATCGCTCAGGTTTCGACCGGCAGCAACGTGAACTACGGGGAACGGCGCACCGTCAACGTCATCTACCGCATGCCGAACAGCGGCCCCCGAACCAAGGGCACAAGCCGCGTCGGTACTGCGCATGCCATCTTCCCAGTGTGGGCTGTGGGCGACCCCGGCCTATCGACGGTGCGGGTTGTGTTACCTGACCGTTTCGAAGTGGAGACGCGCGGCACGACCGAGGCGTGGAAGCGTGACGCGGGCGAACAGATTCTTGAGGTTCGCGACATTGATGATCCCGAGAAGTTCTACGTAACGATCGCCGCTCGCGATGACAACGCCTTGGCCACACGGACGGTCGAAGTCGGAACCAACAAAATTCAGCTCCGATATTGGCCCGATGACACTGCCTGGGCCGACTTCGTTGCCGAAAAGGTAACCAAGGGTATTCCGGTGATCGAAAGCATTACAGGTAAGTCGTGGCCGCAGAATGAGAGCTTCCAGTTTGTCGAGTCGTATAGCCCGTACCTCTACGGCTACGGCGGCTGGTTTTCACCAACTCAGAACCGTATTGAGATCGGTGACGAACTTGATGATGATCTCATCTTCCATGAGCTGAGTCACGCTTGGTTCAACCGCGATCTGTTCACGCAACGCTGGCTCAACGAGGGTTTCGCCGAGGAGATCGCCTCCCAGGTTTCACGTCAACTGGGCAGCACTCCCGAGTCACCCGACGCGATCGACACGTCCGCAGATGGCCATGTTTGGTTGAACCTTTGGGACAAGCCGGTCGGCGGAGCCGAACGTTCAAGGGCCGGCGAAAAATACGGCTATAACGCATCGTTCGGTGTCATTCGCGAGTTGGCCGACGAAATCGGCACCGACAAAGTACGAGCCGTGCTCGACGCAGCCATCAAAAACACGTCGGCCTACCCCGCAGCCGAGGCCACCAACTCGATCCCGCCTCGAACCTGGCAACGACTCTACGACTTGGCCGAGAACGTTGGAGGATCCACGAAGATCGAGTCCCTGCTGCGTGACTACGTGTTGACGCCGATCGAAGCGGCGAACATCCCTGACCGAAAGGATGCACGGCAAAAGTACGACACTCTTAAAGCCTTGGGCGACGGTTGGACGCCACCCCCATACATCGGCAGGTCGCTCGATGCATGGGACTTCTACGAGGCCAAGAATCGTATGGCCGAGGCGACGTCAGCACTCGAAACACGCGACAAGTTGACGGCGCGTGCCACCGCCTTAGGGCGCACAGTGCCGGTCAGCTACGAAAAGGCGTACGAGTCGACGGCGTTCGGATTCGAGGACACAACCGCCAAAGCCGCTGCCCTCGACGCTACGTTGACTGAGCTCGAACAGACCGACGCCCTCCTCAAGACCGAGCGCACGTTCCTAACCAAAGTCGGTTTACGCAAAACCACACTCGAGGTAGATCTGGTAGCGGCCATGTACGACTTCGACGCAGACAAGCTCGCAGACGTTGGCATCAAAACAGGCCTGGTGCGCGAACAATTCCTGGCCGCCGAGGAAAGCGGGAAGCGGCAGGTAACGATCGCGGCCGCAATCGCAGGGGGCGGCTTATTGCTGTTCCTACTACTCATCGGCCTGTTGATTCGCCGTCGTCGTCGTCGCCGTCAGCGTGCGCTCGCCGCAGCGGCCGCGGCATCGGTTGACACTGCACACGTGTTCCCTGCGCCCCTGCTCGGGACTCAAGCGAGCGGCCCGATGTAGAACGCGTCGGGTCGGATGATCTTGGGATCTTCGGCCTGCTCCAAGATGTGAGCGCACCACCCAACAATGCGGCTGCAAGCGAACGTTGCTGTAAACCATTCTCGCGGGATGCCAGCGGCTTCCAACACCACTGCGGCATACAACTCCACGTTGGTCACCAGCCTTCTGCCTGCTAACAACTCCAGACCCACCCGCTCGACCTCGCACGCAACTGCTGCGCGCTCGGGCGCCACTAAGAGCGCAACCTCTCGAAGCAACTCCGATCTCGGGTCGGGCGCGCGATAGACCGCGTGACCAAAGCCCATGAGCCGCCGACCCGACTGAATCTCAGCCGTCATCCAGCCACGCGGATCATCGCCGACCGCATCGAGCATGTCGAGCACCCGACTCGGTGAACCGCCATGACGCGGGCCGCTCAGCGCGCCAACGCCACCGACAACCGCCGCACCAAGGTCGGCCCCCGTCGAGGTGATAACACGCGCCGCGAACGTCGAGGCATTGAACCCGTGATCGATCGTCAGGATCAGGTACTGCTCCAGCGCTCGCACAATCTCGGCCGAGGCTTCCAACCCGTGCAGCATCCACAGGTAATTGGCGACATGGCCGAGGTCGGCACGAGGGGCAACGATGCGACGATGATGGAGCGACGCCACCAATGTCGGTAGTTTCGAAATCAGGCTTACTGCGTTCGCCCGGCGTTCGGCTGCGCCAATGTCGATGATGGATTGCATCCGCAGTGAGCTCGCCAAGAACGACACTCCGCTACGCAGGTCGAGATAACCAACGACGGGCGCAAGGTCGTTGGGCAGGCTTCGGTCGGCCAGCGAATCGTTGCCGTCGAGCACCAGCGCGCAGACCGCCTCGAACGTCTTATTGCGAGCAAGGTCCGGGGCTGACTGACCTCGGTAGTGGTAGTACCCCTCGTCACCTCGTACATCACCAACCGAGGTTGTCGTTACCGCAACACCGGCAAGTCCTCGGGGCACTTCGATCAGAGCAGCAGCCATGTCATTCAACGTACGGCTGCGACCAGAGCAAATCAACATTGATACAGTCAACATTGATAGGATCAAGCAATGCCCACTCGTACGCTCACCGCGGTCGAAGCTGCGGCTCGCCTCGGTATCAAGACGGCGTCGCTGTACGCGTATGTCAGTCGGGGCCAGCTTTCCCGAACCGTCGATGTGGACGGGAAGACGAGCCTGTTCGCTGCGCACGACATCGATCAGTTGGTGGCCCAACGACGTCGCGGTCGACCCGCCAACACCGCTATCGACATTTCTGTCACGACATCGCTTACTCGAATCAGCGACGAAGGGGTTTGGTACCGCGGGGTGCCGCTGGGCGACATAGTGGGCCGCTGGTCCTTCGAGCGTACAGCGCAGTGGTTGTGGACCGGCGAACACGACCCGGTCGCACCGCAATGGCCCCGCACGCCAGCCCCGATGATCGGTCTCAGTGCGGTCGGCTCCGTCGATGCGTTGGTGCTTCTCACGGCGCTGTCGGCAATGAGCGGTCCGACACGAACTATTGACCCAGCCGGCAGCGCCGCCATCGGCAGGCGACTCATTGCATCCTTCGCCGATCACGCTCCAGCCGCAGCGCCCAAACGGCCCCTGAACGGGTCAATAGCGGCCCGCCTCAGCGCCCGACTGCCATCACGGTTGCCGCTGCGATCACTGGGGCCGCTCATCGATAACACACTCGTGCTCCTGGCCGACCACGACCTTGCGTCATCCACGCTTGCGGCCCGAATCGCAGCTTCTACCCGCGCCGACGGGTACCGGGTGGTGACCTCGGGTTTGGGCGTTCTGGCCGGGCCTTTGCACGGTGCCGCAAGCCGCGTTGCCGTCGAACTTCTCGACGATCTCGATCGCTCCGGCCGGCCGACCGAGGTGGTTGAAGCATGGCGCTCGGCCGGGCGGCGCCTTCCGGGTTTCGGTCACAAGATCTACCGGGTACCTGATCCGCGATACGTGTTGTTGATGAACAGACTTCGCCAATCCGGTATTGATGTGAGCCTCATCGACGAGGCCGTCGATGTTGTAGCCGACCAGGTCGGTATTCATCCAAACATCGACCTAGCGCTCGCGGCCATGATCAGGCGCTGTGGGTTTGCCGACGGTACCGGCGAATTGCTGTTCGGCGTGGCCAGGACCGCCGGCTGGATCGCTCACGCCATCGAGGAATACAACGAGGCACCAGTGCGTTTCCGTCCTCGCTCGGTGTACGTCGCGCCTCGTCCCAACCCCACCTAGGTGACCGACGTCGGGTCGCAGTTCGCCCCACACACAATGACTGCGATGCGCTCGCCTACCCCAGGTCCGTACGCGCCGCACAACAATGCTGCCAACGCCGCCGCGCCACCTGGCTCGACGATCAGGCGTAGCGACCGCCACAACGCCTGTTGCGCAGCAACGATGGCGCTGTCAGGAACGGTGATACCGACGACTCCGTTGGCGACTGCGCATGCGAATGGCACCTCGCCCACCATTTTGGCGCCAAGGCTGTCGATGGCCATCCCCTCGACGGGCACCGTCACCCGATGACCGGCACGCAGCGCCGTGGCGAGGCATTGACTGGTTTCGGGTTCGACGCTCACAACACGCACGCGACGCCCGAACCACGTTGCCGTTCCCGCCATAAGGCCGCCGCCACCGGTAGCGACCAGCACGGTGTCGATGCCGTCGAGTTGTTGTTCCATCTCGTAGGCGCAGGTGCCCGCTCCGGCAGCCGTGGCCGCATGGTCGTAGGGGTGAACCATGAGCGCACCCGACACGAGTTGGCGTTCGTTCGCAGCGGCTTGAGCGTCGTCGTAACGTGCGCCACCGAGCACTACGTCGGCGCCGTAGCTGCGTATTCGATCGGCTTTCATGGATGGGCTGGTCTCGGGGACGAAGATCTGGCTGCGATGCCCGAGGGCGCGTGCCACCCATGCCAGCGCGGCCCCATGGTTTCCACCCGACGCCGTGATCAGCCCTGCAGATGGAACAGACTCGGTGAGCACACGGTTGAAGGCTCCTCGCGCCTTGAACGAACCCGTGTGTTGGAACAGTTCCAGTTTCAGATCGACGGCCACCGGTAGTTCTGGCATCTCGGTCGGATCGACCCGGATGGTAGGGGTGCGCCGAACGAACGGGGCGATGCGGTTGGCCGCAGCGATAACGTCGGCGGGGGTTACTGGGGCCATTGTCACGACATTCTCCTGATAGTCGCCGACGAAAATACGCCATCGTCGTCTACTAGCCACCACGCCGCGCCGTCCTCGGATACGTGGCTGCGAACCTCGGCGTTGTGACTTCGTTCAAGGCCACGCCGGTGCTCCATCTCCAAACGAATCGGACCCCTCAAACCCGAACCGGCGAGGTGTTCTTCCACGAGCTCCCAATAGGCGGCGTTGTTGACATGATTGAACACATCGAAGTCGGCGAACCGGACGGGCCATGCGAACGTAACGGCGTCGCCGGGCGGGTCACCGTGATGCAAACGGGCCCGAACCTTTCGGCCACCACTGGCCTCGCCATAGACCGACAAGAAGTCGTCGCCCAGGGCCCGCGGTCGACCGGTCTCCAGATCGATTTGTACCCACAGCGCCACACACTCCACGTGCCCGCCGCGGTCACCAGCAATGCTTGTTCGGCGCTGTGCCCAGCCCCGGCCCGTACCGCCGCAGAACGTCGCGAGGTGCATCATCTCGTTGAACACGCCAGGTTGATGTACCTCGACCACGGTGCGACGAACTACCCAGCCCAACGCGTCGGTCAAGCCGCTATCGACGGCGTCGTCGTTGGCAATGTCTTGGAGATAGCGGGCAACCGCGTCGTACCGCAAACGACCACCCGGGCTTGAGTCGCCCAGGCGAACCCGGCGAGCGTCACGGTACACACGACCAGATTCGGGTAACGGCACCAACACCGCGTCATCAGCCTCAGACACGCTCAGCACTGTACTGCCACCCACAAACGGGAACTCGAAAGGGTAAGTCGTTTGACAGATTCGGCGACGCGTGGTTTCATCTGTTACGCATGTCTCAGCGCGTTCACGCCGTTGTTGTAGCCCCGGTATATACGCCGGGTGCTTGGCGCGCCGCTGCATCTTTTGCATCAGCAACCAAGGGTTTCAAGAAGCACACCACTGTGCCTCCCCGATGGGTTGTGAGTCCCGGCTGATGTCAGCCGAGTGAGTCGCAAAGCCGTCGGGGTCCTAACCTCCCGGCGGCTTTCTTGTTTTTCCGCTGGGAATCCCTCGAATTTCACCACCGTTTGACCGATTGGAACTCCAGTGCAGTTAATTGATGCAATCCAGACAAACTCGATGAGCCAGATCAACCCCGTCGACCGGGCCCGCGCCCGGTGCGCCGACGGAGCCGGCACGCTCACTCACTTGTTTTTCAGCGAGGACGTCTACGACATCGCCCGGGCCAAGGCCATTTGCTCGCGGTGCAGTCAGGCCGAGGTGTGTCTTCAGGCTGCGCTCGATGGCCGCGAGCCGTGGGGCGTGTGGGGCGGCGAACTCATTTCCAACGGTCACGTGGTTATCGCCAAGCGACGCCGCGGTCGCCCGCCGCGCATTGCCCGACCCGAACTGGTGGTCGATGAGGTTCCGTTGCCACCGGGCTACCTGGTGAAGTCCGCATAAGCGGGCGAACCGATAGGGTTTGTGGCTGTGCGACGGACCCTCACCTTCGTCGTGTGTGCCGCGATTCTGTCGGCCTGTAGCGGCAAGAGCGATACGGTCAAGCTGGGTGGCACCGCCGTCACCCAGCCGACCGAACTCCCGAAGTCGCCCAAGTTACAGGGCACAACCCTGCCCGACTTGGCCTTCATCGATTTCAAGGGAAACCCAGTTCGCCTCGCCGAATTGAAGGGTGTGCCCACCGTTATCAATGTGTGGTCCGAGACATGCGAGCCGTGCAAAGCCGAGATGCCGGCGTTCGAACTCATCCATCGCGCAGTCACCCCTCGTATTAGATTCGTGGGAATCGACAGCCAGGACAGTTTCAACAATGCCAAGCAGTTCGCCGAAAAGACCGGCGTCACCTACGACTTGTGGCGTGACCCCACCGGTGAGTTCCTCACCAAACTCAAGCTGGTGGCCTTACCCACCACGCTGATCACCGACGCCAACGGCACCGTTGTCTGGATGAAGACCGGGTCGCTTTCCGGTGAACAGCTCCAAGCCAAACTCACCGAGTTGGTGCCGGCATGATCAACGGTCAGTTCGTCTATGCGCTTACCGCTGGCATGGTGGTCACGCTTAACCCGTGTGGGTTTGCAATGCTACCCGCCTACCTCGGTTCGTTCCTGGGTCTCACCGGCCCGGTCGCCGAGCGTCCATCACCCGCCGCCAACCTGCGCCGCGCCATTCTGGTCAGTCTCGCTGTGTCACTTGGTTTCACGGCGGTGTTCCTGGTGATCGGGTCGATTATCAAGGCGGGTGCAACACAGATCTACGACGTTGCGCAATGGCTCACCATTGTTATCGGTGTTGTTCTCGTGGTGCTCGGCATTGCCGTCGTGGCCGGATACCGGTTGCCAATCCTTACGCCCAAGATCGAAAAGGGCGGGCAGGGCCGATCGTTCTGGTCCATGTTCATCTTCGGGATGAGCTATGCAGTGGCGTCACTTGGCTGCTCGCTCCCCGTGTTTCTCGCTGTTCTGTTCGGCTCCACAACACGCGATGGCATCGCGTCGGGCGTCGTGAGTTTCCTGATCTATAGCCTCGGGTTCGCGCTCATCCTCACGGGGCTCACCGTGTCGCTCGCGCTCGCCCAGGGCGGGCTACTGAAATTCCTGCGCAAAGCAATGCAGTGGGTCGATCGCCTGTCGGGGGTATTCCTGATTATCGCCGGGCTGTACCTCACCTGGTATGGCATTTCCGAAGTACGAAAATCAACGAACAATGGTGTGGTGAGCAAGGGCCTCGATTGGTCTGGCCAGGTAACAACCTGGATCCAATCTACGGGTGCCGTCTCAGTGGCGTTGGTTCTCGGTGCCATAGCGGTCTTTGGCGGCGCAATGGCATGGCTGCGTCGGGACTGACGTTTCGCGAACTACTCGCGACTCCCGATGTCACCGAGGAACTCGAACTTCGAGGATCCTTCGGCTTCATGGCATTTCATGGTGGCGCGCTCGAAGTAACCACCGACATCATTGCCCGCACGGCGGCCGAACTGTCGGGTGCCAGCTACTACGGGGTGCTGCATCCACCCGACGTAGCGCACCTGTCGTCTACCAAGTTCAACCCCGCCGAGTCCCCCACGCTGCAGCGATTTCTCGATCACGTCGACACGGTTATCACCGTTCACGGCTACGGTCGCCATGGCTATTGGACCAGCTTGCTGTTCGGAGGCACCAACCGTGTTTTGGCCGCCCACGTTGCCGGCCATGTGCAGGAACGGTTGCCGGCGTACACGCACATCACCGACATAGGCCACATTCCCGAGCCGTTACGTGGGCTCCATCCAGCGAACCCTGTCAACCGGCCTAGCCAAGGTGGGGTGCAGCTGGAATTGCCTCCCCGGGTTCGGGGGCGTACCCCGATGTTTTGGGATTGGGAAGGCCCCGAGCCCTGCCCTCATACCCGATCGCTCATCGACGGCCTAGTTGCAGCCGTGGCGAGTTGGCCGCTCAGGCACTAGGGCGCTAGGCGTTCAATGACCCAATCGTCACCGAGTCGACGGTAACGCAGCCGGTCATGCAGCCGAGCGGGCCGACCCTGCCAGAACTCAACCGTAGATGGCACGAGGCGATAGCCACCCCAGTGCGCCGGGCGGGGAACGCTAGGTTGATCAGCCCATCGGTGCGCGGTGGCATCGACCAGGCGCTCCAATGTCAATCGATCGGGGATGATTTGGGATTGAGGCGACGACGCGCTGGCCAACTGGCTATCGCGAGGCCGCGATTGCCAGTAAGCATCACTGTCGTCTGGGTTCAACACTTCGATGGTGCCGCGTACGCGCACCTGGCGATGCAGCTCAAGCCAACCAAACGTCATAGCACCACCGGGATTCCTGGCGAGATGCGATGCCTTCTCCGACGCATAGTTCGTGAAGAAGCTCAAGCCGCCGTCGTCGGCGCCTCGCACCAATACGTAGCGGGAATCGGGCATGCCGTCGTGGTCGACGGTGGAAACAATCACCGCATGGGGCTCGTGCAGCTTGGCCGCAAGCGCATCGTCGAACCAGCGCTGCCATTGCACCATGGGATCCGCAGCCATGGACTCTGGCTCCAAACCAGCAGTCTCGTACTCGATACGAAGGCTAGACAGGTGCTCGTTCACGACGACGACCTCCGCACGACAGCCCACAGTCCCCAGCCGGCGTCGCTAGTAACGGCGTGCCAGTCGCCACGTAAAGCCGCAAGCACATCGACGACAGGAAGGTGGATCGGGGTGAATTCGCCCAGTGTATTGATCCACACAATCGCTCCACCAGGCGCGAGAACACGTTCGACTTCCCGCGGGAACAAAAACGCATTCACGAGCACAATGGTGCCTACTGACGCATCGGCCACAGGCAGGCATGCTCCATCGGCTCGCACGGGCTGAGCAGCGGGTTCGACGAAACGGGTGAGCATTTCCCACGACACGTCGACCGCTAGTACCGGTCCAAAACGCTCGACTAATGGACCCGTAGCTCCACCGGTGCCGGCACCGACCTCGACGCACGGGCCCACAAGTTCCCCGCCGCGAGCGAGCGCATCGTGCACCGGCCGCGTGGTCTCCTCCGCGCTGAAGCGCTCATCCCAACCGGCAGCGAGGCTGTCGAACACGGCGGTGACTTTGGCCAACCGATCCGAATCCCAGCCGCTGGGCTCGAACGCGATCTGGCGGGTGACCTTACGCATTGGATGATCGGGCCCACCAACCTGTGGTCGATCGGGAAGCGACGGCTCGACGCGAGGAAGGACCATTACGCGACTCATCGTGGGGTGATCGTACGCGTCCCCCGCATATATGGCCAGAGCACCTCGGGAACGGCCACCGTGCCGTCGGCCTGGCGGTGCACCTCGAGAATTGCGGCCAGCACACGGGGAACCGCTAATGCCGACCCGTTCAAGGTGTTGATGATGTCGGTTCCCTTTTGGCCCGTGGGTCGATAGCGAAGGTTGCCGCGCCGACCCTGGTAGTCGGAGAACCAGCTAATGGAGCTGACTTCTAACCATCGGTCGCAACCCGGAGCGAACACTTCGATATCGAAGGAACGATGGTGGCTCTGGCCAAGGTCACCGGTACAAATCTCGATGATCCGATAGGGAAGGCCGAGCGCCCCGATAGTGGCCGCAGACCGAGCAACCATGTCGTCGAGCAACGCCGGGGCTTGCGCTGCGGTTGCGTAGGCAAGGATCTCGACCTTGTCGAACTCGTGGCTGCGCAACAGGCCCCGCGTGTCCTTGCCAGCCGACCCAGCTTCGCGCCGGAAGCACGACGTGTGGGCCATGAACCGCATGGGCAGGTGGGCTTCGTCGACTATTTCGTCTCGGCCAAGCGACGTGAGCGGCACCTCGGCCGTCGGGATACACCACAGATCGTCACGCTCGATCGCAAAAGCATCGTCGGCGAATTTGGGCAACTGTCCCGTTGCCGTAAGGGTTGCTGTGGACACCAGCGTGGGCGGTCGAACTTCCTCGAACGCGTCGGCGTTGCGGTCAAGAGCAAGCTGGCACAACGCCCGAGCCATGGTTGCTCCATTACCGCGGAGCATGGCGAACATGGAGCCCGAAATCTTTACGGCTCGTTCGTTGTCGAGAATTCCGAGGTGCGTGCCGGTCTCCCAATGCGGCACCCGTTGATGGTCGGGCCACACGGCTGGCAGCCCGACCGGCCCAGTAACGATTGGATTGTCGGCGTCGCTGGCGCCGTCGGGTGCGTCGGGGTGCGGCAGGTTCGGAATAACCAGCAGCAATTCGTGTAATTCGTTCTCGGCTTTGGTGGCAGCGTCGGCGAAGTCGGTCTCGGCGAGACCCAGCGCCTTGCTCTCAGCTTGGGCCGCTTCGGCCTCGGCAATCTTTCCGTCGCGCCGTAACGCTCCTACCGATTTGGAGATGACATTGATGCTCTGGCGGGCGCTGTCTCGGTCGACCCCAAGTTGGCGAAGGCGCACGTCGAGCGCGGCCGCGGTATCGAGTTGGCTGAGCAGTTCGCGCGTACAGCGACGGGCAAGAGCGGCACGAACGCCGGGTAGGTCGGTGCGGAGTAGGCGAACGTCGATCACGAAGCTCTGACGATAGTCGCTCGGCAACCGGGGATGGCGCTGGGTTACTCGACCAACGATGCGAATACGACCATTCGCTGCGTAACGGACCCGATGGGATGGCACGCAACCAGTTGAAGATTGGCTGTCGATGGATCTTCCAGGGCAAGCACATCGTCGGGATCAACAATGCGCCGTTCGGTTACCACGTACACAAACCGACGGCCTCCCGACGTAACGACAATCTCGCTGCCAGCCCCGAGCTCCCCAATAGCGCCGAACGGTCCGCCGTGACTCGTCCGATGACCAAGGATACGCATGGTGCCCAGTTCACCCGGGCCGACCGAGTATGACCATCGCATTGGTCCCTCATCGAGCGTTACATCGTCGAGGCCGTCACCGAGCGATACGGCAAGACCAATACCTGGAATGGACATGTGGGCTTGTACGGCCTCGACAACCGGGAGCGCGTACGGCACGCTCGTGATTACTGGCGCACCGAGGTAGTAGCCAGAGATGTCGGCGATGAGATGCGTTGTTTCGCTCGTGTAGAACGACACGCCGCGGTTACTCACGGGCACAACGGCATGGTTAGCAATAACCTGCTTGCGGGCCGTGGTGTTCAAATTCGACGACGCCGGTCGCGGCGTACCGGCGGCCCACGCCGTCACGAACCCCGAACCCTCCGCGTACACCGCGGTCAGGTTCATGGCAACGGCGGTGGCCGAGTACGGAATCCCTTTGCGGCCGAGAATGGGCGTTTCGATCGTCCACTCAGACCGCGGCTTCAGGTAGTCCTCGATAGGGTTCAGTTCGCCCGCTTGGCGAGTATCGAGGATTCGTACCGGGTCAACCGGCTGAAAGAGCCCGACTGTCGACGCAGGTGCCGATTGACCGGTGAAATAGCCGAGCACGTCGACAATCACATGCCCGCCGCCCTGGCTGAACACCTCGACGGCGGCGTTGCTCACGGGAACGACAACTTGGTTCGCAATGGTTTGGCCGGTACGTTCCACGTTTACATTCGACGTCGCTGGTTGCGGTGTCTGTGCTGACCACACCGTTGCAAACCCCGGGCCCGAAGCGTCGGTAATGGTCACGTTGAGGACTGCGGCTTGGGCAGAAGCCGGCACGGCTGGTGCCAAGCTCACCTTGATGCCCGCGGCCGGAGCCACGGGACGGTTTGCTGTTCTGGTATCGAGCACCCGGGTAGGTGCCATAGCCACGAGACGACCCGACGTGGAACGGGTCGCCGGCTCGTAATAGCCGAACACATCGATGATCACATGGGTTGCGGCTGACGCATACACGTTGATGGCGCCGTCAGCCGAGAGTCGAACCGTTGCCAGGTTCGCAATGGTCTGCTGAGCTCGGTCGGCGTTCACGTTCGATGCCACCGGCTTTTGGCTACCGGCAGGCCACACGGTCACAAAGCCGGGTGCCGTCGTTTGAGTGACGGTCAGGTTCACAACAACCGAGGTTGCCGAGGCTGGGACGGAACCACGACCACCAATCACGAGACGAGACGTGGAGCCACCCTGCAGAATGCTGGTCAGGCCGAGCGCCGAACGGGTATCGGCGACACGCTGCGGGACTACGGACACCAATCGGCTCGGCGCAGCGACCGGGGCGGCCTCCGCCGACCTAGCCGAAACCATCACTGCCGTTCCGGAAAACAACAATGTCAACATCGTCCAAATTTTCGCCGCCCGCATGAGCCAAGCGTGACCGCCCGGGCTCAGGTTGATTTGGGTGTCGCGTCAAGGTTGGTTCAAGTGTGTGCAAACGACTCAGCGGCCGCCACGCACCGCCGATGTGTCGCTACTCTCGAAGGTCCGCTGGCGTTGCTCGCCTACCTTTCGGTACGTGTGCGATTCGCCGTATCCCGCCATGAATCGCTTGAAAAACAGCCAGGCAATCAGCGTCCACAAGAAGGCCGACCCACCCGCTTTCATGACCCCGCCTGCGAGTTGTTGGTCGTATTGAACCGACAAACCAAACACGCGAACCTGATGGTCATAGGTCTTGTACACCGCCTTCTCGGCAAAGGTGAGCCAACCAGCCGGCACGGTCGGAATGATCGAGTGAATGAACAGATAGATCATTTGCCCGGCGGGACCCAAACGAAACTCGGGGATCGGCCCGCAGATCGCCGTCCACATCATCAGCGACAACACCACCAGCACCGAATGCAGGACGTAATGCAGCACCAGATTGGTGGTTGCCGAGTTCACGACACCGGGAATGTGGCTCACAATCACCCACGCGTTGAACAGCAACCCTGCAAACACCGGTTTGGTAACCAATCGCAGCAACCGGTAGGCGGTGCCCGAGCCCAACAGCAGTCGGGCAAACCACGTGGGGACTGCAAGTAGCAACAACGGCGGAACGAAGTACGACAACGCCATGTGCTGCAGCATGTGAGCGCTGTACAGGTACGTGTCTGACAGATCGTGCATCGGCCAATCCGACATCACCCACATGAGGCCGAGGCCCGATGCGAAGCACCACACCTGACGGCGCGACACCGTGTTCCCGGTGGCTGGCACCAAGACCTTTGCCACGTACCAATAGGCGACCGCCAACCCGACCACGAGCACCCACACCGCCGGGTGCGAGCGAAACGCCCACACGTCGGCCGATGGATCGCGGCCGTTCAACATCAGTTCTTGGAGAACATCTGGAATGTGGCGAGGGCCGCCACATACACGGTGAGGGCGAGGCCCAAACCGGTCCAGAACAGGTACCCGAAGATCTTGCTATCGAAGCGCAGGTGCATGAAGAACATCACGACCGAGACGAACTTCACGATCATGAGTGCAAACAACAGGTATGTGCCCAAGCTGCCCCAATGCACGTACGACAACGCGATTTCGAGGCCCGTAAGGATGGCCAAGAAAAGGGCGATCTTCACATAGAACGAATCTTTGGGATGCGCGTGCTCGTCGGCCTGCTCGTGCGAAACCGACTCGGAATGTTCGACTGCAGTAGTCATACGACGTCCTCAGCTCGGGATCAGGTAGACGAGAGTAAAGATAACAATCCACACGATGTCGACGAAGTGCCAGTACAGGCCGACTAATTCAACGACCTCGGCCCGGTTGCCGGGGATGCGACCCCGCATCGTAATAACCGCCAGCGACATCAACATGATGACGCCAATGGTGACGTGGACGCCGTGAAAGCCGGTGAGCGTAAAGAAGCTCGACGAGAACAAGCTAGTCGTGAATCCGAGACCCTTACGATAGAAGCCCGTGAACTCGAATACCTGAGCACCAACGAACGTGGCACCAAGTAGGCCCGTGGTAGTGAGCCACAACCGAGTACGGCGAACGTCGTTGCGACCAGCGGCGGTTACCGCCAGCACCATGGTCAGCGAGCTGATGAGGAGCACGAACGAGCTGACCGACGTGAAGACAATGTCGTACACATCGTTGGGACCGAGTCCTTCTTGGTAACGGCCCCGGTACAGCATGTACACCGAAATCAGCCCGCCAAACAGCAAACAGTCGCTTCCGAGAAACAGCCACATGGCCAGCTTGTTGTTCGACAAGCCCGTGTAGGTGTGGTGCGCGCCGTGATCATCGGTGTGATGCTCTGAATCGTGGGCGACGGCAACGTCAGCCATGAGCCAATTCCTTTCCATCGGACGACCCGTGGATAGCCGGGTCGCTGTCGCTGTCGTCGGCAACCGACGGTTCGAGCAACCAGCCGTATACTCCAGCTAGCACCACGACGGCCGAGGCAATAGCCAGCGGCAGGCTGTAAATGACGCCAAGTGCCAGCATGGTGATGGCGAACGAGATGATCATGGGCCAGTACGACGGCGACGGCAGGTGAATATGCGCGTCCTTGGCCGCTTCCTGTTCGGCCATGAGCTGCTCGGCTGTCTTTACCTTTACCAGGTTGCCGTTCTCATCCTCGGCATATTTCTGATGGAAGAACTCGTCGAGATGATGGACGTGGGGAATGGCGTCGAAGTTGTGCTCTTTGGGAGGGCTGGTGGTGAGCCATTCCAAACTGCGCGCATCCCACGGGTCGAGCGGTGCATTAGCCGGGCCGCGTGCAGTGCGAACGACGTTGATAATGAACACCAACACACCCGTGGCGATGATGAAGGCTCCGATTGACTCGACCAGGTTCCAGAAGCCGAAGCCGTATCCGTCGGGATACAGATACATACGGCGAGGCTGACCCTGTAGGCCCACAATATGCATAGGCCCGAACGTGAGGTTGGTGCCCGCTACGAAGAGCCAAAAGTGGAGCTTTCCGAGTTTCTCGTTCAGCATGCGGCCGAAGATTTTGGGCCACCAGTAGTAGAAGCCCGACATGATGCCGAAGATGGCGCCACCGAACAGCACATAGTGGAAGTGGGCCACGATGTAATACGTGTCGGTCTGCTGCATGTCGGACGCTGCGAGCGCGTGGGTAACACCCGACAGACCGCCAATCGTGAACTCGATAATGAGCCCGATGGCAAACAGCATCGCGGTCGAGAACGTGAGGCTGCCGCCCCACAATGTTCCTACCCAGTTCACGATCTTTACGCCGGTGGGAATGGCGATGAGCATGGTGGTCAAGGCAAACACGGTGACCGATATGGGTCCTATGCCCGAAGCGAACATGTGGTGAGCCCATACGCCCCAACCCATGAAGCCGATGGCAACGCCGGAGAACACGACGAAGTTGTACCCAAACAGTGGCTTCTTCGAGAACACCGGAAGCACTTCAGACACGATGCCGAAACTGGGAAGAATCAGGATGTAGACCTCGGGATGCCCGAATATCCAGAACAGATGCTGCCACAGCAACGGGTCGGCACCCTTTTGGGTATCGAAGAACGTGGCACCGTACAGCCGCGAGAACGTGAGCAGAAACAACGCCACCGAGATGACGGGGATGGCAAAGACCAGCAGGAACTGGATGACCATGATCATCCACGTAAATACCGGCATCCTCATCATGGTCATACCCGGCGCCCGCATATTGATGACGGTAACGATCAGGTTAATTGCACCGGTCAACGATGCAATTCCGGTGATCTGCAAACCCAGCGCCCAAAAATCCATGCCGTGCGTTGGTGAGAACACCGTGCCGGTGTTGGGGGCATACGCAAACCAACCGCCGTCGGCCGCACCGCCAAGGAGCCACGACAGGTTGATGAAGATGGCACCGAACAGAAACAACCAAAAGCCGAGAGCGTTGATGCGAGGGAACGCAACGTCTCGGGCACCGATTTGTAGCGGCACGAAATAGTTGGCAAACGCGGCGGCCATCGGCATGACGAAGAGGAACACCATGGTGGTGGCGTGCATCGTGAACATCTGGTTGTACACGTCGGCCGACAAGAACTTGCCGTTCGGACGGGCCAACTGAATACGGATAAGAAGCGCCTCGAAGCCTCCGAGCACAAAGAACACGAACGCGCTAACGCCGTACATGATGCCGAGCTTCTTGTGATCGACCGTGAACACCCAGCTCTTCCAGCCGGTCGTCGACATGGGGCGTCGCAGCAACCCGAGCGTGGCCGGCGGCGTAACCGCCACGGGTGCCGCGGTCAGCTCCAGGGTTTTGCCGAGTGTTTGAGGAGTGGATTCGATAATCGCCATCAGTTCGCTCCGGTCACTTCAATGTGGCGAGATAGGCCACGAGCTCGTCGATTTGCTGCTCAGTTAGGTTGAGGTTCGGCATGCCGCGGTACTTCTTGTCGTCGTTCAGAATGGCGTACATGGGCTTTTCCTCGGGCGCATTACGCAACCAAGCTTCGAGCTGAGAACGATTAAGACACTCGAGCGTTGTGCCCGTAGGCGTGCCTGGCGGCGTTGCGTCGCAACCCTCGTTCTTCAAGTTGAAGGTGCCTCCGGCGAACGTGGTGCGGCTCATGAGGTGCGTGAGGTTAGGCGCGGCGCCCGACACCAATTGCTCGTCGGCCTGGCTCTGCAACGGCTCACCATTGGCGTTCTGCAGGCCGTTGACCTGGTGGCAACGCACGCATTGAGCAATGAAGGTTTCCTCGCCCTTCGCCGCCATCGTGGCGGCCGGAGGTTGTGCCGCATTCTGTTGTTGATTGGCGACCCACACCTTGAAATCGGCGTCGGACAACACCACCGCCTTCTGGCGCATGTTGGCATGTGACAGGCCGCAGAACTCGGTGCATTGACCGTCGTACACCCCGGTGCCATCGGATTCGAGGTTAAGGGTGTGATATCGATTGGGCACGGCGTCTCGCTTGCCGTTGAGCTTAGGAATCCAGAACGAGTGGATGACATCACGGCTGGTGATTCGCAGTCGGATCTTGGTCTTTTCGGGAATCACAAGCTCGTTGGCCGTAACGATGTTCATACCGTCGTACTGATATTCCCACCACCACTGCTGGCCAATCACCGTGACATTCATCGCGTTGTCGGGCTTGTTGGTTACCCTCCACAAGGTCCCGACGCTTGACGGAACAATCGCCACCAGGGTGAGGGTGGACAGCAGCGTCAGACCGATTTCCAGTTTTGTGTTGCCATGGCTTTGGTGGGGAACAACCTCTTCACCGGCGCGGGCCCGAAACTTGATTACGCAGTACAACACTGCAGCGGTAACGATGACGCCGACAATGCCCGCGACGTAAAACACGGGACGTTGCAGGTTGTCGATCTCTCGGGCGTAATACCCCTCGGGCTGCCAGGTGTCTTGCGGGGCGTCAGTAGCGCAACCCGTGAGCAGGACGCCTACTGCCAGGCTCGCCACCAAACCCGCCTTGGTCAACTTGGCTTTCACTGCACTACGACCTCTCGCTCATGTGCGTCGCCGCCTTCAATCGGTTCGATCTTTAACTTGTACGTACCGGCCTTTGGAATATTGACGGTAAGTACCTTCGCCTTGCCAGGACCGACCGGGTCGGACTCGACATGAGCAGGCACCAGCTTTGTATTGCCCTCGGCATCGGTTTCCACTTTCACGCTTTCGAACACGAATAGCACCGTCTCGTCGCTATCGTTGCGTAACAGCAGGTTGGATGCAGTGGCACGTGGCACCTCGAGATCCTCGAACTCGGCGTCGTCGTGAAGGAACGTGATCTTGCCTTCGTGATACTTCACGGTGGCAATGGTGTTCGCCTTATTCGCTACCGACTTGTTGCCAATGAGCTCGGTGTGCTCCTTGTGCTCGTGCTCGGCCTCGCCCACGTTGATGGCAGCAATGGCACCAGCAGCAAGGACAACGGCGCCAAGCCCGGCAAGTGCGCTGATACCTCGACCCGACATCCGCGGCCGCATCGCCACGAGAACCGCCGCCAACAAAATGACTAACCCAACCACCGAGAACACGATGGTGGCTTCCATCTCTTTGAGGGCAACCATCACCCTCGAAAAAGCAAAGATGATGCTGCCGGCAATGACCGCACCGAGCACCGGGAATTCGAAGGGGTGACCGAGGCGGCCTCGGAGTTGCGCGTTGAATGCCGGATCGGCCGAGGCACGGTCGGACCAACTCTGCAGCATCCACTCGGCTCCGGTGGCGCCGAGCATCACCAGACCGAATCCGAAGATTCGTTGATCGACCACCAAACCAACCGCAGTAATTGCGGCGGCGATGCCACCAACCATGGGCCAGATACTCGAGGATACCGCCGCGGCAGACGGCACGGCACTAACGCCACCCGACGGAATAGCAGCTTGACCGTCTCGGCTCCAGGCGCCGACACCGCCGAGGAACGCAGCGATTATCGCCACACCAGACAGCACAATGATACCGGCCACATCGCCAGAAACAAGGCCGTGGACCACGGCCACAACCGCGGCAACGAACGATGCCCCGAAGAACAGTTTGGAACTAGTGGGAAACATTTACCCCGCCCTCACTTGACCACGTACATGACGTACCAGACGAAACAGAACACGCCGAACAGCACATGCCAGTACAGGGCAAGCGCCGAGAATGCCTCGGTGGCATCGCCACCCACTCGCCCCGCTAGCGCCCGGAAGGCCCCGATAACCGCAAGGATGAGGCCTACCACAACGGCGAGGAAGAACGCTCCCGTGACCATGTAGAACAACACGTTGTACACCGTGTCACCCATGATGGGCAGCTTCATCTGGGACCAGATGAAGCTCTGCGCATTCAAGATTGCTGCGCCGAGCACGACGAGTAAACCCATGGCCCATGCGGTGTCGCGTCGGTTGTGGCGACGCATGGAATACACGGCCCACTGCACGGTCAACGACGACAAGGCAAAGGTGAGCAACATGGTGTTCGCGAGTGGCTCGGGTACGACTACTTTTTTCGGCAGCCAGGTGTTGGTGTTACCGCCACCGATATCGATGCGTTGCTGCAGGTAGATGGCAATAAGACCCACGAAGAACGCCATGAGGCCAGCACACGCATACGCGGTGCCAACGAGAAGCGTTCGACGACGCACAGGAGCGGGTGCTGCTGGTAACGCAAGCATGCTCAGGCATCCTTTCGATCGAGAAGTGGTTGAGCAGAACGAACAACAGTGCTGAGCGGCGTATCGGTCCACTCCAACGTTTGACCATCCCACGGGTCGGTAGCGCCATGTTCGCCCGACCGAACACTTTGCAACACGAGGCCAACGCCACCGAGGGCAGCCACGAACAGCAAGGCATAGCCGACCAGCACAATGATGTTGAGCACACTGGCGGGGCCATCGATGGTGAAATTGACAGCGTCGAGCGGCTGTTCTTTCCAACCCAGGAATCCGAGCGGCAACGCCACTAGGACGGTACCGCCGAGGCCAAAGAGGGCTAGCGGCAACATCTTCTTGTCATCGATTCGACGACCCCAGATTCGAGGCGCCCAGTAGGCGAGCGCACCGAGCAGTCCGAGAATTCCGGCTCCGATGAACGCCACGGCTTGACCCTCTTGGAACACGGTGCCGGCTGTGGTGTTAGCACCAACAGCCAATTCGTCAACGAGACCGAGGCCACGCCACGGCATGAGCATCGCCATAGCCCCACCCAAGGCAGCCATAAGACCCGCGGCCAGGGCAAAGACGATCGGAGCGCCGACTTTCGGCTTGGCGTTCCTGAGGCACAGACCACAGAGCCCAAGCACTATCAGAACCGGCAGAATGCCCGCCAGGCTGGCGATGAAGTAGTTCGGTTGGTGAACAACGTCGGCGTTGAGACCGCGTTGCACATCGGCACCGAAGTACAAGATGCCTGCAAGGCCAATGGCCCCAATCAAGACCGACCGCAGCGGCTGGCGTTGGCGGGTGCTGGTGGCGACAATGTCGCCGATAACGCCCAGGACTGGCAGTGAATAGAGCGCGACGCCTGGATGGCTTACCGCCCATTCAAGGTGGCGCATCAAACGGCTGGCGTCACCAAACACGATTTGGCCGTATCGGTGGCTGAGATACAACGAGACGACGTTGGCCAGCAGGATTGGCATGGCGAGAACCATCACCGACGACGTCACGAAACTGGCCCACGAGAACAATGGCACCTCGTCCGAGCGCATACCCGGCGCCCGCAACGTAAGCACCGTGGCCGAAATACATACTGCGGCCAGGGCCAATGCGATGGCCACAAGCCCGATACCCACCAGGAAAAGGCGTACCGGTTCGCCCGCGCCACCAGGACCACCGTTAGCGGCATAGGCGCCAACAGTTACCGCGGCGCCACCCAACCAGGTCCAGAACGACAGGGCCGCCAACCGGGGAAACGCGATGGACGGCGAACCAACCTGCGCCGGCACAACGGCGAGACCCAAACCCGTGAACAGCGGCGCAATAGCCAACAACGCCAGCCCGATACGCATGAGCGTCGACAGCTGATAGGTGGAATTCTCGCCAAGAAACGCTGTGCCATCGGCGTCGATTCGCTCGATGCTCACTAGAACACCAAGTGCTAGCGCGCCCAAAAGACCAACGAAACCTCCCCCTATAAAGAGTCGCCCAACTCTCGTATGGTCAGCAGTGGTTGCCCATCTACCTACTGATACGAGCGCGTCAGAGTCCGACCCGGGGGTCAGGACATGGGTTTGGCTATCGGTGATCGTCATCGGCTACCCCATGGGCGCGGTCTGGAACTACTGGGTACAACGCACGCGACTTTACCCAGTGGAGCATCACAACACCGAAATCCTCCACCATCGAACTTTGGAATCAGACCGAAAGGCCTCGGCTCAAGGGCACGCGAAGGGTCACCAGAGCACCACCATCGGGTCCATTCGCCACCTGAATCTCACCACCGTGAGCCTTCACAATCGCCTGCACAAGGCTCAAACCAAGCCCGATTTGCCCATTTTTGTCGCCGCGCCGGTACCGATCGAACACATTCGGCAACGATTTTTCGTCGAACCCTGGGCCATTGTCAGAGACACTCAACACACCGTCGCGACCGTCGATGTGTGACGAAAGAGTCACAACCGTTGCACGTGCGGTGGCGTTGCGAACCACATTGTCGAGAGCCTGACGCAACAAACCAAGGTCGGCGTCGACAACCACGGCGGTCGAACTTGGCTCGGCCTGCAGGGTGCAACCGTCGGTTCGCACCGACGCCGCCACCTCCTCGGCCAGCAGATCCAGTCGCAGTGGGGCCAGGCGAGGCATGGCCTGGCCGCTTTCGAGGCGGGCCAGATCGAGTAGTTCGGTGACTCCGGCCGATGCCCGCTCGGCCGCGGCGCGAATCTCCGCCAACGACCGCACGTATTCCTCGCTGGTGCGCGGGCGGGCTAACGACTGGCTGGCCGACGCCAGGATGACCGCTAGCGGGGTTCGCATCTCGTGGGCAGCGTCGGCCAAGAAGCCGCGACGCTCGGCGAACGCCTCACGAGCCGGTTTCAGGATTCGACCGGCAAGCCACCATCCAAACCACGCCGCCAGCGCCATGAGGTTCAGACCCGCCCACCGCAACCGATTCACCAGCGTTGCTCGCTCGCCTTTGTAGGGGCCTAGATCGACGACGGTTGCGTACCCCTCGCCCAACTTCAGCGGATACGCGTAGGCCAGATATTCAACGTCGCTTTGGACGAACCGTTCGGTCGTTATGGCCCGGCTGTCCTTGCGAAACAGCAGCAAAAACGGCGGTTGAACGTTGGTGTCGCCATAGGCTTCAACGCCGTCGGCCGACACGTACCACAGCCGATTACTCTCGGGCTTCTTGCCGTCGGCTTCGGCCACAAGCGCCTGGTCGATCTGGTTACGGGCCTCGTCAATGGCCTCACTGTCAACCCGCGCACCGTCGGCATGGGCAGCCAAACGAGCCACAAAAAAGAACGACACCAAGGCCAACAGAGCGCATGCTGCGGCCGCCACGGCACGTGTTCGGCGGATGTTCATCGGGCTTAGTCTGCCCCGACGCCACGGATGATGCGATAGCCGACACCGCGGACCGTCTCGATCGGCACCGGGATTCCGGGAAGGTCGAGCTTGCGACGCAGGTTGGCAATATGGACGTCGACAACGTTCGACAGGCCGTCGTAGTTGGCATCCCACACCGCTTCGAGCAGATCGGTTCGTCTCACGACTTCACCGGGGCGAGCCATCAACTCGTGCAACAACGCAAACTCGCGAGCAGTTAGCGGTATGACCACATTGCCTCGCCACACCGTGTGGGCCGCAGGGTCGAGGCGCAGGTCGCCGATTTGCAGGATCGGTGTTCGGGTTGGTGACGGCCTGCGAAGCAGGGCGCGAACCCTGGCCGCCAACTCAGGAGAGTCGAACGGTTTGGTGAGGTAGTCGTCGGCGCCAGCGTCGAGGCCGCCAACCTTGTCCGACAGCACGTCGCGGGCGGTCAGGATCAGCACCCGGGTGGTCGTTTCGTCGTCGCGGAGCCTTCGGCACACGTCGAGTCCGTCGCCATCGGGTAGGCCAAGGTCGAGTACCACCAAGGCATAAGGGGTCAGGCGGATCGCTTCGAGCGCGCCAGCAACGTCACGCTCCCAATCGACCGCATGACCATCTTCAACCAGGCCGCGTTGAATCACCGTCCCGAGCGATACATCGTCTTCAACCAACAACAAGCGCACACACAGATGTTGCCAGACCGGACGTGAAGCCCCGATGAAGTCCCGCGACGGAACATGAAAGGATCTGGTCAATCACGCTGACCTACGTCTCGGCGGGTGAACTCGGCTGCGAGTTGGGTGCGGCTGACATAGTCGAGTTTGCGGAACACGTGGGCGAGGTGGGTTTCAACGGTGCGGCGTGAGACGTAGAGGCGGGCACCGATCTCCGGGTTGGTCAGTCCCCTGGAGGCCAGTTCGGTAACCGCCATTTCGGTCGGGGTGAGCGAATCCCAGCCGAACGTCGGACGAGTCGTGCGGGTTTTCTTCGTTCCGGCTCCGAGCCGGCGGAGAGCAGCTTCGGCCCGTTCCAAGTCGCCAACCGCTCCAGCCGCGGAATGGACGGCGGCGGCACCGGTCAGCATGGCGATCGCTTCGTCGTTTCGATGTTTGGCGATAAGCGCGGCGGCGGCATCGTGACAGCAATCCGCAAACGCGACGCGTAGCGGGGTCTCGCGGAACATCGCGACCGCCTCGATCAACCGTTCCACGTCGGCGTCGATGAGGCCGCGCGCTTGCAAAGCGAACGCCTGTCCACTGACGACCGCACAGCGACGGCTTCCTTCCTCAAGGCTGTCAGCAACCGTTCGGGCGAAATCAGCGCGACCGCAGGCCATGGCCAGCCGGGCGGCGACGATGCCGCGTTCGCGGTAGCCGTAGAAGAAACGGAGGAACTCGGTCTGCGACCAGGTGAGTTCGGCGACGTTCAGCGCACCTTCGAGGTCGCCGGTGGCTGCGAGATATTGAGTCTGTGCATCGAGCAGCCAATCGGCACCGAACAGCGATCCACCCGAAGTGAGCCGAGCGATCCCGGTTGCGAGGAACCCCGCGGCCGCGTCGAGGTCGCCTCTGCGAACTGCAATGCGGGCCAGGATCGAGTCGGAAAAGAGCACGAAGCTGAGGTTGCCGGTGTCCTCCACGACTGCGCCTCCCGCTTCGAGCTCAGCAATCGCCTCATCGAATCGTCCGGCGTAGAAGTGGGCGAAGCCGGTCACCATGTAGGCCATCGGCAGTTGGGATAACGCCCCTCTTTGCTCGTAACGCAAGCGAGCCGCCGAAGCCGCAGCGAGTGCGCCGTCCAGATCGCCCAGCTCGACGAAACCGATTGCGTAGAAGTGGTCGGGGATGAGATACGACGCCGGCGTCACCTTGCCGGAGTCGTACAGGGCGATCCCTTGCCGCAGGTGGGCGTGAGCCTCGACACCTTGGCCGATGACAAGGTTGATGCAGCCGAGCACCTGGTGGGCGAGGCACTGGGTTGTTGCGTCGCCGATCTGTACTCCATGAGCGAGGGTCTGTGCCCCGACGAGCGATCCGGCGCCGGGAGCCAGTACTCCGGTGAGGACCTGCAACTGCGCCGCCATGCAACGGAGCCGGGTCGACTCCTCGGCCGGCGCATCAGGCACGGCGACGACGCGTTCGATGGTGGCAATGGCTGAGGGGAAATCGCCGCGGTTGCCATAGACCGCCGAAAGACCGCGCAATGCGTCGTACTGCACGTCCGCGGTTGGATCGGCGTCGAGCACGGCAGCCGCCATCTGTTCGGCTCGAGCGAACTGACCGCACCACGCGATCGGCTCGATCATCCGGGCCTGAACTGTCGCCCGGCCAGGCCACCCGTCGGGCGCGAACGCGAGCGCCTCGTCGTACAGGGCAATCGCGGCGCTCGGCGCGATCGACACCGTCTCGTCGGCGGCCCGCACCAACCACTCGACGGCCTCGATATCGCCATGAACAGCCCCGCGGGCGAACTGCCGGGCGACCTGTTGCGTGGGCGCTCCCGCGAGCGCGAGCACCTGTCCCGCGGCACGGTGAAGGTCACGTCGCTCGGCGGCAAGCATGTGGTCGTACACCGCGTCGCGGATGAGGTCGTGTCGAAATGTCAACCTCGCGCCATCGCCCACAATCAATCCTGCGGTCGAGGCCTCGCGCAGCCACGAGGCAACGTCTATGACCGAGCGGCCCGTCACCGTCGCCAGATCGGCCAGAGTGAAACTCGTTCCGAGCAGGCTCGCCAGAAGGAGCAAATCGCGGGTTTCGACCGGCAGCCACGACAGCCGGCGAACGAGTGTCTCACTCAGGCCGCTCGGGGTAACCGACGACGGCACCTCGGCTATTCCCGATTCGATTCGCAGCAGACCCTCTTCGTCGAACGATCGCAGCAGCTCGGTCACGAACAACGGGTTTCCGCCGGTCGCCTGCAGCCTTGCCCGCAACTGTTGCCCCGGGGCCGCCCCGGTGATCGACGCCGAAAGGGCATAGAGGTCGACCTCATCGAGGGCGGGCAGTGTCAGATGACATCCTCCTGAATCGATGACCGAATCGATCATCCGATCCATCAAGGGGGACCGAGGTGCCGGGCGTAGCGACACCAACACCCCGAACCGTGCCGAACACGACCGTCGCGCGAGGGACCGCACAACCGACAGCGAGAGGTCGTCGGCCCAGTGTGCATCCTCGACGACGAGCAGGGCGGCACCTGACTTGGTCAACGCCTCGAGCGCATCGACGCTGGCCTCGACAATCGCGAAGCTTCGGTCGCCGGGGTCGCCATCGCCCGATGATCGATGCAGCAACTCGCGAAGCCGATCGCGCACCCCGGCCGGTATTCGACCCTCCTCGATCAACCCGTGCGGTAGGAAGCCCGCCCGACGCGTGACCTCATCGGCGACGACCTCGACGACCTGTACGCCGGCCGATCGCGCCAAACCCACCATCTCGCGGACCAGATGAGTCTTGCCGATGCCGGCCTCACCCTCGATCGCCACGGCATCACCGACCCCGGCGACCAGCGACGAAATGAACTGCTGCAACACCGCCAGTTCGGGGGCGCGCCCGACCGTGCCACTGCGCGATCCGCCCACCACCGCATCGACCGCCTGCCAGAGATGCCAACGATCCGTGAAACCCTTGAGGCGGTGACGACCCCGATCAACGAAGGCAACCGACGGGCCGGTCCCGACCAATTGCCGCACCACGTCGGACACGAGAACTTCCCCACCGGTGGCCCGTGCTGCAATGCGCGCTGCGGCATTCACTGCGCCACCGACCGGATCGGTTGACGTGTCGATCACCTCGCCCGTATTGATCCCGATGCGAACGCGAGGCGACGACCCTGTAAGCGCTTGCTGCGTCGCCAACGCGAAACTCACGGCCTGGCGTGGCGAACCGAAGGTCAGCATCAGTCCGTCACCGAGCGATTTCACCTCCCGGCCGCCATAAACGTCGATCCGCTCCCGGACCAGGTCGAGTTGCCGAACGACCGCCGTAGTCCCGGCCAGGTCACCAACGCGATCGACCAGCGCCGTCGAGCCCTCCACGTCGGCAAACACCACCGTGGTCAGACCGACATCGCTCCCGTTGGTGTTCACGATCACAGCGTACGACCGGCAACCCGACCCCCGAATCCGTCATCTCACGGATGCGCATCGCTTTCCGTCTTCCTACCGTGAGTCAAGAGTCGACCTTCGGCTCCTCGAAACAAGGGAGTCCGCATGAGCAGGGCACGTACAACCGCAATCGTCGTCGCTTCGGTAGTGGCCGCGACCCTCGGGGTCCTAGCCACAACAGGAGTCGCGTCGGCCGGTGGAGGGCGCTCGCGCACGTCGCTACGCGACGCGTCCGGAAAGGTCGTCGGAACGGTCGAGATAGCGAAGCGCGGGTCGCTCACCGAGGTACGCGCCCGCCTCAACTTCGACCCGGCCGCCGTGGCGACCGAAACATTCCACGGGTTCCACATCCACGCCAACGGCGACCCGGCGAACGGCTCGGGCTGCCTGGCCGACCCCACCAAGGAGCCGACCACCTGGTTCGCGGCCGTCGACGGCCACTGGAAGGCTGCCGACCAAGAGCACGCCGCCCATCACGGCGATCTCGTCAGCCTGTACGTGACGGCCGACGGCCGCGCCGAGGCCCGCTTCGTGACCGGACGCATCGATCGCGATGCCCTCGCCGGCAAGGCCATTGTCGTTCACGCCGGTCCGGACAACTTCGGCAACGTGCCCGTCGGCACCGCCGCCAACCAGTACACGGCTAACAGCGCAGACGCCGTCACGGCGACAAAGAACACCGGCAACGCGGGCACCCGCGTCGCCTGCGGTGTGATCAGCGGGTGACGAACCGTTCGTTGGGTATCCGATGATAGTGCAGAATGGCACCGTGACGATCAAATGGCCGTGACCGATCCGCTGGCACTCCCACCCCGTGACGCGGACTTCCGTTCGAGTGTCGGGTTCATCGGGCGATGGCTGTTGCTCGGTGGCGCAGCAGGCGCAGTCTCCGGCTTCGTCGTCGGCGGTGTGGGTGGGAGGCTGGCGATGCTTCTTCTTCGTCTCACCTCGCCGGACTCGGTGCGGGGCGTCGAGAGTGACGACGGTTTCACCATCGGCCAATTCAGCGGTGAAACCGTCTTCCTGCTCGGACTCGCCACCGCGCTCGGCTTGCTCGTCGGAGTCGCGTTTGTCGTCCTGCGTAGCCAGCTGCCCGGCCGAGTCGGTACTTTGTTGATCGTGCTGGCCAGCGGCACCCTCGGTGCTGCGACAATCATCAAACCCGACGGGGTCGACTTCACCAAACTTGCCCCGCTCCCGCTCGCGTGCGCGCTGTTCACCGTCATCCCACTCGCGGGAGCCGCGTTGACGGTGACGCTCATCGGCCGATGGCAACGCTGGTGGTGGCGCAACCCCCGCCGCACCGCTCTTGCGTGCGCGCCATGGATCCTCGCGGTGCCCAGCTTCCTCGTTTCGGTGCCAGCAATCCTCGTGGTCCTCGCCGTTGCGGCCGGCGCACTGCATGTGCCGTTCGCCCGTGTGGCATTGACCAATTCGATCGGGCGAACAGTCGCGACGGCGCTGACCGCAGCCATCATCGTGTTCGCCTCGATCGCACTCGTCGGCGATCTCGTAGAGATTCTCTGACCGTGCCGCGAATGCGCGCGCCGTTGCCGACGCCAGCAGCGCTGACCTCAGCGCAAGTATCGGGTTGGTCGTGCACCTCCAACGCCATCGGCATATCCGTCAAGTGCCGGATGTGCGCTTACGCCATCATCGGTACGGTGAACTCATGAACACAACCGGCGCAGCCGTTCCTTTTCGATCCGACCGAGCCGTCTTGCGCACCGCATTCGTCGTCGATGCTGTTCTGTGGCTCGCCACGGCGGGTGTCTCACGGCTTCGCTATCTGTACGCCGACGGAGAGGACTGGGAACTTCCCTACGCTGTGTTCTCCATCGTGCTGCTCATTGCTGCGGCGGCTACGACACTCACGGTCGTGAGGTACACATCGAAACTCAACGGACATCGCGCACCCCGAATCGCCGCTATCGTGCTCGCCCTCGTCGGCGTCGCTTCAACGATCATGGCATGGGCGTTTCCGCTATGGGCGGTGCTGTTGGCCGCCGGCTTCGCCGCACTCGCGGCCACCGGATCACGGCACGCTCGAGGCGCACTGTGGCTCAGCGCCGGGTTGCTCGTCGGCCTCGCGGTCGCGATCGTCGGCCTCACCGCCAAGCTCGGTCCCCCAGGCGACTACAACGACTACTCACAAGCGCAAGGGTGGGGAGTGACCGTGGCAGGCGCGCTGACGGCCATCGTGCTCGCCGTGTTGGCCCGACGCACCTCGCAAGCCCATACCGACGCTCTGCCTGCGACACTGTAGACATGACTGCGACCGAGCTAGTAGCCAAGCCACTGCCCGGACCGCGGGGCTTGAAGAACGTTCGCCGAGTTCATCGCTTGTTCAGCGACCTCGCCCCTGCATTGGACGACCTACATGCCGCGTACGGCCCGATCTGCGGTCTCGGAGGCCCAGGGGTGCGCATCGCCGTCATCGGCGACCCGGCACTGATCCACGAGATGTTCTCGATGGGAGTCGACACGTTCCGATGGAACCACAAGTTCAACGTCATCGGGGTGCGCTTCGTCGTCGGCAAACGATCGATGATCGTCTCCGACGGCGCCGACCACCAACGCCGACGCGGGGCTGTGCAACGAGCCTTCACCCGCCCCCGCCTCAACGGGTGGATCCCCATGATCATCGAGCGGAGCGACGCGGCCATCGACCGGGTAATCGCCCGCCTTGACAACCACCCGGGCCAACCAATCGACCTCTACCCGGTCGGACGCGAGCTGATCCTCGGCGTTACCCTCCACGCCTTCTTCGGCGAACGACTGGCGCAACGGGTCGACGAGTTCAGCGAACTCTTCCAACGGGCACAAGCGTTCATCGAAGCACCGGGTGTCAACCAGCTTCCGCACCCGTTTCCGTTCACATCGCGATCGAGGGTGCGGGCCGACCGACGCCGCATCGACCAGATCATCAACGAAGAAGTGGCCGATCGTCGAGCACACCCCACCGGTGACCCACTCGACATTCTCGAGGTGATCGCCACCGATGACACCCTTACCGATGCCGAGATCCGCGATCAGGTCGACACGCTCATCGGCGCCGGCTACGACACCACCGCATCGACCTTCGCGTGGCTCCTGTGGTGCGCCGCGCTCGAACCAGGCGTATGGTCACAGCTCCACGACGAAGCGAACCGGGTCCTGGGACCGCTCGACGCACCCAACGGCCCACCGGACGGCACCACCGTTGGCCGACTCGAATATGCCAACCGGGTCGTCCACGAGTCGCTCCGGCTCCACCCCGCCGGCCTGATCGGCGCCCGCGTCGCCGCCGGCGACCTCCGTATCGGCGGTTACACCATCAAGAGGGGCACGCTGATTGCCTGGTCGCCGTACCGCGCCGGGCGCGATCCGAACACATGGACCGACCCCGAGCAGTTCGACCCCGACCGATATCTCGCACTGAGCGACAACCAGAGAGCCGCCACTGATCGTGCCTGGGTCCCGTTCGGACGCGGACCGCATATGTGCATCGGCTTCGCCCTCGCCCAGATGGAACTCGTCCTGATGATCGCCCGCTTCGCCCAACGACTCGATCTGACCCCAACCGCCGACGTCATCCCGCGGCCGGTCGGCACGGTCGTCAATCGACCCATCGGCGGCGCCCCATTCCACATCCGACCACGGTGAAGGAACTGTCGCTACTCGTTCGACCCGATCAGAGGTCGCTGTGGAGGCGGGTTCCAGATATGTCTTGCCATCGGCTGCGTCGAAGCGCATACTCCAAATTCGGACGTTCAATCCGAGCGCCCGAGCGAGAGGGGCCAAGATGAGCGTTGAGCAAAATCTCGAAACCGTCCGGCAGGGCTATGCCGCGTTCGCTACCGGCGACATGGACACGTTAATGGCGCTCTACACGCACGACGTTGTCCATCTTGTGCCGGGGTCATCGCAAATCTCCGGCGCCCACAAGGGCAAGGACAACGTGCTTGCCCTGTACGGCCAATTGTTCGAGCTGACTGGCGGCACGATGCACGTCCAGCTCGACCATGTGCTGTCCGACGGCGGCAACCGAGTACTGGCCCTTCACACGTCGAGCATGGAAAAGGACGGCGAATCCTTCACGCAAACCGAAGCACTGCTGTTCAGCTTGGTCGACGGAAAGGTGACCGAGATCCAAGACTTCTTCGCCGATATCGCGTTGAACGACCGCCTGTTCAGCTGAACCAATCTCCGGAAACCCACCGCTGGTGCTCAAGGTGCATCCGCACGGTCAGCCGGGCGACGTGATGGCATCGAAGCGGAATGAAGCTGTAGGCGAAGGGTCTGCTTGTCCCAAGGCGCTGACGGCGAGTGGCCCAAAGATCGGACGGCTGCCGAAGCGTGCCATGACACTTGCGGGTCAACCTCACGCACCGACACTCGAAGCACATGCACGGTAGGTCCAACAGCATCATGGTTCCCCAAACCTTATCCAGCACATGAAGCTCAGATGAAGGTGACGGTCATGGCGGCTTAATGATCGGGGGCGCACTATGACGCCATGGCCGACGCTCAATCCCTCATCGCACATCTCCTGCGCCGCACAGGGTTCGGGCCTCGCCCCGGTCAGGTCGAGGCGCTCACACCAGCCGGGTACGGCGCGGCGCTCGACGGAGTACTTGCGGCCGCGCCCCGCACGCCGTCCAAACCACTACCGACCAAAGATGACGACTACGACAAGCTGATCGACTGGTGGCTTGATCTGCTCAACGACCCGAATGCCGGGCTGCACGAAAAGATGGTCTGGTTCTGGCACGGTCATCTCACATCGAGCATCGACAAATCCGGTGTTGCCCTGATGGCCCGCCAGCACGAGACCCTGCGCAAGTACGCCCTCGGCAACGCCCGCCAACTGTTCCAAGCCATCACGATCGACGGCGCGATGCTGTCCTGGCTCGATGGCGACGGTAGCGAGTCCGAAGGCCCGAACGAGAACTACTCGCGTGAACTCATGGAATTGTTCGCATTGGGTGTCGGCAACTACACCGAGGACGACGTGAAGCACGGCGCGTATGCATTGTCGGGTTGGGTGATCGACGACGAACGCGACAATCGTGTCGGCTTCCATTCCGAAGCCGGACCGCAAAAGTCCGTCAGCTATTTGGGTACAACTGTGAGCAGCGCTCGAGAGGTAGTCGACGCCGTTTGCAGCCACGACAAGTTCGCGCTGCACCTCGCCGGACGCTTGTACCGGTTCTTCCACGGAGTACCGCCGACGCCCGCTGTCCACGAGGAACTGGCCGCCGTGATGCGCCGAGCGAACCTGGAAATTGCGCCCCTGGTCGAAGCCATACTTCGTCACCCGACCTTCACCGAGCACCGAATGAATCGGCCACGGCTGCCGGTGGAATGGCTTGTCGCCGCCGACGCCGTGCTCGATGTTCGGCCCAGCGACAACCGGCGGTACCTGTTGGAGTCGATGGGTCAGGTGCCGTTCGATCCGCCAAATGTTGCCGGCTGGCCCATCGCACCCCGCTGGCTCTCGGCCGCAAGTGTCATGTCACGCACGGCGTACGCGTGGGAGCACTCGCGAGATACCGAGGTGGTATCAGTTGCTGATCCGGTCGGCTGGGTGTTGGCCCGCGCCAGCCTGTTCGAAGTCAGTGCCGCCACCAAAGCGGCGCTCGACAAAGCCGCTCGAAGCATCGAGGGTCGCCGTGACCTCGCCACGTTGTTGCACGCGCTTGTTGTTTCCAGCCCCGACTTTGCGTTGTGCTGACCCGAACCCACTGCTGAAAGGACTTTGACTATGAATTCGAACGTTGATCGCCGCCACTTCCTGCGCCTGGCCGCCGCAGGTTCCACCGCCGCCATCGTGGGGGCATGCGCCAGCGGAGGCTCCAGCACGTCGCCTGCCACCGACGAACCATCATCCACCTCGGCAGGTGCTGCCACCGATGGAGGTACCTCTGCACCAACAAACTCGCAGGCACCCGCCGCTTCCAAAGCTTCGAAGTCGGGTGAACGGCGCCTGGTAGTCATCGAAATGTCGGGAGGCAACGACGGGATGTCGACCCTGGTGCCATACGGCATGCCCGGCTACCGCGACCTGCGCAAACGCACCGCGATCGACACCAAAGACATCATCCGAATCAATGACGAGGTCGGCCTTCATAAGAACCTGGCGCGACTGCACAAGCAGGGGCTCGCCGTACTGATGGGGGTCGGCACGCCCAAGCCCGACGGCAGCCATTTCGAGATGATGGACCGGTGGTGGAAGGGCAACCCCGCAGGAGGAAACACAGTCACGACCGGATTCCTGGGCCGGCTCGCCGACGCCATTGGCGACCCGGGTGCACGAGCCGTTGCCGTGTCGATTGGGTCGGGTTCGCACCCGTCGATGGTGTCACGCAGCGCCCCAACAATGTCGATTCCCCGTGCCGACATTGGTGACCTACTTGCCGCTGCACGACCCGACGACAAGATGCTCACGGCATTCCAAACGACACTTCGGGAATTCGGTGTCGGTAATGACCCGGGCCTCATGACGGTTGCTCGCAAAGGCACCGCCGACGCGATGCGATTCGCACAAACACTGGGCGGGCTCGACGACGCCGACAACTCGAAGTATCCCGGTTCCACGCTCGGGGAAGGGTTGCGATTGGCGGCACGATTACTCGATGCCGACAACGGCGTACGCATCATCCACGTTCCGTTCGGCGGCGACTTCGACACTCACGACGACCACATTGGTCGCCACGCCGACTTGATGTCGCAACTCGACGAGGCCCTCGATGAGTTCCTGAAGGATCTCAAACGCCGCGATCTTGATGGCTCGGTCCTAGTAGCCACTACGTCGGAGTTTGGGCGAACCGCCAAAGACAACGGGTCGGCCGGACTTGACCACGGTGCAGCCAGCGTCGCGCTGCTTGCCGGACCAGTAAAGGCCGGGGTTCATGGCGAACACGGCGCGCTGACGAACCTCGATGACCGAGACAATCTACGGGCAACCGTCGGCTTCGAATCGTACTACGCGACTATCGCCGAAGGCTGGTTTGGGGTGCCGGCTACCGACGTCCTGCCGACCGGTGCCGCAGTAGTCGGCGGGGTCCTCAAGGCCTGACCCGCCGCCCACCGCCCACCGCCCACCGCCCACCGCCCACCGCCCACCGCCCACGCGACTCAGAGTCGAAAATGTGTACAGGACCGCGCACGGTTTCGACTCTGAGACTGTCATGGCCAAGGGCCGCCATGATGGTGGAGAATGGTCGTGGGTCTGGTTGAGCTCGTTCCACTCTGGTGCGGTTGAGCCTGTCTCTGAGACTGA
>JANOSH010000047.1:0-470121 GCA_031415695.1 Actinomycetes bacterium
GCCGAGCCGGTTGTGGTTGCCGAGCCGGTTGTGGTTGCCGAGCCGGTTGTGGTTGCCGAGCCGGTTGTGGTTGCCGAGCCGGTTGTGGTTGCCGAGCCGGTTGTGGTTGCCGAGCCGGCCCTGGCGCCTGCGGTTCCTGTCGCACCCGTGGCCATTGTCGACGCATCTACCATCATCGACCACCATCCCGACTCAATCGACACCACCACCACCACCACCGAAACCGCCGAATAGCCCCTTCGCCTTACCGAAGTCGCGAAACTGCCAGGAACGCGCTGCGTTCCAGCCACCTATCTGGAGAAGAAGAATGTCGTTTACTGCCAAAGATGTAGCAGCGTTACGAGCCTCAACAGGCGTTGGAATGATGGACTGCAAGCGTGCCCTCGAAGTCAATGAAGGCGACGTCGACAAAGCTATTCAGTATCTGCGTGAGAAGGGCCTGACCAAGGCTGCAGAGCGAGCCGACCGAGAGAACAATCAGGGCTGCGTGTCGTTGGTGGTCGACGGCAACGTAGGAACCATCGTGCAATTAAAATGCGAGACCGACTTCGTCGCGTCGAGTGACCAGTTCAAGGCGTTCGGAGCCGAGCTTGCCAAGCTTGTGGCCGCGACGTCTGTCGATGCTGTGCAGGCCAAGATGAGCATTCTCGACGACATGAAAATCACGCTGAAGGAGAACATCGAACTTGGTCGGGTAATTCGCATCGAAGCAGCCCCGGACAACGTCATCGACTTCTATCTCCATACCCAAGGTGGCCGCGGCGTCAACGCCGTGCTCGTCGAGATCGCCGACGGCTCGCAAGACATGGCACACGAGGTCGCTCTGCATGCCGGGTTTGCCAAGCCGAAGTACGTCCGACGCGACGATGTAACCGCCGAGACCATTGCGTCGGAACGGGTGACCCTCGAGAACATCACTCGCAACGAAGGCAAGCCCGAGCAAGCAATCGCCAAAATCGTCGAAGGACGAATCAACGGTTTCTTCAAGGAGAACTGCTTGCTCGAGCAGCCCTACATCAAGGACGAGAAGTTGTCGGTCCAGCAGATGCTCGGGTCGGCGTCGCTCGTCAACTTCGCTCAAGTTATCGTCGGCTAATGGCCACGCCGCGCTGGAAGCGGATCGTCTTCAAACCATCGGGCGAGGCTTTGGCTGGCAGCAGCGGGTCTGGTATCGACGGTGCCACTGTGGCACAGACTGCGCTTGAAATCATCGATGTCCGTGAAATGGGTGTCGATGTCGCAGTTGTCGTAGGTGGCGGAAACTTCTGGCGAGGGCGGTCGGGTGCGTTGCTTGGTATGGACGCTACGCAGTCCGACCACATTGGCATGCTTGGTACCGTTATGAACGCATTGGCGTTGCAAGACGCGCTTGAGCGCGCTGGCCAGGCCACCCGTGTGCAGAGCGCTATCGAGATGCCGCGAATAGCCGAGCCGTACATTCGGCGCCGCGCCATGCGTCACCTCGAAAAGGGTCGGGTTGTCATCTTCGCTGCGGGCACTGGAAACCCGTTCTTCACTACCGATACCGCGGCAGCGCTACGAGCTGCCGAGATCGACGCCGATGCATTGCTCAAGGGCACACACTCGGGTGTCGATGGCATCTACACCGCTGATCCTCGTCTTGATCCCACGGCGACCAAGTACGACTCGGTGACCTATATGGACGTCATGACTAAAGACCTCAAAGTCATGGACGCCACAGCAATCGCCTTTTGCCGCGACAACAAAATTCCTATCGTTGTCTTCGACATGACCAAGCCCAATGCTCTTCGAAACATCTGTGAAGGGCATGCTGTCGGAACCATCGTCGAGGGATGATGCGCGTCGCGCCTAGGGCGAGGTCTGTACGCTCTGTTCAATGATTGACGAGACCCTCTTGGAATCCATCGACAAGATGGAACGCGCAGTGGCGCATGCTCAGAACGCTTTCTCGTCCGTGCGTACTGGTCGTGCAGCACCGGCGTTGGTAGAAAAGCTGTTGGTTCACTATTACGGCACCGACGTACCGTTGCAGCAGTTGGCCGGTTTTAGTGTTCCCGAAGCTAGGCAGTTGTTGGTCAAACCACATGACCCGACGACGCTGAACGCTATCGAGAAGGCAATTCGCGATAGTGATCTCGGGCTGGCGCCTTCTAACGACGGGGTCGTTATTCGACTGAACTTTCCGGCGCTCACGGCAGATCGGCGTAAAGAGTACGTAAAAATGGTGAAGAACATGGCGGAGGATGGTCGCGTGGCGATTCGCAATATCCGCCGTGATGCTCGCAAGCATCTCGAGGCGGCGGAGAAGGCCTCGGATATTTCGGCCGACGAGCTCGAGCGCGCGGAGAAGGAATTGGACAAGATCACTCACGACCATGTCGAGCATCTCGACAAGGCCATGACAAAGAAGGAAGCTGAGCTGCTTGAGGTCTGACCTGAGCGTGCTCCCAGAACGAGGTGCCCATTCATGAACGATAACGATCCGGACGAAAATCCGCTTGAGCGGCTTCGATACGATCGAGCGGAGCCAGGCGCGACCCCGTCGCTCGCCACCGAGGCGGTTTCAGCGCTCGAAGAGCCGCTCATTGCGTTGAGCGACGACGATTCGGCGGCGTTGCCGCACTGGACCGAGCCCCCCACGGGCAAGGTGCCCGTCATCTCGGCCGACGGGTCGTTCGACATTGTCGACGACTTGGCCGTTGCCCGCCCCGTGTGGCGCGACGAGCACACGGGACAGCTCAGCGCTACCGATCTCGACTTCTCTGATCTGGGCGTCGGCGTCCGGTCGAGTGCGGCCGACTCGCTCGACGAGCCACGCTTTAGCGACGAGCAACTCTTTGTTGCCGAACCGATTCCTTCGGGTTTCGGTGCCGCGCCTGAAGTCGAATCCAGCGTTCCCGTGATGCCAATACGACCAGGGCGCCAGGGTCCACCCCGAGCGCCAATTGGCAAAAGTCCGCGGGCCGATGCCACGAGACGTCCATCCTCATCCATTCCTCGGGCCGGTAACTCACCTAAGGTCGATGGACGAAATATGCCCGTGGCAATCGCTGTCGGCGTGGCGCTCCTGGCTGTTTTGGCCGGGTTAGCCATGCTTGGCCCAAGATATTTGCTCGGGCTCGTGGTTGTTGTTCTTGGAATCGCTGCTGGAGAGTTCTTCGATGCTGTCCGTCGGGCCGGGTATCAGCCTGCTCAACTACTTGGAATCGTGGCGGTTGTGGCTCTTCCCCCGGCAGCCTACTGGCGTGGGCCCGCGGCACTTCCGGTGGTGCTGTTCGTATCTCTGATTGGCCTAATGGTCGTCTTTCTCACTTCTGGTGGCCTTGAATCCAACCCGGCGCCGAATATCGCAATCACACTGCTCGGCATTGTGTACATCGGTTTTCTTGGTTCGTACGCTGCGCTGATTCTTCGCGGTTTCGAGAATCCGGCCGTCGCCAACAACGGTGTCGGCACCTTGTGGGCCATCGTCATCGGCATTGTGGGTTACGACGTTGGTGGGCTCGTTTTCGGGTCGTCGGTTGGCCGGTCCAAGTTGGTCGAATGGGTCAGCCCGAACAAGACGTGGGAAGGTCTGATTGGCGGCATGTTGGTGTCGTTCTTGGCCATCTTTGCGTGCTACCTGTTGAAGCTTCACCCGTGGGATGTGAAGGCTGTTCATGCGGTACAACTTGGTTTGGTGGTGGCGATTGCTGCCCCCCTGGGCGATCTCGGCGAGTCGATGCTGAAACGCAACCTGGGAGTCAAGGACTTTGGCTCTATTCTGCCCGGCCATGGCGGGGCGCTTGATCGATTCGATGCGTTCTTGTTTGTGCTACCTGCGGTGTACTACCTGACCCGCGTGCTCAACATTTACTAGACTCGATAAACGTACCCGATGTCCTCAGTGCGTACCCGAGTTGCCCTAGCTGGCTCGTCAGGTTCGATTGGTACCCAAACGCTCGATGTCGTGCGGGCCGAACCCGACCGCTATCAGATAGTCGGCTTGGGTGTAGGTCGCTCCGTTGATGTACTTATTGCGCAGGCAATGGAGTTTCGCCCGCGGCTCGTGGCCGTCGCCGACGCGAGCCAGCGCAACCGTGCAGCGGCGGCTTTGCCGTTTGCGACTGTGGTGGCCGATCTCGCTGAACTGGCCGATGATGCCGATGTGGTTGTCAACGGTGTGGTGGGTTTCGCTGGGTTGGTGGTCACCGTTGCCACCCTTCGTGCCGGCAAGCGCCTCGCCCTTGCCAATAAGGAAAGCCTTATTGCTGCGGGGCCAGTGGTGCAGCCGTTGCGCAACGTTTACGGGGCAGAACTGGTCCCGGTCGATAGCGAGCACTGTGCGATTCACCAATGTTTGCGCGCCGGATCAGGCAACATGAGTGAGGTGTCGAGACTGGTGCTCACCGCATCTGGCGGTCCGTTTAGAGGACGAACCCTTACAGAGCTGGCTGACATCTCGGTCGAAGAGGCTCTGGCGCATCCAACGTGGTCGATGGGCCCAAAGATTACGGTTGATTCCTCGACGCTGATGAATAAGGGTCTTGAGGTCATCGAGGCTCACGAGCTGTTCGGGGTGGGTTACGACGACATCGATGTGGTGGTCCATCCACAGTCGATCATCCACTCCATGGTCGAGTTCACCGATGGCGCTACCATTGCTCAGTTGTCGTTACCCGACATGCGGTTGCCCATCGCATACGCGTTGGCATATCCCGGCCGGGTGGCAACGCCGTTCGGCCGCATCGATTGGTCGACAGTACGGAGGCTCGATTTCGAGGAACCGGACACTGCAACGTTTCGTTGCTTGAACCTGGCATACGCTGCTGGTCGGCAAGGTGGCAGCGCACCAGCCTGGTTGAATGCGGCCAACGAGGTTGCCGTCGAAGCGTTTCTTTCCCGGCGAATCGATTGGCTTGGCATCCCCGAGGTTTTGGAAGCGGTGATCTCCAGGCATGATGGAGGTGTGTTGTCCACCGTTGAAGACGTAATTGATGCTGATGCTACGGCGCGTCGCGTTGCTGGCCACGAGCTTGCTCGGCTGTCTCGATGAGTAGCTGGCCCCCTCCCACCCCATCTGTGCCCTCTACACCAGGTGGCGATGGCTCCGCCGTTGAACGGCATTCCACCACTCAGTCGGTCGTGCGGTTGGGTGCGGTCGCTGGCTCGCTGGTGTTACTCGGCGTGCTTACCAGTTGGGGAACAACACTGTTCGTTGTGTGCTTGCTGTTCTTTATCTTCTTGCACGAGTGCGGGCACTTCTTTACGGCCCGATCCGCTGGAATGAAGGTTTCCCAGTTCTTTCTGGGTTTCGGTCCCACTATTTGGAGTGTGCACCGTGGCGAGGTCGAGTATGGCTTGAAGGCCATTCCACTCGGAGCGTACGTGCGGATTCTTGGCATGCACAACCTTGAAGACGTCGATCCGATCGACGAGCCACGGACCTACCGTCAAAAGTCGTATTTGCGGCGTTTGTCAGTAGCGGTGGCCGGATCAGCCACGCACTTCATTGCGGCCTTTGTTCTTTTGGTGGTGCTCCTGGGTGCGTTTGGTCGTGACAACCCGCTCGGCTGGTCAATTGCTCAGGTTAGCCCGTCGAGCCCGGCTGCTGCCGCTGGTCTGCAACCCGGAGATCGTATTGTCAGCGTCGATGGCCTGGCAGCAACAACGTTCGACGAGGTCACCGGCCTCGTCCGGACTCGGGCCGGTGAACTGGTGACGTTGGGCGTCGACCGAGCTGGCACAAGCGTTGACCTGTCGGCCACACTGGCCGATCGCAAGCTCGAAGACGGCACGGTGGTCGGGTTTTTGGGTATTGGTCCAAAGATCCCGCTCAAGCGTGTTTCGGCCGGCTCGGTCATTCCGTCGGCGGCTAAGGAGTGGGGAAGTCAGGCCAAGCTCACTATCGTCGGTATTGGCAACATCTTCGGGCCGGGAGGCATTCGTGACTACGTGAATTCGCTGGCCGGTCGCGGAACCACCGATAATCGAATGTTGTCACCAATTGGTGCGGCCCAACTCGGTGGGCTGGCCGCCAAGGCCGGACCTGCCGCGTTTATCTCCGTCCTGGCTGCCGTAAACATCTTCGTCGGCATCTTCAACTTGTTCCCGTTGCTCCCGTTCGACGGTGGCCATGTCAGCATCGCCACCTACGAACGGCTGCGGTCACGTAAGGGCAAGCGCTACTTCGCCGACGTCGGCAAGATGATGCCCGTCAGCTACCTGATCATGGTCGTGATGCTGCTGATGTTCATCGGCAATACCTATCTCGACATCTCTACACCTCTCGGAGGGTAATCACGGTGTTTCCTCGTCGCTCGACGCGTCAGATCTCGGTTGGTTCGGTACTGGTTGGTGGCGATGCACCAATAACGGTCCAGTCGATGACGACAACCAAGACCGCCGATGTCGAAGGTACGTTGCAACAGATCTATGCCCTGGCTGGCGCAGGAGCCGACATTGTACGGTGCACGTGCAATGACGCCGAAGCCGCGGTCGGACTCGCTCAAATCGTGCCGCGAAGCCCGGTGCCGATCATCGCCGACATCCATCACCAGTACAAGATGGCGTTGGCCGCGCTCGATGCTGGGGTACAGGGTTTACGGCTGAATCCGGGCAACATTCGCCGACCCGAGCACATCAAGGCAGTGGCGCAGGAGTGCAAGGATCGCAGCATTCCCATACGCATTGGTGTGAATGGCGGAAGTCTCGATCCCGACATGTACGACAAATACGGAGGGAAGGTAACCCCCGAGGCCATGGTCGAGTCGGCACTACGGGAAATTGCTTACTTCGATGAGATTGGTTTCGATCTCGTGAAAATCTCGGTGAAGGCGTCGAACGTTCCGCTCATGATCGAGGCCTACCGCCAACTAGCCGATGTCACCCGGTATCCATTGCACCTTGGCGTTACAGAAGCCGGTCCGCTGCCGGGAGGCCTACTCAAGGCAACCGCAGGAATTGCCACGTTGCTCGCCGAGGGTATTGGTGACACCATCCGCTACAGCCTCACTGCCGACCCTGTCGAGGAGGCGAAGGCCGGCCGCCAGCTGCTCGAGGCCATGGGGCTGCGCGAGCGTAAGAATGTCGACCTCATTGCTTGCCCAAGCTGCGGCCGCGCTGAAATCGATGTCATCGACGTCGCGACCCGCGCACAGACAGCCTTCGGAGACCGTAAGCTACCGCTGCAGGTTGCTGTAATGGGCTGCGTTGTGAACGGCCCCGGCGAGGCTCGTGAAGCCGACATTGGAATCGCGGCCGGAAACAAACGCGGACACCTCTTCGTCAAGGGAGTAAACGTCGCAGTTGTCCCCGAAGATGAAATGGTCGAGGCGCTTGTTGAGTGGGCCGAGTTCATACACGAGCATGGAACCGAAGCGGCGATTGCCCGGGCCGATGTCGCTAAGGCGCAGCGTGCGGCTCGACTCGACCGTGACGAACTATTGGGCGAAAAGGGCGACGATGCCAACAACTCCGCGCACAAGATCGACCTCATTCGGAAGAGGACTTCTTCGTAAGTGGCCGAGCCGAGGTACGTCGTGGGCGGGTAGACAGCAACGCTATGGCGGCCGCGGCCATCATCACGACGGCCATACCCACAAACTGCACGGGTCGTACGGTTTCGTGCAGAATCGCCCAGCTCCAGAAGGTCGATAGGCCGGGCTGCGATACCTGCATGAGCGCCATGGTCGATAACGCGATTCGGCCTTGTGCCCAGGCGTAGAGGCCGTGGCCGAGGACCCCAGACATTAACGCCATGGCGACGATGAGTATCCATCCCTTTGTTGATGGTTCGAGGATCTTTCCCGACCGCAGTGCGAGCGGCACGGCCACAAGACCGGCGCCGATGGACATAAGCAGCATAAATACCGATGTGTCGATGCTCTGGCGTACCTTTTTGGTGAGCAACAGGTAGACCGCCCACGTGGACACGGCGGCCAAGGCAAGAGCGTTGCCCTGCCAGTTGGTTGTGCCGCCGGCGCTGAGCAGTATGAGCGCCACACCCGACAACGCCACGGCTCCGCAGGCCAATACCTTGGGTTGCACATGTTCGTTGAAGAGCAAGGCAGCCACGGGAAGGATCATTACTGGCGACAACGCACCGATGAACTCGGCGTGGGCGATTCGTGTTGTTTGCACCGCAGCGAAGAAGCACAGGAGATTGATGCCGAAGAGAGCTCCGATAGGCACGACGGATTTAATCTGTTGCCACGTTGGACGTACGCGTCGAACAGCAAGAACCACCGCCCAAATCATGGCAGCGAGAAGGAGGCGCCAGAACGCCATGACGGACCCTGGGCTGCCAGATGACTTAACCATCGTGGAACCGAGCGACAGACCTGCGACTGCAGTGGCCACGGCCGCTACACCGGCAAATCGATGCGTTGTGGGATCGCTCCTATCGGGTGAGAGGTACGGCATGCTGCTCGTCAGGCCGGGGGGACCGCTATGGCGAACACCGTACTGGGGCCATGAATATCGATCAGACCGGTTGAGTCTGGGATCCAGAGTGCCTCTCCTTGGCGGATACGCCCGGCATTGCCCTGCGTGCAGACAAGGATTTTCGGACCACTGATATGCACCGATGTCGTGGTTCCTTGTGGAGTGTCGCAACGCAGCACGCTGAACTCCTTGGCGGCCGATGGGTACGACCAACAGCCGGGCTCGACCTCGGACGCATGAACTACCGGATGGGCCAACTCGGTGAAATCGGCGATGTTGAGCAGTTCGGCCACATCGACATGCTTGGTCGTCATTCCGCCGCGAACGACGTTGTCGCTGGCGGCTAATACCTCGAGACCGAGTCCGTTCACGTAAGCGTGGATGTTGCCTGCAGGAAGGAACACGGCCTCACCTGGATTGAGCACGACGCGATTAAGTAACGCAGCAATCACCACCCCAGTATCGTCTGGGTAGTGCTCGGCCAGCCGGATCAGGCATTCCGCTTCGGCCGCCCAATGTCTGGTGTTGAGCAATTGCGCGCCGTGGCGGAGTGCGGCGACGAGGTGGTGTTGGTCGTCGGGTGCCATGGTGAGGATGTCGGCGACTGCTTTTTCGCAGTGACCGCGCCGAAGGCGTTCCACGACTGGCTGCAAGCCAGCGACGTCGAGTGCCAGCAGGAACTCAATGGTGGCCGTCAGAGGCCGGAGCCCGCACAACGCTTCGAAGCGGCTCAGGGCAATCAGTATCTCGGGCTTGGCCTGATCATCTCGGTACACCCGAAGGGGGCTGTCGAGCGCAACGCCGGCCGCATTCTCACGGGCAAACCCTTCCCTCGCCTGTTGCGATGTGGGGTGAACTTGAATCGACAGCGGTGCCGCGGCAGCGAGAAACTTGACCAGATACGGCAGGCGAGCACCGAATCGCGCATAGCTATCGGCGCCGAGATTAGCGATGGGATTGTTTGCGACAACGGCGTCGAGTCGTTCACCTGACTCGAGCGTGGACGGCCCTGAAGGATGGGTGCCGAACCACAACTCGGCCACGGGCAATCCGGTGGGGATTTGACCAAGTAACTCGGGTATAGCCGTCGCAGAACCCCAGGCATAGTGCTGGTAGGTGGGGGAGAGGCGACTCACCCGGTAAAGCGTAGGGGGCTAGGCAGCAATTGTGACGCCGACTGTGTGCCACCCTGTGGCGCCATCGGGGTCGGATCGAGCGATGGTCTCGGTTTGGGTGACGCCAAGACCATCGGTGGCGCGCACCTGCAGGGTGTGCTTGCCTGCCGTGGCATTCCACTCATAGATCCACTGACGCCATCCATCGACGGTCGGTTCATCGGCGAGCCTCGCCTGGTTCCAAGGTCCTTTGTCGATGCGAACTTCAACCTTGCTGATGCCGCGGTGCACAGCCCACGCCACTCCAGCGACGGGTATAGGCCCGGCGACCAGGGGGTTCCCTCGTCGGGGAACGTCGATTCGACTTTGCGTCTTTATCGGTCCTTCTTTCGCCCAACCCTTGTCGATCCAATACCCGTCGAAGTCTTCGAACGTCGTGAGCATGATGTCGGAAAGCCATTTGGTGGCCGATACATAACCGTAGATGCCGGGGATCACCAGTCGACACGGATAGCCGTGCAGTGGGGTGAGCGGTTCACCGTTCATGCCAACAGCCAGTAGGGCGTTACGACCATCGAGTGCGAGAGCGGTGGGGAAACCGCACGTCCACCCGTCGACGGATTTCGACGCTAATTGCGTGGCCCCGGGCTTCACACCGACCGAGTTCAGAATATCGGCGAGCGGAACACCGAGCCATATGGCGTTACCAACAAGGTCTCCGCCGACGTCGTTAGATACACAACTCAACGTAACGAGGCGCTCGACCATGGGCATCGTAAGGATGTCGGCATACGTGAGGGTCGTTGGTCGCTCGACCATGCCCGAGACTTTCAGGTTCCAGAGCGCAGCGTCGATGTTGGGAATCGAGAGTGCGGTGTCGATCCGGTAGAAGTCGGCCGTGGGCGTGATATAGGGCGAGACGCCGTTGCCGACGTCGGCGGTGGCGGCAACAGCGGGTGCTGGTGATCTCGGGGTGGGAAGCTGCAAAACGCTGCGTGCTTTGGCCGTGACGTGAGTGGCACTGCGGCGCACTGCCGACCCGGCTAACCCCAGTACTCCTGCGCCCCCGACCATGGCTGCGCCGCTGACGATAAAGCGCCGACGGTCATAGGCCACCGGCGATTCGGAAGGGCCGCTTGCGGGTGGCTTTGACGCGACCCACAGCGCACCGGCACCGACTAGGCCGCCTAAGGCCAACGCGAGCCAATCGGCCGATTGGCGGCCGGACCGTGTGACTGCTGCCAGTAGGCCGACAGCGGTGAGCGCTGCGGTGCCGACGAGACCGAGGCTGCGCCGCTTCATCGATGCGGCACCGATGCCGGCGGCCACCAGGCACAACACGACGAATACGCCGAGTTTGAGTACTGCCTTGTCGGCAGTTCCGAATGCGTCGATGGCCCAAGTCTTGAGCCACTTCGGCGTGGAATCGATGAACCGATTTCCAACGAGGTTGACCGGACCATCCACCTTCAGCACGGCGGCAGCAAGGCTGGCTGTTGCGAGACTCAGCCCGAGTGCCGCGACACCGGTGATTGCCGCGCGGTGATGTTGTCGGTCGGTGTTCATGTGGTCAATCCGTTGCCGCTGGTGCCCGTGGATCGCATTGATGTGGTCAGTGGAACGACAAGATGGGCGTGCCGAGCACCGCTTCGTCGACGACGATGCCGAGTCCCGGCGCCGTCGGGGCACTTCCAAAGCCGCCAACGCTTCGTGGTTCGTACCCGGCGACATGCTCATTGGTCCAGTCGTTCATAAACGAGACAGTCAGCAGCGAGTCGGGTCGCGTCGATGCCGCGAGGTGGGCCGAGGTGGCCGACACAATGTCGCCTCCCCATGTGTCTTCGATTGTGACTTGAATACCGAGATCCTGTGCGAGGTCTCGCATGAGCTTGGCTCGGGTGAGGCCGCCAACTTTCGAAACTTTGAGGTTGAACGCACCGGCACCACCTTCTCGAACGGCGCGCAGGAGCGTTGGTACATCGTGTACGAGCTCGTCGTAGACCATCGGCAAGGTGGTGCGCTTACGAACTTCGAAGCATTCCTCGAATGTTGGACACGGTTGCTCCAGGTACAGCCGTGGCAACCCCTCCATAAGGCGAACCGCTGTAAGCGCGTCGTTCAGGCGCCACCCGCAGTTGGCATCGGCGACGACCAAGTCGTCATCTCCCGTCGCAGCGATGACGTCGGCTGCGCGTCGTCCGTCGACCACGGGATCACCGCCGATTTTGAGTTGAAAGCGATGGGTACCTTCGGCCCTCCGGGCCAAAACATATGCTGTCATGACGTCGGGCGAGTCGAGCGGTACCGCTATGTAGAGCGGGAACCGCGCCTGGCGCTCGCCGCCGAGCAATGTCGTGACACTTGTACCGAAGGCTTGCCCCATGATGTCCCAACACGCCACGTCGAGCGGGCTCTTCGCATACTCATGGCCGGTGAGCCGCGAGTCCATTGCATCGTTGATCGCGGCGAGGTTGATGGGATCCAAGCCGAGTATCGACGGAGCCAACAGTTCGAGTGCCGCTCTGGCGCCGCCAGCGTGAGATGCAAGGTACGTAGCGCCGAGCGGACATACCTCGCCAAAGCCGACCAGCCCGTCGTTCGTGGCGATTCGAATAATGGTTGATGGTAAAGAATTGACTACCCGACCGGCTGACATCACGTACTCGCCATGCGCGTAGGTCAGCTCGTGGTTAAAGACGTCTATGCGGCTGATCTTCATCGTCGGAGCTTACGCAACGACGGCGTGGATTACGTCAGAAGCTCCATCGCTGCTTCTATGCTCGCCATCTGCAGGTGCAGCGGGCAGCGCACCTGATGCACCGGTATGTCCTCGGCCAGTCGGCTTACCAGGCCAACCAATGGTCCGAAGCCATCGTCGCCGCGGCCATACAGTGCAATCGCGTGGGCTACCACCTCGGTGCCGACTGTGCCGACTGGAAGCGTTATCAGCGGGGCACGTGGTACACCGAAGTCGTCGGCGGCCGACAGCACATGGGCCAGACGACGGTTGTTCACGTGCCAGCCACGCTGTGACCGTCGAGCTCTGACCCACGCCTGGGGGCCTTCGGTGCCGAGAGCGATGACGGCGCGGGTGTCGTCGAGGTTGATACCGATGCCGCGTAGTAGCAATTCGCCCGGGTGTCGACTCAGCGCGAGCGGGATAATGTGCATTGTGAGGAGGCGCGCTGTGGCCTGCGGTGTGAGGTCGCGCTCGAGCCAGACTTCGGCACGGGTTCCTGTCTTGTCAATCAGTGCCTCAAGTAGATCACCGACTCGTACGATGAAGCCGTCTGCGGTCTCGGCCATCATTGGTCGACCTGGTGCCCGCGGGCCAACCCAGTCCCACTCGTGCCCACCCGTAGGTGCCGTCGGAATCTCGATAATTGTGAGCTCGGCTATACCGGGCTCCATTGCTGCTGCTGGACCAAGTGGCAAGGCGCTGTCGATCAGCGCACCCTCTACGTTGTACATCATCACTGAGATCACCAATACCTTCCGCCAGGCAGGACCGTAATCGTCACGCTCAGTAAGAAGTCGAAGATGAAGATCTCTGAACGCGGTCTTGCCAGCGGTCAGAAGCATCGGTGACGTGGAGTATTCACCGGACTACTACACGCTGCTCGCTCCATACGTCGGGCACGGTGGCTATACTTATCGGGTCGTTGTGAGCATGGTTCTGGCTCAAAGGCGTGGGCAGTGTCCCACGCCTTTGTCGTCGGTGCCCATCGAGTCGAAAGGAGATCAACTGAATGGCTGTAACCGCACGCCTTCGGGCCGTTGTCGAACCAATTGTTGCCGACATTGGTTGCGATCTCTACGACCTCGATCACAACGGTGGTGTCGTACGGGTCACCCTCGATAAGCCTGGTGGCGTCGATCTCGAAACAATCGCCCTCTGCAGTCGTCTTCTTTCACGAGAGCTCGACAACGTTGATCCCATCGCCAGCAAGTACACGCTCGAGGTCACAAGCCCCGGGCTCGAGCGGCCCCTTCGTACCGCCGACCATTACACGCGGGTCATTGGTTGGAACGTGGCCATCCGAACGCATGGTCACGTCGAGGGTGAGCGGCGCGTCCATGGAGTGCTTGTTGCCGCCGACTCCAAGGGTGTAACCGTCGCCACCGAAACACCTCAGCATGTGGCGTTTGAACGACGGCTTGCCTATGCCGACATCGAGCGTGCTCGAACCGTGTTCGAATGGGGTGCAAGCACCGTAGCGAACTCGGCTGCGCCCAAGTCGAAGGCAAATATTCGAACTGCGAGCAAAACAGGGCGAGCAGGCGACCTAATGGTTGCCCACCAACCCGAAGCAGAAATGACGCCAGACCAGAATCTGGAATTCCCCGACACGACGACCGAAGATGACAGGAGGGCCTCGTGAGCACCATCGATATGAACGAAGCCGTACGTATGCTGGCTACCGACAAGGGAATCAGCGTCGACACGCTTTTGCAGGCCTTAGCCGATGCGCTGGTTTCGGCCTACAAACGCCGCCCCGACGCCGCCGACGAGGTCGAGGTGCAAATTGAGCCTGAAACCATGGATATAAAGTTCGTGGCCTACGACATCGACGAAGACGGCAACTGGGTCAATTCTCGTGACGATACGCCGGGCAAGAACGAACTCGGTCGAATCGCGGCGCAAACCTTCCGACAGGTGATGAACCAGCGCATTCGCGAGGCCGAGCGAGACCGCAAGTTCGAGGAGTACGCCAACCGAGAGGGCGACATCGTCACCGGTATCATTCAGCAAAGCGACAGTCGGTACACGCTGCTCGACCTGGGCCGTGTCGAGGCGCTCATGCCCCAAGCCGAACAAGTGCCCTATGAACGACCCGAGGCAGGTTCCCGGGTCAAGGCGTACATCGTCGAGGTCCGCAAGACGGCCAAGGGCCCTCAGATTGTTGTGTCTCGAACACATCCAGGACTTATCAAGCGCCTCTTCGAGCTCGAAGTGCCCGAAATTGCCGACGGTGTTGTCGAGATCAAGGGCTGCGCTCGCGAACCGGGTCACCGAACCAAGATCGCGGTGTGGTCCAACGACCACAACGTCGACCCGGTTGGTGCATGTGTTGGAGCGCGCGGCGCGCGTGTCCGCATGGTGGTCACCGAGCTGCGCGGCGAGAAGATCGATATTGTTCCTTTCAGCGAAGACCAGGCCGATTTCGTCGCAAAGGCGTTGTCGCCGGCAAGGGTCAAGGAAGTTCGCATCCACGAAGACACCGGTGTGGCTGAAGTCATCGTTCCCGATCATCAGCTCAGCCTGGCTATCGGCAAGGAAGGCCAGAACGCCCGGTTGGCCGCCCGACTCACGGGTTGGCGCGTCGACATCAAGAGTGAAACCCAAATCGGTGAAGAAGATGCGGGCATCTTCCGATCCGGCGAGGAATACGCCGAGGGTGAATGGATTGCCAACTCCGAATCAGGCGAGATGGAATTCCATGCCGCCGACGGTTCAGTGATGAGCGCCGCCGACTGGAACGCAACGGTGGAGTCACCGCCCGACGCCGAGTCACCGCCCGACGCTGATGCCGAAGTGGTCGAGCCCGACGATGAGCCGGCAGCCGACAACTGACGCTGCGGGTCCGGTCAGAACGTGCATCGGATGTCGACAACGTAGGGCACAAACCAAACTCACTCGAGTGGTGCAGTCGACCCAAGGGCCCTTGCTCGTTAGTCGCACAGCGCCGGGCCGTGGCGCTTGGCTGTGCAACTCGATGGCTTGTCTCACGTTGGCCACGCAACGCAAGGCCTTTGAACGGGCGCTGCGTGTTGCGTCCGGAGCCGTTATCGTCACCGGTGTGTGGGCCGTATTCGAAGGTACCGCGCCAGACGTGGCAGAATAGAGGGCCGACTGCAACGTCGGCCGCGCAAGGAATTCTACGCAAGTAAACGAAAGGTCAATCCCGCCAGTGGCAGCAAAGGTCAGAGTCCACGAGCTCGCAAAAGAGCTCGGCCTCACAAACAAAGAGGCGGTCGATCTCTGTATCTCTTTGGGCATCGGCATAAAGACCCATTCGTCGAGCATTGAAGAGGCACAAGGCGATCGCCTTCGTCGCAAGGCTCACAAAGATGGCTTGGTTCGTGATCACCAGCCCGAAGAGCCCGTCAAGCCCAAGAAGGGAGCGATCGTACAGGCGGTCGCAGCGATCGATCCACCAGCGGCTGTACAAAGCACGGCGACAGCCGAGGCTACGCCTGCACCAATCGAGGCTGTCGCGCCTGCAGCGGTTGTCACCCAACCGGCCGCCGCCCGACCGCCAGTCGCTACTGCGCCGGTTGCGCCGCCACCCCCCGTAGTCGTTGCCCCGGTTCCACCTGTTCCTGTTCCACCTGTTCCGGTTCCAGCAGTGCCGGTCCGTCCGGTCGAGCCTCTCAAGGCAACCGTTATCTCATCGACCAGGCCCGACGACACTCGTCCTGTCATTCCTCGTCCGGCAGGCATGCCGCCCGCGGGTATGCGACCGGTGAGCAGCGCTGCATCTACAAGCCCGGCACCGCCCGTCGGTACGCCGGCACCTGCGTCTGTCGAGCGGCCGGTTATGCCCGATCGTCCTGCGGTGCCGCGTCCTCCTGGGCGTCCGCCTTTGTCGGCAACCGGACGCCCGGTTCCTCCGCCTCCCCTCCGGCCCACATCCGTAACGGGTCGGCCAATTCCGCCACCCCCAGGTCGTCGTCCCGACGCAGCCGGCGCAGGTGTCGTCAATCGTCCCGGGGGTCGCGCTGGTGGACCCGCTCGTCCAGGTGGCTTTGCCGGTCGTCCAGCAGGTGCTGGAGGGCCAGCTCGTCCTGGTGGCTTTGCCCCACGTCCCGGCGGTCCACCTGGTGCGCCAGGTGGACCTGGCGGTGGCCCGGGTGGAGCCCCTGGAGGCGGCGGTCAACGTCCCGGCGGCGGTCGTCCCAACAGCCAGCGTCGACCAGCCAAGCGCAAGTCGGCTCGCCGGCGTCGGCGTGGCGATGAGCTGTCGCCAACGCAAATGTCATACTCGGCAACGGATAAACCGGTTCCTACCGGTGTCATCGTTGTCGAGCGTGGCTCGTCGGCTCAGGATTTCTCTCCGAAGCTAAACCGCATGGTGTCCGACGTTGTGCGGTTCTTGCTGCAGAACGGCGAAATGGTCACTGCTACTCAAGCATTGTCCGACGAGCAGATGGAGCTCTACGCCTTAGAGCTCGGTGCCGAGCTGCTCCTCGTCGAGCCGGGTCAGCAAGAAGAACTTGAGCTTCAGGCCATGTTCAACGACGACGACGACGACGATCCTGAGCTGCAGCAACCGCGCTCACCGGTAGTCACCGTTATGGGTCACGTCGACCACGGCAAAACCACGTTGCTCGATCGCATTCGCCAAACGAATGTGGTTGCGGGCGAAGCCGGGGGCATCACGCAGCACATTGGCGCTTATCAGGCTCGTAGCAACGGCCATCTCGTTACCTTTATCGATACCCCTGGCCACGCAGCGTTTAGCAAAATGCGCGCTCGCGGCGCCCAGGTCACCGATATTGTTGTTCTGGTGGTTGCTGCCGACGACGGCGTAATGCCCCAGACCATCGAGGCGATCAACCATGCCAAGGCGGCCGAAGTACCTATTATCGTTGCGGTCAACAAGATCGACAAAGAGAACGCCGATCCCCAGCGCGTGTTGGCCCAGCTTGCCGAGTATGAGCTGGTACCCGAGTCCTGGGGTGGCGACACAATTGTCGTCGAAATGTCGGCGTCGCAGAATCTCGGTGTCGACGATCTGCTGGAGCAACTCGTCGTCGTGGCCGAGGTTGAAGATCTGACGGCTAACCCGGATGGCCGAGCTAAGGGCATTGTGCTCGAGGCGAAGCTCGACGTAGGTCGTGGTCCAGTCGCCACTGTGCTTGTCGATAAGGGAACGCTCAAGGTTGGCGACCCGATTGTTGCTGGCCATGCTTGGGGACGTGTGCGTGCACTCATCAACGACAAGGGCGAGCAGGTCAAGTCAGCCGGGCCGTCCACTCCTGTTCAAGTGTTGGGTCTACAAGCCGTTCCTTTCGCTGGCGACGAGTTCCGGGTAGCGCCCGACGAGCGCACGGCTCGCACCGTGGCCGATGCCCGTGAACAGCGGCTTCGGCTGCGCACACAGCGTGGCGACGCCCGCGTCGGTCGTGGCGTGAAGCTCGAAGACGTCTTTGCCCAGATCCAGCGCGGCGAGGTTGCCACGTTGAATCTCATCATCAAGGCCGACGTCCAAGGTTCCTTGGAGGCATTGACCGAGAGCCTTCGCCGACTCGAACGGGACGACGTAAAGCTGTCCTTCGTTCATCGTGCCGTAGGTGGAGTCTCCGAGAACGACATCACGCTGGCCGCGGCCACTAACTCCACCATCATTGGTTTCAATGTTCGCCCGGACCGTAAGGCCCGAGCATTGGCCGAGACTGAAGGGGTCGAGATTCGGGCGTACGAAGTCATCTATAACGTCTTGGACGATATGGAAAAGGCCATGGTTGGTTTGTTGGCACCCGAGTTCATCGAGGTTGTCACCGGCGACGCCGAGGTGCGAGAGGTCTTCCGAGTGCCGAAGATCGGTGCTATCGCCGGTTGCCAAGTCCGCAACGGTGTCATTACCCGCGGTTCCAAGGTTCGCTTCCTGCGTGAAGGCACCATCATCTGGAAGGGCGCAATCAACTCGCTCAAGCGCTTCAAGGAAGACGCTCGTGAGGTCCGCGAGGGCTTCGAGTGCGGTATCGGTCTGTCAGACTTCCAGGATCTCAAGCCTGGTGACATCATCGAAACCTTCGAGGAACGCGAGATCCCTCGCACCTGACCAGTGCCCGTGCCGGTACCCTCCAGTATGTTTGTTTTGGCGCTTCGGGTCGAGCTACTCGTCCTTAATTCCCAGTCGCTCAAGGCCAAGCGTCACGTGGTGAAGTCACTCGTCGAGACTGCCCGCAGCCGGTTCCATGTCGCATCGTCAGAGGTCGATTTTCTCGACCTCTGGCAACGGGCTGGCTTGGGGTTCGCCGCGGTAGGGTCGAGTGCAAACCACGTTGAATCAATCATTGACGAGGTCGAACGGTTTGTTTGGTCTCATCCGGAAGTGAATATCCTGATGTGCGAAAGGAGTTGGCTCGATGCGTCCACGTAGAGTTCGGCGACCAGCGTCACCCACCAGAGTTCCTCGTACTACTCGTCTTAACGAGTTGTTACGCGAGGTCATTGCCGACGAACTCGAACGAATTGGCGACGAGCGTTTGGAGCTTGTCACCATCACCAACGTCGATGTCGACAACGATTTGAACCGTGCCATTGTTTCGTACGATGCGCTCGGGGGAGAGGCAACTGATGCTCCTACGCTCGAAGCGTTTGCCGAGATCAGGGTGAAGCTGCAGGCCGCGGTGAGCAAGCAGATCGTTGCTCGTAAGACGCCAATCTTGGTGTTCCGACCCGACGAGGTGATTCGTTCTGCCGCGCGTATCGACGAGATTTTGCGCCGTCAGCCACCCATGCGAGAGGACTAACATCGCTAAGCGCCGCCCGCCCTTGCTGCACGGGTTGTGCGCGGTCGACAAGCCTGCAGGAATGACCAGCCACGATGTGGTTGCTGCGCTTCGCCGGTCCCTCGGAGAAAAGCGCATCGGTCATTCAGGAACGCTCGACCCCGATGCGACCGGTGTCTTGCTGTGCGGCGTCGGGTCGGTCACCCGAGCGCTGCGTTTCCTGACGATCTTGCCCAAGACGTATACCGCCGAGGTGGTGCTAGGTGTCGAGACCTCAACACTCGATTCCTCGGGTGAGGTCACTGCTACATACGACATGTCGGCCGTTACGGTCGACCAGGCACGGTTGGCCGTGGTGCAACTCACCGGCGACATTCTGCAGGTACCGCCCATGGTTTCGGCACTCAAGGTCGACGGCCGGCGGCTGCACGAACTCGCGCGCGAAGGCATCGAGGTAGAACGCCAACCTCGCCCAGTGACGGTGCACTCCTTTACCGTTGACGCTGGTTCCCAAGCCGGAGTGTTGGCGATCGAGGTCACGTGCTCGTCAGGCACCTATGTCCGCACCCTCGCCGCCGACCTCGGCCATCTACTCGGTGGCGGGGCGCATTTACGAAACCTACGTCGAACTGCAATCGGCAGCTTTTCAGACCTCGATCTGTCGCCGCTCGACCAGCCTGTCCTGCTGGCCCCGGCCGTAGCACTGCGTGACTACGACCGCATCACGGTCGACGCGGAGACCGCCGTTCTTGTTCGTCACGGCCGATTGCTGCCTGCACCGTCGGGCGATGGTCCCTGGGCCGTTGTTGGCCCCGACGACGAACTTCTCGCTGTCTATGAGCCATTCCGTGGCGAAGCCAAGCCAGCCGTGGTGCTGGCCGGCGCCTTCGACAGCTAGGGCTGGGGCGCAGAACGCAAGCGCCCTGGTTATGCCAACTTTCGGGCCCTTCGGACCAACGATGCACGTTGGTGCATCGGATGCTCATCGTTCGCGATGCAGCGGAATGCATCGTTAGTCCGAAGGGACTCGTGGATGGCCAGGCAACCGCCTGCAGCCCCATCTGACCGCGCCGGGCCAGGTCAAGACCCGGTCCGCGATGCGCGCTTAGTCGTGCAGGGGGAACTGGAGCTCGGTGACCCAGTCGTCGAAGTTTGCCGGGCAGGCGAGGTAGATCTCGCGGCTGTAGCCGTCGGCTCGCTCACCGGCGGCGTCGATCCAGCGCAGGAGCGTCTCGTAGCTGCCCGAACATGTGGCCATCGAGCCGCGGTGAATCAGGGTTGCGGCCCGGGCGACGACGGGCAGAGTCCGTACCTCAACCAGCGAGGCCTCAAGCCCGGCGCCGTCGGCGATCGGTACTGCGGCAACAACGTCGACGCGGCCGTCGGAGCGTTCTTCGTAGAACGCGGCGTTCGGGCCGTTCGGCGCAACGCCGGCACGGGCGAGTCCGCCGAAAATCTGGCCATACAGTCGGTCGAAGATGGGTGAGAAGTCGTCGTCGAAACTGTCGGTTGGTTCGCTGGCGGTGGCAACGTACATGGCGTCGAGTGGCTTCACCACGATTGCTGCTTGTTCATCGGTCATGGTCGGGTCTCCTTGCAGAAGTTGAATACGGGCTGCCACGCGTGCGAGTCGGCGTCGTTCCTCGTCTGCGGCTCGTTCGGCTTCGGCCTGCCGTAGCCGGAGCATGCCGACAAGCTGCTCGTTGCTCACACCGGACTCGATCATGCGCGTGATTTCGGCGAGGGTGAAGCCGAGATCTTTCAACGCGACGATGCGATTGAGCGTGGGCAACTGGGCCGCCTCATACGAGCGATAGCCCGATGATTGGTCGACATGCGCCGGATGCAGCAGACCTACATCGTCGTAGTGACGAAGCGTGCGTACCGACACCTTGGCGAGTTGTGCGAACTGACCTATCCCAAACATGGCCCGCTCATTGTTGGCACCTTCCGTAGCGGAAGAGTCAAGCCCTACGAGGCGATCGCTTCGGCGACGTCGTTCACGACCGAGGGCGGCGAAGACTTCGGAAGCGACACTATGGACAGCTCGGCGCCCGCCGCTTCGAACGCCGCAATCTCGGAGCGAAACGCAGCGTTGTCGCCGGTATAGCGCGCCAGCCACGAAGGGCTTATCTCGGCCGGGTTGCGCCCGATCCTTTCGCACTCGGCTCGCACTATGGCAAGGCACGACTGAAACTCGACCGGATCGGCTCCGGAGTAGTTCCAGTGGTTTGCGTATCGCGCCACGAGCGGCATTGTTCGCTTCGGGCCTCTGCCGCCGATGCAAAGCGGCAGCCGTGCTTGTACCGGTTTCGGATTACTCATTGCGTCGACCAGTTGGAAGTACTCGCCATGGAATGTTGTTCGGTCGTTCGTGAGCAGGCTATCGATCACGGCAAGACCCTCCTCGAAGCGATCGAATCGCTCGCGCATTGTGCCGAGCTCGATGCCGTATGCGTCGCACTCTTCCTGGTTCCAGCCAGCGCCGATTCCCAACTCGAGCCGGCCGCCAGAGGTGATGTCGAGCGTGGTCGCCATATTGGCCAGGAGTCCAGGATGGCGATAGACCATGCCGCTGACCAGTACACCGCCACGTACCCGGGACGTTTCCTGCAGGAGCGCAGTGAGCGTGATCCAGCCGTCTAGGCAGTCCTCGGTGGAGTCGCCAAAGAGGGGGTAAAAGTGGTCGAAGGTCCAGCCCGATTCAAACACGGCAAGGTCGTCAGCACGCTTCCAAACCTCGATCAGCCAGGGCCAAGTGGTGCGTTGCGGGGACGTTGAGAAGGCGTAGCGCATGCAGTCGAGCATGCCACACGGAACCCGTACCGCTATCGTCTCAGGTGTGCAAGTGATTACTGATACCTCGTCGAGGCCGTTTCCCCAAGGTTCCGTCGTGACAATCGGGGTCTACGACGGTGTGCATGTTGGTCATCAAGCAGTCATTGCAGAAGTGCGGCGCCGGGCCAATGCCGGTGGTTACGGCTCGGCTGTTGTTACCTTCGACCGGCACCCGGCGTCGGTGGTCCGCCCCGAGTCCGCACCAAAGCTTCTGACCGATCTGCCCCAACGTTTGGAGCTGCTGTCTCGCACCGGTATCGATGCCACAGTGCTTCTCTCCTTCAATGAGGTAGCTGCCACCGAACCCCCCGAGGCCTTCGCACGCCGGGTGCTGATGGAGTGCGCCAATGTCCGGGCCGTGGTTGTCGGCGAGGATTTTCATTTCGGCCGGCAGCGCAGTGGCAATGTTGCGCTCCTTCGGCGACTAGGCGTCGAGCATGGCTTCGATGTCGTGGGCATCTCATTGCTGCCGCGCATCGATGGCACAGCCGAACCGGTGAGCTCTACGGCAATTCGCCGCTCGTTGGCTGGCGGCGACGTTGCCTCGGCGTCGCTCATGTTGGGCCGGCCGTTCGAAGCTCGTGGACCGGTCATCGACGGTGACCATCGGGGCCGGTTGCTTGGTTTTCCCACGGCAAACGTCCAGATCGAGGCAGGCATATGCCTGCCCGCCGACGGCGTGTACGCCGGGTGGTACGAGCGTCCCAATGGCGATGTGCACCCGTGCGCTATCAATCTCGGGCGGCGCCCGACGTTCTACGAGCATGCCGACCACTCACTTCTCGAGGCCCATCTTCTCGATTTCGACGGTGACCTCTATGGTGAGCAAGCCGAGGTTCGTTTCGTGGCCTTCCTGCGTAGCGAGCGCAAGTTCGACGGCCTCGACGCCATCAAGCACCAGCTGCTGATAGACGTCGAGGCTGCCCGTAAAGCGTTAGATTGATCAGGCGGGCCAGATCACCTTTCCGTCGCTGCCGTAAACACCTTTCACGGTGCCTTCGTCGTAGGTTCCCTCGACCTTGGGCTTGGTCTTGAGCACACCGGCGGCGACATAGGCATCTACCAATGTGTTGAGTTCGCTCGGATCGATAATGCCAACCGGCTTACCTTTCGATGACTCGGTGACAATCTTGGCTTCGACCGCCCAGCGATACTTTTCGCCCGGCTCCGAAAGAAAGTTCTTGTTACCGCCCGCAACAATCCTCTTGAAGCACAGGGCGGTGGCCTCATCGGGGTTGGCGATGGCGTCGGCCATTCCCTTCATAGCTGCGCGCACGAAGTCTTGGGCGGCACCCGAGTGTTCGGTGAGGAACTTCTTGTTGGTGTAGATGAGTCCGAAGCTGCCCGGGATACCCTCCTTGGCCGGGTCGAACATCACATACTTCAGGCCAGCTTGGTCGAGTTGATTGGGTTCGTTTGACTTGAAGACGGGAAGTGCGTCAATCGGAAGCGCCCAGTGCGCTTTGGGATCGAAACCTGGAACAAGCACTTCCTTGTAATCGACGCCCTGCTTGAGGCCGTACTTGTTGAGGAGCGCAACCTCGGAGGGTGGAAGTGCACCCTTTACCCCGATGGTCTTGCCCTTGAGGTCGGCCGGTGTCTTAATAACGCCATCGGCGCGAACCAACAGTGCATCGATGCCCTGCTTGCCTGCGTGGGTTACGGCAACAAGTTCGGCACCATCCTTGTTGAAATTCAACATCTCGGTGTAGGAGCCGCTGGAGGAGAACTGTGCGGTGTTGGCAGCAACGAGCGGATAGTTGGCCGTAGAGAAGCTCGCCTTGATGTCGACGTCGAGGCACATTTTGGTGAAGTACCCCTTTTCGGCCGCTACCACGACTTCGACGATTGATGCCGTAGCGGCAAAGTCGAAGCCCGACAGGTAGGTGATCTTTCCGGCCTTCTTGTTGGCCTCGCATCGTTCCGCGGTGATGCCTGATGCGCTTACCGGCTCGGCCTTTGCCACCGTTGTGACCGGGGCCACCACCGCTGTGGTGGCAACAGTTGTAGCCGCGACGGTGGTTGCTGGCGGTAGCGCATCATTGTCGGAGCCGCAGGCCGAGACGGCTAGGAGCCCCGATGAGATAAGTGCGGCCACTAGGCGGTTTCTTGTCATTGTGGTGTGCTTTCTGGGATGTGGATGATGGTGGTCATTGCGCTCCAGGTTGCGTCGGCAAGCGCTTGCGCCACCTGGAGTGGAGATTGCTTGGAATGGCCGGCGAGCCAATGCCGGGCGTACTCCTGAGCGGGTCCGAGCCAAACGGCAATTATTGATGGCAGCGACAGGGTGCGGGCTTGGGGTAGCCGTTCGCACAGCCAATGCTCGAGTAGCTCGAAGAAGTCTCGATTGCTCTGACTGAGATGTTCACTCGCGGGCCGAAGTTCGTGCTCGCGGTATCCAAGAATGAACCGCGCCTGATCGGAATGCTCCGTGACCCAAGTGAGGTGGTGGACCACGATGCCCCTGATGCCGGCTTCCAGTGATAACGCCCCGGCGAGGACCTTGTGCGCGGCTTCGTGGTAGGCGGTTACGCAATCGGTAAACAAGGCGTCGGCTACCGCATCCTTGCCCGCGAAGTGGTGATAAAAGCTCCCAACGCTGGCACCTGAACGAATGAGAATGTCGTCAATTGTGGTGTCGACGACGCCCTGTTCGAGGAACCAGGACAGCGCGGCACGCAAGATGTCCTGACGTCGACTGGGTGGCACGACTAGAATCTTCCTCTAGAAGAATCCTCTAGTCAAGTTGTAGGCGATTGCTGGCGTGCCAGTGCAACGAACGACGTTCGACGAGGGTGAGCACCGCGAGCGCTACGCCGCCCATGAGGCCCAGGGTGAACGCCGCCGCCCAGCCGAGGCGAACCCCCGCGCCATTAATCGCCTTAGAGATCTGCACCCCTAGCCCCTCCGAGGCACCGATGTACTCGCCGAGCACTGCACCGACCAACGCCAAGCCGACCGAGGTGCGCACGCCAGCGAGAACGTACGGTAACGACGAGGGGAGGCTGACGTGCCGGAACACCTGACGCCGCGTCGCCCCGTAGGTGTATAGCAGTTCAGTCGATGCACTATCGGCCGACCTGAGCCCTGCGGCTGCCCCGAAGATGATGGGCACAAGACAGATGACAAAGGTCACGGCAATGATTGGGCGCACCGTCCCGAAACCAAGCCACACTGCGAAGATGGGCGCATAGCAGACCAGCGGGATCACCTGGATCAATGTGGCGATGGGCTGAACGGCTCGCTCAACGAAACGAGATTGTGACATGGGCACGGCAACGCCGATGGCCACGATGAACGCCAGAGACAGCCCAATCAACGCCGTTCGGCCTGTAACCCAGGCGTGATGCGCAAAGAACCCCGGGTCGTCAACCAGCGTAGCCCCAATCTGACTTGGGCGCGGAAGGACCACGGTCTTTATGTCTCGCACTCGAACAAACAACTCCCATATCCCGAAAAAGACAATCACCCCGACCAACGGAGCGATCCCATTTTGGAGGCGTGTCGCGATCCCGGCAGGGTTAGAACGTCGTGTCGGGAGCCACATGCTGCTAACCTAGCGGGGTCCGTTGCGGCTCTGGCTGCGACGAGATGCAATCGGTGCAGACATCGGTTGCGTGCACAACATCGAAAGTTGAACATAACGTGCCTGATAAGCAAGCAACTATTGCGGCCAACAAGCTCCATGACACCGATACCGGCTCACCAGAAGTGCAAATCGCCATTCTGACTGAGCGGATCAACCACCTGACTGATCACCTTCGCAAGCATGCGAAGGACCATCACAGCCGTCGTGGGCTGCTTATGATGGTCGGCCGTCGCCGTCGCCTTCTCGATTACGCTCGAAGCACCGACGTCGAACGGTACCGTTCCATCATTGCCAAGCTCGGCCTTCGCCGCTAAGGCCAGCAAAAACCAAAAACCACCGAGCGACACTCGGGCTGGTTGTCAGTCGCCGATTCCCCGACACGAGTCTGGGGGGCTGCCGACTGGGAACTGGCCATGTCGCTCCACAGCCCGGAGGGCACCGAAAGAAACGGTACCCCCGGCCAGAAAGGAGCCTCTCCATATGGGAGAAGCAATTCATGTATCCGGAGCCGTTCACGGCACCGACAAGACCCTCTCGTTCGAGACGGGCAAACTCGCACCCCAAAGTATGGGTGCAGTCGTAGCCACCATTGGTCGTTCCACCGTGCTCGCCACGGCTAACGCCGCCAAAGGTGTTCGTGACGGGATCGATTTCTTCCCGCTCACCGTTGACGTCGAAGAGCGGGCCTATGCCGCCGGCAAGATTCCCGGCTCGTTCTTCCGTCGTGAGGGTCGCCCGACCGAGGCGGCTATTCTCACCTGCCGCCTCATCGACCGTCCGTTGCGACCAGCGTTCCCCGATGGCTTCCGAAATGAAACCCAAGTGGTCATCACCGTTATTGGTGCCGACCAGGAAAACCCGCACGATGTGCTGGCAATCAACGCTGCGTCGGCGGCGCTTATGCTGTCGGGCATCCCGTTCGATGGCCCCATCGGAGCCGTTCGAATCGCATATAGCCAGGATGGTTCGTGGATTGCCCACCCCACCTACCAAGAAGGCGAGACCTCAACGTTCGAACTGGTTGTGGCTGGTCGTGAACTGCCAAACGGCGACGTTGCGGTCATGATGGTCGAGGCTGGCGGTACCGAAAAGGCGTGGTCGTACTATCAAGACGGTGCACCGAAGGTCACAGAAGATGTCATCGCTTCCGGGCTTGAAGCCTCGAAGCAGTACATCAAGGAATCCATCTCGCTCCAGCACCAACTGGTAGCCGAGGCCGGCACCCGTGACCCAATGGTCTACACACCAGTTCTCGACTACGGCGACGACGTCTTCGCTGCGGTCGAGAAGGCGGCCAGCGCAAAGCTTGCCCCGGCCCTCACCATTGCCATCAAGTCCGATCGCAATGCAGCCACCGATGCTGTCACGGCCGAAGTGCTAGCTGAGCTTTCAGGTTCCAAGGATGCTCCGGGCGCATTTGCCGGGCGCGACAAGGAGATCAAAGAAGCCGTTCGCAGCCTAACCAAGAAGCTCGTTCGTAAGCGTGTTGTCGACGACGGTGTTCGTATCGATGGCCGTAGGCCCCGCGATCTTCGCCATGTTTCGGCTGAAGTGGGCGTGCTCGGTACGGCTCACGGCTCCGGCCTTTTCCAACGTGGCGAGACCCAGGTGCTCAACGTCACGACGTTGGCCATGCCACGCATGAACCAGCTCCTCGACACGTTATCGCCCGAGACCCACAAGCGCTTCATGCACCACTACAACATGCCGCCATGGGCTAACGGCGAAACCGGCCGAGTGGGTTCGCCCAAGCGTCGCGAAATTGGCCACGGCGCACTGGCCGAGCGAGCGCTTCTACCCGTGGTACCGAGCCAGGAAGAGTTCGCGTACACGCTTCGGCTTGTTTCCGAAGTGTTGGCCTCGAACGGTTCCACCTCGATGGGTTCGGTTTGCTCGGCATCGCTGGCGCTTATGGACGCCGGTGTACCCATCAAGGGTGCTGTTGCCGGTATCGCAATGGGCCTCATTTACGCCGAAGGCAAGTACACCACGCTCACCGACATTCTCGGCGCCGAAGACGCGTTTGGCGATATGGACTTCAAGGTTGCCGGTACCGAAGACTTCGTCACGGCTCTGCAGCTCGACACCAAGATCGACGGCATCCCTGCCGACGTTCTCGGCGCCGCACTCCAGCAAGCCCGCGAGGCCCGCTTAGCCATCCTTGCTGTCATGAATGCTGCCATTAGCGAGCCCCGTGACGAGGTAGGCGAGACCGCCCCGAAGATCATCAGCTTCAACATTCCAATGGACAAGATTGGCGAGGTGATTGGGCCCAAGGGCAAGGTCATCAACGCTATGCAGTTGGAGACCGGTGCCGACATTGCTATCGACGACGACGGCGTACAGGGCATTGTCACCATCGGCTCGTCCGACATGAACAAGGTGAACGAAGCTCGTCGACAAATCCAACTCATCGTAAACCCGCCATCGGCGAAGTTGGGCGAGGTATATCCGGGTCGGGTCGTCAACATCACCAAGTTCGGCGCATTCGTCAACATCCTGCCTGGACGCGATGGCCTGTTGCACATCTCCAAGCTGGGCAAGGGCCGACGCATAAACAACGTCGAAGATGTGCTCGAACTCGGTGGCGAAGTGCAAGTCCGGGTCGACGATATCGACCCTCAGGGCAAGGTCAGCCTCAGCCCGGTCGGCCCCGAATGGGAGGGTGCCGACAGCGCCGAAGGCGACGCCATGCCCGCCGAGCGTGCCCCACGAGCCCCTCGCGAGGCACGTGAGCCTCGTGAGCCTCGGGCCGAATCGGCACCGGCAACCGGCGCGGTGGTGTCGTTTGAAGACGTCTTTGACTCCGAAGCCCGCGAGGCATACGGAGACCTCGGCCCTAGCGGCGTAGCTGCGCCGCCCCCGTCCGACGACCGTGGCGGTCGTGGCGGTCGTGGTGGTGGACGCGGCGGAAATGGCGGCGGTGCCAGCAGCGGCCGTCGGCACCGCTAGTCCATCGAATTGAGTATTCAGCAGTCCACACTGCCCTCTGGTATCCGCGTCGTTTCCGAGCGGATGCCTGGGGCGTTGTCGGTTTCCACCGGCGTCTGGGTTGGTGTCGGTGCACGAGACGAACCCGACGCGTTGTCGGGCGTTTCGCACTTCCTCGAACACCTGTTGTTCAAAGGCACCGCCGATCGTTCGGCCAAGTCGATTGCCGAAGCAGTCGACCGGGTCGGCGGCGACATGAATGCCTTCACTTCAAAGGAGGTGACGGCGTATTACACGCGCCTTCCTGCGTCGAAGTGGCAGCTTGCTGTTGAGCTGCTCGGCGCAGTTCTCAGCGAGCCGGCCCTACGCAACGACGATGTCGAGATCGAACGCGAGGTCATCCTCGAAGAGCTCGGTATGGACGAAGACGCGCATGACGACAAGGCGATGACCGTGCTTGCGCAGTCGCTTTTTCCCGACCATCCGCTCGGTCGAGAGACCGCGGGGGAGCGAGCCACAGTCGAAGCTATTACTCCCGATGATGTGCGGTCGTTTTTCAACCAGTGGTATCGGCCGAGCAACATGGTGGTTGCCTTCGCCGGCGCTGTCGATCACGAGGAAGCCGTGGCTGAGGTACAGCGACAGTTCACCTCCAGCTCGGTAGGTCAGGCTCCAGTACGTCATGCTCCAACAAACCCAGCACGCTCGTTGGCGGTGGTTCGTCGCAAAAGCGAACAGGCCCACCTTGTCGTAGGTTTGCCAGGGCTGTCACGCGACGCTGGCGAACGCGAGGCGATTGACATAGCAAGCTACGTGCTTGGCGGCGGCCCATCAAGCCGACTGTTCGATGAGGTTCGCGAGAAGCGCGGCCTTGCGTATTCGATCTACGCAGGGCACGCCAGCTATAGCGACACCGGAGCCTTGACAGTGTACGCCGGCACCAGCCCCGCCCATCTGGGCGAGGTCCTTGGCTTGGTCAGCCGTGAAATCGACACCATGGCCGCCAACGGAATCACGAACGACGAGCTCGATATCGCTCGCGGCTACCTCGCTGGCTCGTATGTACTGGGCTTGGAAGATTCGGCCAGTCGCATGAGCCGCTTGGCCGGGCATGTCCTTGCTCGTGGGCGGGTACGCCCAGTCGATGAACAAATAGCCCGGTATGAAGCGGTCACCAGTGCCGATGTGGCCGCAGTTTGTCGCCAGGTACTGGGAGCGAAACGCTCGCTCACGGTTGTGGGTCCGGTCACGAAAGCAGCCGTACGCAAGCTCATTGCTTAGCGAACTGTCGCTCCTGCTGCTGCGCGTTCGAGCTTTCGCGCACTACCGCGCCGAGAGCGCGCTGATGCGCGAAAGCCTGCCATCATCGTGGCTCAGTTCAGCTACCGTCGTTGGCATGACGATTCGTGTGGGCGTGTTTGGGGCCGCGGGCAAGATGGGCCAGGCGGTTTGTGCAGCGATTGGAGTCGATGACGAGCTTGACCTCGTTGCAGCAGTCGACCCGTTTGCCGTCGGCCGGTCCATTCTCGGCACCACTGTCTCGGCCGACCGTTTGGCCATGGTCGACGCCGGTGTTCAGGTAGCGGTCGATTTCACGGTGCTCGATGCAGCTCGTGACAACGTCACCTTCTGCGCAGCGCAGGGGATCCATGCGGTCGTCGGTACAACCGGATTCTCCGAAGCTGACTTCATCGGCTTTCGCGCTGGTTTCACTCGCTCCAACTGTCTGATCGCACCCAACTTCGCGATAGGTGCCGTGCTCATGATGCGCTTCGCCGAGATGGCGGCCCCATACTTCCAGTCCGCTGAAATCGTCGAGTACCACCACGATACGAAGGCCGACGCCCCAAGCGGCACAGCGGTCCGAACCGCAGAGCGAATGGCGGCGGCGTCGCCCGATTGGGCGACCGACCCCACCAAGCACGAGGTCTACGAAGGAGCGCGAGGTGGTGCAGGACCGGCGGGCATTCGGGTCCATGCTGTTCGTATGCGCGGCATGTTTGCCCATCAAGAGGTACTGCTGGGTACGGCCGGACAAACACTCAGCATCCGGCACGACACGTTCGACCGGGATTGCTATCTACCCGGCATTGTGTTGGGCTGCAAAGGTGTTGCACACCATCCGGGCGTGGCTCTGGGTCTAGAGACCTACATGCAACTGAGCTAGTTTCGTGTGACATGTGGCGCACTGTCCGACGGGTCCTCAAAAGCGGGCTGATTACCGCCGCTCTCCTCCTGCCTGAAGTCATCGCACCTGGTGCTGCATCCGCGTTGCCCGATGGCTTTGGCGATCAGATCATCTTCAATACCGGTCTCACCGACCCGGTCAACTTTTCGTTCACCCGCGAAGGTCGGGTTTTCATCGGCGAACGAGCAGGGGTCGTCAAAACCTTCGACTCGATTACCGACACCACACCCACCGTGGTTGCTGATTTGTCGTCAAATGTGTTCACCGGATGGGACCGGGGCATGCTGGGCCTCGCCGTCGACAATCAATTCGCCAGCGGCCGACCATACGTCTACGTGGCCTACGCTCTCGACGCAGCCATCGGAGGCACGCCACCCCTCTGGAAAGACGAGTGCACGACCTGGGCGACGGTTGGGTGCGTCGTTGGCAACCGAGTCTCTCGCCTAACCCTCGACGCTCAAATGAAGATGACCGACGAAAAGGTACTTGTCGAAGACTGGTGCCATCAGTTCGGTGGTCATTCCAATGGCGACATCAAGATGCTCGGCGATGGCTCGCTTCTCGTTAGCGCTGGTGACGGGGCCAACTTCGATGGAGCCGACGTTGGTCAATTCGGTTCGCCACCGAATCCCTGCAATGACACCACCAACGAAGGTGGGGCATTCAGGGCGCTTGACTACGAGACTCCGGGTGATCCGCAAGGGTTAGCCGGGTCGGTTATCCGCATACATGCCGACACAGGTGCGCCGTGGGCAACCAACGCATCGGCTGCAAGCGCCGACGTAAATCGTGCCCGTGTAGTTGCGTACGGGCTACGAAACCCCTTCCGAATGACGGTCCGGCCCGGAACAAACGAACTGTGGGTAGGCGATGTGGGTTGGGGAATAGCCGAAGAGATCAATCGTGTTACGAACCTCGGCGTGGCCAACAATTTCGGGTGGCCATGCTACGAAGGGCCCGACCCGCAACCTCAGTATGAGCGACTCGGGCATCCCGTTTGCACCAGCCTCTACAACGGTCAGGCACCAGCGCCCACACATCCCTGGTACTCCTACGGGCGTCAGACGACACTCTTCCCCGGCGACCCGTGCGAGACCTATGGGCAGGCAGTTAGTGCGCTGGCGTTCTACCCCGGTGGTGGAAGCTTGCCGACTGCCTACAACGGCGCGTTGTTCCTGGGAGACTATGCGCGGCGCTGTATTTGGGCCGTGATGCCGGGCCAAGATGGTCTACCTGATCTCGGCAAGATGGTCCCCATGTTTTCGGGAGAGGGCATCTACCCCGTTGACTTCGAAATTGGGCCCGGTGGCGACATGTACTGGCTAGACATCGCCCCCGGTCGACTGCATCGCCTTGTCAACGGCCCCGTGACGGGTCCGCCCCCGCCACCACCTCAAACCGGCGAAGTGCCGGCTGTTCGCATAGCAGCGCCCTTGGCCGATACCACCTACGCACCGGGTGAGACGCTCGTTGCCGCGGCCGAAGTCATCGACCTCGAAGATGGTTCACTGTCGGGAGTCGCCGTCACTTGGTCGCTGGCGCTGCAGCACTGCTCGTTCGTGGGGGGAACGTGTCACGAACATCTTGTGGCAACGGCCAAGGGAACATCGACCACCTTTGTCGTACCTGCGCACGAGGAGCCGTACCACATTGACTTGCGTGTTGCCGCTACGGACTCAGGTGGACAGACAACGACCGTGTCCCAACGGCTGAACCTGCGTTCCGACTCGGTGGCGAGCCAACCCAAAGTGGGTGGAATCGTGGCATTCATCACCCCGAACCGACTGCTCGACACCAGACCTGGGTCGGTGACTGCCGATGGTTTGAACTCGGGCAGCGGCTTAATGCCCGGTGGTTCGGTGCTGTCGGTTCCGATCATTGGTCGCGTCGGTATCATCCCTGGAACATCGTCCGTTGCGCTAAACCTCACGGCAACGAGTAACGACGCTGCCGGCTACGTCACGGTCTTCGCGTGCGGACAGCCTGTGCCGAATGCCTCGACCCTGAGCCTCGACCGCTCTGGACGCACCGTTGCCAACGAGGCAACCGTTGCGATTGGTGCGGGTGGTTCCATTTGCGTGTACTCGTCGGTCGGCACCCACGTTATTGTCGATGTTGTTGGCGTGCATCCGGCCGACGCATCGTTCGTTGCAATGATTACACCCGTCCGGCTGACCGATACCCGTTCGGCCGGACGAACCGACGATGGCGTAGGCGCTGCGACCGGCCGGCTCGTCGCAGGCGAGACCCGGGCCATAGCGGTTGGCGGACGTGTCGGCATCCCCGCCGACGCCGAGGCCGCCATACTCAACGTAACTGCCGTCGATGTCTTGGGAGCTGGCTACCTGACCGTCTTCCCATGTGGATCGTCGGTGCCGAACGCATCTAATCTGAACCCCGAGTTCGTCGGTCAAACCCTCGCCACGTCAGCAACGGTACCGCTCGGTGCCCGAGGTGAGGTTTGTGTCTACTCGTCGGTCGCCACCGACCTTATCGTCGACGTCGATGGCCATTATCGAGAAGGCAGTTCATATCAATCTCTCGCTCAACCATTCCGCGGGGTCGACACACGGCCGGGCAGCATCACCGCCGATAGCCTGCATGCTGGCGGTGGTCCCGTTGCAGCTGGTTCAATACTCGAAATCCAGGTTGGTGGCCGGGCCGGGATTCCCCTTGGCGCAACGGGCATCGTTATGTCGCTCACCGCTACCAACACCGCTGGTAGCGGCTACGTGACGGCGTTTGCATGCGCGACCCGCCTACCCAATACGTCGAACCTCAACCTCGATTACGAAGGCCAGACCATTTCCAACTCGGCCACAGTACGGTTGCACCCCAACGGACGACTGTGCTTGTTCTCGTCGCAAACAACGCATCTGATCGTGGACTTCGCAGGATTCCACGGTTGACAAGCAAGGCTATAGCCGATCTAGCTCTCGGCTGGCCGCTGGCCGCGCTTGCTAGACCTGCTGGTCTGGAACACCACCGTGAGGACAAGGATCATCGTCAGTTTCCATTGGTGCCGTTGGATGAAATCGAGTGCCGATTCCAGTTCGGGCTTGAATCGCTGACCGAGCCACCAGAACCCGGCGAGGCGTAGGCCGATTCCCGCTGCTAGGTACGCAACGAAGCGTCGGGTCGGAATCTGTCGTAACCCGGCCAGAAGCCAGACAAGGGTCGAGCCGGCGAACAGCACGATAGCAACCGGACCGATTCGATCAAACGTTCTCTCGGCCCAGCTAATCGACTTGGGCATGCCCCCGGCCTCACGCTCAAACCAGGCTTTGCCACGATCGCCGTACCACTTTCCAAGCAGAAAGTACGCAAGGGCAATAGGGATCAGGCGGATGAACGGGATGACGGCGTAAGCCAACGGGTTGATGTCGGCGCCGACACTAAAGAGGAGATGGCGATTACGTGACGACAACGCAAGGAGCAGCTCTGGATGTTCCTTGATGATCGACGCCGAGCTGATCGAGCCCACGTTGGCGACAATGAGCGATAGCGCCACCACTGCGGTCAGGCCGTTGAGTCGCCGATCTCGGGGTCGGCTGGTCGTCTCGGTGTCCATGAAGGCTCCCACGTTAGCCTTTCGCTGACCAGCATGGTTCTCCAGCTGTGCCGAGTGACTCCGATGCCCCTTGACAATGAGACGGTTTTCGTCTTACCGTCTCACAATGGTTGCTGCACGGCGTACGCTCGATGACGGTTCACCCGTTGGCCGCGTCATGATGGCTGCCGTTGCTTGCTGCGAGCGTTGGGGAATGGACAAGGTCACCGTCGACGATATTGCAGCTGCGGCCGGTATCTCACGAGCAACCTTGTATCGCTTGTTTCCCGGTGGCAAGGACGTCCTGTTCGAGCAAATCCGTGTGCGTGAGACGTTGTACTTCTTCGAATTTCTCGACGAGCAAGTCGTCGGGGCCTCGTCGCTCGAAGAACTAGTAGTGCGTGTACTCGTTGCCGCCACCAGCGAACTGCGGGCCGACGACCGGCTCCAGGTTGCCCTGGCCTCGCGGCCCGGTGAAGTGCTGTCGACCCTCGGGTTCTCCGACGTTCCACGAATCATCGAAACGGCAACCGAATACCTGGCACCCAAAGCCGAGCAATTCCTCAGCCGTACCGAGGCATCGCGGCTAGCCGAGTGGCTTACCCGTGTTGTGCTGTCGTACTTCTTCGTTCCCTCAGCCGCAGTAGATCTTGCCGAGGTCGAGTCCGCCACTCGGTTCGCCCGGCAGTTCGTGTTGTCGGCGTTTGCCCCCCCATCCCACTCAGAGCCAGTAAGGACGGCGTAGTGACTACCTATGAATCAATGATCGGCCGCGAGAACATCGACGATATCGAGGCCATTCTCGGCGTCGTGAACACCGATGTCGACGAAGTGCTCCACGCAGTCAAGGACAACGCCGACGCATTGTTTACCTGGGATTACACCCTGGCGCGGCCACCGCTGCGCAAGTTGTACGAGAAGGCCAAAGGCGGCCAATGGAACGGTGCCACCGACCTGCCGTGGGACACCGAGGTCGACCAGGAGCGAAACGTTCGTATTGTGCAAGAGATGCTCGGGCCCTCCATGGATCCCAATGCGGTGATTGGTACCCCGGTCGAGAAGTGGGCCGATAAGGAATGGCTGCAGTTTGGCGTGGAATCCCAGAACTGGACTCTTAGCCAATTCCTGCACGGTGAGCAAGGCGCTCTTATCTGCACCGCCAAGATTGTCGAGACCGTGCCGTGGTACGACGCCAAGCTGTATGCCTCCACGCAGGTCATGGACGAGGCACGCCACGTCGAGGTGTTCGCCCGTTATCTCGACACGAAGCTGTCTGGTCATTACCCAATCAACGCACATCTCAAGCTGCTGCTCGACGACATCGTCAACGACAGTCGGTGGGACATGACGTATCTCGGCATGCAGATCATGGTCGAAGGATTGGCTTTGGCAGCGTTTGGGCTGCAGGCGCAGATCACCCCCGATCCGTTGTTGCGTCAGTTGCTCCGGTACGTCATGAGCGACGAGGCACGCCACGTTGCCTTCGGAGTGCTGTCGCTACAAGAGGTGTACGCAGGCATGAGCGATGTCGAGATCAAAGATCGACAGGAGTTCGCGTTCGAGGCTGCCGTGCGCATGCGCGACCGCTTCCTTAGCCAGGAAGTGTGGGACCGCATGGGTGTCGACCCGAAGAAGATTCTCCCCATTGTTCTCGCCGACCCGCAGCGGTACGAGTTCCAAAAGCTGCTGTTCTCGAAAATTGTTCCGAACTGTAAGAAGCTCGGTCTGCTCGATCGTAACGATTCGTGGCTGCGTCATCGTTTCGAGGAAATGGGAGTTATTCAGTTCGAGGACTCGCCGGACACCGGCGAGGAGTACGATGCGTTTGCGCTCGATGCTGCGGCGGTTGCAACCGCCACCTAGCGAGCTCCCTACGGGAACCTTGAGAACGCCCGGTATGGCTTCGCCTACCGGGCGTTCGATATTATGTCGTCGTGTCAATTTCGTCCGACCCTCAGTTCTGTGTTCACCATGCGCTTCGTATCAAGGGTTTCGCTAACGTTTCGACCCTTGGCGAACTCACCGCGTTCGACGCCTCAGTTGTCGAATCCCATCTCAAGGCGATGGAGGCTGGCGGCCTCACAATGTTCCGTGAAGCCCGAGGCTTGTGGCAGCTCACCCCCGACGGTCGTGCTGCCCACGTCCCAGCGCTGGAAGCCGACAGCGGTCGCCCGGGTTTCCGAGACGGCCTCGGTGCGGTCTACAGCGATTTTCTCACGTTGAACGAAGACTTCAAGCAGGTCTGCACCGACTGGCAGCTACGAAATGGCGAAGTCAACGACCACACCGATTCGACCTACGACGCCGCGGTGCTGGCTCGTCTCGGTGACATCAACGAGCGGGCGCAACCACTGTGTGCAGGCATGGCAACAACGTCCGAGCGTTTTGCGCCGTACGGCTCGCGACTCACCGAGAGCCTTGCCGCTCTCAGCGGCGGCGAGAACAAAATGTTTACAGGCGTGATGTGTGGTTCGTACCACGATGTCTGGATGGAACTCCACGAAGACCTGATTCTCACGCAAGGTATCGATCGAGCTAAAGAAGGAAGCTTCTAGGCGTCGACGCGGTACATTCACCATCATGAGCGCTCGTTTCGGCCAAGTCCTCACCGCCATGGTCACCCCTTTCGACGACAACGGCTCGGTCGATTTCGACGCCGCCCGGAAACTGGCACGATGGCTTGTCGAGCAGGGCAACGACGGATTGGTCATCGCTGGTACCACGGGCGAGGCGCCAGTCCTGAGCGACGAGGAGCGACTGGGACTTTTTGCCGCTGTGATCGAGGCTGTAACCGTCCCTGTCATTGCCGGCGCAGGCACCAACGACACGGCACATTCGGTATTGATGACGAAAGAAGCGGCCGCGCTTGGCGCTGCAGGCATTCTTGCCGTATGCCCCTATTACAACCGCCCGAGCCAGGCCGGAATCGAGGGTCACATGCGAGCCATTGCGGCGGCAAGCGATCTGCCGGTGATGCTGTACGACATTCCCGTTCGAACCGGTCGCAAGATCGACAATGCCCTCCTGCTTCGGTTAGCGCGTGACGTGCCCACCATCGTTGCCCTCAAGGATGCTGCTGCAAACCCCGGAGCCACCGCGGGCTTCATTTCGTCTGCCCCCGCCTATTTCGAAGTCTACTCCGGTGACGACCCCATGACCCTGCCTCTCCTTGCTGTTGGTGCGGTTGGCACCGTAGGCGTGGCGACGCACTGGACTGCTCCCGATCACCAGGAAATGTTCAAACTTTGGGATAAGGGCGATGTCGCCGAGGCGCGTGCGGTCAATGCGCGCATGCTCGAGAGTTTCGCGTTCGAAACCGGAGACGATGCGCCTAATCCACTCCCGACAAAGGCGATGTTGCGTACATTGGGTATGTCGGTTGGCCAGGCTCGGCTGCCCATGGGCGTAGGACCAGACTGGCTCGAACCACGGGCTCGCGAGGTCTGGGCGAACCTGATCGACGCTCGCGCCCGCTAAGTCACGCAGGGCGGTCCCTACGTGCTCATGCTGCGGCCGCTAGCCTTCCTGCCATCATGAGTAGTCCTATACGGGTGGCGTTTCTCGGTGGCCTCGGCGAAATCGGTCGAAATTGCATGGTGTTTGAGCAGGATGACAAATTGCTCCTGCTCGACTGCGGGTTGATGTTTCCCGATAGCGATATGCACGGGATCGATCTTGTTCTCCCAGACTTCACGTACCTGCGTCAGAACGCCGATCGAATTGTTGGTTGCGTCGCCACGCATGCCCACGAAGATCATGTGGGGGCGCTTTCGTACCTGCTGCGTGAGATGAGTTTCCCGATCTTCGGCTCGGCACTCACGCTCGGATTTGCCCGTCATCGTATCGAGGAGGCTGGTCTTCTCGGACGCACGACCTTGGTGACCGTTGCCGACGGAGAACGGATACGGGTTGGCCCGTTCGACGTCGAGTTCATCCCCGTGACGCATTCGGTCCCTCACGCCTTCGCGGTTGCGCTCCACACGCCCCAGGGCATCATCATTCACTCGGGCGACTTCAAGATCGACCTCACACCCGTTGATGGTCGACTCACCGATCTGGCTCAGATGGGCACCTTGGCCGGACGTGATGGCATCCGTCTCTGGCTCGGCGATTCCACGAATGCCGAGGAGTGCGGGCACGCGCCCAGCGAGAAATCGGTAGGCGGCGTACTTCGAAACATCTTCGCCGAGCACCGGGACCGCCGGATCATCACGGCGAGTTTCGCCAGCCACATTCATCGCATCCAGCAGATCATGGACGCAGCGGTAGCCAACGGCAGGGTAGTGGCTACGTTGGGAATGTCGATGCGCAAAAACGTTCGGCTTGCCCGCGACCTCGGGCTATTAAAAATTGCCGATCAGAGTCTGGTCGATATCGAAAAGATCGACGGCCTCCCACCGCACAAGGTGTGCGTAATCTCCACTGGATCCCAGGGCGAACCTATGTCGGCTTTGTCGTTGCTGGCCCAAGGCGAGAACCGCTGGCTCAAGGTCGACGCGAGCGATACCGTCATTTTGTCGAGCCACGCCATTCCGGGCAACGAGGGAAATGTCAACAAGGTGATCGACGGCCTGTTGCGAGCCGGTGCCGAAGTTGTGCACTCGGGCATCGCCGATGTGCACGCAACGGGCCATGCCCAGGCCGACGAAATCAAGACGATTCTGTCGATCGTGCGACCCGACTGGTTTGTTCCAGTACACGGCGAGTATCGGCACATGGTGGCCAACGCACGCCTCGGTGCAATCATGGGGGTACGACCCGATCACATCTTGCTGTGCGAAGACGGCGACGTAGTCACGTTGTCGGACGATGGCCTCGCAAAAACAGGGCGAGTGCCCGCAGGCTACCTGTACGTCGACGGCATCGTCGGAGACGTTGGACAGGGCGTTCTGCGAGATCGTCAAGTGCTTGCCGAGGAAGGCTTCGTCGTCGTTGTTGTCTCGGTCGACATGGCAACGGGCAAGGTTCTCACCGGACCCGAGATCATTACTCGCGGCTGGGTGTACGCGCCGGAGGCCGAAGATCTTCTCGACGAGGTGTGCGATTTGGTACAAGCGTCGCTTGAACAGTCGTTGGCGAATGGGGTTCGAGACATCGACGGCCTGGAAAAGATTGTACGCCGAGCAGCTGGCAAGTTCGTGAGTGATAAGACTCGTCGGCGCCCCATGATTGTGCCTGTTGTAATGGAGGCGTAGTGCGAGCACGGATCGCTCGGGCAATCGGCTCGCTCGTCGGCGCGTGTGTGATGGTGCTGGGGTGTGCGTCGTCGCCCCCGGTACCGAACACTGCCTCGCTTCCAGGTGTTCGCCACATTTCCGCCGCGGTAGCTGCCACGGCTGCAAGCCGTTTCACCGAGATTAATGTTAACGCCGACGGCGTCATCTTGTTTGTGGTCGATGGCGCCACCGAGCGCAGCTTCCTGTACGCAGACGGTCAACTCGAACCGCCCGGTGAACCTCAGCCAGCGCAGGGTGCGGGGTTCTCGATTGCCGGCATCGACCTAGCGAGGGGGACGGCGTTGGTAACCCAGGTTGAGCGTCAATTCCCTGGCGCCACGGTCACCACGGTCGCGCTGATCGACGTACCACCACACGGTGCGGTGTGGGCGTTGCGGTCGCGATCCGTACGGGGCGGGCTGGTCAATCTGCTCTTCACAAGGGACGGTGCCACCATCTCGGCTACACCTGCAACGTGACTGCATGCCACTTGTTCACACGGCCTGGCGGCTAAGTTCACTGATATGGCGACCAAAAACGCGCCCAGATCATCCGGACGACCCGCACCAAAGCCATCCGTAAAGACCGCACCGGCTCGCAAGAAGTCCGGACGACTAGCCGCGCTCATGGCCGGTCATCGCACCGATGTCATTGGCCTGTTCGCCACGGTTGGCGCTGTCTTGGTCGGACTAGCGATCTACACCAACGCCATTGGCCCTGTTGGACAAGGTATCGACTGGCTTGCAGGCGCGCTGTTTGGGCTAGGCCGTGCGTTCGCTCCGCTCATGCTCGGTGTTGTTGCGGTGGCAAATTTCAGCGACCGCAGGGCCGAGCACCCTGCCCGACTAGGCGTTGCTGCAGTTCTGGGAGTCATGGCCCTTTTAGGGCTTATCCATGTTGCCCGCGGTCCCGTGTTTGGCACTCCCGTCGATGAGCTTCGTTCGGCAGGTGGCATCGTCGGCGTTGTTGCCGCTCGACCGTTGCAGGCGGGAATCGCAGACGTGGGCGCAACAATTGTGCTGCTCGCAGTTGCGATGGTGGCGTTTCTCGTCGGGACACGCGCCAGCTTGAGGACCATCGCGGGCACAACAGTTCGCGGTTTGGCTCCCGCCGGCCGAGCCGCAAAGCGCGCCTATAACGACGTATCGACTCTGGCTAGTGAACGGCTCGGAGCAAACGACGTCGCCTCGACACAGCCCACGGAGCTGTACGATGTCGACGGAGACTTCGATGATGAAGCCTCGAGTCAGGCACGTGGCCGCAAATCCAAATCAGGTCTGCCTCCTCCTGCGCCAACTGCGTATCGGGCCATTGGCCCCGTCGAGCAGCCCGAGCTCGACCTTGGCCCGGCGGCGAAACGGGGCGTCTGGCGTCTTCCACCCGGCAACCTTTTGGAACGCACGACTGCCGAGGCCGTCGATATGGAAGCTGCACGCGAACGCGGCAACGCATTGGTGAGCTCATTGGCTAGCCATGGCGTCGGTACCAAACTCGTTGGTCAGACCATTGGGCCAACTGTTACCCGTTTCGAACTCGAGCTAGAAGAGGGCGTGAAGGTAGCCCGAATCACCACCCTTAACCGTGATATTGCGTATTCGATGGCTGCGACCGATGTCCGGATTTTGGCGCCTATCCCGGGGCGAAAGGCCATCGGAATCGAGGTGCCCAACATAAAGCGTCAGCTCGTTGCGCTCGGCGACCTGATGGCATCCAAGGAGGCTCGGGCCGCAACCCATCCTCTCGAGGTCGGCGTCGGCAAGGACATTGCTGGGCGTTCGGTGTTCTTGAACCTGGCTACCACGCCCCATCTTCTTATTGCTGGGGCCACGGGCGCTGGTAAGTCGAGCGGAATCAACTGCATCATTACGTCGCTGTTGATGCGAAGCACACCCGATCAGGTGAAGCTGATTCTTATCGATCCGAAACAGGTCGAAATGGGCCAGTACGCTCGGCTACCCCATCTGCTTACCCAGCCGGTAGTCAACGCCAAGAAGGCGGCGAATGCCTTGGCATGGGCCGTTCGCGAAATGGAACGTCGCTACGACATCTTGTCCGAGGTTGGCTTTCGCGACATCACGGGCTTTAACGCAGCCTTCGATCGGGGAGAGTTGCAACCCGAGCCGGGCGCCCAAAGCAGTCTTGAACGCATGCCGTTCATCGTGGTGGTGGTCGACGAACTCAATGACCTCATGATGGTGGCAGCGCGCGACGTAGAGGATTCCATCACCCGCATCGCTCAAAAGGCTCGAGCAGTCGGTATTCACCTCATCGTTGCCACCCAGCGTCCGAGTGTCAACGTCATCACCGGCGTCATCAAGGCCAACATTCCGGCCCGTATGGCGTTTGCGGTGTCGAGCCTCACCGATAGTCGCGTCATCCTCGATCAGGCCGGTGCCGAAAAACTCGTCGGTCGTGGCGATCTGTTGCTACTTCCTGGTAACTCCAGCGTCGCTCAACGCATTCAGGGCGCGTGGGTCGGAGAGGACGAAGTGCGAAAGATCGTGGCTCACTGGCGTCGTCAGGCGCCTGAGCCGGTCTACGTAACTGGAGTCGATGGCGACGCTGCGCCCGGATCACCGCTGAGCGAAAGCATCACGGCCACGGCTGGCGACGATGACGACGACGAGACATTGGTTCGGGCCGCTCTTGAACTCATCGTGCGTAGCCAACTTGGGTCGACCTCAATGTTGCAACGAAAACTTAAGGTGGGTTTCGCTCGTGCCGGGCGAATCATGGATCTGCTGGAGCAACGCGGTGTTGTCGGCCCATCAGAGGGCAGCAAGGCACGCACTGTGCTCATGACTGTCGATGAACTCGAGCAGAGTCGCCGCGCCGATTGAGGCCTTTTGACCTATAGGCTCCGGGTCGGCACGACGCCAGAACGACGTAAAGGAAACATAAACAATGGGTCTACTCGACATTCTCAAAGGCTTTGCCGGTGCCAAAAAGTCCGCACCAGCCGCCCAAGATCCACTCGGTCCTTTGGGATCACTTCTCAGTGGCCTCGGCGGCGGGAATCCGCTGCTCAAGATGCTGCTGCCAATGTTGCTCGGCGGCGGAGCGCTTGGCGGCCTAGGTGGCCTCGGCGGTTTGCTCGGAAAATTCACCCAGGCCGGTATGGGAACCAAGGTCAACAGCTGGGTCGGAACGGGCGCCAACGAGCCGCTCGATGCCTCCGAAGTCGAGCAGGCTCTCGGGGCCGAGACCTTGGGTGCCATGGCAAAAGAAAGTGGCATGGGCACCTCGGAAGTCGCGGGCGGGCTCGCCGGCATGCTTCCCGGGCTTGTCAATCAGCTCACCCCGAAGGGTTCGGTTCCCGATCAAGGTCAGCTCGGTGGTTTGATGAAGGGTCTCGACCTCAAGTCATTGCTGGGCTAAGTCGTTATGGGCTAAGTCGTTAGCAGCGTGGCCGAAGTCGATACGTTGGCGCGATGAACTTCGAAACCGTCACCACCGGATTGGCATTCCCCGAAGGTCCCGTCGCCATGGACGATGGGAGCATAATAGTCGTCGAGATGTTTGCGGAAACCCTTACCCGGGTCTCGCCAGACGGGTCCACCAACGTCATAGCTCGAATCGAGGGCGGCCCCAATGGGGCCGCCCTCGGTCCATCTGGCGACATGTTTGTGTGCAACAACGGCCGAGCGTTCACACAACGGTTTGTGGGGGAGCGGGCATCGCCTGGCCCCATGGACCCGGATCGCTATATCGGTGGCCGGATCCAACGGGTCAATCTGCAGTCGGGCGTTGTCACTGACCTGTACACCGAATGCAACGGGCTACCGCTTCGAGCACCGAACGACCTAGTGATGGACAACCATGACGGGTTCTGGTTTACCGATCACGGCACGAGAACGCAACGATGTGCCGATCGCACCGCTATCTACTACGCGAAGTGTGACGGTTCCGAGATTCGCGAAGCCGTATTCCCTGTCGATTCGCCCAACGGCATCGGACTCTCCCCAACCGGAGATCGGGTCTACTGGGCCGAGACCCACACTGGTCGGGTGTTTGAACGCGAGATCGTCGAACCGGGCGTCGCTGCGAAGTCACCACCCGCCGACCGGCGCTACTGCCTTGCTGGTTTGCCGGGTATGCAGCTGCTCGACAGCTTGGCCGTCGATTCGGCCGGAAACATCTGCGTCGCTACCATCGTCAACGGCGGAATCACCGTCATCTCGCCTGACGGTAAGCGCATCGACCACGTGCCTACCGACGATTATCTCACCACCAACATCTGCTTCGGTGGACCTGACCTCACCACCGCGTACATCACGTTGTCGTCGAGCGGTCGACTGGTCAAGACTACGTGGCCTCGCCCCGGAGTGCGGCTCGCTCACACCTAGCTCGCCGGGTACGATTGCCGTGTGCCTGGGACGTATTGGATCGAAACACTGGGCTGCCCCAAGAATCAGGTCGATAGCGACAAGCTGGTCGGCTCCATGGAAGCCGACGGACTGCGTCTGGCAGCTAGCTCGTCGGCCGCCGATGTGGTGGTGGTCAATACCTGCGCGTTCATTGAAGATGCCCGCCAGGAATCGATCGACACCATCTTGGCCCTTGATGGCGTCCGCAAGTCAGGTGCCAAATTGGTTGTCACTGGTTGCATGGCCGAACGCTACGGGGACGAATTGGCAGCAGCTCTGCCCGAAGTCACCGAGGTGTCGGGCTTTGGCGTACCGGTAACGTTGGGTCGAAAGCGTGCGCTTCCCAAACTCGATCTGTTGAACCTCCCACGACCAAAGTCGGCCACCCCGTGGGCGTATGTGAAAATTGCCGAGGGATGCGACCGGTCATGCGGCTTTTGTGCCATCCCAAGCTTTCGTGGCCCGCAACGTTCTCGTACACCCGACAGCATTTTGCACGAGGTCGACGAATTGGGTGGGCAGGAGATTGTGCTGGTTGCTCAGGACCTCGCCAGTTACGGCAAGGACGTCGACGGTATGAGTCGGCATTCAATTGTGTCATTAGTCGAGCAGGTCGCGAAGAGGGTGCCTCGTGTCCGGCTGTTGTACCTGTATCCGTCCGACCTCAGTGATCAGCTCATCGCAGCAATTGGCGATAGCGGAGTGCCGTACTACGACTTGTCGCTTCAGCACGTGAGCAAAGCGTTGCTTCGCCGAATGCGCCGGTGGGGCGATGGTGACCGATTTCTACAGCGCATCAGTGACATCCGAACGCTTTACCCCGATGCGGCCTTTCGCTCCAACTTTATCGTTGGCTATCCCGGAGAGTCCGAACGCGATCACGATCAGCTGCTCAGTTTCGTGGAGGCCGCTCAGCTCGACTGGTGTGGGTTCTTCTCGTATAGCCCCGAGGATGGCACCTATGCCATGGGTCTCGACGGTGCCGTCGACACCAGCCTCATGAACGAGCGACTTTCCGAGCTACGAGAACTGCAGGACCGCATCACCTCAAGCCGACGCGACGACCTCATCGGTTCGACCATCGAGGTGTTGGTCGACCATCCAGGCGAGGCACGTTCGCATCGCGAGGCACCCGAGATCGACGGCGTCGTGCAGGTTCCCGACACGTTGGCTGTCGGTCAGTTCCACACGGTCAAGGTGGTAGATGCGCTCGGCCCCGACCTTGTGGCTGAGGCATTGTGAGCACGAGCGAGCGACGAAAGCGCTATAGCGCCGATGCGGTGGCGACGTGGGCTAACGGCATCACAGTCGGACGAGTGTTGATCGCCCCTGCTCTCTTTGCCACTATCTCAGGGCGAAACGGTTCATGGCTGAGTCTGGTTCTGTGGTTCCTTTTGTGCGCCAGCGATGGTGTCGACGGTTACGTTGCACGTCGTCATGGGGTTACCTCGTCGGGAGCCTTCCTCGATCCGCTGGCCGACAAGATACTCGTGCTCGGCGCCATGTTCACCTTGGTACGCGAGGGCGTCTTTTGGGTGGTTCCCGTCGTCATCATCGCCACCCGAGAAATTATCATCAGTGTGTATCGAACTGTCGTTGGTACTCAGGGTGTGAGCGTGCCGGCCAAAAAGCTGGCCAAGGTGAAGACGGTGGCCCAGCAGTTCGCAGTGGCGTTTGCGTTGTTCCCGCCCACGGCTCAGAGTCGCATGCTGTGGAACCTCTTGTTGTGGGTGGCCGTTGTGCTCACACTTGTCACCGGCTGGCAGTATCTGTCGGCAAGCCGTCTGAAACGGAGACCGGCGTGAGGTGCGAAGTCATCGCGGTCGGAACCGAACTGCTGCTTGGACAAATTGTCGACACGAATTCGTCGTACATTGGCGAGCAACTTGCGCTTGCGGGCATTGCAAGCACGCATCAAGTCAAAGTGGGTGACAACCTCGGCCGAATGGTCGAGTGCATTCATGTGGCATTGTCGCGGGCCGACGCCGTCATAATCTGTGGCGGGTTGGGTCCTACTCACGACGACATCACACGTGACGCTATCGCGCAGGTCATGGGGGTCGAACTTGTCGCCGACGACACGGTCGCCGACGTCATCCGTGCGTTGTTCGCTAGCCGAAACCGCACGATGGCAGCGAACAATCTTCGCCAAGCGCTCGTTCCGGTTGGCGCGACCATCATCGCCCAAACTCGCGGCACCGCTCCTGGGCTTATCTGCCCCGTGGGTTCCGGCGTTGCCTATCTTGTCCCCGGCGTTCCGCATGAAATGAAAGACATGATGGAACGGGCCGTGCTACCTGATCTGCGGGCGCGAGCTGGAAACGTCGGTGCTATTCGCAGCCGGGTGTTGCGAACCTGGGGAGACAGTGAAAGCGGTCTGAATGAGCGCCTCGATGGGGTCATCGCCCGACTAGACCAGCTCGGAAATCCTACGCTTGCGTTTTTGGCGAGCGGGTGGGAAGGAATCAAGGTCCGTCTCACGGCCCAGGCACCCACGGCCCACGAGGCCGAAGCGCTGCTTGCGGTGTGGGATGCCGAGGTACGAGTCGTCGTGGGTCAACAAGTCTTCGGTGTCGACGATGAAACGATGGAATCAGTGGTGCTGAACATGTTGCGCGAGCAGGGTCTTACCCTTGGCCTGGCCGAGTCGCTGACAGGCGGGCTCGTCGCCGCAAGGCTCACCGGCATTGCCGGAGCGAGCGATGTGTTTCGGGGCGGCATCGTCTCGTACGCCAGCGACGTTAAGGTCGATCTGCTCGGTGTATCGCCCGGTCCTGTGGTTTCTGGGGCCGCCGCCGAGCAGATGGCGGACGGAGCCGCCCGTGTGCTCAACGCCGATGTCGGTCTGTCGCTCACCGGAGTCGCAGGACCGACCGAGCAAGACGGCATGCCGGTCGGCACGCTCTTCGTTGGCATACGCCTCGACGGCGCCGTGCGCCATGTCGCAATGCGGGTACCCGGGCTGCGCGATCAGGCCCGCCAGTTCGCCGTGATCAATAGCCTCGATGCGCTACGCCGCCTGCTGATCGAGCGATCCTTGCCCGACACGTTGCGTTAGGTTACAAACCAGCCCTGCACGTCGGCTATGAGGTCGATGGTACCGCTGGCGTTGAACACGTCGATGCCTCGTTCGGCCGTGCTCTGGATGAGAATGAGGTTGGCAGTTGGGGTTGACTGCTCAACATTAAGGTTGCTGAAGCTACCCTCGCTCGGTTTGTCACCCGCTGGCAGAGCGGCTACGTACGTGCTGTTCGATGCGTTGGCGCCCGTAAGGTTGAATGCCACGCCGGTGACGCCTGATGGCGCACCGGGCAGCTCGAGTGGCATCGATGCGCCGCTTGCGAGCTGGCCACGCGATCCGAGGCCGGTCCGGGTGTCGACGAGTCGGGTTGGCTGTATTGCCGGTTGATAGCGGCTTCCCGCATTGGGTGTCACGTATCCGAAGAGGTCGATGATGACATTCGCCGATCCGGAGCTGTTGCGGACTCGAATTGTGCCATCGGCCGACATGGGCACGATTGCAAGGTTGGGAACAGTTGCGCCTGGTCGAAGGTTCAAGGTGCTGGTGCCAGGCCACGGTTCGCCTCCGGCGAATGCCGACAGGTAGGTGGGTTCCGTAGCGTCCGTGCCGGTGATGTTCACAATGGCGGCAGTCGCCCCTTTGAGCACCCCGCCCAATTGCAGGTCGAGCACGGTACCCGGACCCAGCTTCACGTCGGCCTCGTTGGCCATGCCTCGGCCAGTGCGCGTGTCAAGGATTCGCCGCGGCGGTACTGGCGAGTAGCCCCCGCGTAACTGGCTGCTGCCGTAGCCGACGACATCGGCAACGGTATGAACCTGACCGCTGGCATTGAAGATGCGAATCATGCCACTGGTTCCTATTCGGGCAAACACGAGGTTGGCTCGCTCGGCGCCTGCATGCACGTTGAGATTCGACACTGCGTTGTCGGGAACCGACGCCCCGGACGGAGTAACCCGTAGGTACGTGAGGTGTGTCGGCTCGGTAGCGGTGAGGTTGAGAATCACGACATCGGCGTCGGCTGGAACCCCAGCCCGGCCGCGTACTTGAACCTCGATTGAACTATTCGAATCGATCTTGCCCGTTCGCGCGCCGAGCCCTACACGCGTGTCGACAAGTCGTTGAGGGGTGACAGTGGTGAGACCGACGGCCGGAGCGAGATCGGGAGCAACAGGTCTAGTCGGTTCGAGCAGCCAATTGTCGGGTCCCAGGACAATTCGTGGCGACAGTGCCGGGTCGAGCCACGTCATGATCTTCTTGAGCGGGTCCTCGCTCAACGAGACACACCCCGAGGTGGGTTTACCTGTGTCGACGTGCATGAAGATAGCGCTGCCCTTGTACTCTTCGACTGGGGCGCGGTTGTAGTCAATAACGACCGCTTGGCGATAGGCCTTGACAAACCCACTGGCGGACAGCTGCTCGCCGAATGCCTCGCGCCAGAGCCCGTTGGACGGTCCTTCCTGCCACGTGTTGTACGACGGGGAGTCGGGGTCCGACACCCACCAACTATTCGGGGCGACACTCTTCCATCCGAGCTTCATGCCCGCAGGCGGATCGACGCGACCAAAGGCCTCGGTAAGGGTATACACGCCAGCAGGGGTTGTGCCATCGCCCTCGCGGTGACTCAGCGAAAAGCCGTTGCGTCCGATGTGGCCGTTGACGGGCCCGACAACCGACTTCCACCCAACCTTGTCCCATTCGAGCGCTTCGACCGTTACATCGGTGTAGGGGGCGCCCCAGCCCTGGCTGCGCACAACAACTACCTGTTGCGAGTTCTGCACGTCGACGGTGCCAGGATTGAACACCGCCGCAGCTTGACGTACGGAACTGCTAGCCCCCGCCTGGACGGCAAAGGTTCCGGCCAACACAACAGCCATGGCGAAGAGTCCGCGTCGCTGCCATTTGGTTGTAATGATTTTGGGCTTCTTGGCGGCTGCCATAGTCGTACGGTAGTCGCACAGTGAACTCCGGGCCAGGGCAGGGGTATTGGTCCTACGATATAGGAACTCGCTTCCGTAGCTCAGCTGGATAGAGCAGGGAACTTCTAATTCCAAGGCCGCAGGTTCGAATCCTGCCGGGAGCGCTTTATGCAGCGTGCACCTCGACCGGTGCACTGCATGGCCCGGATAGGGCGATACCGTAGTGATATGTCAACGCTCGAGAGTTCCGGTAGGGGTTTCGATCTTCAGCAGCGGTACACGGCCGAGGACGGCGAACTCTTGTCGACCGGTGTCCAGGCCCTAGTTCGCTTGCCGATGGACGTCATGCGAGACGACCGTCGTGCCGGTCATTCTACGGCGGCCTTCATCTCCGGCTACCAAGGCTCGCCACTCGGCGGTTACGACCGCGAACTGATGAGTCAACGAGCGCTCCTCGATGCTCTCAACATCGTCCATGTTCCGGGTGTAAACGAGGAGTTGGCGGCCACGTCGGTCATGGGTAGCCAGATGGCTATGACGTATCCGCGACCCAAGTACGACGGCGTTACGGGCATCTGGTATGGAAAAGCCCCGGGTCTCGATCGTGCCGGCGATGCTATTCGACACGGGAACTTTGCCGGCACGTCGCGACTTGGGGGAGTACTTGCTCTCGTCGGCGATGATTCGGCCGCGAAGTCGTCGACGCTGCCGTCACGTTCTGACCCTGCGCTTGCTGCGCTGTATATGCCGGTCCTATTTCCGGGCACAATTCAAGAGGTACTCGATTTTGGTCGGCACGGAATTGCGATGTCACGAGCGAGCGGGTTGTGGGTGGCGATGAAGATCACGACACCGGTTGCCGATGGTTCACAGACCTTGACCGTTCATGCCGACGGCTTTCGTCCGGTGGTTCCTTCCTTCGAACTCCAGGGCGTGGTGTGGAAGCCAACCCTGTCAGGCAATATCGTTACGCCGTACTCCAGTGTCCTCGAAGTGGAACTGCTTGGGCCTCGCACCGAAATGGCGCGACGGTACGTCGAGGCCAACGGGTTGAACCGCTTGGTTACGAGACCGGCCGATGCCTGGCTCGGTATCATCGCTGGCGGTTACGACTGCGAGCAGGTGCTGGAGGCATGCAGTGTGCTTGGTCTACCTCTCGAACGGCTGGCCGAGCTTGGTGTGCGAATTCTGCGCTTGGGAGCCCTCAACCCGCTCGATGGAGCAGCTGTTCGTGAGTTGGCCCGTGGCACGGCAACGGTGCTGGTCGTCGAAGACAAGATCGACTTCCTCGAGACCCGTGTTCGTTCGGCGCTGTATGGCACGGCGAATGCGCCTGCAATCATCGGACGAAAGAACCACATGGGCGATGCGCTCATCAACTCGTTCGGTGCGCTAACCATCGAGAACCTGACCGACGCTTTGCGTCACGTCCTGACCTTGCGTATTCCGGCCGAACAGCTTCGCCCCGCGAAAGTGTCTCAGCCGTTCCGGTTGACGCTGGCGGCCGAGGCCACGCGCACGCCGTTCTTTTGCTCGGGATGTCCACACAACACAGGGCTACAGGTGCCAGCAGGGTCGCTGGTCGGGTCCGGCATTGGTTGTCATGGAATGGTAGCAATCGTGCCTCGTGAGGCCACGGGTGAAATGTTGGGCCTCACGCAGATGGGCGGCGAGGGTGCGCAGTGGATCGGCGCATCGCCGTTTGTCGAGAACCGGCACATCTTTCAAAACATCGGTGACGGAACGTTCTTTCACAGCGGCCAACTTGCGGTGCAAGCCGCTGTCAGCGCCGGCACCACAGTCACGTACAAGATCCTGTACAACGCCGCAGTCGCTATGACTGGGGGACAGGATGCTGCTGGTCAACGATCCGTACCCGATGTTGCTCGCAAGCTACTGGCCGATGGGGTCAAAGAGGTAGTGATCACTACCGATGACCCGGGTAAGTATCGAAATATCCAGCTTCCCGACGGGGCCACGGTTCATCATCGAGACAAGATCATCGAGGTACAAGAGCGGCTCAGCAGGCTCGATGGGGTCACGGTCCTGATTCACGATCAGCAGTGTGCGGCCGAGAAGCGTCGCGACCGCAAACGCGGACTTCTGCCTCAATCGGGGTTCCGCGTCGTGATCGACGAGCGAGTGTGTGAAGGCTGCGGTGACTGCGGCGTGCAGTCGAACTGTCTCAGTTTGCATAGCGCCGAAACCGAGTTCGGCCGCAAGACGGTCATTGATCAAGCGAGCTGCAATGTCGATGCCAGTTGTCTGCGGGGCGATTGCCCGGCGTTTGTGACGGTGAAGCCGGGTGCCAAGGCGACATCCCATGCGGTGTGGTCGGGCAAGGAGCCGGGCGAACCTCGCCACATTCGATCCGACATGACAATTCGAATGCCTGGCATTGGTGGAACCGGCGTGGTTACCGTGAGCCAGGTGTTGGTTGCGGCGGCACAGATCGCCGGACGACCAAGCCACGCTGTTGATCAGACCGGCCTGTCGCAAAAGGCTGGGCCGGTAGTGTCGACCGTAACGATTGGCGAGCCGCAGGCTGGCCGTATCGACGTATTGCTGGCATTCGACCTGCTGGCGGCGGCAACTTCGTCCAATCTCTCTGGGCTCGACAGCACCGACAGCGTGGCGTTTATGTCATCAAGCGTCTCTCCGACCGGCCGCATGATCGGTAAAGTCGACTCGGCTCGGGTCGACATAGCCCCACTTCTGGCCGCTATTGACGAGCGGACCCAGCCGCTGTTGAACCGGCACGTCGATGCGTCGGCCATGGTGACCACGTTGATGGGTAACGCCGTGACCGCCAATGTGTTCCTGTTGGGGGTGGCCTTTCAGGCTGGCTGCATTCCGCTTTCGTCGGGCGACATCACTGAAGCGGTCCGACTGAATGGCACTGCGGTCGAGGCGAATCTCGCCTCGTTCCAGTGGGGAAGGCGTTGGTTCGATCAGCCCGCCGCTGTCGAAACGATGGTCGCGGCCACGCCAGAGTACGACGTCTCCCCCTATTTGGTGTCGGCAGCCGACGTTGCCGACGGCACCCTGCGACATCTCATTGAGCGGCGAGCAGGCGATCTTGTCGGATATCAAAATCGGGCATATGCCGACCGGTATGTTGGCGTTGTGCTCGACGCGCATCGTGCGGAAACGTCTGCGAGCGGCGACGGTTCGTTCACTCACACGGTCGCCAAGCAGTTGCACCACGTCATGGCCTACAAGGACGAGTACGAGGTGGCACGACTGCTGCTGCAGGGTCGGCGTCGAGTGGCACAGCCCTTCGGCGACGGATCCCGCGTTACCTGGAACCTGCATCCCCCCATGTTGCGCGCGCTCGGCATGGGTTCGAAACTGAAGTTGGGGGGCTGGACCGCACCGGGGTTCAAGTTGCTCAGCCTGCTGAAAGTGGTGCGCAGTACGCCGCTCGATGTGGCAGGGTACACTGCAGTTCGACGAGCCGAACGGGCTCTTGTCGCCGAGTATGTGTCGCTGGTCGAGGCTACGACATCGTTACTCACAACCGATGCCGCCGAGGCGACCAGGATTGTTGGCTTGGTCGATCAGGTCCGTGGCTACGAGGGTGTGAAACTCGCCAACCTTGCCCGCTATCACGCTGAAGTCGAGGCCTTGCGGTACTGATGGCCCATGTCTCGTTTTTCGGGCAGATCCTGTTCCTCGGGTGTGGTTCGGTTGCCCAGTGTTCGCTACCCCTCTTTCTGCGTGAGATTGGGCTGAAGCCGACCCAGATCTCGATCTTGGATATGGCCGACAACCGGGCTCGTGTTGCCGGCGAGCTTGCGCTCGGCGTGAAGTACGACATCGGCCGCATAACGCCCGACAACCTCGACGCAATGTTGACTGCCCGCCTCGGCCCAGGTGACATCTTGATCGACCTTGCGTGGAACATCGACTGCGAGACAGTTCTGCAGTGGTGTCGCGATCATGGCGTTCGCTACCTGAATACCTCGGTCGAAGTGTGGGATCCCTACGAGGACTCGGCCTTAGTTCATCCGCTCGACCGCACGTTGTATGTACGTCATATGTCGATGCGCCGCATGATCAAAGCGTGGGGTGACAACTCGGGCCCGACCGCAGTTGTCGAGCACGGGGCTAACCCGGGATTGGCGTCGCATTGGACCAAGAAGGCACTGGTCGATTTGGGTACGGCAGCGTTGCGTGACCGAAAGATCGAGGCCACGCTGGCTGCAAGGACCGAGGTTGCCCTAGCGAAGGGTGCCTTCAACGATCTTGCCCATGCGCTTGGGGTCAAGGTGATTCACATTTCCGAGCGCGACACCCAGATAACTGACAAGCCCAAAGAACCGGGCGAGTTCGTCAATACCTGGTCGGTCGACGGTCTGTACGAGGAAGGCGTGGCGCCGGCCGAGTTGGGGTGGGGAACACACGAGCGCATCATGCCCCCGCATGCGTTTCAACACTCGGGTGAGGGTCCCGGGAATCAGATTGCCTTGGCGCAGATGGGCGCGAAGACCTTGGTACGCAGTCGGGTTCCCAGTGGCGAGATTGTTGGCATGGTCATTCGTCACGGCGAGTCATTCACCATCACAGATCACCTCACGGTATGGGATGGTGAAAGGGCATTGTACCGCCCCACAGTGCATTACGCATATTGCCCGTCGGACTCCGCCATTGCATCGTTACACGAGCTCGAAATGCGTCAGTACGTCATGCAACCACGCCAGCGAATTCTGAATGACGAGATACTCCCAGGTGGGATCGACGAGCTCGGCGTGTTACTCATGGGTCACGCTTACAAGTCGTGGTGGACGGGCAGCCTGCTATCGGTCGACGAGGCCCGTACGCTGGTTCCGCACCAGAGCGCTACCACCGTGCAGGTTGCTTCGTCGGTGCTGGCTGCCACTGTTTGGATGATTCGAAATCCGTCTAAGGGTGTTCGAGTACCCGACGATCTGCCGTATGACGAGGTGCTGGCTGTGGCCGAACCGTACCTCGGTCCGTCGTTCTCCGGGCCGATCGACTGGGACCCGCTAACGGGTCGTTTCGACATCTTCAGCCGCTACAGTCCAACGTTACGTGACGCGTCTGATCCGTGGCAGTTCGTCAACTTCCTCGTCTAACCGCTACCATTGCAAGGCCATCTACTCGACCCGGCTGGAGACATCGTTGAAGTTCAAGAAGGGCGACACCGTCATTTACCCGCAACACGGAGCCTGCATTGTGCAGGGTACGTCGAAGCGGGAATACAACGGCGAAACGCTTGATTACCTCATCATGCGAACCGTCATTGGTGAAATGACCGTTTCGGTACCGTTGGCTAGTGTCGACAAGGTTGGCGTGCGCCCGCCGGTGTCGGGCGACGAGCTCGACGACCTTGTGGCAGTGCTGTCCAAGCCCGACCCTCGTGTGCCGTCGAACTGGTCTCGCCGATTCAAAAATCATCAGGAGAAGTTGAAGTCTGGCGATGTGTACCAGGTGGCCGAGGTTGTTCGTAACCTGGCTGCTCGTAACCGCGACGCCGCACTGTCGGCAGCTGAACGCACCATGTACGAGCGGGCCCGTATCAACCTGGTATCCGAAATTGCTCCGGCCCTCAAGGTCACGGCCGAGGAGGCCGAGATCTACCTCGACGAAGCTCTGGCCCACGGCGTCCTTCGAGACCCGGTTTCGGCAGCTAAGAAGAAGACCTCCTAGCGGTTTCCCGTTGTGACCGCCGATTGCGATGCAACCCAACTAGGCGTGCTCGAATCCATTCAGCGCCGGGTCCTGTGGTTGGCCGCCCGTATGGTGGATTACGCCAATCATGATCGCCCAGACGCTGGGGGCATAAAAGTTGGCGGTCATCAAGCCAGTTCGGCGTCGATGGTGTCGATCATGACTGCCTTATGGTTCGGGCATCTTACGGGCAACGACAAAGTGGCGGTCAAGCCACATGCATCGCCGGTCTTCCACGCTATTAAGTACCTCACGGGTGAACTCGACAAGTCGTATCTCACCCGCTTACGGTCGCTTGGCGGCCTGCAGGCGTATCCCAGCCGCACCAAGGATCCCGACGTCTTCGACTTTTCCACCGGTTCGGTTGGTCTTGGGGCCGTGGCTCCACTCTTTGCTGCCGCGGCCCGGCGATACATCGATGCTCGATTTGATCGACCGGTGTCGACTGGGCGCTTTATCGCCCTAGTGGGCGATGCCGAACTCGACGAGGGCAACGTGTGGGAGGCAATTGCTGATCCTGCGCTCACGGGTCTTGGCAATGTGACTCTGATTGTCGATGTGAATCGGCAAAGCCTCGACCGTGTGATTCCCGAGCAGAAGGTGAAGAAGCTCGAAGAGTTCTTCGCAGGTTCCGGCTGGCATGTTGTTGTGGCTAAATACGGCAAGTTGCTGCAGGCCGCCTTTGCTCGTCCGGGTGGCGAAATGTTGCGTACCCACATCGACCAGATGTCGAACGAGCACTACCAGAGTCTTTTTGGCCTGTCTGGCGCTGCACTACGTTCACGGTTTCTCGAAGGCTCCGCTCCCGCGCTGGGTTCGTGGTTGGAGGCAGTGTCCGACGACGATATCGGTCCGTTGTGTACGAACCTTGGCGGCCACGACCTCGCAGTGCTGTTGGAGGCCTACGCGGCATGCGACCTTTTGAGTGATCGCCCGAGTGTGGTGCTGGCATACACGGTGAAGGGTTGGGGACTGCCTATGGCAGGTGATCCGCTGAATCACGCTGCGCTCCTCACAACCGCGCAGATCGCAGCATTTCGTCTCGAGGTTGGCCTCACCCAAGAGACCGAGTGGGATCGCTTCGATCCGTCCACGCTTGAAGGCAGCGTCTGTGAGTCGGTAGGTGGTGAGCTAAACAACGTACCCGTAACGCCTAGGCCTATTCTGGCGGTGCCTACCGAGGTCGGGGTCATGGCCAATACAGCGGTGAGCACTCAGGAGACCTTTGGGCGGGTACTCACGGGCCTCGCAGGTGTGCCTGGTGTCGGCGAGCGGATGGTTACCACGTCGCCCGATGTTTCGGTTAGTACCAACCTCGGTGGTTGGATCAACCGAACTGGCGTGTTCGCACCGGTTGATCACATCGACTATCTCGGCGAGGGTCGTCTTCTGCGCTGGAAGCAGGGGCCGACCGGCCAGCACATCGAGTTGGCGTTGAGCGAGATGAACCTGTTCTTGATGCTCAATGCGCTGGGCCTCGGTCATGAGCTTCACGGCGAGCATTTGTTGCCGATCGGCACGGTGTACGACCCGTTTGTTTGTCGCGGACTCGACGCACTGATTTACGCTCTGTATAACGGTGCCCGTTTTGTCCTTGTCGGTACCCCGGCTGGCGTGACGCTGTCGCCCGAGGGCGGAGCCCACCAGTCGTCGGTCACCGCGTCGCTTGGCATCGAGCTGCCGGGGCTCACGCTAGCCGAACCGGCCTATGCCAGAGCGCTTGACTGGCTGTTGTGCGACGGGCTCGACAGGCTGAGTCGACCCGACGGCGATTCGTTGTATCTGCGGTTGACGACCCGACCCCTCGACCAGGCGCCATTCGCAGCTGCCACGGAACGCCTCGGTGCAGAGCAGCATCGTGGCGACGTCTTGGCTGGCGGCTACCGGTTGGTGGAGCCCGACGGCCCCGCCGATGTGATCGTCGCAGCCTCCGGCGCAGTGATACCCGAAGCCGTTGCCGCCGCAGAGCTCCTGCACGGCGAAGGCGTGCGGGCCACCGTAATCGACGTCACAAGCGCGGCCCGGTTGTACCGAGGTTGGAGGGGCGGGCTTCGTCATGACGTTCAGATGGCACGTCCGGCTCGTCGTCACGATCATCTAGCCCGACTCATCGAGCCAGCCGAAAGGCGGGCACCAATTGTCACGGTGCACGATGCTGCTAGCCATGCACTTGCTTTTCTGGGCGGCGTGTTCGGTCAGCGCACGGTGCCGGTCGGGGTCGATACCTTCGGCCAGTCCGGAACCATCAATGAGCTGTATTCCCTGTTCGACCTCATGCCCGACCAGTTGGCGAACGCCGCCTTGCTAGCGCTGAGCGACTAACTTCGTCCGCTACTCCTTATGGTCGCACGAGGTGCCGTGGCTACCTTCAATGCCGGCGAAACGTCCGCACGGATGCTCGTAATTCCAGACATGGAGCATCGGAGCAGTTTGGCGGAACGTACCTCGCACACACGACCCGGTGGCATCGGTTGTACCCACGACTGTGATGCCTTCCCAGCAGAGGTTCTGGTGGTCATGCCACAGCGATGCGGGGCCGACTGTGTCGGGAACGTCGGCAAGGGTTGTGCCGAAGGGCAGGATGAACATGGCCGACTGAAGTTCCTTGCTGCCGTCGGCTCGTATCTTGAACACTAGGGACTCGATTTGGGTGGGGTCGAGCACGTTGGGGTTAGCGATATAACCGACGTTGACGTAGTGCTCGAAGCCGGTGCGGGCATCACCGATCGACGTGTACCCGGCCGCCTTGACGCTATCTTCAGTGGGAAACTTCTTGAGCGCTAACTCCACGTCGGCAATGAGCTTGGTTGATGCAGCGGATTGAGCGAGCGTGAGTGCGACCTTTGCTGGCGCTGATGCCGCGGTGTCGTGATGGCTGCCATGAACACAGTCGACACCGGCGTTGGTATCGACACCGGCGAACGGGTCGTTACACACGTTGGGTATCACCCACACGTGCAGCATGGGCGCGGTGCCTCGAAACTCACCGCCGGTGCATTTGCCGTTGATCATGATGCCGGCAAGGCGTTTGCCCGTCGGGTCCCAGCACAGGTTCTGGTGGTCGTGCCAAAGCGACGTTGGTCCTACCGTGTCGGGGACCTGGGCCATTGTGGTGCCTGTCGACAGGATGTACATGGCCGAAGCCAATGTGCGGCTGCCGTCGGTGCGGCTCACCTGATACACGAGTGATTCGGGCGCGCTTGGATCGAGGGACTTACCATCGTTGTACAGATCGAGGTTGATCCAGTGCTCCCAGCCGGTGAGCGCATCGCCGATGGCGTTGTACCCGGCGGCGGCCGCGGCAGCCGTAGTAGCGAAGCGGGCCATTTCGACCTTCGTGCGGGCGATGAGCGAGTCAGCGGCGGACTTTTGTGCAACGGTCATATAGACCGCGCCCGCCGTTCCACCAGCGTGACCATGTGAAGCACCCGCATCCGCGCTGGCTGGGGATGCATTCGAGACAGGCACGGGGACGGTCGCTGTGTCGGGGTGAGGATGTCCGTCATCGACGTGGCCGGCAGCACCCGGGAGTCCTGCGAGCGCGACAGGGGTACCGAGCGCTGCCGCTGCTGGGCCTGGAGCTGCGGCGGAGGTGTGGGCGTGCCGAATGGACAGTACCGGAAGTGTTGCCAACATGGCGGCTGTAGCTGCGGCCGCGACGACTCGGCCGTTAGGTGTGTGACCGATCGCGTCGGTGTTGGCGGCTAGCGCACTGAGTGCCGCAATGGTGGCGAACACAGCTGCGGTTGCGTCCTGCCAGCCAACCGATTGAGCTGTTTCGAGGCCGGAGATTGCATCGAAGCCCGCGACCCGGGTCACCATCCAGAAGCCGACGCTCCCGACGTTTAACGCAATGCCGGCCCATCGAACCGAGGCGGTCGGTCGCGTAAACGCAGCAAACGACCAAGCCAGCTGAAGCACCGCGGCGAGCGAGAACAGCACGGTGAGTGATCGCTGTGTCGCATGGCTTCCAGCTGCAGCGCCGTGAATCAATCCGGCTGCGGCTGAGGCAAGCGCAGCCACGCGAAACGTGGTGGCTGACAGAGCACTGGTGGCCTCGAAACGTTGTGTGAGTTGTGGGGAAACAACCGCCATTGCCAGCCTCCAGATGAGATACAGGCGAAGCCTACCGTGTGAGTTGGCCGCTTCCTATGGCATCGATGGCCCTGCTACACGTGATTGCGAAGGCCTCGGCCGCCATCAGGAGGTGGGCATCGGGAGTGTCTTCTTCTTTGGTGTGAGACAGGCCATTTGTGGAGGAACTGAAAAGCATGACAGTAGGAATTGATCGTGCCATCTCCGATGCGTCGTGGAGCGCTCCGCTTGGTAGCTCGAAGTCGTGGCCTTCAACTGCTTTCACCGCGTCTCGCGCGTAGCCGAGCAACACAGGGTCGAAAGGCATAGGGGGAATGCGAAAGATGTGCTCGAGTACGACCTCGCAACCCTCGACCCGTGCTGCCTCATGCGCAGCGTCGATGGCTTGTCGATACATCGTTGCCAGTGCTGCCGCGTCGATGTGTCGCATGTCCATGGCAACGGTGGTTTCACCGGCCACTGCCGTTACGACCCCGGGCTTGAGGCTGGCAACGCCAACGGTAGTAACTCCGTCGAGGCGCTCGCCTATCTCGGCGAGGGCAAGAGCGAAACGGCTGGCAGCCCGGAAGGAATCGCGGCGCATGCGCATTGGCATCGTGCCAGAGTGAGCAGCCTGACCCGTGAAAATGAGCCGCTCACGCTCGATGCCCACCGTGCCCGTTACTGTGGCAATGCCGAGGCCAGCCTGCTCTAGGACTGGGCCCTGTTCGATATGGACCTCGATATAGGCGGCGATATCGGCGCGCCGAGTTTGGGCGCCGTCGAGGGCTTCAATGTTGACGCCATGTTCGATGAGAACGTCGGGAAGTTTGTTGCCCAATTTGTCGGTCAGCCCACGTAATACGTCGATGTCTAGTGTGCCCATTGTGGCCGCAGAGCCGAACAGACTTCTACTGAATCGTGCGCCCTCCTCGTCGGCCCAGTCGACGAGCGCCACGGCGCAACGCGGTATCCCGCTAGTAGCGAGGGCGCGCAGAAGTTCGAGGCCCGCCATAACACCGAGCGCACCGTCGAGCCAACCGCCAGATGGCACCGAATCGAGGTGAGAGCCGACTACCAGCATCTCGGCTCGTTCGCCGCGTAGAACTGCCCACAGGTTCCCGGCCTCGTCCTCGTCGACCTCGACGGGAAGTAGCGCGAGTTCCTCGCGGAGCAGCGCTCGTGCCTCTAGCCACTCGGGTGTCCAGCACAGTCGCCGGCTCCCCGCCGGTCCGCCGGTCCGTGCCGCAAGTTCGCGGAGGTTGTCGATGACCCGATGAGCATTGAATGGCAAGGCTTCGGTTGGCACGACGTCAGCCCTCGTAGTGCGCGTCGGCGAGCTCTAGGACCTCGTCGAGGATGGCGAGGCCTCGTTGCACATCGTCGACTGACGTTGTGCACGGTGGTACCACGTGAATTCGGTTGAAGTGAGTGAACGGCCAGAGTCCACGGGCTTTACACGCCGCGGCGATATCGGCCATGGGTTTCGCCGCGGCGCCAACGGCGTTGTAGGGCACCAGCATCTCGCGAGTCTCACGATTCTTCACGAGTTCGATGGCCCAAAACACGCCAAGTCCACGGACCTCACCTACGGATCGATGGCGGCTCTGCAGCTCGACCAGACCAGGGGCGATGACGTCGGTACCGAGCATCCGAGCATGTTCGATGACTCCCTCGTCCCTGAAGATGTTGATGGACGCAGCCGCTGAGGCGCAGGCGAGTGGATGGCCCGAATAGGTTAGACCGCCGGGGAACACGTTGTCGGCGAAGTGGTCGGCTATTCGGTCCGAAATGATGACCCCGCCCAACGGGATGTATCCGGAGTTGACGCCTTTGGCGAACGTGATGAGGTCGGGGATGACGTTCCAGTGGTCGACGGCGAACCATTCGCCGCAGCGGCCGAAGCCGGCCATAACTTCGTCGGCAATCATCACGATGCCATAACGATCGCACAGCGCTCTGATGCCGGCTAGATAACCGGGAGGGGGCACGAGTATGCCGTTCGTGCCGACCACACTCTCGAGCATGATGGCCGCCACCGTGTTGGGACCCTCGACCGACAACACGTTGTCGAGGTGCTGTAACGCACGTTGGCTTTCCTCGATTTCGTTGGAGGAATGGAAAGGCGAACGGTACGCGTAGGGACCCCAGTAGTGAACAATGCTGGTGACGTACGACTCGCTGGGCCAGCGGCGGGGGTCGCCGGTCATCGCTATAGCGGTACCTGTGGCTCCGTGGTAGCTGCGGTAAGCGGTGAGCACTTTAGGCCGCCCGGTGACGAGCCGCGCCATTCGGACCGCATTTTCGGATGCTTCGGCGCCGCCATTGGTGAAGAACACTTTGTTGAGGCCGGCCGGTGCCACCTCGGCGATAAGCCGCGCCGCTTCGCTTCGGTCGGCATTGGCATGGAAGGGCGCAACGGTGCAGAGTCGGCCCGCAGCTTCTTGAATGGCTGCGACGAGTCGTGGATGCTGGTGACCGATGTTGACGTTGACCAATTGGCTGGAGAAGTCGAGGTAGCGCTTACCGTCCTCGTCCCAGAAATGCGAACCGTCGGCTCTGGCGATCACGATGGGTTTGAGGGTGCCTTGTGCCGACCAGGAATGGAAGACATGGGAGCGGTCGTCGAGGTAGGCGGCCGACGGAGAAGCTTCAACAGCAGTCATGCCCCAAGCATAAATCCTCGCCAGTGCACGCGCAGCGCTCGTCGGGTAGCCGGTCGTCATCGATCAGTTGAGTCATTGCTTCTGAGACTGAGAAGGGCGAGTCATCGCCAAGCCGGTTACGATGGATCGAAGCCAACCTGGGGAGGACGAGCCGATGCCGAGAAGTGTACGGGCTGCGTTGTTACAGACGTCTTGGACGGGTGACAAAACATCGATGATCGATGTCCACGAGAAGGCAGTCTTTGAAGCCGCGGCCCAGGGGGCCGAAGTGATGTGCTTCCAGGAACTGTTCTACGGCCCATACTTTTGTCAGGTGCAAGAAGCCGAGTACTTCTCGTACACCGAACTCATCCCCGATGGACCAACCACGCAGCGCTTTTGTTCAATCGCTCGCGAGGCAGGCATTGTGTTGGTGGTTCCCATGTACGAATACGTACGAGATGGTCTCTACTACAACACAGCGGCTGTTATCGACGCAGACGGAACGTACCTCGGCAAATACCGTAAACAGCACATCCCCCAGACCAAAGGCTTCTGGGAGAAGTACTACTTCCGGCCCGGCGATGGTGGATATCCGGTGTTCGACACCGCTATCGGCAAGGTGGGCGTGTACATCTGTTACGACCGCCATTTCCCAGAAGGTTGGCGAGCACTCGGGCTGAATGGTGCTGAGATTGTGTTCAACCCATCGGCCACCAGCCGTGGTCTGTCGAATTATCTTTGGAAGCTCGAACAGCCGGCCGCGGCCGTCGCCAACGAGTATTACGTCGGAGCAATCAATCGGGTGGGTATCGAACCGCTAGGTGACAACGATTTTTATGGCTCCAGTTATTTCGTGGACCCCGAGGGCAAGTTCGTCGGCGAAACCGGCGACGCGCATGAGCCCGATCTCATAGTCCGTGATCTCGACATGGACCTCATCAAGACGGTTCGAGACCGTTGGGCGTTCTACCGGGACAGACGCCCCGATGCATACGCCGATCTCACCAAAGACTGACCAGCACGAAAGGAGCGCACATGGATCGAACACTGATCATCAACGGCACGGTCGTTTCGGCGACCGGCACGCATCGAAACACGGTGGTGGTGGAGGGGGAGCGCATCTCGGCGATGCTTGACCCCTCGTCTACCGACCACGCTACGGCATTGGCCAGCGGTGCCCGAATAGTCGATGCACGGGGCAAGTATGTTCTGCCCGGGGGAGTAGACGTTCATACGCACATGGAGATGCCGTTCGGTGGCACCGAATCGGCCGATACCTTCGAGACAGGCACCCGAGCCGCTGCGTGGGGTGGCACCACCACTATTATTGATTTCGCCGTGCAGCAAAAGGGGGCCTCCCTCGCTGCGGCGTACGACAGATGGCAGACAAAAGCGGGTGGAAATTGCTCGATTGACTACGGCCTTCACATGATTATGGCTGACGTCACGAACGATTCGCTTAAAGAAATGGACGCCATGATCACCGAGGGCGTAACAAGCTTCAAATTGTTCACGGCCTACCCGGGAGTGTTGTATTCCACCGACGGCGAGATCTTCCGGGCAATGCAGAAGGCTGCCAATGTTGGCGGACTCATAATGATGCATTGCGAGAACGGCATCGTGATCGACGAGATCATCAAGGACCATCTCGAGCGTGGCGAGACTGCGCCGTACTATCACTCGATCAGTCGCCCCGAGGCGATGGAGGCCGAGGCAACGTTTCGATGCATCCAAATCGCCAAGGTTGCGGGCTGCCCCATGTATGTGGTTCACCTGTCCTGCAACGAGGCACTCGAACAGGTGATGATCGCTCGTGACCGCGGGCAAAATGTCTTCGCGGAGACATGCCCCCAATATCTTTACCGGTCGATCGACGACCTAGCCCGCCCCGGGTACGACGGATTCGAGGGAGCAAACTTTGTGTGCTCCACGCCGTTGCGGCACCAGCAACACCAAGCCGACCTGTGGCGTGGGTTACGCCAGAACGACCTCTCGGTGGTAAGCACCGACCATTGCCCGTTCTGCTTCAAGGAGCAAAAAGAAATCGGTATCGGCAACTTTTCGAAGATCCCGAACGGCATGGCTGGTGTCGAACACCGAATGGACCTCCTCTTCCAGGGAACTGTCGATAAGCATATTTCGCTGGAGCGATTCGTCGAAGTGTCCTCCACTACTCCTGCACGAATGATGGGGTTATATCCACAAAAAGGTGTAATTGCGCCCGGGAGCGACGCAGATATTGTTATCTATGACCCAACAGCCAAACAGACACTTGGCGTTGAGTTTCACCACATGGCCGTCGACTATTCGGCTTACGAGGGTGAAGTCATCGACGGACGCTGCGAACTGGTCATGAGCCGCGGCAAACCCGTCATCGAAAACGGCCGCTACGTCGGGCGCGTTGGTCACGGCCAGTACGTAAAGCGTGGCCTCTCGCAGTACCTCGTCTGAGCAGGCGCCCACATGGAGTTCGGCGTTGTGCTGCAAACAAACCCTCCGGCCAGCAAGGTGATCGAGCTTGCTCGTCTGGCCGAGTTGGAGGGCTTCGAATATGTCTGGACGTTCGACTCGCATTTGCTGTGGGAAGAACCCTTTGTCATCTATAGCCAAATTCTGGCTCAGACCCGCAAGATCATCGTCGGTCCAATGGTCACGAACCCGGCAACGCGCGATTGGACCGTCACAGCGAGCCTTTTCGCCACGCTGAACGAGATGTTCGGCAATCGCACCGTGTGTGGCATCGGACGAGGCGATTCGGCCGTCCGTGTCACAAATGGTCGACCCACCACGTTGGCGACCCTGCGCGAGAGTATCCACGTCATCCGGGAATTGACCAACGGCCGCAGCGTCGAATACAACGATTCAACCTTGCAGTTTCCATGGGGCACCCAGAGCCGCCTGCCCATCTGGGTGGCGGCCTACGGTCCCAAAGCGTTGGCACTCGCTGGCGAGATCGGCGATGGGTTCATCCTGCAGCTCGCCGATCCCGACATCACGGCGTGGAGCATCCAAACGGTACGAAACGCGGCCGAGGCAGCGGGCCGTAACCCCGATGACGTCAAGATCTGTGTAGCGGCGCCGGCGTATGTGGGCGACGACATTGCGTATCAGCGTGACCAGTGTCGATGGTTCGGCGGTATGGTCGGCAACCATGTAGCCGACATCGTCGAGCGCTACGGGGCGACCGGGGGAGCCGCACCTGCGGCACTTACCGACTACATCGCAGGCAGGCGGGGGTACGACTACAACTCTCACGGCAAGGCTGGCAACGACCACACGTCGTTCGTGCCCGACGAGATCGTCGATCGGTTCTGTCTGCTCGGCCCGGTGGGCCAGCACATTGAGCGGCTGAAGGAGCTAGAAGCGCTCGGTGTTGATCAGTTCGCCATCTACCTGCAACACGATTCGAAGGAGCAGACGCTCGCCGCATACGGCAACCACATCATGCCAACGATGAGGGCTCACGTAGCAGCGAAAAGGTAAGTTAGTGGACCGAAGGAGGAGTTGACGTTGGGGGCAGTACGTATCGATAGGAACGCGATCCGGCGGTCGCTACTGTTCGTCGTCTCGTTGCTACTCCTCGCCGTGCTCTGGGAGGCGTACAAACTCGTAGGGCCCGAGGCCGGCGGCAAGATTCTTGGTGCGCGGCTGTTACCCAAAGCCGAGAACCGGTCGATGCCCCACGTCTGGGACATGCTCAGCCGCTTCGGCCGGCCCGAACAACGCGGGTCGTCTGGCAGCGTGTTCATGGCAGTTCTGGCGGGGGGATGGTTCACGTTTCGCATAGCCCTGGCCGGTTTGCTCCTCGGGCTCGCTGTTGGCTTTGCACTGGCGGTAGTGATGGCCCGATTCCGTATCGTCGAGCGAGGTCTTCTTCCCTGGCTGGTTGTATCCCAAACCGTTCCCCTTATTGCGTTGGCGCCGTTGGTGGTGAGCTGGGGAGGCCGACTGCATGTCGGAAGCCTTACGTGGCAAAAATGGATGTCGGCTGCGGTAATCGCCGGATTCCTCGGATTCTTTCCGCTTGCAGTAGGAGGGCTTCGAGGTCTCAGTTCACCGCCGCCAGCATCGGTCGAGCTACTCGACAGCTATGCCGCCACGTGGCGCTCGGGTCTTATCAAGGTTCGTATCCCAGCGGCCGTTCCGTATCTCGTGCCGTCGTTGAAACTGGCAGGTAGCGCCGCCGTTGTCGGCGCCGTGGTGGCGGAAATCTCCACCGGGCTCAAAGGCGGCATTGGCCGGCTCATTATCGAATACTCCCGCGAGGCAACGGCCGATCCCGCCAAAGTCTTCACGGCCGTCTTTGGTGCGGCGGCAATTGGTCTTGCCATGTCGGCGCTCGTCGCCGTTCTCGATCGCTACGTGTCCCGCAACCGTCCTAAGGAGATGTTCGCGTGACCCACGCAGTCGAGATCACCGGCATTCGCAAGGTCTTCAACGAGGGTCGAACCAACCCGGTCGTTGCGCTCGACGACATCAATCTCGCCATTGCTGATGGCGAGTTCATTTCGCTGATCGGCCCGTCGGGCTGCGGCAAGAGTACGCTCCTGCGACTTGTCGCCAACCTCATTGATCCAACAGCAGGATCCGTTCGCGTAAACGGCAAGTCAGCGGCCGACGCCCGGCGCGATGGCGACTATGGCATGGCATTCCAACAATCGGGCTTGTTCGATTGGCGAAACGTCGTCCGTAATGTCGAACTGCCCCTCGAGCTGAAGGGATGGGAAAAAGCGAAGCGTCGCTCCCGAGCACTCGAGATGCTCGACCTTGTGAAGCTCACTGACTTTGCCAACAACTACCCGTGGGAATTGTCGGGCGGTATGCAGCAGCGTGTAGCTATCGCCCGAGCGTTGTCGTTCAGTCCCAAGCTGTTACTCATGGACGAGCCGTTCGGCGCGCTCGATGAGATGACGCGCGAGCACATGCAAAGCGAGCTCATTCGTATCTGCGCCGATACTGGTTCAACGGTCATATTTGTCACGCACTCCATTCCAGAAGCGGTCTACCTGTCGAATCGGGTGGTAGTCATGTCGCCACGGCCGGGCCGTGTTGCGGCTGTTGTCGATGTCGATCTAGGGCCGCGCAGCGACGACACCCGCGAGGCCAACAGATTCTTTGCAAAAGTCACAGAAGTTCGCGAGGCGCTACGCGGCTACGAACACACCGACGCGCTCACCGGGGGCGATATGAGGTGATCACTCGCTTGGTTCGAGCGCTGGGCCCACCCATATTGTTCGGCGCACTGTTTTTGGCTGCGTGGGAGCTGTTTGTCGTAGCTCGTGATATCAAGGCGTACCTACTTCCGAAACCGTCGGCTATTTGGGGCCAGTTTCACGACAACATCGGGCAGATCTGGAAGGTCGCCCGAGTCACAGGGCTCAATGCACTAGTCGGCCTGCTTGTGGGGCTTGCCCTGGGGCTTGTCATGGCATTGCTGGCTAGCCGCTTCTCGTTGCTCGGTGAACTCATCGATCCGCTGTCGGTCGCGGCGGCGGCGATGCCCATCATTGTGCTGGTCGCAATATTCAACAATCTTTTCTCGATCACGAGTGAGGTTCCCCGTCGTCTGATGGTTGCCGTCGTGGTGTTCTTCATCGTGTTCATCAACGTGGCCAAAGGACTTCGCCAGGCGTCGGCCACCCAACTCGAGCTGATGGACAGCTACGGAGCTGCAGACCTCCAGATCATTCGGAAATTGCGAATACCGAACGGCCTCAGCTTCCTGGTCACGGCGCTGCGGCAGGCGGCACCATTGGCCGTAGTTACTGCCTTTGTCTCCGAGTACTTTGGCGGCCCCCAGAATGGCCTCGGCTCCAGGATCGCCCAGGCCATTTCCAGTTCACGTGACACCACCGGCTGGGCCTATGTATTAGCGGCGTGCCTCCTAGGCCTTACCTTTTTCGCTCTCAGTGCCCTCGTTGAGCGCTGGGCTATGCCGTGGCAACATCACCGCACTACCTAATCGCCACTCAAACCCGAAGTATCGAACCCGACAAGAAAGGTATTCCAATGACCACTAGAAAGATCCGCACTTCCATCGCTGCAGCTGCAGCACTCAGCCTTGTTGTCGCCGCCTGCGGTAGCGACCCCAAGGGATCCACGGCGGCCAGCGGCGGCGCGACCACCAAAGTGAAACTGCAGCTGCAATGGTTCACTCAGGCGCAGTTTGCCGGTTACTACGCTGCGGTCGAGAGAGGCTTCTATTCGAAGGCCGGGCTCGACGTTCAGATTGTTGAAGGCGGTGTCGATATCACGCCGCAGAAGGTTCTGGCCGACGGCCAGGTCGACTTTGCGTTGGCATGGGTGCCCAAAGCCCTCCAAAGCCGAGAGGCGGGTGCCGACATTGTGAACATTGGCCAGATCTTCCAGCGCTCAGGCACTCTCCAGGTGTCCATGAAGGAAAAGAACATCACGAAGGTCTCCGACTTCAAGGGCAAGAAGATCGGAAACTGGGGCTTCGGCAACGAGTATGAGATCTTCGCTGGTCTTGCCAAGGCCGGACTCGACCCGGCCAAAGACGTGACTCTGGTGCAGCAGCAGTTCGACATGAAAGCCCTGCTTGCGGGTGAAATCGATGCAGCCGAAGCCATGACCTACAACGAGTATGCCCAAGTGCTCGAGGCAAAAAACCCCAAGACCGGCAAGCTCTACACCGCCGATGACCTCAACGTCGTCAGCTACAACACCGAAGGTGTTGGCATGTTGCAAGACGCCATCTGGGCTAACGGTAAGAAACTTGCATCCGACAAGGCGTACCAAGACACGGCCACCAAGTTCGTCAAGGCATCCATGGAAGGTTGGATCTTTTGTCGAGACAACGCTCAGGCCTGCGCCGACATTGTCGTGGCCAAGGGTTCCAAGCTTGGCAAGAGTCACCAGTTGTGGCAGATGAACGAGATCAACAAACTGGTCTGGCCGTCAGCTAAGGGCATCGGCAGTCTCGATTCCGCAGCGTGGGACCAAACCGTGAAAATCTCGCAGTCGGCTAAAAACCTCGAGGGCAAGTCGGTACTCACGAAGGCTCCCGAGGGCAAGGCATTCGACATGACCTATGTCGATAAGGCATTGGCCGAACTCAAGAAGGACAAGGCCGACACGCTCGGTACCGGCTTCAAGCCAGCCGTCGTCACCCTAACCGAAGGTGGCGTGTAACACCTGTCACACCGTGGCTCGCCGAGCCCTGCGTTCGGCGAGCCACTCATTGTCGAGTTGGGATGATTGACCCACTGGATACTCTCGGGTAACCTTCACAGATTCGGCAACGTTGCTGGAGACCCTGACCATTCCTTGCATCGCCCAAGAGTTGGGCTGCTTTGGTTAGCCTCGGGGGAGGAACACATGTCAACGAAAGGCAAAACTTTGAGGTTACACAAGACAGTTGCGGCGCTTGCCGTGTTTGCACTGGCCGCCTCGGCCTGTGGATCAGATGCCAAGAAGGCCGTAGACGATACCAAGGCCACTGCCTCTAGCGTCGCTGCTGCGGTCACCACCGCCGCGCCGGCCCCTGCGGGTGGAATCAAGGTCATTGTCGCCACCGACCTTCCGCTCCAGGGTGCATCGAAAGATGCTTCCGACGACACCAACAAGGCCATTGAACTGCTGCTCGAGCAGACCAAGGGCAAGGCTGGCAAGTTCACCATCGAGCTGAAGAAGTACGACAACTCCACTGCCGCCAAGGGCTCCTGGGACGACGCAACCTGCGCCAAGAACGCACAGGATCACGTCGCCAATAAGGCTGAAGTAGCCGTCATGGGTACGTACAACTCTGGTTGTGCGAAGATCGAGATCCCGGTCCTCAACGAGGACAAGACCGGTCCAATGCTCATGATTTCGCACGCCAATACCAACCCTGGTATCACCAAGGCGTGGGACCCAGGCGAGCCGGCCAAGTACTACCCAACTGGCAAGCGTAACTATGGCCGTGTCGTCGCCACTGACGACCTGCAGGGTGCTGCTGGCGCTGGATTTGCCGGTAAAGACCTGAAGGTTACCAAGTGCGTCGTGCTTAACGATGCTCAGACCTATGGCGTTGGCGTAGCCAAGGCCTTCGAAGACTCCGCCAAGGCCAATGGCATCACTGTCGTCGCCACGAAGGCGTGGGATGCCAAGCAGCCGAACTACACCGCCCTGTTCGAGAGCTTCAAGGCTCTTGATCCGGACTGCGTGTACCTCGGTGGCATCAACGACAACAACGGAGAGCAGTTGATCCGTGACAAGGTTGCCGTACTCGGCCCCAACACGGGCAAGGTGAAGCTCATCGCTCCTGACGGATTCACGGGGTACCCAACCCTGCTCGAGCTCAAAGAAGCCGACCAGATGTACGTCACGTTCGCCGGTCTTCCGGTGAGCGAATTGCTCAAGGCTGCTGGAGCCGGTGCCAAGTTTGCCGCTGACTACAAGACAAAGTACGGCAAGGACCCAGCTTCAGCCTACGCCTCATACGGTGCAGCCGCCATGCAGCTGATCATGAAGGCCATCGAAGCATCCGATGGCACTCGCGCCAGTGTCACCGCCAAGGCGTTCGAAGTTAAGGTCAGCGCCGCCGAGTCAGTTATCGGTAAGGAGTTCAGCCTCGACAAGAATGGCGACGTAACCGCAAAGGACATGTCGATCCAGCAGATCAAGGAAAAGAAGGAAGTCTTCTTAAAGGCTTGGCCGCTCTGATTTCCGAGCTGAACAAGTAGCACTTTTCTGTAATCCGGGGTGGTCTCGAAAGAGACCACCCCGACCTTTGTACCATTTGGGGGGATCTACTAGATGACGTCGTCGAGAACGGCAACGCGACTCAAACCTGAGTCGATAATTGGGCTAGTCGTCCTAGCGGCTGCCGCCGCGTGGATTGTGTACAGCTTCGTGTCTGGCCCGGCACAATTCACACAGGTTCTTGTTATTGGCCTGGCGAATGGCGCCATGTATGCGCTCATCGCCCTCGGCTACACGATGGTGTATGGCATCATCGAACTCATCAACTTTGCTCATGGCGATCTGTTCATGCTGGGGTCGGTGGTCGGTTCGATATTCCTGGAGGAATGGCTCGGAAAGAAAACATCGTCGGTCGCCAACTGGTTGTGGCTGGCTGTTGCGATGGTTTTCTCCATGGCCTTTTGCTCCGCGCTCAATATGTTTATCGAGCGGATTGCCTATCGCCGTTTGCGAAACGCGCCGAAGCTAGCGCCGCTCATCACAGCCGTTGGTGTGAGCTTCATTCTTCAAAACGTGGGAATCAAGTTGAACGGCTCCGCACCGAACTCGAGGCCGAGCGTGTTACCAACCTCGAAAGAAACTATCAACATTGGGTCCATCGAGATCCGCATCGCATATCTGGTTGTTGTGGCCGTGACGGTGCCGCTCTTGCTGCTCATGACCTGGATTGTTCAAAAGACCCGCACTGGTAAAGCGATGCGGGCCACGGCGCAAGACCGCGATGCATCGCTACTCATGGGCATCAATGTTGACCGCATTATTTCGTACACGTTCGCCCTGGGTGGAGCTCTCGCCGGTGCAGCGGGCATGCTCCACGCACAAGTCAACGGACAAACCCGCTACGACGCGGGGTTTCGGCTCGGACTCATTGCCTTTACAGCGGCGGTGCTCGGTGGAGTCGGAAACCTACCTGGTGCCGTTATCGGCGGCGTACTGCTCGGTGTCATTCAAGCGCTTAATGAGGGCGCCCCACACTTCTTCGGCCAGGAGTGGACCCAGACTGTTATGTTCACGATCCTCATCGTCATGGTCACCCTTCGTCCCGGAGGAATCTTCGGCAAGCACCAGCAGGAGAAAGTCTGATGTTGCGCGACCTACTCGACCGAAATAAGCCACTTCGCTTTGGCTTCATTGGCCTCGCCGCTCTAGTCGCACTGTTTCTTCCGTCGCTGGCATCCGAAAAAACCGACGGAATCCTGCCGCTGTTCACCGTGGTGTTGTGTGCTGTGTATGCCCTGTTCGCCCTCGGGTTGAACATTGTTGTCGGCTTCGCTGGCCTACTCGACCTCGGTTACGTGGCGTTCTTTCTCTTTGGCGCTTACACCTCGGCCTGGTTCATGTCGGACTTCTGGTTTAGCAAGAACATTCACTTTCTCGACACGGCGCGCCTTGAAATTCCTGGTGTTCACCTGTCGTTCTGGTTGGTGATCATCATCGCTGGTGTGCTCGCGGCTCTTGCCGGGCTCGTGATTGGCGCGCCGACACTCCGCCTGAAGAGCGACTATCTAGCATTGGTTACGCTCGGATTTGGTGAGATCTTGCCTGAGGTTTTTCGTAACCTTGAGCGGTTCACAAATGGTACGAAAGGTATCGGGCCGGTTGATCGCATCGGGATGGGATTTCTCGACGTAGTTCCTGGCGTCGACAAGACTGTCTCGTCATCCAACTTCACGATGAAGTACTACATCATCCTGGTTTTCTGTGCGCTCTTCGTGTATGTCTCGACCAAACTTCGAGACGGTCGCCTCGGACGCGCCTGGCTAGCCATTCGGGAAGATGAGCTTGCTGCCAGTCTTATGGGAGTTCCGCTCATGAAGACCAAGCTGTGGTCATACGGCGTGGGGGCAGTCGCAGGCGGTGTGGGCGGGGCTTTTTACGCCACCATCGTGGGGACTGTCAACGTCGACAATTTCCAATTCAGCTTCTCCATCATAATCCTGTGTGCCGTCATCCTTGGTGGCATGGGCAATGTCTGGGGCGCAATTCTCGGCGGCGTCCTCATCACGTGGTTCAACTACACGGGTCTTACCTACCTCGGCGAGAAGTTCAATAGCATCAGCCCCAAGGACATCAACTTGAAGAATTACGAGTTCGCATTCTTCGGCGTTGTGCTTGTTCTCATGATGTTATTCCGTCCTGAGGGCCTCATTCCGGCGGCGCGCTCCCGACAGGTCAAGAAGGTCGACAAGGCACTTGAGTCTCTCGGGACGACAGGCTCGACGTCATGACCGAACTGCTTCTCGACGCCAAGGGTATCCGGGTGGAGTTCGGTGGGCTCGTGGCTGTCAACGATGTCGACTTTCAGATTCAGTACCACTCCATCGTCGCCCTGATCGGGCCGAACGGTGCGGGAAAGACAACGTTTTTCAACGTGCTCACGGGGCTCTATACCCCCACGAGCGGCACGGTTCAATTCAACGACCGTGACGTCGTCGGTGTTCCTCCCCACAAAATTGCGGCCCACGGACTGGCCCGCACGTTCCAGAACATCCGACTGTTCGGAGCCATGACGGCGGCCGAGAACGTCATGGTGGCCATGCATCCGCACCTTAAGAGCGGCGTGTTGTCCACCATCTTCCAAACGCCGAAACAGCGCAACGAGGAACGTGAGTCGAGGGCCGTCGCCAAGGAGCTTCTCGAGTTCGTAGGTATCGGAGGTGTCGATGACGAATTCGCCAAGAACCTTCCCTACGGCGACCAACGACGCCTCGAGGTTGCGCGGGCACTAGCTCTGCGACCAAAGCTGCTTCTTCTTGATGAGCCCACTGCTGGAATGAACCCTCAGGAGTCTGCGGCGTTTACCGCTTTCGTTCACCGCGTACGAGACGAACGGGGTGTCACGGTGCTGCTGATCGAACACGATATGAAGGTGGTGATGGGCGTGTCTGAACGGATCACCGTCCTCGAGTACGGCTCCAAGATTGCCGAGGGCTCGCCCGCCGAGATCCGGTCGAACCAAAAGGTTATCGAGGCGTACCTCGGCAAGTCCGGCGCAGAAGGCGTGGCCTGATGAGCACCGACGTCAACCCGGCCGCCTCGGCTGCACGAGCCCAGGGTTCCACCCCGATGCTCAGCGTCGACGACCTTCACGTGTATTACGGAAACATCGCTGCCGTGAAGGGCATCTCGATCAATGTGTATCCCGGCGAGATCGTTACGCTCATCGGTGCCAACGGAGCCGGTAAGTCCACGACAATGAGGGCAATCTCGGGGCTCCTCAAGCCTCGCAACGGCTCCATTGCTTTCGAAGGTGAAAGCCTCAACGGACTGAAGGGCTACGAGGTTGCCAAGAAGGGCATCGCCCAAAGCCCCGAGGGTCGTCGGATCTTCCCTCGCATGACCGTGGCCGAGAACCTGGAGCTTGGTGCATTCCTGCGCAACGACAAAGCCGGTATCGCCGACGACATGACCCGCATTTTTGATCTGTTCCCTCGGCTGAAGGAGCGAGTCGGTCAAAAGGGCGGAACACTGTCGGGTGGCGAGCAGCAGATGTTGGCGATGGGTCGGGCGCTTATGGCTCAGCCTCGTCTGTTGCTGCTCGACGAGCCGTCGATGGGTCTAGCGCCTATCCTGGTCGATGTCGTGTTCGAGACCATTCAGCGGGTCAATGCCGAAGGAACCACCATTCTTCTCGTCGAGCAGAATGCGTTGGCTGCCCTGAATATTGGCTCGTATGCTTACGTGCTCGAAACAGGTCACGTGAGCCTACAAGGCCCAGCGAAGGATCTAGCTGGCAACGAAGAGGTTCGTAACGCGTATCTCGGGCTTGCCTAGCTACCCGCGTATTTGATGTCCACCGTCCCGGCCCGTGCCTCCGTCGTCATTATTGGCGGCGGGGTCATCGGCCTCAGCGCAGCGTTCCATTTAGCCGAGGCGGGTCATCGTGACGTCGTACTTATCGAGGCCCACGAGCTCGGCAGCGGGTCGACGTCAAAGGCGGCGGGCGGCGTTCGACTGCAGTTTTCCGACTCGGTCAACGTCGAACTCGCCCTGCGGTCCATCGACGCATACGAACGATTTGGTCAACGGCCCGGGTACGATATCGGGCTTGAACAGGTTGGCTACCTGTTCCTTCTGACCCGTTCAAGTGACGTCGAAGTCTTTGCACAGGGCATCGCAATGCAGAACTCGCTCGGTGTTCCCAGCCGCATGATCACCGGCGCCGAGGCCGGGCGATTGTCACCGTTAACGAATGTCGATGACGTACTCGCTGCGACGTTTTGCGCCCGTGATGGCCATGCCAACTGTGGGGCGGTAGTCGAGGGATACGCCCAGGCCGCCCGTTCACTCGGTGTACACATCATCACGCAGTGCTCGGTCACGGCGGTCGAAACCCCCGGCAACGCGATACGGGCCGTAGTCACCTCGGCCGGTCGAATAGCGACCGACACAGTGGTGTGTGCTGCTGGAGCGTGGTCGCGTGCCATCGGCAAGATGGTCGGGTGCAACCTGCCTATCGATCCGGTTCGCCGGCCCATCTGGTTCACCGAACCAATGCCCAACCTCCCCGCCCGTACGCCAATGACCATCGACTTCAGCACCGGGTTTTATTTTCACGGCGAAGGGCCAGGCCTATTGTTCGGCATGGCTGATCCAGATCAACCAGCTGGCTTCGAGCATGAGATTCGCGCTGATTGGCTCGAGATTGTCGGCGAAGTTGCCATGCACCGAGCGCCGAAACTGCTCGATGTTGGCATCGCTGGCGGATGGACCGGGTTCTACGAAACCTCACCCGACCACAACGGTCTCATCGGCGAGTCCGTCGAAGTGCCAGGGTTTTTCTATGCCGCCGGCTTCTCAGGCCACGGCTTCTTGTTGGGCCCGGCCGTTGGCGAGGTTGTCCGCGATCTGGTCCTTCGTCGACGAGCGGTGGTTGATGTGTCAGCGTTGTCGGCCACCCGTTTCGATGGCTCGGCAAGGCGTCGCGAACACAACGTCGTGTAGTGGGCGTCATTCTCGGCGTTCTCGCCGCACTTGGGTTCGGAATTTCAGATGTTTTAGGCGCTCGGGCATCACGCGCCGCCGCATCGCTCAGTGTCACCCGCACCGCACTGCTGGCGTCAATTGCCTTCGCGCCATTCTTCTTGCTCGTTCAGTCGTTTCATCTGACCGCTCTCGACGTTTCCTACGCAGCCGGATCAGGACTCTGTACAGGGGCTGGGCTAACGCTGTTGTATCTCGGGTACTCCAAGGCTCCGATCGGCATTGTCGGCCCGGTCGCTGCGGTGCTGACAGCTGGAGTGCCGGTATTAGTCGATGTCGTTCGTGGCAACGCCCTGAGCTGGACCAGTGCCGTAGGGGTAGCAATCGGACTCGTGGCGCTAGCAATAACGACGTATCTGCCCGGAGGGCGGGGGAGTATTCGGCTGGCTATTGCACTGGGAGTCCTGGCTGGAGTCGGCTTCGGATTGGGCTTTTTGTTGTTGGGGTTGACCACCGACGCGGCCGGACTGGCACCGGTGGTGGTACAGCGAGTCGCCGCGTTTTTGGGTCTGACTGCCATAGCTCCATTCGTGCGGGCACCACTACTGGTCACCCGAAATCCCGCCCGTCGAACCGCCCTCCTGTGTGGGGTATTCGGCGGAGCGGCAATGGCCATTCTTCAGCTTGCGTACCGCGCCGGCAGTGTTGGCCCGGTCTCGGTTGCTGCCTCCCAGTTTGCCGCAGCGGCCGTATTGATTTCCGCAATCGTGAATAGAGAGCGGCTTCGATGGTGGCAGTCGGCTGGGCTGCTCATGGCGTCCGTGGGGGTAGGGCTAATTGCGCTTGGCTGAATCTTGCTGTCGGATGCCTTGCTACTATCTTGCTACCTAAGGTAGTATCATGGTATGAAGCTGAGTGTCAGCCTGCCTGACGACGATGTCGACTACCTCGATCGGTACGCCGAGGCCCAAGGCTTACCCTCGCGATCAGCCGTGGTGCATAAGGCAGTTCGCCTGTTAAGAGCAAGTGAGCTCGGGTCCGCCTACCAAGATGCCTGGAGCGAGTGGTACGACTCGGGTGACGACGACGTCTGGAACGCGGCTGTGGGCGACGGTCTTGCATGATGCGGCGCGGCGAAATATGTCTCGTCAATCTTGAGTCGGTTGTTGGTGTCGAAGCGAACAAGCGGCGGCCCGCAGTAATCGTGAGCAACGACGGTGCCAACCTTTCGGCCGAGCGACACGGGCGTGGTGTCATCACCGTCGTTCCCGTGACCTCGAACGTTACGCGGGTCTACCCATTTCAGGTTCTGCTTCCCGCAACGGATACGGGGCTGCAACACGACTCGAAGGCGCAAGCGGAACAGGTTCGATCCGTCGATGTCACCCGCATTGGCGTTCGCGTTGGCGTTGTACCCCAAGGGACACTGCAGTTGCTCGACGAGGCCCTTCGACTGCACCTAAGTCTCTAGGTCACAATCGAACGGTTGCGGTACAGTCCCAGACATGCTTGATATCAACGGCGTTTTCGTCCCGGTTGCAACACCATTCAACGACGACGAATCGGTGAACGAGGCCGCTTACGCCGACGTTGTGCGGTACAACATCGACGGCGGAGTCGCCGGCGTCGTCGTCGGCGGTACAACTGGCGAGTACTATGCCATGTCGGTCGAGGAGCGACACCGACAGTTACAGCTTGCCGCCGACCTTGTGTATGGCAAGGCACAACTCATTGCAGGTTGCAACGCCGGCTCGACGCGAGAAGCAATTGAGCATGCAATCTTTGCCCGTCAACTCGGGTACGAGGCAGTGATGTTGGCCGCGCCACCCACGTCGCTGCCCCAGCCCCATGAACTTGCCGCTCACGTTACGGCAATCGCCGACGAGGGCGGGCTGCCGGTTATCTTGTACAACTATCCGGCTCGCGCCGGAGTCGAATACAGCTTCGAATGCCTCGACGCTGTCGCCGATCACCCGGGCATCGTGGCGATCAAGGAGTCGAGCAGCGACTTCTCCCGCTTCCTAGCTCTACAACGGCGCTACGACGGTCGCATCACGATCATGTGCGGCTCCGACGATCAAGCGGTTGACTACATGGCTTGGGGAGTCACGAGCTGGCTCGCCGGCACCGCCAATGTGTTACCGGCACAGCATGTCGCAGTATGCGCATCAATGGCCAAGGGAGACCAAGCACTAGCCCGTCGACAGTTCGCCGCCCTGCTGCCGTGGATCCAGCACATGGAAGCCGGTAGCTACAACCAGAAGGTGAAGGCAGGGCTCACACACTTCGGTGTCGCCGCGGGTCGTGTTCGTCGTCCTCTCCAGGACTTGTCCGCAGAAGCGAGCGCCGAGCTGCTCTCCATCCTTAAAGCAGCGGTACGCAACTTCGACGCAATCGATCACAACTGAGCACAACGTGAGAGCGACACGTACCTTCACAGCCATCGAGGTTCACGCCGAGGGCGAACAGGGCACCTGTTACCTCGGGAGCGTCTTTCCCATTCCTGGCCAGACCATGCGCGACAAGCTTCGCTACATCAACGAGGAAGACGACTCGATCCGTCGCTATCTCACCCGTGAACCCCGTGGCCGCCCGCAGGCCAGTGCCAACGTGGTGTATCCGTCCACGGATCCCGAGGCCCACGCGGCATTCCTCATCCTGCAAGCCGATCGTGCTCACGCTATGAGCGGTTCGAACACCATCTGTGTGGTTACTGCGCTGCTCGAAACCGGCAGCGTGCCGATGACTGAGCCCACCACCGAGGTGGTGCTCGAAACGGCAGCTGGCCTGGTTCGAGCCGTGGCCGACTGTACCGATGGCCGGTGCGAGCGAGTCACCATCGCTGGAGTCCCATCGTTTGTCGAGGCCCTTGATATACCATTGTCAGTCGAAGGCATAGGCGATATCACCGTCGATGTTGCCTACGGCGGGTGCTACTACGTACTTGTCCGCGCCGAAGCGCTTGGCCTGAAGCTCGACCGTCAATCAGCCCGCGCGGTAGTTGAAGCAGCTACTGCCGTGTCGGTTGCCGCTCGGCGCCGCATCGCCGTGCAACACCCCGAGTATCCCGAGATCAACTTCATTTCGTACGTCATGGTCATCGGCGACGACGACCCGGCCAATGGTGAGCTGCGCGGCGCGACCGTACTGAGTGGGCGTGTCGACCGGTCACCGTGCGGCACCGGCAACTCGGCTCGACTCGCCTGTATGGCGGCACGGGGAGAGGCCGCTATCGGCCAAAGCTTTGTTGCGCGTTCATTGATCGACAGCGAATTCATCGTCGGCATCACCGGCGTCGCCAAGGTAGGGGGGCGTCCGGCGATTCTTCCGTCGATTTCTGGCCGCGGTTGGATTGTGGGTACGCGCACTGTGTCGGTTGACCCCTCCGATCCGTACCCCGAAGGCTTCGTTCTGTCCGACATATGGGGTACAGAACTCAGCTGACGAGGCCGTCGGCCTGCGCAACCAGCCGGGCAACCACTAAGTCCTCGACAGCAAGCCCTACGCTCTTGAACAGTGTTAACTCGGCGTCGTCTCGGCGCGCAACGTCGCCTGAAGCGACCGAAGACAGATCGCCGCGGACATCGCTCCAGCTCCAGGTGCCGTCGGATACGGCCAACTCAAGATCACCTGCTTCGGCCCGCGCCGCTTCGAGGTCATCGACCACGACCGTGCATCGTCCAACCGCATCGCCCGACAGTTCTCGCATGTCGAGCCGGTACGCGCCAACTGCATTGACGTGGCAACCCGGCCGAAGCATGGCCGAGGTAACGATTGGTTCGGTAGCACGAGTGCCCGTACACACGATGTCACACCCTGCAGCCTCGGCGTACGAGCCGGCCGAGATGCGAACCGAACTGCCACCAACGACCATGTCGGCAAGATGCTCGGCCAAGGCGCTGGCCGTCGATGGCGTGCGACTCGCAATGACGATTGTGTCGAGTGCAGGTCTCACGACCAGCATAGCTGCGATGTGACCCAAGCCTTGGGGGCCGGTGCCGATGATTCCGAGCGTGCGGGCATCGGAGCGGGCGAGTCCAGCCGTGGCCACGGCCGACGCCCCCGGGGTGCGCAACTGCGTTAGTGCCGCCCCGTCGAACAGCGCCACCGGCCGTCCCAACTCGATGTCCATCAGCACATACGTGCCTTGGATGATGGGAAGGCCACGCTGTGCATTGCGCGGCTGAATCATGAGCAGCTTGACGCCCGCCGACATGGTGTCGACGGCGGGCATGATCAAGACTTCGGCATCGCCCGCATGCAGGTGCTGTCGCGCCACGTGCGTTGGCCGCGCCGCAAAGCTGGCTCGGAGTGCGTCGATCACACTGGCCATCGGGGCAAGCCGCGCAATGTCGTCGGCATCGTAGGAACGCAACGTCGTGCTCATCGCTGCAAAGTGTGCACCGTGTCGCAGGCAGACACCACCTCGGCCTCGTGAGAAGTACACACGATTGCTCGGCCGAGCCTCGATTGTTGCCGCAAAACGTCGGCAACGCGCCGTGCCCAGGCTTGATCGAGCTGCGAGGTCGGCTCGTCGAGGAGCACCAATGTGGCCCCTGTCGATAAGGCTCGCACCAGGGCGACACGTTGCCGTTCGCCGCCTGAGAGCTGACCTACCGGTCGGTCGGCAAGATCGAGCAGCCCGAATGACTCGAACAGACCGTCGAGCGCCCCCGGCTCGGGGGAGAAGGAGCGAACCGCTTGGGCCATCTCGACGTTCTCACGGCCCGACATCGCCTCGGCAAAACCGGGGTTCGACGGCGCGACAGCGCAAGAGTTCACCGCTTCTCGCAGTACGCCAAGCAACGTGGTCTTTCCTGACCCAGAGCGGCCTGTGATCACATGAAACTCACCAGTACGAACGGTCAGGGAAATCGGTGCAAGGACCACGTTACCGTCGACTGAGCGGCTCACCATGTCGAGGTGCGCAACGACGCCGCCGAGGTCCGGCTGTTGCTGGTCGAGTGCGTCGGCCGTGGCGGCTTCGCCTGCCGCATCGGTTGGCGGCCGCTGCACGACCACACGGCCGCCGTTGGTCGCCAGTACTTGTGCACGGTCGCTGATGCCACTGTGCGTACGAGCGAAGTCGGGCAACAAGAACCAGCCCCGTTTGTCGACCACCTGGGAGGCAATACCCGTCCTGACCACGGTCTCGCGGCCGAGCCGACCATCACGAATGTCGAGCACGCGGTGGCCAACGCGAGCTGCACCCGGGTCATGCGACACCACGACCAACGAGGCCCCTGTCTCGTCGCATAGCTCAACCAACAGATCAAAAACCGCACGAGCAGACCGCTCGTCAAGCGTTCCTGTTGGTTCGTCGGCCACGATGATCTGCGGACGATGCGTAAGTACAGCCGCTATCGCCGTTCGCTGCAACTCCCCGGCCGACAAGGTCGACAGGCTGCGGTCACGCAGGCTCTCGATACCAAGCCGACCTAACACCCTCGACGCTGCCAAGTCCGCGGCGGCCGAGCTCACGCCGGTGAGGCGGGACTGCAGGGTGACATTTCTTAGCACCGACAGCTCCGCCGCCAAGTTGGCAGTGATCTGTTGCGTAAGAACCCCTACCCCCGACCGTCGAAGCGTGTTTGTGGCGTGACGAGACGACGTGGAAATGTCGTGGCCAAGAACGCAGGCACGTCCTGCGCTCGGGCGAAGGTCACCGGTGATAAGCCGTACAAGGGTCGACTTTCCCGATCCGCTTGGACCAGTGATCACGACACGCTCGCCCGGGGCCACGCGGAGGCTCAGTCCGCGCAATGCAGCCACCTGACGGTCCTGGCACGGGTATAGAACGAAGACATCGTCGAAGTCGATCATTCGACGCCCCTGAGCAGATCACCATGAACAACCCGTGCGATAGGCCGACACGCAAGCCGAACGCCGGCCATAGCGATACCCCAGATCAGAGCCACCAGTAGGGCACTGAGTGCCCATGGAACGCGCGTCACCAGTGGTGGAACCGGGTTGGCGGCGGCCGCGGTGACAGAGATAACGCGACTCGCGACCGATAGGAGAACGAGCGCGCCACCTGCGCCGACGATGAGCGCGGCGGCGAGAATTGCAGCCAATTCGACCATGACCATTCGGCGAATCTTCGCCACCGAAACTCCCTCGGTCGCTAGCGAGCGGTGAAGGGGCCGTTGCTGGACGACTTCTGAATGCGTCGTCAGTACTAGAGCCGCTATGGCCAACAGTGCAGCGACGACAGCGGCGAACCCGAATATCCCAAGTGTCATTCGGCTAATTGGTTCGGCCCGTAAGCTCGACTCGGCAGACACACGGCTCTCGACACGCAACTGGTCGAAAGGTGCCTCTTCAAAGGCGGCCGACAATGAGCGTTGATCTCCATTAGACGCCGCTATCCAGACTTCATTCGGTGTTCCGAAGCCCGGGTCCGACTCGTCGAGCAGCCGCTGCGCCGACGCCAGGTCGGCAACGACGAACCGCTCGGATGCGCCGGGGAATCGCGTCACTACGCGGGCGACGGCCACATCTATCTGATCGCCTCCCCCTACCTCGACGGTGAGGACACCGTTGATGGCGGCCGTTGCGGTGTACGGATCGACAATCGCTGGAACAAGCCTCGCTGATCGTTGGCCCCGAGCCAGAATGAGCGCGGAGGCGCCTTGCGCCCGGACGACCACGGTGACCGACGTTGCCGACACGCTCAGCTCTGCGCTCTCTGACGCCAATGCCTCCCAAGGCGTCGATATCGAGACCTTCGAATTGGGAGCCGACAGATTCGATTCGACGACATCAGCAATGGTGACCTTGGCACCGAACTCAGTCGTGGCAGTGTCGCCTTCACCGAACCTGTGCTCGGAACGCGCCGCATCGTCGATTGGTTGCGCAATTCGAAAACCAACCAGTCGGCCGCCTGCGTCGCCGGGCTCGAGGGCCACATAGCGACGAGAGGGGTCATCGGCACGTACCAGTGCCGCTACCTCGTGCCATGAACCATCACGGCGCTCGACCACCGCGTCTACATCGGCTCGGTCTCCAATGACCGAGATCGTAAGCTCAGTGGCGCTGCCAGAAATGAGAGCCCCAACCTGCTCAGGACCCGTCGTGCGAATCGTGGCCGCCAGAGAACGCGGCGGCGGAGCCACCCCTCCCGACCAGTTCGGACCCTCGGCTAGGGCGTCGGGGTCTAGCCCGATCAACTCGATTGCATCGACGTACAAATTGGGAGATCGCACAGCCACAGCCCGACGCACGATCTCGCTCGCTATGACTCCCGGAGCAACCGAATTCCAGCCAGCAGTAGGTCGCAGTGCTGTCGGCCGGATCAGACTCGGACCTGTGCGTACTGTGAGGTCAAACGGAACGACGTATCTCGCCTGATCTTGCGCGCCGGTCAGTAACGTCGTGCGATAGCTCAGCGAGAACAACCCGAACAGCGTGGTAGCAGCCAAAAACGCAAGTGCGGTCAATGGCACGGGTCTGGCGCGGGTTATCTCACTGAGCGCTACCCGTCCGAGATGGGCGCGTCGAAGAAGCAGTCGACGCAGGATATGCGCAATTCTTGGGACGATGCGGATAGCAACCCATGCAGTCACCACACAACTAACGACGGGGAGTGCAACCACGAGGGGGTCGCTCCTGTTCGCCAATTGCCCGGCGTTGGTTGCGCCTCGAGACAGACCAACCAGTCCAGCTGCCAACGCTGCGAGCCCCACACCGTCGGGCCACCCCCATCCCCGTTGAGATGTCTCGCGCCCGTTCAGGGGAACGGGTCGAGACGAGACGAGGAACGTCACTGCGAACAGTGCCGCCGCGGCCAGAAGGACTGGCCTAGCAGCCGCATCGGCTGTTTCGGCCGCTAGTCCCGGGCGCGCCGACCCCCAGCGCTTGGCCAATACCGAGGTGATGGTCAACCCGGCGGGAACCCCGGCGAGCACTCCGACAACAGTGGGCCAGAGCATCTCGGCAGCTGTAAAGAACGCTAATTGTCCTGACGTTGCACCCCGCTGGCGCAACAGGCTTCGAGCCTCGGCGTGCTCGTAACGCCTCGCTGCTGCTGCGAGCACCGCAAACCCTGCCAACAGTACCGCTCCCTGAATCGTCGCCAAAACCACTCTGTTCTGTGCAACCTTGGCCCGTACGCGTGCGGCGTCGAACGAGTCAGTTGGGAAGGCCACCTGCACGCTTTGCAATTCGATGGCCGCAGCCGTTCGCGCCACGCTCGAGCGAAGTGCATCGCTGTTATCGAGCCGAAGCCGAGCAGTATCGAGGGGAGCGACCCAGCCCACCGAACGACCTATTAGGGCCAACGAGGTCAGCTCGCTCACGGCCACCCATCCCGGCGCGACAAGGAGCGTCTCGCCGGGTTCAGCAGCGAATTGACCCGACAGCAGCGTCGGGTTCGTGATCGCCACGCGGCCAACAATGTCGATACCTAGACTGGCGGGCAGCGACAGTGTGGCTGACGCATCAGCTATGGCCACCTCGCACCGCTCGGGAATACACGTAGTCGGCAACCGACCGTCAATAAGCGCTGTGTTCTCGACCAGATCGTCGAAACCGGCCAGCCGATACACCGCTCCGTCCGGAGTAGCAAGCGAACGGTATGCAACCTGCGCGCGAACCCCGAACGCTCCGGACGCAGGGAGTCTGCTGTGAATGACCCGGTCGACAGCGCTCAACTCGTCGATACTGTCGAGCAGGTCGACCGATGCACTGAAGGTGATCGCTCGCTCGTCGGCGGGAAGCTTGCTCACTTCCTCGCGTAGTGTTGCATCACCGGCGAGCAGTGGAACACCAGACCCAGCAACTACGGCAGCAATGGCGAGAGCAATACCGATCGCTGCAAACAGCCCGGTGCTGGGACGACGCAGCACACGGCGCCATGCAAAGTGCGCCGCGACCGAACCACTAGAAATAATCGCCGGCATGCGGGACACTCGAGCCTTACCGAGCCTGCAGGTTCTTGCGGTACGTGTCGAACCCATCGAGCAGCTTGAGGAGCGCTTGTTCTATGACCTCTGACGGGGCGGGGTGGATGTATACGACATCGTGGGCCATCTGCTCAATGGTATTGCCGAGGTACATGCCCTGTACCAGAAGCGACACCAGCGTCGACGCCTGCGAACCAATGACGTGGGCGCCGAGAAGCATTCCAGTGTCGGGATCGCCAATGAGCTTGCAGAAGCTGGCGGTGTCCTCCATGGCCCATCCCCACGCAGCGCCGCCGTAGTCGTGGGTAATGGCGACGAACGGCGAGCCGGAGTCACGAGCCTGCTGCTCGGTCAGACCAATGGTGCCAATTTGTGGATGCGCGAACACGGCGCTCGGGGCGGGGCGTTGCTCGAACGACTTGAGATCGGTGGGATGCATCAGGTTGTGGGTGACGATGCGCGCCTCGCCATTAGCCATGTGCTTGAGCATGTGGCGGCCGTTGGCATCACCGATCGACCAGATGCCGGGCACAGACGTGCGGCCATGGTGATCGACAATGATCGTTCCGTGCTCGCCGAGCAGTAGGCCCGTTAGCGCAGGAGCAAGCAGATCGCCGTTGGCAACACGCCCTGTTGCCACCAGAAGCACATCACCTGTTGCGCTTCGACCATCGGACAGATGTACGCTGATATCGCCACTATCGGTCGTGACACGATCAAGCTGCGCACCAAGGAGCAGTTCATAGCGCTCGGATACAGAGGCGGTATAGCGGTCGCTGACATCGCGATCTTGCGCGCCGAGCAGGCGGCCGCTGCGGTTGATGACAGTTACTCGGCTGCCTAGCGCCGCAAAGACATGCGCCAGTTCATTGGCAATAAATCCTCCGCCCACGATGACAAGGTGGCGGGGAAGCTCGTCGACGCGCATAATGGTGTCGGACGTATGAAACGGCACCACCGGCCCAAGGGTCGGGTCTAGCCCCGGAACAACCGGAATCATTGGTCGGGCCCCGACCGCCAGAACGAATCTGTCGGCAGTGAACTCACGATCGTCGGCCCGCATCGCGTGTGGCCCGGTAAACACGCCGCGAGCCGGGTACACCGTCACGTTCGGCACCGACAGCCGATAGTTCTTTCCGCCATCGGAAATGGCATCAACCCGACCGAAGATCCGATCGCGAATTGCCGGCCAATCGGCGTCCTGAAATGACGTGGAAACGCCTAGTCGATGACCTTGGGTCGCCTGGAGGGCAAGGTCGGCGGGGTAGACAAGCATCTTGGTAGGGATGCATCCGCGATTGAGGCATGTGCCGCCGAAAGCACCCTCCTCGACCATCCCAATGGACCAGTTGTCCATCTCCGGCGTGATCATTGAGTTGCCGCTACCGGCACCGACTATGACGAGATCGTGATGGATGCGCGTGCTCACCCTGGCATGTCTAGTTGATTGGCGTCAGCAATTCGTGGCCCGTGACGATCGCTGCAGCGTTCCGAGCGGCAAGCGCTGCCATTGCCGAGCGGGTTTCGAGCGTTGCCGACCCAAGGTGAGGTATGAGCACAACGTTCTCGCATTCGAGCAAGCCTTCGTGCACCTTTGGTTCGAACTCGAAGACATCGAGCCCCGCGCCGGCAATCGTTCCGGCTCGTATCGCGGTCGCCAATGCAGCTTCGTCGACGATTGGGCCCCGGGCGGTATTGATGAGGAAGGCTGACTGCTTCATCGACGCCAGCCGGTGACTGTTGACGAGGTGATGGGTACTGGGGTTGTACGGGCAGTTCAGTGACACGACGTCGGACGTGCGAAACAGGTCGTCGAGGGTGAGGTACTCGGCGTCGAGCTCAGCCTCGATGGCTGAGCTGACACGGGTACGGTTCGAGTAGGCAATGTTCATTCCAAAGGCACGGGCACGGCGCGCCACTGCCTCACCGATTGCACCCATCCCGACAATGCCCAGACGCCGCCCCTGTATCGCGCTCCCCAGCATGAAGTGCATCCCCCATTGCCAATCGTGACCGGAGCGAATGACTCGCTCGCCCTCGCCAAGCCGCCGCGTGACCATCAAGATCAGCGAGAACGCAATGTCGGCAGTTGCATCGGTAAGAACTCCAGGTGTGTTGGTGACTCGTACGCCGCGGGCGCTCAAGGCCGGCACGTCGATGTTGTTGTAGCCGACGGCAACATTGCTCACGACCTTGAGCTGAGAGCCGGCAGCGTCACAAAAGGCATCGTCAACCTTGGTGGTTAACAAGGTGAGGGCCGCCTCGGCACCTGCTAGCTGGCGGAACAGTTCGTCGGTCGGGATCGGCTCGTCGTGATCCCACGCCCATACGTCGGCGATCTCGTGGAGGATGTCGAGACCGGCAACAGGAATCCTTCCGGTGACAACGATTCGTGGACGACTCATGCGGACTCGATCCAGCTCTTAAGCCAGGTCAGACCTTCGGTGATGTTGCCGCAATCAATACCGGAGTAGGCGAAACGAACATACTGCTGGGTTTCACCCGGCTGAGGCTTGCCGAAATGGCGCCGAGTACAGAACGACACGCCGGTGTCGTGAAGCGCTTTCTGAGCGAAATCGGCTACATCGTGAAGGCCCATGCGCTGCATCGGCACGGTGACGTTTGCGAAGAGGTAGAAGGTCGATTCGGGTCGAGGGCACCAGAGACCGTCGATGGTTTCGAGAATGTCACACGCTGCGTCGCGACGACGTTGCAGCTCGTTGCGCAGGGCAGTAGACCCTTGGGTTGGACCCGTGAGCGCCTCGACGCCGGCGGCCTGGACGAAGTGGGTGGTGCAGCTTTCGTCGTTTGTGTTGAGCTTGGCAATGGCCGCTGCGATGTTGTCGGGACCGATAGCTGCGCCGAGGCGCCAGCCGGTCATCGCGTACTTCTTGGAGAACGTATACAAGATGACGGTTCGTTCCTGCATTCCAGGGAACGATGCGATCGATGTTGATGTCCCGGAATAGCGCATCTCGAAATATGCCTCGTCGGACAGCACCCACAGGTTGTGACGTACCGCCAATTCGGCGATCTGGCGCATTTCGTCGAGGCTGCTCTCGGACGCTAAAGGATTCTGCAGGTTGTTGTAGATAAGCGCTCGGGTTGTGGGCGTAACGAGCGATTCGAGATATGCCATGTCGATGGCAAACCCATCGGCCGTTTGCACATACCGGTAAGGGAGTGCGAGCGCGCCGTAGTACTCAATCTGGCTTTCGTAGATTGGGTAACCCGGGTTGGGATAGAGGACACCCTCGCCGCAATTGACCACAGCTTGGATGAACTTCGTGATCACCGGCTTACCACCCGGCTGCACGACCACGTTGCTGGCCTCATACGTCAAACCTCGGCGCGAGCCGACGTCGTGAGCAAGGGCCTCGCGCAGCGGCTCAATACCAGCGGCCGCGCAGTACCCAGTCTTGCCGTCGGCGATTGCCCGATCGAGTACCTCGACGATGTTGCCCGGCGTCGGGAGCGCAATGTCGCCGAGGTGGAACGGATAGATTCTGTTCCCCTTGGCCGCCCAATCGGCCGCGGCCAGCGAGACGGCGAACGCCGTTTCGGTACCGAGGTTGTCGAGTCGTGACGCTAACTGCATTGTGGAAAGCCTCCATCATGTGGTTGTACAGATTGTAAACCACTCATGCAACCCGGATCGACAGGCCGATTGACTATCGAGCGCAAGGCACCCGAACGGAAGCGCCGGGAACTGCTCGTAGCAGTAACGCCCCGTAGCTCGTCATATCGCTCGCCCATGAGCGAGCATCGTCTCGGCCTGTGGCCCAAACGATTCCGACCACGAGACCGTCGTCAGTGACAAGGGGGCTTCCCGAGTCACCGGCAACGACGGTCGACGACACCTCGTAGCCGGGTCGGCTAACGGCTCCGTTCATGTAGATATCGGTCGTCTGTACCTCGACCGGCCGAGAGATCGTGGCGACGAGGGGGCGGGCGTCGCCGCCCGGCATGGTCCATAACTGCACCCGTTCGCCAACTTGGTACGGACCCGAACGGCTGGGCGCGAGTGCTAGATCCGACACGTGCACAATTGCGGCGTCGGCGTCGGTGTCGATAGCAACTACGGTGCCCGACAGGGCTCGCCCATCTCTGGTCGTGACCACAACCTCGGATTCACCAGCAACAGAGTGGGCCACCGTTGCGATGAGATTGGGTTGAAGAACGACGCCCACGCTCCGGGTTGCCACGGGCCGACAACCGGTTGCCCTGATCGAGACGACGTTGGGAGCCAAAACGGGTGGGTTGGCCGATGGCAAGTGTCTCGACGTAGTACACCCCATCGCCGACCCCGTGAGAAACATGGCGGTGACCAGCAGCGGTCGAACCTTTGTACTCGGCGGCATGACTGTCGCGTTCATTCTTGCCAACAATCTTGCCAGGCCCCTAGTATTAGAGCGCTCTAATTGTGAGTGCAGGGAGTTTGATATGTCGAAAGCCGTACGTGAGACTCTGGATCGTCGCATCGCCGGGGCGCCCATCTCGTGGGGTGTGTGCGAGGTACCCGGATGGGGGCTTCAGATGGCCGCCGATCGTGTGCTCAGCGAAATGCGTGAGATCGGCTTGCGAGCGACCGAACTCGGTCCAAGCGGCTATCTCGGCGCTTCCGGCGCCGAGATACGTACCAGGTTGCGTCACCATGAACTTTCGCTGGTCGGTGGCTTCGTGCCGCTGGTGCTCCATGATGTCGCGCAGCGCGCAGCGCTCATCCGCAACGCGGTCCAGGCAGCAGAAGTACTCGCCGCCGCCGGGTCGTCAGTCTTTGTCACCGCTGCAGTAGTCGACGCCCAATGGTCCCCACGCATCACACTCGATGCCGACGGTTGGAATGCCATGTTCGAGGGCTTCGACATCGTGGACGGCATCTGCGAGGGCCTGGGGCTTGTGCAGGTTCTTCACCCTCACGTGGGCACACTCGTTGAAACACGTGACGACGTCGAGCGCGTGTTGAAAGGTTCGAACGTTCGTTGGTGCCTCGACACCGGCCACTTGCAGATCGGCGGCACCGACCCGGTCGAGTTCGCCCGGAGCCATCACGACCGCGTCGCTCACGTGCATGTCAAGGACGTTCGGATGGATCTCGCCCGGAGATTGAACGCCGGGGAACAGACGCTCATGCAAGCAACTCTCGACGGCATGTTCTGTCCTGCGGGCGAGGGCGATGTAGCAATCGCCGAGGTCGTGCGCCACATGGAGTCAGCGGGATACGCGGGTTGGTACGTGCTCGAACAAGATCTCGCTCTCACTGAGGAGCCGTCCATTGGTTCGGGTCCGATCAACGGGGCTCGAAAAAGCGCTAGGTTCTTGTATCGGTTGGCTCAAGACCTCACGTGAATACGAAACGTTGCCAACCATCGGTCCCAGCCTGGGACCTCTATAACCATTCAAGGGGAGTTTCAAGTATGAAGCGTTACCAAGTAGCCGGCGTTGCGCTGGCGACGGCATCGTTGCTTCTCGCCGCATGTGGCGGAAGCAGCAAATCAGCCGAGAGCACTACCACAGCAGCCAAGGCCGCTGAGACCACAGCAGCCAAGGTCGATGTGACCCAGGGCCAAGACATCACCATCGCCATTGTTACCCATGGTGATGACGGTGTCTTCTGGTCGGTCGCCCAAAAGGGTGCCGAGCAGGCAGGTAAGGATCTCGGTATCAAGGTGAAGTACCAGGGTGCCAACAACGACGCAAGCAAGCAGGCCAAGATGGTCGAGCAAGCTGTTGCCGACAAGGTTCAAGGTCTTGGCGTCTCACTCGCCGATCCGAAGGCGCTTTCCGCCCCGGTTAAGGCCGCTGTTGCAGCTGGTGTCCCCGTTGTCACCATCAACTCGGGCTTCGAACAGTACAAAGAACTGGGTGCCATCACCCACGTCGGTCAGAGCGAATTGACTGCTGGCCGTGGTGCTGGCGAGAAGTTCAAGGCTGCCGGTGGCAAGTTCCTCCTGTGCGTCATGCAAGAGCAGTCCAACGTCGGTCTCGAAGAGCGCTGCAAGGGTGCCGAGGAGACCTTCGGTGGCAAGGTGAAGAAGATCACCACCTCGGGGGATAAGGACCCAACCAAGTCCCAGCAGGAGATCAAGGCTGCACTTGAGGCCGACAAGGACATCGACGCCGTATTCGCAACTGGCCCAGTTGGTGCCGTTCTGGCCAACAACGCTGTCAAGGAAATCGGCCGCAAGGTCACCATTGGTGCGGTTGACTTGTCGAAGGACCTGCTTGCCGCGATCGAAAAGGGCGACATTGCCTTCACGATCGACCAGCAGCAGTACATCCAGGGCTACCTCGCTGTCGTGTTCTTGTACCTCAACATCACCAACAAGAACACCGTTGGCGGCGGCCTCCCGGTCAACACCGGCCCAGGCTTCGTCGACAAGTCCAACATTGCTGCGGTAGCCAAGCTTGTGGCGGCTGGCTCACGCTAAAATATTGCTTCTGGTGATGAACCAGTGGGTTTGTAGTTTTTAGGTCGGGCCGGGGTGAAGTCGCCCCCGGCCCGTCTTGCAGTAGCCAATTTGTTTGCTCTTGGGGGGCGTCAACGTGACAGATGTGAGCGAGAGAACCGTCGAGACCGCACTGGCCGACGAACGAATATCATTTCGTGGGCCGCTACGTAGAATGCTTGTTACCCCCGAGGTCGGTGCCCTGATTGGTGCCATCTTGGTGTGGGTCTTCTTCTGGTCAGTCGGCACCAACTTCAGCACCGCATCGGGGACAGCGTCGTACCTCGACATCGCTGCTCCGCTTGGCATCATGGCGGTCGCCGTCGCGTTACTCATGATCGGCGGCGAGTTCGACTTGTCGTCGGGTGTGATGACCGGCGCATCGGGCATCCTGGTCGGGTTGCTGGTTCGTACGTTCATGGGCGAGGGTGCCTCGTTGTTCCTGGCAGTGCCCGTTGCGTTTATCGTGGCCGGCTGTGTCGGATGGTTCAACGGCACGCTCGTCAATCGAACGGGCCTGCCAAGCTTCATTGTCACCCTCGGAACGTTCTTTATGCTTCGCGGCGCCAACCTCGTGTTCGCAAAACGATTGTCGGGCAAGGTGCTGGTCGACGGCATCGACGAGGGTTCGGGCTTCGAGGTGTTCCGAAAGATCTTTGCCAGCGTTCATAAGCGGCCAACGTTTGGGTCACGCGACGCGCTGGTGCTCGCTCTGGTGTCCGTCGGCGCGGTTGCATTGAGCTGGGGTCTGCTAGAACTGTCGTTGGTTCGTCGAAACGGGCGAGACGCCCGCGGAGTACTGTTTGGTACAGTTGGCTTGCTGCTCACCATCGTTGGTTTCGTCATGTTGCTACGCACGACAGGTGTCTCTGCGAACACGCTGTGGGGCACCGTTGCCGCCATCGGGCTCATCGTTGCCCTTGTTGGTCTTGCACGGGCGTTCTTCGAAACAACGAACTACCGGGGCACTTCCTCGCTGTCTAGCCACGGTCGAACGTTGGCCTTTTGCGTCGCATGTGTTGCTGCTGCCTGCGCCGCTGCATTCGTGTTCGATCGCAACGAGCCCAGGGTCATTTTGTCCTGGATGCCTCACCCGCTCCGTCTCGCGTGTGCCCTTCTTGCAGCCGCCGCTGGCGTCGGGCTTGTTGTTCGTCGTTGGGGAGCCACACTTCGGCAGCGCACGGGCGGTCCTGGCTTACGGGGCACCGTTCGCTTCGTGCTGCTCGCCTTGTTGACTGGGGCTTTGTTTGTGGTGGGCACGTTGTCGTTCTTCCAACTAACCACTGAGCAAGCCATGCGGGCAATTGCTGTGGTTGCACTCGGCGCTGTTGGTCTACTGAATCTGCTTCGTTTGCGAGGCAAGGTCGCTGCGACGTCCAAGGGCGATCAGCTCATCGTTGGTGTCGTTGCCGCCCTCGGCCTGCTGGCGCTGGCCTTCGTAGCCCGTGCCGACTCATCGGCAATACGGTTCAGAACTGGGCTTTTCACTGCCATGGTCATCATGTCGGCACTGCTGATTGCCAACACCGTCATCGAATCACAGCACGTCAAACGGACCTCAGCCGATCTCGCAGCCGACCGACGTGGCCGGCGTGCAGTAGCAATCGGCGCTGCGCTGGCAAGTGTTGGACTGATCGTTCGATTGTTCTTCACCAATGTTCCGTTCCGCATATCGATCCTGTGGTGGTTCCTGGCAACGGCGTTGGCCACGTTCGTACTCATACGAACGAAGTACGGCAACTGGATCTTCGCCGTCGGCGGCAATAAGGAAGCAGCACGGTCCATCGGTGTTCCGGTCGATCGAGTGAAGGTAGCGCTGTTCGTCACGACTGCATTGGCCGGGTGTTTCGTCGGCATGATGACCACGCTTCGCCTCACCACCGTGCAAGCCAGCCAGGGCATCGGCGAGGAATTCGAATACATCATTGCCGCAGTCGTGGGTGGCAACTTACTGACCGGTGGCTACGGATCCGCTGCTGGTGCCTCTGTAGGCGCCGTCATCATGGCCATGTCAATCGTCGGCATTCCGTACGCCCGCTGGAACTCCGACGGACGTTTCATTTTCCTTGGCGCCGTTCTGCTTCTCGCTGTTCTCGTCAACAACTACGTCCGCCGCAAGGCACAGGAGGCACGCTGATGTCCGACGTTGCTGCACCTCAACCCATTTTGGAGTTCCGGAACATCTCGAAGTACTTCGGGAACGTCACTGCTTTAGAGGACATTTCCACCAACGTGGTTGCTGGCAAAGTCACCTGTGTGTTGGGTGACAACGGTGCCGGAAAGTCCACGTTCATCAAGATTCTGGCGGGTGTGCACGCCCCAAGCTCAGGAGAATTTCTCCTCGAGGGCCGGCCAGTTACCTTCGCGACGCCGCGAGATGCACGAAACGCCGGCATCGCGACGGTGTATCAGGACTTGGCTATGGCGCCATTGCTGTCGGTGTGGCGGAACTTTTTTCTCGGCTCCGAGCCCACCAAAGGAATGTTCCCGTTCAGGCGTTTCGACGTCGACTTTGCCAAGTCCACGGCCCGCAGCGAGCTCAACAAGATGGGCATCGATATCCGCGACCTCGACCAGCCTGTAGGTACGTTGTCGGGAGGCGAGCGCCAGTCGGTAGCTATTGCCCGCGCCGTATATTTCGGGGCCAAGGTACTCATCCTCGATGAACCTACCTCGGCCCTGGGTGTCAAGCAGTCCGGCGTGGTATTGCGCTATGTGGTCGAGGCGGCCAGGCGCGGACTCGGGGTCATCTTCATTACCCACAACCCGAATCATGCGTATCCCGTTGGCGACCGGTTTTTGCTGCTCAATCGGGGCAAATCTCTAGGCGACTTCGCTAAGAGTGACATTGCTCTCGACAAGCTCACCAGCCTTATGGCCGGTGGCGCCGAACTGGCCGACCTGCAGCACGAATTGTCGCAAGCGCGCTAACGCACTGTGGCCGATTCTGTAGACGCGTTCAACGTTCGGGTCCGAAATCGACAACATTGGGGAAGGTACATCATGACGCACTGGCACTATCCGTCTGGCACTCTCGCCACGAACGGCTGCGATGTCGATCTGTCTCCCGACGAGGCTGGGTGGGCATACACCGGCCTGAAGGTCATTTCACTGGTGCCCGGATTAGAGCGCTCTATTATCCTGGATCGATCTGAGGCGGTCGTCCTACCGCTCTCATCGGTCAACCTCTCTGTCACCATCGATGACGAAACGTTTTTGCTCGATGGCCGCACCTCGGTTTTTGCCCGAGTGACCGACTTCGCCTACGCCCCACTGGGTGCCACCATTACCTTGCGGGCCCAGCATGGTGGCGAAGTAGCCATTGCCACCGCCCGATGCGAGCGACGGTTGCAGGCGCGGTACGGCAGCGTCGACGACATACCGATCGAAATCCGTGGGGCTGGTCCCGCGACCCGACAGGTCACCAATTTCATGAGCCCCGACAACTGGCCCGACGCCGACAAACTTATGTGCGTCGAACTCATAACACCCGATGGGAACTGGTCGTCGTACCCGCCCCATCGCCACGACGACTCCGATGACTGCCCGGTAAACAACGAGGAGATTTACTACTTCCGCATCGGCCGACTCGGCTCCACCCAAACATCTACTGAAGGCTTCGGCCTGCACCGGACCTATACCTCCGATGGTCAAATTGACATCAACGTTCGTGTTACCGACGGCGACGTGTTCGTTGTCCCTCGCGGCTATCACGGCCCGTGCATCGCAGCACCTGGCTACCCGATGTATTACCTCAACGTGCTTGCCGGGTCGGGCGGAACTCGCTCGATGGCATTCTGTGACGATCCGGCGCACCATTGGGTCCGTGATAGCTGGGCCGACATGCCAACCGATCCGCGATGCCCGGTGGCCACCGCGGCTGGCGTCGTATGAGACCAACACTTGGCATTGGCGTGGTTGGGCTCGGATGGATGGGGCAGGCGCACAGCCGGTCGTATCTGCGTATCCCTACCGTGTTCCCAGAGCGTACGTTCAGCACCCGGCTTGTTATCTGTGCCGATAACTTGCCGCTGCGGCGAGCGGAGGCCCTCGACTCGTTTGGATTCGAAGAGGTCACAGACCACTGGCGAAAGGTGGTAGAGCATCCCGACGTAGACGTCGTCACAGTCACCTCACCCAACATGCTCCACGAGGACATCTCGGTGGCTGCGGCTGCACTCGGCAAACATGTGTTCTGCGAAAAGCCGGTGGGAGGCCGGCCCGAACAAACAGTGCGAGTCGCCGCTGCCGCACGCGCCGCAGGAATCATTACCGGAGTTGGATACAACTATCGGTGGGCACCGCTTGTGTCTCATGCACGCCAACTCATCGCCGATGGTCGGCTCGGCGCTATCACCAATTATCGCGGCCGATTCTTTTCAATGTACGGAAGCGACCCAATGGGGTTGCTGTCATGGCGGTTCCTGCGTGACGAGGGCGGCTATGGGGTGTCGAGCGACATTTTGAGCCATTCGGTAGATCTCGCACTCATGCTCAACGGGCCTATCACCAAGGTGTTCGGTACGCAGGAAACCTTTATCAAGATGCGACCGCTACCCAAGGAAGGCGGGACCCATTACGACAAGGGCCAACCGGGCGACCCAGCCGGAGACGTAACCAACGAGGACTATGCGGCGGCCATGGTGATCTTCGCCAATGGTTCGCGCGGCACGTTCGAAACCTCGAGGGCAATCACCGGGCCCGAGAGCCAGATGGCATTCGATGTCTACGGAACCCAGGGCGCGGTCAGTTGGAACTTGGAAAAGATGAACGAGTTGCAGGTCTTTCTTGTGGATGAGACGGGTCGTGCACCCCGCGGATACACCACGGTATACGGCGGTGATCGCTACCCGCACCACGGCCACTTTGTGCCCGGCGATGCCAATTCCATCGGCTTCGAAGACCTAGTAACCATCGAGGACTACGAGTTCCTGACTTCGGTAGCTGCAGGTCGGCAGCATTCGCCTGGCTTCGAAGAAGCGCTCGATTTCGTCAGCTTCCAGGCGGCATGGCTTCGGTCATGCGAGTCGGGACAGTGGGAAGACGTGACACGGTTGGGAGACCCGGTATGAGAACAGTTCGGCTCACTATGGCGCAGGCGGTGGTCAAGTATCTGATGGCGCAACGAACCATCATCGAGGGGGTCGATGCACCATTATTTCCCGGTGTATTCGCCATCTTTGGTCATGGAAATGTCACCTGTCTCGGCCTGGCGCTCGAAGCGGTACGGGACGAGTTTCCGACGTGGCGGGGCCAAAACGAACAGGGCATGGCACTGGCCGCGGTTGGCTTCGCCAAGGCGGCACGACGTCGCCAGATCATGGTGGCTACGTCGTCTATTGGGCCCGGGGCGACGAACATGGTCACTGCCGCCGGAGTCGCCCACGCAAATCGCCTGCCAATCTTGCTACTGGCTGGCGACACGTTCGCCAGCCGCGTACCCGACCCGGTGTTGCAACAGGTTGAACACTTTGGTGATCCAACCCTTACCGTGAACGACTCGTTCAAACCGGTCTCACGTTATTGGGACCGCATCACTCGGCCCGAGCAGGTGCTCTCGTCGTTGCCCCAGGCCGTTCGTACACTGCTAGACCCGGCCACATGTGGACCGGCGTTCCTGGCATTACCCCAAGATGTGCAAGCCGAGGCGTACGACTACCCGGAGCGGTTTTTTGAGCGCACCGTGCATGTGGTTCCTCGGCCGAGAGCCGACATTGGACAGCTCATGGCTGCCGCGGCAGCGTTGGTGCAGGCCGAGCGTCCTCTCATCATCGCCGGTGGCGGAGTCCACTACTCCGGGGCCGAGGCTGAACTCGCAGCATTCGCTGAGCGTCACAACATTCCGGTGGTCGAGACTGTTGCAGGTCGAACCTGTCTACTAGCTAGTCATCCACTCAATGCCGGCCCGGTCGGTGCAACTGGTTGCACCTCGGCCAATGCTCTGGCCGCGGCCGCCGATGTGGTAGTGGCGTTGGGTACCCGTCTGCAAGATTTCACGACCGGCTCATGGACCATTTTCCACAACGAAGATGTCCGCTTCATTGGTATCAACACGGCCGGGTTCGACGCGTCGAAGCACCTCGCCCTCGCAGTAGTCGGTGACGCGTACGAGTGTCTCGCCGAACTCTCGCAACGAATTGGTGGCTACCGGGCACCCGACGACTGGAGCGACGCGGCCAGCAAACAGACCGCTCAGTACCACGCGTACGTCGACAAGATCGCCGCACCGATCCCTGGTGAGCTGCCAACGTATGCACAAGTGGTAGGTGCGGTCGACCGAACCTCTCGGTCAACCGACTATGCGTTCACCGCAGCTGGCGGCTTTCCAGGCGAGCTCATTAACGGGTGGCGCGCCAAAGGCATCCGAACCTTCGACACCGAGTACGGCTTTTCTTGTATGGGCTACGAGATCTCGGGGGCCTGGGGCGCCAAAATGGCAATCGGCAAGCGCGAGATCATTGTGTTCGTCGGCGACGGCTCGTACATGATGATGAACAGTGATCTCTATAGTTCGGTCCTGTCTGGTCACAAACTCATCGTCATCGTGTGCGACAACGGTGGCTTTGCCGTCATCAACCGGCTGCAGGTCAACCAGGGTGGAGCACCGTTCAACAACCTCATTGCCGACTCCAAGGTGGTCGAACCAGTGAGTGTTGACTTTGCCGCTCATGCCGCGTCGATGGGATGTCGCAGCGAGACGGTTCAGTCCGTCGCCGATCTTGAGGAAGCGCTAGTTCGAGCACGCGCTAGCGACCGCACGTATGTCATCGCCATGCAGACATCGCCGTATCACTGGACCGAGGGTGGCGCATTCTGGGAAGTAGCTGTTCCACAGGTCAGCGACCGGCCAGCGGTTGCCGAGGCACGACGTGACATGGATGCCGGCAAGGTAGCCCAGCGAGTCGGCTGGTAACCGCTGGCCTCAGTCGGCAGCGGGTCGCGTCAACATCGCTGTGGTGGACCGCACAATGAGGGTGGGTGTCGACCACTCGTGGCTACTGTCAGTATGTTCACCGGCGATGCGACCTGCTAGCAGGGCAGCAGCTGTCTGCCCCATCTGGTGGCGGGGCTGATCAATGGTGGTGAGGGCCAGGTGATGCAGTCCAGCAATAAAGGTGTTGTCGCACCCCACAAGAGACACATCGCCGGGTATTGACAACCCAGCAGATCCCAAGACCGCCATCGCACCCACAGCGCACAAATCATTGGCAGCAAAAATCGCCGTTGGCCGCCTGCCGCCTAGAAGCGTCCGTGCCGCGTCGACCCCCGCCTGCTCGGTGAAGTCGCCGCCGACAACCCGAGGCTCAAGGCCAAATCGTTTCATCGCCGCCCGGAACCCCGACCGTCGTTGCGTGGCGCCTGCACCGGGACCTCCGTCGATGTGCACGATGTCGGTGTGGCCGAGCGCAACAAGGTGTTCGACTGCTAACGACGACGCACGGTTCTCGTCCATGGTCACCGAGTCGACCCCCGGTACGGCTCGCCCGATCACAACCGTCGGGATCGATTGGGACAGTTTGGTGATGGCACGCGACGGCAACTGAGGTCCAACAAGGATGAGTCCGTCAGGCCGATGCTGCAAGAATGATTCGACGACGTCGGCTTCGCACACACGCTTTGAACTCGTACCCAGCAACAACTGATAGCTGTAGTCGACGGCCGCGTCGGCAATGCCATCAAAAATCTCGGCGAAGAATGGGTTGTGGAGATCATTGAGTAAGACTGCCAAGGAGCCAGTCCGATGACTGGCAAGCCCGCGAGCAAAGGCATTCGGGCGGTATCCAAGCTCCTCGGCCGCAGCGAGCACCCGTAGACGACGCTCGTCGCCCACATGCGGACTTCCTCGCATGACGAGCGAAACGAGAGCGCGAGACACGTCGGCGAGTTCGGCAACATCTTCCATTGTTGGAAGCCCAGACGTCGCAGCCATCACTGCAAACTGTAGATGGAGCACGCTCGCCGACGCATCTCTAGACTTTGGGCCATGACCGTTGTAACCCCCACATGGACCGCCGGAGCCAAGTTCATTGGTGACCCCTCTAACGCCACCCCCGTGTACGCACCGTACGACGGCCAGCTCATTGGTCACGTTCCAGCTGCCACACTCGCGGATGTGGATCGCGCTGTTGCGGTAGCCCGCGATGCCTATCGGCATCGGGTGCTGCCCGCGTGGCGTCGGGCCGAGATCCTCGATCGTGGTGCCGCTCGCCTGAGCGAACGCATCGAGGAGTTTGCGCGGGTAATTGCGACAGAGTCGGCCAAACCAATCCGTACATCTCGCATCGAAGCGCAACGCGCCGTTAGTACATTCCAATTCGCCGCGGCAGAGGCACGAACCTTTACCGGCGAGATGATTCCCCTAGACGCCTCGTCGGCTGGCGAGGGCAAGCTCGGCTTCACAATGCGGGTGCCAGTGGGGGTGGTTGGCGCCATTAGCCCCTTCAACTTTCCACTTAACCTGGTCGTTCACAAGGTGGCGCCCGCTATTGCCGCTGGCTGCCCCGTGGTCCTCAAACCTGCGGGACAAACACCGTTTTCGGCCATCTTGCTGGCCGACATGCTCATCGAGGAATGTGGCCTACCGGCTGAGCAGCTGTCGATCGTCACGGGAAGCGGAAGCATCATCGGCAATGCCATAGTTGAGCACCCAGATGTGGCGCTTCTCACGTTCACCGGGTCCCCAGCCGTCGGCTGGGATATCCGGGCCCGGGCACCTCGTAAGCGCGTCGGCTTGGAGTTGGGCAATAACGCTCCCGTCATCATCGAAGCCGACGGCAACTGGCTTGCTGCGGCCGACAAGATCCGCATGGCCGGCTTTAGCCATGCCGGCCAGAGCTGCATCTCAACGCAGCGCATCTTGGTACATTCATCTATCGCCGAAGTCTTTACCGAAGCGCTGGTTGCTCGGGTGGCCACGCTGGTCACGGGCGACCCCCTCGACGAGGCCACCGAAGTGTCGACTCTGATCTCGAAGAGCGAATGTACCCGTGTGCACGCCTGGATTCAGGAGGCTGTCGCCCAAGGTGGCAAAGTTGTCGCCGGAGGGGCGCTACGCGCCGACGGTGTGCTCGAGCCAACCGTCATAACGGATGCCACACCGTCGATGAAGGTGTGCTCCGAGGAGGTGTTCGGCCCGGTGGTTGCCATTCAGGCGTACGACGATGTCGACCAAGCCCTCAGCATTGCCAACGACACCGCCTTCGGATTGCAGGCAGCGATCTTTACTGCCAATGTCAACGTGGCGCTGAAAGCCATTCGAACACTGGACTTTGGGGGAGTTCTGGTGAACGAAGTCCCGACCTGGCGCGCCGATCAGATGCCGTACGGCGGCCTTCGCGACAGTGGGAACACTCGAGAAGGACCCGCATTCACTATCCGCGACATGACAGAACTGCGCATGGTCGTGCTCAGCGAAGGCTAAGAACCCGTCGCACATCACGAGCGAACTCGTCGACCTCTTCTGACGTGGTACTCCAACTGGTCATCCAACGCACTTGGTTGCGAGCCGGATCCCAAACGTAGAAATCGTGTCGGCGCTGGAGTTCGGAAATGGCAGCTGCTGGTAAGCAGGGAAAAAGGGCGTTCGCCTCGGGCGGGCCGTCGAGGCTAACGCCCCCAAGATCCACAACGGCGTCGTACAACCGCCGGGCCATGGCATTGGCGTTTCGGGCATTGTCGAGCCACAAACCGGTGTCGATCATGACGTTGAACTGGGCCGCAATGTACCGCGCTTTCGAGGGCAGTTGGGTGGCCTGTTTGCGAACGAAAGCGGCGTACTTGCTGAGAGCTGGAGTCAGAAAGATCACTGCCTCGCCGTACATCATGCCGTTTTTGGTTCCGCCGAAGCTGAGTATGTCGACACCCTCGGTGGCCGCATGTAGATCACCGCCGAGCGACGCAACGGCATTTGCGATTCGGGCACCGTCCATGTGTACAAGTAGCCCCCGGCTGTGGGCTAGCTCGGCTATTTCTCGAAGTTCGCCTGGCTGATAGATGGTGCTGAGCTCGGTTGCTTGTGTCAAGGAAACTACCCGTGGCTGCACATGATGAGGGTCGCCCAGAACGTGGAGCTGGGCGTCGATGCGGCCGGGTGTGAGCTTGGCGCGATCGCATACGACATCGATGAGTTTCGCGCCGAGGAAGCGCTCAGGGCCACCACCTTCGTCGACACTGATATGGGCATCAGATGTACAGATAACGGCCTCGGAATTGTGGAGCACGCTGCCTAACCCCACGATGTTCGCTCCTGTGCCACCCCACACCAACAACACTTCCACTGGTGCCTCGAAGAGCCTTTGGAAGCTCGCCTCACACGCTGCGGTGTACGGGTCGTCGCCGTACGCGCGCACCGATCCGTGATTCGCCTCGGCGATGGCGTCTAGGACGATTTGGTGGACAGGGGCGGTGTTGTCGCTGGCAAAGGCAGTCACCTTGTCAGTCTTGTCGGTTTCTATGGTCAGCCTGTAGGGCTCTGCCAACCAACCGGCGAGGCAAAGGGTTGGGGGAGTGGTGCGGGTATTGGCGGGGTGAGCGGAGACAGCGGCTGATTGCTCTGGAGCACCCGAAGCTGTGCTTCGATATTAAGGACGCGGCTGCGCTCGACCCGGGCGCTCTCGAGGGCCTCTTCGAGGTTCCTGATGTGGACTTGGGCAGCGTGGTGGCGGGCATCGTGCTGACCGATTGCCTTGGTCATTTCGGCAAGTCGTGCTTGTGTGGCGTGGGTCAGGCGTCGTCGTCCGCGGCCAAGACTGCCACCGAAAACGGCACCTACAAGTGCAGCACCGCAAAGCCATATGAGTAACTCGGCGAACAGAAAGGGCATGTTTGCTCCTTTAGGGGGCGACAGTAAATTCGATTCGCCGGTTGGCTCGGCGGCCGTCGGGTGTGGCGTTGTCGAGCAGCGGACGAGTTTCGCCGTAGCCCACCGCGCTGAGCCGATCGGCAGTGACACCGAACTCGGACAGGTAGCCGAGCACCGACTGGGCTCGGGCGTCGCTCAAAGCGAGATTGACATCGTCATCACCGCGATCGTCGGCATGGCCGCCGATCTCCACATGGGCCGCGGGTGATCCCTTGAGCAGTTCGATGGCGGTTGCGAGCACTACCAGTGATGGCTCATCGATGACGGCGGAGTTTTCGGCGAAGTTGATGCCTGATCGGCCGAGAAGCTCCGTGAGAGAGCCTTGCAACGAGTCGGGTGCCAGCTGGACCTTCGCGGTCAGGGCCACACCGAGTGCCGCCGCTGCTCGCTTGATTCGATCGACCCCGTCGCTGGTAAACGCTTCGGCACTCAGCACCGCTGTCTCGCTGGTAAGCGCCAATTCGGCGCGTCCCGCATCGACGGCTAGCGTGCCGACAAGCGTGCACAGCCTAGTCGCCAGGGGCCGCAGCGACGTGACCTCACCAGGGTTCACACTTGTCTGGTTGACCACATGGTCGACTCCGAAACTGAGATGGGAACAGTCGAGCAGCGCAGACTGAAACGCTGCGTCGGGAAGCTCGCCGGTCAGCGTTTCACGGCGCCGCCGAACCGACAGACCAAGTGTGAGAGGAAGGGACGCGGGCTTGATGATCTCGTATTCCACCGTTTGCACGCCCTTCACGGAGCCAGCGATCGAGACTGCCCGTTGCCGGACTTGAGCTGGTCCGGCGAGGTGAAGCCGACGTTCGATCGCCGAAACCTGGATGTCTCGCATGCCCACGGCTTGGAGGGCACTGGTTACACGTTGCTGCAGACGTCTCGGAATACGGGTGTTGTTTACCGTGGCTCCACTCCAAACAATGGCGATCACCGCCAGGCCGCTGGCACATTGAACCAATCGATCCGAAGCCATATCGCGAGGCTATGAGTGCGCGCTCGAGGTCAGTATTCACGTAACGTTCGCGCATGACAACTCCCGGATTCCATCACGTGGCATATGCATGCCGTGACAGCGAAGCAACCCGCGTGTTCTACGAGGATCTGTTCGGTTTTCCGCTCATTCATACCGAGGTCAGCGGCGTTGCCGATCACTTTCTGCGGCATGTCTTCTTCGACACCGGCGACGGGAGTTGCATAGCCTTTTTCGATGTCCATGGCGTGGGCGAGCAGCCTGGCTGGTCCACCGAGGTGTCTACGGGCAACGGGCTTCCCGTGTGGGTCAATCATGTTGCTTTTACCGCCACTGCCGAACGCCAAAACGACGTGAAGCAACGATGCGCATCTGCGGGCATTGAGCCACTGATGGACATTGATCACGGCTGGTGTCACTCGGTGTACTTCCTTGACCCAAATGGGATCATGGTGGAACTCTGCCGTGACACTCCCGGAATTCCGGTCGAACCCGCGCTGGCCGCAAGTCTGTTGAGTTTTGTGCCGCTGTGACATCACCGCTACCTCTCAACCGTAACCTCGATGTCGTCTACGGCGATGTCGTGAGTGTGTCGCCGCGCATCCGGCGCGTCGTTGCCAAAAATCCCAGCCGGTTCACGTTCAAAGGAACCGGCACATACCTTGTCGGCCACGGCGATGTAGCGGTGATAGATCCTGGGCCAGCTCTTGACGAACATGCAGACGCTATCCTCGCGGCGCTCGGCCCGGGTGAACGTATTACGCACGTGGTCGTCACCCATACGCATAGCGATCACTCGCCAGGTTGTCGGCTGCTGCGCGATCGGGGGGTCGACGCACCAACATTCGGTTTCGGCCCTCACGGTCAAGTGCCACCCGACGATCCATCTGATCGTGTGATCTTTGGAGACCCCGACGCCGACGGACGCGACGAAAAGCCCGCAGGTCAAGAGCTACGCGAGGGAGCCGACACCGAGTTTCGTCCTGACATCACGATGTCCAGCGGCGATGTACTCGTTGGTGCCGGTTGGACCTTGCGGGCAGTTCATACTCCCGGCCACACCTCGAACCATCTTTGCTTCGCTCTGCCCGAGGATAAGGTTCTGTTCAGCGGTGACCATGTGATGGGCTGGTCGACCAGTGTCATCGGCCCCCCTGACGGCAACTTGAACGAGTACCTGGCCAGCCTTCGCCTACTGCTACGTCGCAACGACCAGTTCTATTGGCCAACCCATGGGCCCCGAATCGATGACCCTCACACGCTCGTGCAGTCCTTCATCAACCATCGCAACGAACGCACCGCACAGCTACTGGCAGAGCTCTCCAACGGGCCCCGAACGTTAGCCGACATTGTTCCCCGGTTGTACGCCGACGTCGACAAAAAGCTGTGGCCGGCAGCCGCCGCCAGTATGTACGCGCATGCGTTGGCACTCGTCGAGACTGGACAGATTCGCGCTGACGCACAAGCCCGCAGAACCAGCAGCTACACGCTGGCCTGAACACTTGAATGGTGTCGTCGCCAGGTGAGCGCGGCCACACCACCCAGTAGAATCGGTGGTAGCCAGGTAAGCAGTCGATACAGCAAGACTGCCGCGACCGCAGATGCTTGGTCGGCACCGAATGCCGTGAGCGCAGACGTAAGGCCAACTTCAATGATGCCAAGACCTCCCGGCGTCAACGGTATGGAGGACAACAGTCTTGAGATCGCCCAGGCCGCAAATGCCTCGGTGAACGTGATGCTTTGGCCAGTTATATCGAGGCCGCGAATGCAGATAACGAACACGACGAACATTGTCATGACACCGACGAGCGTGCCGACAGTGAGGGCCAACCAACGACGACGGATGAGGTCGACACTGTCGGCCCGGAATGCGTGGATCGCAGAGGCTGCCCCTGCCGACGGTGGACGGCGCCGGACTCGGCGTATGACGTTGGCGGTTCGGTCGGCCCAACCGCCAACTACGTCACCGGCACGTTCGGACCGCATAACCGCGATGAACCCGACCACACCAAGAACGATAAGCGGCGCACCAATTCTGGCAGCTGCTGCGAGTGCAGCGTTCTTTCCGCCCTTTGCGGTAAGAACGACCAATGCCACGACCGGCAGCGACAGGTTCAACAGGTTGTTCCAAATGCCCGTGAGTACCATTGCCCGGCTGGAATCGCGTCGAGCGAAGCCCCACTGACGCAGCATGCCGTATTGCATCGTCATACTGACCGGACCACCTAATGGGGCTACGTTCGCAATGGCGGTTCCGGCCATGGTGAGTTCCAATGATTGGCGATAACGCAAGCCTGGCAACGCCGCCATCCAGTTCGGAGCGTAGGTGCCGAGGTTGGCAATCTCGGCGGCGCCAAGAGCGATAAGCCACCCCGGCTTCATGCTCGTGAGCACACGCCACACGTCGCCATAGTTGGCAAAGCGCGGCAACACCACAGCAAAGATGAGCACGAGCACAACCAGGCCGATAACGACGAGCGTAAGCTGCTTGCGGCTACGGCCAGACGAGGTCATCGCCTGAGACCCTACTGCGCAGAGGTATGCGCGCCCTGTTGTTGTCGAGCTGCATCGACGATCTGTTGGGCCGACGGGTTGACCATCGAGACACTTCCCACGGTAACCGTTGGGACCACTTCATTGCCGTTAGCGACCGACCGAACAAAGGCGGCAGCGTCAGGTGAGTCCCAGATATTGATGTCGTCATACGACACATCGAGATGGTTGAGGCTGGACTTCAGCGCGCTACAGAACCCGCAACCAGGACGCCAATACATAGTGATCTGAACCGTCGAATTCTCCATCCCAGATAGGCTAGGGAGCGTAACGTGCCCAACCAACTTCGACATGTTGGTTTTGCCCATGGGCTGGCAGACTTGGGCCATGTTGAGTCGGCGAGGCGGGAACCTTGTGTACCGCGATGATCTCGAAGTCAGCCCTGCCACCACCGCACTCGAGGTCGACGGCTTCGCTGTGCTGCACGGGGTTTTCACGGCCGATGCGGTCGCCTGCCTCGCGGTGGAGATCACCGAGCTGTTCGAAACGCTGCCGGACGAACGAAACAGAACCGATCGGGATGAGTTTCGGTATGCAGCGCTGAACCATGGGCCACTGTGCCAAGAGGCAGTTGGGCACGTCGACATCTTGCACGCAATCGAACCGCTGCTAGGGGGCGACTGTCATGTCATCGCCAACACAGCGTGGCGAAACCCGCCCACCTTTGCAGGCGGGCCATGGCATTGCGACGCTGGACCCCACGTGCCGCGGGCGGCCAACATTGCCTGGGACGACCGGATTGCGTACCCGATCTTCGCTATCGGCGCCCACCTGATGCTTCGGGACTGCTCGCTCGCCGACGGACCGACGGCGGTGGTGCCGGGCAGCCATCGGTCAGGGCGACTCGCGCCTCGTGACCAACTGTGGGACGCGCGCCTTTCTTATGATGGTAGGCCTGCTGTGGAGCTAGTCGTTGAAGCCGGCGATGTAGTTTTGTTCGTCTCGGATCTTTGGCATCGCGGAACTCCTGCCGCTGGAGGCACGGGTCGGCTGTTCCTGCAAGCCCACTACGGCCGTCGCGACATCGCCCAGCGAATTCTGACGACGGCGGCTGTCAACCATGTGTCCCCTGCAGCGGTCGAACGCGCTGTGACGATACGGCAGCGTACGCTGATTGGTCTGCACGAGCCGTACTTCTACGACGGCTGATCTTCCCTGACGAGGCCATCAAGCAGTCGGACGAGGCCTCGTTCGAAGAGTTCGTCGTCGCCGCCAATCATGGACATTGGTCGGTTGGCGGCAAGGTCGATGTAGCCGTGGATCCCGGCCCACAGGTGGTACGCGATGCCGGTGGCGTCGCCAGGGCCGAGTTCGCCGCCATCGATAGTTCGCTGTACTGCGTCCACAAGGATGCCGAAGGACGAGAGGCCTACCCCATCGAGTGAGGCTTTGGCGACCAGACCGGGCACCAGCCCTCCGAACATCAGTCGGTAATGTGTCGGATTCTCAATCGACCAACGGCGGTACGCCCGTGCCAATTCCGAGAGTTGAGTGCGACCACCAGTCTTTCGGACCTCGGCCAACGCTGCGGTGAAACGGTCGAACCCGTCGGAGTAGAGCGCTTTGAGTAGGCCGTCCTTGCCCCCAAACCAGGTGTAGACGCCGGTAGTTGAGCAACCGGCGAGGGCGGCGATGGATCGCACTCGTAGGCCATGAACGCCTTCGGATCGAAGTTGCTCAAGGGCGGCGGCCAGAATTCGCTGGCGTTGTTCAGCCTCCACAGAAGATTTCTCGGGCAGATTGCTTGACATCGTCGCCATGGTGTAACAATGTTATGGCCATAACATTGTTACGGCAACGATTGGGGAGGAATCCGTGTCATCGACCACCACTAACCAGTACCTGTCTCACAACTATGCACCGATCGGTACCGAGGTAACGGCCTACGACCTACCGATCATTGGTACGTTGCCGGCCGAACTCTCGGGACGCTACCTCCGCAATGGTCCCAACCCGATCGAATCGGTAGATCCAGCCACCCACCATTGGTTTATTGGTGACGGCATGGTTCACGGTGTGCGACTTCATGGCGGTCGTGCCGAGTGGTACCGCAACCGATACGTCGGCAGTAGCAACCTGAGTCGGGTCCGGGGCAACGACGACATTCCTGGCCCCAACTGGAACAACTCGCCGGGAGGGCCAAACACCAACGTTGGTGGCTTCGCCGGCCGAACCTGGGCAATGGTAGAAGGGGGCGGCTGCCCGGTCGAACTTACCGACGAGCTAGAAACCGTTGCTCGCAACGACTTCTTCGGCACACTTCCCGGCGCCTTTACAGCACACCCGAAAGTTGATCCCGACACCGGTGAAATGCATGCGATGGTCTACGCCCCCGGCCAGTGGTTCGACCACGTGCAGTATGTGGTCGTTGGGGTCGATGGCCGTGTACGTCGCACCGTCGATATTCCCCTCGGCATGACCATGCTGCACGACATGTCGATCACGTCGCGTTACGCCATCGTGTACGACCAGCCGTGCACCGTCGACATTAACCTGGCAATGGCCGGTAGCCGGTTTCCCTTTCATTGGAATCCTGACTACGGAAATCGGGTCGGACTTATGCCACGCGAGGGCGCGGCCGCCGACATCATCTGGATCGATGTGCCGATCTCGTATGCGTTCCACCCCATGAACGCCTACGACGCGCCCGACGGAACCGTTGTTGTCGACCTGTGTGTCTACGACGACATGTTTGGCAGTGACAGGCTCGGGCCATTTGGCTCGAATCCCCCCCGGCTGGAGCGCTGGATTCTCGACCCGACTCGGCGCACCTCGTCAATCACCGTGGTCGACGAAACGCCGAATGAATTTCCCCGGCATCGCGGCAGTCTGACCGGGAAGCCCTACCGGTACGGGTACTGCGCTGCGCCTTCGTGGACTGTCGGTGCGGCCTGGCCAACTGTCAAGCACGACATGGTCACCGGCGAACGCCACGTCTTCGACCATGGCCCATCACGCGCCGCAGGCGAACCAGTGTTCATTGGTCGACACGGCGGTACCGCCGAGGATGACGGATGGCTTATGACATTCGTGCACGACTTGGCCAATGACACGGCCGAACTCGTCGTGCTCGATGCGCAGGACTTCTCTCGTCCGGAGGTTGCTCGAGTGCTTTTGCCTCAGCGAGTACCGTTTGGCTTCCACGGCAACTGGGTCAGAGACACGCTAGCGCCGCACCTCGGTGCGTAGGCGCTTGAGATAGCCAGCAATGTCGTTTGGTTGTACAACGGCGCCACGGATCAGATCATCGAAATGTTTCGACAGCGTACGCACGTGCTCGGTTGACGTGAGCACCAAGTACATTTGGCCGACATAAAGCGCTGCCCGCAAGGGGCCAAAGATGGTGACCGGAGCTGCATACCGTTGTCGAGCATCAAAGAGAAACCAACGCAGGGTCGGGTAGAGCTCTTGAGTGAGCTCGATCATGTGATCGATCTGGGCTCGGCGCTGATCGACGGCGAGCCCGGACCACACCCCTTCGCCGCGAGCAAAGGCCACCAGACTCTGCACCGACGAACAACATTCCATCTCGGTTTCGGGCCCCCTCGTCCACGCCAGGCGAGCCGCCGCAGTTTGGATACGCTGTGAAGGTGTTGCCGCGACGTTGTCGGCCAACTCGTAGCTGATGACGGCCTCAGTCTTCACGAGGTCGGGCAAGGTTGCCGGGACATGGCGGACCTTGTAGCCGACCGCCTCACGAAACCACGACAACAAGCGCTCGTCGTTTTCAGCCAAGCCGCCTGGAGCGAATGACGTCGCCTCTTGCAGCATCTCGGCCTGCATTGCCCCGGCATTGGTGAGGCCAACCAACCAGTCCATCGACACTTGTTGGTCATCCGCGATGGCGAGCAGTGTCTCGAGTCGGGGCAGCCGCCGATTCGTTGTCGACAGCAACTGGGACAGCGTTGAGCGATCGACACCAATGTCGGCCGCGAACCCACTGCGCGACGCCCCCGAGCGTCGAATCACCTCGTCGAGTCGAACGCGCAGTACTGAGAGAACATCGTCACGTCCGGTCATACCGGAGTGTACATCCCGCATATGTAGTGCAAGTGCACCATTTGTCTGCATTTTGCACAGCGATGCCCCGAATGTGACGCAAGTCCCCGTTGTAAGCAAGACTCGGGTTTGTCACACTTTGGCCTGCATGACCACCGGCGGAATCGAATGGCGAACAGTCGGAGTGGCCGCGGGTGTTACCGTTTCGTTCGCCGGGATAATCGCTGTCCACCAATCGATCCCGGTCGTGGTCACGCTCGGACTCCTTGCTCTCGCTAGCGCGTGGTACGGATCGTTGCAACACGAGGTCTTGCACGGCCATCCAACGCCGTGGCGATGGGTGAATCTGATGCTCGGCGGGCCACCGCTCGGTCTGGCCTATCCGTTTGGTGCATATCGGGATACCCATATTGCCCACCACCGAAACGACGTCCTTACCGACCCGCTGCTTGATCCCGAGAGCTATTACGTACTGCCGGAACACTGGGACGCAGCCGGAACGTTCCGGCGTGCAGCCCTCGTTGCGATGCGAACGATCAGCGGGCGGCTCATCCTTGGCCCAGCAATCTATTTGTCTGGGTTCCTCGCTGCTGAAGTACGCGCCGCGGCGCGGGGAGATTCGCTCAGGGGATGGCGCATGGCTCGACACGTTTTGGGCTGCATGGTCGTACTTCTTGTCGTGCAAACAACCTCACTTCCGCTCTGGGAATATGTGCTCGGAGCGGGCTACCTTGGACAGTCAGTGAGCATGATCCGTTCGTTCGCAGAGCACCGGGCGATGCCCGACGGCTCACGAACTGCAGTCGTACGGTCGACGTGGTTCTTTAGCCTGCTCTTTCTGAACAACAACTTGCACCTCACGCATCACGAGCGACCCGATTTGGCATGGTACGAACTGCCAGCGGCCCACGAGCGCATGCGAAGCGATGCCGAGGCAGCCAAGGGTGCAGGGCTGTATGCCGGATATCGCGATGTCTTCTCCCGGTTTCTCGTCAGACCGTTCTGCCAGCCCGTTCACCCGCTCCGTCGCCAAGATGCCGAAACGTGACGAAGAACTATGCCTGTTTGGCCATGTACCCCTTCGATGAACTGGTCGGGGCCTACGAGGGGTTGTGGCGAGTTGTTGGCCCCGACTTGCCGTGGATGCCGTCAGCCTTGCACTGGCCTGACGACGTCCATGCCACGTGGCTAGACCCAGCATGCCAATTGAGTCAGACATGCGGCTGGCCGTTGGCGACTGCCCTTCGAGACCAGGTCCGCGTTGTCGGATCGTTCGTGTACGACGTGCCCGAGGCCGACGGATACTGCTATCGCAGTGTGCTGCTCGCCAGGCGGAACGTGTCGTTCGACAACGAGATGAAGGTTCGATTTGCGGCCAACAGCCGCGACAGTCTGTCGGGCTGGATCAGTTTGTGCGCAGCGCTCGGCATACAGCCGAACGAGTTAGAGAAGCGCACGACCTTCACGGGCGGGCATGTCGCAAGTTTGCGGGCGCTGCACGCTGGTGTTGCCGACGTCGCAAGCATCGACTCAGTTACGTTGCACCACGTGCGTCAGTACACGCCCGGTTTGGTCGCTGACCTTCATCAGATCGGCGTCGGGCCACTGGTCCCAAGCCTGCCAATCGTGGTTGCGTCCACGGCATCGGATGCCCAGGTCCGTCAGGTGCGTGGCGCGCTCGCCCGAGCCGTAACTGATCCATCGATTCACGACGACCTGTACCGACTTCGGATCCGGGGATTTGTTCCGCTTGGCCCTGCCGATTTCGAAGCGCTTCTCGATCTTGTCATCGCGTGACGTAGCGTGAAATAGCTTGTACAGTCGTACCGGTTATCGAACCCGATATACCGAACGCACAATGGGGTCTGAGGGGACGAATGGCTGACGTCGAGGAGGGTGGTCGCCGTCGACGCGGTGGTCGTCCCGAGGGGGTGCGATCAAAACTGCCAGTGCAGCGTTCCCATGCCCAGCCAAGAATGCGGTTTCGTCCTACCGAGGTTGTGTCGGCCGATGAGCTTGAATCAATACACCTGGCATCCCTCAAGCTGTTGGCTACGACCGGCATGGATGTGCTGGACGATGAAGCTCGGGCACTGCTTGTACAAGCCGGTGGCTTGGTTGAACCTGGCTCTCCACGGGTGCGGTTCGATCCAGACATGGTTATGCAGCACGTCGCTAACGTTCCGTCTCGATTCACGTTCCATTCGTGGAATCCTGAGCGCAACCTTGAGATAGGCGGCGACTGGATGGCGTTCGGCTCGGTCGCCAGCGCGCCTAACGTTGTCGGACTCGGCCGAGGTCGGCGCACCGGTAACCGCGACGACTATCAGAACCTCCTTCGACTCTGCCAATCACTCAACACCGTGCATTTCATTTCTGGCTATCCCGTCGAGCCCGTTGATATTCACGCATCGGTACGTCACCTCGACGCCACGTTCGATGCCCTCACGCTCACCGATCGACCTATCCACGCTTACAGCCTCGGCCGCCAACGCGTACGTGACTGCCTAGAGATGGTACGAATCGCTCGGGGTATTGACGATGCCACGCTCGACTCCGAACCGTCCCTGTTCACCATTATCAACACCAACTCGCCATTGCGGCTCGACATCCCGATGGCGCAAGGCGTCATGGAAATGTCGGCCCGCAACCAGGTGGTTTGCATCACGCCCTTCACGCTGTCGGGGGCGATGGCACCTGTAACGCTGGCCGGAGCAGTTGTTCAACAAAACGCCGAGGCACTTGCTGGCATTACGTTCACCCAGGTCGTGCGAGCGGGCTCGCCTGTCATCTACGGCGGCTTTACGTCGAACGTCGATATGCAATCAGGCGCTCCAGCCTTCGGTACTCCCGAGTACGTTCGCACCGCCATGATGGGCGGGCAACTAGCTCGTCGCTACAACATTCCGTACCGGTCCTCGAATGTCTGTGCCGCCAACGCTCTCGACGCTCAAGCTGCATACGAGTCGGTGTTCTCGCTGTGGGGTGCCGTGATGGGCGGCGTTAACCTTTTGATGCATGGTGCCGGATGGATGGAAGGCGGCCTGCACGCCAGCTACGAAAAGATGGTTCTCGACGCCGACCTTTTGCAGATGGTGTCCGCAATGATGGACCCGGTCGTTGTCGACGATGACACTATGGCCCTCGCCGCTATCGACGAGGTAGGGCCTGGCGGTCACTTCTTTGGCGTGCAACACACTCAGGATCGTTACCGAACCGCTTTCTACAAGCCGATGATTTCTGATTGGCGTAACTTCGAATCCTGGGAGGAAGCGGGCAGTCCCACCGCTTTCGAACGAGCTGGCGCTTTGGTAACCGAGTTTCTCGGCGCGTACGAACCGCCCCCTCTCGACGCCGCCCACCGCGAGGAACTCGAAGCGTTTGTCGCTCGGCGCACGGCCGAGGGCGGCGTTCCAACCGATTTTTGACCAAACCTAGAGGTGCCGTTTGAGCAGGATGCTCTGAAAGGACTGTGTTGTGAAATCTTCTGCCCAGGTAGTGGTTATTGGCGGTGGCGTGGTCGGCGCCAGCGTTCTCTATCACCTTGCGAAAGGCGGCTGGACCGATGTTGTGCTTCTCGAACGCAAGCAACTAACAGCGGGCTCCACCTGGCATGCCGCGGGAGGTATGCACACGCTCAACGGCGATCCCAACGTTGCACGTTTGCAGCAGTACACCGTGAATCTGTACAAGGAAATCGAAGCCGAGTCAGGCCAGAACTGCTCGATTCACCTGCCGGGTGGGTTGCAACTTGCCGACACGCCCGAGCGGCTCGACTGGCTTCGTATGGCCCAAGCGCGGGGCCGCTACCTGGGAATGCATATGGAGATGCTTTCCATGAAAGAAGCCAAGGACCTCAACCCACTGCTCGAGGAAAAGTACTTCGTTGGTGCGTTGTATGACGAGGACGAAGGAAGCGTCGACCCATACGGCGTCACACATGCCTACGCCATCTGCGCGAAGAGCCGTGGGGCAGAGGTCTATACCGAGACGTGGGTTACCGGGCTCTCGCAACGGTCCGACGGCACCTGGGATGTCATCACCGATCGCGACCACACCATCCATGCCGAGCACGTCGTAAACGCTGGGGGTTTGTGGGCCCGCGAAGTCGGTCGAATGGCTGGCCTGGAACTTCCCGTGTTGGCTATGGAACACCACTACTTGATGACCGAACCCATGCCCGAAGTCATCGAGTACAACCAACGAACCGGTCGTGAACTTCCCCACCTAATCGACTTCGCCGGCGAAATCTACGCACGGCAAGAAGGCCAGAGCATCCTGCTTGGAACCTACGAGCAGAACAACCGGCCGTGGGCAGTGAAGGAAACTCCTTGGGACTTTGTGTTCCAACTGCTCGACCACGACCTCGACCGTATTGCCCCTGAACTGGAGCGCGGATTCGCTCATTTCCCCGCTGTTGGTCGGGCCGGTATCAAGAAGTTCGTGAATGGCCCCTTCACCTTCAGTCCCGACGGCAATCCACTCGTCGGCCCGATCAAGGGCCTGCGAGGAATGTGGTCGGCGTGCGCCGTCATGGCCGGGTTGTCACAGGGCGGAGGCGTGGGGTTGTCGCTGGCAACGTGGATGATCGAAGGCGACCCGGGCGCCGACATTTGGGGCATGGACGTTGCTCGTTATGGCGACTACGCCACCCTCGGCTTTACCAACGCGAAGGTTCGCGAGAACTACAGCCGACGCTTCCGAATTACCTTCCCCAACGAGGAGCTACCAGCCGCACGTCCACTACATACCACGCCCATCTACGACCGGCTCACCGGCCACAATGCCGTCTGGGGTGTTGGCTTTGGGCTCGAACATCCGCTCTGGTTCCAGGAAGCTGGAAAGGAACCGGTTGAAGATGTCACGTTCCGTCGCTCCAACGCGTTTTCGCGCGTTGCTCAGGAATGCCGCACCGTTCGCGAACGGGTCGGACTCACCGAAGCGTCGAACTTCGCCAAATATCGCGTACACGGATCGGGCACCGCTGCATGGTTGTCGTCGTTGTTCACCAACGCTCTCCCCAAGATTGGCCGGGTCAACCTGACAGCGATGTTAAATCCGCAGGGCCGAATCGTCGGCGAGTTCTCGGTATGCCGGGTGGGCGACGACGACTTCTTCTTGTTCGGCTCCCAGGCGGCCGAGATACACCACCCTCGTTGGTTCCTTGCGCACCTTCCGGAAGGTTCACCAATTCAGTTCGACGTTATGGGGCTGTCGATGGTCGGGCTGTCAATTGCCGGCCCTCGGGCGACCGATGTCCTTGCCAAGTTCACCGACGAGAAACTGAAGTTTATGGACTTTCGTCGGATCGACCTCGGTATGATCCCTGCCTGGGTTGGCCGCATGACCTACACCGGCGACCTTGGCTACGAGTTCTGGGTAGCACCCGAGTATCAACGCGCATTGTTCGACCAATTGTGGGAGGCCGGACAAGAGTTCGATATGGGTCTTTACGGATTCCGGGCCTTGATGTCGATGCGCATGGAGAAGGGGTACGGCACGTGGTATCGGGAATACCGGCCGATCTATACTCCGCTTGAGGCGTGCATGGAGCGGTACATCAAACTCGACCACGACTTTATTGGCCGCGCCGCGCTAGAAGCCGAGATGGTCAATGGACCCGAACGACGGCTGGTGTTCTTCGAGGTCGATACCGACCCGGTTGATCCTGCCGATGTCATTGGTGACGAGCCCGTGTGGCACAACGGCGACGTCGTCGGCTGGATCACATCGGGCGCCTATGCGCACTACTCAGCAAAGTCTCTAGCCGTCGGATACATTCCGGCTGCTCTCGCCGTCGATGGCACCACTGGCTTCGAGATCGAGATCATCGGCAATCGCCGACCCGCCCGACTCCTGAGCGAGCCGGTCTTCGATCCAGACAGCAAGCGGGCCCGCGCATGATCGTCGACGCAACGCCGATCGACGAGCAGCCCGGCGATTCAGTCGCTGTCGCTATTCTTCGTTCTGGTCAACATCCAAAGCATGGTGGAACCCTGTGCCTCGCCGGCGACTGCGGAAATTGTGTAGCGGTTGTGAATGGTGTGGCGTTTGTGCGCACCTGTCAGACGCCCGCCCGGCCGGGTCTTGTGGTTGATCGCCATCCGGTGGTGGGTTCACCGCCGTTGATCAGCGGCCGCGATCCGTTGGCTGCGGCACGGTCGTCGACAATGCACCACGTGCACGCCGGCTTAGTCGTCATTGGCGCAGGCGAAAGCGGTCTCGCTGCGGCTGCAGTTCACCCGGGCGCATTGATTCTCGATGCTGGCACGGGAAGCGAAGTTGTAGGCATCTACCCGGGGCCAACCGTGGTCGTTCGAGCCGAAGGCGCCATACAGCAGATCCGGGCTCACGAGGTCATTGTTGCTACGGGCGCCGCCGAGCTACACCCGGTGTGCCCCGGTAACAATCTTCGTGGCATTGTCACCGCGGGTGCCGCAGCGATGCTGCGTGAGGCCGGCGTAGATCTGGGCCGTACGGTCGTTATCGACCGAAATCCCATCGCTATCGAAGGTGTCGACGGTCGGGTTGTTCGAGTTGTCACACGCTCCGCGACACTCGCCTGTGACACGGTAATCGTCGACATGGGTCGGTCGCCGCGAGACGTGCTTCTTCGAATGTCAGCTGACCCAGGCGTTACGGTCGTTGGTCCCGCAGCTCGGAGCTACCCGCTGCCCGAGGCTCCCACCGACGGCATTGTTTGCCCATGCTCGGGAACCACGGTCGAGGACCTTCAGGGCGGTTGGGATCGAGGCTTTCAACACGTCGAGTTGCTCAAGCGCTCCACGCTCTGTGGAACCGGCACATGCCAAGGCGCGGCATGCGGTCCCCATCTACAAGCATTCGTTTCTGAGCGCAGTGGTGCCATAGCCGAGCCGTTTACGGGCCGGCCGATATCGCGTCAACTCACGATGGGCGAGGCAGGCTCACGGGTCTATCTCGATACGTGGCGGCGGTCACCATTGCATGACGAGCACCTCAAACTTGGCGCACGAATGGATCGCTTCGGTGGCTGGTGGCGCCCGTGGAATTATGGTGACCACGTCGAGGAGTACTGGGCCGTTCGTCGTGGGGTGTCGCTCGGCGACGTGTCGACACTCGGTAAATTGGTGGTCTCAGGACCCGACGCGGTCGAAGCGCTCGAGCGCATATACCCAACCACCGTTGCCGATATCAAGCCGGGGCGCAGCCGCTACGTGCTATTGCTCAACGAGCGAGGGCATCTCATTGACGACGGCATGATCTGTCGAGAAACCGAGACGCGGTTCGTGCTCACCTTTACATCAGGTGGAGCTTCGGCGGCCGAAATGTGGATGCGTGACTGGGTCGAAACCTGGAACCTGCGCGTGCACATCCTCGATCAAACCATGTCGCTCGCCGCCATCAATGTCACCGGTCCGCTGGCCAGTGACCTGCTTCAGCGAGTCGGGCTCACCGATCCTCCCAAGTTCCTGCAGCATCGTCACACGACGGTTGCCGGAATCCCATGCCACGTCATGCGACTGAGTTTCACGGGCGAAGCGTCATTCGAATTGCACCACGCGGCCGATCAATCCGTTGCATTGTGGCGGTCGCTCATGGCCGCTGGTTTGCCCCTGGGTGTGAAGCCTCACGGGCTTCAGGCGCTGTTCGGGTTGCGACTCGAAAAGGGCCACATCATTGTCGGCATGGATACTGAACTCGACACCACACCGCGTCGAGTCGACATGGATTGGGCGGTAAAGATGGACAAGGAGTCCGACTTCCTTGGGCGCGACGCTCTTCGCCGAACCGAACGTCTACACGACGAACGTCGACTGTTCGGCTTCACCATGGACGCGCCTGCCCCCACCGAGGGAATGCCCATCCTGGTCGACGGAGCTGTCGTCGGTCACGTAACGTCGAGTTATCAGTCACCCGGGCTCGGCAAGGCCATCATGCTCGGCTGGCAAAAGCGGGGCATCCGAGCCAACGAGGTCGGTATCGATGGACGAATCGCCACTGTGGCGAGCATCCCCTTCTACGATCCGGAGGGCCGACGTGCACGCGCTTGAGACACTCCCCGCTTGGCGGGTTGTCGCCGACCCATCGTCTATCGAGACGCTGCTCGCAAACACCGGTGCCACAGTGCTTCGGTTCGCGCTCGACGATGCCCTTGTGCTCGCAACTACACAACCAAGCGTCACCGACCAACACGCCATCGTGGTGCCCGATCACGGTTGGTCGGGCACCTGGCTTACCCGAGCCAACTTCGACACCGCGGTGCGCCCCTTCATCGACTGGGAACTGCCAGTCGATGGAATCGCTCAAGGCCTAGTGGCTGGCGTGCCAGCCAAAGTGCTGATTGGCACCGACCTCGTTTTGGTTGCCTGCCTTACCGCGTACGCACACGAACTAACCGAACGGTTGGAGAAGCTATGAACGAGTTCGTCGAAACGTTGATCGATCTCAGCTGGCACCAACCTCGCACGTCGTACGACGTAGTAATTATTGGGGCCGGTGGACATGGTTTGGCCACTGCCTACTACCTAGCCAAGCGCCACGGAATCACCAACGTGGCCGTGCTCGAAAAGGGCTACATCGGGTCGGGCAACTCGGGGCGTAACACCACCATAATTCGTTCCAATTATGGCCTCCCCGAATCGGTGCGTTTCTACTCCCATAGTCAGCAGTTGTATTACGGCCTTGAAGCCGAGACCGGTTGCTGGATCATGCACGCACCCAAAGGACTGATGTGGCTCGCCCACACCGAGTCGGGCATGCGAGCCGAACGCGCCCGTTGCCTGCTCAACCAAGAGCTTGGTGTCGAAACGGTTCTGATTGATCCGACCGAAGCCAAACAGTTGTGTCCTCAACTCGACATCACCGGCGGCGGCCGCTATCCGGTGCACGGTGGGTCCTACCATGTACCCGGCTCGACCGCCCGACACGACAGGGTCGTGTGGGCGTATGCGCAGGGTGCGATGCACGCTGGCGTGCATGTGCTCCAGCACACTGAAGTCACCGGCATTCTCAAAGACGGCAACAAGGTCACCGGCGTTCGCACTCCCATGGGCGACATCTCTGCAGGAGTAGTGCTGAGCGCAGCAGGTGGCAATGTCACCCAGATCGCCAGCATGGCTGGCGTACGTTTGCCAATTCGCACCCATCTGTTGCAAGCGTTCGTTACAAACGGCTACTCGCAACAACTTGGCCCCATTGTGTCGTCGTCGGAACTGCTGTGTTACATCTCCCAGACTGCCCGCGGCCAATTGCTCATCGGCCACGAGTACGAACGACAGCCAAGTTTTTCCCGACAGTGGAGTTCGTTTCAGTTCTTGCAGAGCTGTTCCGCCCAGGTTGCTACGTTGTTGCCGTTCACCCGTGACCTGCGGATCCTTCGTCAATGGACCGGTGTCTGCGATGTGTCGGCCGACTTTTCTCCCATCATGAGCACCACGCCCGTCGACGGATTCTTGGTCACTACGGGTTGGGGAACGTGGGGCTTCAAGGCCATACCAGCTGGCGGTGAGCAAATGGCTGAACTGATCGCCACAGGTAGAACACCCGATCTCATTGCGCCGTTCTCACTCGACCGTTTCGCTGCCGATCACGCCATGGCCGACCAGGGTTCGACAGGGACACGCTGATGTTGTGGATCACGTGTCCGAATTGTGGTGCCAGGCCTGCCGAGGAATTCCGTTACGGCGGAGAGTTTCCTACCATCGCCGATGGGCTCACTGACCACGATGAACGCAACATCGACTATGTGTGGATGTTCGACAACGTAGCCGGGGTCGCAACCGAGCGGTGGTTCCACGAAGCAGGTTGTCGTCGTTGGCACACGGCGCACCGCCACACCGTGCTTGATCGGTTCGAGTAGCTACAGACCCAACGACACACTCAACGATGCGGTGAGGGCTGTTGCAACGAAGGCCGATCGAGTCATCTGAGCGTCGAGCGCCTGTCGATCCAACGCCGCACCTTCGTCAACGGACACGAACAGAATCATGAGCGTGGGGTGAATGACGTTACGTTGACGGCTCACGCGACGGGTCGCCACGAGCCGATTGGCGAGACGGTCTCGTGACATCTGGACTATCGAAGGACCATGATGGTGAACTGCTTCGAGAACGATGTCAGTAAGGTACTCGCCCGTAGTCGCCGAAAGCTCCCGGGCTGCGTCCGCTAGAACCGCTGGCAACGTCACGGCGAGCCGCGTGCGATTCGCCGACTTGGCGTCCACCTTGTGCGACCGGCTTGCACTCGACGCTGGCCGACTTGTGCCCCGCGGCGAAGGGGCTAGCGCTCGAGGTGCTGCCCGCTCGTCCGGTGGCCATTGATCTGAAAGCGATGGGCCAGCACCGAGCAAACTGGCAAGGTCGAGCTTCACGCGATGGCCATCATCTGTGCGGTACCAAGGCGTTCTTGGTAGCGCCGAAGAATCTCGGCCGACAACGCAACGTAGTCCGAGGCCAGCGCCGCTGCGTTCGCAGCGTATGTCAGGCGTGCCGTCACACCTTCCAGCTCACTAGGATTTTTCATAGAGCGGTACCACGGCTCCGCATTGTCAGCTGCTTCCTGGTATTCATAGGCGAGAAGCCCTCGACTGCGCATATCGCGTGAGGCTTTGCGAGCGTTTCTGATGAACGAGTCAAAGACCGGCGCGTAACCACCCAGTGCTTCGACCAGCTGCTCACGAACCTCACTCACGATGCGTTTGTCGGTGGCGGCAATGTTGAAGACCGCGACACCGAGGAGTTCGAGTGCGGGGTTATACCGGGCCCTGGTGTTGGCGAGACGACGGGCCATACGTTCGAGACCCAGGATCGAGCCATCGTCACTTTGGGTCGGGGCAACAACATAATGAGCTGCAGACAAGGCGCTATCTAACAAGAGCCGGTCGCCTGGAGGGCAATCGAACACCACCAGCTGATAGTGAGCCGCAAGGGGCGCGAGCGCCCGTTCGACGTGAGTAACGGCACCCGGGTTGTCGTCTAGGGCGAGGTAGTCGTGGAGCCGGTCGGTGTAGACACCGGCGGGAACCACACATCAAGGTTGGGTCGAACGTCTCGCAGCGGAACCAGTTCCGTACCGTCGATCACCGCGTCAGACAGCGAGCGCCCACTGTCGCCCCGGTCGGCTTGGTAATAGCCGAGGTCTTGGCCGAGATTGCCTTGAGGATCAAGATCAACGGCTAGCACCTTCCAGCCAGCAGCGGCCGCGATGCCGGCAAGGTGGGAGGCCACTGACGTCTTGCCGACGCCGCCTTTTCCGTTTGAGACTGCGATGGAGCGTTGCAACATTCCGTTCGTATCGGCACCACCCTGCGTGATGTTATGGATTGGATAAAGAAATGCTGCGCGGGCATGGCTTGGTATGCTGATAGCCAGTGGCCATCTGGGGGAAAGGTGTGTCGATTGGCCCGTGCGCCTGATCTCGAACTCAAGGCCGCGCTGCTCGACCAGATCGTATTTTATTTGGCCGATCGCGGACTTGGCGATGTTTCCCTGCGACCGCTCGCTCGGGCACTCGACATCAGCCTCAACGGACTCGTGCACCATTTCGGCACCAAAGACGAGATGGTTGTGGCCGCACTGAGCCGGTCAATCAAGATCCAGGACGACGTTCAGCGGCGGTGGATTGGCCGTAACCCAGGGCTTTCGCAGGCTGATCTTCATCGTCGTTGGTGGAGATGGATCAATTCGTCGCCAAGAAACCTGGCCCTCGTGCGCCTTGGACTCGAGGCTGCCACCCTCGACGCAACAGTGTCGCATCTCCCGGGTTCGGTGCGAGCCGAGCAGATCGGCGTGTGGCGAACCGACATCGAACAGCGACTGGCGTCAGCGGGTCTATCGGCCGAAGCAGCCGAACTCGAAGCGTCGCTCGTGAAGGCGTTGTTCACCGGCTTAGTGATCGACCTTATGGCAACGGGCGAACGGGTTCGGCTCACCCGATCGCTTGAAGTTGGTCTAACCAGACTCGAAGCAGTTGTGCAGTCGGCCCAACTGGCCACAGCGCAGTAGCGCTCGACTGCCAGCAAATGTGTACAGTCCGACTATGGGGACGATGCCATCTGGTGTCAAGGAGGATCTGACCGAATGGTTGGCTGGCGCGCTCAGCGCGCACGGCCAACTGGCGAGCGTATCGACTGCTGTCATTGGACAGGGCGAAGGGTTCGTCGGTCAACTTGCCAGGGCAACACTCGCGTGGACTCAATCGACTCCAGACGCGCCGGCGACGGTCATCGTCAAGTTGCCCACCACGGATCCGAATAGCCGCATGATTGGCCAGATGATGGGCATGTACGAGCGCGAATCGCGCTTCTACGCCGAGCTTGCTGAACGACTCACAGTTCGGGTTCCTCGGTGCTTCCACAACGAAGCACATGCGGAGACGGGCGACTATGCCCTAATCCTCGAAGACCTGGCACCGTGGCGCTGCGGCGATCAGGTTCTCGGTGCCACCATCGAGCAGGCTCGTCTTGTTGTTACGCGGCTTGCGCAACTGCATGCCAGCTTCTACGCCCCGGGAGCGCTCGATGGTCTCGACTGGATCCCCGGTCTTATCGGACCAAGCACGGGCATGATCGTACCAATGTTCGAGGGGTCCTGGCAACCGTTCGTCGAACATTACGGGCCTCGGCTATCGCCTCGGGTCATGGGTTGGACCGAAGCGTTTGCCCCGCAGATTCCAACGTGGATCGAGAGCTACGCCGATCTGCCGATAACGCTCGGCCACGGAGATTTCCGTCTCGATAACATGTTTTTCGGTCCCGCCGACGATTACGCGCTCATCGACTGGCAAATGATCATGAAGGTCCCGGGCACGGGCGACCTTGTCTACTTTCTCGTCACGAACCTCACCGCCGACTTACGGCGCGCCCATGAGCACGAACTCATCGAGCTCTACTTGCAGACCTTGCGACGCTTGGGAATTGGCGAAGACCTGCTCGCAACCGACGCCGTCACCCGCGGCTACGTCGAAGGGGCCATGATGTTCGCCGTGATGTTCGTTTCGACCATTGGGTACGAACGAGCGAATGCTCGAGGTGAGGCATTCTTCGATGCGTTGGTTGAACGAACCTTCACTGCTGTCGAAGATCTCGATGCCGGTACACGATTGGGGCTGTGATGTACGGAATTCCAGTCGACATCGACGACATCACTCCCTTGTGGCTCAACGCCCACTGTGACCTTGGGGGACACGTTGCCACCGCTCACGCCGAACGCATCGCCGAGGGTGTCGGGTTACTCGCACAGCTTGGCCGGGTACATCTGACCTATACGTCGGGCATCGGCCCGTCGACAGTGATCGTGAAACTCGCATCGTCGATTCCCGAAGTGATCGAGATGGCGCAAATGTTCGGCTTCTACGAACGCGAAGTGTCGTTCTATCGTGAGGCTGCCGACCAACTCGGCAACGTGCCCCGCTGTCACTTCGCAGACATGGCTCCCGCGACCGCACCGTTCGTCTTGGTACTTGAAGACCTCGGTCATCACCGCATGGTCGATCAGTTGCATGGATGCAACACGCACGATGCTCACGATGTCATGAGAGCTGCGGCGCGCCAACACGCCAAGTTCTGGGCCAACCGCCGTCTCGACAAGCTCACCTGGTTACCAATGGTAAACAACGAGAAGTACAAGGCGGCGCAAGGGCAGTACAACCACTTCTTTCCGGCGTTCGTCGAGCGATACGGCGACCGAATCTCGTCGTACTCGATGCACGTGGCCGAGGGCTTGAAGACAACAATCAACATGTTGCAGGACCGCTGGTTCGAGCGAGGGCCGCTCACACTTGCCCACTACGACTTGCGCCTCGACAACGTGATGTTCGACGACGCCGGTGAGGTCTACTTCATCGATTATCAACTATCGGCCAAACAACTTGGCGCGTTCGATGTCGCGTACTTCATTGGATGGAGCATGACGGACGAGGTGCGCCGCGAGATCACGCCCTCGCTCATCGCCACCTACCACGACGCACTCGTGAAGGAAGGGGTCGAGGGGTACAGCGCCGAACAGTGCGAAGACGACGTTCGTGACACTCTGCTCGGTGTGGCCACCATGGCGGCCTTCGGGTCAGTCGCCACGGTCGCGGTCAACGAACGTGGCCAGGCGCTGCAAGATGCGCTAGTCGAGCGAACATTTGCAACCGTCGACGACCTCCAGGCCGGTGACTTCCTCTCGCACTGACGACAACAGGTTAGTCGGACCCGCCTGGTCGATCTCGTTCCGGATAGCCGCCCGGAGGCAACGCAGAAAAGTCTCCCGACAACGTGTGCCCGCCGTCTACGTAGATGACCTCGCCCGTGATGTAGGCCGATGCCGGCGATACCAGAAACACCACAGCGTTGGCGAGGTCTTCTGGTTGGCCGGGGTAGGGAAGTGGCACCGAGTCCATGTTGGCACCAACTCGCTCGTCGTAGGTCTGGTACCAGGCCTCGGTCTTGAAGGCACCAGGGGCAACGGCGTTCACCCGAACGCTTGGACCCCATTCGAATGCTAGCGACCGGGTGAGTTCCAGCACCCCGGCACGGGCTGCGGCGCTGTGCGCGATACCCGGTAACCCGCGGCCCACAGTCGCAATGATCTGACAGATGGTTCCACCCGCACCGTCGAGCATGCGGGTGCCAAAGATCTGGGTCATGTTCCAGGTGCCGGTGAGGTTCAAATCGATGACCGTGCGCCAACCCTTGGGGCTGAAGTCGCGTGCCTTTTGTGGGAACTGCCCACCGGCGTTGTTGACGAGGATGTCGACAGTGGGGTGACGTTCGGCCAATGCCTCGATCGAGTCGCGGTCTCGAATGTTGACGATATCGGCCAGAACCGTGGCACCGGTGGCGTCTGCGATCTCGGCCGCGGTTGCCTCGAGAACGTCGAGCCGTCGAGCCGCTATAACAACCGTGGCGCCTGCTTGGGCCAGACCGTAAGCAATTGCTTTGCCGAGACCAGTTCCACCCCCGGTCACAAGAGCGGTACGACCGGCGAGAAGGTTCGAAGCAAATGGACTTGGCATACCGCCTCGAACGTACCGTGGACCCGCTGCGACAGCCGAGTCGTGATCGCCCGGGGCTATCGTCACCGGTTATGCGAGCCTGGCGCGTCAGCGAACTTGGACATCCATCAACATCGCTACACCTCGACGAGGTGCCGGGTCCTGTCCCGGGTCCAGGCGAGGTCGCCATTCGGGTCGAGGCCGGCAACATCAATTTCGCCGACATCTTGCTGTGCCAAGGCATCTACCAAGACCGTCCGGGCGTCCCGTTCACACCTGGCTTGGAAACGTCTGGCATCGTCGAAGCGGTCGGTCCCGGGGTCGACGTGGCCCTCGGCACTCGCGTTGCCGGCATGGCGGCGCTTCCGCACGGCGGCTATGCCGAACGGGCGTTGCTCAGGGCGGCAACCGTTATCGAATTTCCCATCGACATACCGGCAACCGATGTCACCGTTTTGTTTTCCACCTATCAAACCGCTCACGTTGGGCTGCATCATCGTGGCCATATACGCGCAGGTGAGTGGCTCTTGGTTCACGCTGCGGCAGGCGGTGTTGGTTCGGCCGCAGTGCAAGTCGGGCTCGCCGCCGGCGCTCGCGTCATCGCAACCGCCGGGGGAGCGGACAAAGTTGCACACTGCCTTGCCCTCGGGGCGCATCACGCCATCGACTACCGCGCCGAGGACCTCTATGCGCGGGTAATGGACATCACCAACGGTGCAGGTGTCGATGTGGCCTACGACCCGGTCGGGGGCGCGGTCGGCGATGTGACTCGTCGGTTAATGGCTTGGGAGGGTCGCCTCGTTGTTATCGGCTTCGCCTCTGGTAGCATTCCCTCATATCCGGCGAATCATGTGCTGGTGAAGAACTATTCGATCGTAGGCCTCCACTGGGGTGCGTACGTCGAGCACGGAGGTCGGGCCGTCATCGACGCCGCCCACGCCGACCTCATGGCCCTGTATCGTCGGGGTGCAGTCAAACCCGATGTGAGCGAGATAGTCAGCCTCGACGACATTCCCCGAGCCCTCGCAGCACTGGAGGCCCGCCAGGTCAGCGGCCGCCTTGTGCTCGTCCCGTAGGCCTTTCCACATGGTGGATACATACCTCCTAGTGGGATACACTCATAGGCACGGATCGGCCTGCCGGTCGTCCAAGCCACGTATGAATTGGGGAACACAGCCATGGGATTTCCGTCTGATCTAGAGATCGCCAACAGCGCAGTGCTAGCGCCGATGGTCGACATCGCTGCCCGTATGGGCATTGGCCCGCACCTGCTGGAACCCCACGGCGACACCGTTTCAAAGATTCGCCTCGAAGCCATCGACGAATTGAAGGATCGGCCCAAGGCCAAGTACGTCGTTGTAACCGCCATTACCCCCACGCCACTTGGCGAGGGCAAGACCACGACAACCGTCGGCCTTGGCCAGGCCATGCAGCACATTGGCAAGTCGGCCACAATCGCGCTGCGCCAACCGTCCATGGGCCCAACCTTCGGTATCAAAGGTGGCGCTGCCGGTGGCGGTTACAGCCAGGTCGTGCCGATGGAGCTACTCAACCTGCACCTCACCGGCGACTTTCATGCCGTTACCGCCGCGCACAACCTGCTGGCGGCCATGATCGACAACCACCTGCACCAAGGCAACAAGCTCGGCTTCGACCTGCACAACATCACCTGGCGTCGCGTGCTCGACGTCAACGATCGTGCGTTGCGCAACATCATCATTGGTATGGGTACCAAAGAAGACGGTGTGGTCCGCCAGACCGGCTTCGACATCACCGCTGCCTCCGAGGTCATGGCCGTCATGGCCCTCGCAACCTCGCTCGCCGACCTGCGCGAGCGGCTCAGCCGCATCGTGGTCGGCTACACCAGCAAGGGCGAGCCCATCACCGCCGAACAACTATCGGGCGCCGGCTCCATGGCGGTCATCATGCGCGATGCCATGAAGCCCAACCTGTTGCAGACCTTGGAAAACACCCCGGTTATTGTTCACGCTGGGCCGTTCGGGAACATCGCGCACGGCAACTCAAGCATTATTGCCGACCTTATTGGTATCCATACCGGTGACTACCTCATCACCGAAGCCGGCTTTGGTGCCGATATGGGCGCCGAGCGGTTCTTCAACATCAAGTGCCGTAACTCGGGCCTTGTTCCCGATGCTGCAGTGCTCGTGGCGACAGTTCGGGCGTTGAAAGCTCACTCGGGCAAGTTCAAAATCGTTGCCGGCAAGCCGCTACCCGCAGAATTGTTGGCCGAGAACCCCGACGACGTTCGCGCCGGTGCAGCCAACCTCATCAAGCAAATCGAGAACGTCAAGGTCCACGGCGTCTCACCGGTGGTCGCAATCAATGCATTCCCAACCGACCACCCGAGCGAACATCAAGCCATCCGCGAAATCGCAGAGTCAATGGGTGCCCGAGTGGCAGTGTGCACACACTTTGCCGATGGCGGCCTCGGCGCCACCGATCTGGCCCGAGCTGTCGTTGAAGCCTGCGACGAGCCAAGCACGTTCAACTTCTTGTACCCCGACACGTTCACTTTGAAAGAGAAAATCGAGGCCGTCGCGACCAAGGTCTACGGGGCCGGCAACGTCACGTACACCCCTGCTGCCAACAAGCAACTTGCCAACTACGAGGCCAACGGGTTCGGGCACCTACCAGTCTGTATCGCCAAGACACACCTGTCGATCTCGGGTGATGCCTCGCTCAAGGGTGCACCCACCGGCCATACGTTGAATGTCCGCGAAGTTCGAGCCTCGGTCGGGGCAGGCTTCGTCTATCCGATCTGCGGCGACATGCGCACGATGCCGGGGCTCGGTACCGAACCGGCGGCTGCCATCATCGACATGGACGACGCTGGCAACATCCGCGGGCTGTCGTAGCGGCGTGACCACCCTCGAACGCACCCCGGGCGGCGCCATTGTCATGGATGGCAATCGTCTACGCGACGAGACCGTCACCCGCTTGCGGGCTACTATTGCTGCTGCGGGTTCACCACCGGTCTGTTTGGCAACTGTTCTGGTCGGCGTCGACAAACCCAGCCAGATCTACGTGCGGATGAAGCACAAGAAGGCCCAGGAAGCCGGCATGATCTCGAAGCAGGTCGAACTGCCCGAAACGGCATCGCAGGCTCAGGTCGAAGACACCATTGCCGCCTTAGCGGCCGACACCGAGGTTCACGGCATCTTGTGCCAACTTCCGCTGCCGGCCGGCCTCGACCCCGAGCCGGTCATTGGCCTGATCCCGTTCGAAAAGGACGTCGACGGCCTGACCGAGCGGTCCATGGGTCGCCTCGTTCGCGGGCTACCCGGCCATGTTGGTTGCACACCGCTCGGCGTTATGCGTTTGCTAGAGCGTTACGGCATTGCGACCGCAGGCAAACGCGCCGTAGTAGTGGGCAGGTCCACGCTGGTTGGTTTGCCCCAGGTGTTGCTGCTTGGACGAAAGGGCATTGACTGCACCGTGACACTGGCGCACTCACGAACGGCCGACATGATCGACGTCTGCCGCGACGCCGACATCATCGTGGCGGCTGCAGGGTCCGCTCGAATGATCACCGCGGCCCACGTCAAGCCGGGTGCCGCAGTGCTCGACGTTGGTGTCTCGCGGACTGAGTCAGGCATTGTTGGCGACGTCGACTTCGACGCGGTGCAAGCAGTGGCCGGGGCAATTACTCCTATGCCAGGCGGAACCGGCCCGATGACCATAGCCTGCCTATTGGAGAACACGTTGGAGGGCGCTCGGTTGCTCGGCGCCTTCCCTTCCTGAGAGGAACTGTCGATGGCTAAACACCGTCATGCTCCGTACCCCCGCCTCACGTCGCCCATGGTTCGAGAAGATGGCGTGTTGCGCGCCGCCACCTGGGAGGAAGCGCTGGCGCGTGCCGCCGATGGGTTCAGGCGCGTCCTGGCTGAACCGGGAGCCTCAGGCGAGAACAGCGTCGGTGTTTTCTCGTGCTCGAAGGCCACCAACGAGGTCAACTTTCTCGTGCAGAAGTTCGCACGAACCGTGCTCGGCACCAACAACATCGACTCCTGCAACCGCACTTGACACGCTCCCTCGGTGGTCGGTCTGGCCACAGTGTTCGGAGCAGGCGGCGGCACGTCGTCGTATCGTGAGATCGAAGATACCGATCTGATTATTTTGTGGGGCTCAAACGCTCGCGAGACCCACCCGATCTTCTTCCATCATGTACTCACTGGAATTCGCAATGGTGCGCGGATGTACGTGGTTGATCCACGTCGCACGTCATCGGCTCGTTTCGCCGATCGTTGGCTCGGTCTTGATGTCGGGTCCGATATTGCTCTTGCTCATGCAATCGGTCGCGAGATCATTGCGGCCGGGTTGCACAACCGGTCCTTTATCGAACGTTCCACCACCGGCTTCGACGCCTATCAAGAGTCGGTCGAGCCATGGACCCTCGAACGGGCCGAGGCTGTCACGGGGGTGCCGGCCGAAGCTATCCGTGAGCTTGCGCACGCGTATGCCACTGCTGGCCGGGCGCAGTTGTGCTGGACGCTTGGTATCACCGAGCATCACAACGCCGTCGACAACGTTGTATCGCTCATCAACCTGTCGCTTCTGACCGGTCACATTGGCCGACTCGGGGCTGGTCTCAATCCATTGCGGGGCCAGAACAATGTGCAGGGCGGAGGCGATATGGGTGCCCTACCCAACAAGCTTCCCGGCTTCCAAGACATCGACGACGATGCGGCGCGAACCAAGTTCGAAACGGCTTGGGGCACGCGTATCCCGTCCAAGATCGGCTGGCACCTCACACAGATGTTCGAGGCAATGGAACGTGGCGAGTTGAAGGCCGCTTACGTAATTGGCGAGAACCCGGCACAGTCTGAAGCCGATTCGGCTAAGGCGATCCACCTGCTCACGGGCCTCGATCACCTGGTAGTCCAGGACATCTTCTTGACCAAGACTGCCCAACTCGCCGATGTCGTGTTCCCCGCCAGCGCCGCATGGTGCGAAAGTGACGGCACGGTTACTAACTCCGAGCGCCGGGTGCAACGGGTTCGCAAAGCCATCAATGCCCCGGCTGGCGTGCGAGACGACGTGGCCATCATTGCCGCCTTGGCTCGGGCTCTCGGGCACGACTGGCCCGAGCCTTCGGCGCAGGTTGTCTGGGATGAGCTTCGCTCATTGTCGCCGCTGCACAAGGGCATGACCTACGACCGACTCGCTGAACTCGGCGGAATCCAGTGGCCATGTCCGTCGGAAGAATCGATCGAGCCATCGTTCCTACACGGTCGACTGTGGGCCGACAAGCTAGAAGATCGTGGCCGGCTCGCACCGTTCTCCGCCGTGTCGTGGGCGGGCCCGGTAGACGAACTTAGCGACGAGTTTCCCATCCGCCTCACCACTGGTCGGCGCCTCGATTCGTACAACACCGGCGTGCAGTCTGCCGGTTTCGAATCGCCACTGCGGCGTGGCGAGACCATTGACCTCAATCCCGACGACGCCCGTCGAATCGGACTCGTTGATGGCGACCTTGCCCGAATCTCGTCGCGCCGTGGGCACATCACTGCGCCAGTTCTTCTCGACCCATCACTGAAGCCCGGATTGGCCTTTATGACCTTCCACTTTCCGGACGAAATCGATGTCAACATCATCACGATCGACGCCACCGACCCGCGATCGGGAACCGCCGAGTTCAAGGCCTCAGCCATCCGTGTCGAACGGCTAGCCATCGACGCAGTAATAGGAGATTGAGCGTGGACGTCCGTTACCCAGACGCCGAACCAACCGTCGCAGAAGTCGAGGCACTCGACTCCTTGCTCGGCGTGTCCACCGTCAGCGAGGGATGGCAACGTGACCTCGGGGGCGTGCATCGCGCCGCCGACATGCGCTCTTTGTTGCTACCTGCGCTCCATGCGTTGAACGATCGAATTGGTTTCATCAGCCAAGGAGGTCTTGGCGAGTTGAGCCGTCGTCTCGACGTGGCGCCCGCCGAAGCCTACGGTGTCGCGAGTTTTTACAGCCTGTTCAGTTTGGAGCCGGTTGCACCGCGCACCGTTCACGTGTGCATTGATCTTGCGTGCGCGCTCGTCGGAGGCGACCGGTTGCTCGAAGAGACAGCGTCAGACAGCGATGGAAGTGTGCGGATCATCCAGAGCCCGTGTCTTGGCATGTGCGAACAAGCCCCGGCTGCACTTGTCAGTGACGCAGGTCTGCACGCTCACGAAGCCGCCATTGGTCGCGCGACAGCAGTGTCGATTCGACGAGCGGCCAAGCTCGGGGCCGCAGCGTTCACCGACGAGACACCAATTGCGGCGGCTGTGCCACAGGCCGGCAACGACGGGCTCAGCCTGCTCAAACGACTTGGGGTAGTCGACCCGCTCTCCATCGACGACTATCGGCGAACCGGCGGTTACGAGGCGCTGCGTCGTGCCGTGGCCATTGGAGCAGCTCGGGTCATCGACGAGGTGACTGCCTCCAAGCTTGTCGGCCGGGGCGGTGCAGCTTTTCCTGCCGGTCGCAAGTGGGCCGCTGTTGCCAGCCAGCCGGCTCGTCCGAAATATTTGGTCTGCAACGCCGACGAGAGCGAGCCAGGCACGTTCAAGGACCGGGTCGTCATGGAAGGCGACCCGTTCGCGGTCATCGAATCGATGACCATCGCCGCCTTCGCTACCGGGTGCGAGCAGGGCTACATCTACTTGCGCGGCGAGTACCCTCGGGCCCGCCGCCATCTCTTAAACGCCATTGCAGTGGCTCGCAGCCGCAGGCTGCTGGGCGACAACATCATGGATGCCGGTTTCACGTTCGATATCCAGGTGTTTCGAGGTGCGGGCGCGTACATCTGCGGCGAGGAGACTGCAATCTTCAACTCCATCGAGGGGTACCGGGGCGAGCCGCGCAGCAAGCCACCATTCCCGGTCGAGGCAGGTCTGTTCGCCAAACCAACGTTGGTGAATAACGTCGAGACACTCGTAAACGTACTGCCCATCATCCTGGGTGGTGGCGACGCCTTCGCCGCGGTTGGCACCGACGGTTCAGCCGGAACCAAGCTGTTCTGCGTGTCGGGATCCGTGGCTGCGCCTGGCGTGTACGAGGTGCCCTTTGGCGCCACGCTGGCCGAGCTGCTGATCATGGCTGGCGGCTTTCCCGGGCCGGCGCAGCTACGTGGCGTACTTCTCGGCGGCGCGGCCGGGGGCTTTGTGCGCCCCGATCAAATCGACCTGCCACTGACCTTCGAAGGCGCCAGGGCAGCCGGAGCCACGCTCGGCTCCGGTGTTGTTCTCGTCGTCGATTCTGCTGCCGATATATCGGCGCTTCTGCGGCGAATTGCCGCGTTCTTTCGCGATGAATCGTGCGGCCAGTGTGTTCCGTGTCGTGTAGGCACCGTTCGTCAGGAGGAGATCGTGCACCGACTCACCATCGGACCACGACGAGACGGCGATCTGGCGCTACTGGCCGAAGTTGGTCAAGTTATGAAAGACGCTTCAATTTGCGGGCTCGGCCAAACTGCGTCGAGCGCAATCGAATCGGCCATACAACAACTGGGGGCCCTGTCATGACGGCAACACCGGTCGGGCCGCCGCGTCGGCTCATCGAGTTCACTCTCGACGGTACACTCACCAAAGTTGCCGATGGCGACACCATTCTCACTGCGTGCAAGTCGGCTGGGACCGAACTTCCTACGCTGTGTTACGGCGAGACGCTCGAACCCGCTAACGCCTGTCGAGTGTGCGTTGTCGAAGTTGAAGGCGCACGGGTCTTGGCCCCCGCCTGCTCGCGTAAGGTCGAAGCGGGCATGGTCGTCACCACTGATTCTGAGCGCACACGCCATTCACGCAAGATGGTTCTCGAATTCCTAGGGTCGTCCGTCGACTTGTCCACCACGCCCCATGTCAACGGGTGGATGCACGAGTACGGTGCCGACCCCACGCGCTATGGCGTCAACGCGGCAACGGTTGCTCAACCGGTCAAGGTCGACAATGAACTGTACGTACGTGACTATTCGAAGTGCATCATGTGCTACCAGTGTGTCGATGCGTGCGTCGAGCAATGGCAGAACACGTTTGCCATCTCGGCCGCTGGGCGAGGTTTTGCGGCGCACATCGCCGCCGAGTTCGATGCCGCGCTACCCGACTCGTCGTGCGTGTTTTGCGGCAACTGCATCCAGGTGTGTCCCACCGGTGCGTTGATGTTCTCGAGCGAGCACAAGATGCGCGCCGAAGGTACTTGGGACGAAACCGCTCAGACTGTCACCGACACCATCTGCCCGTTCTGTGGTGTCGGTTGCACCCTGTCGCTGCATGTGCAGGACAACACCATCGTGAAGGTGATGTCACCCGAGGACCATTCGGTCACGTCGGGCAATCTGTGCATCAAGGGCCGGTTCGGTTTCCAACACGTCCAGAACTGATGCCAATGAGAGTTAGCTGGCCAATACCGCATTGCGCCAAGCGACACAACCTTCGATCTGGTTGAAGGTGAAAAGGTGAAGGCCCGACACGTTCATGTCGTTGAGCTTGGCGTCCATCTTGTTCAACAGTTCCGACGGGTCATAGCTCGTATTCGAGATGAGGCCCGTGAGACCAGCGCGGTTCTTCTTGAGGTAGCGCAGCGACTGGCCAACCCCGACCCGCATGCCCATCGTGAGCAGTTTGGTTCGGTCGATAGGGCCGGGAATTCCGAGTCGAACGGGCAGCGTCAGACCGGCGGCACGCTGGGCACTGATCCACGTGGCAATGGCTGGGCCATCGAAACACATTTGTGTCGAAACCCAACCTTCAACCCCGGCCTGAGAGAGAATTTTCGCTTTGAGGTGCATCGCTACGGTTAGGTCGTTCTCGCTGATGAACTGGTGGCCGTCGGGGTAGCCGGCGATGCCGACGCGTGTGACTCCATGGGCTTCGGCGAGGAAGTCGTGCAGGAAAGCAAGGGTGTCTTTGTACTCGCCTGGCTCTTCGGCGTCGCCGGCAATCACGAATGCTTCGTCGAGCCCGGCGTCGGCAATCCGGCGGGCGATTTCCTTGACGTGGGCTTTATCGCGCACCATCCGGGCGGCAAGGTGAGGGGTCGCTTGGAGGCCACCCGCTTGGAATCGCGCCGCCAGGTTGATGGTCTCGTCGATGCCCTTGTTCGGTGAACACGTCACCGACACACGACTACCGGCAGGGATGAACTCAAGTTGAGCCTCAAGGCTCTTGAGCGGTACGAGTTCAAAGCAGGTGCCCTCAACGATTCGACGGACCGCTGCTGAGGTTTGTCGGGGTGCTGACGCTCTAGCCATATCCCGCACTATAGGATATTCCCGCACAGTGGGAAATGATTCGAACAGCTAACGCAGGGCAAAACGATGGGACACTGACTGCATGAGTTCGCGATTGCTCTCGCTCGCCGCTGGCACCATCCTGGAAGCATCGCCCCCCGACTCCATTCTCGCTGCGGCCGAGGCTGGCTTTCCAGCGGTAGGTATCTGGTTCGACGCCGACACATGGTCGCCAGCGGTTGAAGCCGAGATTCGCCGTCGCCTCGACGCCACCGGTCTGGTCGCGCTCGACATCGAACCCATCATGCTTAGTGCCGACGGCGACCACGGCGAGCGAATCGTGCAGGCTGCCAAGGCCGTTGGCGCCAGAAACATTTTGGTAGCTAGCCGTGACAGCGACCACCAACGTGTCGCCGATCGACTGTCGCGTCTCGCCGATCTGGTTGACGACGCGCCCATTCGACTTTGCTTGGAGTTTCTGCCGGCATTGGGCGTGCGCTCGCTGTCAGAGGCCCTCGCCATCGTGCGACAGGTGAACTGCCCCACCCTCGGCGTGCTTGTCGATAGCATCCACCTCTCGCGATCTGGCGGTGAGCCCAGCGATCTTGTCGGGGTCGAGCCGCACCTCCTGCCGTACCTGCAACTATGCGACGCCCTGCCCCAACCGGTCGACTCCAGCCGTGCCGGATTACTCGACGAGGCACTCAATGGCCGGCTCCTCCCGGGTGAGGGAGCCCTGCCACTGAGCGAACTTCTTGCCGCCGTGCCAAACGTTGCACTGTCGATAGAACTCCGCTCCGCGGCGCTACGCGAAGCCTTCCCGGATGTGATCGACCGCGCCAAAGCCGTGTGGCGGGCCAGCCAGCCGTATGCGTCGCTCTAGCTGTTCCTCGACGTCAGGGCAACGTTGTGGTCACTACGCTGATGACGTCGTCAAGCGTGAAACTCGGTTGCGTCTCGAAGATTGCCCACGTGGCGCCACGGCGCATGTAATCGCCAAGAGGCACATCGGGCGTGTTCATAACCGCAACGTCGAAACCATCAAGGTCACCGCGCAACTCGCGTATGAATGCCACAATCTCGCCGAGACGTTCGGCACCAATGACGGTAGGGCACAGGCCCTCGAATCGTGCGGCACGACGCAGTGGCGCAGTTGCTGCTCCACGTGTTGCTAGCCAGAACGGGATACGGGGCGATTGCGCACCGGTCGGCTCCAGGGTAATTCCATCGACGACGTAATGGCCGCCGCGATGTTCGACATGCTCGCCTCGAAGTAGGCGGTCGAGCACGTCGATGCCCTCGGTCAACATGGCGCCACGTACCTTGGGGTCGATCTCCTCGTCAGTACGGGTGAGCTCACCACCCGAGTCGACACCGAGTCCCAAACCCAGTGTCACTCGGCCGCGCGAGAGCAGATCGAGGGTCGCTGCCTCCCTTGCCAGCTTCAGCGGCCGACGGCGGGGGAGTGGGGTAACCATCGGCCCGAGTCGTACTCGATCCGTGGCCGCTGCAATCGCTGCGAGCATCACCCACGGGTCACTAATCACGTTGGTCTGTTCTAGCGGGCGTAAGAGATGGTCCCACAAGAAGATGCCATCCCAACCGTGCGACTCGGCCAACACTGCGACCTCGACAAGCACGTGAGGGTCATGAAGCGCGGCGAACGGTGGAAGCGATAATGCATATTTCATAGGCTCGAACCTACCTCTGCAGCAGCATCGTGCTACGAAGAACCCATGAGCGCACATCCATTTCGTTTCTCTGTTCAGGCTTCGACTGCGGAGTCGGGTGCCGACTGGACCCGAATCGCCCGTCGCACCGAGGAACTTGGCTACAGCACACTCTTCATGGCCGATCACTACCAGGGTCCAGGCACGCACGGCGCCCAAGATCTCGCTGCTGTTCCGGCCATGGCGGCCGCAGCGGCAGTCACCACAACACTTCGAGTAGGCGCCCGCGTACTGTGTATCGACTATCGGCCGCCCGCCGTGTTGGCCAAAGAGATGGCCACCTTGGAATTCCTTTCAGGCGGTCGGCTCGAACTCGGTTTGGGCGCAGGTTGGGTCAAATCGGAATATGAGGCGATGGGAATACCGTTCGACTCCGCAGGTGTTCGCATCGATCGGCTCGCGGAAGTCACCACCTTCATCAAGGCCTTCTTCACCGGCGACGAACTCGACACGCGCGGAACCCACGTGACGGTCACCGGGTACAAAGGCACACCCGCACCGACGCAGAAGCCTCATCCGCCCATCATGATTGGCGGTGGCGGCAAGCGGGTCCTACGCCTCGCCGGGGCACAGGCCGACATTGTCAGCTTCAACTTCAATAACCGTGCCGGTGTCGTGGGGCCCGACGGCGTTGGGTCTTCCACGGCCGAGGCCACCGACGAGAAGGTTCGATGGGTGCAGGAGGGTGCAGGTAGCCGCTTCGACGACATCGAACTCGAAATCGGTGCGTATTTCACGGTCGTTACCGACGACGCAATAACGACCGCCGCGAAGATGGGTGCAATGTTCGGGCTCGATGGCGACGCGATGCTCGATCACCCGAATGCGCTCATTGGTTCAGTCAACGAGATCTCGGACCGGTTGCAGCAGCGTCGTGATCGGTACGGCTTCAGTTATGTGAGTGTCAGCCAACGAAACATGGAGGCGTTTGCTCCGGTGGTCGAACTCTTGCACGGCCGATGACCCGCTAGGTTCCCGACATGCCACCGATCTCACGGCGAATGTTCCTGTTGGGCACCACGGGTGTCCTTGCTGGCTGCGCGTCGGGAACAACTGCGCCTCAGACGACTCCAGTGGTGCCGATCGCGTCAGTCACCGCAGGCGCGGCGACTGTCCCGAGCAGCATCACCACTACGACGGCCCAGGCGCCTCTACTCGTAACGGACCCATTTTCGCTTGGCGTGGCGTCGGGAGACCCTCTCGCTACCAGCGTGATCCTGTGGACCAGACTCGCGGGCGGGAACCAGGGGACAGGCCAGCAGTCGATCGAGGTGCGATGGGAAGTCGCAATCGACGCGTCGTTCACATCTCTGGCTGGGGCCGGCGTTGCGAGTGCGTCTGAGGCCGACGGATGGACCGTCCATGTCGACTGCACGCTTCCCCCGTCACCGACTAGATACTTCTATCGCTTTATGGCCGGGGGCCACACCAGTCCCGTCGGGCGCACCCGAACGGCACCGCCCGACGGCACCGAGGTCGCGTCGTGGCGATTTGGCTTCGGTTCGTGCCAACACTATGAGACCGGCTTCTACAGCGCCCATGGCGACATTGCCTCACACCACCTCGACGCCTTCTTCTGGCTCGGCGACTACATCTACGAGTACGGCGCAAACCCGGTCGATCCGGCCGGCGGACGCGTGCGCGCACACACCGGGAGCAAGCTCACCACCGTCGACGACTACCGAGCCAGGTACGCCTTGTACAAGAGCGACCCCAACCTGCAAGCCGCCCACGCGTCGTGCCCCTGGTTTGTCACCTGGGACGACCACGAAGTCGAAAACAACTACGCAGCCAACCAGAGTGCAAACCCAGCGACGGCGACGGCTGAGTTTCTAGCCCTGCGCGCTGCCGCGTACAAGGTGTGGTGGGAGAACATGCCGACCAGGCTGCCCCGACCCGTCTCGGCCGACTACACCGTGTACCGACGATTTACGTGGGGGAATCTCGCCACGATTTCGCTGCTCGACGGTCGGCAGTATCGAAGCGACCAGGCGTGCGGTGACCGCGTCTTGTCACTTGAACCCCCATGTGCCGAGGCGGCCGATGACGCGCGCACGATGCTCGGGGCTCAGCAGGAGGCGTGGTTGCTCGACGGTATAAGCGCCTCGTCGACGGCATGGAACGTCGTCGGTAATCAGACCGTGATGTCGGACGCCACGCTCAACGGCGCGGTGCTGAACTTCGACCAATGGGATGGATATCCCGCGGCGCGACGCCGATTACTCGGTGGCATCGAGGCGGCCAAGAAAACGAATGTGGTTGTGCTCACCGGTGACATTCATTTTGCCGGTGTCGGCACCGTGACGACTGGAGCCGAACGGCGAAGTGTTGCCACCGAGTTCGTGGGAACATCCATCTCGTCGGTCAGGTCGTTACCAGCCGGAGCCGAGGCTGCGCTGAGTGCCATTCCCGACCTGAAGTACCTCAACGCTAAGTATCGCGGGTGGTCCCTTTGTGAGGTGACACCAACGTCGTGGACAACAACGTTTCGCATCGTTGACGATGTACTGCGACCCAACGCCACGCTGTCGTCCGACGCCACTTTTCGGGTCACCCCCGACAAACCCGGCGCTACTCGCATCTGAGCAACGCTGTCGCCAGCAACGGCGTGGCCGGGTCAGCGAATCGGTTTCGACGTCGAGGGAAGGTCGGCGTACTCGGCCCGCAAGGTGCGCTTGAGAACTTTGCCCGACATGTTGCGGGGGAGCGGCTCGCTGCGAACCACCAGGTAGCGGGGCACTTTGAAGTCGGCCAGTTTGTTGGCGCACGCAGCCAGCACTTGCTCGCCGCTAATGGCGGCAAGCGCCGTCACGGCTATGACAGCCGGAGCCTCGCCCCACCGCATGTCGGGTACGCCGATGACCGCGAGCTCAACAACGCCGGGCAGGCCAGACAAGACGCGCTCGATCTCGGCGGGGTACACGTTGAGCCCGCCCGTTATGAGCATGTCCTTGGCCCGGTCGACGACATACAGGTATCCCTCGTCGTCTAACCGGCCGATATCTCCGGTTCGAAGCCATCCACCCGCCAGAATGGTTTCGGCGGTGGCCTCGGGGTTGTTCCAATACCTGTCCATGACGTTCGGACCACGAAGCTGAATCTCGCCGAGATCTCCGGCGGGCACCTCACGGCCGTCGTCGTCGGCGATTCGAACCGACTGGTGAACCATTGGAACCCCGGCCGAACCGAGCTTGCGTAAGGCGTCACGAGCTGGCAGAACAGTTCCCGAGGCGGTTGCTTCGGTAAGCGTGTAGCTCTGCAACATCGGGATGCCGCGAGTTTGCACTTGAGCGAGAAGCCCCGGGGGCACTACTGCGCCCCCCGAGCAGGCGATCTTCCAGGCCGACAGGTCGACGTGGTTCCAACGAGGATGATCGACGAGCGCTTGAAAGATTGCAGGAACCGCCATAAAGGCGGTGATGCCCTGATCAGCTAGGAGTTCGATCGAACGATCGGGAAGAAAGCTTCTCTCGAGCACCAATCGGGCACCCGCCCAATAGGCCATTTGCCAGACCGCAAACCCGCCGGTGAACGCCAAGGGAAACGGCAGCAACATCCGGTCGTCTTGCCCGAATCCGACCGATTGAGCCCACGCCTGACCGGTGGCATTCCATCCTGCGTGGGTATGAACCGCACCCTTCGGGTCACCAGTGGTGCCCGACGTATAACAAATCATCGCCCCGTCATCTGGATGAACCACGATGGCGGTAACGGGTACAACTGATCGTTCAACGTCTAGATCCTCGGCCCACAGGACCGGTTGTCGATCGAGCACGTCACGCAGACCATCGGCCAGCGCTGCCTCTCCTACGACGATGGAACACCCGGCATCGTTAACGACGTAGGCAACTTCAGGTGCCGTGTAGCGCACGTTCAGTGGAACCGCGAGTGCACCAATCTTCCAGCACGCCAGACATACATCGATGAACTCAGGTCGGTTCAGCAACAAGAGGCCGACACGGTCGCCATGCACAATCCCTCGTGCGATGAGCCCGGCTGCTAACTGATCGGTTCGCGAATCCAACTCGGCCCAGGTCGTCGTGGCGTCCTCAAAGATCAGCGCAACCGCGTCGGGTTTCCAGCGCGACCAATATCGAACAATGTCAGCGAGCATGGCGTTCACCATTGCATCCTGCAGCGTCTACGGTCGCACTATGACGTCACATATTCGATACCACACCGATGGAAAAGTTGGAACCGTCACAATCGACCGCCCTGAAAAGCGAAACGCGATGACGTACGCCATGTTGGGTGAGTTTATCCGAATCGTTGCCGACGCCGACGCCGACCCAAGCACGGTCGTCATCGTTATCACCGGTGTTCCTGGCGCGTTTTGCGCCGGCACCGACCTCGCCGACTTGGCTACCGTCCCCGGCACCGACAGGGGTTTGCGCGGCGCAAGCCACGAACAGGCAAAATGGTGGCCGTTAGCCCAATGCACCAAGCCAACTATCTGTGCCATCGACGGCCCGGCAGTGGGTATGGGTGCCGAATTCACATCGCAATGCGATCTGCGAATTGCCTCGACCAATGCCCGATTTGCGTGGAACTTTGTCCATCGCGGGCTCGTCCCCGACACGGGAGCCGGAACATGGATCCTTCCTCGCATACTCGGTGCGCAACAGGCGTTCCGGCTCTTGTACACGGGCGAGATGATCGACGCTAGCGAAGCGCTGCGACTCGGCTATGTGCTCGATGTCGTAGCGTCCGCTGACTTGGCCAGCCGAGTAAATTCGCTTGCCGCAACCATCGCCTCTGGCTCTCCCCACAGCCTGCGGCTCATCAAAGAGTTGGTGACCGATGGCTACACGTCACCGGTTGCCGAGCACATGGAGCGGCACACTCACGCGCTCGCGGCCTGCTTTAGATCCGATGACCATCGTGAGGGAGTCGCATCGTTTCTCGAGCGCCGCCCGGCTCGTTTCGTTGGGCACTGACAGGCGGCTGCGCAGGTTGCTGGACAGAGATGGAGCGGATAGGGAGAATCGAACTCCCGTCTTCAGGATGGAAACCTGAGGGCCTACCATTGACCGATATCCGCACGACGGCATATTCCGACGGCACCGCTAGTGTACCGCCGGTTCTACCGACTTTGCAGGACAAGCCTGCTTGGTCGGGCTGGTGAGACTCGAACTCACGACCCCCGCGTCCCAAACGCGGTGCGCTAGCCAACTGCGCTACAGCCCGGAGCAAAGAACTCTAGCGGGCTTGTGGTCGTATCGTGCGGCCATTATGTGGCGAAGTCACGGCTTCTTGGCCAGACGCTTAGCCGCCTTGCCGATTGGCGCTAGTTGACGACCATCGAGATCGGCCACTTCAGCGCCGTTTGTGAACAAGACCCGGTACCGCAGCCAGTTGAAGCCGTTGGCAAGAATGACCTTGCCCTCGGTGCCTTCGGGGACCGATTCGAGGTCGATAGTCGTAACGACCTTGTCGCCGCGCCGCAGGCTGAGCTGGTTGGCATGGGGCTTGGCAAGGCTGTGGGGTTTCCAGTCGGGCATAGCCCCTGTAGCCTGCCACAAATGAGCAGTTCGCACCGGAAAGCGAACGGCAGCGCCACGGGCCAGTAGACTGCCGTCTTCGTTATGCGCTCCTTCGTCGAGCCCCTTGAGGGCAACAAAGTCAAAGTCTGTGTCGAGGTCGATGAAGTCGAGTTCGAGACCGACATCAACGCCGCGTTCCGCAAGATCGCTCTCGAGGTTCGGCTGCCTGGGTTCCGCCCCGGTAAAGCTCCCCGAAAGGTTCTTGAGTCGCGTATCGGCCTCGCTCCGGCGCGCCAGCAGGCGCTTCAAGATGGCCTGTCGGGTTACTTGGCCCGAGCGGTCAAAGAGAACTCGGTCGACATCATTGCGCCTCCCGAAGTCGAGGTCACTGCCGGCGAAGAGGCTGGTCCCATTAGCTTCGAGGCCATCGTGCAGGTCAGGCCCAAGGTGTTGGTGCCCGGCTACGCCGGCCTTCGAGTCGAGATGCCGTCACCCGAACTCACCGACGATGAAGCCAAAGGCCCCATCGACAACGAACTGCGTCGGCACGGTTCGCTCCAAGCAGTCGAACGGCCCGCGGTCCGCGGCGATCAGGTCACCATCGACCTTGCCGCCTACCGAGACGGTGAGCCCGTTGCTGGCCTCAACACCGACGATTGGCTGTACGAGGTTGGCAAGGGCTGGGTTGCTGCTGGGTTCGACGACGAGCTAGTCGGCACGACTCCTGGCGATACCAAGACGTTTACGTCGTTGCCGTCGGGAACCGACGACCCCGCCGAGTTCACATTCACCGTCAAGGGTGTTCAGGAAATGGTGCTGCCTGAGCTTACCGACGAGTGGGTTGCCGACAACGTTGGCGAATTCAACACTGTCGAGGCGTGGAAGGCATCGGCCCGCGACCGGCTTTCGCTCATGAAGCGTGCGCAGGCGAGCCGTGCCCTAGTCGAGCAGACCACTAGCGCGCTGGCCGATCTTGTCGATGACGAGATGCCCGAGGCACTTATCAACCACGACTTCCAATATCGCGCTCAGAACTTCATCGAGCAGATTCAAAGCCAAGGCATTCCCTTCGAGCAGTACCTGCAGATCACCGGGCAAGACCAGAGACAACTCATCGACAGCATCCGCGAGTCATCGGTCCGCGCCGTCAAGGTCGACGTCGCCTTGCGTGCAGTAGCCGACGCCGAAGGCCTTTCGGCCGACGACGACGACGTCGCGGCCGAATACGAACGTATTGCTTCTCAGGTCGGCCAGAAGGTTCAAGCAGTGCGTAAGGCGTACGAGAAGAACGATGGCGTCGACGACTTGAAGACCGAATTACGCAAGCGCAAGGCAATGGACCTTCTGCTCGATAGAGTCGAAGTCGTTGACCCCGAGGGTCATCCAATCGAACGGTCGCTCTTCATGTTGAACAGCGACTCTGTAGGCGGCGAGGAGGCCTAGATGGACGTGTACAACAATTACTTGGTTCCGGTGGTGGTCGAGCAGACCAATCGTGGTGAACGCAGCTACGACCTCTACAGCAGGCTGTTGAAGGACAACATCATCTTCCTTGGCAACGCCATCGACGACGAAATTGCCAATCTGGTATGCGCGAAATTGCTCCACCTTGAATCGGAAAATCCCGACAAAGACATCAATATCTATATCAATAGTCCGGGTGGTTCGGTCACGTCGCTGTTCGCCATCTACGACACCTTGCAGTTCATCAAGAACGACGTCGCCACCATCTGCTATGGCCAGGCAGCATCGGCAGCCGCCGTGTTGTTGGCAGCTGGAACGAAAGGCAAGCGCCTCGCATTGCCGCACGCCCGAGTGTTGCTTCACCAACCAAACGGCCAAACCGGCTATGCCCAGGTGTCCGATCTTGAGTTGGCGGCGAAAGAAATCATGCGCATGCGCGACCTGCTCGAGGAGATCATCTCGAAGCACACTGGTCAACCAACCAGCCGTATACGGGCCGATACCGATCGCGATTTCGTGATGTCAGCGGAAGAAGCCCTTGCGTATGGCATTATCGACGAAGTTATTTCGTCCCGGGAAATGGTCGACAAGAGCGGCCCGATTCGCTGATCGGTAGGAGCAGACAACATGCCGAAGTTCGGTGATTCCGGAGAGCTGTTGAAATGTAGCTTCTGCGGGAAGTCGCAGAAGCAAGTGAAGAAGCTAATTGCCGGTCCCGGCGTGTACATCTGCGACGAGTGCATTGACCTGTGCAACGAAATCATCGAGGAGGAACTTACCGAGACCTCCGAGGTTCATTTCGACGAGCTGCCCAAGCCTCGACAGATTTTCGATTTTCTTGACGAGTATGTCGTCGGACAAGACCAAGCCAAACAAGTGTTGTCGGTTGCGGTTTACAACCACTATCGCCGAATCCAATACAGGTCAACGTCAAGCACCACTAGCCGCAACGACGACGTCGAACTGGCCAAGAGCAACATTTTGCTGCTGGGTCCAACCGGCTCGGGTAAGACCTACCTGGCCCAAACCCTGGCACGGATGTTGAACGTGCCGTTTGCAATTGCCGATGCCACGGCGTTGACCGAGGCTGGTTATGTCGGCGAAGACGTCGAAAACATCCTGCTCAAGCTTATTCAAGCCGCCGATTACGACGTCAAGAAGGCCGAAACAGGCATCATTTATATCGACGAGATCGACAAGATCGCCCGCAAGAGCGAAAATCCGTCGATTACCCGAGACGTGTCGGGCGAAGGAGTACAGCAGGCTCTCCTGAAAATCCTCGAAGGAACCACGGCTTCGGTTCCACCTCAGGGCGGTCGAAAGCACCCGCATCAAGAGTTCATCCAGATCGACACAACCAACGTGTTGTTCATCTGTGGTGGGGCTTTTGCTGGCCTCGACAAGATTATTGAGAATCGAATTGGGCACAAGGGTGTTGGTTTCGCCGGGAACGTTCGATCGCATCGAGATCGAAACGCGGGGGAGTTGTTCAATCAGGTGCTCCCAGAAGACCTGTTGAAGTTCGGCCTCATCCCCGAGTTTGTTGGTCGTCTTCCTGTTGTCGGCGCCGTTGGCAACCTCGACCGCGAATCTCTTGTCAAGATTCTGGTTGAGCCGCGCAACGCACTGATCAAGCAGTACCGAAAGCTGTTCGAGTTCGAAGATGTCGAGCTCGAATTCACGCCAGACGCCCTCGACGCCGTCGCCGAGCAGGCGCTCACCCGCGGCATCGGAGCCCGAGGCTTGCGCGCAATTCTTGAAGAGGTGTTGTTGCCGTCCATGTTCGATCTTCCCGGTCGCACCGACATCGGACGATGCCTCGTCGACGGCGACATGGTGAGGTCAAAGACCAGCGCAACATTGTTGCCACGCGAACAAACGCGCACCACGCGGCCGCGTCGCGCTGCGTCCTGAAGTAGGGCTTCACCATGATGGACTACGAGGACGCGCTGTCGTACCTCGACGCACGAGCGGGTTACGAAAAAACGGGTCGGATCACCAATCCGAGCCTAGACATCAGCACCCGGCTCATGCAGTACTCAGGCGACCCGCAGCTTGCGTATCCCGTCATTATTGTGACCGGAACCAACGGCAAAGGGTCAGTGACCCAGATTCTGTCGCGTCTGCTCGCCGCTCAAGGCCTAGTCGTCGGCACCTTTACCAGTCCGCATTTGGAACGGGTGAATGAGCGATTCGTCCGCAATGGCGTAACGATTTCCGACCACGAGTTCGCCGAACAAATCAGCGCCATCAGCGATCTCGAAGTCGTTGGCGGTTTGCGTCCCGGCTATTTCGACATCTGCACAGCACTCGCGTACCGGTGGTTTGCCGATACAGCGGTCGATGTTGCAGTGGTCGAGGTCGGCATTCTCGGCCGATGGGATGCCACCAACGTTGCCGACGCCCAAGTAGCAGTCGTCACCAACGTCGCCATGGACCACGCTCAGTTTGCCGGTCCTACGTTGCTGCACATCGCCACAGAGAAGGCTGGCATCGTTAAGCCTGGGTCTTCACTCGTGCTCGGAGTTACCGATCCCGATCTCCAACGCCCCTTCCTGGAAGGTGGCGCGCTCGAAGTCGCTACGCGCGACGTCGATTTTGGCTGTGTAGGGAACCGACTCGCCATTGGCGGACGGGAACTCGATCTGAAGACCGCCACAACCACCTACCATCAACTTTTTCTTCCACTTCATGGCCGTCATCAAGGCGATAACGCGGCGACAGCATTAGCCGCCGCCGAGGTCTTCTTTGGGGCGCCATTGTCGGTCGACGTAGTACAAGAAGCCTTTGCCCAAGTGCGCTGGCCAGGCCGCTTCGAGGTTCTTGGCCACCAGCCGCTGGTCATCGTCGATGGGGCACACAATCCGCACGGGGCCGACGCCTGTGCCTCGGTTTTTGGTGACGACTTCGATCCGGCTGGGCGCCGAATCCTGGTGGTCGGCTTCCTGACCAGTCAGGTCCCGGCCGACATGTTGGTGGCGCTGCGAGCCGACGAAGCCGACATGGTCATCTGTTGCACACCGCCGACGCCACGAGCCGTCGACGCCGAAGTCACCGCGAAAGCCGCCCGCGACATCGGCTGCGAGACAGTCATCGTTGCATCCTCGGTGAGCGACGCGTGTGAGCGCGCCCTTGCGAACGCCGATGGCGACGATGCGATTCTGGTCACCGGAAGTCTGTATGTGGTGGGTGAGGCTCGGCCACACCTGCGTCGACTTCTGGCCTAACCGACGCCGATTCAAGTAGCATCTACGTCCGTTATGTCTGATCGTACCTTTGTCATCCTCAAGCCCGACGCCGTGGAGCGAGGTCTCGCAGGCGAGATCCTTGGTCGCTTCGAACGCAAGGGCCTCAAGCTCGTTGCCCTCGAGCAACGCCGACTCGATGCCAAGGTTCTGGCACGCCATTACGCCGAGCACAAGGGCAAAGGTTTTTACGGCGAGCTTGTCGAGTTCATGTCCCGTGGTCCGGCAATCGTGATGGTTCTCGAAGGTCCGCAGGACACGTGGCAGGTAGTGCGCACCATGGTGGGCGCTACGAATCCGCGTGATGCCGCCGCCGGAACTATCCGCGGCGACCTCGGTACGCTGTTTACCGAGAACCTGGTGCACGGCTCCGATGGGCCGGAGTCTGCGGCCAGAGAGATCAAGATTTTCTTTCCTCGCTTCGCTTCGTGAACTTTTGGCGGACGGCCAACCCCCGCCTGTCTCCGCTTGCGGACACTCCTGGGCTACGCTCGGCACAACTCACACGTTCGCAGGTGAGCCAAATGTCAGGAAACAAACTCGCTTTGACTCGCGACCTCGCTGTTGATCTTGGAACCGCCAACACCCTCATCTACGCTCGCGGGCAGGGTGTTGTGCTCAACGAGCCCTCAGTGGTGGCGATAAATGTCCGCGACGGAAAGCCGCTGGCGTTCGGGCTTGAAGCCAAACGGATGATGGGTCGTACCCCCGGTCATATTCAGGCTATCCGCCCGCTGAAAGATGGCGTTATCGCCGACTTCGAGGTATGCGAAAAGATGTTGCGCTACTTCATCCAACAGGTGCATCGCAGTCGTTTTAACAAGCCACGCATGGTTATCTGTGTGCCGTCGGGTATCACGCCTGTCGAACGCCGTGCCGTCCGCGATGCGGCCGAGTTCGCCGGTGCCCGTAAACCAGCGTTCATCATCGAAGAACCGATGGCTGCCGCCATCGGGGCGGGTCTTGCGGTGCAAGATCCCGCAGGCACCATGGTCGTCGACATCGGCGGCGGCACGACCGAAGTCGCCGTCATTTCGCTCGGCGGTATCGTCGTGAGCCAGAGCGCTCGCGTCGCTGGCGACGAGATGGACGAAGCCATCATGGCCTTCATCAAGAAGGAATATTCCGTGGCTCTCGGCGAGCAAACGTGTGAAGAGGTCAAGATCGCCATGGGTTCGGCGTGGCCACTCGAAGAGGAGCTCATGGCCGAGATCCGTGGTCGTGACCTCGTCAGTGGGTTACCCAAAACAATTTCGGTATCGTCGGAGGAAATTCGGATGGCGCTCGAAGAGCCCGTTCAGTCCATTGTCGATGCGGTAAAGGCCACCCTCGACAAAACGCCCCCCGAACTTGCAGCCGACATCATGGAGCAGGGAATCACCGTCACTGGCGGCGGGGCATTGCTACGAGGCATCAGCCAACGACTGCTGCACGAGACCGGGATGCCCATTCACATTGCCCACAATCCGCTCGACTCTGTGGTGGTGGGGTCGGGAATGGCCCTCGACAACATCGACGCGTTGTCGAAGGCTGGCCTTTTCGGCGGCAACTCGTCTGACGGCTGATTTCCAGAGCCATGGCGATCCCGATTACTGGCTCCAAACGACGGACGCTCATTTTTATGGTGCTGCTAGCGGTTACGTTCGTGACACTCGACAACCGGCAGAACTCCTTCGTAGCTGGTATTCGCAGCACGGCCAGGGAGCTCTTCAACCCGGTGGGCAAGCTTGCTCGCGGGGCGTTTCGTCCGGTCGAGAACACGTGGGATGGTATTCGGGACTATTCACGGCTCAAGCGAGACTTCGAGGAGCTGCAGGACCAAGTCGGTGCATATGAAGGTACATCTATCGCAGCCGAAGCACAGATCCGCGATTACGAGGAACTGCTCGCTACCAACGGTCAGATTCCCTGTTCAGCTTGGCCGCGGAGCCTTGCCCAGGTTGTCGGGCGTCCAGCGACCAACTACGACCTTCAAGTCGAGATCAACATCGGCTCCAAACTCGGTATCGCCACCGGCATGCCCGTGTTCACTCCGTACGGTCTGGTGGGCCGCATCGGCCAAGTGAGTGAGTCCAGGTCATTCGTTCGGCTGTTATACGACCCAAACATTAATGTTGGCGTCAATATAATCGCTCCGCCCAGTCGAATCGCCCCGACCACGACCACAACCACCACGACTATTGCGGTCATCCCCGACACTACGTTGGCCGAAGAGGACCCGTTGACCTCGACGACAACGTCGTCAACGACAACGACCACGACTACGACCATCGCACCGCTGCCCGTACCGGTGGAACATGGAAATCTGCGCGGGCAGGGGCCCGACCAGCCGCTCAAAGTCGAGTGGTTGTCCTCGCGTGGCGGCGACAAGGTTCGCGTCGGTGACAATGTACGAACTGCCGGTGACGACCAAAGCCTGTTCCCGGGGTGTATTCCGGTGGGCAAAGTCACTGGCGTCGAAACCAGGAAGGGAAGCTCGCAACTCGACGTAACCGTCGAGCCGTCAGCCAATCTCGATCGACTCAACTTTGTTTGGGTGATGGTGTACTTGCCGGGAGAGCCATCGACAGCCGGCGGTAGCTGAGGGTGCTGGTAGCCGGTCTCCACGAGAGCGCCGCAATCCGCTTGACACTCGTTGCTGTCGTACTTCTTGCGGTGCAGTTCTCGATATTGTCCGAGCTTCGGCCTGCCAACTTGGTGGTGGACCTTATCGCTGTGCTGTGCGCCGGACTCGGGTCCGAGGCTGGGCCACGTCGCGGTGGTCGTGCGGCATTTTTCGTCGGCTTAGCTTTCGACCTTTTGCTACCCACTACGCTTGGTGTTAAGGCTCTCACTTACGGCCTTGGGGCCTTCGCTGTCGGATGTTTGCCGGTGGAGCGTGCCCGTGGATTGCGTACGCTTACCTTCGCTGGCGCGTGCGCCGGGATGGCGCTGGGCGAGGGCCTAGTGGCGGCGATCTTTGGTGCCGAGCGTGCCGTTAGCCTCTCGCTCGTTGGGGCCATTGTCCTCGGGGCGGTCGTGGGTGCCGGCCTGGGACCGGTAGCGACGAGGGTGGCGCGGTGGACAATGATGGCTGGCGAACGCCCGAGGCTCTGATTGTTACATTTCGATGACAGCCACTGGCGCTCCGGATGGGGCAGAATAGTCCCATGAGGGCCGATGTCAGCGGTGCACGTCTCAGCGTCGTGAGCGTTGTGATACTTGGACTTTTCGCCGCGCTCTTTTCGCGCCTGTGGTTCCTTCAAGTCGCAGCGTCACCAGGTCTTGAGCAGACGGTGGTCGCGAATCTGGAGCGCACGATCATTCTCCCGCCAACGCGCGGACGCATCCTCGACACCACCGGTCGGATCCTCGCAGACAACAAACCCAGCCTCTCCGTCGTAGTCGACCAAAACCAGCTTCGAGACAAGCTGAAACGAGCTGCGCTTTTCGAGCGTTTGTCTGGAGCGCTCCAGACACCGACCGCCAATCTAGAAGAGCGGTATCAGTCGGTTCTGTACGAGCGACTCCTACCCCTGCCCGTCGCCGATGACGTCACGGAAGCGACCGGTCTCTTCATCAAGGAACGATCCGAGGATTACGTCGGAGTCGACGTAATCGAGACCAGTCGCCGCGAATACCGATTTGCGCCCCTTGCCAGTCACATCGTTGGCTATGTCGGCAAAATTCAGGCCGGAGCGTGGCCAACGCTCAAGACCCAGGGGTATCGCATCAGTGATCTCACCGGCTCGGCGGGCATCGAGAAATCGTACGAAAAGGAGCTGCGAGGAAAAGCTGGCTATCGAAAGGTCGAGATCGATGCGAGCAACCGACCTGTCCGCGTCATTGACGAAGTGCTACCCGAACCCGGGCTCGATGTTCTACTCACTCTTGACCTCAAGGTGCAACAGTTCGCCGAGCAGGCACTCGCAGTCCAGTTGGCAAAACGCCAACTGGAGCGACCTCCGCGCCCGATCAATCTGACGAATGGGCAACCCTTCGGTGACCCGAAGCCATTGTTTCCGGCGACGATCGGCTCGGTAGTGGTGATCGATGCCCAAAACGGCGCTGTCGTTGCTATGGCCTCGAACCCAACATTCGACCCTCGGTGGTACGACGGCACAACATCGCCAGCCAAGCTCGACTCACTGTTCGGAAACGAAAAGGGGCCTGACGGGTCCGACAAAAAGGGAGTTGACGGGCGACCCGTTGCCCGTTTTGACGGGCCGCTGTTCAACCGGGCTATCTCGGGCCAATACGCCATTGGCTCCACAATGAAACTGTTCACAGCCACTGCAGCGATGCGCTATGGCGTCGTGGATCCCCAAGCTATCTATGAGGACGTCGGAGTTTGGACCTTCCCCGAGGGTTTCTGCCGCAACGAGGAGCCCGGTTCCTGCAAACGTAAGAACGCCGGCAATGCCAAGTATGGCGAGGTCACGCTGGCCGACGCTCTGATGGTCTCGAGCGACGCGTACTTCTACGAACTCGGTTCCAACCTGTACAACGGAACAGAGAAGGGAACAGACCCTCTACAGACCGAGCTACGCAACTTTGGCTTCGGATCATCGACCAAGGTCGGCATCCCGGGCGAGCAACCGGGCCTCATTCCCGACGCCTCGATCAAGAAAGCGTTGGCCGACCGTGGAGTTATCAAGGCGATAGAAGGTCGAGATTTTTACCTCGGCGACAGCGTCAACATGGCCATTGGTCAAGGGCTTATCGGGGTTACTCCACTGCAACTCGCGAACGGCTACGCAACGTTTGCCAATGGTGGAACGCATCGGCAACCTCGAATTGTTCGGGCGCTCGTTGAGCCAGCTGCGCCCGACAAGGAGCCCGGCCGGGTTGACCTCGATAAGTTGATCGCTGTCAAACTGCTTGACCCTGTGATACTCCATCAAAACGAATTGCCTCCCTACATCGCCCTGCCGGTACTCGATGGACTGCACCGGGTCGTCAGCACTGACCGCCATAACGGCAAATCAGGCACAGCCCAGGACGCATTTCTCGGCTACAACCAGCTGAAGTTTCCGGTGTGGGGCAAGACAGGGACCGCGCAGACCGACAATCTTCGTGATGAACGCGACACCGCCCTGTTCGCAAGCTTCGGTGGCCCCGATGGAGCGCCACCTCGCTACGGTATGGCCGCCATTTTAGAGGACTCCGGATTCGGAGGTCAGGCAGCCGCGCCGCTGTCGCGGTGCATCTGGGAGGCATTGGCCGACCCGTCAATCATGCTCGAGCCCCGCCAAAGCGAGCCACTCGACCGGACGCAAACCGCCCCTGCATTTCGTGTTTCGACACGAGGTCTCGATCTGAGCTGTCTCGATATCGATTTCAGTGAGAAGGCTGCTGTGGGTAACGAATGACCGCTTCCCGAGCGATTTCCGGCTCTGCATCGTCTGAAGCGGTGGTCCCGTGGAGGCACGCTGACTGGACGCTGCTTGCGGTGACAGCTTTTCTGCTCGGCTCGGGCATCGTGGCGCTTTGGAGTGAGCGAGTCGCCAAGGGTGCCGACCCTGCGATCTTGCTAAACCGTCAAGGTATAGCGTTCGCGCTCGGAGGCCTCGGCATGATTGCGGTCATGGCAGTGGACTATCGAAGTCTGCGCCAATACGCACCGCTTTTCTACGGTGCCACGTGCTTTTTATTACTGGCGGTCAGATTCATCGGTCAAGAAGTCAACGGTATCAAAGCATGGTTTGACTTTGGACCCCTGCAGCTTCAGCCGTCGGAGTTGTGCAAGGTCACGCTGGTCTTGATGCTCGCCGCGTTTGCGGCCGAGGACCGCGCCGAGCAGCTCGAGTACGACCGCTTCGTCCGATGTCTGCTGCTCGCCTTTTTGCCGATCGGTCTCGTGATGTTGCAACCAGACCTTGGTACCGCCTCGACCCTTGTAGCCATCACCATGGGTGTGCTGCTCATTGCCCGCGCTCCGGTGCGCCACATTGCTCTGATTACCGCCCTCTCGATCGCCAGCGTGGTCGGCATTGTTTCGTCCGGATTTCTCGACCAGTACCAGGTAGAACGCATCACGTCCTTTATCGATCAAGAGGGCAACGCCGCAAAAGACAGCTCGCTGTCTCCATTCGAGAAGGCCCGAAAGGAGGATCTTCGACGCCAGGTCAAGATGTCGAAGCAGTCGGTCACGCTTGGCCGTGTGACCGGCGCCGGATTCGGCAAAGGCCTTACGACTAAGGGCAAGTTGGTCCCCAACCAGGAGAACGACTTTATTTTCTCGGCCATTGCCGAGCAGTTTGGCCTTCTTGGCTCGGGATTCATCCTCCTGCTGTATCTGATAGTGCTTCTGCGCTGTATCCGAATAGCCCAACTAGCGCCCGACCACATGGGTGCGCTGATCGCCGTTGGCGCAGCCACCCTCATCGCGTGGCACGTTTTCGAGAACGTGGGAATGAACCTCGGCATCATGCCGGTTACAGGAATCCCGCTGCCCCTCGTGTCGTACGGCGGGTCAGCGAGTCTCGCGTTCCTTTTGGTGCTCGGGCTGGTGCAAAGCGTGCACATGCGTCGATACACACGGCTCTAGCAGCTACGTGCAGCGACCCAAGCTGATGGGTCGGGTAGACTTTCGATCCGACATGACGAGTATCTGGCCACTTCTCGAACCGCTACTAGCGAGGGTACAAAAGCCCGCCCGCTACATTGGTTGCGAAGACGGCATGATTCTGCCTCAGCACGGCGTGGGCAAGGTCGCTTGGATGCTGTTGTATCCCGACACTTATGAGGTTGGCCTGCCGAATCAGGGCCTTCAGATCCTGTACGAGTTACTCAACGAGCGCACCGATGCGGTGGCCGAACGCTCCTATGCGCCATGGGGCGACATGGAGGGTCTGCTTCGGCAACGAAACGTGCCGCTGTTCTCGGTCGAGAATCACCTGCCGGCGTCAAGTTTCGACATCATGGCATTCAACTTGTCGTCCGAGTTGGTGTACACCAACTTGCTCAACTGCGTTGACCTCGCCGGGGTGCCGGTGCGCAACGAGGAACGAACGCATCAGCATCCGGTCATTATCGCCGGCGGCCATGCTGCGTTCAATCCCGAACCTCTCGGTGATTATGTCGACGCGTTTGCCATTGGCGACGGCGAGGAAGTAATTGCCGACATCAACGAAGTAGTTCGTCAGTGGATAGCGTCGGGTCGTACACCGGGGTCGCGTCCGAATATGTTGCGTGAACTGGCCAAGGTTCCTGGCGTGTATGTGCCAGCGATGTACGACGTCGAATTCGATGGGCCACGGCTGATGTCTATAACGCCTCGATACCCCGACATTCCCGAGACAGTGCACAAGCGGACCATTGCCGATCTCGGAGCGTGGCCGTACCCAAAGCAGCAACTTGTTCCTTTGACCGAAGTCGTACACGACCGTCTCAATGTCGAACTGTTTCGCGGCTGTACTAGGGGGTGCCGCTTTTGCCAGGCAGGCATGATCACCCGTCCCGTGCGCGAGCGACCGGCCGAACAGATCCGCACAATGATCGAAGGGGGACTTCGCCGCACCGGCTACGACGAAGTTGCCCTTACCTCGTTGTCCACAGCCGACATGTCGGGCATCGAGAACATTGTCTCGGGGATCAAAGACCCTACCGGGTGCGGCGATATTAGCGTCAGCTTGCCCTCACTGCGGGTCGACGCATTTACCGTCGGTGTTGCCGCCAAAGTAGCGAAGGCCCGTCGTAGTGGGCTGACGTTCGCGCCCGAAGCAGGCTCGTGGCGTCTGCGGCAGGTCATCAACAAGCTCATAACCGAGGCCGATCTGTATTCGGCGGTCGATGCGGCGTATTCGAATGGCTGGACTCGGATGAAGCTGTATTTCCTCACAGGGCTGCCCACCGAAGCCGATAGCGACACGCTTGGCATCGCCGATCTTGCGGCCAATGTCGCAGCCATCGGCCGTAAGCACACAAGTCGTGCCTCGGTCACCGTCAGCCTCGGAGGTTTCGTTCCGAAGGCACAGACACCATTCCAATGGTTTGGTCAGAACACCGAGGCCGAGCTACGACGCAAGATTGGTCTTGTTCGAGACGCCACATACAAGGCGAAAGGCGTCCAGCTCAAGTGGCACGACCCACGTGCCTCCATCGCCGAGGGTATTGCTAGTCGAGGTGACCGACGTATTGGTCGGGTCATCGAGCGGGTTTGGCGCGCAGGCGGCACTTTCCAGGAGTGGAGCGAGTTCTTTTCACTTGTTCGATGGGAAGACGCCATGGCAGCCGAGGGCCTGTCGATCGAATGGTACGTCAACCGGCATCGAGACGAACACGAAGTGCTCCCTTGGAACAAGGTATCGGCCGGCCTTCATCCCGATTTTCTTTGGCTGGACTGGAAGTCTGCGCTTGCCGAGCACGGGCTGCCCGATTGTCGCTGGACGCCGTGCTACGACTGCGGCGTATGCACCGGCTACGGCATCGAGCACATCGTTGCGTCGTCGGTGCCGCCTGCCGGCGGCAGTCAAGGTACCGGTCAAGATCTCGCCGTTGGTCATGTCGTTCCCGTGCACCTTTCGCCGCGACGACAACCGGTGCCGGTCAGCGGTTCCTAGACATGCGTGCCAGAATCCGGTTTCAAAAGTTCGGAAAAGTTCGGTTTATTAGCCACAGAGATATGGCTCGTGTCCTCGAACGGTCCTTTCGTCGCTCGGGATTGCCGTTGACATATTCCGAGGGATTCTCACCCCGGCCCAAGTTGCATTTTGGTCTAGCTCTCTCGGTCGGCTACGAGTCGATGGCCGAGTATCTGGATGTCGACCTTGTAAACGACATGGACGTCGATCTGCTTCCTGGACTGTTGTCACCGTGCCTGCCAGTAGGTATCGATGTCAGCGCGGCGGCTCCAATCGAGCGTTCAGTGGCTTCCCTGCAAGAAGCTGTCGTGGCCTGCGACTGGCAGATGCGGCTATTCGATACACCTGCCGGTCTTGCCCAGGCAATACAACGAGCGCTGGGTGCCGACGAACTACTGCTCGAACGAACCCGGAAGTCGACAGTGTCGACCGACAACGTTCGGCCAGCCATAGAGTCAATTTCGATGCACGACGATGTCCTGTTTGTACGGCTGGTCACAGCCGGGCGTGGCCTTCGTCCGAGCGAGTTTCTACAGGCACTCCTTCCAGAACGTTCAGTGGACGAGCTGGTCGGGCATGTCCTGCGTACCCATCAATGGATCGAGGTGGACGGCGAACGAGTGGAACCCATTCCCAACGCCGACACCGAGCTGCGCACCCTGGTGCGCGCATGAGGAGGAACAGAAATGACAGAGCATTCGGGAGGCGCCGACGTAGAGCGCCCTGAAGGCGCATTGGTCGGTGGAGACCCAACGGACTCCCTAAACGGAGAACCAGTCAAACGTAGACGACGAGGATCACGAGGTGGCCAGGCTAAGAAATCTGCCCGACAGGGCGCGAGCAATACCGACAGCATCGCTAACCCCGACTTGCCAGATCCGCCCAACGAGGGTCGGATGTGGATCGAAACCCGAACACCACAGATTGGTGACTCTCGGCCGGCTCCAACGCGACCCTCGGAGCCAACAAACGACGGCGAGAAGCAATCAGCGACCCAGCGCCGGTCTCGGGGTCGGCGCGGCGGTGCCGGTCGCAACGGTAACGATCGGGCGGCTGATGTCGAGACGTCGATAGCTAAGGTAGTGGCCGCGCGCCCTGCCCCACGGGACGGCGGCCAGCCAAAGGGTGGCCAACCCAAGAAGCAGCGGCAACGACCCGTGCAGGCCATTGTTGAGCAGTCAATTCATCTCGACGAGAAGATGCTCGCCCAACGGCGTGGGCGTGAACGCAATGGCCGCCCAATCGGTCGCTATCTCATGGCGGTTCACGTTGGGCACGGTCGCACGCAGATCGCGGTTCTCGAAGGCAGGAGCCTGACCGAGCATTACGTGAGTAAGCCTCTAGACGACGTTTCAGAGATCCACGGCAACGTGTACCTCGGCCGGGTCCAGAATGTGCTTCCCGGTATGGAAGCAGCTTTTGTCGACATTGCTACGCCGAAGAACGCCGTTCTTTACGCCGGCGACGTCTCGATCGAATCCGACGACGACGACGACGGACCCCGAGGGCCACGACGACCAAAGCCTCGGATCGAAGAAATGCTGAAGGCGAAGCAAATGATCATCTGCCAGGCAACGAAAAACCCGATTGGCGCGAAAGGTGCCCGGCTTACACAGGAAGTGTCGTTACCGGGCCGGTTCGTAGTCCTCATTCCCAACTCGAAGACGTACGGCATCTCGAAGCGTCTGCCCGACAACGAGCGTAAGCGCCTTCGCAACATCCTCGACAAGGTGAAACCCGAACAACACGGCGTCATTGTTCGTACAGCCGCCGAGAATGTCATCGAAGAAGAACTTCGTGCCGATGTGTTGCGGCTATTGCGCCAATGGGAACAAATCGAGTCCCTGGCCGCACGGTCGAAGGCACCGACGTTGCTGTATCGCGAACCCGACATGGCCGTGCGGGTGATTCGCGAGGAGTTCAACAACGAGTACCGCAACGTGATCATCGACGACCTAGCGCTGTTCGAGGAAGTGCGTGACTACGTTGCTGCGATCAGCCCGGCGCTAGCTGATCGCGTCGAGTACTACGACCCAGCAGTCGAAGGCCTGCCCCTGTACGAGCGCCATCACATTCATGAACAGCTTCACAAAGCGCTCGATCGCAAGGTCTGGCTGCCGTCGGGCGGTTCGCTCATTATCGAACACACCGAGGCATTGACGGTGATCGACGTGAACACTGGGAAAAACGTTGGCTCAACCAACCTTGAAGACACTGTGCTCCACAACAACCTGGAGGCCGCAGCGGAAATTGCTCGCCAACTGCGGCTACGCGATGTCGGCGGAATCATCGTCATCGACTTCATCGACATGGAGATCCGTGACAACCGGACCAAGGTGGTCACGTCGTTTCGGGACGCCTTAGCTCGCGACAAGACCCGCTCGCAGGTTTTCGACATCTCTGATCTTGGGCTTGTGGAAATGACCCGCAAACGCATTGGCGAAGGTCTCCTCACATCGTACGGTGACACCTGTGAGCATTGTGCGGGTCGGGGGCTCATCATCGATCAGCAGCTCCTGAGCTAACGAATTCGCGACCAACAGCCAGGCATGTTGGCCTTCGGTGGACTCATCCGCTAGTGTTGCAGGGTCATGTATGCCGTAATCGCCACAGGTGGAAAGCAAGAAAAGGTAACCGAGGGTCTTCGTCTTAACGTCGAACTCCTTGGTGCCGATGAAGGCTCCACCGTCTCATTCACGCCCGTTCTCGTCGTCAATGGCGACACCGTGCTCGCCACAGCCGACCAACTCAAGGGTGCAACTGTCACCGGCCGAGTGGTGGGCACCGCCAAGGGCCCGAAGATAAACGGGTTTAAGTACAAGCGTCGTACCAACCAGCGCAAACGGTTTGGCCATCGTCAGAAGTACACCACCGTCGAAATCACCGGCATTTCTGTCGGCTGATATAGGGAGCAACCATGTCAAAAACTAAAGGCGGCGGTTCTACCCGCAACGGCCGTGACTCCAACGCTCAGCGCCTAGGTGTCAAGGTCTTCGACGGTACGCAAATCAACGCCGGGACCATCATTATTCGCCAGCGTGGCACTCGATTCCACCCCGGAGTTAACGTCGGCATTGGGAAGGACGACACGCTGTTCGCCCTCACGCCGGGAGCCGTCAAGTTCGGTGAGCGTAAGGGCCGCAAGGTCGTCGACGTTCTCTGACGCCGTACGCGCTGTGTACCGGTGCCCCCGCCATTTGGCCGGGGGCACCGCTTGTTTTTAGGCGCTCCTGACCCTGTTGTGAGGGGTTGAGGGTCGGGTAGTCAGGCGGGGTTGGGTGGGTTGAGCGTTTGGTGGGTCCGCGTGGTGCGCACAGGCCTCGACCAGAGTTCGAGGTTCCTACACCATGATCCCAGGGGCCGTTGCCCGTGCGCGTCACCGCGGTTGAATGGCACGCCCGAATGATCGTTGTCACGGTGGCGTTGCGGCGCCGGCGGTTGGTTTGCCCGCTTTGCCCGTTCAAACATCGTCGTGTTATGACTGGCGTGACCGGCCCTCTCGTGACCGCTGTATTGTCGACGGAGCGGCCACAAAACACCCGCGACGTTTTGGTCAACACACCAGCGCTATCGTGGCCGACTTGAGCTACGACACTGCGCGATCGCGACGCGTCATACTGGAATCGGCTTGGCGCAAGCATTGCGCAGTTGAAGCTGACTGTTCCTTGACGTTTAAAGAATCAGTGCCATAGCATCAGGTGCATGACACGACGGGCTTTTTTTTATCCGGCTTTTAGGCATCAGTAGCGTGTTAGGAATCACTCCTGCCGCTGCCGCGGGAGTGGTAGAAGCCAGCCACACCAGAGCGTGGGACCGACCAGAGATACTCCTTCCCGATGGCTTCGAGACTAAAAGCGGGTGGCTCACGACGGAAACTAGCCAAGCATCCCTGAGCCGACTGGCAGAGTTTGTCGCATCGAGCGACGGCGAGCTGGTGTCGATTGTCGATTTTGCGCAGGAACGTATCGCTATTGTCAGCGACCCAGCATCGAAGACCGCTGGTCCACTCGCGAACGAGGCCGTGGATACACTAGGGGGCGCGATCGATGTAGTGGCGTATACAGGATGCACCCCGTTCGAGATACTTCGGTTTGCTGAAGCCGCACTTCACAAAGCGATTCCTCTGGATCAACTGTCGTCCGCCGATTCATTCGTCCTCGACGTGAACTACCACGCTGGGCGTGTCAGATTGCGTGGCTCGGCCAGGGTACTTGCGCTGGCAGCCGCTACCGGGAAATCGCCGCACGTTGACTTGGTACCAGGAAACGCCCCGCAGCTCGACGCACGATGCGGCGACGGTTCGCCGCACTACGGCGCTGCTCAATATAAGCAAGGCAGCAGCAGTAGTTGCACCGGCGCTTGCACAAGCGCCTTTGCGGTTCGCCGAAACTTGGATTCCCGGCTTGGCATGTCACCAACGTTCAGGTCTTCCACCCCATTCAACTCATGTGCCGATCCGGAGACTCCGGAGGGGCTTGGTTCCGTACGTGGGCGACGTCCGAAGCGAAAGCACGTGGCATACACAGTGGTGGTGGCGGCGGATCACAGGGATCGCAAACCTGCTACTACAACGACCTGAGCTTGATGCTCAACGACGGCTACACACTTGTTACGTGAAAACGCCTCGATTCCTGTTGCTGGTTGTCTGCGCCAGCGTCGTCAGTGTGGGTTGCGGGAGCGTACGTCAGGGATTGCCACCTCTAAGCTCCGTTTCCACTACCGAGACTACGTCGTCGGCGGCTGACGAGCCGCCCGCAAACCCGGACTGTACGATGCAAACTTCGGTGCTTCAGGCCTCGATCATCGAGCATCTGTCCGGAAACGCCACATTTGGTGTGTGGCAAGGCCCCGGTTGCCGCATGGTAGTAGTCGGCGTGCTCAACGGCGAGCAACGCGCCTGGCTCGATGCCCAGCCGTTACCGGTGTACTACCACCAAGGTTGCATACCTTTGGATGTGCCCCCGCCCGCCGACGATGGCTGCGCGTCTGACACACCGCCACCGCCACCATGGCACGAACTCGAGGCCGCGGCACTTGCTGCCTACCCCTGACCGTCGGCTGAGCCCGGTTACGTCACCGCAGGCGGGAATCCGCCAGAATTGCCGAAACTAGATCGCATGGGGTTTAAAGCTCGACGACCCCAAGCACGCGAGGGCGTTCAAAGGACCACGCTGGTGTCTGTTGAAGAACCCGGCCGACCTCACCGGCCAGAAGACACAACTCGCGACCATCCGCCGCAAACGCGGCAGCATCTGGCGAGCGTATGAAATGAAAGAACAGTTCCGGACCATCTTCAACAGCGGCATCGAACCAGCCGACGCGGTCGTGATGCTCGACCGATGGCCGCTCATCATTAACGCGATCGAGCAAGACATCTCGAACGGCACGGTCGAGGGCATGAACGTCAAAGTCCGCCTGATCATCCGACGCGCCTACGGGTTCCACTCCGCCGACGCCGCGCTCGTGCTCGCATGCGGACCAATCAACCTCGTCCTACCCCACGAACGAGCCACCCGTCAAGCCGCTGCGTAACCCACACCCGCGTCAGAAGAGCCCGTTTTTAGACATCGAACCCCATCGGTAATTCATCGCGGCTCCAACCGAGCAGTTCAACGGCTTGGCGACACGCGAACCGGTCGGTCATTCCAGCCACATATGTGACCGCTACCCATGCCAGCCCCTGTGTCGCTGCGACTTCGAGACGGTCGGCCGGAAGATGCTGGGGGCGGGCAAGATAGTTGTCGACCAGCGCCCGCAAAACCCGGATGACAGCGCTTGCCTGCGTCTGTGATTGGGGTCGTAGGTATATGCGCTCGTAGTTGAACATCCGGAAGGCAGCGAGCGCATCGGCGGGCCCATTCGGCATACCTATGCGTCCGGTCGCCTGGGACGTACCGACCATGGCAGTAATGAAGGACTCGATCTGTGCTCCGCGGTCCGACCCGACCTGTTCGAACACCTCGGCGGGTAGGTCTCTTGGCGTTACCAAGCCGGTAGTGCATGCGTCTTCGAAGTCGTGACAGACGTAGGCGATTCGGTCGGCCCAGGCCACCACTTCACCTTCGGCGGTACTGGGTGCGGGACGGGACCACGAGTGATTACGGATGCCGTCGAGGGTCTCGACGCACAGATTCAACGGGGTGAGGACCACGTCGGCACCCCAAACGGCGTGATCGAATCCACCGTCGATGTAGGGTGACAGTGCGTCTTCACTGGCATGACCACCTGGGCCGTGTCCGCAATCGTGGCCAAGGGCAATGGCCTCGGTAAGCGCCTCGTTGAGTCCTAGCGCTCGACTGACGGCCACTGCCACCTGTGCTACCTCGAGCGCGTGCGTGAGGCGCGTGCGCTGATGATCGTCGGGAAAGACAACCACCTGTGTCTTTCCGGCCAGACGACGAAACGCTGCCGAGTGCAAGATGCGGTCTCGGTCTCGTTCAAAACAGGTACGTAGCTCGTCGGGCTCCTCGTCGATTGCTCGCTGACCCGCCCCGCTCGACACGGTGGCACCGGGTGCCAGACGCACGAGTTCGGCTTGCTCGCGTCGTTCGCGGCCGACCACGGTCAAGACACCGGGTCCGACGACCGTTCCAAAATGAGCGACCCTAATAGAGTCGTCCTGGTAACCAGCCATGGTAGATGCCCACCGCTGTGTTCGTTGTGTGTCATCCATGTTGTTACCCATATCGCCGTCCATCCTGCAGTGCTTGTAAGGCTATCGGGTGGGTGTGACACAGTGGCCGCCAGTACCGAAGCCGGTATGGGGGTCAGGTGCGGCTAACCTCCGTACGCCCTATGAGTGCATTTGTCGATGAAGCCGGTTTGAACATATGTGGTGGTGATGGCGGTGCTGGCTGTGTCAGCTTCCGTCGTGAGGGCCCCGTAACGATGGGTGGACCCAACGGTGGCGATGGCGGCAAGGGTGGAGACGTGTGGCTGCTGGCTGATCGTAACGTCTCGTCACTCTTGGCTTTCCGTGACCATCCCCACCGTGTTGCCGCCAACGGAATCCACGGCAAAGGCAAGGATATGCACGGCCGAACCGGGGCCGACATGGTCGTCCACGTTCCCGAAGGAACCGTGGTCCGAGATTTGTATACCGGTGAAGTGCTTGCCGACCTCGTGAATCACGGCGACCGATGGCTCGGAGCCGATGGCGGGCGGGGCGGGAGGGGAAATGCACGTTTCTTATCGAACCGCCGTCGCGCACCAAGCTTCGCCGAACAGGGGGAACACGGCCTCGAACGCTGGACTCGGCTCGAGCTCAAGCTCATGGCCGACGTTGCCCTCGTCGGCTTTCCGAATGCTGGAAAGAGCACGTTCATCAGTCGCATCTCGGCGGCGAAACCCAAGATCGCCAACTACCCCTTTACTACTCTCGAGCCGCACCTTGGTGTGGTCCGTATCGCCGACGGTGCCGAAATGATTGTGGCTGATATTCCCGGTTTGATCGAAGGGGCCAGCGAGGGTCGCGGGCTCGGTCATCAGTTCCTGCGGCATATCGAACGAGCGCGAGTCCTGTGTGTGCTGGTCGACCTTGCATCCGAGGAGGAGCGCAGCGCCGATGACCAGGCCACCGTGCTCCTAGAAGAACTTCGCGCCTACCAACCCGAGCTACTCGAACGACCTCGCCTTATCGTCGGCACTAAGACCGACGTCCAGCAGTACCCGTTCGACGGGCTCACTATGTCGGCGGTTACCGGCGATGGCGTCACAGAGGTGGTCCGAGAGCTGTATCACCTCGTCGAGGGTGTTCGCCAGGCAATCGCCCCCGAGGAAAGCTACGTCGTGCTGCGTCCCACGGTCGATGGGGTAAAGATCGCTCGCGAGGCAGACGGTGAATGGCGCATAGTCGGTCGCGACGCCGAACGGGTGGTGGCACTGTCCGACATTACAAGTCCCGATGCTCAGTCCTACATCGATACCCGCTTAGAGCGCCTCGGTGTTCCAAAGTTGTTGGCCCGCGCCGGGGCCGTCGAAGGTGACATTGTTTGGATTGGTACCTTTAGCTTCGATTACCAACCCGACACTGTGCGATGACGTCGGTCGTTTACCGCACCGTTGTTGTCAAGATCGGTTCGTCGTCGCTCACCAATGAGCTAGGCGTCATCAACGAAGGCAGTATCGCCAAGCTGTGCAACGAGGTGGCGGCAGCTCGCGCCAACGGTCATCGTGTCATCATCGTCACATCGGGTTCGGTTTCGGCCGGTGTGGCTGCGTTGGGGCTTGCTCAGCGACCAACCGACACGCCAACACTGCAGGCCCTGTCGGCGGCAGGGCAGCCGCGGCTCATGCAGGTGTACGACCGCGAGCTTTGTCGACACGGTCTAGTGCCGGCACAGGTGCTCCTGACGCCTGTCGATTTCGTGAATCGGAAGCAATACCTGCATGCCCGCCAGACCATTAACCGGCTGCTTGAACTTGGTGCCATCCCCATCGTCAACGAGAACGACGCCATCGCCGACCACAAGATCCGCTTCGGCGACAACGACCGCATCGCCGCGCTGCTGTCGCACCTCATTCGCGCCGACCTGCTCGTCTTGCTGACCGACACCGATGGCCTCTATACGTCGGACCCCCGGGTGCACCCCGGTGCCGCGGTAGTTTCGACCGTCGAAGCCGATGACCCCATGCTGCATGTGCAAGCCGGGTCAACGGGCTCCAACCGGGGGAGCGGTGGCATGGCGTCGAAGCTGTCGGCGGCGCGAATCGCCTCGTCATCGGGTATCCCGGCCGTGATTGCTCACGCCAGCCGCCACAATGCTCTAGCCGACGCGCTTGGCGGTCGCACCGAGTTCGGCACGACGTTTCGGGCCCTCGATCGGCGGCTGTCGGCACGCAAACTGTGGATTGCATTTGCGGCTGGCACAGCTGGACGTCTGATTGTTGACGCCGGCGCGCAACGTGCCGTTGTCGACGCTCATCGTTCGTTGTTACCGGCGGGCATCACCGAGGTAGACGGCGAATTCGATACCGGCGACACCGTCGACATTGTTGGCCCAACCGGTGTTGTCTTTGCTCGCGGAATGGTTGCCTATCCATCGAGCGCGCTGCGACGAACGTCGGGTGTACGACGCGACGAGCGCGACGCCGACGTAACCCACGAGGCCGTCAACCGTGACGACCTCGTGGTGTTGTAGTCACAAACGTTAGGCCGTGGCGGTGGGGCCGGGCAGTTGCTGCTCGATCGCGGCCGGAGCCGGTGACAGACCGAGTTCGGCTTTCATTTGGGCAAGGCGTGATTGCGCCTCGACGTCGGCTGTGGCATTTTCGATTTCCAACATAGAGTTGTCGACCGACAACGCCTGCAACTCGGTCGCGGCCGACGCTTTCGCGTAGCGCTGCTCGATCTTCAATCGTACTTCTTCGAGCGACGGCACATCTTTTCCGAGCGTGGCGTTCATGGACGCCATGGCCGAATTCATCTGCTCTTGCATCTTGGCCTGCTCCAGCTGAGAGAGCAGCTTTTGACGCTCGGACAACTTCTTTTGCAGCTGCGCAGCGTTTGCTTGCACGGCAGCCTTCGCCGAATCAGACGCCTTGGTGGCTTGAAGTACCATCGCCTTTTGGTCCTCGACCTGTTTCTCGAGGCCAATGAGTTTGTTGGCGAGCGAGCTGGCGGCGGCATTCATCTGAGTTGCCTTGGCGGTATCGCCAGCCTTTTCGGCCTCGGAGGCGAGCATGAGTGCCTGACGGGCATTGGCGTTGACCTTGGTCAGTTCGTCGAGCGACCGGTTGAGGCTGATTTCGCCTTGCTTTTGACCAGCGATGACGTTGGCGGCCTGTTCACGCAGACGACGATCTTGATCTTGGGCTTCGATGAGCGCCTGCTCGATCTGGACCTTCGGGTCGGCTCTTTCATCGAACGAGCCGCTGAGCTTGGCTGCCAGGTACTTCCACCATTTACGCATGACGTTGAACATCCGAACAATCTATCTGCCGAAGGACCGGACCTGTGCCACCTCGGGAGCTTGAAGCACTGTCAGGGTTCCAATGTAGGCGGCGATGCCCAGTACACCGACCACGATGAGCCGCAACCATGCCCCAGCGCCGGTGTCCGAGCCAACGAGGCCAGAGCCCAGCCACATGACCTCGCCGCACACAATCGTGGAGAGCACAAGCCTGCCAAAGCCAGCGGCAAGGAGCGGCAGTTCGAGCCCGCCATTGAGTTTGTTGTTGAACGACGCCACCGCCAATATTAGGGCGACGATGTACGCAATGGAGAATGCCCATGCCAGCCCAGCCACGCCGAATCGGGGCACAAGTGCAATGGCCAGAACGACGTTCAAGACGTTTTCGACCAGATTGATAGCGAACGGTGTCCGAGTGTCATTGTGCGCATAGAAACCTCGGAGAGCGAACAAGTAGCCGCCAAGGGCAAACAACCCCACCCCGAATCCCGCGACAGTGGAAGCGAGAGTTACTGGCGATTCTCCCGTGAAGAACCCTCGTTCTAAAACAACTGATACGAGCGGACGCCCGAGCGCAACTAAAGCGGCACCCGCGGGGAGTAAGAGTCCAACAATGGTGATCAGTCCAAGACGGAAGTTTTTGACGAGTTTACGTTTGTCGTGGGCCAGCCGGCTCCGTGACAGCTCGGGACCGAACGTGGTGATAACCGACATAGCGAGTAATCCGATCGGCAGCTGCACGATGAGATACCCGAGCTGGTACACCGTGACCCCGGACGAGCCCGGCCGCGCAAGGATTGTGACGAGCGCTAGCGCCACCTGGTTGGCAACGGTGTAACCGATAGTCCAGGTGGACAGCTTGAGTAGCCGACGAACCGCTGGATGTCGACGGTTGAAGCGCAAGCTGATCGGGACCCGAGCCTGGCGCAGCGCCGGTAAGAGAGCGAGTGCCATCACGACGACACCCAAGGTGGTAGCAAGGCCGATTAAGATGACCACGGTATTGTTACGGGATGCGGCTTCGAGCGTGCGCTCGCTTTCGAGTTTGCTGCCGAGGGTCGACAACCCCAAGATGACGATGACGTTGTTGACGACCGGGGCCCAAGCAGCGGCAAAATAGTTCCGGCGGGCGTTCAGTAAGGCAGTGGCGAGGAAGGTCAGGCCGTAGAAGAGGATTTGGGGAAGACACAGCACGGCAAACAGCGTCGTGACACCGCGAAACTGGGCCACGTCCAACTCGGAGGGTGTCCGTAGCGTGTACACCCAGACGATCAACGGAGCCACCACCACCGCCACCACGGTGAGCAACAACATGCCGATTAGAGAGGTACCCACTATGGCGCGCGTGGCATCGTCGTCCTTGCTATCGGCATACTCGACGAACAGCGGAACAAGACTTGCCGTGAGGATTCCGCCGAGCGCCAACTCGTATATTTGGTTCGGTATGTTGTTCGCCGTGTTGTACGCATCGGCCAGCGCCGGCTGTACGAGTGCGACCAGCAGCACATATCGAGCGAATCCAGTAAGGCGCGACATCATTGTGCCAAGGGCAACAGTGGTGTTAGCCCTCAGCAAATCGCCGGCTGTGCTCAATTGCTTGGGCGCCCCTGTGGCAGCTGCGTTTGCGTTGCGTTGAGTTCCGGTATGTCGATGTCACCCGATGCCGCTTGGCGGGTCTCGTCCATTGCTTGGCGGATCGCTTCAAGTTCGTGCACCATCGAATCGACCTCGCTGTCCAGGCTGGTGAGATCGGACGAACCCGTAACCGAGAGCTCAACCGACCGTGCAATTAGCTCATCGCGACGGGCATCGAGAAGTTGTAATCGGCTTTTAACATCCTCGGACACAGCGAAGAGCCGTTGTATCGAAGCGTACTGAGCCTCGACCGCCGCAACGGTTCGTTGCTTGGTAGGTCCCTCTGGAAGCTGTTGGGCACGCTCAAGCTTGTGATACACGGCAGTGGGATCGAGTTCATGCAGCGCACCGTCGATCTCGTGGCCGCGTTGAGCAATCTGCCAGCAGTCGTTGAGACCTTCGTCGAGCCGTGCCGATACCTCTCGCAAACGGTCCTGGAGTGGGCCGGGCTTCATTGCCTTCACCGTTCGCTGGAAGCGTTGACCATCGGACTGTGCACCGATGACAAAGTTGCGCCACGGATCACGCAGCGCAAACGGGTCGAGCTGACGGTTCGAGGAGCCCTTCGGAACGGCGAGGAAGACCCTGGTCGCCCATGCGCCAATTCCTAACGCGACGCCGAGAACCGGCCCGGCTACGACGATGCCCACAGCGGCACCCGCACCGGCGAGCATGATGCCGAGTGGTGACGTGATGGCGCGAGCTACCGGACGCGTAAAGAAGCGATCACGAAAGCTCAACTGGGCCATAGACGAACAATCCTAGAAGTTCGACACAACGGCAGTGAAGACCTGCTCGATGGTGGCAGGGTTACTGGCGTCGTACACGGCAGAACGGCTGGCCTCGGCAATCTGACGAAGGATGGCAAGGTCGGCATCTTTGCCGTACGCGATGGGGAAGACCCGAATAGCCGATACCGCTGCGCCCTCGGATCCGGACTGCAGCGTCGACAACAAGGTGCTGAGCTGTTGTGCGTCGTCGGCCTTCTTGCCGTCGTCGTTGCGGCCATCGGTCAAGAGCACTACCGCGTTGATTTTCTTCGGGTCGTAGTTCTCGGCCATCTCCTCGACCGATCTGGCCGCCACGTCGTACAGCGGCGTGCCTGACACTGGGCTCAGACCATCAATCTTGCCTCGCATGCCTTCACGTTGCACCCCAATAGGGCCTACCTTCAACAGGTCGACAAAGTTCACATTTTTGTCGCCGGTGAGGCTAGTTGAAAAGATCCGCAAACCCACTTCGTCGTCGTCTTTAAATTGTCCGAGTGCCGAGATAGCGGCCCGCTTCGCCAAATCGAGTTTGGTCTCGGAACTACCAGCGACGGCAGGTTCGCCCATCGATCCAGAAACGTCCATGACCAGCATCACGCGAGCCGTCTTGCGCTGTTCGGCCCATCGGTTAAGGATCTCGACCATGACAGGCGGTGTTGGCACGTCGAGAACGGCTTGGGGCTGGGCCGGGTCGACCCCATTCTTCAGCTCGATTGGCGCGCCAACCGCCACGGACGGGTTGCCCGGGCGGAAGCCATACTTGAGCACCTTTTCCTGGTTAGCGGCGAGCAGCACGAATGTCTCGAACAGTGCGGCAGCTTGTTTTTGTTCGGCGGTCACCCAGGGCGCATTGAGAATGATGAACGGGCTGTCGCTAAAAAGGGTTCCCTCGCTGGGATAGATCGCTACGAGTGGCTCGCGGGGAATCCGAGGGCGTTCGCCCGCTGACAGCTCACCGTCGGGGTTGCCAAGGTTGTAGTCGATGACGCTCTTTTCTTCAACAGCAACCGCAGAGGCGTACGACAGGGCGGAGCCTCGGGCATCAGCGGCAAACCAGTTGTTGAGGAACGTCATAGTGATGTCGCCGTAATGAACAACGGAACTTTCGACACTCTTGGCGAACTCGACAACGTCGGGACGGGCAAGATCTTCCTTGGTCAGGTCACGGCTCTTGGAGGTCGCGGCGTAGTACTGGGCAATGGTGAAGTTGAGCCCGCTCGTGGAGAAGTTCGGGTTTGTCTTTCCAAGCCGGAACGGCCCCCACTCAGGATGGTTGTATTTGGCCCACCCCTGAGGGTCATTGGCAAGTGCAACGATGTCTTTGAATCCAATGGGCTTGGACGGGTATCCCAGTTCTTTCGCCATACGCCCGGGCATAGCAATCACCAGCGGGGTAAGGATGAACGGCTTGCCCTCGGGAGCGAGGGTCGTACCGGCGCGTTCGTTGACAATGGCACCCCAACCACTGGCGGCAGGAGACCAGATGACCGGCTTGGGGCCCTCGGCTTCCTCGTTAGTCCAGCCATTGATCAGTGCCGTAGCTGCACCGCCTGAGGACTTCTTGGTGACGTTTACGGCAACGCACTTCTTGGCGACCTTGGCTTCTTTGGAAGCGTTGAAGTCCTTCGCGAGTTCTTGTAGGAGCGCAATCTTTTCGGAACTGACGGCCATCTGCACGGCGATGCATTTACCCGCATCAAATGAGCCACCCGTGCCCGACCCATTGCCGCCGGTGGTAGTCGTGGACGACGGTGTCGGGAGAGTGCATGCGGTTACGGCGGCAAGGAGGGCAACGGTGCTCAGTAGGCGATGGGATTTCATGGACGGACTTGGCTCCAATGCAACTGTGCGGCTTCCATGCCAACGGCGTCGGGAAGATTTTTTGCTACAACCCCGGGTAGCCATCGATTCTTCCCGAGTTCGGCAATGAGTGCCTCGGTTATGGCCTTGCTCGCTGTTCCCGACAACGTGACTAATTCCACCGTGACAATCACCTCAGGTGTTGGCACGAGGGTCTTGAACGCGGCAACGTCGGGAACTTCGGCTGCCAGCGCGGCGACAAGGAAGAACTTGGTGGCCGGGAAGACTACGTCGTCGGTCAGCGGCCTGGTGTTGGTGGCCTCGAGGCTTCGAGACCAAGGAGAGACGGGGTCGAGGTTCGCTTTGTCGATCAATGGGGTTCCCGCTTTGCCCGCCAATGCGGCGGCGAAGACGGTAAGACCCGACGCCGAGCCGAGCGGATCTCGATGCGTGAAGGTGACCGTATTCCATGCGGCCTGACCTCCGGCATCGGACCATTTGCCGTCGACCTTGTCGCCAATGCACGACCATGCCAGCGTTGGACACGCCTTGTTCATGGCTGCGATGCGGTCGTCTCGACCGAACAACACGACGCTGGTTCCGGCAAGGGTTGTGGACTTCAGCGCGCTGGCGCTACCAACGGCTGCCTGCTTGCTGCGGGCGATGTCTCCCCACGGTGATAGCGTGAGCCAAAGACCCGCGCTCTTGCCCTGGGCAACATCGGCCACCGTTTCGCCGGCCTGCTCGACCGTCAGGTTTAGTCCCAACGATGTGGCCACGGCGGCGCAGACAGCCTTGAGTTCTGTGATGCAATGCAAATCTCGGTTGGAACCCGATGGAGGTGCCGACGGTGCGTTCGGGTCGAGTGCAATAGTGGTCGCCTGATCGGTCGTTGCCGAGCGGTCGACAATGACGCGTCGGATTGCCAACGCACCAACCACCATCACCACGGCGGCAACAAGAGCAAGGAGACGTTTGACCATTGCTAGAAGGATAGGGCTACTACAGGGTGATATCCGCGGCTTCAAGCGTAGAGAGCATCTCGTCGGTTGCGGCCGGTACGTTAACGAGCCGCTGGGCCTGGTTGCTGATAGCTCGCTCGAACATATTGCGCACAAACCGAGCGTTACCGAAACCCTTGTCACGAGGTTGTTTTGCCAGGATCTTTTTGAAGACGTCGAGTGCTCCTGGTGTTGGGCGATATCGGTGCGTTTCGCCAAGCTTTACGAATATTCGCTGAAGCTCGTCGTTGGTGTAGTCCGGGAACTGAACAGTGCGATTGAAACGAGACCGCAACCCAGGGTTCGACTCGATGAAGGCGTGCATTTCCTCGGTGTAGCCGGCTGCGATAAGCGCCAAGTTGGCCCGGTGGTCCTCCATGATCTTCACCAGCGTGTCGATGGCCTCGATGCCGAAGTCGTTGTCCCCGCCGCGAACGAGCGCATAGGCCTCGTCGATCAGGAGCACACCACCGAGAGCCCGTTCTGCCACCTCACGGGTCTTGAGCGCCGTTTGTCCGACATACCCTGCAACCAGGGCCGACCGGTCGGTTTCGACGAGCTGGCCGCGCGTCACCACGCCGAGGCTTCGATAAATCTGGGCGAGCAGCCGCGCCACTGTCGTTTTTCCGGTGCCAGGGTTACCCGTGAAAACAAGGTGTTGGCTGGTTTCAATAACAGGTAAATTTCGCTCGACCCGCAACTTTTGGACCTGCAGGAGGCTAGTAAGTAGCCGGACCTCTTTCTTTACAGGGACGAGGCCGACCAGGTCTTCGAGTTCGGCCAGTAGTTCGTCGAGTGGACGGGCAGGGCCGTCTGGTTTGTCGGGTTTGGTTGGTCCTGTCGGGTCACCAGCGGCTGTTGCCCCGGGTGTCGTCGGTATGGCCTTCACGGGAGCAGGGGCATTGGCGCCGGGCGTACCTGGGCGGGGCACCAGGTTGCGGTCCATCGACGTAAGGAGCGCCCCCCGAAGCTGTTCGATAAGCAGCAGTTCAGTTGGCGACGGCAAAAGGTCAAGGCTGGCCGTCGTGTGAGCGAGCTTCATGGCCAGTTCGTAGTAACGGTGGGATCTGCGCCCGCCGTCTTTGCCGTCGAGTTCGGCCAAGGTCTCGAACAGAACCGATGGACGTTCCACCCAGCGTCGCCGCGCGGCAACTATTTTGGCTTGGCGTAACTCCGCTGGTGTTCGTCCTGCGATGGGTACGGGAATCTCGTGACCGAACGAGTCGACATACGCCCACAGTTCGTCGTCGGTGTGGTTGGCGTCGGCGTCGATCACGGAAGCGACAAGGTTGCTTGCCTCCATGGCCACATCGGGGCGCAGGATCTCCTCGGATCGACCCGACCACTCTGCCAATAGCCCAGTGACCACATCGATGAATTTCTTAGCAGCTACCGCTAGTGGTCCAGACACGGAGAGAGAGCGTAGAGCCAACCCAGCCGCAGCCGCGACCAAGCAGCCCCCTGTGCGCTCCGAGGCAGGCAACTCAGGGCCTAAGACTGTAAGGTTTCGAAATGACTGAACCTAGATTCACGTCGGTATCGGCGGTGCGTGACGGCCTCAAGGATGTCAAGTACCTAGCCGATGACGGCATCTCCGGTGTTGTTTTCCTCGCCGACCGGCTACAAAAACCCATCCTTGTCGAAGGCCCCGCCGGTACCGGCAAGACCCAGTTGGCCAAGAGCGTCGCCGAGATGACCGGCAGCAAGTTGATTCGCTTGCAGTGCTACGAAGGGCTCGACGAGTCCAAGGCACTCTATGAATGGAACTACAAAAAGCAGCTCCTGCGCATCCAAGCCGATCGCAACAGCGACTCCTGGAGCGACGTTCACGACGACATTTTCAGTGACGAGTTCCTTCTTACCCGTCCGCTGCTCGAAGCCATCCGCAGCAAAGAACCCGTCGTACTGCTCATCGATGAAGTCGACCGAGTCGAAGTAGAAACTGAAGCTTTACTGCTCGAGATCCTGTCCGAGTACCAGGTATCTATCCCTGAGCTTGGCACGGTGACCGCCAATCAGATCCCGCTCGTGTTCCTCACCTCGAACAACACGCGTGAGCTGTCCGAAGCGTTAAAGCGTCGCTGCTTGTATCTGCACGTCGACTACCCGCAGATGGACCGAGAAAAGGAAATCGTTCTCACCAAGGTTCCTGGTGTGTCCGACAACCTGGCCGACCAAATTGCTCGCATCGTGCGCAGCATTCGCCAGATCGATCTGAAGAAGGCACCATCGGTATCGGAAACCATCGACTGGGCCCGGACCTTGGTGCTGTTGGGAATCGAACACATCGATGCCCAACAGGCCAAGGAGACCTTGCATGTGCTGCTCAAGTACCAGAGCGACATTGCTAAGGCTGCCAAAGAACTGTCTGTCGACAAGTAGGGCGCATGCTCGACCTTCTCGCTGGATTCATTGTCGAACTTCGTAGCGCGGGGCTACCGGTCAGCCTGACCGAAAACCTCGACGCCATGGAGGCAATCACGCATATTCCCATCGAGGATCGTGACGCGTTCAAGTACGCCTTGGGGGCCACCCTGGTCAAGAATTCGACGCATTGGCGTGCGTTCGAAACGGTCTTCGAGGTGTACTTCAGTTTGCGAGGACCGCAGTACAGCTTGAAGGGCGATGCCGACAGCGACGTCGACGAGATGTGGCGCGAGATGCAAGAGCAAATGGGTCCGGGGGAGCGCGGCGCCGGCGGCGCCATGGACCAGATGACGCCCGAGGAAATGGCCGCCATGTTGTACAAGGCGCTCATGCATGGCGACGAGGCAACGATGCGGGCACTCGCTCGCCAAGCCGTCGGCAGGTTCGCCGGTATGGAACCCGGCCGCCCGGTGGGTGGCACCTACTACCTGTACCGAACGCTTCGAAATCTCGACCTCGATTCCATGCTTGAGCGCCTGATGGAAGGCCAGCGAGAGGAACTCGGCGGCGAAATGACCCAACTGGAAGAACGGCTCGAATCCGACGAGTTCGCTCACCGCATCGACCAGTTCAAGAAGGAAGTAGAAGCCGAGATTCGCCGGCGGCTTGTGGCCGACCGCGGGGCCGAAGCCATGGCCAAAACGCTACGAAAGCCGCTGCCTGAAGATGTCGATTTCATGCACGCATCGCGCGACGAAATGGTCAACCTCAAGAAGGCGCTGTACCCCCTTACCCGCAAGCTCGCCGCCAAACTCGCTCGAAAGCGACGGCACGGCCGAAAGGGCCCGCTCGATTTCCGACGAACGGTTCGGGCTTCGCTGAGCTATGGCGGCGTGCCTGCCGACCCGAAATTCAAGTACCCACGACCGTCTAAGCCCGAGCTCATGGTCGTGGCCGACATTTCCGGCTCTGTGGCCGCCTTCGCCCGCTTCACCCTCATGCTGGTGTACGCCCTCCAAGGGCAGTTCTCCAAGGTCCGTAGCTTCGTGTTCATCGACGGCATCGACGAGGTCACCGACTACTTCAAGGGCGTCGACGACATCACCGAAGCCATCCACCGGGTAAACACCGAAGCCGACGTCGTGTGGGTCGACGGCCACAGTGATTATGGCCACGCCTTCGAGGTGTTCTGGAATAAGTGGGGCAACGACATCGGGCCCAAAACCACAGTGATTCTGCTTGGTGACGCTCGAAACAACTATCACGCCAGCCAGAACTGGGTGGTCAAAGAGATCAACAAGAAGGCACGTCACGTCTACTGGTTGAACCCCGAACCCAAGTCGTACTGGAACACGGGCGATTCCATTGTTGGCGAATACGGAACCCACACCGACGGCGTATTCGAATGTCGGAACCTGCGACAGCTCGAGGGCTTTGTCGAGAAGTTGGCGTAGTCATGAGCGGATCCACCACTCGGCTCGTTCTCATTCGCCATGGCGAATCCAATGTCACCGTCAAGCGCATTGTCGGTGGTCCGCGAAGCTGCGACGGGTTGTCGGCACTCGGTCGACGTCAGGCCGAGGCCCTCGCTTCACGGCTCACCCTATCGGGCGAGCTAAAGCCCGACGTACTGGTGTCGTCCGAGTATCCGCGTGCTATCGAAACGGCCGACATCATTGCGCCCGTCCTCGGCTTTGCCATAGTCGAACGGCGAGCGGCTTTCGGTGAGCATGACCCGGGTCCCGACTGCGACGGCGTGCCCTATGCCGCTTTTACCGAGCAGTTCGGCGACATCGATTGGGATGGCGACCCGTTCCGCGTGGGGTTCCCGGGCGGTGAGTCAATAGCCGTTTTCCAACACCGCATTGGCCAGGCCACGTCGGACATCCTCGCCGAGCACGAGGGTCGAAGCATCGTGGTGGTGTGTCATGGCGGTGTGGTCGATGCGGTCTTTCGACGGCTGATGAGCACCCCGTCGACCGGCGCATTCCACCTTCATACGCTCAATACATCGTTGACCGAGTTTGTGAAGCAGGACAAGAAGCCCTGGAAGTTGGTGCGGTACAACGACTCCGCTCATCTAGCCGGACTTCCCGCCCACACCTAGTTCGTGAGGCAACCTCGCAAGACCATTGTGGTCGGCGCTGGGGTAGCGGGTTGTGTCGTGGCGTCGACATTGGCCGCTGCGGGCCGCCAGGTAACGGTGATCGAGGCCGGTGCTGCCCAGGCCCACGACCCAGTCCCGGCGGTCGATCTCTTCGAGGCCCTCAACGGCCGCACCCGACCCGATCTACTGGCGCGTCGCACCTCGGCCCAAGGACTTACTCCGTACCTGGCCGGTGCGGGAATCGGTGGCGGCTCGTTGGTAAATGGCATGCACATGATGGCTGGGCGACCGGCTGACTATTCACGCTGGCCCGGACTCGGTTGGTCGGTTCTTGGGCCCCGGTTCGCCGCCCTTGTTGCAGGCCGTGGTCCCGTACCCTGGTATTCACCGACCGACAACGGCCCGAACCCGCTAGAGCAACGGTTACGCCCCATCATGACCGCAGTTGGCGCGAGCGAACGGCGGGCAGCGTTCTGCGCCACCCCTACCCATCGGGCATCGTTGGCAGATCTGCTCACGGTGTGCGCGGTTCGCTTCGGAACAGTCGAAAGCGTGCTGATTCACCGAGGACGCACTGCGGGCGTCAGGCTGGCGTCGGGTGAAGAACTAGAAGCCAACGAGGTGATCCTGACATCTGGAGCCATCGAAACGCCCCGCATATTGCTTCGGTCGGGGTGTACTTTGTCCGGTGTCGGTCGGCGGCTACGCGATCATGCCGCCATCGTGTTTCCGGCGTTAGTGCCCCCGGGGGAGTCAACACCCCTGCTCGGTTCCACCCGCACATGGCGATGGTCGTCGCCGGGCGGACTTGACGACCTGGCCCTCATCACCCACCATGATCTTGTCATCGTGATACTGATGACCTGTCGCAGCTCCGGGAGAATCGGCGCCGATACAGTCGAGCTGAATCTGCTCGCCGATAGCCGCGATCGGGCTGCATTGGCAGCCGGGGTTCGCCACATTGCGCCTGCGTTGGGCCGACCCGATCTCGCCGCCGACACTGATGCCGAACTCGCCACGTGGCTTATGGCTGACGAGGGCGGCACCTATCATGCGTCTGGCACCTGTCGGCTCGGCCGGGCTAGCGACATGCATGCGGTTGTCGACATCGATGGACAGGTGCACGGCTGGCCGGGAGCCTACGTTATGGATGCCAGCGTGCTCCCCGGCTCAGTGCGGGCGACGCCCATGGCAACTGTGGTGGTAGTCGCCGCTGAACTCGCAATGCGATTGGCGGCCCAAGCCCGGCGCAAGTAGCTAGGGGTCCACCATTTTGCCAAACGCCGAGCCCCAGCACCCGGACTACATTTCAAAATCGCGCAACGTAGGTTGCCAATCGTGCAACCAGGGTTGCGCGATTGACAGAACCAACTAGCCCTGGTCATGACGAGTCTAAGTGGTAGCGCCGCGGATGGTTGTCGTATCGCGCTAATCACGCGAACCGACATAGCGGCGATAGCGCTCGATGAGTGCCGTGGTCGAGGCGTCGTGGCGGTCACGGGGGCCATCGGCGATAGACGTACTGACACGGTTGGCGAGAACCTTGCCGAGTTCCACACCCCACTGGTCGAAACTGTTGACTCCCCAGATGACGCCCTGTACGAAGACCTTGTGTTCATACAGCGCAATCAATTCGCCCAGCGCCCGCGGGTTCAGCGACTCACCAAGCAGCACGGTTGACGGACGATCACCCGGGAAGGTCTTGTGGGCAACCAGGTGCTCAGGTACGCCCTCGGCGACAACTTCTTCGGCCGACTTACCGAACGCCAACGCTTCGGCCTGGGCAAACATGTTTGCCATTAGCAGATCGTGATGCACGCCGACGTTGTGAACCGGGTTGAGGTAGCCAATGAAATCGACCGGAACGACCGTGGTGCCCTGGTGAATCAACTGGAAGTAGGCGTGTTGGCCATTAGTACCCGGCGTACCCCACACAATCGGCCCGGTTTCGGTGGTGACCTCGGTCCCAACCATACTAATTCGCTTGCCATTCGACTCCATATCGAGTTGTTGCAGGTAGGCAGGAAACAGAGCCAGTTCGTTGCAATACGGAATAACCGCCAGCGACGGTGACGCCAAGACGTTACGTTCCCACACACCGGCGAGACCCATAAGCATCGGTACATTGTCGGCCGGCGGGGCCTCGCGGAAATGTTCGTCCACTTCGCGGAAACCGGCCAAGAAATCGGCGAAGTTGTCGGGTCCGATCGACACCATGAGGGCAAGACCAATGGCCGAGTCGACGCTGTACCGACCACCAACCCAATCCCAGAACCCAAACATGTTGACCGTGTCGATGCCGAACTCGGCGACCTTGGCCGCGTTGGTCGATACCGCAACCATGTGCTTTGGTACTGCAGCAGGCCCCAGCACGCTTGTGAGCCAGGCACGGGCCGACGAGGCATTGGTCATGGTTTCGATGGTCGTGAACGTTTTCGAGGCGACGATCACCAGTGTCTCGGCCGGGTCCAAGTCGAGTGTGGCCTCGCGAATGTCGCTGCCATCGACATTGGACACAAAGCGGACGTTCAACCCACGGTCACTCCAGTTGCGCAGCGCCAGTGTGGCCATCGCTGGACCAAGATCGCTGCCGCCGATGCCAATGTTAATGATGTTGCTGATCGGCTTGCCCGTGTGACCCCGCCATTCGCCCGTTCGGACGCGGTCGGCAAAGTTCGCCATTCGGTCAAGCACGTCGTACACATCGGGCACAACGTTTCGGCCATCGACTATGACCGTGGACCCGCGTGCCGCACGCAGAGCCGTGTGCAGCACAGCTCTGTCTTCGGTTGAGTTGATGTGGTCGCCACCGAACATGGCGGTCCGGTGGTCGACAATGTCGTCGATCCATCGCAATTTCAACATCGAGTCGAGCGTCGCCAGGCTGATGCGCTGCTTGGACAGGTCGGCGGTATACGAGCCCACCGTGCGGGTCATTCGTTGAACACGGGTCGGCTCTGTAGCGAAAAGGGTTCGAAGATCGCAATTCGTGCGTACCAGAGCCGAGAGCGAATCGAGGGAGAAGGCGTCAGACATCCGCCTAGTCTGATACGAAAGGTGTGATGACGTACGCAAAAGGCATGCACGAAGTGGCCGACGGTTGTTTTGCATACTTGCAACCCGACGGCGGGTGGGGCTGGAGCAACGCGGGGCTGGTGGTTGGCGACGGCCAGTCGCTGCTCGTTGACACGCTGTTCGACTTGAGGCTCACCGCCGACATGTTGACCTCCATGGCGACAATCACCCGAGCGGCACCCATCGCCACACTCGTGAACACGCACGCCAACGGCGATCATTGCTATGGGAACGAGCTAGTGGTCGGGGCGGAAATCATCACATCGCAAGCCACGGCCGAGGAGTTTCCTGAAACCCCACCAGCGCTGCTAGCGGCTCTCAACGCAGACCCTGGTGAGACCGGCGAGATGTTTCGGCGCTTCTTCGGCGAGTTCGATTTCGAAGGCATCACCCTCACGCTGCCCACCCGAACCTTTGTCGGCCGCCTCGAGCTCGACGTCGGTGGGCGCATGATTGAGCTCATCGAAGTGGGGCCAGCCCATACGCGGGGCGACACGTTGGTGGTGTCGCCGAGCGACCGAGTTGTGTACACGGGCGACATTTTGTTCAACGGCGGCATGCCCATTGTGTGGGCCGGACCCATAGCGAACTGGATAGCGGCGTGCGACCTCATCTTGGGGATGGATATCGATGTCGTTGTACCCGGCCACGGACCCATAACGGGAAAGGATGGTGTGGCGGCAATGCGCGACGAACTCGTCTTCGTCGACACTCATGCGCGGCGCTGTCACGAAGCGGGCCTTTCGTCGTGGGATGCCGCCGTCGAGATCTACGAGATCACCAATGGAGCGTTAGGCGAGCGCGGTCGGGTCGCGGTGAACGTAGAGAGCGTCTACAGCACACTCGACGCCACGTACAAGCGCGCCGGTGTGGTCGAGTTGTTCCGGCGAATGGCCAAGCTCGAATCTTGAGCCGTAACGATGTAGCCGTCGTCGGTGGTGGCCCAGCCGCATGGGCAACGGCAGCCGCATGCGCCGCGGTCGGCCTATGCACGGTGCTCGTGACACCACAGGCTGAACCGTCGTGGCCGAACACCTACAGCGTTTGGCTCGATGAGCTGGAAGCCGTGGGTCTTGGAGAAACAGCTGCGGTCTCGTGGCCAGAGGTTACCGTTGTAGGCCACCGACACCACGTGCTCCAACGACCATACGCCCGAATCGACAACAGCCGACTCGCCGCACACATAGCCCAACGCGCCAACACGTCCGGGCTTACCATCATCGTCGGCGAAGCGGCCGGCGTAACCCACGGCCGCCACCAGTCGACGCTGGTGCTGCGTTCAGGGCGCATGGTCGACTCGGCCGTGGTGGTCGATGGCACGGGGGCTACCACCGCACTGTTGGCCCAACGCCGGTTCTCGAAGGCACGGCAAATTGCATACGGATTCACGGCGCAGCTCGATGGCCGTCCCTCGGACGCCGGTTGCGTGCACATGGATGGTCGACAGCCGTCAGCGTCCAACGACGGCGAGCCGCCATCGTTCCTGTTCGCCCAGGAACTCGCCGATGGGCGCTGGTTTCTCGAAGAAACGGTGCTCGCCACTCGTGACCCGGTGACCCACGCCGCGCTTAGCGAGCGGCTTGCGTGCCGGTTACGTGATCATGATTTGCACGCAACTGACATCACCGATGAGGAGTTCGTATCAATACCAATGGGCATCGCCGCGCCGAAGGTACAGCGCACCGTGGGGGTCGGTGCCGCCGGGGGTGCTGTTCATCCCGCGACCGGCTATTCACTGGCCGCCAGCCTGGCCAATGCCGCACCGCTGGCGCAGGCAATTCGCTCGGCCCTCGATCGCCGGTCAACACCCGAGGCTGTGAGCGCGGCGGCTTGGGCCGCGCTGTGGCCCCAGAGTCAACGGCGTTCCCGACGGCTACATCAATACGGCCTAACCGTGTTGGAACAACTCGCCGCCGACGAGTTCCGCACCTTTCTCGACACCTTCTTCGAACTACCCGCCGCTCACTGGCAGCGCTACGTGCGTTCCGACGTGACTGCGCTTGAGCTCTCGACCACCATGCGCTTGATGTTCGCTGCCGCCCCCGCAAGCCTTCGCCGCCAGCTCATGACCGGTAACCCTCTAGCGCTTCGGGCCTGACCCCATTCGCACTCGTCCCGCTGGCGTAAGCGTCACCCCCTCGGCCTGAAGTAGGCGGGCATGCTCAGCTTCGTGGCCCGGAACAAGCCGACCATTCGACGCCACGATTCGCCACCACGGCAGCGTGCCGTCGCTACCAGCCAACAACGTACCAACGGCTCGAGCCGCACCGGCGAACCCGGCCTCGAGAGCGACTTCGCCATAGGTGGCGACTTCACCCGCAGGAATACTCGCGATGACAGTCCGTACGCGGGCCGAGAAGGCGGCCACCGAAAGGTCAGGCTGAGAACGGCCCGATGATGATGGATCCATTGTGCCCACCGAAACCAAAGTTGTTCGACAACGTGGGACCTGGGGTCCACGGCCGAGCATCGCCCATCACCAGATCAATAGTCATCTCGGGGTCGAGGGTTGTAGTACCAGCCGTTGGTGGAATGAGGCGGTGTTCAAACGAGGCGATAACGGCTGCTGCCTCGAGAGCGCCGGCCGCACCAAGCGCATGCCCGGTAACGCCTTTCGTGGACGTAACGGGCACGCCACGCGGACCGAACACCGCGGTCATGGCTGCAGCCTCGGCCGCATCGTTGAGTGGTGTCGACGTACCGTGAGCATTGATTTGGAGGATGTCGGCCGGATTGAGACCAGCGTCTTCTAGAGCCAGCCTCATGCAGGCGATAGCGCCAACCCCGCCCGGCGATGGTGCCGTTATGTGATGGGCATCGGCATTGCTGGCGGCCCCCAAAATCTCGGCAAGGATCGTGGCACCACGGGCCTTGGCCGATTCGAGCTCCTCGATGAGAAACATCGCCGCGCCCTCGCCCATAACAAAGCCATCTCGCTTCTCGTCAAAGGGCATGCTTACCCCCGACGACGACAGGGCTGTCATGTTCCCGAAGCCGGCCATCGATGTGGGCGTGCCAGCTGCCTCGGCTCCGCCGGTGATCATTGCGTCGCAACGACCCCACGCGATCATGCGAGCGGCGTAGCCCATGGCATGTGTGCCTGCGGCACAAGCCGTGACCACGGTTTCGCACGGACCCTGCAGGCCATATCGCATGGAGATGGATGCACCGCCCGAGTTGGCCATCATCATGGGCACGAGGAACGGCGATACTCGCCGTTCGCCCTTTTCGTGGCGTAAAATGACCTGTTCCTCGAGCGTCTCAAGACCACCAATGCCGGTGCCCACAATGACACCAAAACGTGACCGGTCGACGGTGGGTTCGCCACCATGTGCGAACGCTTCCATTGCCGCTGCCATGGCGAACTGTTGGAAGCGATCGGCGCGGCGCGCCTCTTTGGGACCATCGAAATAGGGGAGCGGATCCCAATCGGGCACGGCGGTCTTGGTGCCACCTGCAAAGCCGGGACCAAGCAGACCCGACCAGAAAGCACTGCGCCCCAGCCCGCAGGGGGCGACTACGCCGTACCCTGTGACGACCACACGCCGCCCGGAACGCCCTTCCATCAGAGCTTGGCGACGACCAGCTCGTAGGCCTGGCCGATAGTGCCGATGCCTTCAAGTTCCTCCTCGGGAACCGAAACACCGAACTCTTCTTCCAGCGCCATGACGAACTCGACCAGGTCGAGGCTGTCGGCGTCGAGGTCGTCGGCAAACTTGGCGTCGTAAACAACTTTCGAATCGTCGACGCTCAGGACATCAACCGCGCACTTGCGGAACCGGGCGAACAATGCTTCATCCATGGGTACTACTCCTTAGTGATGGTTACTTGTTGTACTGCTAGTGGCCCATGCCGAGGCCACCATCGACAGGCACAACTGCACCTGTGATGTATGCGGCGTCGGCGCTGGCGAGAAAAACTACGACGCCAGCGATTTCTTCAGGTTGAGCAACACGACCTAATGGTACTGCTGCTGTTAGCTCTTTCATCCGATCGTCGCTCAGCGCAGCTGTCATGTCGGTAGCAACAGGGCCAGGGGCCACCACATTTGCGGTAATCGACCTGCTTCCAAGCTCGCGTGCCAACGAACGAGCGAGTCCAACCAGGCCCGCCTTGGACGCGGCGTAGTTTGCTTGACCCGCTGAACCCAAGAGCCCGACGACCGACGAAATGAAGATAAGCCGACCCTTACGCTGACGCAGCATGCCCTGCGCTGCCCGCTTGGCGACTCGAAAGGCCGACGTCAGGTTCGTGTCGACAACTGTGGCGAAATCGGCCTCGGACATTCTGAGCAACAGAACATCCTTGGTCACCCCAGCGTTGGCGACCAGAATTTCGACAGGGCCAAAGTGCGCCTCGACAGCGCTAAACGCAGCGTCAACCTGGGCCGAGTCGGTGACATCGCATTTCACCCCGAACAGGCCATCTGGCGGAGGCGACGAGTTGTACGTGACCGCAACGCGGTCGCCTAGTTCGGCAAATCGACGAGCGCATGCCAGGCCAATACCTTTTGACCCGCCCGTGATGAGCACGACACGACCGGTCACAGAGCGCCCCAGCGTATGACGGCCGATGCTGCGGTCATGCCAGCACCGAAGCCGACGAACAGAATGAGATCACCGTCGTGTACACGACCGTCCTCGATGGCTTGGACCAGCGCCAGTGGAACCGTTGCGGCCGACGTGTTTCCGGTTACATCGAGCACGATTGAACACTTCTCGAACGGTGCGCCAAGCCGCTTACATGCCGCCTCGATAATTCGCGTGTTGGCCTGATGCGGGATGATCAGCGAAATGTCATCGATGGAGACTCCAGCAGCCTTGAGCGACTTATTGCCACTGTCGGCCATGATAAGTACCGCGCGGCGAAAGACTTCTTTGCCATCCATGTGCAGCTTTGAACCGTGGTCGCAATACAAGGCTTCTTCGGCGGAGCCATCGGCATTGAGGTCCCAACCAAGTAGCTGTCCAGGACCTTCGGTGGCCTGGAGCACTACCGCGGCCGAGCCGTCGGCAAAGAGAATGCCGGTACCTCGATCTTGATAATCGGTGATTCGCGACAGTGTGTCGGTGCCGATGACCAGCACGTTGTTCATGCCGGCGCCGATCAGCCCGTGGGCAACAACCAAGCCGTACACAAACCCGGCACAGGCCGCGTTGAGGTCGAATGCTCCGCACGTCAACCCGAGTTCTTTTTGAACTGACGGCGCCGACGCCGGCACCATGCGATCGGGAGTAGTGGTGGCGAGAATGACGGCATCGATTGATGCTGGGTCAATGCCAGCGGCCTCAATGGCCTTGCGGCCTGACTCGATTGACAGGCTCGATGTTGATCCGCCGATTCGCCGTTCACGGATACCGGTGCGTTCTCGAATCCACTGATCATTGGTGTCGAGCCCGCCCGCCGCCAGGTCGTCATTGGTAACGATTTTGTCGGGCAGAGCCGAACCCCAGCCCGTTATTCTCGCGCCGCGGAGACCAGAAGGAACAGATGGCACTTAGACCGTCCTTAACCAGGCAAGTGGCTGACGGTTGGTAACGCGTTCGCCCTCGACCGCAATAAATGATTGCAGCACACCGGTAAAGGGTGACCGCACTTCCTGGTCGGCAACACGCCCAACGACATCGCCGACGGCAATGCGGCTGCCATCGACAAGGGAGGCCGGTGTGAACACCCCGGCCGACGAGCTGACCACGAGGCGTTCGGTGGCAAAAAGATGCTCTCCTTCGTGGGCGACCGTAGGCGTAGGCCTGCCGTCGGCGATAAAGGCAATGAGCTTGTCGAGCTCGTCGGGTGTGGACACCGACAGCGCCCGCGACCCGTTGACGGTTCGCTTGGCCATACCCGTAAGAACGCCGCCCGGGCCAAGCTCGAGAAATGACATGACCCCCTGCTCGGCCATGTTGAGAAGACAATGCTTCCAACGCACCGGTGACGACAGCTGTGCCGATAACAAGCTCGACCATTCAGCGCCCAACGCGTGGGGCAGCCCGTCGACGTTGGAAACCACCGGGATATCGGTGTCGCGGGGTGCCGCTTCGGCAATGGCCTTTCGGAGACGGTCTCGCGCGGGGGCCATAAACGGGGTGTGAAAGGCCCCTGCTACCTGAAGAGGCATGACCTTTTTGCTACCGAGTGCCTTCGCATGGACGGTGGCCGCAGCAACACCCTCGGGCGAACCGGCAATGACCACCTGGCCCGGAGCGTTGAAGTTGGCGACCCACACATCACTGTCGGCACGACGACACGCCACCTCGACGTCCTCGTCGTCGAGGCCGAGCACGGCAGCCATGGTTCCAGGGTGGTCGATACCAGCCTGGTGCATGGCGTCGGAACGCTCGCAGACCAGCCGGACACCGTCGGCGAACGACAAGGCACCAGCAGCTGTAAGAGCCGTGTACTCGCCGAGACTGTGACCGGCACACATGTCGGGCTCGATACCAAGACGCTCGACCGCATCGAGAACCATGAGGCTCGATACGAAGGTCATGAGCTGCGCGTTTCTGGTGTCTTTGAGTTCGTCGGCGTCGGCGTCGAGCAAAAGCGCGGCTACGTCGCGCTCGGCGACGTCGCTGGCTTCGCCAACCAACTCCCAACTCTCGTGATCAACCCAGGGTCGTCCCATTCCAGGTCGTTGTGACCCTTGCCCTGGGAAGGTAAATGCGAGCACGCGGCCCTCCTCTGTACGTCACCAGACTAGGCCGAATCCCAGGCCGCCTCGACTTACCCGTGGGTAGCCCCGCAATGTCGCTATAGTGGAAGGACTTGCCCCAGTGGCCCAACTGGCAGAGGCAACGGTCTCAAACACCGTCCGGTATGGGTTCGAATCCCATCTGGGGCACGCAGATCGACAGCGGCGGCCACCACCGTCGTTGTCGACGCGCCCTATCATGGTGTCGTGGGATTTTTGATCGAACGCCGTCTTGTGCAGGTGGGGCGTCGTCTACGCGCCTTGCGCGAGGAGCTTCGGGTTATCGACGAGCAACGAAGCCAGTTCTCCGAAGAAGCCCAAGACTGGGCCATTCGCGCCCTGGTATCGGAAAACCCGGCCGATGGACTCGAGGCAAACCAGGCCGGCAAGCACGCAGCCGCCATGATCTCACGGCGCCGAGACGTCGTGGCCGAGATTGCGGTCCTCGAGACAAAGCAGGACGAGCTACTCGACCAAATGTCGTCTTGACCAAGGGCAGGGCGTGGGAGGCTGTGCACATGGAGTCACCAGCAAGGGTTCGTGTAGTCATTGCCGAGGACGAGGGCATAATTCGCCTCGATCTTCGCGAGACACTGATCGAAGAAGGTTACGACGTCGTCGGCGAGACAGGCCGTGGCGATGACGCTGTTCGGCTTGCACGCGAACTGCGACCCGACCTGGCCATCCTCGACGTGAAGATGCCTGGCATCGATGGCATAGAAGCCTCCCGTCAGATCGCCGAGGAACGCCTGTGCGCCGTACTCATCCTCACAGCGTTCAGCCAGCGCCAGTTCGTGGAGGATGCGCGAGATGCAGGCGCATCGGCCTACCTCGTGAAGCCGTACGAGCGGCGCGACCTCATACCCGCGATCGAACTAGCCATTGGCCGCCATCGAGACATGCTGGCCTTAGCGGCCGATGTCCAAGTGTTAGAGGAGCAGCTCGCAACCCGAAAGCTGATCGACCGAGCACGAGGCATCCTGATGGACCAGCACGGCCTCAAAGAAGCCGAGGCGTTCGCGTTCATTCAAAAACACGCAATGTCCGGGCGCACCCGCATGCGCGATGTCGCCGACGGCGTAATCAACGGCTCCATAGCGCCGTAGCTCGCCTTTGGCCTCGCTTGCTCACTACCGTTCGCTTTAACGCTCCGCCGTCTAGGAGTACCCTCAGTGTCGTGCCCCGGTTGCTGCTACTCGACGGAAACTCTCTTACCTACCGAGCGTTCTTCGCTTTGCCGACCGATATGGCGACAGCGTCGGGTCAGGTAACCAATGCGGTGTATGGGTTCACCTCCATGCTCATCAACTTATTGAAAGATCATCAGCCCGACCACGTACTCGTCGCCTTCGATCGTCCAGAGCCAACGTTTCGCCATCAGGCCAAACCAAGCTACAAAGCGCAGCGCGAGGCCGCGCCCGACATTCTTCGTCAGCAAATGGGTCTCGTACGCGAAGTGCTCACTGCTGTGGGAGTGCAAGCTTTGGAACTCGTCGGTTTTGAGGCCGATGACATTATCGCCACGGTCGCCGAGACAGCCAAGGCCCAAGGCATCGAGGTCATCATCGTGACAGGTGACCGTGACAGCTACCAGCTCGTCAGCGATCCGCTCGTCAGGGTGTTATACAACCGGCGCGGCGTTAGCGATTATGCGCTCTACGACGAGGCCGGCATACTCGAACGAACCGGCGTAACACCAGCGCTGTACCCCCAGTACGCGGCATTGCGTGGCGACCCCAGCGACAACCTTCCCGGCGTTCCAGGTGTCGGAGAAAAGACCGCTGCCAAGCTCATTTCCACCTACGGGGGGCTCGATGGAATCTTCGCGAATCTCGAAGCTCAGACCCCCAAGCTGAGAGAGTCGCTCACGACAAACGAAACTCAGGCACGAAGCAACTTCGACCTCATGGTGTTGCGCCGCGACGCGCCTATCGAGTTCGACATAGCGTCGGCAACGGTCAAACCCGATATGTCAGAAGTGAAGCGTGTGTTCGACTTTTTGGAGTTTCGATCTCTGTTTGACCGCTTCGTCGAAGCGACCAGCGACGAGACGCTTGCGGGGGCGTCTTCGGCCAGCGAGTCCGGAAACGTCGTCGAAGCCGAACTCGTTCGCCCCGATTCGATTCCTGAGGTCGTTGACCTTCTGACCAGCGTCGCAACCATCGACGTTGGGGTTGCTTGGTCGGGTGCACCAGGGCGCAGCACCATCGTTGGGGTCGCAGTGACACTCGACCCGGTACTTGGCGACGTCGTGTGGATCCCCGAATACATGTTGTCGCACGAGAGCGTGCAGAACTGTTTGTGGTCATCCAAGCCGTTACGCATGCACGATGCCAAGGCGTGCCTGCGCGTTGTCAGCTCGCAGCAGCTCGATGTCGATTCCTTGCAGATGGACACCGCGTTGGCCGCATATCTTCTCGATCCGGCCGAAGCGAGTTATGAAGTTGGGCCACTGCTTCTTCGGTACACCGGCGATCGTCTGGCCGACGGAGGTGTACCCGACGGCCAACTCGACCTCACCGGTTCAGGTTCCGATGGCGCGCTCGTGGCGGCCCGCTCGGCTTTGGCGGTGTCACGCCTTGCCCCCGTCTTGGAAGGCGCTCTCGACGCCCAGGGTATGCGGCGCCTATTCGATGACATCGAGATCCCGCTCGTACGCGTGCTGGCCCGCATGGAAGCCGTCGGCATCCGAGTAGACGGCGACGAGTTACGAGCCCTCAACACCCACCTCACCAACGAAGCCACTCGACTAGCACACCAGTGTTTCAAGGCCGCCGGCAAAGAACTCAACCTGAATTCTCCAACCCAGTTGCGTGTATTGCTGTACGACGAGCGAAAGCTGGCACCATCGAAAAAGACCAAGACCGGCTATTCAACCGACGCTCAAACCCTCGAAAAGTTGGTCGAGGAATGGCCGGCGTTCATCGAGCCGCTCCTGCAGTATCGAGAGATGGAGAAACTTCGCGGTACCTATGGCGAGGGATTACTGGCAGAAGTCGGGCCCGATAGCCGTATCCGGGCCACATTCAATCAGACCGTCGCGCGTACCGGACGGTTGTCGTCAGACCAGCCGAACCTACACAACATTCCGGTGCGGTCGACCGAGGGGCGCCAGTTCCGCAAGGCGTTCATCGCGGGCCCGGGGCGAACCCTCGTCATTGCCGACTACAACCAGATTGAGTTGCGTTGTATCGCACATCTGAGCAGCGATCCCGGTCTGGTCGAGGCGTTCCGAAGCGGTACCGACATCCATACCGCCACAGCGTCACGGGTATTCGCAGTAGTCGCCGCCGACGTGAATACGGCCATGCGGTCGAAGGCCAAGATGGTGAGCTACGGGCTGGCCTACGGCATGGAATCGTACGGCCTCGGACAGCGTCTCAACATTCCAACAAGGGAAGCCCAAGAGATTCTCGACGCCTACTTTGTTGCATTCCCGAGCGTGAAGGCATACATGGATGGCACGGTCAAAGAAGCCCGAAGCCGGGGATACACCGAAACGCTGTTCGGTCGCCGTCGGCCAATACCCGAGCTGTCGAGCCCCAACTTCCGGATCCGACAAGCCGGCGAACGCCAGGCAATGAACGCCGGTATTCAAGGTTTGGCTGCCGACATTTTCAAAGTTGCCCTCATACGCCTCGACGACGCGTTGTCGTCGTCAGGTCTCGATGCCCGACTCATCTTGCAGGTGCACGACGAAGTGCTTGTCGAATGCGGCGAGGGAGACGTCGACGACGTGCGGACCCTCACCATCGATGTGCTACGAGGGGCGAGTGAACTGAGTGTGCCACTCGAGGTGAACGTGTCGATCGGCTCCACATGGGCTGTCGCCAAGTGACAATCAGCGCAACGCGTTGGCGATAGCGACTGCAGCGGTTGCGAACAGTAACGCAATGACAAGGGAGCGAAATCGGGTGTCCGGGATTCTTTTCGCGAGAACTCGACCAAGAAACTGACCGGCGATCATGGCGGGGATGCCCACCACCGCTAGCCGTAACTCACGGCTAGTGACCAACCCCTCGGCGACGAACAAGGCGAGAGCAATCGGCGATGACAGCACGAAGATGGCGCTGATCGTGCCTCGGAACTCATTCGGCGTGAGGCCCTGGCCTTGCAACGCAACCACCAATGGCGGGCCATTCGTGCCAGTCGAGGTGTTCAGAACGCCAGACAACAACCCACACAGCACATCTGAACGCCGAGTTTGGCGTTTGATAGACCATCCCGTGGCGAGCAGTGTTGCAGCGGCCGCCACCGCGATTCCCAGCGCTATCCGTAACGTGTTGTCGTCGACCCGACCGTGGATGAGCAAGCCGAACGGCATACCGATCGTGGCGGCGATCGCAATTCGTTTGACCTTCGGGCGGTCAGCGTACTGATGGTGCTGGACAAAGGTAAGAAACGTGTTGGGCGTGGCTACGAGCGTCACCAGGATGACCGCGCTCGTGACCGACATACCGAACGCAAGAAGCGGCGTGGCGATCAGCGCAAACCCAAAGCCGGAGATTCGTTGCAATGTTGCCGCCAAAAAGACCACGCCGAGCGTCACAAGAACCTCAGCCGCCGTCACCACGCCCATCGTACGTACGAGCGTTGGGTCACCGTGGCATGCTGGGCGAATGGAGCACTGGTTTGAGCCGATTGCCGAACATCTCGGACGCGCCTACCTTCGCTATTCCTTCACCAAAGGCACGTCGAGTGAAGTAGACGCACTGGTCGATTGGCTCGACTTGCGGCCAGGTATGCGAGTCCTTGACGTCGGTTGCGGTCCTGGCCGTCACGCCTACGAGCTTGCAACCCGAGGCATCGAGGTGCACGGAATCGACATCAGCGCGAGCTTCATCGACCTAGCCATCGCTACAGCTCCGCCGGGCACCACGTTTCAACGCATGGACGCCAGGTCCATGCCATTTCACCATGAGTTCGACGCCGCAATTGCGTTGTGCCAGGGTGCATTCGGGCTCTTGGGCGGCCTCGACGATCAGGAACTTGCCGTTCTTGCGGGCATGGCTCGGGCAGTGCGGCCGGGCGGCCGCCTCGCCGTCAGTGCCTTCAGTTCGTACTTCAGCCTGAAGTACCAAACCGACGCTACATTCGACGCATCAACGGGAGTTGCTCACGAACACACCGAAATTCGCTCCGAATCTGGGGTTGTGGCACCCACGCAATTGTGGACCACGACGTTCACGCCCAGAGAGCTACGCCTTCTCGCGCGGGCTGCACGGCTCGATGTAGACGCCATCTGGTCGGTATCGCCGGGAGAGTACCGCGAACTGAGCCCAACTGTCGAGAGGCCCGAGTTTTTGCTGTTGGCTACCACTCAGGCCGCTAGTCCGATAGTTTAGACAAGTCCTTATCCACCCACTCAGGTAGTTCCCGAAAGCAGATGCACTTGTCTGATATCACACTGTCCCCTTCGTCGATGGGAACATTCGACGACGAGGGCAATTACACCCCGCGTCAAATCACCTCCAATGACCTCGAGTCATTCGCTGACGCAGTCGATTCCACCATGGTCACCGTCGAGGACGGACAGCTCGTTCTCGGTACCGTAGTGAAGGTCGACAAAGACGAAGTTCTTCTCGACATTGGCTATAAATCCGAAGGCGTTATCCCGTCTCGCGAATTGTCGATGCGCAAAGATGTCAACCCGCACGACGTTGTCACGTTGGGCGAGCGCCTCGAAGCCCTCGTCCTCACCAAGGAAGACAAAGAGGGTCGTCTCGTTCTCTCCAAGAAGCGAGCACAGTACGAGCGAGCTTGGGGCACTATCGAAGGCAAGAAGGAACGAGACGAAGTCGTCGAAGGTCTCGTCATCGAAGTTGTCAAGGGTGGCCTCATCGTCGACATTGGTCTTCGTGGCTTCCTGCCGGCGTCGCTCGTCGAGCTACGCCGAGTACGAGACCTGCAGCCCTACGTCGGCAAGGTCGTCCAGGCAAAGATCATCGAGCTCGACAAGAACCGCAACAACGTCGTGTTGTCACGTCGCGGCTATCTCGAAGAGACCCAGCGCGAAGACCGTGACAAGTTCCTCACCAACTTGCGCTCGGGTGAAATCCGAACCGGTGTCGTGTCGTCGGTCGTTTCGTTTGGTGCATTCGTCGACCTCGGCGGCATGGACGGGCTCATTCATGTCAGCGAGCTGTCGTGGAAGCATGTCGATCATCCTGGTTCCGTCGTTGCTGTTGGCGACGAAGTCACCGTGCAGGTGCTCGATGTCGACATGGACCGCGAGCGCATTTCGCTGTCGCTCAAAGCCACCCAGCAAGATCCGTGGGAAGAATTCGCCGGAAGCCACCGTGTCGGAGAGCTTGTCTACGGCCGAGTCACCAAGCTCGTGCCGTTCGGTGGGTTCGTGCAGGTTGGCGAGGGCATCGAAGGTCTCGTGCATATCTCGGAAATGTCGGCTCACCATGTCGATGCTCCCGAGCAGGTTGTTACCCCGGGCGAGGAACTCTGGGTCAAGATTATCGACCTTGATCTGGCTCGTCGCCGTATCAGCTTGTCGATCAAGCAGGCTGCCGAGGGCGGCGAGGTGGCCGAGGAATACCGTGAGCACTTCGGTGAGCACGCCTTCGACGCCGAAGGCAACTACATTGGTGACACCAGCACCGATGCCGAGCGCGAAGCTGCTTGGAAGGAATACTACGAGCAGTACGGTGGTGGCCCGGAGGGTGAAGCAGCAGCTGCACTCGCCGATGCGGAAGCCGCCGCAGCGGCTCCGGCCGAGATTGAAGCTGAGGCAGTCGAGGCAGCCGAGCTGACGCCCGAGGCGTAGTTCGACACTCGATTAGGTATATGGAGAGGCCCGGACGCTGCGAGCGTTCGGGCCTCTGCGCGTGCTGCCGGATAGTTGAATCAGTTGAGTTTGACGATACCCATGCGTACCGCTAGCAGCACCGCCTGCGTACGGTCTCGAGCATTGAGCTTTTCGTAGATGGACGCCAAGTGGTTCTTCACCGTCTTTTGCGAGATGTACAGCTTGGCGGCGACCTCGGGAGTGGAGCACCCATCGGCGATGAGCTGCAACACCTCCTCTTCACGCTTGGTGACGATGCGGTCCTCGTCACGGGCGCCGCGGTCGAGCTTTTGCACCTCGACCAACATGCCCTGGGCGATGTACGGCGACAACGAGATATCGGGATTGGCGGCCTGCTTCACGATCTCGATGATCTCATCGGACGTGCAGTCCTTCGTGACGTACCCAATGGCACCGGCCTTGAGGGCCTGATCCATGACGGTTTGGTCGATGTGCATGGTGAGCATGACGACGCGCTGTTGGGGATTGTTGACCAGGATTCGGCGCGTTGCCTCGACACCATCCATTCCGGGCATTGAAACGTCCATCACAATGACGTCGGGTTTCAAGTCGTGAGCCTTGCGAATGGCCTCGTTCCCATCGGCCGCCTCGGCGATCACATAGAAACCTTCTTCTTCGAAGGTGCGCCGCATTCCTTGTCGCAGCACGCTGTGGTCATCGACGAGCATTAAACGAATCATGGTTGGATATTCCTTTTCCTGGGGGTGTTTCAGGGGTTGTTCATAGTCACACGCACAGTAGTACCGGCGCTAGGGGCGGATTCGATTTCCAGACGTGCGCCGATACTTGCGGCACGTTCTCGCATGCCCATCATTCCGTAGGAGTCGAGCCGAGCTGTCGTTGCGTCGATGCCAACACCGTCGTCAATGATGGTGACTTCAGCCGATTGACCGTCGCAACGCCAACGGATAGTGAGCTCAGTTGCCTTGGCGTGGCGCTCGACATTGATGACCGCTTCCTTGGCGACTCGCCACATTTCGCGCTCCTGAATGAGCGGCAGACGTCCCGTGGCGCGTACGTCCAGATGCACGTCGAGCCCGCTGCGTTCACGCACCCGGGACAAGAAGAGCTCCATCGTGGCCCGAACGTCCTGGCTTTCAGTGACGTCGGTTCGCAGATCGTAGAGCGTGTCTCGCACCATGCGGGTTACACCTTTAACTTCGCCCCGCAGTTCTTCTAACCGTGGCTTCATAATCTCGCCACGGTCGGCCGCACGGACCGCACGGTCCATCTCGAAGCCGAGGTGAGCGAGGGCTTGGCCGATCTGATCGTGAAGATCTCGAGCGATTCGAGTTCGCTCTTCCTCGGCACCAATGTTTCGTAGTCGACCAAACAGTCGGGCGTTCGACACCGCATACGCGAAACCATCGGTAATGCCGTTGAGGACCTCGATGTCATTGGATCCGAAATGGTGATTTCCCGATGCTTCAAGCGCGACAACACCAATTTGCTCACCACGAGCCGACAACGCTGTGTAGAGACCGGCCCGAGCGTTCGGCCAGAGACCCGGACCATTGAGTTCACCCAGTTCAGACTCGATGAGCGCACCCTGGTGGCCAAGCGCCCGCAAACACACCGACGGCAATTGCCCCGTGGTGAGCGACAACTGATCGGGGTTGCCGAGTTCACGAACCGGCGACCACGTGTATCCGTTCTCCTCGAGCAACATCACGGTGATGGCCTCGAAGCTGATGAGGCCCTTCAATTTTGTCAGCGTTGAATCGAGCACTTCGCCCATGTCGAGCGAGGACGGCAACGTCTGGGCAATCTTGTTGAGCTGGAACAGGAGTGCATTCGCCTCGGCAAGACGACCAAGACGCTCCACTGTCAATGACTGTTGACGGGCCTGTTCTTGAATGACGTTTCCGACATACGAGGCAACGACAGACGTGAACACCAACAGGCCGAGCCACAACGCTCCAGTCTGTAGCGTGTCGCTCTGATTGCCGCTGTACCGACGGTCGTACTGAATAGTGAGAATCGCCGATGCGACAAGGCTAAGTTCGAGCGGGAACACGTATCCACGAGCGAAACTAGCTAGCGCGATGGTAGGCAGTAGGACGATTGCGTAGGACGACAGCCACGCCCCGCTGAGCATGAGCACCGCAATGTGAAACGCAAACTCGAGGCTGATTTCACGCGTTGCCCGCTTCGACTCGACCGTAGAAATAGGTCGCAACGTGCGAAAGCCCGCGTAGACGGCCAACACGAGACCAGCGACGAATGACGGCAGTCCACGGTTCTGTTCGAACGGACTTGTGGCCAGAATAAAGCCGACAGCAATGGTGGCCCAGCGAAACAACTCGATGGGCGGTGCCTGAGCACGCTGGGCTTGGGTAATGCCGGAAGGTTCGACCATTCTCGACGGCGACCGACCTGGCTCAACGACCAACCGGGCTAGGGGCGCGGCTGGTGCAGGCTCGTCGAGACGTTCAGCTTCCTTTGCGTGTACAGCGTCGGTCATAGTGGGCCTATCAAGATCGTTCCGGCAAAGTTACCAGCCGGTTCAGTACTCGGGTGGTGACGAACAAGGACTGGGAGGAAATCCGCGTGAAGCTAGTAGGGCTGACGGGAGGAATTGGGTCGGGCAAAAGTACGGTCTCGTCGTTGCTGGCCGACCTGGGTGCCGAGATAATTGACGCCGACGCCATCGCCCGCGAACTGCAGGAACCCGGCCGACCCGTATTTGCCCGACTCGTCACATGCTTTGGTGCCCGAATTGTAGGAAGTGATGGCCGACTAGACCGCGCAGCAATAGCGGCCATTGTTTTTCGCGATCCGCTCCAACTGAAACAACTCAACCGGCTTGTGCATCCGGCCATAGGTATCGAGATCGCCAAGCGTATTGATGTCGCGTCGCGCTCTGACCGCATCGTGGTTCTCGATATTCCGCTCCTCGCCGAGAACCCACGCAAAGGGCTTGCCGGCGTCGTGGTCGTGGACACACCGGTGGACGTCGCCGTTGAGCGATTGGTCGCGCATCGTGGTTTCTCGTCCGACGATGCACGAAACCGCATTGGGCGTCAGGCCACACGCGAGCAACGCCGGGCCATGGCCGACCGAGTCATCGATAACAGCGGAGATTTGGCTGCGCTTCAACCGCAAATTGCCGACGTGTGGACGTGGCTCAACACGCTGGCCGACACGACGGCGGACGATCTTGTTGCATACCGTGCACCGAACGCACGTTCGTAGTGGCTAGTCTCTACCTATGACCGAGTTTCAGGTGGTGAGCGATTTCGCGCCAGCCGGCGATCAGCCCGAGGCAATCGCGGCACTGTCGCAAGGAATCGAAGCCGGCGAGCGATTCCAAACGTTGCTCGGCATTACAGGCTCGGGTAAGTCGGCCACCATTGCGTGGACTATCGAGAGGGTACAAAAGCCCACCCTTATTCTGGCGCCTAACAAGAGCCTTGCTGCTCAGCTGGCATCGGAGATGAAAGAGTTCTTTCCGAACAACCGGGTCGAATACTTCGTCAGCTACTACGACTATTACCAACCCGAGGCCTACATTGCGTCGTCGGACACGTTTATCGAGAAGGACTCGTCCGTGAACGAGGAAATCGACCGGCTGCGGCATTCGGCCACCGCGGCGTTGCTCACTCGTCGTGACACCATTGTGGTGGCGTCCGTCAGTTGTATTTATGGCATGGGCAATCCCGACGAATATCGGGGGCAGCTACTCGAACTACACACCGGCGTCGACTACGACCAGCGTTCCATTCTGCGGCGGCTGGTCGATCTCCAGTACGACCGAAACGATGCGGTACTCGGCCGAGGGAAGTTTCGGGTCCGGGGCGACACCATCGAAGTACACCCGGCGTACGACGAGACGGTGCTGCGTATCGAGATGTTCGGCGACACCGTCGATCGACTGACGGTGATTGATCCACTCACCGGCGAGCAGCTCAACGAACTAGCCGAAGTGCTTGTGTTTCCGGCTACGCATTACGTCGCCGGCGAGGAGCGCATGACCCGCGCGGTCGGCCAAATCGAGGTCGAGTTGCAGCAGCGCTTGGCCGAGTTCGAAGGACAGGGCAAGCTCCTCGAAGCCCAACGCCTACGAATGCGAACCAGCTACGACCTTGAGATGATTCAAGAGGTTGGCTACTGCAACGGCATCGAGAACTATTCGATGCACATCGACGGGCGAAACCATGGCGAGCCACCGTTCACGCTTATCGACTACTTTCCCAAAGACTTCCTGCTCGTAATCGACGAAAGCCATGTAGCGGTACCCCAACTGCACGGCCAGTTCGCAGGCGACCGAAGCCGAAAGAATATTCTCGTCGAGCATGGGTTCCGATTACCGTCGGCCCGAGACAATCGTCCTCTCACCTTCGACGAGGTAATGGAGCGCCTCAACCAGGTGGTGTTCTTGTCGGCCACTCCATCGCCGTACGAACTGCGGATGTCGTCGTCAGTTGTTCAGCAAATCGTGCGCCCAACGGGTCTCGTCGATCCCGAGGTCGTAGTAAAGCCAACCAAGGGCCAGATCGACGATCTCATTGTGCAAATCACCGATCGCGTTGTGCGGGGCGACCGGGTGTTGGTCACCACCCTTACGAAGAAGATGGCTGAAGACCTTACCGACTACCTACTCGAACAAGGCCTGCGAGTTCGGTATCTGCATTCCAACATCGACACCATCCAACGAATAGAGATATTGCGAGCCCTGCGGCTTGGTGAGTTCGATGTATTGGTTGGTATCAACCTGTTGCGTGAAGGTCTCGACCTGCCAGAGGTTTCCCTCGTAGCGATTTTGGATGCCGACAAGGAGGGCTTTCTTCGATCTGAAACGTCGCTGATCCAGATGATCGGACGCGCCGCCCGCAATGTCGACGGCCAAGTCGTGATGTATGCCGACAAGATCACACCGTCGATGGAACGCGCCATTGCCGAAACCAACCGCCGACGAGTCTTGCAGACCGCACACAACTTGGAACACGGCATCAACCCGCAAACCATCCGCAAAGCAGTCGGCGATATCTTGTCGATGTTGCGACCTGACACCACTGCGCCGCTCCCCAACAAGGGACGGCGCAAGGAAAACGAACGTGACCGCAAGCGGCGGACCGAACTAGCCGAACTTGCGCCCACCGAGCTTGCCCGGCTCATTCAGACCCTGGAAGATGAGATGCACGAAGCATCGGCCGAACTTCGCTTTGAATACGCCGCCCGTCTTCGTGACGAGGTGGCGCAATTGAAGCGTGAGCTGAAAGACGCGAGCTAGATGCAACGTCATGAAACAGACGATGAACGGGACACGCTGTGCGAGTTCCTCGACTATTACCGGGATGAACTGCTGCGCCTGTCCGATGGGCTAACCGACGCACAGGGCCGTACAGCATCGGTACCGCCCTCCGATCTGAACATCATGGGTCTGGTACGGCACATGGCCGATGTCGAGCGATATTGGTTCGACGAGTTGCTGCTCGGCGGGAACACCATGGCGTACTACTACGGCGAGGCCCACGCGGCTGGCGATCCCGATGGCGACCATCATCCCGGCCCAAACGACACCATGGCCGAGGCCCGCCACCGCCTCGTGACCATCGTGGCGATTGCTCGGGCGACCGTGCGAACCTGGTCCCTTACCGACCTCGCGGTTGGGCAACGTGACGGTCATCCAAATGGCGTGCCGCTTCGGTGGATCCTGGTCCACATGATCGAAGAATACGCGCGCCATTGCGGCCACGCCGACCTGCTACGCGAACGCATCGACCACGCCGGCCCCTAGCGAGGGTGTGCGCCAACCATGAAAACAGCGATCACGGCCGGAAGGTCACCGGGATTGCGCCACCGATGGCGGGTGCCGTTTTGTACAACCGTGTCGCCCGCAGACAGCGTGACCTCAGCCCCGTTGTCGAGCTCAAGTATCACCTGGCCCGAAAGTACTATCTCGAAATCGGTGGTGTCGGTGGTGTGCATGCCCGGATCGTCGGGTTCCATGTACGACATGAGCCCTGGCAGGTGCTCCTCGAATTCGGCTACAGCCGCGGCGGGATCAAGGGGCATTGGTGCCGCGGCATTCACCGGCGGGATAACAAACGTGTCGAAGCGGAAACCACCAAGTCCAGGGAAGTACTGGGGTGTTTCGGGACGAGAGCCATCGTCGGGGTAGACGGCGGCATCGTCGGCACCCCAAAGACTGTAGAACGCGGCACCAGCCATCAAGGTCGGCTCGAAGGGGTGAACCTCGGCGTCGGAAACGAACACGGCTCGACCGTCAGCTGAATGACCAGTAACTACCCGGCGAATACTCATGAGACTGCAGGGTAGCGGGCCGAGTGCGCGGACCGCGCCCGGGGCGCTCCCGTAGCGACAGCGGTGATTGTTGCGGCAATAAGGCCGTACTCGTTACCGAGGCCAGGAATCACCGTGGTGACCTCGGATACTCGAACCGTCGGGTCGGGGGCACCCATCTGCACCGCGGCGTCTGTTGCGGCCCTCTCGGCTTCGGCGCGAGCTGCAACAAGCGCCTCCTGGCCAGACACGAGGTGACGTATCCCGGAGGGCGAGTGGACATGGAACATACCTCGGCCGTCGGCGGTGATCTCGACAATCACTTCCCGACAGATCGAACCGGTGGCGGCACCGATGGCATTGGCCACGTCGAAGTGTTCCGGGAAAATGACAGCCGACCCTAGACGGCTGCCGACCTCGCCATAGAAGACCTTGGCCGGCCCACCAACCGCGACAATGGGCACCGTTGGGGAGATCGATACCGCAGCAAGACCCACGCCTGTCTGCCCACGACAAACCGCATCGATAAGTCGATCACCAACTACGTGAGTGTCGCCTGGTTGGCCGAGACACACATCGATTACCGCGTGGGCCGATGCACGAACGGTCTCGGACCAGACCGATTCGGCAAACGCACGAGTGGCTGCAGAGTTGGGCGCACCCATGTTCTTGAGCCGGAGTAGTAGGTGAGCACCCATCTCTGCAGCCTCAACCGACCAGTTCGCCTGGCGTCCAATCACATGAGCCGCGTCGGACGGCGTAAACCCCGCCAATTGCACGAGGCCTCTCTCGTTGAGTGCCTTGAGGGCACGTTCCGCGCTACCTCGCAAACCCAAACGATCAAGGGCAACGGGCTCAGACCCTACGTGAACCAGCAACTCACGTTCCCGATCCGACAGATCGACCGGGTCGGTAGTGTGACGCGACCAACCCAAGGGTCGAAGTACAAAGCGTGCAGCCAGCGACGAGATATCGCCATGAGCGATTTGTGCCGCCAACTCAGGGACGACGCGCGCAAAGCGGTGAGCGAGAAGTGACAGCGGAATCACGCGTTGGGGCCCAACGGTCAACGCACCCCGATGGTCGACGTGCACCCGACTGTCGCCTCCCAGCCCGACAGTGTGGACGTCGACAGCCTTGACCATGGTTCGCCAACCACCGACCTCGGCACCGGTATCAACAACCGCTGGCCTGCCGTTGATCATCACGCCGATATCGGTCGTAGTGCCACCAATGTCCGACAGGATAAAATTGTCGCGACCAGACAACCACTGCGCGCCGACCAGGCTTGCTGCCGGTCCCGACAGCACGGTTTCCAGCGGACGAGTAGCCACGGTGCTGGCTAGGGCCAACGAACCGTCACCCTTCACAATCATGAGCGGGCACGAGACGCCCGCTTGGGTCATTGCGATGTCGACAGCCTGGATGAGGCGCGAGATTCTCGAGATGAGCCGGGCGTTCAGCACAGCAGTCAAGGCACGCCGAGGAGCGTCGAGCGCCGAAGACAGCTCGCTTGACACCGTCACCGGCTTCGACGTCAACTCAACAATGAGCTGGCGCGCATCATGTTCATGCTGCGGATTTCGAACTGCGAACTGTGAGGCCACGGCAAAAGCTTCAACATTGCTGGCCTGCTCCGCAATGAAACGTCTCAGGGCATCATGGTCCAGCGCCGAGCGAGGCGTGCCGGAATAGTCGTGGCCGCCAGCGATGCCGACCAGGCAGGTTCCGTTCGGCCCCAGGTTGCTTGAGGTTCTTGCCACCATCGCCTCGTCGAAGCCAACGAGCACCACGCCGACGGCGCTACCATGCCCCTCGACGACGGCATTGGTCGCCAACGTTGTGGACACAGCAACTTGGACGATGTCGTGTGGCCCACAGGATTCGGGCAAACTCCCGAGCACCTTGTCAATTGCCTCGCCGACACCGATGGCAAGATCGCCGCGAGTAGTCAGTGCTTTGGCGGTTGCCACAACATGACGCGTTGTCGATTCGATGAGAACCGCATCGGTGTAGGTGCCACCGGTGTCAACCCCAATCAGGTATGAGGCTGCCCCCATCAGGTGATTGCCTTGCGTTCGCTGTACTGCGGCAACTTCCAATCCCCGCTGTCGAGTACCTGGGTGAGTTGTTCGACCGCGTCCCAGATATCGACAAATCGGGTGTACAGCGGAGTGATGCCAAAACGCATGAAATCAGGCTCGCGATAGTCACCGACGACGCCGCGGTGAATGAGGGCCTGGACAATGGCGTACGCACCGGTTGGAGCGACGAACGACAGGTGGCTGCCGCGTTGCGGTGTGGTGGTGTCGGTGACGCAACGGATGCCGTGGGAGGCCACTCGTTGCTCGACAAGCTCGGCAAACAGCGAGCTGAGCGCAAGGGCATTTTGGTGCAAGGCACCAACGCCGCCGTGTGACTCAGCGGCCAGAACTGTGTCGACCCCGCAGTCAAGTGCGGCAAGCGACAGGACTGGTGGCGTTCCGCACAGGAAACGGCGAACGCCCGACGCCGGGGAGTATTCGTCAGAAAATGCGAACGGCGAGGCGTGACCTAGCCATCCACACAACGGCTGCGAGACGGGTTCGTCGACCAGACGCGGGTGGACCCATACAAACGACGGTGCGCCTGGCCCTCCATTGAGAAATTTGTAGCCACATCCGATAGCGAAATCGGCGTCGACCCCATGCAGGTCGATCGGAACAGCACCCGCTGAGTGCGACAGGTCCCATACGACCAAGGCTCCGGCATCGTGTGCGACCCGCGTAATAGCCGCCATGTCATGCATCGCTCCGGATCGGTAGTCGACGTGCGTGAGCAATACGACGGCGGTACTCGGCTGGGTGATCACCTCGCCGAGTTCAGCAGTCGGGGCATTCACAACCTTCATGCCATGAATACGGGCCACCGAATCGGCCATGTATACATCGGTCGGAAACGTGTCGCGTTCGACAACAATGCTGCGCCGCTGCGAATCGGCACGTTGACCGATCTCGGCCGCGAACGACAAGACCTTGAAGATATTGACCGATGTTGAATCGGTGATGATCACCTCGCCGGGCTCCGCGCCCACGAGGCGGGCGATCTTGTCGCCAACGGTGCTAGTGAGTTCCATCCAGTTTGCACTATTCCAACTTCGGATGAGACCGATGCCCCACTCATTGACAACCGTGTCAGTGATCCGCGCCAAGGTGGCAACCGGAAGGGCTCCGAGCGAATTGCCATCGAGATAGATGGTTCCATCTGGTAACGAAAACAGATCGCGTAGGTGACCGAGAGGATTGCGAAGGTCGAGCGCGACACAGTCATCGCGCGCTATGCCAGCCACTTGTTATCCCTTCATGTCGGCGAGCGCGCCCGCCACCAACGGTTCAAGAGTGAGATTGGGGTTGTTACCAAGCAGATGATTGAGCCAGTACTTCGACTCGAACAACGCAAGAAGCACACCGTCGGAGCGCTGCAGCACCTCGACGCCTTGCATACGGATGAGGGTCTTGCGCGACTCCTCGTCGGTACGCCGGGCCAGGGTGAAACGGCTGGAGGTGAGCTCGGTTGGCGCCCCAAATTCGTTAGCGAGTCGATTGGTCACCACCTCGAACTGCAGTTGGCCAACGGCGGCTAGCACCGGCGGATTTTCGCGGATATCTGGATGGCGCAACACCTGCACCACACCCTCTTCATCGAGCTGGTTGATGCCCTTATGGAACTGCTTGAACCGGCCCGGGTCGAGCGGCCGAGCCGTGGCGAAGAACTCGGGGGAGAAGCTCGGGATGCGGGCGAACACCACCTTCTTGCCTGCGTACAGCGTGTCGCCCACGCGGACATCGGTGGCGTTGACCAAACCAACGACATCACCAGGGAACGCTTCCTCGATGGTCTCTCGCTCTTGACCGAACACCGAATGGGCGTACTTCGTGGCGAACGGTTTGCCCGTGGTGCCGTGAGTGACGACCATGCCGCGCTCGAAACGGCCTGAACAGACGCGAGCAAAGGCGATGCGATCTCGATGATTGCGATCCATGTTGGCTTGCACCTTGAAAACGAATGCCGAAAAGTCACCGTCGAGCGGCCTGAGCGTTCCCGTCTCGTCGAGTCGGCTCTCCGGCGATGGCGCCAAATCGACAAGCGCATCGAGCAGCTTGCGGATACCAAAGTTGGTGAGCGCAGAACCGAACAACACGGGAGCAGTGATACCGCCTCGGAACCAAACGAGATCGTGTTCACCTCCGGTAGCACCGAGGAGTTCGAGTTCCTCGACCGCTCGCAGATAGGCAACCCCGTCCTCGGCAGCTGCCCGTTCGGCCGGGACTTCTTCTTCGGTTGCCTCGGTCGACCCACCGGCTGTGCGCACGAACCGGGTGTAGGTATTTGCTCGGGGGTCAAGTACCCCACGGAACTCGCCAGCGATGCCAACCGGCCAGGTGAGCGGCGTTGCCTTTACATCGAGCAGGCGTTCGACTTCATCGATCAGTTCCAATGCATCGAGACCAGGTCGATCCCACTTGTTGATGAAGACCATGAGCGGCAACTGACGGGCGCGGCACACTTCGAACAGCTTGAGCGTTTGCGACTCGATCCCCTTCGCAGCATCGAGCACCATGACCGCAGCATCGGCCGCGGCTAAAACCCGATAGGTGTCTTCGGAGAAATCGCGGTGACCAGGCGTATCAAGCAGATTTATGACGCAGTCTCGGTAGGGAAACTGCAGGACCGTGGACGTAATAGAGATACCACGTTCCTGCTCCATCTCCATCCAGTCACTCGTTGCCGAGCGGCGACCGGCCTTAGCTTTGACCGCACCTGCCGATTGCAACGCGCCTGCGTAGAGGAGGAGCTTCTCGGTGAGGGTGGTCTTACCTGCGTCGGGGTGGCTGATGATGGCAAAGGTGCGACGGCGGGCCGCCTCGACTGGAACACTCATATTCACCAGCTATTGTACGGTGTTACCACGTCCTAGGCGCCAGACAGCACCGCCCGCTGTGTCATAAACGTTGCCAGATCGAAGTAGTCGCGCCACAGCGTGATGAGACCCTCGTCGTTCACTTCCCACACGCCGCACACCGGCATGACGATTGAGCCATTGGTGAAATGGAACTTGTCGACGCGTTCGTTGACGACGCAGTTGCCCATCACCACCTGTCGGCTGACGGGCCACTCGACCGAGGTTGCCGGACCGATGAATGCGGCCATGGCCGCAGCGACGGCGTCGCGGCCGATGATGTTGGGCATTGGCACGTTGTCGTACAGCACGTCGTCGGCCAAAAGCGCGGCGGCGGCTGCAACGTCTTGGCGTTCGATTGCGGAAATAAAGGCGTCGACTACAGCTCCGAGAGACACCTCTTGATTCTAGAGATATCGACGAGCCGAGATCACACCCGTGTCGAAGCCAGCCGAATGCAATCCGCCTTTGAACCGGGCGTGCTCGATCTTTAGGCACTTGTCCTGGACCACATCCAAACCAGCCTCAGTTGCGGATTGGGCCGCAACGTCGTTGACGAGGCCGAGTTGGAACCACAGGCTCGACGCGCCAACGGCGATGGCTTCGTTGGCCACGTCGGCAAGATCATCAGCACGGCGGAACACGTCGACCATGTCTGGAATCTCTGGCAAGTCGGCCAGGCTGGGATACACCGGCTGACCAAGTATCTCGGTCTCGCGAGGGTTGACGTACCACACAGTGAACTCACGGGCTTCGGTGCGCAAATAGGTCGCGACAAAGTACGACGCTCGGCTCGGATTCGACGAAACGCCGACAATGGCAACACGTCGGGTTCTTCGTAGTAACGCCAGAACGTCGACCGATTCGGCATCGTTCATTATGAAGTCGCAATCATGAGCGCTTGATCCAAGTCGTGGCAAATATCGTCGGCGTCTTCCAAACCTACCGAAATTCGGATGAGGTCGGCCTCGACCCCGCAATCCACCAACGCCGAGTCGCTCAACTGGGCGTGGGTCGTGGTCGCCGGATGAATCACCAGGGTTCGAGCGTCGCCGATATTGGCCACGTGGCTGCACAGCGACACCGCGTCGATAAACGCTGCACCACCGGCGCGACCCCCCTTCACCCCGAACGCAAACACTGCGCCGGGGCCCTCCGGCAGGTAACGCAAGGCCCGCTCATGATGGGGATGGTCAGGCAAGCCCGCATAGCGCACCCACGCTACTGCCGGGTGATTGCGCAGGAACGTTGCGACATGCAGCGCATTTTGCACGTGCTGTCGCATCCGCAATGCCAGCGTCTCGACACCCATCAGGAACAAGAAGGCATTGAACGGAGGCATGGTCGCACCAATGTCCCGCAACTGTTCCGCACGCAGACGAGTAAGCCAGCCGTACTCGCCGAAGTTGCCCCACCAACTCAGGCCGCCGTATGCGGGTACGGGCTCGGTCATGAGCGGGAACCGACCCTGACCCCAAGCGAAGCGCCCGCTCTCGGCGACCACGCCACCAAGTGCTGTGCCATGACCGCCGATAAACTTGGTGACCGAGTGGACCACGATGTCGGCGCCGTGATCGATCGGGCGGCACAGATACGGCGTCGCAATAGTGGAGTCGACCACAAACGGCACATTGTGAGCGTGGGCAACGTCGGCCAGTCCGGCCAGATCGGCAACCGCACCCGACGGGTTCGACACCACCTCGGCATAGACCGCTTTCGTGTTCGGTTCAATCGCGGCCGCATAGGCACCGGGGTCATCGGACGGAACGAACGTGGTACGAACACCGAAGCGAGCCAGCGTCGATTCAAGCAACGTCCGTGTGCCTCCGTACAGCTGCGCACTCGCCACAATGTGGTCGCCCGAACCGGCAAGAGCAGTGAATACAAGCATCTCGGCCGCCTGCCCTGACGACGTCGCAACCGCCCCAAGAGCGCCTTCCAACGATGCCAACCGCTCCTCAAAAGCAGCAACCGTGGGGTTGTGCATCCGTGTGTAAATGTTGCCGTACTTCTGTAAAGCAAACAGACTTGCAGCGTCGTCGGCACCGTCGAAAACGTACGCCGTTGTCTGATAAATCGGTACGGCACGCGCACCCGTGTGCGGGTCGGGTCGAGCCCCGGCATGTATCGCGCGCGTTCGAAACCCGTGCGTGTGTAGAGGTGTCGCCATACCCGCGACGATACAAGGCAAGTTGACGGCTACGTTCACTTGAGAAAGCCGAACAGGCTGATGAAGATCACGGGAAACGCCGCAACGCCACCGATACACGCCGACGTCGCAATGTGTTGCGAAAACGCCGACGCAGGCACCGGGACCAAGCCCGACACACGACTAGCCATTGCAGCGATGTCGATAGCCGCCACCCCGCACGCCACAACTGCGGCCATGGCAATGAACGACCCGTCATCCCAGGCCAACGTGATGCTCAGGCCAACGATGCCACTCATCATGAGCGCCGCAGCATCGCTTGTTCCCGAGGTACTGAGCACCAACAACATCAAAACACCAACTGTTCCGATGACGACTTGAATACCCGACCTCGACAGTACGAAGGCGACCACCAAACCCACGAATTGAACGATGAGCGCCACCGCAAGCAACTGACGACGCAGACGCTGATTGGGATGCACGCTGCTCATCGGCCCCTCACCGCAGATTGGTGCCGTTGAGCACGGCGAAGATGCTCAATCACCGGGCCTATTGGAGTGCCGTTGGGCCATGCGGCAACCGGAATGCCGACCTCCTGAAGTAACAACATTCGATTCTGGATTCCTGCCGACCACAAGGCCAAGGCAAGCGAATTCGTGATCCCGGCGTCGGCGAGTTGAGGAACGACACAAACAACGGCACGACCACGCGCCTTCAAGTCCATCAAGGTGTCGACTATGAGGTGCGTTGTCAGCGGGGTGACCCCAATAACGAGAGCAGCAGGCGAAATCACACGATGCGGATCCGGGGGTGCGACTGCCTCCTTCGCGGCTACGGCTCCACCAACCGCAAGCAGCGAATCAAGTAGCCGATAGCGGGCATGACGCCCGGCGGCTGGGGTCAGCCAGCCTCCGACCCGGCCAAAGGCCAGAAACCCCACACGGTCTTGAGAAGCCGAATGCACCGAAGCAACTGCCCACGCTGCCCGAGCCATGTGGGCCAGGGTGGCACGACCCGCCACCGAGGCCTGGTCGAAGGCATCGGCCGCCGTGTCGACGAGCACCACAACTTCACCAGCGCGTTCGGGGTGACGGCGATTGATCATCGGACCGCCACCGCGCGCCGATGCCGCCCAGTTCAGGTCGCGAAGCCGGTCACCAGGCGCGTACGCCCGAATCTCGGCAAAATCAAGCCCGTCGCCGACCGCCCGCGAATGGTGAGCACCCGATGTCGTGCGTGACGCTCTGGGTCGCAACAACCGGTCGAGCCGCTCGGAGGCAGGCATGACATTCAACTGCTCGTTGGCCTCGACGGGGCCTTCCCACGTCAGCAGCGAGCCCGGAACAGTAGCTCGGACATGGACGGTGCCAATCCGATGCCGACCCCACCTCGATGCAATCACCTGGAACGGCAGGTTGACCACTGCGTCACCGGCGGGGATATGCCAGGCCATCTGGTCCAACGGCTCGATGACAGTCATACCTTCCGACGGATCAACAAAAACGTCGAGTGCGATGTCGGCAGGACGCGAGATGGTGATGGAGCCGTGCACGTGGTCATCCTCGACCACCTGCTCGCTATCGAAGGTTGCGATGATACCGACGTCGATGCTGCCGGTCTGGCGTAGACCCACTGCTGTGGCCATACCCAGACCGGCGGCGACACCGATCAGGCTGGGCCTGTTCATCAGCAGACCCGCACACCCAGCGACAAGCGCCCCGCCCACGCGTGACGCGAGTCGGGCGTCGCGCCACGGTCGCACCAGCGTCATCGACTCAGCGCCACGATGGTGCCGGAATTGAATCCACAACGCGCCGCACGACATCCTCAGCCGTTACCTTGCGGATCCATGCGTCGCTGCGCAATACGCATCGATGAGCTAACGCGGGTACCGCAATGTCACGAATGTCGTCGGGTGTCACAAAATCGCGACCGCGCAACGCCGCTACCGCTCGGGCCAACTTCACTAGGGCAAGACTGCCTCGAGGGCTGGCACCAACCTCAAGGTCGGGTTGCTGACGTGTGCTTCCAACGATGGAGACGATGTAGCCGCCGAGGCTTTGATCGACCTGCACCATCTCGATCGCCCGTTGTGCCGCCAGAAACGTTTCGGCTGCTCCGATCGCCCGAAGCTGCACCTCCTCGGTGCGACGGGCAAGACGCCGTCGCAGCATCTCCATCTCGTCGGACGCGGCCGGGTATCCCAAGCGTGTTCGCAACAAGAACCGGTCGAGTTGTGCTTCGGGCAGCGGGTAGGTGCCTTCGGATTCGATCGGGTTCTCCGTAGCGATGACGAGAAACGGCGGCGGCAATTGATGCGATGTGCCATCGGCCGTGACTTGCCGCTCCTGCATTGCTTCTAGCAGGGCTGCCTGGGTCTTGGCTGGAGCACGGTTGATTTCGTCGGCGAGCACGAGTTGGGCAAAGACCGGACCCGGGCGAAACACCGGTCGTAACGAACCCGGTTCGAGCATGGTTGCACCCGTGATGTCGCTCGGCAGTAAATCGGGAGTGAACTGTATTCGACTAAAAGACAACCCGAGTGCAGTAGCAAACGATCGAGCGGTAAGTGTTTTTGCCACGCCCGGCAAGTCGTCGAGCAATATATGACCATTGGCGAGCAGGCCCGCGGCGATCAGTTCAAGCGCGTCTCGTTTGCCCACGACGGCGCGCTCAACCTCGTCGATGACGCTGTGGATTAGTTCGGCGGCGTGTTGCACCGTGAGCGACGCAAGTGGAGGGGCGGTGGTGTTCATTGAGCCTCAGTTTCAGAGCGCGGTGAGTCGATTGATGATGCCGGGCAGGTACTGCGATGGGATGAGCGGAGCTTGCGCCCGGCCGAACTTGTCGGGTGGCCACGGACCGGCGATCATCGCAAGTTCGGGCCCGGCAATCTGCTGAATCATTTCGGCATTGATCCGGTTGTCGGGATCAACACGATGATTGACAACCAGGCGAAAGCGGGCGACATAGCGCAGATGACTCAGAGTGTCGGCACCAATGGGTTGACCGGGTGCAGCGTTGGATATCTCCGTCGCCAGGCGTTGCAACTCAGTCGGCACCCGTGGGCTCGCCGAACCGGGCGCGACACCACCAAGCGGCGTACATGCCCGTCGCTCGGGGTAGCGCTTCACGAGTGGCCAAAGCACCACAGCCGTGACACAGAACAACCCAAACACGAGAAATGCACGCGACATTGGTCCAGCGGTCGTCGGCTGAAGGATCACGAAGCCAGTAGCCGCACATCCAATGACCGCAAGCCACACTTTCACGACAGCGACACCACGTCCCGTTCGGTGTCGACGACACCGAGTTCGCCACGAGCGCTACGCAAGGCGGCGATGGCGTTGCCACGATCGGCCTCCGAGACAGGATTCGATGAGAAGCGGGCCACTTCGAAAAGCCCGACCAACTCGGTAAAGGGTCGCTCGCCAACGCGTACAATGCGGAGGCATCGACGCAGATGCTCACGAGGGGCCTCGTGCGCCAACCGAGCGCCACCGGTGCTCTCGAGCGTCGTCAACAAGTGGCCGTAGGCGGCGATGATGGCTTGGCGCGGGTCGGGATCTGTCTCGGCGAAACCGATCGCCGTGTCCACGGCAGTGTCGAGTGCCGCATGCTGCTCGCTAAGGGTAGCCACAGGGGGCTTACGGCGCACGAACCCGCGAAACAGCCATGCCAGTACGGCGGCAACAGCTATTCCAAGGATGATGAAGAACGTGATTTTCGACATCACCGGTTCGGCGCGGTCCTGTGGCTGTGCGACCGTGGTCGCAGGAGCCGGAGTGGTGGAAGGCCGTTTTGCCTCGTCAATGATGACCTCGACATATCCGTCGATCTCCCCGTCACAGTCGATATCGACTGCGGTCACACCAGGGCGTAATGGGGGGACCGACCCCGGTGTATCGGCCGGGCACGGCACGAGTCGCTTACCGTCCTCAGTAGTGGTGTCGAGTTCGCCGTCGCCGTCTCGATCGCCGACTCGAACCTTGGTCGGGGCATTCGGGTCGTTGCTCACGTCCCCGGGTCCGGCCTGCTTGCCCTGATTTCCCGATGGTCGAGGTTCGGGGCCGAGCGGCACAGTCGTAAGCGCAATGAGCGCTCCGAGCGCGGCCACTGCAAGCACCCACGGCGAAATACGGTGGGGGGCAAGGGCAGGATGCACCCCAGCGCTTGACGTCCAGCGACGTCTTGCCCAGAGCACAACGGCTAACCCCACAAGCCCGAACAGCACCGCACCGGCTGCGGCCCGAAACATGGGGTTTTCCTGCGGGTATCCCTTTCGGCCTCGAACACTCACTCCCAACGCGCTCCACAACCCGAGAGCTACCGCAACACCCGCAATTGCACCGAGAGCCATCCACGGTGACCGCGGTGGCCGAGGTGGAGGGATGTCGGGCAACGTCGGCAGCGTCGGCCGCCATCCCGACGAGGGTCCCACCGGCGGAGGTAACTCGGGCCGTGCCGAGGGGCGGTCAACCATCCGAAGCAGGTTATAGCCGCCAGAGCGAAAGCCGTGTTCAAACAAACGAACACGTGTACGCTCGCAACGTGCATTCGACCCACTGGCTCATCAGCAGCCGAACTCGGTAGCCTCGCAACGCCATGGCATCTACGAGCTCGTCAGCTACCCGCGTCAAAAAGGCCCCGACCACCTCGCTGCACGATCAGCTCGTCGTGCGCGGTGCTCGCGAACACAACCTCAAGAACGTGTCAGTGGAGCTGCCCCGAGATCGGCTCATTGTGTTTACCGGTTTGTCAGGGTCCGGCAAGTCGTCTCTTGCGTTCGACACCATCTATGCCGAAGGTCAGCGACGCTATGTCGAGTCGTTATCGTCGTATGCCCGCCAGTTCCTTGGCCAGATGGACAAGCCCGATGTCGATTTCATCGAGGGGTTGTCCCCGGCCATTTCCATCGACCAAAAGTCCGCAAGTCGCAACCCGCGATCCACGGTCGGCACCATCACCGAGGTGTACGACTACCTTCGCCTGCTGTTTGCCCGCATAGGGGTGCCCTTTTGTCCGAACGACGGCACGCGGATTCAGCGTCAAACGCCGCAGCAGATCGTTGATCGCGTTCTGATGTTGCCCGAAGGCACTCGGTTTCAGGTGCTCGCTCCGGTTGTTCGCGGTCGCAAAGGCGAGTACGACACCATGCTGTCCGACCTGCAATCGCAGGGGTATGTCCGCGCCCGTATCGACGGCGACACTGTCGACATCGCCGAGTTTCTGAAGGGCGAGCGGTTGGCCCGCTACGAGCAGCACACTATTCAAATCGTGGTCGATCGATTGGTTCGCCGCGACGGTATCGAACGTCGACTGACCGACTCGTTGGAAACGGCGCTGAAGCTGGCCGATGGGGTAGCCGAAGTCGAACTCGTTGGTTCTGGAGTCGACGATGCATCAGAGATCATTACGTTCTCCCAGCATCTCGTGTGCCCCGAGTGCGGCACCAGCTACGACGAACTAGCGCCACGGAATTTCTCGTTCAACAGCCCGTACGGCGCCTGCGACTCGTGCGATGGTCTCGGCACAACCCACGAGGTCGATCCCGAACTCATCGTGCCCAATCCCGACCTCAGCATTGCCGAGGGATGTATCGGCCCTTGGTCTAGCGCCCACACGCAATACTTCGCGAAACTCCTCGAGGCCGTCTGCGAAGCCCAAGATATCCCCATCGGCGTGCCCTGGTCCGACCTGACCGCGGCCCAGCAAAAGCTCGTGTTGCACGGAGCGAAGGGCCAGGTCACGGTTCGGTACAAGAATCGCTATGGCCGTTCCCGCCAATACGCCACCACGTACGAGGGTGCTATCCCGTGGCTCAAACGTCGCCATAGTGATACCGAAAGCGACTGGTCACGCGAACAAATTGAGTCGTACATGCGAGAGATTCCCTGCCCGTCGTGCGCCGGGCAGCGACTAAAGCCGTCGTCACGCGCCGTCAAGGTCGGCACCATGTCCATCAGCGAAGTGTGCGATCTCTCCATTGGTGAGTCCGCGAAGTTCTTGGCCGGGCTCACGCTCACCGAGCGAGAGCACATGATTGCCGAGCGGGTAGTGAAAGAAGTCAATGCCCGCATGAGCTTCCTTCTCGATGTCGGCCTCGACTACCTGTCGCTGTCACGAAACGCGGGCACGCTCGCTGGGGGAGAAGCGCAGCGGATTCGTCTGGCCAGCCAAATCGGCAGCGGTCTAGTCGGTGTGCTGTATGTGCTCGACGAGCCATCCATAGGACTGCATCAGCGAGACAATCGGCGACTCATCGACACCATGATCCGGCTACGAGATCTTGGCAACACCGTCATTGTGGTGGAGCACGACGAAGACACCATCAGAGAAGCCGACTGGATTGTCGACATCGGTCCCGGTGCTGGCGAGCATGGTGGCGCGGTTATGTACTCTGGTCCGGTTCCGGGCATCGAAAAGGTGAAAGAAAGCATCACCGGTCAATACCTGTCGAAGAAACGATCCGTGCCAGTTCCCCAGGTACGACGCAAGCCGGGCGACAAGTGGCTCAAGATCGTTGGTGCGCGCGAGCACAATCTGAAGAACCTCACGGTCGGCATTCCACTTGGGTGTTTCGTCGCGATCACTGGTGTGTCGGGGTCAGGTAAGAGCACGCTCATCGGAGACATCCTGATGCCGACGCTCATGCAACGCATCTACAAGAGCCGTGCTGCTCCTGGTCGTCACAAATCCATAAGTGGTATCGAGTTTCTCGACAAGGTCATCGATATCGACCAATCACCCATCGGTCGTACCCCTCGTTCGAACCCGGCCACCTATACGGGTGTCTTCGACAACATCCGAAAGCTGTTCGCAACCACTGCCGAGGCCAAGGTTCGTGGATACATGCCTGGCAGATTTAGCTTCAACGTCGCTGGCGGTCGATGCGAGGCGTGCTCGGGCGATGGCACCATCAAAATCGAGATGCACTTCTTGCCCGACGTCTACGTGCCGTGTGAGGTGTGCAAGGGCGATCGTTATAACCGCGACACGCTCGATATTCACTTCAAGGGGAAGAACATCTCCGAGGTGCTCAATATGCCGTGCGAGGAGGCGTTGGCCTTCTTCGCTAACCAGCCAGTTATCTCACGACATATGCAGACCCTCGTCGACGTCGGGCTTGGATATGTCCGAATCGGCCAGGCGTCAACCACGCTGTCGGGCGGCGAGGCCCAACGAGTGAAGCTGGCCAGTGAGCTGGCCAAACGCCCGACCGGTCACACGATTTATCTGCTCGACGAGCCCACCACGGGGCTCCACTTTGAAGACGTTCGCCGGTTACTGACGGTGCTGAGTCGCCTGGTCGACCAGGGCAACAGCGTGCTTGTCATCGAACACAACCTCGATGTCATAAAGACCGCCGACTGGATTATCGATCTTGGTCCCGAGGGCGGTTCTGGAGGAGGCAGCATCGTCGCCGAGGGAACTCCCGAGCACGTGGCAATGGTGGCTGCTAGCCACACCGGCCGTTTCCTCAAACCCATTCTGGGCTAGCTGGCCGAGCGTTAAGGTCGCGCCACGAACCTTCGACTAGGTCGCCAATCAGCCAGTCGCCAACCCTCACACGGTGCAAGCCCACAACGGCGTAGCCGCATGCCCCAAACATCCGACGAACCTGATGGTAGCGACCCTCGGTGATGGTGACTGCCGCCGTGAACGGGGCGGCGTGCGCAGTCAAGTCCGCCGGAGCACACGGCTTTGTTTCCCCGCTCAACAGCAGGGACCCCGACGCAAATGCCGCTATGGCGGCCTGGTCGATGGCTCGATCAAGTCGCACGAGGTAGGTCTTGGGCACGTGATGGTTCGGCGACGTGAGTCGATGAAGTAGCGCGTGGTCGTCGGTGACTATGAGAAGTCCGGTGGTGTCGCGGTCAAGGCGCCCCACCGCTTCGGGTCGTGGGCTGCGCGCTAGCCACCGTGGCGGGAGAAGCTCAAAGACCGTGGCGCCCTCGGACGAGTTGTGTGAACAGACCACATCGAGGGGTTTGTGAAAGCCGACAAGTACGCCTCCCGGGTGGTCGAGGTACTCGCCGTCGAGTGTGACCGTCGCAGCCAACACGCCGACGGACGGGTCGCGGGCCAGAACTCCGTCGATGTGAACGCGACCCTGCCGCACCATCGCCGAGACCTCGCGGCGACTGCCGTAACCGAGATTGGCGAGGGTGCGGTCGAGCCGCTTCGTTGGCGGGACCAGCGTTACAGCGCGGCTAGCGCCGCGGCGTAGTCGGGCTCTTGGGCGATTTCGGGAACGAGTTCGCTGTGCACAACGTGGCCGGTCTCGTCGACGACGACCACAGCGCGGGCCAACAGGCCGTGTAGGGGACCATCGACCAGGGTGACCCCGAACGACTCGCCGAAACCGGGGGTACGGAAGGTGGAGACCGGTGTGACGTTGTCGAGTCCTTCGGCTCCGCAGAAACGACCCTGAGCGAACGGCAGGTCGGCCGACACACACAGCACGATGGTGTTGTCGCGCCCGCCTGCTTGTTCGTTGAACGCACGCACGCTCTTGGCGCACACGGCGGTGTCGACGCTGGGGAATATGTTGAGAACGACTTTCTGCCCGACGAGATCGTCGTTGGTCAGCGTGGAAAGGTCGGTCTTGGTGACGGCGAAGCCGGGAACCATCTGGCCGACGATAGGTACGTCGCCTGCGGTGTTGATGGGCTTGCCGCCGAGTGTGATCTGAGCCATGGTGAGATTCCTCCGTTATTGGACGTCGCACAGCGTAACCTCGCCGTCGTGGTCACGCGTCCTCCAACTGGTTCAATACCAGACGAGCCCGGCTCGTATCAGTTCAAAGACGTTGACGGCCGCGTCATATACGTGGGCAAGGCGTCGAGTCTTCGGCAGCGACTTTCGAACTATTTCCAGGATCCGCGCAACCTTCCTCGGCGTACGGCCCAGATGGTGGCAACGGCGGAGACGGTCGAATGGATACAGGTTCGCAATGAAGTCGAGGCGTTGATGCTCGAGTACAGCCTCATCAAGCAGCACAAACCTCGGTTCAATATCCGCCTGCGCGACGACAAGACGTATCCACTGCTCGCCGTAACGATGGATGAGCAGTGGCCGAGCGCTGTGGTTATGCGGGGCACCAAACGCAAGGGTGTGCGATATTTCGGGCCGTACGCCCACGCGTATGCCATTCGCGACACGCTCGACCTGTTGGTGCGAACTTTTCCAATTCGCACGTGTTCGAATGCAAAGTTCAATCAGCACCATCGTCTTGGTAAACCGTGCCTCTTGTTCCACATTGAAAAGTGCGCCGGGCCGTGCGTAGGGGAAATCGATAAATCTGCGTACGACGCGCTCATTGGCGAACTGATCACTTTTCTCGAAGGCGACACCGATGCAATCATCGACAAGTTGCAGGTCGACATGCGCGCCGCCGCCGCAGAGTTGGAATTCGAGCGGGCGGCCCGGCTTCGTGACCGTCTCGCCACGGTTCAGCGGGCCGTCGAGAAACAGCAGATGGTGGCCGACCGCAGCGAAGACATCGACATCATCGGCATGGCCGACGATGATCTCGAAGCCGCAATACAGGTGTTCCATGTCCGAAAGGGTCGAGTCGTCGGACGCAAGGGGTTCATCCTCGACAAGGTCGAAGATCTCGACGAAGCCGAACTGATGGCCCGCGTACTTGAATCGTTGTACGGCGACCCGCCGGTAGCAGGGGTACCCAAGCAAGTACTCGTTCCCGTGATGCCCGAAAGTCCAGAGGTGTACGAAGAGTGGCTTACCGACTCGCGAGAAAGCCGGGTGCAAATACGCGTACCGCAACGCGGCGACAAGCGTGAACTGCTTGAAACGGTTACTCGCAACGCCACCGAGGAATTCTCCCGGCATCGGTTGCGGCGGGCATCTGACCACAACAGCCGAGCGAAAGCGCTCGAGCGGTTACAGACACTCCTCCAACTTCCTAAGGCCCCGTTGCGCATCGAGTGTTACGACATGGCCCACCTGCATGGCACCGACTACGTCGGTTCCATGGTCGTGCTTGAAGACGGTCTACCCAAGACCAGCGAGTATCGCCGTTTCAAAATCAAGACCGTTGCCGGCAACGATGACTTCGCCGCCATGGAGGAAGTGCTCACTCGTCGTTTGCAGGCATATCTCGATGATCGGGCCCGCCCTGCCGCCGAGCGGGGCGAACGGCCCGGAAAGTTCGCGTATCCGCCTCAGCTTTTGCTCGTCGACGGTGGAAAGGGCCAGCTCAGCGTGGCCGAGCGGGTAGTCCGCAAGCTGGGGCTCGCCGACGAGATACCTATTGCGTCGCTCGCCAAGCGTCTTGAGGAGGTCTTCATCCCCGGACGTAGCCTGCCAGTCGAGGTTCCACGAGGTAGCGATGAACTCTTCATGCTGCAACGCATTCGCGACGAAGCCCACCGCTTTGCCAACACTTTTCATCGGGAGATCCGCGGGAAACGATCGACACAATCGATACTCGACGACGTTGTCGGCCTTGGTGACGTGCGTCGAAAACGCCTCGTGAAGGAGATGGGTGGCGTTACCGGGCTGAAGGCGGCAAGCCTCAGTGACCTACAGTCGTTGTCGTGGTTGCCCGATGTGGTGGCCGAATCCGTCTACGTCAGGTTGCATCCGGATGACTGAACTGTGGGAAGACCACGCCGCATGGTGGATCGATGGATTCACCGAGGGTGCCGATGCCGAGTACGAGGAACAGATACTTCCACTAGCCAAGGCTGCTCTCGCGGGTGCGCTCGACGTACTCGATGTGGGATGTGGCGATGGACAGGTATCGCGCCTCGCTGTCGCCAATGGCGCCACGAGAGTAATTGGCATCGACCCAACCTGGAATCAACTCACCGTTGCGCGCGATAGAGCTGGCGGGGCCTCGTATGCGCGAAGTGGCGCCGCCGCCTTGCCGTTCGCTGGCGAACGATTCGACGCTGTCGTTGCCTGTTTGGTGTTCGAACACATCACGGAGGTGGACTCTGCTATTGCCGAGGTCGCCCGGGTTCTACGACCTGGCGGACGGTTTTTGTTTTTTCTTAACCACCCATTGCTTCAGACACCAAACTCGGGATGGATCGACGACCAGATGCTCGATCCCCCCGAGCAGTACTGGCGAATCGGGCCGTACCTTATTGAGGACGAAACTATTGAACAGGTCGAAAAGGGAGTGTTCATTCCCTTTATTCATCGCCCTCTCAGTCGGTACGTCAACGCTCTTGCCGACAACGGTCTGACCATTACCCGGATGCACGAACCAGCGCCGCCACCCGGCTTTATCGCGCGGGCCCACGAGTACGAACAAGCCGCCACCATCCCGCGACTGCTGTTCCTCGAAACAACTAAGGCGTAGGTGGTTGTCGCGCCCAACACGGCGCGACACGACGCAATACAGTTGTTTGACGATGGACATACTGATGATTACCGGGATGTCTGGGGCGGGACGGTCCCAGGCAGCTGACGGGTTGGAAGACCAGGGCTGGTTCGTGGTCGACAACCTCCCAACTGCACTTATCGACAAGGTTGCCGAGTTGGCGGTTCAACCCGGTGCACAGCAGCAACGTTTGGCTCTCGTTGTCGGGCGAGCCGACGATGACCTGCACGATGCAATCAGGCGCCTACGTACGAGCGGCCATCGCGTACGAATTCTTTTTCTGGACGCCAGCGATGCCGAACTCGTCAAGCGCTACGGAGAAACTAGGCGACGTCACCCGATGGCGAGTAGCTCGGTCACTGTGCAAGAGGCCGTCGTCCTGGAACGAACTCGGCTCGAGTCGATTCGCGCGGCTGCAGACCTAGTGGTCGACACCACGGGTCAATCAATCTACGCATTGAAGGCGAAATTGGCCTCACAGTTCGCCGGCGAGAACGACCAGTCCGCCGACATGCAGGTGACCATTGTGTCGTTCGGCTTCAAGCACGGCATTCCGTTGGATGTCGATATGATCTTCGACGTTCGATTCCTTCGCAATCCGTTCTGGGTCGACGAACTACGAGCGCAAAGCGGTCTCGACGACGAGGTTCGAAAGTACGTGCTCGACAGCGAGATGGCCCAAGCATTCCTTGCGTCGGTGACGGGCCTGCTTGGCCTGACGCTGCCAGCGCACGAGCAAGAAGGCAGAAGTTATGTCACTGTTGGTATCGGGTGTACCGGCGGCAGGCATCGATCCGTTGCCGTGTCCGAGGAGCTAGCGGCCCGGCTCAGAGCGGTTGGTCGAGCGCCACGAGTCCGCCATCGTGACCTTGAGGCGTCGGGGCCAGCCTAACCCTGGGCCGACCGCCCCTTGAAGCCTACGGGAGGTAACCAACTAACCTGTCGTGGTCGGCTTGTAGAAAGGGTCTCTGAAATGTCGGTTCGCGTGGGTATCAATGGTTTCGGACGTATTGGTCGCAACTTTCTTCGGGCGGCGATGAAACGAAACGCAGGCATCAATTTCGTTGCGCTCAACGACCTTGGCTCGCTTGATCAGATGGCTCACCTGCTGACCTACGACTCGGTCATGGGCCGCCTGCCGTACAAGGTCGCGGTCGATGGCCAGTCGCTCAAGGTCGGTGCCGACAAGATCGAGGTTTTGCAACAACGTGACCCGAAGAACCTGCCGTGGGGTGACCTTGGCGTCGACGTCGTTATCGAATCGACCGGGTTCTTCACCACGCGTGACACAGCGGCCTCTCATCTCGAAGGTGGGGCACCACGCGTGATTGTCTCGGCCCCATGCGACGGCGCCGATGGTACCTTCGTGTACGGCGTCAACCATCAAGCCTTCGATCCGGCCAAGCACACGGTTGTGTCGAACGCATCGTGCACGACCAACTGTTTCGTTCCGATGGTGAAGGTGTTGGACGATGCATTCGGGCTCGAGCAGGGTCTTATGACCACCATTCACGCGTATACCGGCGATCAGCAACTCGTCGACGGTCCGCATAAAGATCTGCGACGGGCGCGTGGTGCGGCAATCAACATCACGCCCACATCTACAGGGGCCGCTCGGGCGACGGGCCTCGTACTCGACGCCATGAAGGGCAAGCTCGACGGCACCTCGCTTCGAGTACCCGTCCCCACCGGATCCATCACCGACTTCGTCGGCATCTTGAAGACGGCTGCTTCCGTTGCCGACATCAACGCCGCATACAAGGCGGCGGCCGAGGGTTCCCTTAGCGGCATCCTCGAGTACACCGACGACCCCATCGTGTCGTCCGACATCGTCGGCAACCCTCACAGCTGCATTCTCGATTCGGGCCTTACGATGAGCCAGGGCAACCTCGTAAAGGTTCTCGGCTGGTACGACAACGAATGGGGCTACTCCAACCGGCTGGTCGATCTTGCACTTCTCGTTGGCGCGGCTAACAAGAAGTGAGCAGTCCACCCGGCGAGCGGCTTGCGGTCTTGGAGGATCTCCTTCCACTGGCCGGCAAGCGAGTTCTGGTCCGAACCGACTTCAACGTCCCGATGGACGGCGCAGATATTACTGACGACTTTCGAATCCGTGCTGCGCTACCGACCATCACGTGGCTGCAGCAACATGGCGCAACGGTGGTGTGCGCCAGCCATCTCGGTCGGCCCAAAGGTACGCCAGATCCCAAGTTCTCGATGGAGCCTGTCCGCAAACGACTCAACGAGTTAGCACCCGGGGTTGAGCTGCTCGAAAACCTGCGCTTCAACACGGGCGAAGAAGGCAATGACCCGGCGTTTGTCGCCGAACTCGTGCAAGGCATCGATGCATATGTCAACGATGCCTTCGGCGCGGCTCACCGGGCACACGCCTCAATCGTCGGGCCGCCGCAGTCGCTCCCATCGGCGATGGGACGCCTGCTTCAACGTGAGGTCGACGTTCTTGGAGCCATGCGCTCGCAGCCCAAGCGCCCATTTGTCGCTGTGCTCGGCGGTGCCAAAATTTCCGACAAGCTCGGCGTGGTCGAGGCGCTGTTGGGAATTGTCGACGCCCTCGTTATTGGCGGCGGCATGTGTTTTACTTTTATGGCTGCACAGGGAAAGCCCATCGGAAATTCGCTGTGCGAGCCCGACATGATCGACACCTGCAAACGTCTTCTTGCCTCCGGAAAGACCATCCACCTTCCCGAAGACATCGTTGGAACCGACGCCAACGGTGTCGTACAAACCTGGGGTACACGGCTACCCGACGGAGCTCGGGGTCTCGACATTGGGCCCGGCACCGCGGCTGCGTTCGCCGATGTCATTATGGAAGCCCGGACCGTGTTCTGGAACGGGCCTATGGGCATGTTCGAAGACGAGCGCTTCGCCATGGGCACTCGGGCCATTGCACAGGCCATGGCCGACACGAAGGCGTTCACGGTCGTTGGCGGAGGCGACAGCGCAGCAGCGCTTGCACAGTTCCGTTTGGACGACGAGGTCGACCACGTGTCCACCGGCGGGGGAGCCTCGCTTGAGCTTCTAGAACTCGGCGATCTACCCGGCCTTGCGGCCTTACGGAGTGCACCAAATGTCCAGTAGTCGCCGCCCACTTATCAGCGGAAACTGGAAGATGCATCACAATCATTTCGATGCCATTCAGTTCGTTCAGAAGTTCAGCTACCTCGTCTCGAAAGACGACTTCCAGGCCGTCGACGTCAGCATTCACCCACCGTTTACTGACCTACGATCTGTGCAAACGCTCATCGACGCCGACGACCTGACAATCGGCCTCGGTGCGCAGCACTGCCACTGGGATGACAAGGGCGCCTTCACGGGCGAGATCTCACCTGCATTCCTGGCGAAGCTCAACGTCAAGTACGTCATTGTCGGACATAGCGAGCGTCGCGAAATCTTTGGCGAAACCGACGAGATGGTGGCCAAAAAGGTTGCAGCAGTGCAGGCGTTTGGTATGACGCCGATTGTTTGCGTGGGTGAAACGCTCGACGAGCGCGAGGCGAACCAGACCGAGTCGAAGGTTCTTGGCCAACTGCAAACGGCCCTCGCGGGACGCGGTTCGGCACAGATCGCGGCGCTCGTCATTGCGTACGAGCCCATCTGGGCTATCGGCACTGGGCGTACCGCCACCGCCGACGACGCCCAGGCGGTGTGCGCGGCTCTGCGGTCCGAGGTGGGCCGTATCGCCGGCCCCGACGTAGCATCTGCCGTTCGAATTCAGTATGGCGGCTCCGTAAAGTCGGCGAACATAACCGAGCTCATGGCCCAGCCCGACATCGACGGTGCACTCGTGGGTGGCTCAAGTCTCGACCCTGAGGAGTTCGCGAAGGTCGTGCAGTACCACCGTTAGTGTGTCTCGATCGTCGCGAAGGACGGCGACCGCATAGCCTGTTTTATCCCCATGTCCAGCAAGAAGATTCGCCGTTCAACTGTTTCCGATCGCCTGTCCCGACAGGATCGCATTCTCACCGTTGTCGGTGTGCTTTGCGCCGTTGGTGCCGTTGGCGCGTTAGTTGTCCCGCTTGTCACGCCATCACTGACGCAATCGACCAAAGCGCGTGTCGCCGGCGTGACCGTGCAGGGCTATGTCACCTCCACAATGCAGGCCGCCTCAGTGGCCGATCTGGTTGCCGCGGCACCCGTTCGGTCAACTGATCCTGACGGTGAACCATTCGTCCAGGCGGTGGTTCCAACATCGACGAATGCGACCGGACCCGTCGTTACGCGACCAATTGTCACCGTTGCGCCGTTCCCGTCCCTGCCCATCGCTCCACTCGTCGTTCCGGCGAACCGCGCCGCCGATTTGCCGGTGGTCGTCGGGTTTCCCGAGCCGGTCACAAGCTTGAATCCGCACCTTGCTGCAGGTACGAGTGCGGCCAACGCCGCCGCAGCGACATTGGTCCTTCCACGACCATTCCGGGTAGGCGCCCGTGGTGAGCCGGTGCTCGACCAGGACCTCATGGCATCGGTAACAGTGCTGTCGGCGGCGCCGCTAGTGGTTCGATATGTCGTACGGCCCGATGCTGTGTGGAGTGATGCTGCTCCTATCGGGTGTCATGACTTCCGGCTGGCGTGGCTCGCCGGTAGCGGGCGCAGTCCTCAATTCGCGGGACGTGTCTCGACCGGTTTTCAGCGCATAGCCGCCCTTGGCTGCAGCGATGACCAACGCACGATCACAGCAACATTCAGTGAGCCCGACGCCGATTGGCCGTGGCTATTCGACGGGCTGCTCCCTGCGCACCAGTTGATGAAAGCAGCCAACATCGCCGATCTGTCGGTGCCCCTCACCCCGGTTCAAGCAAAGGCGCTGGCCGAACGCTGGAATGCTGACTTTGATCTGTCTGTCTCGAAGTCAGTTGCTCAGGTCTCGGGCGGGCCGTACCTGGTGTCGGCTGTCGATTCGTCGGGAGTCACGTTTGCACCCAATCCGGCGTTCTGGGCCTCGTCGCGAGCGAGTCGATCGGTGAAGGTAGTGCCGGTTGGTGATGCTGGCGTCATCGATCAGGTCCGATCGGGCGCTATCCAGGTCGCTGGTCTTGCACCCGACACAGCGTCGATCACGGCAATTCAGGCGGGGTCAGGTGCGGGCATCGTCACCAGCACGGGTCTCGTTACCGAGGAATTGGTCTTCAACTTCCGCAACCCGTTGTTGCAGCAACGTGGCCTTCGCGAGGCGATCGCTGCGTGCATAGAGCGCGTCGGTTTGGTCACGTCGCGGGTCGCTCCAATTGTCCCTGGTGCTGAAGCTGCTGGAAACAGGACCATGCGCAGCTACGAGCCGGGTTATGTCGACACCGCTCTCGGTCGACTCGGCGGCATAGAGGTTGCCCGCCAGCATTTGACCAAGATCGGATACGCCGTCGGCCCCGATGGCGTGGCAGTCAAGAATGGCAAGCCGCTCAAGTTGCGAGTGATGTTCCCTACAGGCGGGGGCCTTCGGGCGGCAGTTGTTGATGGTATTGCACAGCAATGCGCACCTGCTGGAGTTGCGCTCATCGTTGATCAGAAGTCGCCCGACGATGTGGCCAAATCGGTGGCTGCTGGCGATTTCGATCTCATGCTCAGCAGTTCGTCGAGTCGACTATCCATCGACGAACGAGTCGGGCGTTACCGAACCAACGCCCCAAGCAACCTGGGTAGGTATGCCGGCACCCGTATCAACAGCTTAATTCAACAACTCGGCGCCGAACTCGACGAAACCCGTCGACTTGCGCTCTTGAACGACATTGACGTTCAGCTCTGGGCCGATGTCGCCACGGTGCCGTTGTACTCGGCACCCACCCTTGTCGTGAACGCCACGAGCGTCTTGGGCGTGGCTGGCGTCCCGGGAGCAGCCGGGGCGCTCGGAACCGCCCGGAACTGGCGATAACGTGGAAGTTGACATCGCGCGTACCAGTCGGTTACCGAGTGGTAGCGTTTGTGCAGCGCACCTAGTGCGTACGACCCCAATACCTCACCCTAGGAGGCCATTTTGTTGACATCAAAGCGTAACCGAACAGCAGCCATACTGCTCGGAGCATCACTGTTTGCCGCTGCGTGCGGCAGCGACGGCGATACATCGTCAGCCACCACCGCCAAGCCTGGCCAGACGACCGTAGCTGGCACTGCGGCTACAACGGCCGCAGCCACAACCGCCGCACCTGCACCCGCAGGCGGCACACTCACCATCGGCGCCGAGCAGGAACCCGACTGCGCCGACTGGATTGGTAGCTGCGGCGGTTCGTCGTGGGGCTACTGGATGATGAACGTTGCCACCATGCCACGAGCCTTCACCATCGTCAAGGAAGGCGAGAACTGGGTTCCCAAGGCATCCGAGGTGCTTGCTGGCGAACCCACAATTACCGGCTCACCGAAGCAAACCGTCACCTACAAGATCAACCCGAAGGCCGTTTGGTCAACCGGCGATCCTATTACGTCGGCCGACTTCAAGTACACGTTCGAACAGATTGCTGGCCCTGCCGCCAAAGACATCTACGACGCGTCTGGTTACGACAAGATTGAATCGGTCGATGCTTCAAAGCCCGATACTGCCGTGGTGACCTTCAAAGAGCCATACGCATCGTGGAAGCAGCTTTTCGGCGCTGGTTTTGGCATCTTGCCGAGCAAGATCCTGACCGGTAAGGACCGCAGCGCCGAGATGAAGGATGGCTACACCTGGTCCGCAGGGCCGTGGAAGATCGAGAAGTGGGAAAAGGGAGTCGGCATCACGCTCGTACCTAACGCCGGCTACTTCGGTGCCAAGCCCAAGCTCGACAAGGTTGTCTTCAAGTTCCTAGCCGACACCTCCGCCGAGTTCCAGGCTTACAAGGCCGGCGAAGTGTCGCTCATCTACCCGCAGCCCCAGATTGCTGTGGTCGACGCCATCAAGGCTGGTGTCGATGGTAACAGTGCGTTCACCGGCAACACCGGCAACGTCGAGGCGTTATGGATCAACAACTCCAAGGCTCCGTTCGATGTCAAAGAAGTTCGCCAGGCTCTGGCCTACTCGATTGACCGCGACGCTGTCGTCAACCGCCTCTTTGGCCCACTCGGTGTGACAAAGGCTGTTCAGAGCTTCAACCCGCCGATTGTGTCCAAGTACGCCGGGACCGACTTTGCGATCTACAAGAAGGACCTGGCCAAGGTCGCCGAGCTGATGACCAAGGTCGGCTATGCCAAGGGAGCCGACGGTTACTGGGCCAAGGGCGGTGCCAAGGCCAGCTTCGCTATGCGAACCACGGCTGGTAACAAGCGCCGTGAACTGACCGAGGAAGTTCTTCAGGCTCAGCTTAAAGAGGCTGGATTCGAGATGACCATCGACAACGCAAAGGCCGGCGACTTGTTCGGCAAGATTGCTCCAGGTGGCGACTACCAGGTAGCGCTGTATGCGCAGGTAGCCACGTTCCCCGAGCCTGGATTGTCACCAATCACCGACTCCAAGAACATCCCGAGTGAGGCCAACAAGAACAGTGGTCAGAACTGGCAGCGCATCAATATTCCCGAGCTCGATCCGTTGGTTCGTCTTGTCGATGTTGAGTTCGACGATGCCAAGCGCATCGCAGCCTCAAAGGCAGCCGACAAGATCATTGCCGACAATGTTGCCTCGCTCCCGTTGGATCCGTTGCCCAACATCTTGCTCTGGAGCAAGAAGATCAGCGGCCCCAGCGACAACCCGGTTCTTGGACCATTCTGGAACCTGAACACCTGGACGCTCGCAAAGTAAGCCGCGAGGTCTAGTACAGCTTTTTTGGATTCGGGTCCGGTCGTCATCGACCGGACCCGAATCGCGTCTACAGTCCTGGTCGGAGGTTGGGGGAACGTGCTCACATTCATAGCTCGTCGGATTCTGTACTCGATTCCGGTTCTCTTGGTGTCGTCATTTCTGGTGTTCGTGGGCGTCACCAAGACCTTTGATCCGTTGCAAAAGTTCCGGATAGGTATCAAGGATCCCAACGCTCTCCAACGCGCTATCGACCGGCTCGGCCTCGATAAACCCGTGTACGAACAGTATTGGAAATGGCTCAAAGGCGTACTTCAAGGCGACTTCGGCGTCAGCTACCGTACGAGCGGCGAAGTGTGGCCCATGATCACCCGTTCGCTCGGTTTCACTGTGCAGATGATCTTTTGGGGGATTCTCGTCGCCCTGCTGTTCGCCATTGGAATCGGGATCTTTTCGGCGATCCGCCAATATTCGGCTGCCGATTATGCCCTCACCGGGCTCTCCTACATCGGTGTTGCCATGCCAGCATTCTGGTTCGGCCTCATCCTTATCCAGGTGTTCGGTGTGTGGCTCAAGCAACGGCTCGGTTGGGAACGCTCGCCGTTGTTCTTTGTGGGTCTGCACAGCACCGATTCGAAGGGGCTCAACCTCGACTACGCACGTCACCTTGTGCTGCCGGTCCTCACCCTGTCGGTCCAGTTGATTGCCCAATGGAGCCGTTTCCTACGATCCTCGATGCTCGAAGTGATGTCAAGCGACTTCATCCGCACGGCTCGGGCCAAGGGTGTACCTCGCCGCCGAGTAGTTTTTCGACACGCGTTTCGCAATGCCCTCATCCCATTGACCACCGATGTCGCGACCCAATCCGGGCTGCTGTTCGGCGGCCTAGTCATTACCGAACAGATCTTTTCGATCCCCGGGATGGGCCGTCTCTTTCTCGACTCACTCGCCCAGGGCGACGTGTATGTCGTACTGGCCTACCTCATGGTTACCGGAGTCTTCGTCATCATTTTCAACTTGGTCGCCGATCTCGCTTACGGACTCCTCGACCCCAGAGTCAGGCTGTCATGAACATGCCCATCCTCAATGAGGAACACGCCGATCTTGAACTCGTGCAGGGTGCCGAACCAGTGGCGCGAACGCAGTGGCAACTCTTTCGCCGTCGCTTCTTTCGACACAAACTGGCCATGCTCGGCTTGGTCACGCTCATCGCCATGTTTGTCGTGTGCTTTGGTGCGCGCTGGGTGGCCCCGTACAAGAACGTCACTGATCTCTTGGTCGAGCCGTCTGGTCCATCGTGGAAGCACTGGTTTGGTGTCGACCTGCTTGGCAAGGACTTCTTGACCGCCAACTTGTACGCCGGTCAGATCTCGTTGAAGATCGGGCTGTTTACCGCCCTCATCTCTACAGCGCTCGGCACCATTACCGGCGCCGTTGCGGGCTACTTCGGCAACTGGGTCGACCAGATTCTTATGCGAGTTACCGACCTCTTCTTGCTCTTGCCGTCCCTCGTGATTTTGGCCATCGCGTTGCGCAAGTTCGGTAAGAGCGAGTTCGGCATCATCTTGGTGCTCTCGGGCCTGGGCTGGATGGGCATTGCTCGTATCGTTCGCGGTCAAGTTCTCAGTATCAAAGAGAAAGAGTTCGTCGAGGCGGCCAGAGCGATCGGCGGGTCGCCAAGCCGAATCATTGTCCGTCACATCCTTCCCAACCTCGTCGGCCCTATCATGGTGAATGCGTCGCTCGCAGTAGCGGGCGCAATCATCGCCGAGTCGACGTTGTCGTTTCTCGGTTTCGGTGTCCAGGCACCCAAGAGTTCATGGGGCAAGTTGCTGTCCGATGGAAAGGAATCGATAGCCACGAAGGCGTATCTGATCTACTTCCCTGGGCTCTTCATTATTGCCATCACATTGGCAGTGAATTTCGTGGGCGACGGCCTGCGAGATGCCTTCGATCCACAGGCGAAGCACTAGTGGCCCCGCAGTCCGAAGTCGTCCTGACGGTCCGCAATCTCAGCGTTTCCTTCGCTACCGACGATGGACTGGTTCGTGCCGTCGACGACGTCAGCTTCGAAGTCCGCGCCAATGAAACCCTTGGCATCGTTGGCGAGTCCGGGTCGGGCAAGAGCGTCAGTTCGATGGCAATACTTGGGCTCCTGCCCCGTACAGCCAAGGTAGAGGGCAGCGTCGTATTTCGAGGCGATGAGCTCATTGGTAAATCCGACAGCCAGATGCGCGAGTACCGCGGCTCAAAAATTGCAATGGTGTTCCAGGATGCGTTGGCTGCACTCAACCCCGTCCACAAAGTAGGCGACCAGATCGCCGAGGCAGTCGCGGTCCATCACAAATCATCGGCGAAAGTGCTTCGCGAACGCGCCATCGAATTGCTCGACATTGTTGGAATCCCCGAGCCGAGCCGCCGGGTCGATCAGTATCCTCACGAGTTTTCCGGTGGCATGCGTCAGCGGGCAATGATTGCCATGAGCATCGCCAACGAGCCCGACGTGCTCATTGCCGACGAACCAACCACTGCTCTCGATGTGACCATTCAGGCCCAGGTGCTCGAGGTTTTCGAGAGAATTCAGGAGCGAACGAAGTCGGCACTGATCTTGATCACCCACGACCTCGGAGTGGTGGCCGGGGTCGCCGACCGGGTGATGGTCATGTACGCCGGACGTCAGGTCGAGATGAGCACGGTTGACAACATCTTCTACCGCAGTGCCCACCCCTACGCTCAGGGTCTGCTGGCGTCGCTTCCACGGCTCGATCGTCGAGTTCCGGGGCAGCGGTTGCATCGCATTAGGGGGCAGCCGCCTTCGGTGGTTTTTCTCCCACCCGGCTGCGCGTTCAATCCGCGCTGTCCCCACGCGGTACCCGGCACGTGCGACGTACAACGGCCCGAGCTGAGGGAAATCGACCTTGGCCACTATTCAGCGTGCCTGTTCGCGGCCGAAGTGCGCACGACCGAGGTGGCACCATGAGCCTGCTCGAAGTGACGAACCTGGTCAAGACATTCCCGATCCGGTCGGGTGTGCTGCTTCGCCAGTCGGGCTCCGTACAAGCGGTGGCCGGTATCAGCTTCTCAGTCGACCGTGGCGAGACCCTGGGCATTGTCGGTGAATCCGGATGCGGCAAGTCCACGGCGGCGCGCGCCATTCTTGGTTTACAGCCGGCGACATCGGGCTCGGTGGTGTTCGATGGGCTCGAAATAGTGGGCGCGGGGGCTAGGGAGCTTCGTAAGGCTCGCCGTGATATGCAGATGGTTTTCCAGGATCCATACGCTTCGTTGAACCCGCGTATGACCGTCCAGAGCATCGTGAGCGAACCCATGAAGATCCACGGCCTGCATAGCGGCGCCGAGATAGCCCGGGTCAAGCAACTCATGGCGCTCGTGGGCCTAAACCCCGAACATGTCAATCGGTACCCGCACGAATTCTCCGGGGGCCAGCGACAACGCATCGGTATCGCTCGAGCGCTCGCTGTCGAACCCCTCCTCCTTGTGCTCGATGAACCGGTGTCGGCACTCGACGTTTCGATTCAAGCCGGAGTCGTGAACTTGCTCGAGGAACTGCAAGAGACTCTGGGTCTGGCGTATGTATTCATTGCTCACGACCTGTCTGTCGTGCGTCATGTTGCCGACCGGGTGGCAGTCATGTACCTGGGCAAGATTGTCGAGATCGCCCCATCCGACGACTTGTACGACCAGCCTGCCCACCCGTACACGAAAGCTTTACTCTCGGCGGTTCCCCTTCCTGATCCGAGGGCAGAACGCCAGCGTCGAAGGATCATTCTGCACGGTGATGTTCCTAGTCCTTCGAATCCGCCATCGGGCTGCCGGTTCCGTACCCGGTGTCCAATAGCAACCGAGTTGTGCGCAGTCGAGGAGCCTCAGCTCATGGAACGGCCCGGCAGCTCGCATCCGGTTGCCTGCCATCATGTGGACGCTCTGTCGGCTGTCTAACTGCTAGAGTGGTAAGCCGTGCGTAACGTCATGAAAATCATAACCGCGGTGATCAACGTGAGTTCCCTTCTCGCCATGGTGGTTGGCATCCTGCTTCATAACGGTCGAGGTGGCGGTTTGTCCGATATGTTCGGTGGCGGGGGCGGGGCCGGCCTTGGGTCAACCGCAGCTGAGCGAAACCTCAACCGCATCACCACCGTGCTCGCACTCATCTGGATCTTCAGCTTGGTAGCCCTCGGGCTTTTCCTCGTCTAATGCCCTGCACGCTAAGATAACCTAGATACACCACTTGTCGGAGTGGCGGAATGGCATACGCGCTAGCTTGAGGTGCTAGTGGGAGAAATCCCGTGGGGGTTCAAGTCCCCCCTTCGACACGATACTAAGTCTTTTCCTGGTCGATTAGGCCTGCGACTACCAGCTCGCGGTAGAGATCCCAACGAGCCAGCTGACGTCGCCCGTGCCGCAACGCTTCCTCGATCTGCCATCACCGAATGTCCGCGTCGCCCTATAAGGCCTCCATCGAGCTCTTCCAGCGACGTGACTGCTACGCCAGGAACACGAAGAATCCGATCAGCAGGGCGACAGCAATTGCCAACGCGCCAACCGTGAAGTTGAATTTCGTGTTGACATTGCAACTCGCTCGCAGGTGGTCATCGTTCTGCTGTGTGTTCATCCGACTGCCTCCTTGTCGATCTAGAAATAGACACAGTGCTTGCTCCACCGGACCAGCGAAATTTGCAGGTTTGACAGAGTCGGATTCGCCGATGGTGTGACGGGATTCATCAGATTGCTGGGATCGGAATCATGACCCAGCCAACATGCATGTCCCATCTCGTGGGCCGCCACATAGATCTGATCGGTTGGCTTTGCTTCGATAACCACGTAGTTGTGGGTCGATGCGAAGCTGCAGCCGTTGGTGTTCGCTGTGGTGACATTCTGGACGATGAACACGATGATCTCAGCGCCCAGGCCGACCACACGGCGAAAGCTGTCTCTGAACTTGCATGTCGCTGCCGCCAACTCGAAGTACGAGCCGCCGAGCCCCCAGTCGTTGAAGAACCCACCTGCATCGCACGCGAACCTCAGGCCCGCTTCCGGCGGTGGAACATCGGTGTGGCAGATGCCCGAGAAGATCATGTTGATGTTGCAGGTGCGGTCGTAGAAATCGATTGCCGCGTCAACCTGACGCTGAATATCCGGATCTGGAACGATCGGCACAGAATCTACTGACGGAACGATCACTCCGAAGTACATCTTCTTTCGAGGACGAATGCCGATCAGCGACCCCACAAAATCGATCAAGCCGACCAGTCGCCAGATGACCTCGGTCACCCAGTTGAGGACCGTTCGGATGATTCCCCCGATGAGCGGGATGCTGAGCACCAATTGCACGACGAATGCGATCGCGTCGAGAACGAAATTCGCCACCTCGCAGGCTGCGAGCGCGACCGCAGCTGCTGCGATGCACGCTGCACGAGTCACGGCTGCGGCGACCTCGCACGCGGCTCGCGCCACCCTGCACGCAGCTCGTGCAACCGCTGCAGCGGCTTCGCAGACTCCCCGAGCGACCCAACACGCCGCACGGGCGATCGCCGCGGCCGCTACACAGACTCCCCGAGCAATCTTGCATGGGACGTTGTACCAGGCGCAGCCGGTGAAGCTGTTGCACTGAATGCTGCCGCAGTTGGTGAAGCTGTTGCACTGCGTGCTGTTGCAATTGTTGAAGCTGTTGCATTGGACCTTGTTGCAGTTTCGTACGACTCCGTCGTACACCTCCTTGCAGACGCGCGCCATGGCCCCTCCTCTCTAAACCGAACCGACAACTTGGCGATCATCTGCGCGTACGAGCGATCTGTGTACGTTCGACGCAAGCCTGAGCAGTCGTAGGTGCGCCCCGAACAGGCCGAGCACTTTGCCGGCAAGTGAGGCCAGAACCACGATGCCCATGAATGACAACATGCTCACGAGAGTGATGTCAGAAAGACCACTTCCCGATTGGATGAACTGAACGATGAACGCAGCGAGGGCGGCAATCATGAAGACCGCCCCGCTCGAACATCCACACGCGTGCAGAAGCTTGCCGCTGAGGTTCGAGACACGTTGATTCTGTTCGGGTGTCAACTCCTCGAGTTGGAATTGCACTGTCGGCAGGTTTCGCAGCGACACGGTGGTGCGCAGCTGCCGCCTCCACGAGGCGAGAGCTGCACGATCGTCAATCAGGAGCGGTGGGTTCACAGCTATAGAGAGCGTCTCAGAGACCGCCTGATACAAGATGCAACGGATAGCGCGGGAGATGTGACGATCAGTTTCGGCCCGCGAGTACCGCACGGTCGACGTCGTCTTGTACCAAGTCGGCGTTGATGGATATCGCAGCGGAAGACCCTGCAGCTGCAGGGGTGATCAATTAAGCGCTGGCGCATCGACAACATTGCCTGCTGCCCAGACGCCGGCTGTGCCGGTGCCATCGGTGGCGTCGACACCGGTCAGCCGATCATCGTCGACCACCACCAGGCGGGTGACCTCACCGCGGACGACATGAATGCCGCGTGCTTCCAGCTGGGATTGTTCCACCTTAGTTTGTCCCCGGGTATGGCTAGGCGTGTTCCCCGGGGGTGCCATGGTTTTCACCGGGGATGTGGGGCCGCGGTGAACTTGTGACTGTCTAACGGTCCGAGTACCGAGATCGACGTTCTGATCGAGATCGAGACCGACTCCGCAGGGTCGGCTGCCAGCAGTGTGAGGTCATCGCCAGGTCGAAGGATCGGCGGTTGACTGCCGTTTCCATGAGGACCTGATTGAGTTCGACGTGGGGCTTGCCCGCGCACCTTTCCCTCAACTGGCTGCTGGCCCAGGATGACCGACTCCGGATCGCTACCGCCACGCAGCAGGCGTACATCGCCGCCGACCTCGGGACAAAGGCTGTCAGAGAGGCGCGTCCGCTGGCCGCCCTTCGAATGCCCACGGACAATGTCGAGCGCACTGAAGGCTCGGTTCGGATGGTGATTCCGCTGATCGGAAAGGTCCAGCAAGCGGCCGACGCGTTCGGAGCTGAATTCGACGGGAAGGCGACCCAGCGTGGAGCGATCGTCAAGGAAGTCACTCGGCATACCACGCATTCGTCCACCCGCCTGCCACAATGGATGCGTATGGGGCCAGCGCTGTTCTTCGAAACGCAGAAGATGGTTGCCGAGCGAACGGTCGCAACCACTCACTCGGCAACTCCGCTGCCGATCTAACACCGGCCGGTACGATGCGCCGATTCGTGCCGGTGACCCTGTTATCACCGGTGCTCTTTTCGACGCTGGGAATAGACGGCGGAGCAATCTTTCAAATCGTCGCCATCGAGAACCTTGGCCTCAGCCCAACAGCGATCGGGTTTGCGTTCGGCCTCGGGGTGCTGTCCCTCCCGGTCCAGTTCTTGGCGGCGAGAATACCGCTGTCCCGGGCGCGACACAACTTGCAACTCTTTCTAGCGGTGTCATCGGCCCTGGTGCTGTGGTTGGCCATAGCGGTGCATCGTGGTCGCGGCGGGGCATTCGCCTCGGTGGCGCTCGGTGTCACGGTGATGGCAGAGGTTGCCGTGTCGGTTCTCTTTGCAACCTCGTGGCAGCCATTGCTGTCTCACTCACTGGTCTCGGTCGACCGCCAGCGGCTCAATACCCAGATCCGGTCAGCAGGAGTAGTCATCGCTGTAGTGGCCCTCGTGATATTTTCGGCGCTCTCGCCTACCGGGCGCGTCGTCTTCCTCATTGGTGTCGCGACGCTGGCACCGTGGGCGGCCTATGGACTTCGACCAAAACACACCATCGAACCAGCACCCCCGCCGCGCGACGTAGTTACTGGGGGAGCGGCAGTCAAGCGGCGTATCCCAGCTGATCTCCGTCGAATCCTTGTGGCCTTCGGCGCCATAGGGTTCGCGTCCTGGCCGTTAGTCCTTGTCTACGTCCGATCAAACCTCTGGCCGACCGCAAACCTCGGTGTCGTCGGAGCGTTTCAGCTCGTTGGATCCCTCGCAGTCTCGTTCTTGTGGCGCCCCACTGCCGAGCCGGTCGCTCATCGGGCTTGGGTCATGGGTGGGGTCCTCGTTGCGTGCGCCGTCGTCCTTTCGACGTTTGCCTCGCCCCTCGACAGTCGGGCCACGAAAGTATGTTTACTCGTTGTAGTCGCCATCGCCTCGGGTGCGACTACCGGCGTACGAATTGTCCTGCTTGAGCTCTTTCACCGATCTACAAACGACACAACATCAGTGAGTGCTTTTACCATGCTCGACATTGTCGCTTCGACATCGCTACAACTTGGACTGCTTGGCGGTGGAGTGCTCATATCGGCCAGTTCATCGACATTGAACTGGCTAGTAGACCCCTACCGGATCTATATCGTAGGGGTAGCAGTCCTGGCACTGATAGCAATTGGCCGAGTCCGTACTCCAATCGCTCATGGGCATGATTAGCAGGCCTTACATGATCGATTTGTCCTGTGACGCCCAGAACGGGTCTCGTAGCTCTCGCTTCAGAACCTTGCCTGGCCCCGATTTTGGCAGTGGTTCAGTCTGGAAGCTGATGGAACGAGGCACCTTGTACCCCGCAATGAGCGATCGGCAATGGGCGATAAGGTCGTCGGCGGTAACCGGCGAACGGATGACAACTACGGCATGAACGGCTTCGCCCCACCGTTCATCGGGGACCCCGAAAACGGTTGCCTCAAGGACCGCCGGATGGGTGTACAGCGCGTCTTCCACCTCGGTGCAGTACACATTCTCGCCACCCGTGATGATCATATCCTTGGACCGATCGAGCAGGTACAGGTAGCCGTCGGCGTCGATCCGGCCGATGTCACCCGACCAGTACCATCCGTCTCTCAGCGCTGCACTCGTTTGGTCCGGCTTGTTCCAGTAGCCCCGCATTACGTTATTGCCGCGAATTGTTACTTCGCCGGGGGTACCGTCGAGCACAGTCCGGCCGTCGATGTCACGAATAACGATATCGACACCGATCACCGGTTGCCCAGCCGACTTCTCTCGCGGCGTACCCAACAACGTCTGTTCGTGTCGAAGTGATGTGACGAGCGGAGCTGTCTCGGTTGCGCCATACAGATGCACGAACTCCGTGGCCGGAAATGCAAGTGCGCCCCGACGCACGACTTCAAGCGCGATCGGCGAACCGCCATGAGCGTAGGTGTGTAGCGTCGCCACATTGCGGGGACGCAACAGCTGTTCCTCGACGGTGGCGGCCACCATCGTGGGTACACCAAGGGTTGCGGTGACGTGGTGTCGTTCGATGAGGTCGAGCACCATGCCCGGATCGAACGTCGGCACAATGACCAATGTCGCACCAACGAAGATCGACTGAAGTAACGCTGCCGAACCGGCGGCATGAAACAGGGGAGCCATCACCAGATACACATCGTCGGACACCATAGGAGCTGCCATCTGAAGATGGAAGGCATTCGCCACCAGGTTGCGGTGGGTGAGCATCACTCCCTTGCTCGCGCCGGTTGTTCCTCCGGTGTAAAAGAGGCCAGCAAGGTCGTCCTCGGCTAGTGACGACTCGTCTAATGACGTCGGGGTTGCGCCATCGAGAAGCTGGTCATACTCGCCAAGATCGATTCGTACGACGCGGTCCACAAGTGCGGCCAACGCACCCGGGTCACGGTCGATGAACAGCACGCGAGCGCCGCTGTCCTGTAGCGCGTAGGCGAGTTCCAGTTGAGCCCATCGAAAGTTGAGGGGGACCTGTACCCGGCCAGTGGCGGAAATTCCGCAGTACAATTCGACAAAAGCTATAGAATTGGCCGCTAGAACGGCCACGCGGTCACCAGGCCGAGTATCAAGGTCGACAAGGACAGTGTGCAGGCGTTCGAGTCGTAACCCGAACTGTTCGTAGGTGAGGTGCTGGTCGCCACAGATGAGCGCGGTGTGGCCGCTCGCTATTCGAACGCCTCGTTGTATGGGATGAACGACGTTGTGCACGGAGGCTGATTGTAGATGGGTCTTCAGCCAGTCAGGCCGAGTCGCGGTCGCGTCGGATTGTGGCTTTGGTGCCTTTCAGCGTCGTGCCCTTCATTGCTGCGATGACGTGGTCGACCGACGCCTCGGGAACTTCGACGAGCGAGAAACGGTCACCGATTTGGATTGCACCGATATCTCGACCGCTAAGCCTTGACTCGTTGGCGATTGCGCCCACCAGATCTTGCGGACGGATGCCCGCAATACGGCCGGCACCAATAAAGATACGAGCCATGCCGCTGGTGGCCCCACGACCCTTTGGCCCTGACGCACTCCGCTGACCGCCATCGGGCCCACGCTGTTCGGGTCGACCCCGCTTGTCGCCATAGGACGATTCCTTGCGCGGCCAGGGGTTACCCCCACCGCCAGCACCTGGGCCACTTGAGCTCGACTCACGCGGTGTCATATCGGGAATCTCTTCCTCGTCGGCCGGAGCGCCACTGGCCTCGTGGGCAAGTTTCACGGCGGCCAGTGCAACCTCCATGAGGTCGAACTCGTCGGTCAGCGTTTCGACCACCACGCGGAAATGCTCGGACTTGTCTTCGAGCAGGCTCTCTCGCAGCGTGGCGATGGTGACATCCATGCGCCGGTTACGTAGCTCGGCAACCGTAGGCACCTTCTCCATAACAATGCGCTGCTTAGTAACCCGTTCGATGTTCTTGAGGAGGCGGTGCTCGCGTGGTTCGGCAAGCGTGATGGCAACGCCTTCACGTCCGGCTCGGCCGACGCGGCCGATTCGGTGCACGTACGACTCGGGTGCAGACGGTACGTCGAAGTTGATGACGTGGGTGAGTTGCTCGATATCGAGCCCGCGGGCAGCAACATCGGTGGCGATGAGCAGGTCGGCAGTGCGCTTACGCAGCCGGGTCATGACCCGGTCACGCTGTTCCTGGCTCATGCCACCATGGAGTGCTTCGGCACGGTAGCCCCGGCCCTTCAACGTCTCTGTGAGCTGGTCGACCTCGAGTCGAGTTCGACAGAACACAAGAGCCGCCGCTGGCTGCTCAAGGTCGAGCACTCGACCGAGTGCTGCAGCTTTTGCGGATCGGGGAATCATGTAAGCGCTCTGGCGAACCTGAGGAGCATCGCCGCGTTCGGCCATGGGTCGCTCAATCAGGATGTTGATGGGCTTGTTGAGGTGCCGCTTCGCAATCGAGTTGATGCGAGACGGCATTGTTGCCGAAAACAACAGTGTCTGGCGGTGTTTGGGTGTGGCGGCCAGGATGCCCTCGAGCTCGTCGGCGAAGCCCATATCGAGCATTTCGTCGGCCTCGTCGAGCACGACGATCCGAACATCGCCAAGACGCAGCGTGCCTCGATTGATGTGGTCGAGTGCTCGGCCCGGGGTGGCGACCACAACATCGACACCCGAGTTCAGTGCTTGCAGCTGTCGGCCAATTGGCTGGCCGCCATAGATGGGTAGCACACGGGCATCGAGTTGGCGGCCGTACTTGTGGATGGCCTCGGACACCTGCATTGCAAGCTCACGCGTTGGCACCAACACCAGCGCCATGGGGTCGCCATCGCGGCGGTTTCGTTCAATGCCTTGTAGGAGCGGAAGCGCGAACGCTGCAGTCTTGCCGGTTCCGGTCGCAGCCTGACCAAGAAGGTCTCGGCCTTCGATGATGTGTGGAATCGCCTCGCGCTGAATTGGCGTCGGTTCCTCGTAGCCCAAGGTGTTGAGGGCGGCGAGCACTTCGGGACGCAATCCGAGTTCGGCGAAGCCGTTTATCTCTACGTCGTCGGTTGTTTGTTCTGATACTTCGGTCATGTTGCCGACATTCTCTCACGTAGAAGACCACCTCCCCACCCCCAGCCTCCCCACCGAACACCATCTCGCCCGACTGCAGTATCGAAAAGCGACCCCGTAGTCGGGCGAGAACGTGTTCATTTGGGGGCGCTACCGTAGGGCCATGAATCATCGTCCTCGTTCTGCTATCGATGCTCTACCGGCTTACCGCCCTGGCAAGAGCACCACGCAGGCCGAGAAAGAACATGGCATTACCGATGCCATCAAGTTGGCCTCGAACGAAAACCCGATGCCGCCCATTCCTGCGGTTCAAGCTGCCATCGTCCAGGCTGCCGCGGGGCTCAATCGGTACGCTGATCATCGAGCCAGCGCGTTACGAGAATCCATCGCTCACTGGACGGGCACGGCACCTGAACAGGTAACGGTAGGTTGCGGCTCGGTTGGGCTTTTGCAGCAACTTTTTCTCACCTACGCCGAACGCGGCGACGAGGTTGTGTATCCCTGGCGCTCGTTCGAGGTGTACCCGGTGTACACCCAGCTCGTGGGTGCCACCGCAGTGACCACGCCGTTGGTCAATCACGAATTCGACCTCGACGCCGTTGCAGCGGCTGTTACCAATAGGACCAAGCTGATCCTCCTCGCCACGCCCAACAATCCAACGGGCACCGCCGTGCGTCTCGGCGAGGTCGAGGTGCTGCTCAACCGCATTCCCAACGACGTTGTTGTCGTCCTCGATGAGGCGTACCGCGAGTTTGCCAACCCAGATTCGGGCGACCCGGTTCATCGGCTACTGCCGAACCATCCGAATGTCGTGGTGTTGCGTACATTCTCCAAGGCACATGGTCTCGCTGGCCTACGGGTTGGATACGCCATGGCTCACCCCGACATCGTCACCGCCGTCGACAAAACCCTGTTCCCGTTTGCGGTCAACGCTCTCGCTCAGGCAGCTGCATTGGCTGCTATCGACTCCATCGACGAAGTGCGCGCCGGGGTAAGCGCCATACTGCGGGAACGAGACCGTGTGGTCGGTGAACTCGTAGTAGCCGGCTGGAACCTGCCCGCGGCTCAAGCCAACTTCGTGTATTTGCCCTTGCTCGCCGATACCGATGCCATCTATCTGGCGATGGAACGTCGTGGCGTCGTCACCCGGCCCTTCAGCAATGAAGGGATCCGGGTGACTATTGGTACACCAGCCGAGAACGACCGGTTCCTCGCCACGCTGGCCAGTGTTACTTCACCGAGATAGCTAGCTATTTGGGCGGCATCCGGATGCCGCCATCCACGCGGATGACCTCGGCGTTCATGTACGGATTGGTAATCAACTCGATCACCATGAATGCCAGTTCTTCGCCGTAGCCGAGGCGTTTTGGGAATAGCACCGACTGCCCAAGGTGCGCCTTGAACTGCTCGGATGCCTCGCCTTGACCGTAAATCGGCGTGTCGATGAGGCCAGGAGCGATGGTGTTGACGCGAATGCCAACCGCCGCGAGGTCGCGGGCAATTGGCAAGGTCATACCGACAATCGCGCCCTTCGACGCCGAATAGGACGCCTGACCGATTTGACCGTCGAATGCAGCGACGGACGCCATGTTGACAATTGCACCGCGGGCACCATCGGCGTCGAGTGCTTCGGTCTGAGCCATAGCTGCCGCTGACAGTCGCAGCATGTTGAACGAGCCGAGTAAGTTGATCTTGATAACAAACTCAAAATCACTGAGCGCCATGGGAACGTTGTTGCGATCGATGGTACGCCCAGCACGGCCGAGGCCGGCCGAGTTGACCAATGCTCGCAGCGGTCCCATTTCCGAAGCGGCGGCAACGGCTGCTTGCCCGTCGGCTTCCGAGGACACGTCGCATTTCACGAACAGGCCACCAATGTCGCTGGCGACAGCCGTGCCGGTGGTCTCGTTAAGGTCGGCGATAACGACGCGAGCACCAAGAGCGGCGAGTTGGCGGGCCGAGGCCTCACCGATACCCGACGCGCCGCCTGTGACGATCGCCGAGGCACCCTGAAGGTTCATACGTGGCATTACTGGGGGATCCTTTCGATGATGGTTGCGTTGGCGAGCCCGCCGCCTTCGCACATGACTTGCATGCCGTAGCGACCGCCCACGCGCTCGAGCTCGTTGAGCAAGGTGGCCATGAGCTTGGTGCCAGATCCGCCGAGCGGATGGCCGAGCGCGATGGCTCCGCCGTTGACGTTTACCTTGGTCATGTCGGCGCCGGTCTCGGCCTGCCAGGCCAGTACAACCGAGGCGAATGCTTCGTTGATTTCGAACACGTCGATGTCGTCGATGCTCAGGCCCGACTTTTCGAGAATCTTTTTGGTGGCCGGAATCGGCCCCTTTAACATCGTCACCGGGTCGGTTCCAACGACCGCGAATGAGTGGAAGCGGGCACGTGCACGCAAGCCCAACTCGGCAGCCTTCTCGGCGCTCATGATGAGAACTGCCGACGCTCCGTCACAGATCTGCGACGAGTTACCAGCGGTGATCTTTCCCTCGGGATCGAAAGCTGGCTTCAACTTGGCCAAGCCCTCGGCCGTCGTGCCTTCACGAATACCCTCATCGGAGGTGTGCATCACGACGACGCCATCGCCACGGTCAACAGGGACAGGCACGATCTCGTTGTCGAAACGACCTTGCGCACGTGCAACGACGGCGCGCTGCTGGCTAAGCGCTCCGAACGCGTCGAGGTCTTCTCGGGTGATTCCGTACTCGGTGGCGATCATGTCGGCACCGATGCCTTGGGGCGGAAGCCCAGTGGCGCTGTAACGCTCCATCATCTCGGGAGGGAACGGCATGCCCATGGTTCCATTGACCACCGATGCGCCCATGGGTGTGCGGGTCATGACCTCGACGCCGGCGGCGACGACAATGTCGTAGGCACCGGCCATGACGCCTTGGGCTGCAAAGTGCATGGCCTGCTGGCTTGACCCGCACTGGCGGTCGACGGTGGTGGACGGCACGGACTCGGGCCAGCCTGCGGCCAGGACGGCGTTTCGGCCGGTGTTAAGGGACTGTTCGCCAACTTGCATTACGCAGCCCATGATGACGTCGTCGATTAGGGCAGGGTCCAGGTTGTTGCGCTCGGCTAACGCATTGAGCACATGGCCCGCAAGCGACGCTGCGTGCCAGTCCTTCAATACTCCGTTGCGTTTGCCGCCAGGCGTGCGGACGGCATCGACAATTACTGCGTCTGTCATGGTGTCTCCAGTTGTTCCGTAGAGGGTTGTTGCATTGCTTGAAGAAGATTTGCCTGCAGCCGTGTAAGCACCGCCGCCAATGCTTGTCGATCGTCGCGACTGATGCCGTGGCGAAGTTCGGCGCGAAGCACTTCGTCGATGCGCGAGACCTGATCGGCGAGCGCGGAACCGCCTGGTGTAACGGCCACGAGCCACACCCGCCGGTCGACCGCATCGGGCTGACGACTCACCAAGCTTCGTTCTTCGAGTCGGTCGATGACCGAGCCGATCACCGCCCGACCGAGGTGAAGATGATCGGCGATTCGGGTCTGGGTAATGGGGCCAAACTCGTGAACGTACGCCAGAACACTGGCCTGGGTCAGGTTGAGACCCGTTGGCGCAAATCGGGCATCAAACGCTTCGCGCATTGTGCGTGCTGTTGCCATAAGCGTCGATTCGACTCGACGCCACGGCGGCGCATCAAGCTCATGTGTGGTAGCCGGCATGATGCCGCATACTGTATGGGCACATACAGTATGCGGGCAACTTCCTAGGTCAGAACGAGGGTACGTTGGCCATTGCAGCATCAATCTCGGACTGGGGAAGGTCGAGATCGACCATGGTGCCCGCCATATACGACTCGTAGGCTGCGAGGTCGAGGTGGCCGTGGCCGCAAAGAGCGGTGAGAATCACCTTTGGCTCGCCCGATTCCTTGCACGCCAACGCCTCACGAATAGCTGCGGCGATGGCATGGGTTGGTTCTGGGGCGGGGACAATACCTTCGGTGCGAGCAAACTTGATGGCGGCGTCGAAGCATTCGAGCTGCGGAATTGCAACAGCCTCAATAAGCCCGAGTTCATACAGATGCGACACCAGCGGAGCCATGCCGTGGTATCGCAAGCCCCCGGCGTGAATGGAGTCGGGGATGAAGCCGTGTCCCAGTGTGTGCATCTTCATGAGCGGGGTCATACCGGCAGTGTCGCCAAAGTCGTAGCGATACTGGCCTTTGGTGAGGCTTGGGCATGCGGCTGGCTCAACACAGCGAATGGTCGGGTTCATTCGCCCTGCCATCTTCTCGCGCAAGAACGGGAACGATAGTCCGCCAAAATTCGAACCGCCGCCGGTGCAACCAACAAGCACATCGGGCGTTTCGCCAACCTTGGCCAACTGCAGCAACGCCTCCTCGCCGATGATGGTCTGATGCATCAGCACATGATTCAGCACACTGCCGAGCGCGTAGCGAGTTTTGGGGTCGGCCACGGCCATCGCAACGGCCTCGGAAATTGCTATTCCGAGGCTTCCGGGGTGATTGGGGTCCTGAGCAAGTAACGAGCGTCCGAAGTCGGTAAGCGGTGATGGACTCGAATGAACCGTCGCCCCCCAAATCTCCATCATGATCTTGCGGTACGGCTTGGCGCGATACGAGGCAGCAACCTGCCACACTTCGCACTCGAGGCCGAACTGCGCTGTTGCGAACGCCAACGCGGTACCCCACTGGCCCGCGCCCGTCTCGGTTGTGAGCTTCGTGATGCCCTCTTGGGCGTTGTAATACGCCTGGGGTACGGCAGTGTTCGGCTTGTGAGACCCGGCCGGGCTCACGCCCTCGTACTTGTAGTAGATACGGGCAGGGGTATCGAGCAGTTGCTCGAGTCGACGAGCCCGAAACAGGGGGCTGGGTCGCCAGAGTCGATACACATCGAGTACCGGTCCGGGAATATCGATGTATCGTTGTTGGCTCACCTCTTGTTCGATGATTGCCATTGGGAACAACGGTGCGAAGTCTTCGGGTCCGGCGGGCTGAAGTGTGCCGGGATGCAACGCCGGAGGTGGCGGCTCGGGTAGATCGGGGACAATGTTGTACCACTGTGTGGGCATGTCCTTTTCGTCGAGAAGAATCTTCGAGTAAGTGGTCATTGCAGCCTCCTGGTTAACGCTTGGTTGTAGTGCGAGCCTTACTTTGGTGTTCGCTTACCGAAGCCCCGGAACGTATCACCGAGCGATGTGGTGATCGATGCCATCGGATTGCGGCCTTCCAAGAGCGCCGGTGCCTTCTCGTGAAGGTCGGCAACTGACCAACGACCATCGGCCGCCAGAATCCGATCCTCTGTCAGCGACCAGCCGCCGTAGAGGCCAACTTCGTTCCCACCGACATGGAACACGCCACCGGTGAACGGGCAATCGGCTGCGGCGAGGTATGCGACTAGAGGCGAGATGTTGGCCGGGTCGTATAGGTCAAACTCGGACGGGTCGTCGGGGGCGGCAACGAGGTCGCCGAGCCCTGGTGTTGCCAGCGTCATTCGGGTTCGGGCGACGGGTGCCAAGCAGTTGACGCGCACGCCATAGCGGCTCAGTTCTTGTGCGGCAACCAGGGTCATAGCGGCAATGGCGGCCTTAGCCCCCGAGTAGTTGTATTGACCGGGGTTGCCGAGCATGGCACCTGACGCCGTGTTGATGATGGCGGCGTTGACGGTGTGGCCTTCCTTGACACGCTCACGCCAGTACGCCGCGGCCCAGCGAGTTGGCACGAAGTGACCTTTCATGTGAACCGCGATAACCGAATCCCATTCCGCCTCGGTCATGTTGACCACCACGCGGTCGCGAAGAATTCCAGCGTTGTTCACCAAGATATGCAGGTCGCCGAACGTCTCGACGGCCTGGTTAATCATGCCCTGCACGCCCTCCCAATCCGTGACGTTGGCATTGTTGGCAATGGCCTCGCCTCCCATGGCTTGGATCTCGGCAACGACCTCGGCCGCAGGCCCTGCGTCGGATCCTTGGCCATCGGTGGATCCGCCCAGGTCGTTAACGACGATCTTGGCGCCTTCGGCCGCTAACGCAAGTGCGTGCTCGCGGCCAATACCGCGGCCCGCTCCGGTGATGATGGCTACTCGCCCGTCAAGTGTTCCCAATATTGATCAGTCCTTCTGAGTGCCGACCCGCAGTTCGCGGAACGGGAGATGAGTGTCGACGGCTGGTTCGCGAGGAAGCCCAAGAACGCGGTCGCCAATGATATTGCGTTGAATCTCGTCGGTCCCGCCGGCGATGTTGGCAGAAAACGTCGTGAGCATAGTGCGTGACCAGTTACCGCCAGCGGCCTGGTCGGCGTCCCACGCCACTGAACTTGGGCCCTGTAGCGCAAGGCCGAACTCGCGGATTTTGCGGGCGATGATGGCGCCATGCAGTTTGCCAAGCGAACCACCGGGCCCTGGAGCCTTGCCCGCTTTCATTTCGGCCCGTGTTCGCATCGAGACCAGGCTCTTTGCGGTTTCTTCGCAGTACACCTTCATGAGGTCTTGGCGGACAATCGGATCGGATAGCCTGCCCTGCTTACGGGCTACCTCGATCAGCCGGTCGGTCCACAGGTGGCTGACCCCGCTTGACGAGCCCGTACCAATGGCAACGCGCTCGTACATGAGCATGGCTGTTGCCAACCGCCAGCCTTCATTCAGGGGTCCAACCTGCCAGTCGGCCGGGATACGAAGATCGTTGAAGAAGACCTCGTTGAAGTGCTTGCCGCCATCGATTTGATGGATGGGACGAACCTCGACACCAGGGGCTTTCATGTCGACAATAAACATCGAGATGCCGCGGTGCTTCGGCTGATCGGGGTCGGTACGGGCGATAAGAATGCCGTACTCACTTTGGTGGGCGAGTGTTGTCCAAACCTTCTGTCCGTTCACGATCCACTCGTCGCCGTCGCGCACAGCCCGGGTTTGCAAACTGGCTACATCGGAGCCGGCACCGGGCTCCGAGAACATTTGGCACCATAGGTCTTCGCCGGTGATGTTTCGAGGGAGGAACTTGGCCTTTTGCTCGTCGCTACCGAACTCGGTCAGTACTGGCAGGCACATTCCATGGCTGATGGTGAGCTGACCCGCCATGTCGGGAAAGCTGCCGTACTCCTCGCGATAGACCCGGTCGTACTGCCGGCTGAGTCCCTGTCCGCCATACTCTTTAGGGAAGGTGAGCCCAGCCAGGCCCGCCGCTGCCAGCTTCTTTTGGAATGCCCGAGCACCTGCGACTGATTGATCGCTGCGGGGATCGGCACCTTCAATTTTGAGGCCGGTGGCATGTTCGGTAAGAAAGGCACGCACGCGGGTACGGAATGCATCGAGGTCCGTTGTCTCAGTCTCGCTCACAAGTGTGTCTGTCATCTTTTCAAATGTAGATGCAACGGGCGGCTCGCGTCGGATTAGGTCACTACCGGGGTCAACTCGTACCACTGAATCGTGACTCGGGACTCGGGACTCAGCATCACTGCCAGGGTGAATTCGCTACCGTCGGCGGCAACTACCTTTGCGTCGGCTTCTGCGCTATTGACCACGTCGACCGACTGCAGCGACAGTCGGCCATGCTCGTTGCGTACTCGGGCGGCCGCGTCGGCGCGGGTAACGAAGTCGTCGTCGAGTTCGACGTTGAAACTGAAGACCCGATGGGCCTCTGCGTCGCTCCAATCGTTCAGCAGCGACAGAAGTGATGCGACGGCATCGTCGAGTTCGGACCCCGGTGGTCGCCATGGTCTGGGGAACGCATCGCATGCCAGCAACAAGTCGAGCGCGCCCAACGTTGCCAGTCGCACTCGTGCGTAGGTGACGTTAGACAGGGCGACTACCGCCGTTTGACGAGCGGGCAACCACCGCATGTTCGACCCGAAACCAGGCAGTCCGCCACTGTGCTCGGCATAGTCCCCGAGGCGTGTGTCGTATCCGACGTTGAGTCCGAAACCGTAACCCCCGGCGCGCACGCGGGGTCCGGCCTCGTCGGACTCGACGATCGGTTTCCATACGGTTGTTACCTGTTGCATCTCTCGTCGGCTCGATCGCAACAAAATGTCGTTGTCATTTCCGCTACGGGCTGGAAACGCAGCACTCAGCCACCCACACCATGCGGACAAGTCGCCGACAGTGCTCCAGAGCCCGGCCATAGCTGCGAATCCACCATCGGCGAGCACGGGTTCTAGGCGGTAATCATCGGCCCAATGTCGGTACGCCGTTGCAGCATTGTCTGGCTGCGTCCATGTCGTGTGCACGAGGTTGAGCGGTGTCAGTAGCTCTTGGGTGATGAATCGCTGGTAGGGCATGCCCGAGACCTTGGCGATGATGCGACCGAGCATGGCGTAGCCATAATTCGAGTACACGAACCGCGTCCCGGGTGACGTTGCGAAGCGGGCGCCGTCGGCAATCAGGCGATCCATCGTGGTGTCGTCGGCATCGAGATAGCGGTCTCCCCACGGATCATCGCTGGCCATGCCACCGCTCATGGACAGCAGGTGTCGCACCGTCAGCCGAGCAGCGTCGTCGGTAGGCGGTTGAACGGCAGCGAGTTCGGGCGCCAAGTCAACAATTGCGTCGTCGAGTCGGAGCGCCCCGCTATCTCGCAGCTTCAAAATGGCGGCGGCCGTGAAGCTCTTGGTCATCGACGCAATGCGGTAGGCAGTGTCGATCGATGGTGCCGCATGGCCGTCTGCGCACGCGGTTGCCACGTTAACGACCGCTCCGTCGTGGCTCACGCCAAGTATCAAGCTGGGTAACCGGTGTTCGACAGCAAATGCCGCAACGTACTGGTCGAGCGAGACGCAAGCCTCCGAGGACAATTCCATCCCTTCCAACGTACTGGCCCGCCCGAGCCGACCCTGCGTCTACGGTCGGGCTAGCGTTCGTGCAAATCCGATGGGAAGGTGGAATCCGCGTGGACCGAATCGACCTGCTGGTGGCCAAGGATGCAATAGCCGACGCCAATCGGCGGTACTGCCGGGGCATCGACCGATGCGACCCCGTCATGGTGAAGTCGGCGTATCACCCCGATGCTTGGGACGAACATGGTTCGTTCAAAGGCAACGCATGGGATTTCGCCGAGTACGCCACGCGATCGCTTCGCCGCTACCAGGCCACCATGCACTCCACCACCAACCATTCCATCGACGTGGCCGACGATGGTCTCACTGCGTCCGGCGAGATCTACACGGTGGCGTACCATCTGCGCGCCGACCCCGACGGGGTGCAAACGGTCGACGTGTGGTGGGGTCGTTACATCGATCAGTACGAGCAACGATCCGGCGACTGGCGAATCTCGCATCGAGTCTGCGTCCACGAATGGACCATGCAATTACCCATCGACAAGGCAATGCCCATCGCTGCCGAACTGTTCCGAGCCGGGTCCGGCGACCGAATCATGGAGAGCGCATGAAGACCCTGTGGTTCCACCTCATGCCGTATCCGGAATTGCCCGATTCGTTCACCGACGATCATCGTTCGGTGTGGGTCGATATTGACCCGAAACTGTTCGATCCGAAGGTCGCTCATCACATGTACAACGACTACATCGATGAGTTGGAGTTCGCGGCGACCGTTGGTTTCGATGGTGTCGGAGTCAACGAGCACCACTCGAACGCGTACGGTCTAATGCCAAGTCCCAACATCATCGCGTCGACGTTGGCCCGCACGTGTCCCGATGTGGCCATTGTTGTGCTTGGGGACTCGGTGGCGCTCTACAACCCGCCATTGCGTGTCGCTGAGGAATTGGCGATGCTCGACTGCATCACCGGCGGACGCATGATCGCCGGTTTCCCGGTGGGTACGCCCATGGACACGTTGTTTGCGTATGGGCAGAATCCGCTGACGTTGCGCGAGCGGTACCACGAGGGTGTCGAGCTCATTTTGAAGGCGTGGACCGAGCCCGAGGTTTTCAGCTTCAACGGTCACTACAACAAGTTGCGGTACGTCAACTGCTGGCCCCGTCCGGTGCAGCAACCTCGCCCGCCCGTCTGGATTCCTGGCGGCGGGTCGGTCGACACGTGGGAGTGGTGTGCGCAGGAAGGGCACGTCTATTTGTACCTGTCGTATTTTGGATACAAGGCCGGCCTCAAGACAATGCGGGGGTTCTGGGATCGCGTACGCGCCGCCGGCAAGGAGCCAAATCCGTACCAGGCCGGTTTTGCCCAGTTCTTCGGGGTGGCCGACACCGAAGCCGAAGCACGGCGCCTGTACAAGGAACCAGCCGAGTATTTCTTCAATCGCTGCCTACATGTGTACGCCGGTTTCGCCGACCCTCCCGGGTACAAGACCCCGGCCACTGTTCGTTCTGGCGTGGAAGGAATGATCGAGCGCGCAGCACGCGAAGCCACCCAGCGTAGAGCGGCACCTGCAGGACTCGGCGGCAAGTCGACGATGTCGTTCGACGACATGGTCGAGCAGGGCTACGTGATTCTGGGCGACCCCGATCAGGTGGCCGAAAAGATGGTCGAGATGGCCACGCGACTTAATGTCGGCCACATTTTGGCGCTGTGCCAGTTCGGAAATATGGACCGGGATCTGGCCATGCACAACACCGAGCTCATGGGCAGCAAGGTACTTCCCCAGGTGAAGCACCTCTTCGACGACAGGTGGGAAGACCACTGGTGGCCCAAGCCTCTTGCTGACCACGAACGCCATCGTCCGGTCGCGCGGTGACCTCTCGCTACTCGCTACCGTTTCGGGATGCCGACATCGTTGTCGACGCTGTCGGCGATGGCTCGGTCGTTGGATACCTGCACGGGGGCGTCGGCAACCCCGGTGTTCACCCGTTTCTCACCAGCCTTGCAGCCCACGACCGCCGGGTCGTTGCACCAAGCCTTCCCGGTTTCACCGGATCCGCGCCGTGCCCCGACATCCGATCGTTGTACGACTGGGTGGTGGTCACAAGCGAAACGCTCGATGTGGCCGGGTTGGCAGGTTGCCCGGTCGTAGCGTCGTCGGTTGGGGCAATGTTGGCATTGGAACTCGCTGCAGTACGTCCCGAAGCCTTCGCTTCATTGGTCCTTATCGCCCCGTTTGGTCTGTGGGACCCGGGCGATCCGACTGCCGACCCGTTCGCTCGCACCCTGTCGGGCCAGCGGTCCATTCTCACCGCCGACGCCATGGCAACCTCGCAATTCTTCGACGATCAGCCGGACCGAGCAGCCGTCGATCTCATCGAGGACAACGTGGCGCGCTACAGCAGTCGTACGTCGTTTGCCTCGCTCATCTGGCCCATCCCCGAGTTCGGCTTGTCTACTCGGCTCCACCGGGTGACGTGCCCGGTGACCCTGGTGTGGGGGAGCGACGACCGGGTCATTCCGGTGTCGTACCTCGAACGCTTTGCCAACGCGCTTCCCAATGTTGTCGGCACGCATGTGGTGTCGGGTGCCGGCCACCTGGTTGAATGGGATGCCCCTGATGCTGTGGCCGAATTGGTCGTCACCGCGCCGTTCTACGACCGGTAGACATCGCTACGGTGGTCTATGTCGACCACGACCACTGTCAACTGCTCCTCATCAATTCGATAGCGGATTCGGTACTCGCCACGGCGCGCCCGCCACAACCCGAGAAAGGGCGCACGCAACGGCGCTCCGGCGACGCGGGGAGATTCGGCGAGTGGTCCGGTAATGAATTCCCACGCTGCAACGGCCACTGATTCGGGAAGATCGATTTCCAGCGCGCGTCGGGCGCTGCGCGCTAGAGCGATCTGGTACACCCGCCGTCTACCGGTTTGGGGGGAGCTGCGAGGCTGCACGCCGCTTGGTCATCAACTCGGCCATGTCAAGTTGTGAGATCAATGTCCCAGCAGCAATGTCTTCATCGGCGGCACGAATTCGTTCGATAGCGTCGGGATCCGAGAGCAGCTCAATGGTCGCCTCCATTGAAGCCAGGTCTTGTGCAGCCATAAGGACAACAAATTCTCGACCATTGCGGGTGACATGAACTCGTTCGTGCGTACGGTCAACCTCGTCGGCAATCTGCGACAGGCGAGCCTTTACTTCAGATAGTCCGATCGTCGTCATAGACCAATATTCTAGTCGATCAAGCGGGTCCAGGTATTGGCGGCGGCTACAGCCGTGGCGATTGCCCGTTCGATGGCCTGCACTTTCAGGTCCATTCGCACCGACTCCGAGACTGTGCGTTGAGCGACGACCGCGCAGACGCATCCCACAGCGATCTTGTACACCAGGCCCATCTTGAGAAGAGTGCCCGACTCCATCTCGTAGTTGAGGATGCCGAGCGCCTGATACTCGTCGGTCATTCCCTGTAAGCGCCTCAGCAGTCGCGGGTTGGCAGACGTCTCGCTGCGCTCTTGACCTTCGAAGAACGTGTCGGTCGATGCCGTAACCCCTACGTGGGCGGTGATGCCAAGGTCCTTGGCCGACTGCGCAAGCGCTACGGTCAAGAACGGGTCGGCGGATGCCGGGAACTCCACCGGAGCGATGTCGAGCGCTGCACCTTGGTTGCACAGTGACGCCGACGTAATGACCACATCGCCAACCACCACGTGGGGTTGGATCGACCCGGTGGTACCGACGCGAATGATCGACGTGACACCTAGCTGAGCTAACTCGTTGACAGCAATGCTGGTCGAGGGCGCACCCATTCCCGACGTGCATGACAGTGCCCAACACCCGTTGGCCAGGCGTCCCACATAGCTGTTGAGGCCACGGTTTTCAGACAGCACGCGCATCTCGCTGAAATGAGCGGCGGCGATTGCGTGGGCCCTGTTTGGGTCACCCGACAAGAATGCGAAGGTCGGCGATGGCACCGGGAGATCATCGGTGCCGAAGCCGATGTGATAGAGCCGCTCGGTCATTGTGCTACTCCTCTGGGATCCGCTGCAACTATGACAGCCACGTGTAGATGAGGCCGCGCAACGTGTCGATATTGACACCCTTGGATGCGCTTACCCAGACGATGTCGCCTGGTTCGAGCATGCACGCTTCGGCCAGTTCCTTCTTTCGATGCTGGCGGCGGGATGACTTAACCTTGTCGGTCTTTGTGGCCACGATGGTGTGTGGCAGGTCGCACGACCGCAACCAGTCCAACATCTGTACATCCAGCGGAGTCGGGCCGATCTCACCATCGACGAGCACAAGGATCATTCGTAACCCCTCGCGCTCCAACAAATACCCCTCGATCATGGCCTGCCACGTGCCGCGTACCCGGCCTGGGACCTTGGCGTAGCCGTAGCCCGGCAGATCCATCACGGTGGCACCGCCCGGCAAGGAGAAGAGGTTCAGTAGCTGCGTGCGGCCAGGGGTCTTGCTGGTATGAGCCAGGCGGATGCGGTTGCTCAGAGCGTTGATAAGCGACGATTTGCCCACGTTGGATCTACCAACGATGGCGATTTCGCGAGTAGCTGGCGGAAGGTCATCGACCCGCGGAGAAGATTTCACGAACGTCAGCTCGAGCGGATGGTTGCTCATTACTCTAGATCGTAGGGGCAGGCGGTCGGTGGGCCGGGTCTGGTAGGCTCAACGACTGCGCCAATCTAGGAGAATCTCAGTGTCGTTCACCATCAGCTCACGTATTCGGTTCACTCACTGATGGCAGGCAGCAGGCCCTCCGGGGGTAAACGCCAGCGGGAACAGGCCAAGAAAGACAAGGCAGTCGCCAAACAAGTGCGACGCGAGCAACGGGCAACCGACGAGGCCGAGGCCGACGAGCCCACCGGAATGCTCGACGCTATGCAGATCTCTGCGGCACTGACCAAGCTGCACGAGTCGTACGACTCGGGGGTCATTACCCTTGAGCAACTCGACGAGGAACGCACGGCGCTGCAGGCCCGGTTCAAGATCGACTAGTGGCTGAGCCTTCAGGCTGATGTCTGTCCCAAAGATCGGTATCTCAACCTTCCCGACCGATCGCACGTTGCCACCGGCGCGGCTCGCTCAAGAAGTCGAGGCCCGTGGGTTCCACTCGTTGTGGCTACCCGAGCACAGCCACATTCCGGCCTCTCGGTTGAGCCCCTGGCCCGGTGCCACGCCCGGTAACGAAGCCCTCCCTGACTACTACTGGCATCTCCACGATCAGATGATCAGCTTGGCCATGGCGGCAGCGGTGACCTCGACGCTGGTGCTTGGAACCTCCGTGACGCTGATCCCGCAGCACGATCCAATCTGGCTGGCGAAGCAGGTAGCAACGCTTGACTCACTGTCGGGTGGCCGGGTGATGCTCGGTGCCGGGTTTGCCTGGAACCGCGAGCAGTCCGAGGCCCATGGTATTGACTTTGGTCGCCGGCGCGAGATCACCCGCGACTATGTGGGCATCATGCGGGCCTTGTGGACGCACGACACCGCCTCGTACGAGGGGCGCGAACGAAGCCTCAGCCCGTCGTGGGCGTACCCAAAGCCGACGCAGCCGGGCGGTCCACCCATCATCTTGGGTGGCGGATGGGGTCCAAAACTTATTGAGCATCTGGTGGATTGGGCCGACGGCTGGATGCCGGTGTCGGCCAGGTCGTCACTTTCATCTCGATTGGCTCTGGTACGCGACGCGGCCATCGCCAAGGGGCGCGACCCATCCAAGTTGCTGTTTGTGCTTATGGGCGCCACCGCCGACCCATCGGGTTTGGCGAATTTGGGCGCGGAGGGCGTTCAACACACCATCTTGACCGTATGGGACCAAGAACCCGACGCAGTACTTCGGCGCCTTGACGAGTTCGCTGCAGTTCGCGACCTGGTGTATCGGTAGTTCCGGCGACGCCGCGACTAGTGCGATGAACCGAGGTAGCTGGCTTCGAGCAGATCTCGCCGCTCTAACAGTTCCTTGGAAGTACCCTCGAGAACCAGGTTGCCGTGATTGAGCACATAGCCACGGTCAGCGATAGACAGCGCCATGTGCACATGCTGCTCGACGATCAGCACAGCGGTACCGGTTTCGTTGGCAATACGGCGCACCACAGGCATCATTCGCTCGACAATGATGGGCGCAAGCCCCATGCTCATTTCGTCAACTAACAGCACCTTTGGCTCGGAGGCCAATGCGCGGGCCATCGCAAGCATTTGTTGCTCGCCGCCCGACAGCAGACCCGCCCGCCGGGTGCGTAGCGGCTGCAGTGCCGGGAACATCTCCATAGCCCGGTCCATTGCTGCGGCCCGCCGGCTGCGGTCGCCAGTGAGGCCGAGACGCAGGTTCTCGTTCACGGTGAGGTCGAAGAACAGCGACCGGTCTTCAGCTACGTGGGCGAGGCCACGCCGAGCGACAAGGTACGGCTTGCCGCCGACCACCGGCTCGCCCATTACCTTGAGCGACCCGCCAAGCGGCCGCAAGAGTCCTGAGATGGTGAGCAGTGTGGTGGTCTTACCAGCACCGTTAGGGCCAAGCAGAGCCACCACCTCACCCGAGCGAACCTGCAGATTCAAACCACGGACGACGGGCACACCGCCATAACCGGCATCGAGACCCTCGATGTCGATCAGGTTCTCGGTAAGTGTGGCGTTCACGCTGGCCTCCTGGAAAGTGCTTCGCCTTCAGCTGCTTGCATTTCGCCGGCCGTTTCACCCAGGTACGCCGAAATGACGGCCTGATTGGATCGGATCTCGGCGGGCGTTCCTTCGGCGATGATGCGACCGAAGTCGAGTACGTAGATGTAGTCGCACACATTGAGCACAAGGCCCATGTCGTGGTCGATGAGAAACACCGTCATGTGTTTCAAGAAGTCACGCAGGTGGCCACCAAGCAGAATCGACTCAGTCGAGTCGAGGCCGGCTGCGGGCTCGTCGAGTAGCAACAGTTTCGGCCGAGCGGCGAGACCCCGGGCAACGCTCACAAGTTTGCGCTGTCCGTGCGACATGTCGGTAGGCAACGTGTCTTTGTACGCACCGAGACCCAACATGTCGAGCGCCCACTGCGCCTGTTCGGCAACGGCTGACGGTCGGTTCGGCATGACTAGGTCGGCGAGGAACGTCCACCACTTTGGCCGCTCGGCCATGGCCAGCATGTTGTCCCAAACGGTGAGGTCTTCGAACAGTTCGAGCGACTGAAACGTTCGTACGAGACCTTTGTCGGCGCGTTGGGCGGGGGAGTACTTGTTGATCTCCTCACCGTCGAATATCACGGATCCGGCCGACGGTGCGGTAAAGCCGGTGATGGCATCGATAAAGGTTGTCTTGCCAGCGCCGTTCGGACCGATGAGCCCGACCAGTTGGCCGCTTTCAACCTTGATGTCGATGTTGTCGTTGGCGTTGAGGCCACCATACGTGACGGTGAGACCATGTGTTTCGAGCAGTGCCATGTTAGGCCTCCACCATTGTTGAGGTTGATTCGGTGGCATATGCGGGTGTGGTTACCGGCGCCGGTTGGCCGTGGTCGACCGATTCGCCCTTACGTGCGGCGACGACACGCATGATGATTCCTCGAACTACCAGGCCGTACAGCGCTGCGAGCAACAGATGCCAGTTGCGGAATTCTGTGGCCTTGGCCCCGACGACCCACATGGTGAGCGCCGCCCCCGGAATCATGAGGGGCAGCACCCGCACGACAGCCTTCGGGAACTTGTTCGCGGGGCCGCTGGTGAGCCATGAGCCGAGATATCGAACCGGGGGTTGCCAGAACGGTGCCTGACCCTCGGGGTGGATAATGGCGGTGAGAATCATGCCGACACCCCCGACCAAGGCCAAGTACTGCGTGAATCCCTCGTTGTGATAGTTGCCAATGACCGCAGCTATACCGCCTGCCCCGATGGCACCACCAAGGATGGCACCAGCCACTGAGGTGACGCCACCGAGATAGCAGAAAGCAAGCACGGCCAAGGAGGCGAAGAACACCCAGCCCGCCGATGAGACTTGCCGCTGTTGGAAGCCCAACATGACACCGCCCACACCGGCAACGCCGGACGAGAGGGCGAAAGCCAGGAGCTTGGTGCGGGGCACTTCGATACCCGCTGCGGCGGCGGCACGCTCGTTGGCCCGCACTGCCAGGAACCGACGGCCAGTGCCACTTCGACGCAGGTTTGAGACGAGCGCACACAACAACACGAGGACCAGCCCGCAGAACACCGTGAACCTAGGGTTATCGGTAAGGCCGCCTTTGCCCTGAGCCCCGATGTCCCAGCCGAACAGCGTTGGGTCCTTCACAATGGCGTTAGAACCGGCGCTGAGGTCGGTGAGTTTCTCGTTCTCGAAGAACTGGGTCTGCAGCACGACGGCCGCGGCGATGGTGACAACAGCGAGCTGCACGCCACGAATTCGAACGGCGGGGATACCGACGATGGTGCCGACAACGACTGCGGCGAGAATGCCAGCAATGACCGCCGGTGGCCAGGTCCAGTCGAGACCACGGACGGGAAAGGGCTGTACAGGGCTGGCCTTCCCGTCGGCCATCATTCGAGACGTGATGAAGGCAGCGACGCCAGCACTGGACATTTGGGCCAAGGAAATCTGACCGATGTAGCCAGTGAGGACGACATAGCTGAGCATGATCATCGAGGTGATTAGGCCAGTAGTGATCGCCAACGTCCAAATGTTGTCGAGGCCGGCGAAAATGAATCCGCCAGGCAGGCCGTATGCCACCACGAGCGACAACACAACGCCGACGAGCGACCATTGCCAAACGCGCTTGGGGTACGGGGCCAGCGGTAAACGGCGTTCTTCGACCGCACCGCGAACGGGAAGGGACTTGCCGCGAAACACGAGTACGAGCACGATGACTAGGAGCGGGAGCGCATCTTTAGCACCGCTCGACGTGATGAACTTCGGGAACCAAGTGTGCGGCACCAACCAGACCGTGGTCCACGACTCGAGGCCGCCCATGATGAGGCCACCGACGAGCGCCCAGGGGATGGACGACAAGCGTCCGATGAGCGCCGCGCCCAAGGCCGGGACGATCAGTGCCGTGTACTTCCCGGGACTCAAGGCACCGGTGATACTGCCAACAAACACGCCGCCCATGCCAGCAAGCACTGCCGACAAGAGCCAGTTCGACAGCGCGAGGCGCTCGGGCGAGTACCCCAATAGAACAGCGCCTTTTTCGTTTCCGGCCGCGGCGCGAGTTGCAAGACCAAACCGGGTGTATTGGAAGAAGAGCCAGAGTAAAATCCCAACGACCACAGCCATCAATGCAAAGTAGAGGCTTTCCTTCGGAACCTTCTTTCCTAACCACAGGACGTTGTCGAACACGCCCTTAGGGAAGACCGATTTCGGGTTCGGGTTATCGGAACCAAAGTTTTTGAGCGCAACCCCCTGTAGGTACAACAAGATCCCGAGCGAGCCGATGACCTTGCCGAGCGGAGCCGCATTTCGCAACGGGCGGAACACCAGGAAATGTGACATAGTGCCGATAAGAAGCGCTGTAAGCATCGTGAGCACGAACGCGGCCAGGAAACCGAGGCGCTTATCGGCTCCGCCGAGGTTCAACGTAACCGGGACGTTGAGCCATTTCGTCGGCAAAAAGTCGACCCACGGGAGCTGCAAGCGACCCCTGGTACGAAGATAGTGGTATTGAAATCCACAAAACATCGCCACGGCGCCCTGGCCGAAATGGATGACTCCTGAACCTTTAAAGGCAACGACAATGCCGGTTGCCAGCATGGCGTAGAAGGCACCAGCCCCTAAACCGATGATCAGATATGCAAGTGCAGACTGCATGGCCCCCCAAAAATCGCCAGAACGTTCAACTAGTGCTTGCCTCACCGTGTTGGACGCGTCCCAACGCGACCGTCACCCGTGTAGAAGACATTAGATCACATGAAACTAATCGCTCAGTAACTTACCGAAAGGAAAGTTGAATTAGACGGCAAAAAGGCGTGTGGGGCCGGTCGAAATCGACCGGCCCCACACGTTTCACGTCACTCCAGACCGGGGTCTGGTTGACGCTCTACTTACCGAAGTCGAGATCGGTACCCTTGATCAGCGGAAGACCGGTGTAGTTCTTCCGAACAGTCTTGAGCGCCGCACCGTCCCACTGCGTTGCAGTAACCGTTGAGTTACATACAGCAATGTACGGAGCGTTCTTGACGCCATCGGCGCAGGACATGCCGGTTGACCCCCATGAATGTGCGTTGCTGGTTGCTCCGAGGAGTGTGGTCATAGCCGTACCGTCGACCTTTGAAGGATCTCCATTAGCGGCAATAGTTGTGTACTCCCATACCTGCATCATCACTGCGAATCCGGCAGTGGCAAAGCCCTTGCCAGCAGTCTCGGCGCCACCGTCGGCATACTTCGCCATCTTGGCAGCGTACGTGATTGCCTCGTCCTTGAGCTGACCTTCGAGGGACTCAGGGTTGAGGATCGATGCACCACCGACGAAGTAGATGCCCTTGGTGATTTCCGGCCCAATTTCCTTCATCTTGGCGAGGTCGAGGCATGCACCCGACAGCACCAACGGAATCTTAGCGGCCGTCCAGCCGAGCTTGGCCATCGAGTTCACAAGGGTCCAGCAGTCCGCTCCCTGGGCCGAGAACACAATGCCGTTCGGCTTGAAGTCAAGGACCTGGGTTGCCTGTGCCGTTACGTCGGCCTGGCCGGGCTTGACTGCCACACCAATGTGCTTGAGTGCGGCGATCTTGCCCTTGTTGTCGTTGCCCTCGGCCTTAGCAATGGAACCGTTTAACACGTTAAGCGGCTTCTTCTCCAAGTCGTGATAGCAGAACACTCCCGGAGGCGTGTCGGCCCACGGCACGGCGACGTTGGTTGCCTTGAGGTCGTTGGTGACAAACTCCATAAGCCCGGTGTGGACGCCCAAGCAGCCGCCACCGCCGCCGACGGCGTATACGCCAGGCGAGGTGAAGTCGAGTGCCGTGATTGGGGTACCGACTACTACCGGAATCTTCGCGGCGTTGAAGATGGCGAAGTGGTTACCGAAGAAGTTGAGCGACGAGATGACCGCCAAAGGCTTCTTTGCAGCAAGTTCGTTGGCACACTTCTGCGAGTCGGCAGGCGTGATAGCCATCTTGCACACTTCAAGCTTGATTGGTCGCCCTGGCGTTCCCTTGGCATAGTCGGCACCGACTCCGCCCAGTTCCTCGTTGATGTACTTGACGGCGGCTTCTGCTGCCTTTGAGTACTCGGGGAACGAACCGTTGGGGTCACCTTCGGGGTTCTGGAAGCCAATGACAACATCGGCGCCCGTTGCCTTTAACGGCTTCGCCTTCGCGGCGTCTTCGGCCTTCTTCACAAAGTCGGCGTTTTTTTGACCGCCAGCAGGCGGAGCCGCAGTTGTTGCCGTCGCCGCTTTAGTTGTCGGAGCTGCCGCTACTGTTGTCGGAGCTGCCGCTGCGGTCGTTACGGCCGCCTTCGCCGTTGTTGCCGGAGCAGCGTCTTCCTTCTTGCTACCGCATGCTGCGATGACGAGCGCCGAAACGCCAACCACAGCTGCGAGACGAACAAGCCTTGATGTGTGCACCTAGGTATTCCCCCTTGAAAAGTAGAACGGGGACACGTATTACGACCCCCGAGGTCTGTGAACCTCCCCAAGTTGAGCACACAGGCCAGGTGTTTGTGCGGTCATGCCCGGAATTTCTTACTGGGCGATCAATTCCAAGCGCTCAGGGCCGCAGATTGCCCTGCCACCCGTCGCGGTGCATGAAATCGGTGATGGGGCGACGTTGAACCGGACCAAACGGACGGTCGGGCCAACCGACCGGGATAGTCGCGCCAATCCGAATGTCGTCGGGAATGGCAAGCACCCGCCGGATGGTGGGTTCGGCGACACCGTGGAACGTCGTGAAAGTTGAGCCCAAACGCAGCGCACGACACGCCAAAATGATGTTCTGTGCTGCCGGGTATATCGCCGACCAGGTCATTGATTCGCGCGGCTGGCCCGGTGGGTAGATCACTGGTCCGCAGACAAAGATGAGCACCGGTGCCGTGGCGATGGTGTTCGCCAAGTTCACTGCGCCATTCAACATCAGCCGTGTTGTGCGGTCGGCCTGGGGCATAGCTGCGATCCGGCCATTCATGGCGTCGGCTATGGCGCCACCGATCTCGGCTTTCTTGGCTGGGTCGGTGACTACGACAAAGTCCCAACCCTGCGAGTTGCCCGGGCTGGGTGCTCGCGTTGCCGCCCAGATGAGCCGATCGATCATTTCGTCAGGCACCGGGTCGGGCTTCAGGTACCGAATAGCCCGGGCCGTACCCATCACGTCGAAGATATCCATGCCAAAAGATCTACCATTGGTGCAGGCAACACATAGCTGTTGGAGCAAGAGGAGTTAGTTCGACATGAAAGCCCTGCTAGCTGCCGCAAGCCTCTCGCTTGTGTGGATTCCATCGGGCGCACCGAGCAGCGCCCAGGCGCTCTCAGCGTGCCGTCTTGTTCCGTTGGCCGCCGTACAGGCGGCGCTCGGCTCGGTCGATCCAACCAAGATCTCTAGCGAGGCCATCGGGTCGGCATGCAGTTGGCATTCCACGGAGCCACATTGTTTTCTTCGCTCCGTCAGTGTGACCGTGGTCAGCGCCGATGACGCCTCACAGCGGTTCGAGCAAGCGGCCGCCGATACCGGACGAATCCGAGACGTCGGCGACGACGACATGCCAACTGTTGGGGACGCCAGTTTCTACTCGACCGACACCTCTGTGGCCAACGCCGCCATCGCCCTTCAGTATCTCGACGTGCTGGCGGGCGATTCGTGGTATCGGCTCTCGCTGCTCGGCCGCTTCGACCCCGACTCGGGTCGTGCGCTGCTAGGCGTACTGGCCGCCGAAATTCCGACATGAAGGTTCGGTTCGGTTATTCGGCAAGCCACGTTCGAGAGCCCGACGAGTTCCTCGAACTCGTCGACGACCTCGACCGGTTGCAGTTCGACTCGGTGTGGTTAGCCGAAATACTGGGCGGGCCGACTCCAGATCCGCTGTCGGCACTTGGCATTGCCGCCGGACGGGTCTCACGCCTGAAACTCGGGTCACAGATCGTTGTACCCGGTCGACAGCCAGCACGTCTTGCAAAGGAGTGCGCAACGCTCGACCGGTTCTCCGGTGGCAGGTTCTTGTTGACGTTCGTGCCCGGGCTAGAAGACGATGACGAAATTGCTCGTATGGGCGTACCCAAAACCGATCGCGGGCACCTGCTCGAAGCCGGGCTGCTTGCATGCCGACAGAGCTGGGCCAACGACGAGCTACGGCCTGGCCAGACACCGCTCGAAGTGTGGCTAGGCGGGCTCGGCCCGAAGGCTCTGGAGCGCTGCGGACGGGTGGGCGACGGGTGGATGCCCGGCCTGTGCACCCCGGAACATGCCGGAAAGGCCCGCCTCACTATCCTGGAACATGCGAGCCGATTCGAGCGTGAATTCAGTGACGAGCATTTCGGCGCCAACGTGTTGTATTCGACCGGCGAGCCACCGGCCGAGATCCTGGCGCGATTAGCCGCTCGTCGTCAGCCCGGTATCGAGGTCAACCCTCGTGACCTGGTGCCCACGTCGTGGCCAGCGTTGAGGTCGTTGATTGATCGGTATCTTCAGGCCGGATTCTCGAAGTTCGTCCTGCGATCCGCCTCCTCGCCCACTAGTCCCCCCACCCGTGAGCTTGAAGAACTTGCAGCCGAGATTCTGCCCTTGCAATCGTGACTCAGCGCGTCACCTGGCTGCTCCTGGCACTGGTCGTCGGCATGGGCGCATGTAGCAACGCTGCGGTTTCACCCGCACCGTCCACCGTGCCGACAGGTGTCCTTCGCGACGACTTCTTGGGCCCCGATCAGCTCATCACCAACGAATACGTACGGTGGAATCCGAAAGCCAAAGACGCCGTCGTTTCGCCCACCTGGATCGTTACGTCTGGCAGCTTGTTCCGACGCGCCAACGTGGCCTGGAGCGGTGCACTTGTGCCCGGTGTACCCGATGCCAAGTCGAGCAAGGCAACGAACTCGGCCGTCTTTCGAATGATCTCGCGCAACGACAGCTTTCAGAACGTCACTGTACGGCTTCGCTACCGAATACTCAGCCTCATCGACGAGCGAGCGAACGACTGGGACGGAATCCACATTTTCTTGCGTTACCAGGATCCGACCGAGCTGTACTACGTCACCATCGCCCGTCGCGACGCAATAGCGGTTGCCAAGCGCAAGACGACCGGAGGGCTATCGAACGGTGGCACGTACGAGACACTTGCATCGGCACCAGGTGCTGCCGTCATCCGCCCAGGCGTATGGGTTAGCGCCGAAGCTTCAATACGCCGCCAGGGCGACGACGTGCGCATTGAACTACTGCTCAGCGGAGTGTCAGTGCTGACCGTGATCGACAGTGGCCAGTTCGGCTCACCTCTGTTTGGTGCTGGCAGCGTTGGGGTGCGGGGCGACAATGTCGAGTTTGAGCTCGATGACGTTAAGGCCGACGAACTGCTTCTGTAGTCCGCGTGGGGTTCAGTTCGGCAGTGCGCAGAATCTTGTTTGTCAAACTCACAACGTCGGTGTCGGTCTTGATGGTGATGCGGTTGAGGTTATAGGTACTGGTAGCACGAGACGGGTTTTCGCCGGTGGTAAACGCGACGGCGAAACGCTCGGCGAGAGCAGTGCTGAGAACCCCCGCTGTCGCGGGCTCATTCGAGGTTGCACCAAAGTCGGAGAAGGGGTAGGCAAAGAGTCGGTGCTTACCGTGACCTCTCAAAACGAGTTCGGTCTGGCATGCGTCGAGGTCGACAGTCATTCGTATTCGATACTCGTCGAGCGTCTCGAGCCGCTGATCAGCTCGCCATTCGAGGTTGGACAAGAATGACGCTTCGGCCAGTCCCGACGATGTCGGGATTTTACGGTGCCCAAGGTGGGTGTGGGCTTCGATATCCCAACGTCCGCTGGCGCCGAGCTGTTCGAGTTCGTTCCATGTCATGTAATACGGCGGACGGGTGCCGACTGACCCTGTGATCACAAAGGCAACCGCGCGGAATTTGTAGCGCTTGAGGATGCGGTCGGCATACTTCCATACGCCCCGAGCGCCATCGTCAAAGGTGATGAACACCGATTTGGGTGGCACTGTACCGCCAGCTTGGTAGGCCACCATCTCTGCCGCTGACAACACGTGAGCACCCATCAGCGTCAATGCCTTCATTTGCTCGTCGAGCTGGCTAGGCGTAACGGTGTAGGGGCTGGCTGGCTTCTCCGAAACGTCGTGATACGCCAAGCCAATGGGCGCTGTTGTCGACTGCTCCCATGCGCGCGCCAGATCGGCCAAGCGCGAACGTTCAGCCTGGTTGAAACCCCGGCTTTTGGTTGACACCTGAGTAACGGTGTTGGCGTCTTGGGTTGCACCGAGCGATGAGCGAATCTGTAGGCCCAGCGGACCGAGGAGATAGATAACGGCCATGAGCGGCAGAGCGCGAACGAGTACGCGCAGGTAGTTGATGTCCGGCTGTTTCATCTGGTACCCCAACGGCCGTCGGCCAGGCGGCCCAGAGCGAACGGCATTTGCAAGGTGAGGAGGAGTCCGACAAATGGATACGTGAGGACAGCGCGAAGTGGCTTCGCGTCTCGGCGTTGGATGCACAGGTAACACGCCAGTCCAAGACCGACGCTCGCGCTACCGGCAAGGAACCGCCACGGCACATGGCCGTCGAAGATCGGCCCGAGCACAAGAGTCCGCAACAGTACGTGGGGGCCAAGCAGGCTGAGACCAAAGCCGGTGTAAAACCAGAACGCGGCCAAGGGGGAGCGGCGCCACATGAAGCCGCAACCGCGCAGGCCTTGCTGCACCCACGATTTCTTCCAACGCAGTTGTTGGCGCAGGTAACCTCGCAGGTGTAGCGGCGCTTCGGTCGCTGCCATGGCGGTTGCTTCGTACGTGACCTTGTAACCCTCGCGGAGCAGCAGCATGGTCAGCGCACGGTCGTCGCCGAAAATAGTGTGCTTTCCGAGGAACAGTTGGTTGCTCCACTCGTCCATGAGTGGCTCGATGTATTGGCGCCGGTAGGCAGAAAAGCAGCCGGGGCAACAGGTAACACTGCCGATGGCAGCCTCAGCCGACTTATGAATACGAAATGACACCTCGTAGACAAGCGACTGAACTCTGGTTAGCCAGCTTACGTCCTCGTTCAGAATCTTGGTTCGTCCCGATACACCAGCGACCCGCAGGTCGCCGAACGGTTGCACGAGCCGCACAAGAGAGCCGGTTTCGATCATGGTGTCGGAGTCGATCACTACAACAACGTCATTTGATGTTACGTGAACCCCGGCCGCCATGGCACGTCGTTTACCAACGTTCTCGGGCAGCGTTACGACCTTGAGTTGGGGGTAGACCTCTTGCGCTAGGCGAAGCACGGTACTTGTCTCGTCGGTCGATCCGTCGTCGACGACTACCACCTCAAAACGATCAGCGGGATAACCGGCCGCGAAGAGCCGCTGGACGGTCATACCGATGAGTAGGCCTTCGTTCTTGACCGGCACGATTACGGCGAGACTCGGTAGGTCAGGAAGTGGCTCATAGCGGCCAACGAACCGATGCCCGACGAAGAATCGCGACGCAAGGTAAACGGTTACAAGCCCGCCGTAGAACGCCACGAACCACGAGTGCATCGCATCTCGCACAAGCAACCACTTCAATGCGGCAAAAATCACTGCAGCAAGGACAAGAAGCCCGATGACCACGGCTCGTTCGGACCACTCGGGCGGCAAAACCGTGCCTGACGACCCTGCGCTGTTGTCGAATCTGCGAACGTCGACCATTCGAGCGGGGGCTATTTCAGTGGGGGCTGATCTAGCGAGGGCTGATCTGGCGTCGACGGTCATCTCGGACCATCCTTGGTCCATCGACCCGACGGCAAGCGGCGCGCGGGTCGGCCATCAGGAGGCCGCGAACCTGGCGGAGGCAACTGGTAGGTCACGGGCGCGAACGGTACGAGAGTTAGATCTGGCGGCGGGGGTGGCAGAACCGTTGGAGCAGGCGGCACAGTTGGGGGGGTCGGCGCGGTCTGCACGACGCGCTGTTGCGCAAGACAATCGGCAATTGCTGCCAGGGCAAGCGCACGAAATTCGGCTACTGAGGCGCGGTCGTATCCTTTTCCAGGCTTGAACTCGTACGAGATCAACTGGTCGAGCAATGTGCGTTCTTTGTTTTGTCGATGAGGCACGGTTCAGAGCCGCTCAGCAGCGCAGCCGACTGGAAGGCAGTTGCGCGTGTCGAGCACACGTGCGCAGTGGTCGCTCAGAACGGTCCAGTCGAAGCACGAGTGGTCAGTCACCACGATGATGAGGTCGGCGAGCGCTACTTCTTCTTCACAAAACGCGACATGGTGGACATGCTTGGGCACATATCGCAGATCGACATGGGGGTCGGCAGCGGCGACGGTGGCACCGAGCCGCACTAGGCCTTCGACAATCTCGCCTGCGGGCGCTTGCCTGGCATCGCCGGTGTCGGGTTTGTAGGCCAGACCAACGAGCAGAATGCGGCTGCCATTAACGCTGAGACGACGGTTGTTGAGGTGTTCGATGGATCGTCGAACGACGTATTCAGGCATGTGATCGTTGACGTCGTTGGCCAGTTCGACGAAACGGAACGCACGTCCAAGCGAATTCTTTACTTGCCACGACAGGTACGACGGATCGATGGGCAGGCAGTGGCCACCGACACCGGGGCCGGGGCGAAATGCCATAAAGCCGAACGGCTTGGAGGCAGCAGCGTCGACCACAGACCACACGTCGATGTTGAGCTCATGTGCATACATAGCCAATTCGTTGACCAGCGCTATGTTTACGTGACGGAAGGTGTTTTCAAGCAGCTTGGCCATCTCGGCGGCCCGTACCGTGGGCACCGGTACCGTGGTGTCTACAAGGGTTGTATAGAAGTCGTCGACCACCTCGGCACATCGCTTGCTTATTCCGCTCGTGAGCTTCGGCGTGGTCACAAAGGACCATGTCTGGTTGCCGGGGTCAATTCTCTCCGGGCTATATCCGACGTGGAAGTCGGTTCCAGCTCGAAGGCCGTACGCCTCTAGGCGTGGAACAACAATGTCCTGCGTGGTACCGGGGTATGTTGTGGATTCGAGAATGACGCAGTTCCCGGGTTTCAGGTGCCGAGCAACGAGGTCAGCGGCATACTCCACGTAACTAAGATCGGGAATGCGCTCTCTGAGCGGCGTCGGCACCGAGATGATGGCTACGTCGAAACCGGCGATGTCATCGACATCGTCCGTGGCCCGATAGCGCCCGGACTGGAGAGCGGCGGCAACCTCAGTATCAGTGACATCGTCGATCGGACTATGGCCACGTCGAAGCTGGTCTACCTTTTGAATATCTACGTCAAAACCGGTGACCACATGGCCAACCTCGACGGCTCTCATTGCTACAGGAAGTCCGACATACCCTTGACCGAGAATGACGACTTTTCTTGTATGCGTTTTTGAAAAAGTGTCAATTTGAGGACCCGCCAACATGATGCTCTTAGCGTGGCGCGGCGAGTGGTGGGTAACAATCCGCCGACCGTAAAGGAATAGTTAGGTTCCAACTCCACTGCTACCACTTCGAGCGCTTCGAGTGCTGTGATGATTACTTTCCGCACATATCTCTCTCATAGCGGCACGGAAACTACTCAGGCGAGGATTCCGTCCTGCGTAGGGGCATCCACCAGCCGGCAACATCAGGCGCGAACCGCTGGCCATACAGCAGCATCAGATCATTGGCGTCGGCTGGCAGATCCTCGTGATTGGTGGGCTCCAGGGGCGAGCTGTCGCCAATGGGATCGACCCACTCGAGCCGTAGGCCCGCCATAATCGGACCCAACGACGGCGAAGCCGATTCGTGGTGGTCACTCGTTTGATGCTCCATGAATCCAACGAACGAATCGAAGCTCAACAGCGTGTAATAGGTGTTCTCCTCGGACCCTCGCCAATACTCGTACCGGCGAACTCGGGATTCGTTCGCGTGGGTCTCGGCGTACAACTTTCGCGCAACGTCTTCGAAACGGTTCGCGGTTCCGGGCTTGACGCGGATGTGAGCAAGAATGGTGGCCACAAACGCAACGTACCATTGCATCAACAAGAAGGGATCACCGATGCTCGTTCCGGACGAGATGCCGGCTCGACTCGCCAGTTTTCTGGCGATCCAAGAACCGACCGCATCCGACATCGAGGTCGCGAGCTATGGGGTCCTCACAGGTGGCTACAGCCGCTTGCTCGGCAAGGCCTCGATTTCGTGGACAATCGATGGCCAGCGGCTTCACCGCACGTTTGTTCTACGTGGTGATCCTCCACTCGACAAGCAACTCATCGTTACCGACCGACGACAAGAGTTCGGTGTCTTGCGAGCCGTGGCACCCCATGTCGCCACCTCGGCCGCCGTGTATCTCGACGCAACGGGCGAGCACCTCGGCACACCGGCCCTGGTCATCGATTTCGTCGACGCCGACTCGCTCTTGCCATTCATGGCCGGGCGACCCGACAACACCGATCTTGTAGCCCCCCTCGCCGAGACGCTTGCCGCTTTCCAACGAACGAGTCTCACGAGCTTGCCAGACACGATGGCCCGACCCGCGAGCTGGAATGAATACATCAGCCAGCGGATTGACGAGTGGCGACGCGCGGCCTTGAACCACGCCGAGAGCGAGCCGATAATGAGGTACTTGGCTGCTTGGCTCAACGCCCATCGGCCCGCTCCTGTCGAGCTCACGCTCATCCATGGCGACTTTCAAAGCGCCAACCTCATGAGGTCCACCTCGGGCGAACTCGTGGTGCTCGATTGGGAACTGGCACAGATTGGCGACCCGAGGGAAGACATCGGCTACTTCAAAGCAGTCTCACAAGCAGCCGGTCCCGATGTCATCGCCCTCGATGAAGACGAGTTCTGTCGGCGGTACCGGAAGCTAACGGGCATGACCGAAGCCCAGCTCAATCCAGCGGTCATTGCATATTTCTTGATCCTCGGAGTAGTCGGCACGGTGCGCCAACTTCTCGAGGGCGGCGCTGCGTATGCGGCGGGCAAGAACACCGCCATCAACTCGCTGTTTAGTCTCAGCTCGGTGCAGTTCGGTCACTCGATGTGGCTTCCCGCAACCGAGCAACTCGAAGCGGTGTTTGCGATGGCCGAAGGGGCAAACTGACATGCTGAACCGACCAACGACCGAGCAAGTACTGCGTGGGCTTATCAACGAACTCACCACCGTTATTGCTCCGGAACTTCACAGCGAGCCAGCCAAGGTGTCGCTCGGCATGATCACGCAGATTCTAAATGGTTGCGCCACCCGATCGGCACACGAAATCGAATGGATCCACGACGAGTGCAATGCCATCGAGTCGGCGGTGAGCGGCTTGGATGATCCGGCAACGCAGTGTGCGCTAGCCGACTATCGAAACGCCGACCTCGCGCTCTCGCTCGATGCCAGCGTGCACCGCTATCACCTAGCGAGCGAGGCCCTCAGCGCTGCAATAGAATTTGCGTTCTCGACCACCAACAAGGGCCTGGTGGTCGATCTTCGAGAGCTACTCAAGGCCCGAAGCGCTCACGAGATGCAGATCCTCGGAGTCTTCGAAATGGTTGGCCGCGGCTAGCTCTCACCGAGCGAAGATTCTCGACGGCCAAACACAAACCACGTGTCGAGATACGCGGCCGGGTCATTCGACCAGTCGTAAGCAACAACCTCAGACTCGGTGCGTCGGCCGAGGCGGGAACGGATGATCTCGAACGGGCTGGCAACCACGATCACCAACGGGAGGCCCTTTTCGGCGACCTCGTGGTGAAACGCTTCAAGCATGACTGGGGCCGCCCAATCAACGAAGTCCTCGGGCCAGGACAACGTGAGGCCGAGCGCTGTACATAGGTCGGCTTCATGGGTATGAATGTCGACAACAGCCCGGTAGACCGCCGCGCCGGCTGGGCTCGATAAGAAGCCTTCGAGCTGTGAAGCGCCTATCGACCATTCCTCGACGAGCTGCGAAATCGATTTGTTACGCCCTCGCTCGACCTGTGCTGCCGTCCACGGGTCGGTCGTTGCGCCCTCGAGGTTGCCGGTGCCGACGTCTTCGACGATGCCCGCTAGGTGGGCAGTGACATCATGCACAGTCCATTCGGGCGTGGCCGCAACGACAGTCTCGGCCACTTCATCGGTAACGAGGGCACTAATTCGAAACCGGGCGTTGCGATACAACAAACCAAGATCAGTCGACATCGAGCGAGACTAGCCACACCAGCCCTAAGTCGTTAAGCAGCGCGAGCACGCGTACACCCACACCCGATGTGAACACGTTCTCGCCCGACCGCCGAGTCGCTTTCCGCTATCAAACCCGGGCGAGATCGTGGACGGGGGGCGATGTCGCGGTCGATGCTGCACGCGTACACCCACACCCGTGAACACGTTCTCGCCCGACTGCCGAGTCGCTTTCCGTTACCAAACCCGGGCGAGATCGTGGACGGGGGGCGATGTCGCGGTCGGCTGTACTCACGCGCCAACGTGCCGAACTGTTACTTTCTGGAACGTCGAGCAAGCCGTCACCTTGGGAGTGCACATGGAAGACCGTTGGATCACCGACTGGCCCGTCAGTTCTCGCTGGCCCCACTACACGCGAGCCAATGCAGGCGAAGTGCTTCCGACTCCGGTGAGTCCGCTCGGGCAGCAATTCAGTTGGGATCGAGGGATGGTGCGGGGATGGCGCGATGGCTACGTGCGCACCGGCAACTACCAACTCGACGAATTCGACGCCGAACACCCCGAAGTCGTTGGATTCTTCGGAGGCTATTTTTACATCAACCTCGCGAATGTCCGCATGCAAGGGGTGCGCAATCCGGTCGTAACCGTGGAACAACTTGATTTGGCATTCTTTGGCGATCACCCCGACGTGCCCAAGTACGTAGCGCATCCCGAGGATGAAAAGCCCGAGTACAACGACAAGGTCATGGCGCACCTTGGTTGGCTCATGTCGACGACCGAGTGGGCCGAGTTCAATGACGAACGAGCCCAAACAACCGCCTTTCGGTCCAACCGACCCGACCTGGCGGCCGAGTCGGATGCCGATCTTGTGGCACGCGCCCGAAGCACCCAACCCATGCTGCAAAAGCTGTTCGAGAGCCACACCATCACATCGAGCGGATCCGGCGTTGCCCCTGGCATTCTGTTCGCAGTAGGCGAAGCAATCGGCGACCCAACTGTGCCGATGAAGATTGTCGCCGGACGAGGTGACGTCGACTCCGCTGAACCGAGCTACGCGCTGTGGGATCTGTCACGACTAGTTCGGCATCATCCAGAGCTGACGGCGCAGTTCGACCAGGGCGTCGACGGACTCCTGGCGCGACTCGAGGCCGACACATCACCCGCTGCCCGGGTGTTCCTACGCGACGGAAGCGACTTCCTTCGCAACTTCGGGTCGCGCGGCCCGAACGAGTGGGAGATTTCGGCCGACACCTGGGAAACCAAGCCCGACATTGCGCTGGCTGCATTGAACGTCATTCGCCAACAAGCCGATGCCGAATCACCTCGGGCCCGCAACGCTCGTCAAAAGTTTGAAGCCGATCGGTCAATAGCCAGCGTACGAGCCAAACTGGCCGACATCGGCAACGACGAACTCACTGGCAGCTTCGAAGCCGCAGTCATTGCGGCCAACCAACTGTCGTTTCGCGAGCGAACCAAAACGAACATCGTTCGCATTGTTCATGAAGGCCGAATGGTGTTTCGAGAGCTCGGCCGTCGCCACGCCGCCGCGGGCAATCTTTCGGCGCCGGAACACATCTTCATGCTCCTCGACGACGAGATCGAGGCGTTTGTTGCGGAACCAGCCTCTTGCACAGATCGCCTCGCTGAACGGTACGGCGAATGGCGCAAGCTGTGGGAACTAGAACCGCCGTTCTTCATCAAGGACGGCGAGATTCCACCGATCAGCACGTGGCCTCGCAAGTCCGACGCAGTAGCTGTTCTTGTGAAGCAGGGCGATGTCATACACGGGGTGCCGGGCTGTTCGGGTGTCACCCGGGGCCGAGCCCGAGTGATTCTGGATCCGAGTGACCCCGGAGCGTTGGAAGCTGGCGAAGTGCTTGTGGCGCCGTTGACCGACCCGGCATGGACCCCGCTGTTCATGGCGGCCTCGGCCGTGGTAGTCAACGTGGGCGGGCAGATCAGCCACGCCATTATCGTGAGCCGCGAGCTTGGCCTACCGTGCGTGGTGTCGGCCACCGGGGCTACGACGAGCATCCCGAACGGTGCGCTCATCGAAGTGAACGGCGACACCGGCCAGGTAACGATTCTGGAGTTGCCATGACCCACCCATTTCGATTCGGCGTTCAGTCGTACTCGTGTGAGTCGCCCGCCGACTGGCGAAACCAAGCCCGCACGGCTGAATCGCTTGGGTACTCGGCCTTTCACCTCGCTGACCATGTCATTGGACCGGGTCCAGCGCTGGCAGCAACAAATCATCCGGTCCAAGGCATCGCAGCGCTGCCCGCCATGGTGGTGGCCGCCGAAGCAACCAGCACAATCAAGGTTGGCTGCCGCGTGCTTTGTGCCGATTATCGCAACCCCGTCATGCTGGCTAAAGAGCTGGCAACGCTCGACTACTTCAGTGGCGGACGCCTCGAAATGGGGTTAGGTGCTGGTTGGCTCGAAAACGAATACCACGCCATTGGTGTTCCATTCGATCGTGCCGGCGTTCGCATTGGTCGCATGGTAGAGACTCTCGCGGTCATCCGAGCCTGCTTCGGTTCGGGCGAGGTCGATGTCACGGGCGACCATGTACACGCCGTAGGATTTGAAGGAGTTCCCAAGCCGGTGCAGGCCCATGTGCCGCTCATGATCGGTGGCGGGTCCAAGCGTGTACTTGGTATCGCCGGTCGAGAGGCCGACATCGTCAGCCTCAACTTCAATAACTCGTCGGGCAAGATCGGTCCGGCCGGTGTTGGGTCGAGTACGGCGGAACTCACGCTGGAAAAGGTCGGTTGGATCCGCAACGGAGCCGGTGAACGGTTCGACACCATCGAGATCGAGATCGGCGCCTATTTCACGGTGGTCACACCAAAACGCGCCGAAACACTGGCCGCTATGGCACCCATGTTTGCTCTCACACCCGAGCAACTCGCTGAACATCCACACGCCCTCGTCGGTTCGGTCGATTCGATCTGTGATCAGATCCTCGAGCGCCGACTCGCATATGGCATCAGCTACATCACCGTTGGGGCGGCCAACATGGCTGCGTTTGCGCCGGTCGTCGAGCGGCTTCGAGACGTGTAGCCGTTCGACGACTCGCTGCGAACGTTAGGCCGTATATCCGAGCGCCCACCGAAGAGCTCGACGAAGAATCTCGTAATACTGGGGAACCGCCCACGACCCACGCTCGACATTCGGATAGTAGGGCACCATCGGCGCCATGTCGTAGTGACCACGACAGTGCCCGAGGTTGTTGTACAACACCTCGCCCTTCCCAAGCGGCCGCCGATACATGACGAGGTGCTCGCCACTTCCCGTAGTCCAGTCGGACTCGGCAAAACCGCGAGCAGTACCGAGATAGTGCGTGGCTAACAGAGGCTTGAGGGCGGCACGATCGGCATACTCGCAGATATACAACTCGTCGTCGGTTTCAAACGGCTCAATACCGGCGACAAGCCAGTCGGAATCGTCCACCACGTCGACACGGAACGGCATGATCGGGGGATGGGCCACGAACTGGCTCCCAAGCGTCTCGGCCCAGACTGGGAAGCACCGTGGGGCCTCGACCCCGTTCGGCATACCAAGGTCGAGCGCGCTATTGGTGCCGTGCAGAGCCAGCCACCGTGCGCCCCCATCGACCCAAGCGCGCAGCGCATTTTGGGCCTCGACACTTGGTCGTACATCACACGTATAACTCACGAGAAAGTCGGCGGCCGTGATGGCCTGCGTGTCCTCGTAATCGGCGGCGACGGTGACGCGAACGTGTGGATGTTCGGCCAGAAGTTTGAGCAGTTCAAGCCGAGCGCTATCGATGTCGTGGTACTTGCCGCCCGCCACCAGGTAGGCGTTGACGCGGGTGTCGGTCATGTCAGTAGTTGATGCGCTTGAGGAAGCCACCGTCGACCGTGAGGTTGACGCCATTGATGTGCTTTGCCCGCGGCGAGGCCAGGAACGCAACCGTGTCGGCGACATCTTGGACGGTGCCGAGTTCGCCGCCTGGATGGTTCTTCTGACTCGCGGCAAAGAAGTCGGGCATGGCGCCCTGGATCATGTCCCAGTCTCCACCCTTGACGAAGATCGGGCCAGGTTGGACCACATTGCAGCGGATGCCTTTTGCCCCGAGTACTTGTGCTTGGCCGAGCGTCCAGTTTGTGACAGCAGCCTTCAACGCCGAGTAACTGCCCGAGCCGCTGGCGAAGTGTTCGGCAACTGCGGTTGTGCCGATGGAGATGACAGCGCCACCGCCGTCGGCTTCGAGAAACGGTGTGGCTTCTTGCACCCCGTGCACCAACGACATGAGATCGATATCAAAGTTGTTCTGCCATGCTTCCAACTTGCGCGCCGGCTTGCCCGACGTGTTGTGCACGTAGATGTCGATACCACCAAGCTGCTCGGCTGACGACTTGATCCAGTCACGCAATGATGCCGAGTCGGCGGTGTCGACAACACTGCCGACGACCTTGCCGAGCGACGACAATTCCTGCACTGCCTGCTGAACGCCCTCGGGAGTACGAGCGCATATGGCCACCGAAGCGCCTTCGGCTAGCAGCGTTTCGGCAATAGCCCGACCAATGCCCTTTGTTGCGCCGGTGATTAGTGCCTTGCGGCCAGTGAGTCCGAGATCCATTTGTTCCTCCAAGTAGATTCTTGATCCCAAGTTCAGCACACAGTCCGCTGTCTCTCGCCACCCGAGCGTTACCATCTGGAAATGGTGGCAACACGTGAGGCTCGGTTGGGACGACCAGCGGCGTCGAACTCGGCTGAAACCCGTGCCAGCATCCTGACCTTTGCACGCCATGCCTTTGCCGACCTGGGTTACGGGGTAACGACTAACAAGTTCATCGCTACGAAGGTGGGCATCACCTCAGGTGCGTTATACCACTACTTCGATTCCAAGTTGGCCATCTACCAGGCGGTCTACGAGGAAGTACAAACGGTTGTCTACGACCGATTCTTCGAGGCGATGGCATCGAGTGACTCCTTTGTCGGTCAGTTCGAAGCGGTTCTCGAGGCCGCTCACGACCTCAACCGAGAGGACCCGACCTTGGCCCGGTTCGTTGCGACGGTACGCATCGACGCCAGCCGATACGACGACTTACGGGCCGCAATCGCAACTGCGTCAGCAATGACCCCGAATCTGGCCAAACGACTGGTCGCGACCGGCATCGAGACCGGCGAGATCGACCCAAGTCACGAAGCGCAGTTCTCCGCGCTCGTACGGGTGGTACTCGCGGGACTGGCTGATTCGGTGAGCCACGACATCCGCGTGCATCGAGCCGCTATCGACGGCGTCATGCTGGTCCTCGCTGGCAAAGTACCTCGTCCGGTCACCTAGTGGCGGAGCGGTAAAGCGAACGGTAGTGAGCAAGCTACGCCGAAGGCAAGATCGGCGGAGCGGTAAAGCGAACGGTAGTGAGCAAGCTACGCCGAAGGCAAGATCGGCGGAGCGGTAAAGCGAACGGTAGTGAGCAAGCTACGCCGAAGGCAAGATTGGTGCTGGGCGCACGACCCGCACGTTACCGTCGGTCCACATTGTGGTCAGCGTGCGGTGGCTAATGCGCCATCCGACGCTTGTACGAACGAGATCATCTTCGTAGCGACCAGCAACGATAAAGTTTGGTCCACCGTCGGCGGCTCGTCGAATGTGCTGGGCATGCAAATAGCAGCGGCTCGTTGCCGTGTCGCCGGTGATCCGAATCTGGTGATTCGTGATGAGGTGTTGGCTGTCGTCGAGAGGCGTGAGAGCCCGATCTATGCGGGCGATGATGGCGTCGATACCATCACAGTGCTCGCCGCCAAGCACCGCCGTGGCGTTGGGCAGGAAGACGTCGCGCAACAGTTCGTACTCGTTGCGGTCGATGGCCCAACAATACGAGTTGGCGATATCGACAATGGCGTGCCGGTCCAGCATCTCGTTAACAAGCGAGTCAGTCATGATGCTCAACGTAGGTCGCATCCGACTCGCTTACTGAATTGACCGATGGGTTAGTATCAGGCTCGTCTTGTGACGGAAGGGGAAGCAATGGGGGAACTCGACGGTCGTGTCGCGTGCATTACGGGAGGCACGCGAGGTATCGGGCGCGCCATCGCCGAGGCGTTCATTAAGGAAGGTGCCAAGGTCGTCATCAATGGCCGAAGTGCCGAGAAAGGCGCTCAAGCGTTAGCCGAAATGAATGCCGGGCCTAACGCCTACTTCATCGCAGGGAATGTCAAAGAACGAGAGACCTGCGACGCGCTTATCGATGCCACCGTTGCTCACTACGGGCGCATCGATATCTTGGTTGCTAACGCTGGGGGAGCGTCGCCCGGAATGGTGGTCGACCTCACCGACGAGGCCATGCAAGACACGCTCCAGTGGACGTTCTGGCACACGTTCTGGACCATGCGTAAGGCTCTCGGCTACATGATTCCGCAAGGTTCGGGTCGTATCATGAGCATTTCGTCGGTTGAAGGTAAAGCTGGAAAGCCCGGCATATCGACCTATGTCGCCAGCAAACACGCCATCAACGGTCTCACCAAGTCGGCGGCCAAAGAAGTCGGCACACTCGGCATCACTGTCAATGCGTTATGCCCGGGTGCAATCGAAACCGACGTGATGATGGCCGATGGTCCCGCCGCCGCGGAAGCCATGGGCATGACGTACCAAGGGCTGCTCGACGTCTTTGCCCAAGAAGCCGCCATCAAACGCCTCAACGAAGTCGACGACGTGGCGCTCATCGCTGTACTGCTTGCATCCGACGCAGGCGCCGGAATAACCGGCTCAATGATTTCCATCGATGGCGGAACATCGCCGTACTAACGCCACGAGACTGGGAGAAACAACTATGGGAAAGCTCGACGGCAAGGTTGCTTGCATCACTGGTGGAACACGCTCGATAGGTCGTGCCATCGCCGACATCTACCTGCGTGAAGGCGCAACGGTTGTGGTCAACGGACGAGACGAGGCTAAAGGCCACGCCTGCCTCGCCGAGATGAACGCCGGCGACCATGCTGCGTTCTATGCCGGCGACGCTTCGAAACAATCGGTGGTTGAAGGTCTCATCGACTTCACCATTGCGAAGTACGGCAAGCTCGATATTTGCTGCCTCAACTCGGGCGGCGTGGCAAACACCATGCCGGTGCAGTTCATGAGCGACGAGGAATGGCTGCTCGAGGTCGATTGGAACCTCAACCACGTTTTTTGGGGCATGCGCCGAGCACTGCAACATATGGTCCCCAACGGCGCGGGGCGAATCATCGTCACGTCGTCGGTCGAGGGCAAGCTCGGAAAGCCCGGTATCCCCGGATATTGCGCCACTAAGCATGCTGTGAACGGCTTGGTGAAATCGGCAGCGCACGAGTGCGGCACCACCGGTGTCACCGTCAACGCAATTTTGCCCGGCATCATCGAGACCGACATCGTACGAGACACCGGTCCTGCGTCGGCAATCGCCATGGGCTTGAGCGGCTACGACGAAATGATTGGGCTGTTCACGAATGAATCGGCAATCAAGCGTCCGAACCGTGTCGAGGAGGTTGCTGCGGTGGCTCTCATGATGGCCACCGATGCCGCCAAAAACATCACGGGCTGCCTGTTTCCCGTTGATGGCGGAACGATGCCGTACTGACCGTGCACCTCGGTACCCCGGTACAGATCGCGTATGTAGTGCACGATCTTTCATCGGCAATTGAGCGGTGGACTGCCCGCGGTGCCGGGCCGTTCTTTATCAGCGAGCACATACCGGTAGCCAACGTTCGGTATCGGGGCCAACCAGCAACGTTCGATCACTCATCGGCCTACGGCCAATGGGGCGACATGATGCTGGAACTTGTCGTCGACCACACCGTCGGGTCGTCGGCAGTGCGCGATGTGGTCGGTGCAGGTACGGGCCTGCACCATATGGCGTGGATGGTCGACAACCTTCCCGCATGGCAGGCAAAACTCAACGCGGCAGGGTGGCCCGAGGCAATGTACGCCGAAACCTTGACGGGAACAGGTTTCGCCTTCCACGACGCCACGGCCGAATTGGGCCACATGATTGAGCTGTACGAAGCCTCGCCGGGCCTGCTTGGTTTCTACGCCAAAGTCCGAGCAGCTGCACATGGGCCTGCGACATGAGCTTGGCCGATCAGTTTCGCATCGACGGACTCGTCGCAGTAGTCACAGGGTCGGGCCAGGGAATTGGCAGGGGCATCGCTGTCGGCCTCGCCGAGGCAGGTGCTGATGTTGTCGTTACCGCACGGCGTCAAGCCGACCTCGATGAAACCGCTCGCCTCATCGAGCAGGCTGGCGGCCGAGCCATCACCGTGTCGGCCGACGTGCGTGAGCCCGGGTTCAACGATCTACTTGCGCAGCGCACATTGCACGAGTTCGGGCGGCTCGATATCTGGGTCAACAACGTTGGCGGGTCCGACGACAAGACCACCCGGTTACTCGTCGACACACCCGACGATGTGTGGCGAAGCCAGCTTGAACTGAATGTCACTGCAGCGTTTCAGGGTCTGAAGGCCGCTGCCGCGCACATGGCCAACGGTGGCTCCATCGTCAACATCGCGTCGGGGGCTGGCACCCGCGGCTCTCCCCGCACCGGGCCGTATGCCGCCGCCAAAGCCGCCATGATCAACCTCACACAAACTGCGGCGCTCGAATTGGCACCTCGAATCAGAGTGAACGCAGTGTCGCCCGGCCAGGTGCCTACCGAAGCATTTCGAGATGTTCTCGGCAACGACGCCGACCGGCTTCTTGAACTCGCCGAAGCCACTCCACTGGCCCGGCTGGGAACGCCCGCCGATATCGCCGCCGCGGTGTTGTACCTGGTGTCGCCTGCAGGTAGCTGGATGACGGGTGAAAATCTTCTCGTCTCGGGTGGACGCAAATCTCGCGGCGGCAACAATCAACGATACGGATAGGAGCCCTATGACTGGTGACGCGTATACAACTCTGAAGCGCTTTTGGGATATCCAAGACGACGGCGATTACGCCAAAACTTCAGCCTTGTTCAGTGACGATGCCGTACTGGTCGACCCGGTCTACGGCACGTTCACGGGCGGGCACGCCATTGCCGAGTTCATGAGCATGATGAACGTCGAGATGCGCAAACTCGGCGCAAGTTTCGCGCTCGTCGAACTCGCAGGCGACGATCACACCGCATGGGCGCAATGGTCGGCCACCACATCCAAGGGAACCCGTACCGGCGTCGGCGTGTATCGCGTACGCGACAGCAAAATCACCTATTACCGCGACTACATGAACGAGGGCACAACATGACCGATCTGGCTGGCGAGAACTACGAAGACGTCACGAGCTACGGCCTCGACACCGACGACGAGGAGCGGCTGTTACTTGCTCACAACGAGTGCACGTTTATCTGGTCGAACAAGGAGGGCTGGCCGGTTGGGGTCATCATGTCCTACGTATGGCGTCACGGTTGTTTCTGGGTAACCGGCTCACGGCAGCGGGCTCGTTTCTCGGCGGTTGAACGAGACCCTCGGGTGTGCATTGTTGTCACGTCCACAGGGTCGGGCCTACGAAAGAACCAGACCGTTACCTACAAGGGCACGGCCACGCTGCACGACGACGACGAAACCAAAGCGTGGTTCTATCCAGAGCTTTCGACAGCACTCAACGACGACCCGGAACGCGCCAAATGGTTCCAGAAATTCCTCGACACACCTCGCCGTGTCATAGTGCGAATTGAGCCCACCCAACGCATCGGCTACGACGGTGCCAAGATGGGTAAAGCCACGGCCGAGTGGATCTCCAAACAAGCGAGCGACGCGGCGTCGTGAGCAAGCTCGCCATCGACGCACTGCGCGCCGAACGCCAACTCGTGTTGGACCTGGCTGCCACGTTGAACCCGGCCGATTGGGAGACCCCAAGCGACTGCGCGGGTTGGCGCGTCCAAGATGTCATTGCCCACATGGCCGCAACGTTTCACGGTATTGCCGACCCGTCGTCGAACGGCGATGGCGACCCGGGCACCAATGATGCTGAGAAGTTGGCCGAGATCCCTGTTGGGGTGCGACGATCGTGGTCCTCGGCCGATGTACTGAGCGAGTACAGCGAGTGGAGCGCCAAGGCCATCGACGCGCTCGCCAGCATGCAAGAACCGCCGCTCGCCGACATGGTCATTCCACTTGCAAACCTTGGCAGCCACCCCATGCACATCCTGGCCAATGCCTTGGTCTTCGACCACTACTGCCACCTGCGCCACGATCTCTTGGCCCCGCATGGGCCGCTCGAACGGGCCGAGCTAGCATCCGACGACCTGCGGCTACGACCAACGATGGACTGGATGTTGGCCGGGCTTCCCCAAATGTGCGCCGATGCGTTACGGGTCGTAGATCGACCAATCAACCTGGTGTTCTCGGGTCCTGGGGGAGGGCAGTACACGCTGTGTCCCGCCGCGCCCGAGGATGAGTTCACTCGCCTGGTCAATGGCGTCGACCCGTCGTCGGCTGCCACCGTCGAATCGACGGCCCACGACTTTGTGTGTTGGGGAACCCAGCGTCGGTCGTGGCGTGATCTGGGTGTGAAGGTAACCGGCGACGTCGACTACGCCGCGCTTGTACTCGACGCCATCAACGTGATCTGAGGCTCGTTGTCAGCCTCGGGTTGGCGTATCTGCAGAACGCCCACCGCCGCAACCATGCAGCTCACACCGGAGAGAATCCAGGCCAGGCTGTAGCTGCCGGTGGCGTCACGAATGTAACCCGCTCCCCATGCCGCTATCGACGCACCTATCTGATGCCCGGCGAACACCCAGCCGTAGCCGATAGTGGCCCACTTTGGCCCGAACACATCGGCGCACAGCCGGATGGTGGGGGGCACGGTAGCCACCCAATCCAAGCCGTAGAACACAATGAATCCCCACAGCGGCAAACTGCCAGCCGACAACGCCCGTTCGAGAACGAACAAAGACAGGCCCCGCAGGCCGTAATAGAAGAACAGCAGACGGCGAGGGTCGACGCGGTCGGTGAGCCAGCCCGACAACAACGTTCCGCCGATATCGAGCACGCCGATGGCCGTGAGGTAGCCGGCGGCTGAGCGGCTGCTAAAGCCGTGGTCGCCCGAGGCCGACAAGAAATGGGTGCCAATGAGGCCGTTCGTCGACAGTCCGCACACTAGAAAGCTTCCGAAAAGCAGCCAGAACGCGCCGCTGCGACGCACGACACCAAGCCCTTCGAAGGCCGTACCAATCGGATTGGGCGGGGAAGCGGGGGAGTGGTGGCCAGGCGGGGCACCGTAGGCAGTGACGCCGATATCTTCCGGGCGGTTGCGGATGAGCAGAACCAGTGGAGTGGCACTAACGGCGCCGATGCAGACCGCCCAGGGAACACTGCGCCATCCACTCGTTTCCACCAGACGCGTGAGCACCTGAAGAAACACGATTTGCCCGCTCGCTACCGAGGCTTGGAACAGCCCTGTGACCAACCCGCGTTTGGCAACGAACCATCGGTTGGCGATAGCTGCACCAAGGACCGACGCCAGTGCTCCTGACCCAAGGCCGACGAGCACTCCCCAGGTCAGCCACAGGTGCCAGACCTGGGTTGCTTGGGCCGAGAGCCCGGCGCCAATGGCGATGGTTACGAGGGCCGCTGGTATCACTTTTCGCAGACCAAACGTGGCGATAAGCGCCGCCGAGAAGGGGCCCATCAGGCCATACAGCAACACGCTGATCGCTGCGGCGATCGAGACGTCGCCCCGGCTCCAACCGTTTGCCTGCTCGAGCGGTCCGATCATGACGGCGATACCGGAACGAAAACCTGCGCCCAACGTGAGCACGAGGGCGCCGGCGACCAACACCACCCAGGCATAATGGAAACGTCGCATCACGGCCCATGTCTAGCCGATAGCTGCGGGGCAGTGATGGTGGGCCGATAGCATCGGCCCCGTGGATACCGTAATCATCGTCGTGTTCGTGCTGTTCGCTCTGCTAGTAGCGACATCGGTCGCTACCGTGCAGCAGGGAACCGTGGCGGTTACCACCGTGTTCGGCAAGTACCGCCGTGTTCTTCCGCCGGGCCTCAACTTCAAGATTCCCCTCGTTGAGCGCGTGCGCCAGCGAGTCAGCATCCAGAACCGCTCGGTCGAGTTGCAGTTCCAAGCCATTACCCAGGACCAGGCCAACGTGTACTTCACGGCAATGGTTTTGTATTCGGTCCTCGACCAGACCGAAGAGACCATCAAGAATGTCGCCTTCAAGTTTGTCGACGCCAACAACTTCATGCAGGCCCTCGTGCGTTCCATCGAAGGAACAATCCGCTCGTACGTGGGAGGGCGACGCCAGGCCGAGATTCTCGGGCTGCGCGGCGAAATCATTCTGCACGTAAAAGACGAACTCGATGGCGTGCTTGAGCAGTGGGGCTATCACCTCATCGACCTGCAGGTGAACGACATCACCTTCGATCAGGTGATCACTGCGTCAATGGCACAGGTCGTAGCGTCGTCCAACCTGAAACTTGCCGCCACCAACGAGGGCGAGGCGTTACTTATCCGGCGAACCAAAGAAGCCGAAGCGGAAGGTTCCGCCATTCGAATTGCGGCGCAGGCCGAACGCGAGGCATCGCAACTCCGGGGCCAGGGTGTGGCGCTGTTCCGTAGGGAGGTAGCGCTCGGCATGGCTAGCGCAGCATCGACAATGAGCGAGGCACACCTCGACCCCACGTTCATCCTGTTCTCGATGTGGACCGAGGCACTTCGACACTTCGCAGCCGAAGGCAAGGGCAACACCATCTTCCTCGACGGCTCAGTCGACGGCATGGAGCGAAACCTTCGCGAAATGATGTCGGTCCAAGGCCCAAAGCTCCCGCCGCCCAAGGGGTAGAGGCGGGCAGACGCAACTGGACGGGGGGTACCGATGAAACGTAGCGGGCCAACGTTCTTTGGAGCGGATCAACGTTGTGTACCAACACCGAAACGCTCCAAAGCAGTCCGTGCTCGTGCCCATTCGTGGGCGGCGGCGGATCCTACCCAGGCAATGGCGTTAGATAACGCCCGGCGGTAGTTGGGATCGGAGTAGGTGTTCGGGCTGTCGCCGAATTGCAGGTACACCACGGGGGAGTTGCCAGCGTTCTTGGCCCACGCCACCAGCTGACTGCCCCGAGGATGAGTCCAGCCGTCGTTGCTGTTGCGGGCGCCTCGAATGGCGAGATCGGCTGAGTAGAACGCCGAAGGGTCGCCCATGTCGAACGTCGTACGCATCAACGGCACGACGGAGTCCTCAAACACCGGATACAGATACAATTCGTCGGTGATCTCAAAGCCGTCGCCGAGACCCGCGCATACCGGGTGGCTAGCGTCGAGAACCTCGACCTGATGGGTGACATCGAACCGGTAACCCGAATCGGGATACGCCACGCCACGAAGCGTCGCGGGCTGATAGTGAAACCGACCGCCGACAATCTCGGCGTATTCGGGCCATACGGGCCAGCCTGCCACGGCGTGATGGAGAAAGACCAGGCCCTTGCCTTCCGCTACGAGCGCCTCGAACCCGGCAACGTAGTCGGGAGGCGGTGATGCAAACTCGGTCGGCGGATCGCTGCGCGTGAAGCGAATGCCCGGCATGTCGTACATGACAATGACATCGAATCCTGCTGCGCGCTCGGGGTGAAATAGCGCTTGCGCCGCCGGCTGTTCAACGTGCGTCCATTCGATGTCTCGGTTGGCGTCGAAGACATCGAAGAACGCCTGCTTGTCGAAGGGGTGGCCCTTGGTAACGAGCAGCACCCGCAGAGTCATGAACTACCTAGGACACACGGTGGCTTCGAGACAATGGGCCACCGATCCAATTGCAGAATTGCGGATCGGCCTCAAGCAAGACGCCCGATACCCATTCGCCCGTCCTCTTGAATGTGCCGGTTCGACCGTCGTTCGTCGACACGAGGATGTTGCCATGGCCATCTTGTTCGTAGTGAAACCCAGTAAAGGGGTGGAACAAACCGTTCATCCCAGCACCCACTCGTCGAGCTTTTGGTTCAGCCAACGAACCTTGGATTCCTGATAGTTGCCGAGGGTGACACCGGGCTTGAACGTGGCTTCAAGGCCCCGTTGCATGTTCGGCATGTTATAGAGATCCTGATCGAACACCTTGCCTAACAGCCCAAGTTCGGATGCTGCGGAGAACGTTTCATCGTCAGTGAGCCAGCGAGTTTTGAATGGCGGCGGACGCTCGCCTTGGAAGGGCGATAGGAACAGCACTTCCATAATGCCCTTGCGATGGTCGTTGCCGTACGGGCGGAACCGGTAGACAATGCGATTGAACGCGCCCCACGGGTGGAAATTGGGGAACAAGGTGTAGTCGATGGAGTCCATCAACTCGGCGTCGCTCATTCGTTCGGCTCGTTCGCCGCCAGCTTCCTTCCAACGGGTACGCCCCATTGCCGCGGCGAGCGCCCGCATGGACTCGCCCTCGGGAACCGTGACTGGCAATTCCTGATCGGTGCGGATGTCGAGCATGGCCCGCAACATCTGGTCCTCGGTAGGCGCCCACCCCAACAGCGGGCTCGGCGTGCCGCCGGGGGTGATGACCCGCGCCATGTTCTCGCCGATGTCGACCTGGCTGTTGGTATCGCCAAGGTAGGGGAGCACTTCGGGATGGGTTCCGCTCACGTGATACGCCTCGCAAAATGCCTCTTGGATGAGCTTCCAGTTGGCATCGATGACCTTGGCGACGCGGAACTCGATATACGCGTTTTCGAGATCCCAGTCGGCGAATTCGTCCTTCATCTCGGCGATGAATTCCGCAAACGGTGCCGCCGATTGATCGGGGTTGATAAACACAAAGCCCGCCCACGTTGCCACCTGGCACTCGTACAGATGGAACTCGTCGGTCTCGACATGAGGGAAGTCCCACCGGGCCGGCACGTCGGCAAGTTCGCCACCGAGCGTCCAGGCAAAACCGTGGAACGCGCAGCGCATCTCACTGCAGTTGCCGTCGTAATCCTTCAACCGTCGCCCCCGGTGCAAGCACGCATTCGGGTAGCTCTTGATGGACATGTCGGGCTGGCGCATGACGATGAACGACAACTGGGCGATCTCGTAGACGTGATAGTCACCCGGGTTAGGAATTTCCTCCTCGCGACACGCAAACTGCCACACACGCTTCCACAGCCGTTCGACTTCTTTGTCGTGATAGTCCTTGCTGATGTACCGATCGATCGACATATCGTCGCTACCGAGGTAGCGGGGGTACTCTCGTCGCAAGGCGACGGGCACCGGCTTGGTGTCGGCATCGAGCAGTTGCTGATAGGTGATTCCCGGTGAACGGGCCACGCCTGGTTCGGCTTGCATGGTCATTGTGTCGCTCCCTCGCTGGTGAAGAAATCGGCTCTGGGCGTATGCGTCGGGTCGTACACCGGCTCGCTGAGGTCACAGCGGTACTTGCGGTTGTCGGCACCGGCCATACCGGCGGCGCGCAAGGTAGCACCCATGTTGAAGTAATTCTCGTGCTTGAAATGAGCGGCCAAGGTCGCTTCGTCGTCCCAGAGTTCATAGACCTGTATGCGGCCAGGCACGCACGGGTCGGGGGAGAAGCAGTAGGCGCGACAGCCAGGTTCGTCGTCTCGAGTGGCTTGCTGGAGCGGGCGACAACGGTCCATCACGTCGTTGATCGTGCTGGGATCAGCAAGATCAATGGTGCCAGCGATGATGATCACGATGCTCCTTCAAGAATTAACTAGCGAGTGATTTCTAGTATGACAGCCGCTCGATAGCGAGTTCTCACCGGAGCCTGACCTACCCTCGCCGTCATGCACGCTGCAGTCATTACTGGCAAGGGCCGCCTGGAAATCATCGACGTACCCGAGCCGGTTCCAGAACCAGGCGGTGTAGTTGTCGATATCGAGTACTGCGGGGTGTGCGGCACCGATATTCATGCGTTTCAGTCCGACAATCCGTACAACCCGGCCATTTGTGGGCACGAATGGACAGGGGTGCTCTCGGCAGTGGCTTCCGATGTGCGCTCTGTCACCGAGGGCGACCGCGTGGTCGTGAGCGTGCCACCCGCGTGCGGCCGTTGCTCGGCCTGCAGTGCCGGTCAGACCAAGTGGTGTACCACGGTGTTCCTCGCCGCCACCGGCCGAGACCTGGGAGCGCCGCGCCACGGCGGGTTCGCACCGCAGTTGGCCATTCCGTCCGGCCGTGTCCTGAAGGCGAACCCGGCGCTCAGTTCGCTTCAGGCCGCGCAGATCGAACCGGCGACGGTAGCGTTTCATGCCGTCAGCCGCAGCGGTCTACGCCTCGGCGACGTGGCCGTCATTCAGGGAGCAGGGCCCATCGGGCTTACGACAATGCAGTGGGTCAAAGCCCGGGGTGCCGGAGTGATCATCGCCATCGAGCCGAACGATCAACGCCGCCAGCTCGCGCTCGACCTGGGCGCGACGCATGCGCTCACCCCCGCCGAGGCAGGCCCCGCCATCCTTGAAGCCACGCGGGGCCTCGGTGCCGACATTGTGTACGAATGTGTCGGGCGGGCCTTCGCCATTCAGGCCGCCGCGAACCTGGTTCGACGAGGTGGCGAAATGTGCATGGTCGGTGTGTCCGATACCAACGCCGAGATCGTGCCCGTGTCATGGCTCATCAAGGAACTCACCGTCACGTCGTCGCTGGCGTACACACACGATGACTTCGACAAAACTATGGGTATGGTGGTCGATGGGCGGGTGCTTCTAGAGCCGATGCATTCGCTCACCGTCGGACTCGATGGCCTGGGCGACGCTCTCGCCGACCTGGGTAGCGGTACCAGTATCCAGACCAAAGTACTCGTGGACCCGAGGATCTGACATGGCCAAACAACCCCGCTCACTCGGCGGTAACGACCTGGTGCTCTCGCATATGTCGCTCGACCGCAGTCACCCCATCGAAGACCGCATCGCCTCGGCCGCCGCTGCCGGGTTCGACGCCATTGGCCTATTCCTCATGGACTACGACCGGTTGAAGAAGGAAGGAAAATCCGCCGCCTACCTTCACGAACTGCTGGCGAAATACGACATCTGCTTGGCCGAGATCGAAGTCATACAAGGATGGGCCGGGAACGCCGCCGCCCTCGAACGATGTGCTTACCTTGAAACACTGGCATGGGAAATGGCCGACGAATTCGAATGCCGCTACCTACAGGTGATCGGCCCATTCGAAGGAACCATGGCTGAGGCCGCAGTCGCATTCGGGGGAGTGTGCGACCGAGCAGGCGAACACGGGCTCGTCGTCGGCCTGGAATTCCTGCCGTTCACCAATATCTACAACGCCCGCGATGCCCGGCACATCGCGCAAGCCGCCGACCGCCCTAACGGCGGACTGTGCGTCGATATCTGGCACCACACCCGAGGCAGCAACGACCTAACCATGATCGCCGACCTTCCGCCCGAACTGGTGAAAGGTATCCAGATGAGCGACGGGCCGCGTGAACCGGTTTGGCCCAACGACTATTACAACGACTGCCTACGAACCCGGCTCGCACCCGGCGAAGGCGACTTCGACGTGCACGGTTTCGTCACCACGCTCATCGCCACGGGGTGCAACATCCCCTGGTCGCTAGAGGTATGCAACGACGACGTATGGGGCCACCCCGGGGGAGAACACGCCAAACGCTGCGCCGACGGCATGCGCGCCGCGTTGGCGTTGGCCACGGCCGGAAGCTAAGCGCCTAACGTCTCACGACGGCGGCCGAAACATCAATCACGAAAACGCGACCGTGCTCCATTTTGAGGCCGAGCATGCCTTCTGGGGTCGCAACGAGCGAGTCGAACACGAGCGGGTTCACAACGTCGTCGGTGGGCTTGAAGGTTTCAAGTAGACGAAGGTTGCCAGGCGTTCCAACGACGAACCCACCCGCGCCATAGTCGATCATCACTATTCCGTCAGCGGATGCGATGAATAAGATCGACTCTGAAACGCGCCACTCTGCAGGCGTCTCCTCGACGGTGTAGTTCCACGTGGTTGGGTCACTATTTGCGAGAGCGACACGAAAGATCTTGTGCACGACTCCCGTGGTTGTGACCGTGAGCGTGTCGTGATCAATGGCCGCTGCGACGTCCACAGCTGCATACGGCATCCGCAGTGGTGTTGACCATTCGCACTGAACTGGATCGAAGCTGGCTATCGCAATTCCGACGCCTGGCTCACCGCGAATTCCCGTACTAGCCGGCGCAAAGACACCTATCGCTCTGCCGCCATTGGATGCCACAGCCCACGCTGTCGTAATCTGCTCGACCTCCGGGGACGGACATCGGGTCCATGCCGCATCCCCCAAAGCGAGCACATAGGTGTGCTTCCGGTCGACGGCAATCAAGCGGTTGGAAGCCCACACCAATCTTGGGGTTGGCTGTACCATCAGCCCCGCAGGAACTGGCGGCAAGAGGGTCCACGAAGCAAGAGTCCGTTCGAGCAATGCCGCCTCGCCCCACTGGTTCATTACCACGACCCCATGGCCGATTCCGATACCTTTAGCGCGACCACCACGAACCGGCGCGGCCGGTAGCAGCGCCCACAGACCCGACGTCGGATCAAACGCCGCACCGTCGCTCAACCTGTTTGAAGTGTCGGCGGTGGCCGCCGACGTTTTGGACCCGCCCCACACCACCAACCTTTCGCCCGACCACACAACCGCTGGGATTCTGCTCACCGTGATGGGAGCACCAATCGTTCCCCAGCGTGGCACCAGGGGCGATGTGACCTTGGCGCTCGTTTGCGCAGGCACGTCGTCGGCGACACTTGTAGTCGTAGCAGGCACCATGCCAGTGACTGTCACTGTCGACACGGAGGGCTCAACACGACGGGTGCCCGAGCAAGACATTGCAGCAGCTACAACGAGCGACCACCCGGCCCGCCAGGTACGTGTCCGCAGTTTCCCCACCGTTATGACCGCCTGCCCAGTCGGAGCTGCAAGGTGCAACTACGACAAGCGTTTCAGTCGGCTAAGCCAGCGTCAAGATCCCTCGAGTTGCTTGCGCATGGCGATACGCGGCAACACCTCAATACCCGCCCGACGTTCCGACGCCACCAGGGCGGTCAGCTCCGGTCCCCAACGCGCCTCGGGAAGCTCGACGAAGCCGAGTCGGCGGTAGTACGGCCCGTTCCAGGGCACATCACGAAACGTCGTCAACGTGATCGAGGGCATCTCGTTGGCGAGCGTCCAGTTGCAGGCTTGATCGATCAGTTGACGACCAATGCCATATCCTGCCGCCTCGGCGATGGTGCTGACCTGGTCGAGATGACCTTCACCGTCAACCATAGAAGCAATGGCGTAACCAACACCGAGCCCCTCGCCAGATTCGGCAATCCAGGCAGTCCCGCTGTCGATATGGGCGACAAGAAGCTCTGGAGCCGGAGGGTCGTCATCGGCAATTGAATCAAGGCCGATCGTGCGAAACATGTCGCCAGCATCCACCTCGATGGCCTGCATTCGAGCCACGTCGTCAAGTGTGGCAGGTCGAATATGTACGTGCATGCGATCAATCCCAACCTGACCAACTGGATCAACGGACAGCAAGAACTTAGCTTCCGGGACGGCATCGCAGTGGCCGATTCGTGCCCGCCAACAAATCCCTGTGCCCGCCAACAAATCCCTGTGCCCGCCGACCTCGCCAACCGACCGCCCGCCCGCGCAGACTACTTCAGGCGCAGGCAGCTAGTTACGCGAGGAGTGGGTAGTGGTGTCCGGGTGGGTGGCTGACGAGGGTGTTGTTGGTGGGGGTGGTGACGGTGAGTACGCCGTCGGGGGTCATCGAAGCGTCCCAGCCCGGTTTGTGGATCAGGTGATGATGGCGGCTACATAGAAAGGCGAGGTTTGTAATGTCGGTGGGTCCGTCGTTGGCACGATGTTTGAGGTGGTGGACTTCTGTCCAGATACCGGGCCGGTCGCATCCGCGGAATCGGCAGTGCCGGTCGCGTACAAGTATCCGCTTGTAGAGGCTGGGTGGGATGAAGTCTTTGCCGCTGCCGTAATGCAATGGTTCGTTGCGATGCCCGATCAGGATGGGGGCGATGTTGGCGTCGCACATCATGGTTTGAATCGTTGCCTGATCAAACACGGTCCCGGCAGGGGTTTGCCCGACGTTGTGGTTGAGGTCGTTCAACGTCATGACAACGATCATCTCGGCCGAACGTCGCCCGGTGGTGGTGAATCCTTGGATGATCATGCGTGCCATCTCAACCAACGCGTCAGCCATTTTTTGGCTGTGAACCCGGATTGGTTCACCGGGCAGATCGGGTGTGATGAGAGAACGCAACGCGGCTTGCACCACATTGCCGGTTTCAGCCGAGAAATGAAGATCACCATGCCACGTACCATCGGATTGTTGGTTGAGATGAACCCGGTCGACATGCTCACGTTCTTCAGGCTCAGCCGGCAAATTCGGGTCAGCGTCTGCGGCAGCAACCGCAGCGGCGTGAGCACGAGCAGCCCATGTACGCATCGCCGTCGTCAACTCCGTAATAGACAACGGTGCCAAAAGCGGCACCAACTCGACCTCAGCATCAACAAACGCACCAACGTTACGGTCGCTGACATTGGCGACGATGACCTGAACCTGAGCGTGCGTGAGAACACCGCCACGTAACGCGTCGAACGTGACCGGCAACTCACGTAACCGCCGCAACGTCCGCGTCAGAACGTGCGCTTCAGGACGCGACCGCCCAGCGTGTGTGACAAGCCACGCCGGTAACGACACGGCACCATCGAGATCCCACAACCCGGCCGTATCAAACACATTCAACACAGTGAACGCACGAGCCAACAGCTGGTCGGCAACCGCGAACAGACGCGTGATCTCACCACCATCAACCGATAGTTCAAGATCACCCACAACCTGTTCCAGGAGCGCTAACGACATACCTCAAGCGTACACCCGTACCCACACTAGTACAATATATAAAACACTCTGTTCCGGCGAATATTAGTTGAATATACCTCAACTAGTGATGGCGACAGTGCGGTCCCATATGCCACGCGCTCGGTGTCCTCGTAGTCTTCCCAACGCACGAATTAGCCCCAGCACAGCTCAAGCATGGCCACCGCGCAATTGTTGTATTCGTCGACACCATCGAGACTAGGAAGGAACGAGCGAAGACGCATCGCTGTAAGGAGAATAACCTTGGTGGCGTGTGGGGATTGCCCGAAAAACCGGCCCTCTCCCACCTCGAAGGCGCGTCTTATGCCAGGTTCGGCGCAGATTGGCCTTTGCGGTGGCACAGGACCATTTAGCCACGACATACCACCGTTTCTCTACTATCGCGGCGGCCCTTGGCCACGACAATCGTCGAGCAGAACCTGTCCGAACGGCCACCGAGCGCCTAGTCGAACAGTTCGCCCACACCAAGCAGCAGGGCGAGGTTGAAGCCACGCGCAACCCATTTTTTCGTGAGCGCGGCAGCCCGGCCGTCGCCGGCTTCCGAGAAGTCGAACGTTCCGATGAGCGACAGGGGACCGGACAGAAGGTACGCCGCCTGTTCGGTCGCCGCTTTGCGCAGATCATCGAAGTCCCACACCACACCATTGTCGCCTAAGGACCGGTGATAGCGCCGCAGCAGATTCTCGGTATTGGCGTTCTGTTCCGCCGGGTCCATAGATGTGGCCAGCAGCCACACGACGTCATAGATGCCGCGGCACCGAAGGGAGAGCTGCCAATCGATCAGCGCAAAGTCGTCGGTACCGTCGACAAAGAACAGGTTGTCGAGCCGGGCGTCTCCATGCACAAACGTGCGAGGTCCAGCGGCGCAGCGATGAAGAATGTCGACGAAGTTGGCATCGACTTTGCGGGCCATTTCGAGCGAGCCTGCCGGTAAATCAGCCACGAGCGGGGGGAGGGCTGCGACGCCCGCCGAAACGATGGGAGGTACGGCTGCCACATAGATAGGCGCATCCTGAGCAGGTAGCCAATCGAGGCTGGCGAGCGTGTCGGACTCCCACCATGTGGCGTGAAACGCCGCCAAGCCATCGATGATGCTGATGGCGCGAAGCGGCGCTAGGCCAGCGAGTTGGTCGCCGGCCTCCATGTGGCCGAGGTCTTCAAGGAGCAGTAGGAATTCGCCCGCTTCGGCGTTGCTGACCGACAGATAGCACTGCGGCACCCGGAACGTGACGGTCGGCGCGATGTCGTCGTAGAAACGGTTCTCACGTTCGTACAACTTCAAAATGAGGCCTACGTTGCGATTCGCCTCGGCATCGGTGGGCATCTTTGCAATGACGGTTGCAGGTGCGCCCGAGCCACCGTCGACGGTGAGGTGCAGCCGTGTGATGATCCCAAACACCCCGACACCAACGCCGATGTCTTGACACCGAACGGCACTGATAACACCGCCCCCAAGGACACCCGCAAGTGCCCCGTTGAGATAGTCCGTGGTCAGTTCAGCAACAGTTTGAGGGATCTCTAGCGACATACGCCCGAAACCTAGGACAACGCCCGCTTCGATGGCGTATTGATCGCGCGGTTAGATTCGTACCACCACGCTACGGAGGTACAGCTACTTGAGCACCGAGATACCAATCACCACAGGAATCTTCACCTGGCCATCGGACTCCCCAAGGCTGTTGGGAAGCCGATGTGTGAGCTGCGACAACCACATGTTCCCCACCCAAAGCGGGTGCAACCGGTGCCCGTCGGTCGAAACCGAAACCGTCGAACTCGGCAATCGCGGCACGCTCTGGACCTGGACCGTGCAAGCCTTTCCCCCTAAAGCGCCGCCATATCAAGGCGAAGTCGACCCCAAGAAGTTCAAAGCGTACGGCGTTGGCTATATCGAACTGCCAGGCCAAGTAAAAGTCGAGGCCCGGCTCACCGAGGCCGACCCGGCAAAACTGAAGATCGGTATGGAAATGGAGATGGTGATGATTCCATTACGCACCGACAACGATGGCAACACGGTAATGACCTACGCATTCGCGCCCGTCGGCGCCTGAGAAGGGAACACAATCATGGCAAGCAGCGATGACGTCGCAATCGTAGGCATTGGAATGCACCCCTTTGGGCGAACCGAAGGCGTCTCGGGGATGGACCAGGGCGTTGCCGCGGTACGAGCCGCATGCACCGACGCCGGTGTGGCCTGGTCCGATATGCAGTTCGCCGTTGGCGGCTCGATGGCCGCAGGCGCACCCGACACCATGGTCAGCAAACTCGGTCTCACCGGGTTGCAGTTCATCAACGTGATGAACGGCTGCGCCACTGGTGGCTCGGCCTTGTTCTCGGCATACAACACCATCAAGTCGGGAATGTACGACCTTGGCATCGCTATCGGGTTCGACAAGCACGAACGAGGCGCGTTCCGGGTCGATACCAAGGGCGCCAACGGTGTCGACTGGTACGGCGGCACCGGCCTAGCGCTCACCACCCAGTTCTTCGGCATGAAGATAAACCGCTACATGGAGACGTATGGCATCAGCCATTCCACCCTCGGCAAGGTGTCGGAAAAGGCGTTCCGCAACGGCAGCCTCAACGAGAACGCATGGCGCCGTAAGCCGCTCAGCGAAGCCGAAGTGCTCGAGTCCACCATGTTGTCGTACCCCCTCACGCAGTACATGTTCTGCTCGCCCGCCGAAGGTGGCGTTGCCCTCATTCTTTCCCGCGCCGACAAAGCCCACCTCTACACCGATAAGCCCATCTTCTTAAAGGCCGCAGCCATCCGTTCACGTCGCTTTGGCAGCTTTGAAGTTTTGGCACCATCGCTGTCACTGGAACATTCGGCCGGGCCTACCATCGACGCGTCGAAAGCAGCGTTTGAGATGGCAGGCGTGGGCCCTAGCGACATCGACGTGGCGCAGTTGCAAGACACCGAGTCCGGCGCAGAGATCATGCACATGGCCGAAAACGGATTCTGCGAACACGGCGAGCAAGAGCGCATGATCCAGCACGGTGAAACGGAAATCACCGGTCGACTTCCGGTCAACACCGACGGCGGCTGTCTTGCCAACGGTGAACCCATCGGCGCATCGGGCCTACGCCAGGTCTACGAAAACGTGTTGCAACTGCAAGGCCGTGCCGGCGCCCGTCAGGTGCCCAATAACCCCAAACTGGCGTACACGCACGTATACGGCGCCCCTGGCATCTCGGGTGTCACCATCTTGAGCACCTGACCCAGGTATGGCCCGCATCGACAACCAGTTCCACTACGGGATTCGTGTACCCGACATCGAGGCCACGATGGCCGACATGTCGGCTGGGTTAGGGGTGTCATGGTGCCAGTTACAAGAACGCAACCAGCCGGTGTGGACCCCCGACAAGGGGGCGCACACCGTTGAGTTGCGGTTCACGTACTCGATGGATGGCCCTATGCATATCGAACTGCTGCAGGGCGCTTCCGGAAGCATCTGGAATGGTGACGACCGTACGGGCATGCACCACACCGGCATCTGGTGCGACAGCGTTGCCGAATCGACCGAGCAGATGATTGGCGCCGGGTGGACGCTCTTGGCCGCCAGCCTTCCGCCCGAACAAGGGTACGGGGCCTTCGCCTACGTGCAATCTCCCGACGGGCTGATTGTCGAGCCGGTCACCAGCGCAGCCAAACCAATGTTCGACCGCTGGTTCGCCGGAGGCCCGCTCGGCTAGAACGCTTCGGCTAGTGCGTGTGGGCGAGTGAAATTGCCCGCAGGCGACGAGCCAACACCGGAAGCATGCGCCGAGCAATAACAGGCGACTTGTCGAGCAGCGCATTGAACTCCTGCGAGCTGGCGACGAGAATCTGCATGTCGGTTATTGCCGTGACGGTGGCTGTTCGTGGGCCGTTGTCGAGGATAGATACCTCGCCTTGGAAATCGCCGGGGCCCACCTTGGCAATCTCGTGACCGGCTCGGGTTACCGATGCCGTTCCCGACACAATGACGACGAGTTCGTGTCCGATTTGACCCTCACGCGCCAGGACAGTTCCGGCCGGAACTGCGATCTCGGTCGTGAGCTTGTCGACGGCCTTGAGCTCCTTTTCTGTGAGCTCGGCAAACAGCGGAATCGATGACAACGAGTTGGACATGGGCGCACAATACAACTGCGTGGGACTGATGCGTACACCCAGGCTCAAACGTCGCGTTGCGGGTGTCGCGCTGCGCCGCGCAGCACGACCGCGCTAGCCGACTCGGGAAGCGTGCCCAGTAGGCGGTCGCCGAGTGTTGTGGTGACACCAAACCAGTTCTGCTCGTTGCGGAAATGGTGGAGCCGATGGTTCGTGCGCAGCTCGGCAAACCGACGGCTGCGGGGCCGCACCGAAGTGTGAACGAGTAGGTGAATCCACTCATAGAGGCCGAGACCAACGTATCCGAGTGCAAGCGTTGACCACATAGCCTGGTGGCGCTGTCGGCCCGCTGGCACCAGCCGGCTCAGTCCAACTACATAGCCGCCAATCAGCACGATGGCGTTAGCAGCGTATGGTGTTCCGAGAAGCGCCCCCGGCACGCTGTCAGGCTCCTCGTGATGCCCGCGGTGACCCGCGGCCATGTCGATCGTTCGCCCAGCAACGGTACGTGGCGGTTGATGGAGCACATACCGGTGCAGCGTCCATTCGGTGACACCTTGGGTACCGGCCACGAAAGCGACGGCGAACAGGTCAGCGAGGCCGAGGCGACCGTGGCGTCGCCGACCGACCAGCGACCCGGCGACAGCGGCGCCAATCATCCACCCCGATGAGTGACGCGACCATTCGCGCAACACGGCAGTTCGAGTGGTGAGCAGACGAGCCGACACAGGACCAGGCTAGCGGCGCAGCAGTTCCAGGCTGACGCGCCCATCTCGATCTCAAGATGGGACTGCTCGCTATCGGTAGTGCGGCTGTACCGCTCGACGGGCAGACGTGCTCACCTCGCCAACTATCCCCCACACCGTGGCGCCGATTCGCTGTCGATTCGGCGCCACGGTGTTCGGGACAGGTTCGGCGGGACGGAAGCTTCACGAGCCGACGGGGGTCACGACCCCATGTGGGTCCGGTCCGGGCCACTGTTATTGGATTGGGCAGCCATTCCCGGTGAGGGATCACCCACTGTCAGAACTATCGCGTACCCCCTCGTCAGACTGCAGGTACGCCGCTGATCTTGCTCCGGCGCAGCTTTCCATCAACCGGGAGGACGTCACATGACACTCATTACTCGGCACGACCTTGTGCCAATCCGCGAGGCGATATCGCCTGGTCAACGTCAGGCCCTGACAGGTTTGTACGACGCGGTCGCGCACGAGATGAACCAAATTGCAGGCGAGGCCGAGTCGGTCATGGTGCGTCGTCGGGTCCTACTTGACGACGCGGTGCGGGTACACCAGCGGTTGTGGCCCAAGCGGCATTGGCAAGGACGTCGACGTCCGCCACCAGACGCGCCGCCCTTACCTCCATTGCGCAACGGTGCCCGAATCATTGGCGGGCGCGCCTTACGCCAGTTGTGTCGCACTATTCTGCGGCGCCACGGTCCCCAAACCTTGGTAGAGCTCCACAGCTACATCCACCTGTACGGCTGCAAACTTGACGCTCACGACCCTGTCAAAGGTTTGGCTGATGCAATGGGATACGAAGTCGAGATTGGCGCCGCCTACCGAATTAAACGAGGTGTCTACGCCGCGACCGAACGCGTAGATCCAACCGGCCGCCTCAGCCGGCAACCCCCACAACCCCAACCCCTTCAACCACATCCACCGGCCCCGCTCAACACCGCCAACAACTCCTTCCACAGCGCCTTGTTCAAAAATGACCCCAGCGTGTAGGGCTTCTTGACGGCAGATGACGCCCAGTGGGCGTCGTACACTCGGCCGCGTGATCGAAATGGAACACAACGCGTTGCAAGTCGAGGTTCGAGCATGGTTGCGCGAACACTGGAATCCCGACATAGCGCTGGCCGAGTGGCGCGAACTGCTCGCAGATTCAGGCTGGGGGTGTCCCACCTGGCCCACCGACTACTTCGGTCGCGGCCTGAGCAGTGATGACGCCCGTCTCGTTGAGCACGAATTCGTAGAGGCCGGTGCCGTTGGTGTGGCCGGCGGGAGTGCGATGTCACTCGCCGCACCTACAGTGCTCGCTCACGGTTCACACGATGTGAAGCAGCGACTGCTTCGAGGCGCGCTCACCGGCGCACACAAGTGGTGCCAGTTGTTTAGCGAGCCCGGTAGCGGCAGCGATCTGGCCGGGCTCACGACAAAGGCTGAACGCGACGGCGACGAGTGGGTGGTCAGCGGTCAGAAGGTGTGGACAACCGGTGCCCAACACGCTGCGTACGCAATGCTGCTGGCCCGGACCGATTGGGACGTTGCGAAGCATCGAGGGATTACATGGTTCGCGTTCCCGATGGACCAACCCGGAGTCGAGGTGCGGCCACTACGCCAGATGAATCGCTACACGTCGTTCAACGAGGTATTCATCAACGAGGCTCGCGTTCCTCATGCCAACGTCGTCGGCGACGTTAACGACGGTTGGGCCGCCGCCCTTACCACCTTGTCGTTCGAGCGCGGCCTCACGACGTTGCGGATGGCGCGCGTTCCAGCGGGGGGCGGCCGATGTATCCGTGAGGCTCGTGAGGAAGCCGAGTCGTACGCCAAGGTGTACGAGTGGTACCCGCAGCGCGCCGGTCGTGCCGACCTCGTGTTGCCGCAGGCACGAGCGGCCGGCTTGACCAACGACGTGGTGTTGCGAGATGCCATGATGAGCGCACACGCCTTCGAGCGAACGGCCCGGTGGAACGTCGATCGCGCCGTGGCGGCGCGGCAATCCGGTCGATCTCCCGGTCCTGAAGGATCACTGGCAAAACTCACCGGGTCCACTATTGCCCGACAGTCGCACGCATTGCATGCGCGGATAGCGGGCGCACATGCCATGTTGGCCAATAGCGACTCGCCGCTTAACGGCATCATCCACGAGATACTGGTGTCGGTACCCGGTGCGTCCATCGCGGGCGGCACCGACGAGATCCAACACAACATCGTCGGAGAACGATCGCTCGGACTACCTCGCGAACCGTCGACCGACGCCCATCTGGCGTTCAGGGACGTGCCCCGAAACACTGGGCGCGGCTAACGCTCCAATTCCGGCCCGGGCGAGGCAAGCTTCTACGATACGGCTATGGCCAATACCGAACTGTCGCCGCTGTTTCGCCTTGACGCCGACGCGTTGCGCTGTCCGTATCCGCATATGAACGCGCAACGAGCGGCCGACCCTGTGGCGTTCTATCCCGAGGTCGAATGCCATGTTCTCACCAACTACGACGACATCGTGCACGTATCACGGCATCCCGAATTGTTCTCGTCGATGATGCCGACGGGGCCAATTCTCGCCCGCCAGCAGATGGAAACACTCGGCGAACTGGTCGCCGAGGACCCGAACCTTGGCCCGATGCTCGCCCAGATGCCACGGGGTGTTCGGGTCCTTCTTAGCGCCGACCCTCCCGATCATGGCCGCCAACGCCGACTGGTGAATCGGGCTTTCACGCCGCCAAAAGCCAAAGCGCTCGAACCTCGCATCCGCGAGGTAGCCAACCAGCTTGTCGACCAGTTCATCGACCGCGGCAATGTCGACTTGGTACCCGAGTTCGCGGTTCTCTTACCGCTCACCATTATCGCAGAATGCCTCGGGGTCGAAGACGACGAACTCGCCACGTTCAAGCGGTGGTCCGACGATTTTGTTGCCGCCATTGGCAACCACAACATGAGCAAGGTGGAACTCAAGCGGCTGCTCATGACGCAGTTCGAGTTCGGCAAGTTTTTCACGGAGAAGGTCGCTCAACGCCGAGACGACCCTCGCCACGATCTGATCTCCGACATCGTTCACGCCGAAAACGATGGTGAACTCCTCCCGCTTAACGAAATGCTGTCGATGTTCAGCCAGTTCCTGGTCGCCGGCAACGAGACCACCACCAAGCTCATTGCCAGCAGCATGCTGATCTTGCTACGGGACCCACCCCTCATGGACAAGCTTCGAAACGATCACACGCTCATCCCCGGTTTCGTGGAAGAAGCGTTGCGTCTTGAGACGCCGGTGCAAGGCCTATATCGCACGGCAACCGAGGATACCGAGGTGGGCGGAAAGCCAATCGCCAAAGGCGAGCACCTGTTGCTCTTGTACGCAGCTGGCAACCGAGACGCCGAAATGTTCGCTGATCCTGAGTGCCCCGATCCGTCACGTACCAATGCCATGCGCCACCTGGCCTTCGGGCACGGCGAGCACTACTGCCTCGGCGCCGCGTTGGCCCGTGCCGAAGGACGCATCGCGCTCGAAACCCTGTTGAGTCGACTGACAAACATTGCGCTTGTCGACGGCACGTTGGAATACGAGGAAAGTTACGTACTCCACGGCCTCAAGCACCTACCCTTGACCTTCGAACCCGCCTGAGAGGCTGTCGACAAAGCGGGCCGCTGCTGGGTCGAGATCGCGTAACCGAGTAGACGGCACACCGACCGGAATCAGGTTCGTGACGAAACGCGAACCCGTCCAGGTATGCAGCGCGAAGGCCGGCGGCTCAGCGGTTTGCGTGGGTTCACTCGCAAGGTCGAGATCGCAGCCGTTTTGCACGGCGGTGCTGGGGGCGACAAGCACGGTGGTGTGCCCGAAAGACGTTGTGACCGGCCGATGCACATGGCCGCACACCACGAGCTCGACGTTGGGGTAACGCCGAATGAGCGCCTCGACGCGTGGTGCTTCGGCGAGGCCCATCGTGTCCATCCACCAGATGCCTGTATCGAAGGGCGGGCGATGCATCATCACCAACGTTGGTCTATTTGGCTCTTGGCGCAGCGTGGCCTCAAGCCAATCGAGATCGATCGGCTCAGTGTCGACGGCCACAATGCGAACCGTAAACCGGTCGACCGCGTAATTGAGGCGGAGCGAGTCGGGCAGTTCAGGGCAACGGTGACGAAAAGCCTCGTAAAGGTTCGACGCGTTGTCGTGGTTGCCCACAATCGGATAGATCGCCATGGGCAAGCCCGCCAGTATCTCGATGGTTTCGGTGTACTCGGCCCGAGTACCAATCTCGGTGATATCGCCCGCGAGCAACACGGCATCGACTGCGGGTCGCCACGAAGCAATCAGACGGACCGCAGCGCGAAGGTTTACGTCGTTGCGCCCTGGATGGGCTCCGATGTGGGTATCGGTGATCTGGGCGAGAACGAGCGCCATCGTGCAAGTTTGGCATCTAGCCTGGCCCAATGTGGACCCGCCCCCTCGCCCGTCTTCTCACCATCGCCCTGCTTCCCGCCATCGCCCTCGGCGTCGCGCCGAGCAACGCTCGAGCAGCAACCGGTGGAGGCTTTGTCGCCGTAACGCCCACTCGCATTCTCGACACCAGAACAACAAGCCGCCTGATCGCCGCACGACCCCTTCGCCTCGCGCTCACGGTACCGGCCGGGGCAATTGGCGTGTCGGTCAATCTCACCATCACACAACCCTCGGCAGCCGGGTGGGCAGCCATTCACCCGTGCGATCAGACTCCCGGGGCGACATCGACACTGAACTTCGTAACGGGCCTGACAGTGGCCAATGCCTCGCCGTACACATCCACGGCCTCCGGAGTGTGTGTCACGGCGGCGGTGGCTACTCACGCCATCGTCGATGTATCGGGGTGGTGGTCGACGACCAACGGCAGCGCACTGTCGGCGCTCAATCCGCGCCGCTTGTTCGACACCCGGCTCGGAGGTCAGAGTCCAACACGACGACAGTCGGTGCGCCTTCCGGTCGACCGGGCCGATGCCGCCGGTCTCACCCTGGTCGTGTCAGAAGCCAGCGCGCCTGGGTGGGCTGCCGTGCACCCCTGCAATCAACCGCCCGGCACCACATCGACCCTCAACTTCGAGACGGCTACAACCGTTGCCAACTTGGCACTCGTCGCTGCGACGAACGGCGTGTGTGTGACCACCTCGGTAGCCGCACATGTGATCGTGGATCAGGTCGCAGCCACAACCCCTGACGGCCCGGCGATGATCGGGCGAACACCACGACGGATCGTTGACTCGCGAGATCAATTGGCCTGGATTGGCGATACCGGCGTTGTGCGTTTGGCCGCAGGACCCGCACGGTCAGTCCTGCTGAACGTCACGGCGGTAACACCACTCGGTGGAGGCTTCGTCACGGTGTGGCCGTGCGACGACGCGCCGCCCGGCGTCTCGCAGTTGTCGTGGAGCGAACCTCGCAATGTGGCCACCGCTGTACTGGCAAGAACCAACGCCAGCGGCGACGTGTGCCTACGACCGAGCATAGGCACACATCTCATCGTCGATGTATTGGCCACCGACGCCGACGATGCGCCTGTGGTCGTGTCGATTTCTGGTCGAACCACTGAATGGGTTTTCGGTCGCAGTGTTGAAGGTCGCCCGCTAGTAGCACGAGCGTTCGGGCCGCTCGGCGCACTACCGGTCCTGGGTGTTGGCATCATTCACGGGAACGAGCAATCGGGACTTCCTATCGCTCAACGACTGACTACGCAGACTGTCCCGCCCGGAGTCGTTATGTGGATTATCGACTCCATCAACCCCGATGGTCAGGCCCGCCCCATTCGCCAGAACGCCAATGGTGTCGACCTCAACCGCAACTTCCCGGTCGGCTGGCGAGCCGGTTCGCCTGGCAGCAACTACCCGGGAAGAACGGCCGCGTCCGAACCAGAAACACAGGCGATGATCCGCTTCTTGGCGGTGGTGCAACCTCGCCTGGGTGTGTGGTGGCACACCGTTGGCAACTATGCCGACGACAGCCGTTCGTCGATGGCTCAGCCCGAATTGTTGGAGCGTTACGTCGCGCGAGCAGCGGTTGGAATCGACGACGCACCCTGCTCGGGTTTCTGCGGCGGGACTGCGTCGCAGTACGCGAATGCCAGCCTGGAAAACGGGTCACATTTTGTCGTGGAATTGCCCGAACCCATTACCGCTAGCCAGGTTGCTGCCCATGCAGCGGCGTTCCTGGTCGCCGCATCTATAACCCGCTAAAACAGTCGGGGGTCCATGGTTGGCGTCGGCAGGGGAGCGAGGCCAGGAACACTCGCCGAGACCTCAGCATGAAACTGGCGGGCCAGCGCCGGACCAGTCGCGTTGTCGGGTGTATGGATAAACACTGTTGGCTGAAGTCCACCGGCCAACCAGGTAGTCACCCGATCGACCCACGGCACCCAGAACGCCTTGTTGGCCGCGGCATCCGATTGGCCGATGAACCGGACGATTGGACGCTGCGCCGTAACCGTCGGACGAACTGGCAACTGCGGTTTTCGATGGAAGCCTTCTCGTTCCGCCTCGGTGAGTACTGGGCCTGCGAAAAGGGCGCGGCTGTCAAGGATGATCTTGTCGACGTCGCACCGGCGCAACAGGTCGTGCAAAGCGTCCATGTCATCGCCGCCGTCGAAGAACTGCGGATGACGAACCTCGACCGACCACGCAAACGCTGTGGAAAGCGAGTCCAGAAACGCTTCAAGGGTCGCTAGGTCGGCCGGCCCAAAGCTGGCTGGCAGCTGAATAGAGATAGGACCCATTTGGTTGGTCAATGGCGTCATTCGGTGGAGAAAAGCCGAGAGGTCGGTGGCCGTGTTTCGAAGTCGCAGCTCGTGGGTTATGCGCTGAGGCAGCTTGAACATGAAACGAAAATCCGGTGGAGCCAGAGCGGACCACCGTGCAACTGTCGCCACATCGGGTAACGCGTAGAACGTCGTGTTCCCCTCAACAGCCGTGCACCAGGTGGCGTAGGCCGCAAGTTCGTCGCCGACAAGCGTGCTGCTCGGGAAGTACCGCCCGACCCAACCCCGATGTGCCCACATCGGGCATCCCACACGTAGCACTGCTTCTTGCATGCCGCGAGTCCATCGCCTACTACGGTTCGTCGTCAAGACGACGAGGCAACGGAGGGTAGGACATGTGGTTGCCGTGGCGATGGGCGCTAATGATCGCAGTCGTGCTCGGTCTCGGCGCGGTCGGCGCCAGCCGGTCGACGAAACGCCACGCGCCCGCGGTCGGTGCCGTGAGCGCAGAAGCAGCTCGGGTGTTTGTCCTGTATTCCTTGTGGCAACTTGCGGGCACGCTCGCGATTGTTCGTATCGACGGAGCCCGTGCCCGCGGGCAGCAAATCTGGGACCTGGAACGAACATTGTGGATGCCGAACGAGGCGTCGTTGCAACGCGTCGTCTTGCCGATCACATGGCTCGTGAAGTCGATGAACATCTACTACGCCACAATGCACGTCGGTGCCATGATCGCGTTTCTGATCTGGATGTTCATGTACCGGCGCCCACAGTACGTACCGGTTCGCCGAGCCTTAGTGTTTCTGTCGTCAATCTCGTTGGCGATCCAATTGGTTCCGGTAGCGCCACCGCGTCTTGTCCCATCGATCGGCATGGTCGATACCGCTCACCAGTTCGGCCAATCGGTCTACCCGAGCCTGGGCGAGGTCGGGCCGTCACAGCTTTCCGCAATGCCGTCGCTGCACGTGGGGTGGGCCGCGTTGGTTGGAGTGGCGGTGTTCACGTTGGTGCAGTCTCGGTGGCGGTGGATTGGAATGGCACATGCTGCGCTGACATTCGTGATCGTGGCTCTAACGGCCAACCACTATTGGCTCGATGGCGTTGTCGATATTGTCCTGCTTGGGGGCTGGTTAGCGATTCCCGCCTGCCGCTGGAGCACAACCCACGCCAAGTCGGTAACCTTCGATTGTCCAGCTCGGGTTGTGGCCGGGGTGGGGAATCAGGGGAATCAGGAGTCATCATGAAGGTATCTATCGATTACGACCGATGCACCGGACACCAGATGTGCGCCATTGCGGCCCGCGACGTGTTCGGCAGCGACGACTACGGCAACGCCACCATCCTCATCGAAGGCGATATTCCCGACCACCTCATTGCCAAAACAAAACTTGCCGAGGCCAATTGTCCGGAGCGGGCCATCATCTTGGAGGACTCATGACAACGCCTGATCCAGTTCTCGATTGGCATGCCGACTTCGACATGTTTGATCCGGCCTACCTGCTCGATCCCTTCCCGATGCTCGGAGATATTCGCGAATCCGAGTGCCCCATTGCTCATACCGACCGGTGGAGCGGTTCGTGGTTGCCTACCCGGTACGACGACGTTGTCGCCATTGCCCAGGAACACGAGACATTCACCTCCCGGCAAATAGTCGTGACGCCACCGCCACCTCAGCAATTCGAAGGGGCCTATAGCGCTGTGGCGGCTCCGCCCATCACGTCTGATCCGCCTGATCATCATTGGCATCGTCGACTCATTCTGCCAACGTTCTCGCCGCAGTCGGTGGCAAAGTATGAGTCGGTTAGCCGAGAGTTGTGTAACAACCTCATCGACACCTTCATCCACACCGGCCAAGCCGACGCCGCTGCCCAGTACGCCCAGCAGATACCGGTTCGTGTTATCTCGATAATGCTCGGCGTGCCACTTACCATGGCCGACGAGTTCACCAGTTGGGTTCGCGGCGTGCTCGAAATCGGGTTGCAAGATCCCGTCGCCCGACTCGAGAATCGCAACAAGATCGTGAGCTACTTCGTGGGGCAGGTCGCCGACCGCAAGGCCAACCCGCGCGAAAACGACCTCATCACCGAATTGCTAGCCGCCAAAGATGGCGACGGCAACCCAGTCACCGACGCGTACGTGTTGGGTGTTTGTAACCTGATGCTTGTCGCTGGCGTCGACACCACCTGGTCGGCGATTGGTTCGTCGCTCTGGCATTTGGCTCAACGTGCCGACCATCGCCAACAGCTCCGTGACCATCCCGACCTGTGGCCACGCGCCATCGAAGAACTCTTGCGGGTCTACGCGCCGGTGACGATGGCCCGCATCGTCGACCACGACGTCGAGTTCCAAGGGTGCCCCATGAAGGCAGGCGACCGGGTCCTGATGTCGTTCCCGTCGGCCAACCGCGACCCTCGCATGTTCGAGAATCCCGACGAGGTCATCCTCGACCGCGAACACAACCGGCACGTGGCGTTCGGGGCAGGCATTCACCGCTGTGCCGGTTCCAACCTTGCCCGACTCGAGGTTCGTGTGGCTACCCAAGTGTGGCTCGAACGAATTCCCGAGTTCGAACTGGTCGATCCGACGGCGGTTACATGGGCCGGTGGGCAAGTCCGCGGACCCCGCCAGTGCATGGTGAAATTCCCTGCCCCCTTGCCGTAACTCGACGGCCCACTCGGTCGATTTCCGAGGACCTTACGACTCAGCCGTCACCCTCGACGGCCCAGTTACCTGCAGGCGTACGTGCGATACTGAACCGCCGAACTGGCTTGCCCATTCTAGTGGTCGATGACACGTTCACGGAACCGTCTCCCGGTTGGAGCGGCCGGCAGGGCTACCATGTGGAACGCAGTTGCGTGTCCTCACAGATACTTGCTGCGGCGAGCACAATTGTGTCGCAAAAGGCGGTCGGTTCCGATTCGGCCTTCGCCTCGATTGGATACGAACCGTTGCCAGACGTGGTGTCTATCCTTACGAACTTCCTTTCGGAAGCTGCAGTGCTCAGCCTCATCCGAGACCAGGCGGGCGCTGTAGACCCCCGCGATTTTCGAATCATCCATTCGCCGAACCTGACCGTCTCTCGGTGATGAACCGAGCAGCGAGTCTTTTAGGCACACTCATATAGGCTTCCCTCTGCCGTGAGTGACGATATCGCCCTTCAAACTTTCACCGGTTGGCTGTCTGACGACGACCTTGAACTCGTCCGGGGCGAGGTGCCGGTTCTGTACGTCGACGCGGTACCGGTCCGCGTAGACGCGCTCGGACAAATTGTCGAAGTTGGGCTGCTGCTACGCCAGGGGCCCGACGGTTCGATCAGTCGCATGCTCGTCAGCGGGCGAGTCCTGAAGGGCGAACGAATCCGCAGTGCGCTGATTCGCCACCTTGAAAAGGACCTCGGCCCGCTTGCATTGCCCAAAATTCCGGTGAATCCCGCCCCGTTCACGGTGGTCGAGTACTTCCCCGACATCACCATCACTGGATATCAGGACCCTCGCCAGCATGCCGTGAGCCTGGCCTACATTGTGCCCGTCGACGGCGAGTGTGTGCCATCGCAAAATGCGTTGGAGCTCACCTGGTTCAGCCCTGTGGTGGCGGTCAGCGAATCCGTTCGGCTCGCCATGACCGGAGGCCAAGATCGCCTGTTACGCCTGGCCCTCGCTCACGGTGGGGCACTGCCGTAGCACTCCAAGAAGCGGGGAACTCAATGGTGGGCTCGCATCGTCAGATATCCATGACATCAAGAGTCCCGGCAATTTTTGCCATCCCGATCCTCGCCGTTGTACTGGGCCTCGGGGCCTGCGGCGGCTCCGACAATGCGACGTCTGATTCAGCGGCTCCCGCAGCAACATCGGTCGCTTCGGCCCAAACGGGTGCTGGTGTCAACGCCGCCCCCGAGGGCCAGGATGCCAAGATCATTCTCACTGCCGGGCTCGAGATCGTCGTCGACGATGTTTCCGACGCCTCGATCCGGGTTGCCACCACGGTTGAAGGGGTTGGGGGTCGAGTCTTCAGCCAACAAACGTCGCTCGGCGAGAGTCCTCGTTCTACCTTGGTCCTCAAGGTGCCGCCAGCCAAGCTGTCGGGCTTGCTCGAAGCGCTCGGGAATGTTGGCACGGTCATTGGCCGCACCCAACAATCCGAAGATGTCACGGCGCAATTCGTTGACCTCGAAGGTCGCATTTCGGCAGCCAAAGCAAGTGTGGCCCGAATGCGCGAGCTGCTCGACAAGACCGGCACCGTTTCCGAATTGGCTCAGATCGAAGGCGAGCTCACCAAGCGTCAGACCACCCTCGAACAGCTTCTCGGCCAGCAGCGTGTGTTGAGCAGCCGAGTAGACCTCGGCACCGTCACCGTGTCCCTCGTACCCAAAGACGCCGCCCCGAAACCCATCGACGACTCGCTGCCAGGCATCGGCGAAGCGCTCCGCAAGAGCGGCGGAGCATTACGGACCGCCGGCTACACAGTGGTGTTGGTGATCGTCACCCTTGCACCGTGGCTCCTGGTGGCCGCAATCGTGGGATTCCCGTTGATGGCGTGGCGTCGTCGCCGTCGGGCGTTGCGACCTGCGGAGCCGGAGGTTTCTCGCCAGGTGACACAACATGCTCCTGTTACCCCAGCGACAATGCCGGCTCCGAGCCGACAAATTCCGCCGAGCCAAGGCCTCGATGCGCCACCGGACGATGCATCACCGCCCGTCGCGTAGACGCTTACTGAGTTCTTTGAGCGCCATTTGCTCGGCCGAGGTGAGGCTACCCATGCCACCGCTCGACACCTTGTCGAGCAACCGATCGAGTTCAGCCTGGTCGACAGAAGATGCGCCGGGGCGGGGCGGGCTCCACGGACCAGCGACAACCTTGCCACCCTTGCCTTTGGTCTTGCCCTTGCCCCCGCTCGGCAACTTCAACGCCGGAATCCACGGAGGCAACTCGCGGCCCATCCCGAACGACTTCAGCAAGACCAGCGACGTGAAAACCAGGGCGACCAATACGATGATTCCTTCGATGAGCCTGTCGGCCAACAGCTGCAGAACTTCAATACCGATAATGACCGCCGCAATGGCCCAGGCCGGGATGTTGAACAGGAACCGGGCATTGCGATGCTCGGCGGCGAACGCCACGAACACGCCCATTTCGATGTAACGGAACTCGGCCAACGGCCAGCCGACCAGCGTGGCTACGACGCCCGGAACGACAGTCAAAATCACGAGAAACCACAAGAAGTTGCGCCGCCCAATTTCTTCTTCGAGCGCCCGGCCGAAGGTCCAGAAGAAGAACAACCCAAGCACCGCGAAGATGTCAGGACGATTGACCAGCGGCCACGTGACAATTCGCCACACCTGACCGTGGAGCACATCGTTGGGTATGAGGACAAGTGGTCCGAGCGCTGCTTTGGACGCCGTCCACAACAGCATCGAAATCGCGACCATTCCAATGATCAAGATGGTGGTAGTTACATCGAGTTCACCGACCCGGAACCACGGGTCGCTCGGGCCTCGCCGACCAGGTCTTGAGATGTTGAACCGTTTAGACACGATGAAACGATAGTGACTTATGGCCGCCGAGTGTGGCTCATGGCATCAAAGGTTGGGCCGAACGAGCACTTTTACGTCGGCGTCGGGTCTCGCCAGCCGATCAAACGCCCCCGCCACGCCATCTAATCCAACCTCGCCAGTAATCAGTGCCGTCACATCAACCGTTCCGTCGGCGATAGCGCCAAGGCTTGCGGAGAATTCCCTCGCCGTCCAACCCAACACGAATGTGAGCCGCAATTCCTTGTTGATTCCAATGGCCGGTCGGAACGTGTCGGTTTGCATACAGACGCCCGCGACAACCACTTCGCTGTAGCGAGGGACCGCCAGCATTGCCGTCTCGATGATGCCCGGCACCCCAATGGCGTCGACGATGGTGGTGGGGCCGCGTCCGCCCGCTTGGGACCATGCCACTATCGGTTCATGCTCGCGAGGGTCGACCACAACGTGCGCACCCATCTGTCCGGCTACCGCACGGCGATATGGCGAAAAGTCGGCAGCAACAATGAGCGGCACACTACGCAGTACCAACGCGGCAATCACGGCAAGTCCAACAGGACCACAGCCCAACACAATTGCCGAACCATGCTCTACGGCCTGTGAGCGGTCGACGGCATGAAGCCCCACCGCAATCGGCTCGACTAACGCACCTAGTCGCGGCTCCATATCAACGGGAAGGCAGACAAGTCCGCTGGCCTCGACGACGCAGCGTTCGCTATAGCCGCCGGGAAAGTCGTTGGCATACCCAAGGCTGCGAACCACTCCGCCGTCAACAATCACCGGATGCAATGCGTTGACCGTTCCGATGAGCGCCTTGTCGACCAACGAGCCCACGTCGAGAACTCGGCCCACCAGTTCGTGTCCAAGAATGAGATCCCGCTGTGGGTCGTACTGAAAAATTGTCGAGCCAGTGTCATGAGCTGTCCGCACGAACTCGTCGCCGAATCGGGCAGCATGCAGATCGGTGCCACAAATACCGCAGGCAATGATCTCGCACAGCACCTGTTTTGGCCCCGGCACTGGCTCGGGCACCGTGTCGACCACCAGTTGGCCACGTCGAAGAACCGTTGCGCGCATGAACGTCAACCTACTGGGGTGTTCCAATCACACGCTGTACGCACGTTGTCCCGTAGCCTTCCGGGCATGTTTGATTTCACAGGAAAGACCGTCCTTATCACCGGAGCGTCATACGGGTTTGGCGAGCAGTTTTCGTACGCGTTTGCTGAGGCAGGCGCCGACCTCGTGCTGACAGCACGGTCCACCGATCTCCTCAACGCCGTTGCCGACAAGTGTCGGGCCATGGGCCGCAAGGTAACAGCCATCGTCGGAGACGTGTCGATCGAAGCCGACGTCCAACGCACGGTTCAAGCTGGCATTGCCAATCACGGCCGTATCGACGTGTTGATCAACAATGCCGGTGTCGCCGACAGCCGCGGGTTGGCGTCCGAGCACTTCGACACCGAAACGTGGAACCGCATCACCTCGGTCGACCTCACGGGCGCCTACTTTTACTTGCGAGAAGTAGGCCGTCACATGCTTGCCTCGGGCGGTGGGTCCATCGTCAATATCTGCTCGATCATGGCGTCGGGTGCCAGCGAGAACTGTGTCATTGCCTACACCGCAGCCAAGGGCGGGCTTCTCAACGTCACTAAACAACTCGGTTGCGAGTGGGCCGACCGTGGCGTTCGCGTCAACGCTGTCTCGCCCGGCTTTGTGGTCACCGAGATGACCCGCCAACCTCTCGAAGCAATGGGAATCAGCGAGTACATCGCAAGCCGCACCCCGATGCGTCGTGTCGGCGAAATCCACGAGATCACCGGCCCGGTCATGTTCCTCGCCAGCGACCTCGCCTCCTATGTGACGGGTCTCGATATGTTGGTCGATGGCGGAACCAACGCATCCAATGGCTACTACCAGATCCCTCCTATTCATCACGAGTGGAACAAGGACACCGCGCCAATGATCGGCGGCGCGTACGCCGGATACGCACCTCGGCCTGCTCAGTTGCAGGCCATGGCAGCCGGCATCCCAGGGCTCCACTATCCGGTGCCCGAGGCCTGATCAGCTACGATTCCCCCTGCCGCACTATGAACATTCGACGCACTGCCACACGTTTGCCCGACGCTCTCACCGACGAAGAAATCGTCTTTCGCTATGGGGTTGCTGCTTCTCAGGCGGCAATCGCCTTGTCCGACAATCGTCGGCGGCGGGCGGCCAGGCTGCAAGACGAACTCGATGACTTACAGCGAATCTTGGGCGAGCGCCGCATCCACCATCGCCTCGGTGACCTCATGACCAGCTCCGACGTAGGCGTTGCGCTGTGGGCTTCCACGCACCGGTTGCTGCAAGGCGATACCCGAGGGTTGCGTACTTTGCAACGCATTGCGTCGGGCCCGCCAGGGCTTGTTCGACTCGCGGCCGAACTTACCGTGCATTCTTGGCAACGCGGCGACATGGTCTCGGTACATCAACCGGTCTGAGCTGACTACAGTCGTGCCATGTCACAACAGGTACGAGGCGTCATTTCGCAAGCCAAGGGTGCACCCGTCACCATCGAAACGATCGTCATTCCCGACCCCGGTCCCGGCGAAGCTGTCGTACAGATTGAAGCATGCGGCGTTTGCCACACCGATCTGCACTACCGCGAAGGTGGCATCAACGACAACTTCCCGTTCCTGCTTGGCCACGAAGCAGCCGGAACGGTCGAGTCCGTCGGCGAGGGCGTCACCGGTGTAGCCCCGGGCGATTTCGTTATCTTGAACTGGCGTGCCGTGTGCGGCAACTGTCGCAGCTGCCTTCGGGGTCGACCCCATCTGTGCTTTAGCACCTTCAACGCCACGCAGAAGATGACCCTTGTTGACGGGACCGAGTTGTCACCGGCGCTCGGAATTGGCGCCTTTGCCGACAAGACACTGGTCGCTGCTGGCCAGTGCACCAAGGTCGACCCTGCCGCACCCGCTACCGCAGCCGGCCTGCTTGGCTGTGGTGTAATGGCTGGAATCGGTGCCGCAATCAACACCGGCGGCGTAAGCCGAGGCGACTCCGTTGCCGTGTTCGGCTGCGGCGGCGTAGGTAACGCCGCCATTGCCGGATCCCATTTGGCCGGCGCGCGCACTATCATCGCCGTCGACCTCGACGACCGTAAGCTCGAATGGGCCCGTCGTTTCGGTGCCACCCATACGGTCAACGCATCCACCACCGACCCCGTCGAGTTCATTAGGTCTGTCACCGACGGCAACGGTGCCGATGTCTGCATCGAAGCAGTCGGGCATCCAGCCGTCTATCGCCAGGCATTCGATGCCCGAGACCTCGCCGGCACAGTGGTGCTTGTTGGTGTTCCACGGCCCGACATGACCCTGGAGCTGCCGTTCATCGAGGTCTTTGGCCGTGGCGGCTCACTCAAGTCGAGCTGGTACGGCGACTGCCTACCGTCACGAGACTTCCCAATGCTCATCGACCTCTACCAGCAGGGTCGACTCGACCTCGATGGTTTCGTGTCCGAGACCATTGGCCTCGGCGACGTCGAGGCAGCGTTTCACAAGATGGAACGCGGCGAAGTGCTGCGCAGCGTCGTCGTTTTCTAATGGCGGTTGAACTGGTAACAACCGACGGTTACTTTGCGCTCGACGGCGGCCAATGGGATGTCACCAACAACATTTGGCTTGTCGGCAATGATCGTGAAGTGGTTGTCATCGACGCTGCCCATGATGCCCCAGCCATCGCGGCAGCAATCAACGGTCGCAAGGTTCGGGCCATTGTGCTCACGCACGGCCACAACGATCACATCAACGCCGCTGTGCCACTTCGTGACCTTGTCGATGCACCCATCTTGTTGCACGACGCCGATGCCATGTTGTGGGATGTGGTGTGGCCAGAACATCGCACCGATGGCTTGGTCGTACCCGGTAGCATTGTCGCCGTTGGCGGCGAGCGCCTCCACGTCGTTCATACGCCGGGCCATTCTCCCGGATGCTGTTGTCTCCACAACGAGGCCGACGGTGTGCTGTTCAGCGGCGACACCCTGTTTTGTGGTGGTCCGGGTGCCACTGGGCGCAGCTATAGCGACGAGCCGACCATTCTGCGATCAATTGTCGACCAGCTCATGACGTTGCCCGACCACACCGTCGTGCACACAGGCCACGGCGACAGCACCACAATTGGGGCCGAACGCGCTGGCGTGCTCCATCGGCTTCACGAAATAGGGCTACAGTCGTCATAGCGAAAACGCGAGCGTTGGTCGGCGGGGGGAGTGCCGACCAACGCTCGCGACTTTTGTTTGTTGAATCAGGCGTTGGCCGTCGTAGCGGGCACTGCCGGAGTCTGGCCTCGGTGGCCGCCACGGCCCTTGCCGCCCCCAACTGGCGCAACACTGTTTACGAAGTCGGTGGCTCGCTGCGTCGCCTGTGTTAGCTTGGCGTCGACTTCGGCCTGGGTATGTTCGCCGGAGGCGACTTCCGCGGCGAAATGGGCCTTGGCGTCAGCCAAGATGGCAGCGACAATGGTGGCCACATCAACGCCCTTTGTCTTCGCCAGAGCGGCGACAGTTTGACCACCAGCGAGAGCCGTACGCAGCTCATCTTGGGTCATGCCAAGGGCCGTGGCGGCAGCCGAACTGCCGTGTCCACTGCGCCCACCTCTGCCGCCGTCTGGCATAGCGGCGAGTGCGGTCACTACTGCGTCGGATTGAGCCTGGTTGATGGTTCCTGCAGTGACCAGTGGCTTGAGTGCTTCAGTGTGACGGGCTGACCGGTTGGGCCGAGCAACCGTCGACGATGCCGACGTCGTTGTCGAAGCGTCCTCCACAGCACCTGACACCGACGGCGAAACGAGTGCGGCTGCACCGCTGGCGAGAATTCCAACGGACAGTCCTGCTGCGATCAAATGCTTGTTCATGTTCTGGCTCCTTGAGTGGGGGATGTCCGCTTCGGACAAGACCCACTGTGACGCCACAGCCTGTCAGGGTGCTGAGAACTGTCGTAGAAACAGGCATGAGTTCGCTGAGAACTAGCTGTGCGTCAGAGGTCTGTGAGCTCGCCGATAACCCGTACTCCAGCGTGATCGAAGTCGTCGGCCCAGTTGTCGCTCACGATGTCGGGAGCTAGATGTGACAGAGGTGCCAAGACGAAGGGTCGCTCAAACATCCGTAGGTGCGGAACGTGCAGATCGGGTTCGTCGACCGTTTCGTGGTCGATCCACAACACATCGACGTCGAGCGTGCGCGGACCCCAGCGCTCACGACGCACCCGGCCGGCGAAGCCTTCAAGTTGTCGACACAGGCGGAGCAGTTCGTGGGCAGTAGCTGACGTTTGGAGCTCGACAACCATATTGAGATAGGCACCTTGACTGTCGGGGCCACCAACCGGGTCGGTTTCATAAACGGGCGAGCAGGCCACCAAACCCTCGATGCCATTGACCGCCATCTTTAGGAAACCTACTCGGTCGCCAAGGTTGGAACCGAGCGCCAAAAATACTCGACGTGGCTTCACGTTGGGCGAGGATTCGAGCGTCGGATAGTGACAGCAGACGTTGCCACGTCATTGGGGAGCGGAGGGCGAAGCTTACGGATAGTGACCCTGACGGCGAGTACGCCGGACACGGCAAGCAAGTCGTCGGCAATGCGCTGGACAACACGCTCAAGAAGGAGGTGACGTTCGGTTGTAATGACCTTCTCGGCGAGGAACGTGAGATGTCCATAGTCGATGGTGTCGGCGAGATCGTCAGTTCCTCCCGGACGCGACAAATCGGCCTCGACATCGAAATCAACCTCGAATGGCTGAGGACGCACTCGTTCTTCGGGGCAAACACCAATGATTCCAAGGGCACGCAGGCCCCGGATCTCGATCAGATCATTCACACTGGCTCCTGGAGATGAGGTGGAGTTGCCGTTCTCGACTACGGACCTTGAGCGGGTAGTGGGCCCGACCAAACTCGACACGCTGCCGTAAGACGATATCGAGCAATTCGTCGTGTTGCACCGTTTCTTTCCACGGCAAGGCAATGTAGAGCGGACGGCCAAAAACGCGAAGCGCATCGAGGTTCGAGTAGACGTGCTTTTGAAAGTGATACCGCTCCTCCCACGCCCAGTTCGATGGCGCGAACCCGGTGCCAGGGTCGAGCACCATTTTGTTGACAATGCCAAACCGTCGGGCCGTCGCCATCTGTTCGGTGAACCACGCGACCATCACCTCGACCGGATCACCAACAATGTGGTTCAGCGACCGCGGATCAGGACCGTTGAGGTAGGGGAGCACGATTTCGTCGGCGAACTCGGCACCAATGCCCCACATCTCGTCAGATACCAGACCATCAGCGGCATTCAGAACCGTGGCACCGGTCGTAAGAGACCGGCGCGCCACTTCGGGGCGCCACGTGTCGACCGACATGGTGAGCCCTAACGCTGCAATCGCCGGGATCAAGAACTCGAGTCGCTCCCACTCGGTTTGCCACCGCACGACCGTTGCGACGTCGGTAGAGCCTTGCCCACCAAGATCAATGCGATTGGCGCCATCGGAGACGAGCTTTTTGGCACGAGCCACGACCGAGTCGACTGTCGTTGCAATGGAGTCGGCATTGAGCGAGTCGGGAGATGCGTTGATGACGCCATAGATGTCCATTAGATGTCCATTAGCTCGGTCTCGTAAGGGGCAAGAGTGTCAACGGTAACCGTGCGAAGTTTCTTGCCACGGCGGCTCACCGTCACCGAGTTGGGCACATCGACACCAGCACGCTGCAACGCCACCATCATCACCTCGGTGGCTTGAGGTTCCAGCTCCAAAAGACCGCGCCGTCGATGATGGCGAGTACCGAGATCGACCTGAGCAATGGAATCGACCCCGAACTTCGCGCTGACATCGATCAGCAAACCAATCTCGACGCCATACCCGCGCACGAATGGCACTTGACGCAAAGCGGAGCGTCGACATGCGTACTCGCCACCCAACGGTTGGTCGAGGTGAGCAAGATGGGGGTAGAGCAGATGCAGAAGGGGGCGTGCCACCAATTCTGTAACCCGGCCACCAACATCGCCTTCGCCAACGGGTCGCTCGTAGCTTCCCTTCGACAGCACAATGGACGGATCGCACAGTAGGGGCGTGAGCAACCCAGCCACATAGCCAACGTCGAAGTTGACCAGATCAGCATCGACCCACACCACGAAATCCGCGTCAGTGGCAGCCAGCGACGTCCACAACGCAGCCCCTTTGCCCGTGAGGCCGCTGGCGTTTGTTTCCACCACCCGAGCCCCGGCGCGATGGGCTACCGCCGCGGTGTTGTCGGTCGACACGTCATCGATGACCACCAGGTCGTCGATGAGCTCGACGTCTTCAATAAGCTCTCGGCGGAGGGCGCAGACAATGTCACCGATGGTGGCTTCCTCATTGCGGGCGGGTAGACACACGGCGACCTTGGCGCTGACGTTCATCTGACCTAACTCGGCTTTGCGTCGAGCGATATCAAACGAAGATTCAGGTGACCAAAGGCGGCGCGCAGCCGGGATCAAGTCCGGCTCGTTTCTGAGCGTTGCGGCACAAGTGACATTGTTGTTCACCAACGCCGTAGACGCCAGACGGCTCGGACCACTAGGGCTTCTTGGCTCGGCTTGGCGAAACCCGGGGTGGCTCACCGGGCATTTTCGGGTACACCGGTGGCCACGACGCATCGCTATACCCGTCACGCAAGTCACGTTCCCAAAGTTCGAGCAGCGGAGCCAACGACTGCAGGTTGCTCGCGCTCTCGGCCCATGGGTCACCCTCGCCGGCAAAACGCCGGGCAACTGCGAACATCGTCAGCAGGTCGGGCTCGATGGTAGGCAGGTCACGCCACGCGAACGGTGATGAGACTTGGGCACCAACACGTGGACGCACGCACCAGGCACCAAAGACCGTCTTGTGGGGAGCGTTCTGGTTGAAATCGACAAACACACGGGTGCCACGCCCCTCCTTCCACCAGGCATCCGTCACCAAGTCTGGATGCCGTCGCGCCAACTCGCGAGCGACTGCGATAGCCGCCTGGCGAACCTGGTAGCTGTCCCAACGGGGTTCGAGCCGCACATAGATATGCAGCCCGCGGTTTCCGGTGGTCTTCGCCCACGACTCGATACCCAACTCGTGAAGTAGGTCGTGGGTGTGTTGCGCCGCAGTTCGCACCATGTCGAACGTGACACCGGGTTGCGGGTCGAGGTCGATGCGCAGTTCGTCGGAGAACTCAGGACGGTTTGCGACATAGGGCCATGGATGAAAACCCAGACATCCTTGGTTCACTGCCCACACAACATGAGCCATGTCGGCGAGCACAAGCGCGTTCGAGGTAGTGCCGTTTGGGGTTGAAACGACAGTTGTTTGCAGCCAATCAGGGGCGCTCTCCGGAATCCGCTTCTGAAAGAATGACTTGCCGGCCGCACCATCGGGGTATCGCTCAAGCATCGTCGGGCGACCCCGCAATGCAGTCATGAACGGTTCGCTAATCGCTAGGTAGAACTCAACCAGGTCGAGCTTGGTCTCGCCGTGTTCGGGGAAAAACACCTTGGCCGGACTGCTCACTTTGACGTCGCGGCCAGATACCTCGAGGACCACATCGTTGGCAGCCATGCCAAGGTACCGTATCGCTATTCCGACGGTGCCTGGCCAAGTCCGGCCGACGATCGCAGTGGCAGCTCCGGCATTCGCACGGCCCACACGAACCCAACTACGAGCAAGACCGCACCGATGAGCTGGATACGGCCAACGCCGGTGCTGATTGCGTCGACAACTGCGGCACGGCTACCTTCGGGCAACGCCTTGATTTGGGCCGGTTCGCGGATCAGTTTGACGGCCTCGTCGGCCGACAACCCCGTGCGCCGAGGAAGCTCGCTGCGTATGGTCTTGTTGAGAACGGTGCCACTGACAGCGCCCATGACGGCGCCGCCGAGATTTCGGAAGAACATAATTGTGGCGGTGGCGACACCCATGTCGCGGGCCTCGCACGCGTTCTGGGTGGCAATCGACGTTGTGGTGTACGACGCCCCCATCCCCAGACCCATCAACGCCAGACACGGCACCAGGTAACCGTACGGAGACGTACGAAAGATGGTCAACGACAAAGCAAACAGCCCGATGCCAGCAATGAAGGTGCCGCCAACCGGGAAACGTTTGTAGTAGCCGCGTTTGGCGATGATTCGACCCGTGAGCGTCGACCCGATGACCACGCCGACCATCAACGGAAGCGTTCGTAACCCCGAACGGGTGGGCGACACAAAAAGCGCGTCCTGAAAGTACACCGTCATGAAGTTGGTGCCACCGAAGCTGACGGCGCCGAGACAGACACCAAGCATCGACGACGACAAAACCACCCGGTTGCGAAAGAGTCGCAGTGGAATCATTGGCTCGTCGGCACGGCTCTCCTGAACCACGAAGACGGTGAGCAGGACTGCCGCCACCGAGATCAGTAGCAGCGATGAACGGTTGGTCAGGCTCGACCGACCCAACTCGAGGCCGATCATCAAACTAGTGAGTCCGAGAGCGAGTAGCAGAGCCCCCAACCAATCGAGGCGAGCCTGGCGGCGAGCAAAGGGAAGCTTCAGCACCCGATGCGTTACGACCATGACCGCAGCGCACAACGGCAGGTTCAAATAGAAGATCCACGGCCACGACCAGCGATCGATGATGACCCCGCCGAGCACCGGACCCAGGAAGGCTGCTCCGGCGAAAGCCATCGTGAAATACCCGATGTATCGGCCACGCTCTCGTGGCGACAGAACATCACCAATGATCGCAAATGCCAACGCCTGGATGGCTCCGCCGCCTACGCCTTGGAAGGCTCTTGCGGCTACCAGTTGCCAGATCGACTGCGACAAACCACACAAAACAGATGCAATGGCGAACGTACCCATTGCAAACTGGAACACGCTGCGCCGACCGTACAGATCGGACAACTTGCCGAGCAACGGCGTCGAGATCGTGGACGTGACAATGTAGGCGGTAATGACCCACGACAGTTGCTCGAAAGCGTTGAACTGACCGGCAATTGTGGGCAAAGCAGTCACCAAGATGTTGGTGTCTAGTGCGGCGAGCGATACCGCGGCAATGAGCGCCCCCAAGAGCTGATGGAGCTGGGCCTTTTGGAGGCCCGACGCCGTGGTCGCAGTTGTGGTCACTGCAATGACGCTACATTCAGCGTCATGAATCAACTGGACTTAGCGCTCCTGATCTTGCGCGTCGCACTCGGTGCGACCATTGCCGTGCACGGCATCAACAAGGTTAAGGGTGGACTCGCGGGGACAGGCCAATGGTTCGAGTCGATGGGCATGCGGCCCGGTCGGATCCATGGCCCGCTCGCCGCTTTCACAGAAATCGGTGCCGGCGCCATGATCGTGGCCGGGTTGTTGCTGCCGCTCGCCTGTGCCGCCATGGTCAGCCTGATGTTGGTTGCGATTTGGGTAGCCCACCGCAAAAACGGCTTCTTCATCTTCAACAAAGACGGTGGTTGGGAGTACTGCGCGTTCCTAGCGGCAACTGCGGTGTCGCTCGGCATGCTCGGTGCGGGCCGTTGGTCGCTGGACTGCTGGCTTGATATTCACATCACCGGATGGAACCGCACCCTGATCACCGTTGGTGTAGGTCTGGTGTCAGCCGTTTCTTTGCTGGCAGCGTGCTACCGCACACCACCAGCAAAGCCAACATAGGCCGACTTTCTGCGTGACCTAAACGTTTCGTCCGAGGAACTTGAGGAACTCGGTTTGCAAATCGTCGCCGTCGGACGGTTCGATTTTGTCGCCAAAAACGCCAGGCCGACGAATAGCGCCATCCATCGGCTTGAGCCCGCTGTAGCCACCGGCCACGGCGTCTTTGTCTAGCCGCTCGTCGCCACCGACCGAACGAGCCAGGTCCCAGGTGTGCACTAGAACGTCGTTGCACAACAAACGGCCGATCATGTCGCGTGTAGGCATCGGACCGAACGGGCCAGGTACCTCGGCGTCGAGGTCGAGCGTTCCTGCAGTGGCCTCGAAATCGGTCCTCACCAGGTTCCAAGCGGTCACAATGTTGTCATCGGGTCCAATTTCCTGCCCGCAGAAACGGCCCACGTTGTTACCGACGTGCACGACAACGTCGCGGGCGGTCCACTCGCTACAGGGCGATTGGTTCGACCATGAGGCTTCGGGGGTGGCTTGTACTCGTGCGTCGAACTGATTGAGGAGATGGGTGAAACGTGTGATGACAGGATCCATACCCTGCACGTTACCCTTATAGGCGATGACTTCCGACATGATCCGGCTGACGCAATACAGCCACGGGGCTGGTTGAGCCTCCAAGATCGGTCCGGCCGATCTCGCGCACGTGTTGCGCCCTCTCGAATCTGCGTCGCATCCCGATCTTCTTGTTGGGTTGCTGCACGGTGACGACGCTGCGGTGTGGCGTCGTCCCGACGGACGCGCCCTCATTGCCACCGTCGACTTCTTCACGCCCATCGTTGATGATGCCTTCACCTGGGGGGCCATTAGCGCAGCCAACTCGGCCAGCGACGTGTACGCCATGGGCGGCGAGCCGCTGTTCGCCCTCAACGTCGTGGCATGGCCCAAGGATGTCTTGCCTCTCTCGTTGCTCGGCGACGTGCTGGCCGGGGCATCGGCAACTGCAACCGAGGGCGGCTGGCTTGTCGTTGGCGGGCATACCATCGATGGTCCCGAGCCCATGTTTGGTCAAGTGGTCATTGGCGAGGCCGCCGCCGACGAAATCCTGACAAATGTCGGCGCCCGGGCCGGCGACTGGCTTGTACTCACCAAGCCCCTAGGTACTGGTGTTATCTCGACCGCACTGAAACGACTTGAGTCCAAGAGTGCCGCTCTGACCGCCAGTTACCAGGCCGCTGTTGCGTCCATGACCACGCTCAACTCCGGTGCGGCGCAAGTCGCCCGGGCCGCGTCAGCTAGCGCCTGCACCGATGTCACCGGGTTCGGTCTAGCTGGCCACCTACACAAGATGGCCCTTGGCAGTGGTGTCGCCGTCGACCTCGACATGGCTGCGTTGCCGCTGTTGCCTGGCGTCCACCAGCTCATCGACGACGGATTCGTGCCGGGTGGAACCCACAGAAACCTCGAATGGCTCTCCGAGCATCTCACGGGCGGATCGCAACGTGATCGGTTGGTGGTCGCCGACCCACAAACATCGGGCGGTTTGTTGTTCGCGTGTGCCACCCCGCCGGCTGGCGCCACAGTCATCGGGCGATGCATTGCGGGAACACCGGGCCAGATTAGAATTCATTTATGAAGGCCGTTGTCATCTACGAAAGCCTCACTGGAAACACCCGCAAGCTGTCGGGCCTCATCGGCGACGAGTTGCGCACGCGCGGCGTCGACACGGTTGTGTGTCCTATTACCCAAATCGATTTACAGGCATTGTCAGAGGCCGATGTTGTCTTTGTCGGCTCATGGACCGACGGGGTGTTCGCGCTCGGCCAACGGCCCGGCCGAGCCGCTCGCATCCAGACCATGCCTGCGCTCGGCGGCAAAGATGTGTTTGCGTTCTGCACCTACGCAATCAATCCGGGCAAGGTGCTCGACAAGATGCGTCGGCTGCTCGAATTCCGCGGGGCACGAGTCAGCGGCGGGCTCGCCATCCATCGAAATCGGCTCGATGCCGGGGCCGTCGAATTGGTCCAAGGTGCACTCGCGGCCGTACACGCATGAGGGCCGCGGCTCTCGCCGCCCTCGTTCTGTTTTCAGCGTGCACGCAGGCGCGTAGCACTCCGGTGGCAGTCGCCACGTCGGTCGGTGCCACCTCGAGCTCAAAGCCGACGACGAGTGCAGCAACCACCACCATCACCGCCACAACCGCCACCACAACGCCGACGACGCCTGCTCCTCGTATTACATCCACGTCAACAACTGTGCCGATACCTGCGGTGACTGGGTCCACCGAGTCGACCGACACGCTGTTCCCCGACCTCGGCAACGGTGGATACGACGTGCGGCACTACACGCTCGAGGTCGATTGGAACCCCGCCGACAAGCTCCTCACCGGCACGACCACTGTCGAGGCCAACGCGCTTGCGCCGCTTGCTAGTTACTCGCTCGACCTTGCAGGCTTTACCGTCAGCCAGGTAACCGTCGATGGCGCCGTTACGCCATTCGATCGCGTCGGCGATGAACTCATCATCACCCCCACCAAAGCCGTGTCGGGCCGTTTCACCACAACAGTGTCCTATAGCGGTGAACCGACATTTGGCAGCGATAGCGCCAACCGCGGATTGGGGTGGGTGTCAACGACGAAGGGATCCTACGTACTGGCCGAGCCCGGCGGCGCACATCACTGGTTTGCCTGCAACGACCATCCGAGTGACAAGGCCACGTACACCATCATCGTGACAGTGCCCGAGTCCCTTTCGGCGGTGGCCAACGGCAAGTTGGTGTCGCAAACTCCAGGTCGTTTCGTCTACGAAGCCGTAGATCCCATGGCAACGTATCTGGTCAACGTGGTCACCGGACGCTACGTGGTCACCCAGGCCACAGGCCCACATGGGCTTGTGCTTACCCAGGTTGATCCAGTCGATCGAGCTGAACGCGGCGACTTTCTACCGATCACGTCGGAGATGCTTGCGTACTTCGAAACCTTGATCGGCCCCTACCCGTTAGAGCGCTACGGGATTGTGCTCGCCGATTCGATCCGTGGCGTGGCCATGGAAAGCCAAACGCTGTCCATGTTCGCTGCGGGCGACATGGACGGTGGCCGCGGCGACGACGAGTTGTTTCTTGCTCACGAACTCGCCCATCAGTGGTTCGGCAACGCCGTAACACTCGGGAGATGGCAGGACATCTGGTTGAACGAGAGTTTCGCCACCTACGGCGAGTGGCTGTGGAGCTACCGCAACGACCCGGCACGGTTGGAAGCGATAGCGGAAACCTTTCGCCGATCGTCTGCATCAGATCGACGACAGGCCGGAAGCACCGGGACACCAAAGGTCGATTCATTGTTCGGTCGTACCGTTTACAACGGGGGAGCAGTGGTGCTTCACGCACTTCGCAAGCACGTGGGCGACGGCGTGTTTTTCTCGATTTTACGCACCTGGGTCGACACATACTCCGGCAAGTCGGCAACAACCCAGGACTTCGTGGCGCTGGCCTCCCAAGTCACCGGCAACGACTTGAGCGCGTTCCTTACGACGTGGCTTGAATCACCGACATTGCCACCGTTCCCCGCTTAGCCTAGACCGCAGGCTGCCAACGGCCGACGCCTAATTGGTCGGCATCTCATCGACGCCGGTGCGTACGGTGCGACGCTCAACCAGAAAGTCAGCCAATGAACGTCCAGATCGCTACCGACGGGAAAGTACTAGTCCTCGATATGTCCTACCGACCCAATAGCGTGGTCGCGTGGCAACGCGCCATTGAGCTGTTGTTGAACGGCCGGGCCGAGGCAGTTGTCGAGCTTGAACGCATCATCTCGTCACCATCGGTCGCCGTGTTCCTGCCGTCGACTATCCGGCTACGAGTGCCCACCAACTGGGTGCAACTCCATCGGACTCGAGCACGAAAGCGCGCCATCCACGAGCGTGACCGATGGACGTGCGGGTACTGCGGTTTTCGGGCCATCCAGTCGATGCGACTTCTGATGACAATTGACCATATTTACCCCCGAAGCCGGGGTGGTTCGCTCGACGATCCCATCAACATGATCTCGGCTTGTGGTCCGTGCAATCAACGAAAGATGGACCGAACACCCGAGGAAGCTCGGATGCCGTTGTTGTTCCCGGCCCGAGAACTCACGTGGAACGACCGGACGGTGTTCGCCTTGACCCGAGGCCGGACTTTGCCGCCAGACTGGGAACCGTTCTTCCAAGCGGCCTGAACAGCAACTCGCCGAGTTCACAGGCTCGGCGGGTTGCGCTGCTGTGGTCAGTCAGTTGCTCCACGAATAAAGGTTCCTCGTGAAAAGGCAATGCGTTGCTGGCCGTGCCAGACCTCGGCAACGATGAACAGCTTGCGACCCATGGCGTTGTCGAGCCACGCTTTCAGTACCAACGGCACGTGCAGGGGCATAGGGGCCTCGTATCGAACCGTGAGTTCACCCGTGAACGCAGCCGTTTGCTCCGTATGCAGTACGTAACCGCTGATGTCGTCGAGGAGCCCGGCGACAATGCCCCCATGGCTACGACCCGGTGCGCCTTCGTGGCCTGCACCGAGTGTCACCAAACCCTCGACTCCTGCGTCGGATCGACGCACCACGATGTTGGTGCCCCACGGACTGCCCGGCCCGCTGAACGGGCGAAACTCGTGAGTCGACAACACCGAGCCGACCGGGACAAGCGCAGCATCGTTGCGGCTCATGTCACCAGGTTCGCGTACGCGAACCTGGTGGAGTTCGAATCGGTCAGCAAGCGCATGAAGTTGCGCTGTGGCGTCGGCGATCAACTGCTCGTCGCCTGAGTAACGAACCGTTCCGTGAGAGAGTCGGCCCAGCTGTACTGCGAGTTGCTGTCGAGCGACCGCAAGCTCGGAGTCCTCGATCATTCGTCGATATCCAACGACGGCAGTGGCATATGAAAGATGCCCCCTTCGAGGTTCCGCCATGATCCCACCCACCCGTAGCGGTCGACCTGCGCCGGGCTACGCCGGCTGCCAAGCAGCCGAAACAACTCCCACGTACCGTTGGTGTGGTCGGTCAGATCGAGGGACACTGTGGGATCGGTCGAGCCGGCGCTCCACTCGCCATCGGATGAAACTACGGTGATCGAACCGCGGCCTAGACGCTTCAGATCGCTGCTCAGCAACAACCGCTCAAACGCCATCGAGATGACGACCCCGCGGCCATCTCGTCCACCGGGGCGACCAAGGGCATGGCGGATGTCGTGTTCGTGGGCCACGGCATCAAGAAGCAGCCCGGCAATGCGGCCTCCCTGCGCAGCCATGAGCTTCTGAAACTCAGGCGTGGCCTCAGCCCATTCATCGAGCAACGCATCTATAGGGCGGCCACGACGAATGGCGATGTCGGCGTCGACCCATCCTTGTGCGTCGGCTCCAGGAAGGTTCCCCGCGAGCAGCGACACCGGAATGCCTGCAAGGTGGCCGCACGCGTCGGCCACGGTCCAATCGGGGCACGTTGGGATCACGACGTCAGCGTCGACTTGAGTGAGCAGATCTCCAATCCGTTGGCGGCAACGGTCATATTCAAAAGCGCATTCTTCCCAGTCGATAACCATGACGCGATAGTGACCGATCGGCCTACGCTACGACGAACTCGATGGGTACTACGGTTGAAGATCGTGTGTATCGCCCCTATTTGTCGTCGAAGCCTCGCCTTGGTCGGTGCCGTCCTGGCCGTCTTTGCACTCGCCACACCTCCAGTCTTCGCCGCAGACGAGAACAGCTCGACGTCAACCGGAGAGTTGACCGCCATCAAGGCTGTGGTGCTGGGGCTGGTAGAAGGCGTCACCGAATACTTGCCCGTGTCATCGACGGGTCATCTGATCGTCGCCGAACGAATGATGAACCTGGGGGACACCCGAGACAACAAGGCGCTCGATTCGTACACGGTCATCATCCAGGCCGGCGCAATCCTCGCCGTCGTCGTGCTGTACCGACAACGAATTGTGTCGATCTTGCGAGGCTTGTTCGGGCGCGACCCCTCCGGTCGACAGCTCCTCGTTGCGCTTATCGCCGCCTTCTTACCAGCAGCCATTATCGGTAAGACCGTGAAGGGAACCATCGAAGACCGCTTGCTTGAAGTTGGGCCGGTTGTGGCCGCGTGGATAGTTGGTGGGGTGGTTATTTTGTTGATCGCCCAGCGCTACCGAGCAGCCGCCGTTGCTGGCAAGACTCTCGAATTCCTGACGTGGAAACATGGCCTTATCATCGGCTGTGCGCAGGCGCTTGCGTTGTGGCCGGGCGTCAGCCGAAGCCTGGTCAGCATCCTTGGTGCAGTGCTGATTGGCTACTCACTAGCAGCTGCGTTGGAGTTCAGTTTCTTGCTCGGACTCGCCACCTTGAGTGCAGCAACGATCCTCGAGCTCGTCACCAATGGCAGCGAACTCAAAGCAACCTATGGGGTCACGAACCCTCTGATCGGCGTCATCGTCGCTGGAGTCAGCGCGTTTATCGCGGTGAAATGGATGGTCGGCTATCTGCAACGCCACGACCTCAAGGTGTTCGGTTACTACCGTATCGCTATCGGCATCATCGTCGCTGGCCTTGCCGCTGCGGGAGCGTTCTGAGTTAGCTTGTCAGTCGTTTCAGCATGCGCTCGGACCAGCCGCCGCTGTGCCCGGCCGACTCGCGCCGATCGGCTCGTTCGGGTAAGCGGGCTGCTGCGTTGATACCCAGCCAGCGAAACGGTTCGGGCTCCCATTTCGGTGACACATGATTCACCCAAGCAAGCGCCGTGAGTTCGGTGTCGCGTCGGGTTATCAAGTCGGCAAGCGTTCGCCCCGCCAGGTTTGTTGTTGCGACGCCATCGCCCACATACCCGCCTGCCCACGCCGACCCCGTCGCAGAGTCAAAGCCGACCGAGCAGGTCCAGTCCCGCGCCACCCCGAGTGGGCCACCCCACTGGTGGGATATGGCGGTCGTTGCCAGACAGGGGAAGAGCTCGACAAGCACGTTGCGTATCGCGTGGTGGGTGGGTATGTGCCGATCAAACTCGGGCCGGATAGCCGAACCGAAATGGTACGGAGCACCGCGCCCACCAAAGGCAAGTCGGCCATCGGCGGTACGTTGGCCATAAATCACTAGGTGACGCGCGTCGCTGAATGTCGGCCTATCGTGCAACCCGATATGGTCCCACTGATCGGCCGAAAGAACGTCGGTCGCAATCATAAGTGAGTACAGCGGAACGACATTTCGTCGATGGCCCGCAAGCTGGGCAGTAAAACCTTCAGTGGCTCTAACGACGACATCGGCGCGAACGGTGCCGGTGAGCGTACGAACGCTTCCCTGCTCTAGGGAGGTGACCCGCGTGCCCTCGAAGATCAAGGTTCCTGACTGTTCCACACGATTCGCCAACCCGCGAACGAGCCGACCCGGATGGACTGCTGCGCAGTGTGGGGTGAAACTGGCGCCGAGCACCGCTGTTGCGTTAACCATGTCGGTCGCCTCGCCGGCCGACAACTCTCGCGCATCGACATCGCCCACCGAGCGCAACTCCCGGACGTGTTGACGCACTCGTTCAAGCTGGAACGAGTTGCGTGCCAGTTGGACCCAACCGCCCTGCTTCCAGCCACATTCGATGCCCAGCCTTGCGGCCTGGCGCCCAACCTCGCGAACCGTGTCTCGCATGGCGGCAGCGAATGGTGCCGACACCGGGTCCATCGGCAGGAGCGCCGAGCACCATCCACCGTTTCGACCGGACGCTCCGAATCCTGCGATGTTTGCTTCGAGGACCGCTATGCGCAGTAGCGGGTCGGCCAACCGGAGGTAATAGGCAGTCCACAGCCCAGTAAGGCCAGCCCCGACGATTGCGACATCGACGTCGGTGTCGCCTGGTAGCGACGGTCGCGCAACAAGAGCGTCGTCAGCATCGAGCGTGTCAAACCAGAGCGAGTCATGCATGGTTCGACCAGTCTGGCCGAACTCGGCTTTGACCGAGCTGCGCTAGCACTCGACGCCGCCCTCGCCGGTACAGTCTGCGGCGGAGGGAATCTCATGAAATTTGGCGTCTTCTACGAACTGCAGCTTCCGAAGCCTTGGGCCGAGTTCGACGAGTACGAACTGCTTAACAACGCACTCGACCAGGTCGAACTAGCCGACCGTCTCGGCTACGACTACGCGTGGGAAGTTGAACACCATTTCTTGGAGGAGTACAGCCACTCCTCTGCGCCCGAGGTGTTCTTGGCTGCAGCCAGCCAGCGAACGAAGAACATCCGGTTAGGTCACGGCATAGTGCAGCTCACCACGAATCATCCGGCCCGAATTGCCGAACGGATCAGCACGCTCGATCTGCTGTCCCATGGCCGGGTGGAACTCGGCGTCGGCGAAGGCTCGAGCGTCACCGAACTGCACCCGTTCGACCGTCGCTTCCGTGACAAACGAGCCATCTGGGAAGATGCCATGCGGTGCATGCTCCCGATGTTCAGCAACGAGGGATGGGAATATCACGGTGAACACTTCGACTTCCCCTTACGCAATGTCGTACCCAAGCCGTTGCAGAAGCCGCACCCGCCGCTGTGGGTGGCGTGTAGCCAACTCGAAACGATCCAAATGGCAGGTCGTCGTGGCATCGGCGCTCTCGGTTTTCAGTTCGTATCAGCCGAAGCAGCGCGTGCCTGGGTCAACGCGTACTACAACGCCTTTACCCGAGAGCTCGACTTGTTGTGCGACCACGCAACGAACCCGAATATTGCCGTCGTGTCGCAATTCATGTGTGCCGAAACCGACGAAGAAGCCCAACGGCGCGCCGACGGCTCTTCGTTTTTCCAGTTCGCCCTGCGCTTCTACAACACCAACGGCCCTGTTGTGCCCGGTACGCTCAGCCTGTGGGACGAATACCAGACATGGAAGCAATCGGCGTCGGGGCAAAAGGCGCAGGGTTCGGGTCTCATTGGTTCGCCGGCCACCATCAGGCGTCGGCTTCGCCAATTCGCCGACTCGAACGTCGACCAGGTCATCTTGCTCAACCAAGCTGGCCGTAACCGCCACGAACATATCTGCGAAGCGCTCGAGCTTTTCGCACGCGATGTCATGCCCGAGTTCCACGACCGCGAAGTCGACCACCAACACTGGAAGTCACAGGTGCTGAGCGGCGAACTACGGCTCGACGACATCGACATCGCGCCACACACCACGGTTTCCATGCAGTCTCGCAAATGGTCGGCCTCGGCAAAGGAATCTGCTCCTGTCTGAAGGCCGGTAGCGTGTCCGTGAACTCCTGGCCTCCGCCTGCACCGACGGTGCTTGTCGCTCCGGCCGGTTGGTACGACGATCCGCTTGGGCCTGGTCGTCATCGGTATTTCGACGGGCACGGTTGGACCCATCATCTAGCGGGGGAGCCAGCCCGGGTTGTAGCCGAGCCAGCGCCAACGTTGCCATTACGAGTCGGTGGCATTGCCCTGGCGATCCTGATTGTCAGTCTCCTGGTCGAAAAGGTGGCGTTGGGTCGCGCTCTCGACGGGGCAAACCTCGGCCGCGTTCCATCGACCGCAATTGCGGTGGTGTGCGCCTACGGACCCATACTCGGCTACTGCTGGTACGTCGCACGTTGTTGGGGAACCGGTGTCAACACCATTGGGTTGCGGTGGCGATGGGTAGACACCGGCTGGGGGCTAGTGGGGTGGGTTGGCGTCCTGATCGGCAACGGGCTGCTCATCGCCATGATTCAGTTGGCGAAGGTGCCGTTCACGTCCAATGTGGAAAGCCTGACTGGTAACGACGATCGACCACCTTTGCTTCTGCTGGTACTTCTCGCGGTTGTTATCGCTCCGCTTGTTGAAGAAACAGTCTTTCGGGGGGTGATCTTGCGGGCGCTGCGTTCACGATTGAGCGCCGCCCCTGCTGTTGCAATCCAGGGACTTCTCTTCGGCCTTGCGCACGCCGACACCGCGTTCGGATGGGGCAATATTGGTCTCGTCATCGTGTTGTCGTGGGCTGGCATAGCGTTCGGCACAATGTCCACGTTGCTGCGACGCAATGGTGCCAACATACTCACGCACGCAGTCATGAACGCTGCGGTCGTTGCCGTCGTGTGGACGGGACTTGCTGAACGACTTCAGGAGATGAACATGCTCGGATAGAGCTCACGGCACGACGGCATATTGCCGGCCGATTGCGCCAGCAGAACAGCCCGGGTGATAGCCCGAGCAACGGTGTGAGCCGTGACGCCCAAAAGCGCGTTGAGCTGAGTGACCCGAAGATCGCCGAAAGCTACGGTGCCGGTTGCCACGGAGAAGATAGCGTCGCCATCAGCCAGTGTGTGAACCGGGCGCACCGCAATGGCGAGCCCATCATGAGCGACCGAGGCGAACCGTTGACACTCGGCCTTCGTGAGCGCAGCGTCAGTTGCGATGACGCCAATGATGGTGTTGAGCCCTGGGGTTACACCAGCAAGTCTGCGACGACCGTGAGCCAGTTCGGAACGCGCCGCCCGCCCGACTTGGCCGTCGGCCGCAAGCAGCGTGTCGGCTCCCCACAGCCTGCCGGTAGTTTCGTTCAACAACGAACCAACAGGGTTCACGACCATCAGCGCGGCAACCGTGAACCCATCTACTGTGATGCTGGCAGAACCAACACCACCCTTGAGCCCCCCAGCGCGCGCACCGGTGCCAGCTCCGACGGCACCAAGCTGCACAGCGGACTGTCGGGCCGCGGCCGTTGCTCGGTAGCCAAAGGTGGCATCTGGTATAGCGTCGAACCGTCCGCCACGATTGAGATCGAAGATCACCGCTGCCGGAACAATCGGTACGACATGGCCCGGGGTGTCATCGATACGAAACCCACGATCGTGTTCGGCCAGCCAGGCCATAACCCCATCGGCAGCGGCGAGGCCATATGCGCTGCCCCCTGTAAGACACAGTGCGTCGGGGCCAACTATGAGATTGTCAGGAGCCATGGTGTCGGTCTCCCTCGTACCCGGCGCGCCACCGCGTACCGCAACACCGCCTGTAGACCCCCGCGGGCACAGCACCACCGTCGTACCTGTAAGCCAGCCCCTTGTGCGACGATGAACATGACCGACGCGAATACCGGCTACGTCGGTGATGTCGTTGTGAGGTCCGGGCGTCACGATGCTGACAGAAAACGCAGCGCGGCTTCGGCGTACACCTCGGCATGGCGCGAGATGTCGGCAAGTTCCACGAACTCGTCGGCCTGGTGGGCAATCCATTTGCCACCCGGGCCATATACCACCGTCGGCATGCCGGTACGGCTCGTAAGAACAGTACCGTCGGTCGCCCCTGGAACGCCGCCAAGAACGCCAGGTGTACCAAGCACCGCTTCGTGGGCGCGAAGCACCGATTGCACCAGCAGCGAACCTTCGGCAGTACTGACAGCGGGCCGGTCATCGATCACATCGAGATCGGCAACAACACCGGAGGATTCGCCGCTAGCGAGAGCCAACGCATGGATTCGGGCGCACAGACCCGCGTGATCGACCCCAGGTATCGTTCGTACGTCGACCCATACCTCGGCGTCGGCGGGCATCACATTCATCTGCACCGGCGTGCCTGCCCGCAGGACGGTCGGGGTGACCCAGACGTCACCCAAGTACATGTCGGTGACATGCGTTGCTTGTAGATCATCTTGAAGCGAAACAAGACGCAACAAAAATTCGCCGACCGCCCTGTTTGGGTTGCGACCCATAAACGGCATGGCCCCGTGGGCCATAGCCCCGCGAAACCCGATGCGCAGGCGCAAGGCCCCTTTAGCCACGTGACAGATTTCTCCGCCTTCGGGTTCGCAACAAATTGCCGCGTCGACCCCGGCAGCGAAGCCGTTAGCGACAAACTGTTTTGCGCCGGTCATCATGCCTTCCTCGTCGACTAGCGCGGCGATGACGATTCGACCCGGGAACGTGCCGGCACGGCTCAGCGCATGGGTGGCGAACATACCAGCCAATAATCCGGACTTCATATCGGCCGAGCCACGGCCATACAGGCGTCCATCGACGATGTGGGCTCCGAAGGGATCGTGGGTCCACAACGCCGTATCGCCTTCGGTGACTACATCGGTATGGCCTTCGAAGCACAAGGTGGGGCCGGGCAACCCGCCCTCGACCATGCAGATGACATTTGGTCGCCCGGGAGCCACCTGGTCGATAACCGGCGACCACCCGAATCCTGACAGCAACTCGGCAATGAACGCCGCGGCCGACTGCTCGTTGCGCCCCGTTGACGGATCGAACACGCTCGGGATTTTGACGAGTTCGCGCGTGCACTCCACTAGCCCTTCATGATCGATCGAGATGCCCATAACTCCAAGGATACGACCCGTCAACCAACATCAGGGTTGTCGGCCCCTATCGAATAACGTTGTTCGTGGTGCTGCAACGAGATTTACCCCCAAATACATTCGCCAACCGTCTGCGGGGGGCCACCAAACGATTCGCCGCCGAAATGGTGCAACGCGGATGGGACAGTGTCGTCGAACTTGGTGCCATCGGCCCGAACAGTTCAAAGGGGCGTTCGTTCGGACGCTTCGGCACCGGGAGCGTCATCTGCTTTCCCCCGGCCACCATCTTCAACGCTCATGCAATATGGCTCGGCCAGGGCACCATGATCGGCCCGCACGTGTCGCTGTCGGCAGGAATGGTGCCGGGCCAATCGATGCTCACGGATCCGGTTGTGCGAATTGGTGATCGCTGTCTGATCGGCAAGGGCAGCGGCATCGTCGGCCATTTGGCCATCGACATTGGCGACGACGTCTGGACCGGTCACTACGTGTACATCACCGACCAAAACCACGGCTACGAACGTTTCGATATTCCAATGTCGCAACAGACCCAACCCGAACGGCCAGTCACGATTGGATCGGGTAGCTGGCTTGGCCATGGCACCGTTGTGCTTCCCGGTGCGACCATTGGCAAGCACGTCGCAGTGGCGGCTGGCTCGGTGGTTACAGGTGATCTTCCCGACTACTGCGTGGCCGCCGGCGCACCAGCGCGTCCCATCCGTCAATGGGACGGAGAGGGCTGGCCTCGGCTACGTGGCTAGCTATCGCTCAACTATCGCTACCGCTCGACTATCGCTCCGCCATTTAGCCAACTCGCCTTCGGCGTCGCTTGCTCGCTATCGCTCGACTATCGCTCCGCCATTTAGCCAATGTCGCCGGGGGTGCGACACGACTTCATCTTGTTGGTGGTGACGTAGACGTCCATTCGCGCGCTGGCGGGGGCGCCAAGCTCGTTAACTGTCTCGGCGAACGGTTCATCTCTCCCAGCCCTCCACGCTGCTACCTGCTCGTCGCGATCGGTGAGATACCGCTCGAACTCGTCGAGCCAGAGCGCAACCCCACGCTCGCCTCGCACGTCGGACGGAGCCGACGAACGCAAGGCCGTGACCATGGCACGAAGGTTCGTCGTAATCTCATCGGCAACGGCCGCGCGTGCAGTGAGTGCAGCGGTGCGAGGTTCCATACTGGCGAATGACTTTGCGGTTGGCAGGCCGTCGTTAGCAAGCTTCACCGGCGCACAGATCGCCTCGCTCCGGGCCACCCACGCCCGATCGCCTATGAGATCAACGGGTTGTTTCGGCGCGAGAAAGAACGCGTAGACCCACATTGCACCGAGGGCGACACACATCACACCAAGACCCACGTGTATCGGGCGAATCGTTCTCTTCATCGTGAATCAAGCCTCGCGCACCGGGCTCGGCAAACCACAATGCGGGCTGGTTCACTCGATACTTGCGCGCTCGGTAGCGCTGGAAGCCACGCGATGCTCAAGAACCGCACCAAAACATCCGGTGTCGGTACGGTATGAGGCTGTGGTTAGTCGTTTTCACTGTCTCGGTCTCGTCGCAACGTTTCTGCTGCTTGTCGCATGCGGTGGCGGGGCGACGCCCACGACCCGCTTCTGCGATGTGGTGTATCGAGTTGAGGCAACCGCCGACCCGCTCACCAGGCCCGAGGTATTTGCCACGCCTGCGCTCCTCGAGGCCGCGCTGAACCTGCGGGTCAACGCATACACCGACCTGTCGAACGTGGCGCCAGCCGAGGTACAATCCGATGTGCTAACGGTACGCAACGGCATCGTCGCCGTAACCCAAGAGCTACGCGCCGCCGGATTCGTGTCGGAGGCAGCCAACAGTCCATCGGTGGCGGCGCTCGTCAAGAACTCGCAACTCACAACGGCACAAGCCAGCCTGCGCCGGTTCACTCAGAAAGCGTGTGCTCCGAACGTTTCCCAATGATGTGCCGCACTCGTTCTCGAACAAGAGTGTCACGATGAGCCAGATAGACCCCGACAAACTAAAGATGTTCTCGTTCCTGCTGTACTCCAAGCTCGAGGGAGCTGTTACCGCCGGCATGGTTCATCTCGGCGACAAACTTGGTCTGTACCGACATCTCGACGTGGCCACCGAGCCTATTACGCCCCAACAACTAGCGACCAAGGCCGGGCTGTCGGAACGTTGGGTGCGAGAGTGGCTTCACAATCAAGGCGCCGCGAAACTGGTCCATCACACCGACGACGGCGAGTACGGTCGGTTTGCCCTATCGCCTGAGGCTCGGGCTGTTCTCGTCGATCCAACCTCGCCGAGCTACGCCCTTGGCATGTTCAGCCGGTTGCCTGACACCATGAACATGCTCGGCGAAATGCCCGAGAGCTTTCGTACGGGCATTGGCCACGACTACGACAGCCACGGCCCTAACGGGGCGGCGGGCATCGAGCGCTCGTTCGCACCGTGGTACACCAACTACCTCTTGCCGGTAGGCATTCCATCGCTCGATGGGGTACACGACAAGTTGGAAGCGGGTGGGCTGGTGGCCGATGTGGGCTGCGGCGCTGGCATGGCTGTTTTGATGTTGGCCGAACGGTTCCCAAACAGCGAGTTTTACGGGTACGACATCAGCCATCATGCCTTGGAACGCGCCCGGGCCAGCCAGACATCACTTGGTATCACCAACGCCTTTTTCCACGACCCGCGTGAACGCCCAATGCCCCAAGACGGCTCTCATGATTTAGTCACTACGTTCGACTGCATTCACGACATGACCCGCCCCGACCTCATGCTCGACACCATCCGCCAGTCAATCAAACCCGACGGCACATGGCTCTGGGTCGAGATCAAGGCAAAGGACACGTATCAGGAGAACCTGAAGAACCCAATGGCCGCGCTTATGTACGGCATTAGCATCTTGAGCTGTATGAATTCAGCCCTGTCCGAGGCCGGCGGGCTAGGGCTTGGAACGCTCGGTCTGTCAGAAAGCCGCGCCCGTTCGATGGCAGAGGTGGCCGGGTTCAGCCGATTCCGACGCCTCGACATCGAGCATCCCATGAACGCATTCTTCGAAGTGCGGCCCTGAGGACACCGAAGGCAAGTACTAGCGAGCTTTTTCGAACGCTTCGACTGGTACGCCGAATTCCGCCGACGCCGCGGTGCGAACCCACGACAAGATCTCGGCATTGGACACAACACCTTCATGCACGGTTACCTGAACCGCTAAACCATCGAGCAGCGATGCCAGTCGCCAGGCGGTGGCGTGCACGTCGGCGCAGGTGAACTCGCCGTCGGCAATACCGGTGGTGATGATGCCTTCAAGGAGTTCTTTCCACCGAAGGTCGAGGTCCTGACTCAGTATCTTGAGCGCCGGTGTTCGCAGTGCTTCGCCCCAACCATCAATCCAGAGCATCCAGCCCGGTTCGGCACTTTCGGGGGAGTACAACTCGAAAATGGTGTCAAGTTTGCCGATCGCCGTGGTTGCCTTGGCGACTTCAGCTGCCAACCGGTTGAGGTCGTTCTGGGCTGCATAGCCGAACGTCTCGGCGAACAACTGGTCCTTGGATTCGAAGTGGTAGTGAATAAGCCCCGTAGAGATGCCGAGGCGGCGAGCCACGTCGGCTACTCGGGTTGCCGCGAAGCCTCGTTCGATAACTACCTCGGCCGTTGCTTCGAGGATTTCGGCTCGTCGTTCTTCGACGGTCGGGCGCTTCACTCGCTACAACGTAATCAAAGATGGAGGTCTGCGTTAGCATGGTGGACCCATTCAGTGGCCTAACGTCACGCCATGACCCGCTTGAGCCTCCTCTCCCGATCGATCAACGGACGAACCGCAATTGTTACCGGTGCCGCGTCGGGCATGGGTCGGGCAACCGCCCATTTGTTCGCCGACGAGGGAGCCAATGTCGCCGTCGTCGATATTGGACGTTCGCGTGTCGACGATGTAGTCGGCGAGATACAGGGAGTCGGTGGCACCGCTCACGGGTTCGTGGTCGATGTTTCCGACCCGGCTCAGATCACACAACTAGTGGCTGATGTCGTCGCACAGTTCGGCGGCATCGACATTCTCGTGAACAACGCCGGTGTTTCGCTTCCGGGTGGCGCACTTTCCGACGATGCCGAGTTCGAAGAGACCTGGCGCCAAACCTTCGATGTCAATCTCTCGGCTCACGCCCGGCTCATCCGTGCGGCGTTGCCGTATCTTCAGCAGAGTGATGGCGGACGTATCGTCAATATTGCGTCCACCGAAGGTCTCATCGCCACGTCGGGCATTGCTGCCTACACGGCGAGCAAGCATGGGGTAATCGGGCTCACCAAGTCGTTTGCTGTAGAGCTCGGCCGGCTCGGCATCACCGTTAACGCCATTTGTCCCGGGCCAATCAACACGGGCATGACTTCGGCCATCCCCGATGACGCCAAAGAGATCTACGCCCGTCGCCGAGTCCCGCTTCGTCGCTACGGCGCTCCGGAAGAAGTAGCCCAGATGACCATGTCGTTAGTGCTTCCGGCAGCAAGTTTCTGTAACGGCGCAGTGTTGGTTGTCGACGGCGGAATGACTATCCGTCACTGACATAATTCGCGTCAGGTAAGGGTGCCGGCTGTGGCGCCGGGGGCAGCGCCGTCGACTAGGCCGGCGAACCCGCTCGGGGCGTGCGGGCCGATGACGAGCTGTTCGAGGATGCCGGTGCCGTGCTCGATTCGACCGTCGGGATGGGTGAGGGTGGCACGGCAGAGGGCCTGGATGTGGACATTGCCTGGGTTCGTCGACTCGGTAATCGGTAGCGGCCACGATTCGCCAACCACACTGTGCTCGTCGACCCAGCCGCCGTGGCGTCGAGTCGGATGTCCGTAACCAATGCCCCGCATCGGGAAAACAAGGAACGGTTCGAGCACCACCCGGTATGGTGCCGAAGCGTACGGGGTGAGCTGTAATACGAACCGTTTCGCCCACCGGCCGCCAGCCTCCCAGTCAAGCGCGTAGTCAACCGCGGCGGGCAGCGGCAACTGGTTGCCGAGCGGCACAATGAAACCGCTTTCATGCCAGCGTTCACCGGATATCTCCTCGTTCACATCGAAGTGGGTGCACAATGATTCGAAGTTCACCGGCGCCCACAGCCAATAGAACTGCCGGTTGCCAACCGGAGCGGTCGGCGGTTGCTCTCCCACAGGGCGCACGCCCCAACTGCGATCTCGTGACCCTACGATGACCAACGAATCGACATCGATTCGCTCTCCCTCGACCTCGATCCACCCGCTCCACGCTCCGAACTGTGTAAACCGCGTATAGTCCATGAAGGTTCGGGTTGCGTGGCGGCGCAGAAAGTGTGGCTCCTGAACCGGTGCGGTGCGAGCGGTGAACACTAGGTCGGCGCGCAGGTGATGCTCTGCCGCTTCGACGGTTACTCGATGCACACGCATGGGTTCAACAATGTCGACTCGAATAGGGCCAACCGAGGTGAGCGTGCGATCGTCGGGGCAGCGACCCGACGCATGCACGCTGGTTTGGGTTCCGTCGTACATCACGCTGAAACTCGAATCAATCACGCCTCGGTTCGGATACAAACCCAGTGCAAGCCCGAAGTACACCGAGCCGTCGGCTACATAGCCGTTGAAGAAGAACCGGTCGTATGCATTGGCGTCACTGGTGGCGGGCACCGCGAGTGGTGCACCGATCTGGTGAATGGGGTAGTCGTCGAACGGAGTGATCACAGTCGCCGAGGGTACATCTCCCGCTAACCTCATCACGATGCCGGTTAGTCGACTGAGTCCCAGCCAGTACCGCCGATTTACGTTCGCCGCACTCGTTGTTCTGGTGGCGATCATCATCACTGGAGCTGCAGTGCGGCTATCGGGTTCGGGGCTGGGGTGCGACACGTGGCCCCAATGCGAACAGGGAAAGCTCATCGGCGCTAGCAATTCCCACCAGCTCATCGAACAGGTAAACCGCCTGTTCACGGGCCTGATTGTGATCGTTATCATGTTGGCGGTCGGCGCTGCGCTGATCCGCCAGCCCCGCAGGCGCGACCTAACCCGTCTGGCTGTTGCGTTGATTGTTGGGGTGTTGTTCCAGGCGGTCGTCGGGGGCGCGGTCGTGCTCACCGATCTTCACCCGGCCGCCGTCATGTGGCATTACCTGTTGTCGGGCATCTGTCTAGTTGGCGGGGTAGTGCTGCACCGACGTGCCAGCGAACACGGGGCGCCATACCAGCTCACGGTTCCCATTATCGTGAGGCGCCACGTGCTGGCAATTGCTGCCTTCACAACCGTTGCGGTTGTTACCGGAACACTCACGACCGGAACCGGACCCCACAGCGGCGTACTGAAGGAAACACTTAATGGCGAAGAAGTTCCGGTAGCGGCGAAAAGATTCGATATCTGGGATCTGACGTCGATTGCGCGGCTACACAGCATTACGGTCATTGTGACGCTGATCCTTCTCGTCTTGTTGATGCTGCGAGTTCGACAAACGCCAGCTTGGAAGACGCTCGAAGCGGCGATAGAAGGACTACTTGTAACCGCGCTGCTTCAAGGCGGCATTGGTTACATGCAATGGCTCAACGAACTGCCAGCGCTACTCGTGGGGTTTCATATCGCTGGTTCCACTGCGGTGATTGTGATGGTCACGCGCCTGGTACTGGCGACGCGAGCTAGTGCTAGTGAGCGTGAATCTCTAACTGCTCGTTGATGATTTCGTCCACCTGGTATCGGCGGGGGATATTCACAAGTTGCATCGAACCGGCCTGTTCGCTCGCCGTGTTGAGGCTGACAGTGGCAAACCCGAGTAGCCGACCAAGAAAAGACTGGTTCCACGACTTGTTGGTGACCTGTCGCCATTGCACATCCCGCGAGTCACGGTTGAAGACGCCCGACAGCAACAGCACACGTTCGTTCGTCAAGACATAAATGGTGTACGACTCCTCGAGTCGTTGGTAGATGACGAACGCGAAGTAAACACTGAGGACAGCGATTTCGCCGAGTATCAACAGTGGGTTGATGGTGAAAACGATACTGGCACCGAAGCCGACAATGAACATGGCACCCACTGCAAAGAGCTTGAGGTGTTTGACGACGAACGCCGCCCACGATGGATTGAGCGCGAGCCTGACAACCTCGTCCTCGTCAGTGATTGCCTGCTTGATGACCGCCTGCGGTGACGACACCTGCTGAGCAATCATCTGCCAAACAGTGCTCTCTTCGTCCCGGTAAGCAATCGCCAAGACGGCGTAAGCAATCACCCCGATAAGCACCACACCAACAGCAATCGATAGCGACCCAATAGGAATCCCAGCCAAGACGCAGATAGCCATGGCCGCCGCAACGCTGGCCAGAAGCGTTAGTATCCACAGCCATGTGGGCACCAGCCGCGCCCTGCGCCGAAGCTCGTCACGCCACGACTGCGTCACTTAGGTAGCCGAGGTTCCGTTGCCCACACCCTCGATAAACTGTGACAACTTACGATACAGCTCAACGATGAATCGGCCGACGAGTGTGAGAAAGTCAGTGGCATAGTCTGCGCTGACGGTCGGCGACTTCCAGACCGACACCACAAGAAACGCGATGATCAGATACATCGCTACTTGCTTGGGCTTGATTTTCGCAGTTGCCATCGGAAGACCTCCAGTACGACTGCGCTGACGAGTCGACAAAGTTCGGGTCTCCACCCGCCCGAAATACTACAGGTGTGATTCGCTCGTGGCAACGACCCGGCCGAGATGGCTAGCGATGTCGGCGAATTCGGTCATTGTCTCCTCGATGATCTGCGCCACCGGCTTGACCGAGTCGATTCGACCAATCACCTGACCGACCAACGCTATTGCTGCTTCCATATCGCCGCCGAAGTACAGCTCAAGGGCCCGGCTCATCTCGGTCATTGGCACGTGCTGTTCGAACTCGAGGCGGGTGGTTCGTTCCGTGCGTAGCGCGCGCAAGCCGGGCTTCGAGAATCGGTTGAGGAAAACCGTGTCGGTTTCGGCCCCGCTCACGATGGCCTTTTTCCAGTTGTCGTGTACTGGCGACTCGAAGGCAGACACCATGCGAGTACCCATCTGAACACCTTCAGCACCGAGCGCAAACGCGGCAGCCATCGACCTGCCATCGGTAATGCCACCTGCAGCAATAATCGGTACATCAACCTTTGACGCCACCAGGGGTACAAGCACCATCGAGGCAACATCGCGCGGGTTCTTGAATCCACCACCTTCACCACCCTCGACAACCAGCCCGTCGACCCCGGCATCGACAGCTTTTCGTGCGGCGGCGAGCGTTGGCACTACGTGGAACACAATGAGCCCCGCCGACTTCAACGCCGCTGTGTACTTGGTTGGGTCTCCGGCCGACGTCGTAACGAACCTGACCCCTTGAGCAACAACAAACTCGACAATGTTCGGGTCGCGAACAAAGGCTTGGGCGATGTTCACGCCGAACGGCTTGTCGGTAAGTTCACGCATCTTGCGGATCTCGTCTTTGACAGCGGCGAGTTCACCCGACGACGTTTCAATGATTCCCATACCGCCGGCATTACTTACGGCAGATGCCAATTGTGCCCGAGCAATCCAACCCATCGGAGCTTGAACGATCGGATGTTCGACACCAAGCAATTCGGTTATGCGGGTAGTGATTCGAGGGACCATCACGCCACGCTACGGGCTGGAAGGCAGCGACCCCCTGCCCGACCAGCTACTTCTTGCCGCCGGCTTCCTGCCATTTGTCCCGAGCGCGACGATGGCCGCCCGCCCCTTCGCCCATGATGCCGCCGGTGCGTGCAGCCTTGACCTGCTCCTCGAGATGCAGCAACAAGCCGTACAGGTCGTCGACCGGCGTAGCGGTCTCGATACGGTTATAGGCCTCGTGGATTCGCCCGAGACCCTTGTCGCGGAATTGGGTGAACTCGGACTCGAGGTTCTGCAGTGCGTTACTGAGATCGTCGCTCATATTCACGAACGTTATCGCGGGCGTCGCCACGCGACCCCTACGCTATGACGCATGAGCGAACCCGAAGTCTTGTACAGCGTCGCCGGTCACATTGGAACGGTAACCCTTAACGCCCCCGGTCGTATGAACACCATCTCGGGGATCATGCTCGACCAGCTATCCGAACGGCTCTTGGAGGCCGACGCCGACCCCCAGGTTCGGGTCATTGTGCTAACTGGCGCAGGTCGAGCGTTTTGTGCGGGGCTCGACATGGGGGCACAAACCAAGGCAAAGCCGGGCGAATTGGCCGGTCTCGGCGGGGGACAGGGCATACCAGGCGAATTCGACCTCCGTAACGCTCCGCCTGTTGTGCTCCACAACATCGATACCCCGACTATCTGCGCACTCAACGGTGGGGCGGCTGGTTACGGCCTCGATATTGCGCTCGGGTGCGACATGCGCATTGCAGCAGCTTCCGCCAAGCTGAATCCAGGTTTCGCCAAGCGTGGAATTGTCCCCGAAAGTGGCGGTACCTGGCTGTTACCCCGCATGCTCGGATACGCCAAGGCCGCCGAGGTCGCGTTCACTGGGCGCACCCTTACGTCGGGCGAATGCCTCGAGTTGGGCCTGGTAAATCGAGTCGTTCCCGACGACGAGCTGCGTGAGGCGACCGCCGACATGGCGGGCGAGATTGCCGCCAACGCCCCCCTCGCCGTGCGGGCAATCAAACGAATGATGCGCGCTGCCGAAACAGAAACATTCGAACAAAATGTGCATCACGTGTTCTTGCAGTTGTTGCCGCTGATGCGTACGAGCGATTTTCGCGAAGGTGTCGCTGCCTACGTCGAGAAGCGCACTCCCACCTTCACGGGCAAGTGACAATGCCAAACCTGCTGGCCCATACTCTGGTTGCCGGTGTCGATTCGTCGACCGGGGCGTGCAAGGTCGAGGTCCGGCGGGCCACCACCGGAGAAGTAGTGGCCACCGGTCGAGCGCCTCATCCCGACGTTCAACCGCCACGCAGCGAGCAACATCCCGACAGCTGGTGGGCCGCATTCCAATTGGCGTGGGCCGCCGCTGGCGCGCCGACGGTGGCGGCCATCAGTGTCGCCGGACAACAACACGGGATGGTCACGCTCGACGAGGCCGGCGAGGTGATTCGCCCGGCCAAGCTGTGGAACGACACCGAGAGCGCCCCCGATGCGGGCTGGCTCGTCAAACAACTCGCCAGTGGTGCCGCAGGCTGGGCCGCGGCGACGGGCAGTGTTCCGGTTGCCGCGTTTACCGTGACGAAGTTGTCGTGGTTGCATCGCAGCGAGCCCGATGCCTGGGCGCGGGTAGCTCAGATACTTCTGCCCCACGATTGGCTGACCTACAAGCTCACGGGCGAGTACGTGACCGACCGTGGCGATGCGTCCGGCACCGGGTACTGGTCGCCTACGACCGGAGAGTACTGCTGGGATCTGCTTCGAATTGTCGACAAGGATCGAGACTGGTCGACGGTTCTGCCGCAGGTGCTCGGCCCGCTCGACCAAGCCGGAACCTGGAATGGTTCCGCTGTCGCACCAGGCACCGGCGACAACATGGCGGCGGCGCTTGGGGCTGGATTACAGCCCGGTGACGTCGCGATGTCGCTGGGCACATCGGGCACCGTGTACGCCGTCAGCAACTCACCCACCGCTGACCCATCGGGTGCGGTCGCCGGTTTCGCCGATGCCTCCGGGCGCTTCTTGCCCCTTGTCTGCACCCTCAACGCCACTCGGGTCACCGACGCAATCCGTCGACTGCTCGGGGTAGACCACGACGTTTTCGATCGGCTTGCTCTTGCCGGTAATGCGGGGGCAGGCGGGCTGGTACTGCTGCCGTACTTCGACGGCGAGCGTACCCCGAACCGACCAACGGCCACGGGGGCGATTTGCGGGCTTCGCACTGACGTCTCGCGTGAGCAACTTGCCAGAGCCGCGGTCGAAGGGGTGCTGTGTGGCTTACTCGACGGCCTCGATGCATTGCGACAGTTTGCTCCCGTCGACAATGGGCGGCTCGTACTCGTTGGCGGGGGAGCAAGATCGGTGGCTTTGCGCCAGATCCTCGCCGACCTCAGCGGCAAGGTGGTGTACGTGCCCGACTCCGCCGAACACGTGGCGGCCGGAGCGTGTGTGCAGGCAGCTGCCGTTCTGCTCCAAGAAGAGCCGACTGCGGTGGCGGCTCGGTGGGGTCTTGGTCGGGGAACTAGCACGAGCCCATCATCGGCACAGTCGGCGAGCGCCGACGTGCGTGGCGCATACGCCCAGCTCCGAGATCGTGACGCCTGACCCGTTCGACGTACTTGGGCTAGACCCCAACGCATCACTGGCCGACATCCGCGCCGCCCGACGACGATTAGCCAAGGAGAGACACCCCGATCACGGTGGTGACGAGGCGGCGATGCAACAGCTCAATGTTGCCTTTGACGCTGCGCTCAAACACGTGCTTCGACCATCGACTCCACCACTTGGGCCAGCAACGTCCGCGCCTTCGCCTCCAGCCCGGTCACGCGTGGCGACGACCCGACAACGACGCCATCTCGAGCACGATCATCCCAGTTTCACGATTGATGCGTTACCCGGCGACGCCTTTGAGCTGCTCGTTGTTGCCACCAACTGGTTTGGCGAGGTGCTCGTTGACGATCCGCCGTGGCTGTTGGAGGTCCACCTGTTTGACCCGGCTCCGTGTTGGTGTCGATTGATGCTCGTATCCGACGCTGGCTCGTCGACCATCAGTCTGAGCGTTGCACCGGAGTCGCCTGGACATCCGTCGGTCGAAGTCGTCCGCGACCAGTACATTCACATCATCAACGAGCTTCTAGTGGCCGAGCGGTAAAGGAGCGATAGCTGAGGACAACTACAGTCGCCACCATGAAATACACGAAACTGGGAAACACCGGCCTTGATGTCTCTCCGATTTGTTTGGGGTGCATGAGCTACGGCGAGCCGAGCCGGGGCACCCACGAGTGGACGCTCGGCGAAGCCGAGAGCCGCCCGTTCATCAAACAAGCGGTCGAGGCAGGTATCAACTTTTTCGATACCGCCAACGTGTACTCCGACGGTACGAGCGAGGAGATAGTCGGCCGTGCTCTGGCCGATTACGCCAACCGTGACGAGATCGTGTTGGCCACCAAGGTTCATGGCCAGATGCGAAAGGGTCCCAACGGCGGCGGGCTGTCGCGTAAGGCAATCATGAGCGAGATCGATGCCAGTCTGCGCCGTCTCGGGACCGACTATGTCGACCTCTATCAGACCCATCGTTGGGATCACGGCACTCCGATCGAAGAAACAATGGAGGCGTTGCACGACGTTGTTAAGGCCGGCAAAGCCCGGTACATCGGCGCATCATCGATGTACGCATGGCAGTTCTCCAAGGCCCAGTATGTGGCGGCGCAACACGGCTGGACCCGATTCGTGACCATGCAGAATCATTACAACTTGCTCTACCGTGAAGAGGAGCGAGAAATGCTACCTGTGTGCGCCGACCTTGATGTGGCGGTCATACCGTGGAGCCCACTTGCCCGGGGCAAGCTCACCCGAGCATGGGACTCGGCTACGACGCGTAGCGAGACCGACAATTTCGGCAAGACGTTGTACCGCTCGGCCGATCAGCAGATTGTGGAGCGGGTCGCAACAATCGCCGCGAACCGAGGGGTGTCGCGTGCGCAGGTTGCGTTGGCTTGGGTTGCTCATCACCCGACTGTCACGGCTCCGATCGTGGGGGCCACGAGACCCGAGCACCTCGATGACGCCATTGCATCGATCAACCTCTCGCTCACGACCGACGAAGTTCGGCTTTTGCAAGAGCCGTATACACCCCAGCCTGTGTCGGGCTTTGTGTAGGAGCTATTCAGCGGTTAGCTGCGGCCTTTCGTAGCCGATCATCGATCGCCAGGCCAAGGCCGACGGCTGGAGGTCGGACCACTATGAGCGTGTCGACACCCCGATTGTCGGCATCGCGCAGCCATCCGTACAAACCGCGCGCATACGACGAAAGATCGTCACCCGGAGCTAACACATCGACAGTGCCATACAGGCCATCAGCCGCAGAGTCGGCATGCGCTCGGGAGTCGACGAGCACAAGCTGGCAACGAGGTGCATAGTGCGAAGCCAACATTCCCGAGGCCCGGCTTGGGCCAGCCGTTTCCTGCGGTTCCCGACCCAATATCGCCGTGATCATGTCGACGGTCACTGCTCCATGACGCAGCAGCATCGGCGGATCAAGGGTGACATCGACAATGGTCGACTCGACGCCGATGTCGGTCATTCCGCCATCCACGATTACATCGACCCGGTCGCCCAAATCGGCGAGAACGTGCGCAGCGCAGGTGGGGCTAACATGCCCGAACCGGTTGGCGGACGGTGCCGCCACCCCACCGCCAAACTGAGTCAGCAGCTCGTGCGCCACCGGATGCGAGGGCACACGCAGCCCCACGGTCGGGCGTCCACCAGTCACAACATCAGGAATACGCGGGTGTCGGTGCAACACCAAGGTCAGCGGCCCGGGCCATGCCACGGCCGCCAATATGCGCGCATCGTCGGAAATCGAAACGGCCCATTCGTCGATCTGGCCGGCCGCCGCGACGTGAACGATCAGCGGATGGTCGGGCGGACGGCCCTTGGCAGCAAAAATCTTGCGTACTGCGTGAACATTCTCGGCGTTGGCTCCCAGGCCGTACACCGTTTCGGTGGGGAAGGCGACAAGTTTGCCTGCCCGCAGGGCTGCCACGGCCTCCCTTACCGAGCTCACATCGCGCCGAGAAATTCAAGTACTGCGTCGATGGCCTTGAAGTTCTCGGTGGTGGCGAAGTGATCGGTGTTTCGCAGCACCACTTGGCGAGCGTTTGGCAGCAGTTCCATCAGTTGATCGGCGGGTCCGGCGAAGTCCTGATCGCCGATTACCACTAGAACAGGGCACGTGACGTTCGCCAATCGCTCCGGAGTAAACGCCTTGCTAGGGGGGCGACGAAAGATGGCGGCGAGCGCAACGGGATCGTTGCCGGGCTGGTGGGCGTACTGGGCAAACAGCTGCGAGCCGATGTCGTCGTCTGAGCCGGTGCCTTCAATGGCGGCAAGGATGGCAACGCGCCGCGCCTCGTCGGTTTCGAACAGATTGCGGCCTACCCCCATGAGTACAAGCCGACTGAATCGTTCGGGATGCTGGCATGCCAGCTCCAACAAGGTCATGGCCCCAAGTGAGAACCCGACACCGTCGAAAGTACCGTCGGGCACTGCGTCGGTGATGCGGGTGGTCAGGTCGCCATACAGCGCCGGGTCGTGAGGCTTGGGTGCGCTCCCGTGACCCAGCAGGTCGACGCCGACAACGGTGCGGCCCGCGTCTTGTAGCAGTGCTTCCCAGCCTGGCTGCTGCCAAGTATTCGCGAACGAACCACCCCATCCATGCACAAACACCACCGCGTCGGTCGTCATTTCTGGCACGCTATCTGGTGATGCGTTTCCTCAACGGGCTAACCCCTGCGTATGACCTCACCTATAATGATGTTTTCTTGGTGCCGAGCTTGTCGTCGGTGGCCAGTAGAACCGATGTCGATCTGTCAACGCCTGACGGTATCGGCACCACGTTGCCCGTGGTGGTCGCCAACATGACCGCCATTGCTGGGCGGCGCATGGCCGAGACCGTTGCCCGGCGTGGCGGCATTGCCATCATCCCGCAAGACATTCCCGAAGACGTCATGACCTCTACCGTGAAATCAGTCAAAGGTCGTCACCAGGTGTACGAAACGCCCATTACATTGCAGCGCAACGACACGATCGGCGATGCACTTGCACTCGTCCACAAACGAGCCCACGGGGCGGTCATCATCGTCGACGAGCACGAGCGCCCGCTGGGCATTTTCACCGAAGCCGACGCGGTGGGCTTCGACCGCTTCACCCAACTCCAGCATGTCATGAGCGACAACCCACTCATGTTCCACGAGAGCAGCGATCTCGACAGCATTTTCAATCAACTCACCGGTCATCGATACTCGTGCGCCCCCGTTGTCGACAAGGACGGCAAGCTTGCCGGTGTCGTTACCCGCAAGGGCGCTCTGCGATCAGCCATCTATCGGCCTGCGCTCGATCAGACCGGCAAGCTCTGTATCGGTGTAGCTATCGGCATTAACGGTGACCCGGGTCTTCGGGCCGCGCAAGCTGTTGCCGCCGGTGCCGATGTTGTCGTTGTCGACACAGCCCACGGACATCAGACCCGCACACTTCACGCCGTGAAACTCGCACGCGAAGCCGCACCCAACACACCCATCGTCGCCGGTAACGTGGTTACAGCCTCGGGTACGGCCGACCTCATTGCTGCGGGTGCCAACATTGTCAAGGTCGGTGTTGGCCCTGGTGCCATGTGCACCACCCGCATGATGACCGGTGTGGGCCGCCCCCAGTTCTCTGCCGTTGCCGAATGCGCTGCCGAAGCCCGACGCCTTGGCGGGCATGTGTGGGCCGATGGGGGAGTGCGTCACCCGCGTGATGTGGCCCTGGCGCTTGCGGCGGGCGCGGCCAGCGTGATGTTCGGGTCATGGTTAGCCGGAACATACGAGAGCGCCGCCGACACATTGCGCGATCCCGCTGGACGGCTCTACAAAGAAAGCTTCGGCATGGCGTCGAGCCGGGCGGTGAAGAATCGCACCCGTAACGAAACAGCGTTCCAGCGGGCCCGCAAAGAGCTGTTTGAGGAAGGCATCTCGTCGAGCCGAATGTACCTCGATCCCGAGCGGCCGGGTGTCGAAGACATTCTTGACTCCATCGTCGCGGGGGTACGTAGTAGCTGCACGTACGCGGGTGCCGCGAGCATCAACGAGTTCCACGAGCGGGCAGTTGTTGGTTTGCAGTCATCAGCCGGATACGACGAAGGTCGACCCGTCGGCACCAGCTGGTGAAGCAGCATCAATCTTGGACACCCTGGCCGCGTTCGACGTCGACAATACCCTCACTACCCGAGACTGTGTACTGCCGTTCATGCGGCGAGTAGCGGGCGATAGCGGGCTCGTGCTCAGCGCTGCCCGCCACGGTCTAGCGTTGTCAAAGGCCGCCGCGGGCCGGGATCGCGACCGGGCGAAGGCATCGATGTGCCGAAGCATTTTTGCGCATCGCTCACAGTCACAGATCAATGGGATTGGCACTAGCTACGCCGAACATGTCTTTACCCGATGGATGCGTCCCGACACACTCGGGCGCCTCCAGTGGCACCAACGACAAGGGCATCAGGTCGCTCTGGTGTCAGCGTCGCTCGGAGCATATTTGCATCCGCTTGGCACGTTGCTGGGCGTGAACCACGTTGTGTGCACCGAGTTGGAGGCACACGGCGATGTGCTCACTGGCGAACTCGACGGCGGAAATTGCCGGGGGACAGCCAAGGTTGAACGTCTACTCAAACGGTTCGGCTCGCGACCGTCCGCCGTGTGGGCCTATGGCGATTCGGCTGGTGATCGCGAACTTCTGGCGTGGGCCGACCATGCAACGCTCGTGGGTCGAGCTCACGTTGGTCCCTCCCCGTGAGCCCGATTGTTCGGGCGTTGCGTCCTAAGCAGTGGCTCAAGAATGTGTTGGTGTTTGCTGCTCCAGGCGCAGCCGGTGTGGTCCATCATGCTCGACCACTGGCTCATGCACTGGTGGCGTTTGTGTCGTTCTGTGCTGTGTCGTCGGCTACGTATCTGGCGAACGATGTTGCCGACATCGAGGCCGACCAGCGTCATCCGGTTAAGCGCAACCGGCCCATCGCCGCCGGACTTGTTTCCAAGCCTCAGGCGATCACTGTTGCCGCCATTCTTGCCGTTGCAGGTTTTGTGGTGGCTGGCCTTGTGAGCCGGCAGCTGCTCGTAGTTCTGGCTGTGTACTTGGCGACCACCACCGCGTACTCGGCTGGTCTCAAACGCATTGCCGTTGTCGATCTGCTTATCGTGGCTACCGGTTTTGTGCTGAGGGCGGTAGCTGGCGCGGTGGTGAGCAATATTGGGCAGTCCGAATGGTTTTTGCTGTACACGTGTTTCGGGTCGTTGTTCATTGTGGCCGGTAAACGTTACGCGGAGTTGGTGCAACATGACCCGTCGGTTCGGGCGACGTTGAGCAGCTACAGCGTCTCGTATCTTCGCCTGGTGTTGGGCGCGGCACTCGCTTGCTCAATGTTGGCGTACTGCTTGTGGGCGTTCGAGAAACACGCCAGTGCCAGTGCCGCATTGCCACTGTATCTGGTGTCGATCGGGCCGCTAGTGGGCGGCCTGTTGCGGTACCTTTTGGTGCTCGAAGCAGGACAGGGGGCCGCGCCTGAAGACGTGTTTTGGCGCGATCGACCGTTGCAGGTGATGGGCCTTTTGTGGGCGGTTGTTTTCGGGGTGGCTGTGTATGCCGGCTAGGCGACAGCTACTTACCGGTTGGGGTCGAACAGCCCCAAGCTCGTCTGACGTCATGACCCTGGCCGAACCGTCGGCGGCCGGACCGTTAATCGTTGGTGCTGGCGAGCGAGGCGTACTAGCGCGCGGGTTGGGTCGAAGTTATGGCGATGCTGCGCAGAATGCTGGCGGGCGCATCTTCGACATGCCATCACTGCCCCCTTCCATCCGGCTCGACGGTGACCTGGGCGAAGCCGTCGTCGGAGCCGGTGTCAGTCTCGACGCTGTCATGCGTGCGTGCGTGCGCCATGGCTGGTTTGTCCCCGTTACCCCAGGCACTCGCCATGTCACCATCGGCGGGGCAATCGCTGCCGATATCCACGGTAAGAACCATCACGTCGACGGCAGCTTCGCTCAGCACGTACGTGCGTTTGGGCTTACCCTCGCCGACGGCAGCCACCGTACGGTCACCAGCGATAGCCCCGTGTTCTGGGCGACCGCTGGTGGTATGGGTCTCACCGGTGTCATCACCGAAGCCGTCGTACAGATGGTGCCGGTGCAGACCAGCAAAATGCTCGTGACTACCGAACGGGCTGCCGACCTCGACGCCATTCTTTCTCGGATGGAAGAGACCGACGCCTCGACGCGCTACTCGGTGGCGTGGGTCGATCTGGTAGCTCAAGGTCGCCAGATGGGCCGAAGCGTGCTGACGCTAGGCGACCATGCCCCACTCGACGCGCTCTCGGTCGCCGATGGCCGCCAACCACTCCAATTCAATCCGCGTGAAGTTGGTGGTGTGCCTGCGGTCGTGCCAACAGGGTTGTTGAACTCGTGGTCGATTCGAGCATTCAACGAAATGTGGTTCCGTAAGGCGCCGCGCCGTCGAGTCGACGAGGTGCAAAGCATTGCCGCGTTCTTTCATCCTCTCGATGGCCTTCGGGCCTGGAATCGGCTGTACGGCCCGCGTGGTTTTCTCCAGTATCAGTTCGTGTTGCCATTCGGCGAGGAGACCAGGCTTCGACGCATCGTTGAACGCCTGTCGGCCGGAGGGGCACCGAGCTTCCTTGCCATTCTGAAACGGTTCGGGCCAGCGTCGCCAGGCTATCTGAGCTTCCCGCAGCCAGGTTGGACCCTGGCCCTCGATATACCGGCCAATGTTTCGGGATTGGCCGGGCTGCTCGACGAACTCGATCGAACGGTGCTCGATGGTGGTGGGCGTATCTATTTGGCCAAGGACAGCCGTGTCGCCGCCGATTCGCTTCCACGCATGTACCCTCGCCTGGCCGAATGGCAGGCAATCCAGCAGCACCTCGACCCCACCGCCCGATTCCAGTCCGATCTCAGTCGGCGACTCCACCTCACGAAGTAGGCACCACATGAAAGATGCACTCGGCGACGTTCAGTCGGTTCTTGTACTCGGCGGTGGAAGCGACATCGCGCTCGCTACCCTGCAACAACTCGTTTCCCGGGGTCGGCTACGTACCGTCATTCTTGCTGGGCGCAACCCCGACACCATGGCCGGCGCACGAGACCAGCTTGTCGCCAAGGGGGTAACGGTCGATGTGGTTGCGTTCGACGCCGATGCAACCGATACCCACCAGGCCGTAATCGACGACGTTGCCGCTCGCCACGGCGACCTCGACCTAGTGATTCTGGCGTTTGCCCGACTCGGCGATCAGAAGGAGTTCCAGGCTCACCCTGCGCAAGCGGCAGCCGTGGCACATACGAACTTTGTCGGGGCGGTTTGCGTTGGCCTTATCGTTGCCAACCGACTTGGGCTGCAGGGTCATGGGACGCTCGTGGTGTTGTCGTCGGTGGCGGGGGAGCGGGCCCGTGCCGACAATTTCGTGTACGGGGCCACAAAGGCCGGTCTCGACGCGTTTGCTCAAGGCCTCGGCGATTCGCTCGTTGGAAGCGGCGCTCGGGTACTTGTTGTTCGGCCCGGTTTCGTACGCACCAAAATGACCACCGGCCTCGCCGAGGCCCCGCTGACCACAGGGCCCGAAGCGGTGGCCAAGGCCACCCTCAGGGGCTTGGCATCGGGGGCTCACACGGTCTGGTCGCCGCCAGCTCTACGCTACGTGTTCATCGGCATGCGCCACGCCCCCAGAGGCATCTGGCGCAAGCTCGCTCGTTGACACCGCCGCAATGAACACCGCCAGCCAGGCAAGTTGATGCGCCGGGCCAAACGATCGTGGCCATTCCAAGTCAGTTGGCAGGTTGTAGCGGGCCGACTTGGCGATAACAAACGCGGCGATCACGCCAATGCACGCTGGCGACAGGGTCGCCAGCACGACCCGCGTTCGCGGCCATCGACGCACGACTAGCCCGACGACTAACACCCCAGCCGCAACAGTAGGGCCCGCTACGCCCCATGCGGCGCAAGCCCATACAGCAGGCCACGTCGGGGCCGGCACAGCCCGCCGTTGGCGAGCTGCACTACGGGCTAGCCGACGGGGTTGTCGGAATGCCAAACCGAGCGTTAGAAACATGGCAACTGCCGATGCCGCCAAGCCAATCCAGACGAGACGTTGGGGCGTCCATTCCAGACGTGCGCTCATTGGCCCACCCGTTGGTGTTATCCACCAACCGCTCGCATACCCGTCGATAATCGCGGCCGAGCGAGCGGTGAACCCGGTGCCGGTGAGCTTCCATCCCGGGTTGTAGCTTTGGGCCAGTACCAGCCAGAACGACTCGGTCGATGCTGCGATCGATATGTCGTAACTGACCGGACTGGTCGACGTGGCGGTCACGATTGGTGCCGCTCCACGGTTGGTGGAACCTGCGATGTCGTCGCTGAGGATGAGCCGGTCGACATCGATACCCGTTGCCCGACCAACGGCGGTCGTCAGCAAATGCTCGCCATCGCTAACGGCAACAGGATTGCACCCCACGATGGAGTACGTACCATCGGCGACAAGCGATAGCCACACGGTAACCGGAGTGCCGTCGAGCGTCACGAGGTCGTCGCGGCAATCTGTCGCTACACCTGACCGGTTGACAGCCCCGCCCGGGATCGTCAGCTCCGAAATGGCAACAGGCAGATCGATTGGCAACTCACTGAAATAGTCGCGGCTAACCGACGCAGCGATCTCGTCGACAGTGATGGCAAGCGTCGCGGCGGTGACGGTTCGACCCATCGAAACACGAACAGTCGCCGTGTTGTTCTCAACGGATGAGTCGGGTGTGATCGGCGGGATTACGAGCCGCTCGGGCTCGCCGCCGTCAATACTCAGCAGCAACACTGTCGGGATCGAGAATCGGCCGTCGGCCCGCACGGTGAGATCGAACGAGTCGAATGACGTTGGAACCGAGTTGGTGATGGTGAGCGACTGACGCCATTTGTCGATAGGCGTCACCCAAGCCGACGATGCGTCGAGGTCGAACGCGCTCGATGCTCGCGTCTGCGGGTCACCGAGAAGCCGTGCGGTCGATTCGAGGACAGCACCCGATGTTTGCGTCGCCCGATCGAGCACCGAATCGGCGGCGACACCACTGAGCCGGGCGGTACCGCTGACAGTCATCGTGCGTTTGGTTGGCAGGGTGAACGATCGCCGCAATGACAGCTCGGGATCAGTGCGGTTTTGTTCCAAACCGTTCGATCGCTGTCGGACCATCATCACCGTAAGCGGATGGGTGTCGGCTCGGCTCAACGCGGCTGTCGGTAGGCGAACGACCTCGTCGACGACAACCGAACCTACGCGTATCTCGGCGAAACCGACCGAGGCCAAACCGCGATATCCGGGCAGCTTCGTGAAGTTCGTGGCAGCGATCTCAACGCGCAGTGTCGTGAATGTTTGCGTTGGAAACGTGATGGTCTGGCCGGGCTGGGTTCGGCTTGAGTCGTCGAGGTCGACGATAACAGCCGGACCGTTATCGAAGTTGAGCCGAACCTGGGTGAGCCATCTGTTCAGGACACCCGAGGTTGGTTGCAAGAACGCGATGTGATCGGTGGTGATCGGCGCGGCTGTCTCAAGCTCGATGCGTTCCCCGGTGACATCGGCAAAGGCGCCTACCCGCCATGACGTCAGCGGATCGTTGTCGAATGCGTTGGCGGCGCGATCCTCGGGGGTGTAGGTAATGGGGTTGCCGTAACCGGTGGCTTGAACGCGGACAACGCCGCGTTGCTCGGTAACCGTGCGGTCGGCATCGGAGGCGTCGGCGAACAGGTCGAGCCGATTGTCGTTCGGGTCACGGCGAAGTGGCCGTTCGCCTACAGATTCGGTGTACCCAAGGTTCTCGCGAACGCTACCCCAGCGCCGTGCCTGTTTGCGGTTGCTGTCGGTAACGATGTACTCGACGTCGACCGGCACAGTACTGACGTGGGGACGCACCGCCAGATCGGCGTCGTACAGCACCACACCGCCCGTTGGCAGCAGCCCGGCACCGGCGAGATCAACCATGCCTTCACCATCGCCAGCTACGACAGTTGTTCGTGACTCGGTCCGCACGAATGGTGGAGCGTCGGCAACGTCGTATAGCGCAACGGGTGGGGGCTCGGGCTGGTTCGGGGGAGCGGTGAGTGCGTACTCGTCGATGAGGGGCAGTCGGCTGATTGGACGATTCGCTGGCTCATCAGAACCGAACACCGCCGGCTGACCAAGGTCGGCCGCTGCCATGAGGCGAGCGATCGCTTGGGGCCGCACCGTCCGATATCGCTCGTATTGCAGGTCGTTACGAACCGCAACCGTGCCCGCCGACATCAGGCGGGCCAGTGGGGCAATTGCTGCCGATTCGCCAAGATTGTCGTTGAGGCGACGTTCGATTGCGTTGAGCAAATCTGCCGCGCCCGGTGACCCGTACGGGATCAGTTCGCGCGCCACGTACGGCCGCTCGATAAGACCGGGTGTAATCGGGTCGACGGTGCCGCCCCATCGATAGTCGGCAAAATCGATCCCAGGTGTTTCCCACACCCTAGTCGACGATGTGGTGTCCAACGCTGAAGCCGCGTCATTCCAGTAGGCAGGAATGTATTCGGAGCGCAGCAGCGACGGCGTGTACAGGTGGCCGAGCAACAACGGATGTGTGTTGAGCGCAAGCAGCCCCAGCACGGCCATCTGCGCAACTGTTGCGCAAATGGGCCGGCCAGCGCGGCCGTGTTCGCAACTGTTGCGCAAATGGCTGGCGAGCCGGGCGACACCCTGGCCGACCGCCAAGCTCAGCGCAAGCAGTACCAGGGGTACCGCACGCGGCGTTGATCGCAATGCCATGCCCGCCGTTGTCTCGACAAAACGCTTGAACACCGAACCGGCTGGTGATGGGTTGGCAAACGGATACGCACCCGCCGACACAGCAACACCGACCACAAGGAGCACGGCCACGAAGCGGCGATGTTTCCAGTGACCCAGCGCTAACGACCACAGACCAAGGGCCGCGGTTCCAAAGCTGGTCACTACGAGGAGGACCTGTTGGGTGTAGGGCCGGGCGGGTTGCACCCATGGCGCTACTTTGTCTTGACCATAGAAATACCAGTATCCCAACCCACGGAGCACTTCGGCCGCCGACGAGGTACGGGACACAGCCTCGGACGTCTCGGTGAAACGCAGAATAGGCACGCCATAGGCCCCCTGGATTCGCAGCCCAACTATCCACCACAACGACACACCTACGCACAGCACACCGATGCGAGACGCTGCTGCCACCGCCCGGCGAACCGAAACCTGACCGGTTGCGATTGCGTAACCGATCCAGAGAACCGGAGCTATACCCGCCAAAATTAACGACGTTGCATTCACGGTTCCGACCAGTCCCACTGCCAGAGCAAATCGTGCCGGCCACCGCCAGCCGCGGTGGGTCAATGACCGAACCACGAACGCCATCATCCATCCAAGGCCAGCCCACGGCATCAAGATGGCCGAAATACGGGCCGCGTAATCAGTCAGATAGGGCGACCACATATAGAACACAGCGGCCACCGATATGCCGCGCTCGGGCCAATCGACCGCCCGGGCGAAGGCAACGATTCCAGTTCCGGCCGCGAACAGGAGCGTGCCCAACCACAGCCGCTGCGCTACCCAATCGGGCACTCGCAGCTGTTCCATCAGCCAGTAGTACGGCCCCATGGGGAACAGGTAGCCGATGTTTTGATGCGTCACCGTTCCCAACCCGACATGTTGATCCCACAGGTACGGGGCGCGGGCAAGCAAACGTGACGGGTCGAGGTACAGGTACGACTTCGTGTCGGCCGTAACTCGCCCAGGCGAGTTCCACAACAACGGCACGTAGGCCAGCAGTGCAAGAAGCAACGTAGTTCGTCGGGACGACGGAGCCGTGTTCAGTGGATTGCTCCGATAGTTGTATCGGCAAGGTGGCCAAAGGTCCGTAACGCTGTCTGGTGCCATGTGAGCTCGGTTGCTCGGGCGAGCGCGCCTGTGCCAAGGTCAGCGCGCAGGCTTGCGTCGCCGAGCACACGGGCCACAGCGTCGGCGAGGTCAGCCGGTGCTGCCAATATTCCTGAGCGCCCGTTGACTACGGCATCTCGGTGTCCGCCGATGTCGGTCACCACCGCCGGGGTGCCGCATGCGGCTGCTTCGGTGATGGTCATACCCCAGCCTTCGGCAATGGATGCACTTGTGAGAAGCCATGCCCGGCGATACAACCGAACCAGGTCGTTCGTGTCGATGCGGCCGGCGAGCCGAACAACCGAAGGGTTGGGAAGGGCGTCGATGATGCTTGTGAGGCGGGCGCGCTCAGCGCCTTCGCCAACGATGACAAGTTCGAGGCCGGGGAAGGCGGCGGCGAGCGGCGCGATGGCCGAAATGAGAACGTCGAGGCTTTTGACCGGCATCAGCCGACCGACGGCAACGATCAATGGATGGTCGGCCTTTTCGCCGCCCGGGCTAAAGGTAGGGTCTATTCCGGGTGGGACTACTTTGACACGGTCGGCGTGAAATCCGTGATGCAGCAGCTCGGAACGAGACGACTCGGACAGGGTGATAGTGGTTTGGTGCCGATAGAACGGCGGGGCGAGTCGGGCTTCAACGAGTCGGCCGAGAGTGCTGAACGGTCGAGGTAACACCTGATTCCACATGGGCCCATGAACATGGTGGAGCCACGTAACTTTGGGGCCGCGGGCCCACACCGGCGACAACCAGGGAACACCATTCCAGATCTCGACGAGACCATCTCGACGACCATGCCGACCAGCGATTTCCGCGGCGATGCCGCGCGGGAAAACACTGAATCTGCCGGCTCGTCGAATGACGTTGTAGCCGTGGCGCTCTGCAGTGGCGGGTAGGCCGGGGGCGGCTGACGTTCGCATGGTGACCTCGATGCCTGCCTCGGCCCACAGCCGGGCAACCGTCGAGGCATGCACTTCGCTGCCGCCCGCCTCGTCGTCAGCAAGGTCGCGCCATGCCAGCATATGGACGCGTCTCAGACCCGACTGTTCCGCCATATCGGCAAGGGAGGTAGGAGACGTTGCGAACGACATTGATGCTGATGCAAGGAGCGTGCCCCCATGGCACGCTCCCCGACGTCGTAGACTAGCTAAGCCTCGCCACCGTCACCGTCTGTGTCGCCGCCAGGACACACACACATATGAAACTCACCGGTGAACGTCCCATTGTCGGCAAAACGCCCGACTCCTTACTTGCGTTGCACGAGGCAGGCTACCGAGAGGTAGTCGCCCGGCTCGGTCCAGGACGGTTGCTCGATCTCGGCTGTGGTTTGGGCGACGGCAGTGCCCAGTTCCTCCACACAGCGCGCACTGTTTTCGGACTCGACTACCACGTTGCTACAGCAGCGCAGGCGGCTCACGCGCATCCTGGGCTTCGCACCCTGTGTAGCGATGGCGCTCGGTTGTCCGTGAAGTCACGGACGTTTGATTGGGTGTGCTCGTCGCATCTCATCGAGCACTTTGTCGATCCGCAGCATCACGTTTCCGAGCTGGCCCGGGTGCTCGCCAGCACGGGCGAGGTCATCGTCATTACACCCAACGCGCCGGCCGATTTCGAAAATCCGTATCACGTTCACCTTTTTGAACCAACCGAGTTGTACGCGATGCTGGGTCGGTATTTCCAAGAGGTGTTCGTCTATGGGCTCGATGGCGACGCGGCTGTTAAGGCCGACTTTGCCCAGCGTCGGCGGTTTGCCAATGCCATTCTCAAAGTCGACGTTTTCAAGCTCCGCAATCGACTCCCTCGGTCCGCGTATGTGGGTTTGCACGCCGCAGCCCGCAGAGTCGCCTACCCGCTCATCGCTCGGGTCAATGGGCGGCGAGGCCATACCCCGGCTCCGATTACCGCTGCACAGTTTTCCTTGACCACCAAGATTGATCCGTCGACGCTCGTGTTGTTTGCGGTGGCTCGCAAGCCTCGCGCAACCCCGGCTTTTCCTTCGCCTGAGCACCACGTTGGCTAAGCATCACGTCGCGGCTGAGCAACACGTCGGCGAGCAGCAGCACGATCGCCATCAGCACCACGCGGTGCGCACGCTCGAAAGGTTGCACCCAACCGAATCCAGCCGCTGGCTCGTCACGTATCTGCCGGACGACATAGCCAAGCCCGGAAACACAAAACATCACGACCGCGGCCGCTCCAGGCAGCCGTCGCAGCCATCGGTGCAGCGCGCTGGCTGCAACGATTGCGCCGACAACCAGACCGGCCGTTGGCGCTACGACGATTGCTGCCGCTAGTGCGCTAAGCGCGCCCGTAAACAACCGCCGCCGCCCAGTAGACGATGTCATGGCGCAACCCAACCCCGGGTCGCCGGGGACCTGTCGGCGGCGGCGCCCAACGAGCACTACAGCGACGCTCGCAATTGCGGTCAGCACGCTAGCCAACTGTCCGCCGGTGACTAAGCGCTGTGGAGTCCAGCGAAGTTCAATCTGCCGATCTGTGGCTCCGGCGGCGATACGCCATCCCATTGAACCGCCATCCACGCGTTGAGGCGGGCCGAGTGGCTCACCGTCGATCGTTGCTCGCCAACCGCGGTTCCAACCCTCACCAAGCACCAACCACTGAGACTGTGTAAACGGGCCGACGACAGCGTGCCTGTGGGTGGCCCCAAATGATCGAATAGTTACCGCTCCTGCGGCGCCGGGTGCGGGTGGATCCTGGTCGGCGGTTGTCAGTACCAGTTGGCGTAAGTCGACTCCTGGCGCCGACACAAAACGGTGTTCGCCAGCAAGCAACGCTAGGCCCAACTCGTCGCAGGTCGAGAGTCGTCCGGTGGCATCGACCGAGAGGTTGATCCCAACACCGTCGAGCGTCACGATGTCCGTGCGACACCCCCGCACCGTCGGTGCAGCCATCGTGCCCGTGACGTGAAACTCGGTGTTGAAATCGATGGTGACTCGGCGGCTGAGCGTCGGTTCGGGATCGGTTCGGCTTGGGTCGCGTTGGTTGCCTCGTTCACGGGTGAGCACCACCGTCGTTGGACGTCCGGCCTGTAGTGCCGCATTCAATGTGGTAGCTGGAACAACCACTTCTTCGCGAAGTGTCGGCCCCTTCGTCTCGAGCTGCAGGCCGACCGCGTCAATCCCGACGTAGGACACCTGGGATCCAACGTCGGTCGCGATGATCTCTAGTGACAATTGCCCGAATTCACCGGCTCCTAGGTCAAGGCGTTGACCAGTTGGTGTGCGGCTACTGAGGTCGAGTTCTCGGTCGAACGTTGCCGTGTCGGTTGTGATGCGGACCTTGGTGATCATTCTGTTGGTGTCGGGCAACTGGCGTACGACCAACCCGGCAGGCCGGGGCACGGTGTACTCCACCTCGAACCTTTCGCCGTGGACCGCAGCGTGCCGCCCTACCTTCCACCAGGTCGACGTGTCGTTGTCGACGGCGTGGATGGGGCGGTCTTCTGGCCGGTAGCCAACCGGGTCGCCGTACGAGGTGGCTGTGGCCCGACCACCAATTTGTTCGGCGGTTGTGCGCTCAGTGCCGACACCGAATAGGGGAAGTCGAGCGTCGGCAGGGTCGGGCAGAGTCGTGATCGCCAAGGAGTCCTCGGTCGCCCCGACCGTGTCGTGAGAGCCGCGCCATTGGCGCGCCCGGGGTCGATTCGTGTCGGTAACAATCACCGCGGCTGCGGTTGGCGCCTTGGCGCCGTCACCGGCGTACTGAATCACACGATCGCTTGGCAGCACCCCGGCGGCGGCTGCGGCCACAATGCCCGAACCGTCACCGACGAGAACTACGGGTTCTTTGGGTGCCAGACGCACGATCTCGAAAGGACGGGTCAGTGGGTAGATTGTCACGGCACCAAACATGCTGGGCGGGCCGACACCATCGGAGCCAGCCAAAAGACTGGACACCGTGTCAGGTGGCACCGTGTTGTACCGGGCGAGGTCGAGATCGCCACGAACGACAATATCGCCGGCTCCCAACAGCCGCGCTATGGGCACCACCGCTTGGATGCTCAAGGTGGATTGCTGCACTTGGTCGTCGAACGCATACAGCAGGTCCATGAGCGCCGGATCGCCAAGGGGAAGAAGTTCGCGGGTGATCTCGCCTCGCCTCATCAGGCCGGGAAGTAACGAATCGGTGGTGGTACCCCACGTGAAGGCACCGAACTCGATGCCGGGCAACGAGAGAACCCGGCTCGAACCGCCTCGACTGTCGAGTTCGTTGGCGGCGTCGAGCCAGTATTGGGGCACCTCGCCCGGGTGTCGCAAGGTGGCATCGACCAAGCTGCCGTTCCACAGGGCCGGTTGATTTGCACAGACCGCTAACAACAGCGCGTATGCCAACGCTCGACCGGCGCGAGGCCGACGGTTGTACACGTATCCGATGGCCGTACCGAGCGAGAGCGACATGGCTAACACCACGAGGGGTACGGCACGCGTTGAGCTGCGCAAGGCCAGTTGCACTGTGGATCGCCCGCCATTCGCCGTCCAGAGCCGCCCGAGCGGCGAGCCTGGATCGTGTGATCCAACCGCGAGCGCCGTACCAATCAGCCAACAGCCTGCCAGCCACAAACGAAGTCGCGACCGCACCACCACCAAACTGAAAACTGCCATGCTTGCCAGCGCCCAACCAAGCGCGATCAGGCCGGGAGACTGAAGGTACGGCGTCGACGCCGAGTTCCATGGCCCACTCGGTGTGTTGCCGTAGAACAACCAGTGTCCAAGGCCCCGTTGCACCTCGGCCGCCGAGGCGGTCGACGCTACCGCCTGCACCGTTTCGGAATAGGCCAACACATCGGCTCCGTAGCGACTCTGCAACCCGAGAGCTACCAGCCACCACAGCGATGCCCCAAGACCGAATAGGCCTATTCGAGCCGCAACGCTCACTGCTCGGGCTGCGGTAATCTCGCGGTTGGCCGTTGCCGTAACGAGCCAGAGCACCGGTGCTATGCCGATTAGGGCTATTGCCGTGGCGTTGATTCCCCCGATGGAGCCAATCACCAGTCCCGCTGCCGCAGGAGCACGCCAGCCCCCACTGCGAGCGGCCACAATCGTCAGCCCCGTGAGCCAGCCAAGCCCGGCCCACGGCGACAGCAGCACCGAGGTTCGGTTCACATACGTGAGCAGGTACGGCGACAACATGTACACCGCCGCGCTACAGAGTGCGGCCAATCGGGCCAGCCCGAATTGGCGGGCAAGGAAGCGCACGCCCGTACCGGCCAAAAAGATCAGCAGGCCGATCCAAAGCCGTTGGGCCACCCAGTCTGGGCAACCAATCGCATCCATCAACCAGAACCACGGTCCCATCGGCCACAGATAGCCAATGGTCTGATGGGTGACGTACCCACCGAACTGTTGAGGGTCCCAAAGGCTTGCGGCTGTCGTCAACAGTGAGCCGGGGTTGGTGTGCAGATACAGCTTGGTATCGGCCGCTCGCACGCCTGGTGCCGTGGCTAGCGCTGGAATCCAGGCCAACGCAGCCAGGAACGCGACGTCGGCGCGCTTACGGAATGACAACAGCAAAGAGCCCATACAGCACCACGAGGCTTACTAGGGTTCCGCCACTTAGGGCCATCATCATCGCCCACGTGTCGTGTCGCCATCGTCGGGGCCACGCATGAGCGACGGCGATGATCAGCGGAAAAGCCGTATACACGAACCGCGGCCGAGCCGTAACCGTTTCGGGAAGCACCATCAGGAACACAACTGCCGCGGTATAGGCAACAGCAGGTAGCGGCACGGTGGGACGTGCTCGCCACAACGCTGCAATGCCAATCAATACGCTGATGATGCTCATGGTGGTTACAACGTTGGTGGGCGACGAGAACGGGTTGAAGACAAATCGTCGAATATGGCCGAGTGCCGTACCGCCAAAGCTGGTTCCCTCGCGCCATGCCTCTTGCTGAACACGGAACCACACCAGATCTTCGCCAGCTTGCTGGCCGATGTACCACTGGGTGAACACAAACCCAATGGGCGCTAGAAGGGGAGCAGTCAACGCTTTCCAGTCGCGTCGGTCACGGATGGCCAAGAGTGCGGCGACCAAGCAGGCAGCGGCCAAAGCTAGACCGTTGGGGCGTGCCGCACCGGCGACCAGCGCCGCGACCCCCGCCGCCACCCACCAACGCCGCTCGATAGCCAGGAAACACAGCACCGCGGCAACGAGAAGAGCGGCCTCGCTATAGGTGATCGACAGCACGAAACTTCCCGGGTACAGCGACGCCAAGATCATTGTTCGTTTAGCGGTTGCTGCGCCGGCCCACGTGCGCGCCAGCACACCCAGCAGTAGTACGAAAGCGGCGCCGAGGACGAAATTCACAGCAATGCCAGCCGTGACTGCGCTACCTGGCAATAGGGGGTCAGCAATGCGTACGAGCGCCGGGTAGACCGGAAAGAACGCCGCCCGGGCCTCGGGCTGTTCGTAGGTGATGCCGGGCGGCACCGAACGCGGGTACCAGTCACGTACCAGCTCGAAGTACCAACGGCCGTCCCACGCCGTCAGCGTGTCGACGATGCCTTGCACCGTGCGTGCGGCCAGGCCGGACGTTGGGCGTTCGTCTAGCCCTACTTCAACCAACGAGGCGGTCTTGGCTGCGGGCACAATCGCAGCACCAGCAAGGATCAGAAGTCGGGACACAAGATACGCGATACCACCCCAATTTCGAGCGTTCTTCCATGTGATCTCGTCATCCCCGGGCACGAATGAAAGATGTTACCAGCGGGAAACCGGCAGGATCGCCTGGCGAGGTCCGTAGCGTGGCGCGTGCCATCCGGCATTGAGCAGCATTCGCACGACGCGGCCTCGCTGTCCTCGGTACGGTTCAAGTACTGCCACCATCTCGTCGTCGGTTCCTCGGGGCTTCCCTGCGAGCGCGAACGCCACGACGTTCTTGAGATGAAAGTCACCGACCGACAACGAATCGGGGTCACCAAGCGCCACCGACAGCGTTTCGGCAACGGTCCACACTCCAATGCCAGGAAATGCCATGAGCATCGTGGCGGCCGCCTCTGAGGTGGCATCACGCAACGCTGCGATGCGGTCGTAGCGTCGGGACACTAGGCCCAAGAGGTCGGCGCGGCGACGTTCTATACCGAGCCGATGCATGACCCAGTACGGCGTGGCACCGATAACCAATGGGTCAGGTGGCATCAGCAACGGGTGTGGCCCGGGCGCGACCTCTGGGGAAAGACGGCACAGTTTGCTCCATTGCGACAACGCTTCTTGTGCGGTGACCCTCTGGCCCAAGATGGCTGGAATCAGCGCTCGATAGATGTCACGGCTCGCAGTCATCGTGGGTAGGCCAAACCTTTCCAGCGCGTCCTTCACGGCATCGTGAACCGGTGTGACCTGGGCTGGCGGGTCGAGCAGCCCCGTCAGCGCATCGACGTTACGTTCTAGCCAAGCGCCGCCCGGGCCGAAACCTTCGGCCGTGGTGCCGTCGGCATCGACGACTAGGTGCAGTGTTCCCGGTCCTTGCGGTGTGCGGCTTGCCTGCCAAAACTCGGTCGACGACAACTCCGTGGTTGGGTCGAATCGTCCGATCCGGTGAACGCTGAGCAGCCGACGCAAATCCTCCACTGCTATAGGATACCGGGGCGTCCGATGCGCCTTGAGCTCGGGACATTTGCAACGATCATCTCATGACTGACACCGTGCTCGTCGACCGTCCACGTGACGGCATTTCCCGCATCACCCTCAACCGTCCCGCTCGCCTGAATGCCATGACCTCTGAAGTTGTACAGGGTCTTCACGACGCACTCGACGACATCGCCGCCGACAACTCGTGTCGGGTGGTCATCCTCACGGGCGCAGGACGAGGTTTTTGTGCCGGACTCGACCTCGGGGGCTACGGGCGAGCTCCACACACCGACGGCTTCGGCCGAGCACAAAGCGGGTTCGCTGTACAACGCCATATCGCCCGGCTCATTCCGCACCTGCGATCCCTGCCGCAACCCGTCATCGCTGCCGTCAACGGTCCTGCCGCCGGGGGAGGGTTTGCCCTTGTGCTGGGGTCCGATATTCGTATCGCTGCGCAATCAGCCCGCTTCAACGCGGCGTTCATTCGCATTGGATTGTCGGCGTGCGATATTGGTACCAGCTGGCTGCTACCACGTTTGATCGGTGCGGCTCGGGCTCAAGAGCTCATGCTTACGGGCCGACTGTTCGATGCCGACGAAGCCGCGCGTATTGGCTTGGTTATCGATACCGTCCCCGACGATGCACTGCTCGACGCTGCGTTCGACAAGGCAGCTCAGATCATGTTGAACACACCCTTTGGCGTAGCACTCACCAAGGAGGGCATGTGGTCGGCTCTCGAGATCCCAGGCATGCAAGCCGCCATAGATCTGGAGAACCGCCAGCAGATTATGGCCAGCTTTACCGAGGACCACATCGAGGGTCAGCGAGCTTTTCTCGAACGTCGGCCGCCGATCTATCGCAACACCTAATTAATTAGCTGACAAGGGAGCGTAGGACGGCTCGCGTCCTCGTACGCCCAGAATCCCCGCGCTGATGAAATCGACGATGAAGTCCAGGAGATCGCTGGCCGAAACGGTTTGATCCACGAGCCAGTAGCTGATGCTCGACTGGATAGTGGTGATTGCCGCCTGAGCGATCAACGTTGCGTTTGGACTCGGTTCGAAGAGACCTGCCGCAGCGACAACTCGGGCTTGTTCCAATGCTGCAAGGCCGGGGAACGGCAGGCCACCAGCCACAACTCGATATCCATTGGGATCCGCCAGGGCCATGTCCAAGTGGGCTTGGGCTGCGCCTCGAATGCGCTCCAGGCGGTTAGTGGGCGACGCCAACACCACCCGAACCGCCTCATTCAAGACGTGCACTTTGCGCAGATACACCGCCTCGATAAGACCATTGCGATCGCCGAAATACTCGTAGATCAATGCACGAGAGACCCCCGCCGCGTCGGCCAATTCCTCGAGTGACACCACGGCCGGATCAGCACGACTAAAAACCTCGGTGGCGGCGTCAACGAGTTGCTCACGACGTTCGTCTCGACTCAACCTCGCGACCCGCACCGGCTTCATAGCGGCTGGCGGAGCTAAACCGCTATCGGATGATGGCAGGCGACGAAATGCCCGTCGCCCATGGCTCGCAGCTGAGGCTCGTCCTGCGCGCACACTTCGGTGACGGCCGGACAGCGGGTGCGGAACCGACAGCCGCTCGGCGGCGACACCGGCGACGGAATCTCGCCCGCAATACGGTTTTCGGAATTCGGCCTAACCGTGGGGTCGGGGACCGGGATCGCCCGCAGGAGCGCGTTGGTGTACGGATGCATTGGCCGGGCATACAGGTCGTCGCTCTTGGCAACCTCACACATCTTGCCCAGATACATGACGACTATTCGGTCGCTGATGTTCTTGACCACGGCCAAGTCGTGAGCGATGAAAATGAGCGCTAGCCCGTATTTGGCCTTTAGGTCTTCAAGCAGATTGAGCACCTGGGCCTGGACGCTGACGTCGAGGGCCGACACTGGCTCGTCGCAGATGATCAGTTTCGGGTCGAGCACAAGCGCCCGAGCCACACAGATGCGCTGACACTGGCCACCCGAGAACTGCGAGGGCTTTCGGTCACCGACCAAGTCGGCGTCGATACCCACAGTCCGCAGAACGTCCTTGGCTTTTTGCAGCTGTTCTTCCGGCGTACCGATGTTCCAGATCTTGAGTGGCTCCATCACGATGTCGAGCACCGACCGACGCGGGTTGAGCGACGAGATGGGGTCTTGGAAAATCATCTGCATGTCGGTTCGAACCTGGCGGAGTTCCTCGCCGTCGAGCTTGGTGATGTCCGTACCGTCGAAACGAACCATTCCGCCGGTGGGTTGGGGTAACTGCAAGATTGCCCGCCCTGTCGTGCTTTTACCGCAGCCTGACTCACCGACCAGCCCGAGTGTTTCGCCCGGGCGCACGTCGAGCGAGATTCCTGTAACCGCATGAACCTTGTGGCCCTTGGTGTTGGTCGGAAACTCAACCACAAGGTCTTCAACACGCAACAGCGCATCGTCGCCGCCCAAATGGGCTTTTCCGCTGCCGGCCATGTCAGTGGCCTCCCGCGACGACAGATGAGGTTGTCAATCGGTCTTGTGCGTTCTGCCATTCGATCGACCCGACGGGATAGTGACAGGCATAGAAGTGGCCGGGCACGTCGGATTCCACAAGCGCTGGCTCCTCGACCCGGCATCGCTCGACCGCATACGGACATCTGGCCGCGAATCGACATCCAACGCTTTGCACCAAAAGGTTGGGTGGCAGACCCGAGATCGACTGCAGCCGGGTGTGACTTGGCTGGTCGAGCCGGGGAATGGACCGCAGCAACGCTTCGGTATAGGGCATTTTCATATTCGCAAACAACGAGCGCGTCGGCGCTTTCTCGACTATGCGCCCGGCATACATCACCGCAATATCGTCGCTTCGCCCGGCGACGACGCCCAGATCGTGCGTAACCAAAATCATCGACATATTGCGGTCTCGTTGTTGAGCCGCCAACAGATCGAGGATCTGAGCCTGCACCGTGACATCGAGCGCCGTGGTGGGTTCATCGGCGAACAACAACCGTGGCCCAGCCGCCAATGCCACCGCAATCATCACGCGTTGGCGCATTCCACCTGACAGTTGATGCGGATACTCGTTGAGGCGTCGGGTGGGCTCGGGAATGCCCACATCGGCCATGAGCTTTTCGGCATTGGCAAACGCATCTGATTTCGACATGCCGAGGCTTCGGATGAGGCCTTCGGTGATTTGTTTGCCTACCTTCATCACCGGGTTCAGCGCGGTCATGGGGTCTTGGAAAATGATAGCCATTTCCTTGCCCCAGTAGTCACGCATATCGTTTCGACTGAGGTGAAGCAACTCGGTTCCGTCGAAACGCACCGAGCCTTCACGCACGATATTGCGCATGGGCAACAGACCCATGATGGAACGAACCAGGATGCTTTTACCCGAGCCAGATTCACCTACCACGCCCAGGGTACGCCCCCGCTCCAAGGTGAGGCTGACGCCGTCGACGGCACGAACAACACCACGTTTGGTTCGAAAGTGCGTCTTGACGTTTTGAATTTCGAGAAGCGGTGTCTCGCGGCCATTACTGCTCAGACTCACAGTTTGGACTCCTTGCCGTCGATAAGGCCACGAACTCGATCACCAATGAGATTGAGCGAGAGAACGGTGAGGAACATGCACGCCACCGGAATCATGCTGATATGCCAGATAGACGGGTCGCTCACAAGCAATTTGCGACCATCGTTGATCATGGTTCCCCAACTTGGTGTTGGCCGTTCCACTGACGCTCCGAGGAATGCAAGGCCACCCTCGGCCACAATGGCCACTGCCGTAATGACGAGCGCATAGGCCGACAGGGGCAGAATGACGTTGGGAAGCACCTCACGGATGATGATCCGTTTGTTTTTGGCACCAAGTGACCTGGCAGCCATTACGTACTCGCGCTGCGACACCGCTAGCGTGACGGCGTACGCCTGACGGGCGAAGGCAGGAATAGCCACGATGGCAATCGCCGCCACGATATTTCGCAGATTGTTGCCGAGGAAGGCCACGATCGAAAGCACCAGTATGAGCGCCGGAAACGAAAGAATGGTGCTCGCAAGTGTCATGAGCACGAGTTCAATTTTGCCTCGATAGTACCCGGCGATAAGTCCAATAAAGCCGCCGACAATAAGCGCAACCAATACCGATACGATGCCAACAGCAAGCGCAACACGGCCACCCCAAATAAGCCGTGACAAGATCGACCTACCGATCTCGTCGGTGCCAAGCCAATGTTTGGCCGACGGTGTGAGGCCCTTTTTGGCCACGATCTTGTCGTACTTGAGGAGCCGTATGCCAGGGACCTTGTTGAGCCAGGGCGCCAACAAGGCACCAAGGGTCACGAGGGTGATCCATACGACGGGAACGACTGTTCCAAGTTGGCCTCGCCAGCGCCTTTTCTTGCGGGGTGTTACGACCTCCGTTGGTGAAATTTCGTTGGCTGACGTCAGCGAAATGAGTTCAGGCGCGGGTGCTGCCACGGCGGATCCTTGGGTCGAGAACGGAATACAAGATGTCGACGACGAATATTGCGGCGACGTAGAACATGGTGATCACCAGAACGAGCCCCAGGACAACCTGGAACTCGCGTTTGAAAATATTTTCGATAAGGGCCGAACCGACGCCAGGGATAGCCATAAGTTGCTCCATCACGACAGTACCTCCGATCAGGCCACCGACATTGATGCCAATGCTGGTCAACAACGAGAACGACGACGGTCGTAACGCATGCTTTAGTAGCACCCGCCACGGGCGAATTCCCTTAGATGTGGCCATCAAGATGAAGTCTTCTTTGAGAACTGTGGCCATCTCGGCACGTATCAAGCGTGCGTACACCGACGACAACCCGAACGCCAGAGTAAGCACCGGTATTACCATCGATCTGATGTTCTTGCCAAAGTCTTCAGTGAGCCGCGTGTAACCGCTACTCGGTAGCCACTTGAGTTTGACACTAAAGATCAATACCAAAATGAGACCGAGAGCAAAGTTTGGCATGGCAAGAAGGCCAAAATTTGACGCGCCGATCAACTTGTCGACAAATCGTCCCTCGCGATATGCAGCGATAATGCCAAGCGGCAAGGCCATCAGGAGCGCGACGATCTGAGTAAGAATCATTACTTCGATGGTGACCGGCAGACGCTCCTTGAGAATGCGAGTGGTCGTAATACCGCCCGTGGTTGTCCCGAATGAGCGGCCGAGGTCGCCTGTGACGACCCCGCCCGCCCAATCAAGATAGCGAAGCGGAATTGATTTATCGAGGCTGAGTTCTTTACGAACGACCTCTATTTGCTTTTTGCCTATATCTGACTTGGGATCATAGGCCGTCCCGAGGGCCGACACCACCGGATCTCCGGGAAGGAGAAGGATGAGCATGAAGGTCATCATCGACACCAGTACAGCGGTGACGGCGAGACCGAACAGTTTGGTGACGATTCTCATAGTCGGCCTACGAATCCCTTTTCAGCGCCTACTCGGTCACTTCAGCCAGACGGTGGCGAACTTGATCGGGCCAAGTGCGCTTCGCTCGGGGCTGGGAAGGCCCTGAACATTCGTGTTAGTGATGTTGCCCCACAGGTCGTACAGCGTCGACATAGTAGGTACGTCTTTGGACAGGATTGTCTGCACCTTGTCGTAGGCTGCCTTGCGCTTGGCGAAGTCGGTTGTGGAACCACCTTCGAGCAGCGCCTTATCCATCTCCGGGTTGGAGTAAAAGATGAGGTTTGCCGAGTCGTCTGTGGAAAGACTGGCACGAATTTGGTCGGGCTCGATGAACTGGTTCGACCGGAAACACGCCGTGTTCCAGTCGCCTACTTTTCCAAAGATGCGACCCACATAGGCGCCCTGTTCTTGGAACTTGGTGGTTGCTTTTATGCCTACGGCCTCCCACTGCTGCTTAATGATGTCGAGGATCTGGGTGGCTTCGGGAGTTGGAATACACTCGAGGACGACCTCAACTGGTTTGCCGTATTCGGCCAGGAGGGCCTTAGCCTTTGCCGGATCATACTTCGGTGTCGGTGTATCTTTATTGAAAAACGGTGAGGTAGGAGCAAATGCGCTGTAGGACTCAATGCGGGCACCGTTATAGATGATGTCGTTGAGTTCTTTCTTGTTCGTAGCGTAGGCCATTGCCTGGCGCACACGGACGTCGTCGGTCGGGGCTTTCTTGCTGTTGAACATCATGATCGTCGACGACGATCCGGAGATACGCTGCACGTTCAGCTTGGCCTTCTCGGCTTCGATCACCGTGGCGGTGTCGGCGGTGCCGGCGAAGTCGACTTCCTTATTCTTCACCGCAGTAAGGCGCTTGTCGGTCTCGGGAATGCCTCGGAACGAAATCTTGTCGAGGAATGGCAGCTGGTTACCATCGGCATCCTTGCGCCAGTATGTGGCGTTCTTTTCGACCTCGACCACACCGCCAGCTTCAAACTTCGACAGCTTGAATGGCCCGGTGCCTACCGGTGCCAGGCCGAAGCCAGCCGAGTCTTTAGCGGTGGCGGTGGGCGATGGAATGTAGCCCATTGCACCTGACATGTCGTTCGGAAAAACGACCTGGGGAGTGGCCATGGCCCAAGTGAGCGTGTGATCATCAACCTTGGTAGGCACGCCGTACCTGGTGGCGGCACTCACCCAACTGCTCTTGGTGGCTGGGTCGAGCATGCGTTTGAAATGAGCGATCACGGAATCGGCGTTGAAGTCGGTTCCGTCGTGGAACTTCACGCCCTTACGCAGCGTCATCTTCCAACTCTTCAAATCGGTTGATTCGAGCGACTCGGCCAGGAATGGGATGGTCTTGCCCGCATCGTCCCAGCTCATCAAGGGGTCATAAATGACGAGCGCAATGTTCTTGTCGGCCGGCTGAGCGAGACCAAGAGCCGGGTCGAGTGTGCTGACGCCCGACTCGTTGGCAACGCGAAGGGTGCCGCCAGTCTTGGGCTTTTCCTTAGGTGGAACGGTAGTAACTGGTGGAGGTGGGACCGTAGCGGCGGTAGTGGCAGCCGGTGCAGTGGTGGCGGCGGGTGCGGTCGTTACGGCACCCACAGCCGTTGTCGTAGCGGTCTGGCCACCGTCGCTACCGCAGGCCACAGCAATGAACGACATGCTGATAGCCCCGATGGCAATGAGACGGCTCGTTGAACGCCGAGTCGGGCGTGATTGCTGGTGCACTGAGATTCCCCCTTGGGTCGTGGCGGTGAAGCCAATACAAAGATCGAACGGGGAACAGCAATGAACCGGAACGACTTGTCCGCCCCGCTATCGCTCCCCACCACAGGTCTGTGGCGGATGTCACGTTAGATGTCTGCTGACAAACTGTCAACGACCCCAGAGCACGCCGTTCGCATACGCTGACGGCATGGCTCTTCCTCGACGCATTACCACCCGAGACTCTGTGCGCTTAAGCGACCACGATCCGGGCGACACGCTCAAGATCAAGTCAAAAGAGGCGGCACTTCACGAACTGGGCGAACTGGTGCTCAAGATCGCCGAGTTGCAGGCCACGCTGTTTGCCGAGGAGCGTCGTTCGCTTCTCGTTGTACTGCAAGCAATGGATGCCGCAGGCAAAGATGGTGTTATCAATGCCGTGTTCGATGGCATCAACCCTCAAGGTGTTCGGGTCACGGGTTTTAGTATCCCAACTTCGCACGAACTTGCCCACGACTACCTCTGGCGGGTCAACGCTGCGTGCCCGGCCAGGGGCGAGATCGGTGTCTTCAACCGAAGCCACTACGAGGACGTACTCGTCGTTCGGGTTCGCGAGTTGGTCCCTGCCAAGCAGTGGAAGGCCCGTTACGGCCATATTCGCGACTTCGAGCAACGGCTCACGGATGAAGGCACAACCATCGTCAAGATTTTCCTGCATATGTCGAAAGACAAACAGCGCGAACGCTTTCAGGATCGGGTCGATGATCCGGCCAAGCAGTGGAAGTTCCGCCACGCCGACCTGCACGACCGCAAGCTGTGGGACCCCTTCCACGCAGCTTACCAAGATGCCATCAATGAGACTGCGGCCAAACACGCACCGTGGTACATCGTTCCCGCCGATCGCAACTGGGTACGTAACCTCACCGTCGCCCGCATTGTGCATGCGACACTCAAGTCGATGGATCCACAATTCCCTGCTCCCGAAGACGGCCTCGAGGGCCTCATCATCGAGTGAGCTGAGCGAGTAGGTTTGAGCGATGCCCGCTCCTGAACGCGAACACATGACGTACTCGATTTTTGGCGACGCCGCCCGACGGCTCGCCACCGATATCCATGCCGATGGATTCGAGCCCGACATGATTCTTGCCATCGCCCGCGGCGGGTTGTTCATCGCCGGTGCACTCGGTTACGCGCTCGGGGTCAAGAACATTTACACCATGAACGTCGAGTTCTACACCGGTGTCGATGAACGGCTCGAGGTGCCAATGATCCTGCCCCCCACACCCGATCTGTCACTGCTAAGAGACGCCAAAGTCCTCATCGCTGACGACGTTGCCGACACCGGCAAGACCCTCGCGTTGGTCAAAGAGTTCGTCGAAGGTAAGGTCGCCGAGGTTCGTAGCGCCGTGCTGTACGAAAAGCCCTGGACCGTAGTCAATTGCGAGTACGTGTGGAAAACCACCGATGCCTGGATCGAGTTCCCCTGGAGCTTTCTGCCACCTGTTACGGGCGTCGCGTCAACCGACGCTTAGGACTGCCATGTCGTCTCGCCGCCTCGATTCCCTCAGTAGCCGCGACTTGCTCAATGCGCTGTCGCCCCAATCTGTAGTTGTCGTGCCGCTCGGTGCCACCGAACAACATGGGCCCCACCTTCCAGTCAATACCGACTCGGTCATTGCAGAAGCTACCGCCGCCGCCGGGGTAGAGCGGGCCGCCAACGCTGGCGTCGACGCTTGGCTGCTTCCGATATTGAGCTACACAAAGTCCAACGAGCATGCCCATTTCCCGGGCACCTTTTCCCTGACAGCCGCCACGCTCATGGCCACGCTCGACGAACTTGGCCGAGCACTTGCGGCCACGCCGGCGCGCAAGATTGTGTTCTTGAACGGTCATGGCGGTAACTCTGCGCTGGTGGCCATGATGAACCGTGAGCTACGGCTCAACCACGGCCTGCAAACCTTCCTCACCCATCCTGGCGTACCCCCCGACCAGGGCGGCACATCAGCGCCTTCAGAACTTGGCATGGGCGTGCACGGCGGCATGGACGAAACATCGCTCATGCTGCACCTCGCTCCCGTGACCGTGCAGATGAATCGCGCCACCAGAAACATTCCCGAGGCCATGGCCGTGAACCGATACGTCCGCTTCGGTGGTCCGGTGGCATTCGGCTGGCTCAGCGACGACTTCGGGCCCGACGGCCACATCGGCGACCCCATGGGGGCAACTGCCGAGCAGGGTGAAATTCTGTTCAACGGAGCCACCCGGGTATTCGCCGAGGCCCTCGCCGAGATCGCCCAGTTCCGCTTCGGGCAACCGTGACGACTGCTCCTCCGCCTCGCATCAGTATCGAGCGTCTCATGGGTCGCATCGAGGAACTAGCTGCTATCGGCCCAATTGTCGGATCCAACGGCGAGCGCGGCTCGGCTCGTCTTGCACTCACCGACGACGACAAGGCCGGTCGTGATCTCGTTCTCACGTGGATGCGAGACCTTGGCCTTGCGGTCACCGTCGATGCCATCGGCAACGTCGTCGGCACTCGACCCGGTCTCGACGACCTACCGCCGGTCATGACCGGCAGCCATATCGATACGGTACGAACTGGCGGGCGGTTCGACGGAAACCTTGGCGTGCTCGCCGGACTCGAAGTCATCGAGACGCTCGCTGCCTCCGGTATTGTCACCCGACACCCGATCTCCGTCGCCTTTTTCACCGACGAGGAAGGTGCCCGGTTCGCTCCTGACATGCTCGGCAGCCTGGTGTACGTCGGCGGGCTGGGCCTGGAAGAAGCCCTCGACATAACCGGAATCGACGGCGCTCGAGTCGGAGCCGAGCTGCAACGAATCGGATACGCCGGCTCATCGCCGTGCCCGGGGGCGGCACCATCGGCGTTCGTCGAGTTGCATGTCGAGCAGGGCCCGGTGCTCGAACTCGAAGGATTCACCATCGGCGCTGTCACTGGTGTTCAGGGCATCAGCTGGCAAGAGATCACCATCACGGGCGAGTCGAACCATGCAGGCACTACACCCATGCGTTTTCGGCACGACCCGAACTTCGCGGCGGGCGAAATCGTGCGCGAGGTGCGCCGCATCGCTATCCAATTCGGCGGCGACCAGGTAGGCACCGTTGGCAAGATCGACGTGTTCCCCAACCTGGTCAACGTCGTTCCGGCCAAGGTCACACTTACCGTCGATCTACGCAACACCATCGAATCGGCGCTCCAGGCGGCCGAAGCGCGGTTCGCACAGTTCTGCGAGCAGCTGGCAGTCGCTGAGGGCGTCACAATCACGGCGCGTACACTCGCCCGATTCGAGCCGGTGGTGTTCGATCCCGACGTCATCGACCTCGTCGAAAAGACGGCTGTGGCCGCTGGTCACGCCACCAAGCGAATGCCGTCAGGAGCGGGTCACGATGCTCAGATGTTGGCGCGTGTATGCCCGACAGCAATGATCTTCGTACCCAGTCACCGCGGCATCAGCCACAACCCTGCGGAACACACCGACCCAGCCGATTTGGAAGCAGGCGCCAACGTCTTGCTAGATGTCGTCGTGTCCCTGGCCAACCGCTAAAACCACCACTTCCGCAACTGTTGCGCAAACGGCCGGCCCAGACGCGGCCGTATCCGCAACTGTTGCGGATACGGCCGTCTAGCCTCCGGCGACGACCACCCCGCGGCGCACGACCATGCGTCCCGCTGGGCCCATCGCAATGGCCTCACGCAGCGTCGCCGCGGGTACCGCCACAAAGTCGGCCACCAGCCCCACGGCCGGACCCGCCGGGGCGAGACCCATCGCCTGGCGTGATGCCGTAGACACGGATTGCCACGCCTCGGTCGGAGTCAGGTGACCGGCCATGACCATAAGCGCCGCAGTTTCAAAGGGGTCGGCCCGGCCCAGCGTGTTGAACGGATCCTGCAAGTTGTCGGCCCCCGCGGCCAACACAACACCGGCGCGCAGCAGGGGCCGAATCGCAGTGAGGCCCCGCGGCGTCGCAACCGAATGGGCCCGTCCCTGCAGAAACAGGTTGGTGTGGGGGAGTGTAATAACAGCAATTCGGGCGTCGGCGACATCTCGGGCGATGCGCTCCTGCTCGCTCCCGTCGCGCATACCGAGGCTCACGCAATGAGACGCCGTGACACCGTTACGAAAGCCGGTGCGGGTCACCCACTCGGCCATGACTGCCAAATCGCAGTGCGCCGGATCGAGATGTTCGTCGGTATGCAGATCGACGGGTAGACCAAGCTCGCCTCCCGTCTCCAAGAAGTACCGCTGACAGCGTTCGGGCTCGGGATCAAGGTGAGGGCAGCCGCCGACCACATCGGCACCGACTTGAAAGGCGTCACGCATCGCAGCTCTATTGCCGGCTCCTGCGAGCCCGGTAGTGGGGGCAGCGAGCAGGGCCACGATCTGAAGATCGAGCACGTCGGCCATCGCACCCCGCACTCGCAAGAGCGCTTCGACAGCCATCGTGCCGATGTCGTCGCCAACATCGACATGGGTTCGAATTGCCGTGCAACCGTTGACCAGCATCATGCGAGCGGCGCGCTCGGCTCGTTCGGCAATATCGTCGACCGTCAGGTTTGGTCGATGCGCCATCATGGCCACGATGGCACCCATGAGGTCACCGTCAGGATTCTCCACTCGATCGGCGAGTAGCGCCTTGTCGAGGTGCGCATGCGGCTCGGCGGGAGCGCCGAGCAGCAGACGACCGGCAACGTCGATGTCGTCCTCGCCAAACATGGGGTCGATGTGTGACTCGACCTGGGTCACGACTCCGTCGCGAACTCGAAGGTCTACATGGCGTCCATCGGCGAGCAGTGCATTTCGGAACCGGGTCACCTACCCATCTTCGCATCTGACCGGCCCAAAACCCCACCCCGCGAACACGTTCTCACCCGAGTCCCAGATCGTTTTTCGATACCGCAGTCGGGCGAGATGGTGTTCAAGGGGCTGTCGGCGAACCACCTGCGGTAGCGAATCGCCCGCTGGTTCGCCGCTCGCTCGCCCGCTAGCGCTAGCTATGTCCAGGCGTTGCGGCGTTGCAGCACCTGTTTGAGGATGATGGGTCGGTCAGTCATGAGCCCATCGACTCCGAGGTCGAGCAGTCGTTCCATCTCGGATGCATCGTCGATAGTCCACACGTGAACATGTAGACCGTGTCTGTGGCAATAGGCGACGAACCGTTCGTCCACTAGTGGAATCGGCCATTGCCTTACTGGCACCTGAGCACAGTGAACGCCGTCGGGTGGGCGCAACCGGGCAACACTCGTGCGTGATGCGAGGTAGATCCGGGCTATCTCCTTAGGACCGCCCGATGTGCATACCCTTGGCCCAAGTGCTGCTCGAATCCGACGGACGCGGGCATCGGAGAAGCTTCCGATACACACCCGGTCGATGGCGTCGTGCGCTCGTAGTGCAGCAACTAGCGGGTCGACCGCGTTATCCTGTTTGGGGTCAATGTTTATCCGCAATTCGGGCCACGCCGCCAGGAGTTCGTTCAAGCGAGGGATTGGTTCGCGCCCATCAACCAGCGCGCGCGACACGACCGAGTACGGCAGTTCGCTGATAACCCCCTCGCTGTCCGTAATTCGGTCGAGCTTAGTGTCGTGAAACGCCAGCAGCACTCCGTCGGCGGTAGCATGAACATCGGTCTCGATGTACCGATAGCCGAGATCGACGGCATGCTGAAACGCCGGCATGGTGTTTTCCGGCACCTCCGACGCCCCGCCGCGGTGGGCGAATGCCAGTGGCGTAGACGACTCAAGGAAGGGCAACATCGCCGCTAGATACTCCTGCCAGCCGCCGCCCAGTACTCGTCCTTCAGTAATCGCTTGTACAACTTACCGGTGGGATGCCGCGGCAGCTCGTCGCGAAAGTCAACGGTCCGAGGGCACTTGACGTCGGCCAACTGTGACCGACAGTAGGCAATTAATGTTTGTTGTAGACGCGCTCGGGCGTCGGCGTCGGCTGGCATCTCGCGGGGCTGCACGACAGCCTTTACCTCCTCGCCAAAATCGTCGTTGGGCACGCCGAAGACAGCGACGTCGACCACTTCGGGATGATTAATCAGAACGTTCTCGGCCTCTTGCGGGTAGATGTTCACGCCGCCCGAGATGATCATGTAGGCCTTGCGGTCGGTCAGGAACAGATAGCTGTCGCCGTCGACATAACCAACGTCACCAAGCGTCGACCAGCCCTGGGCATTGCGGCTGCCGGAGGTCTTTTCTTTGTCGTTGTGATATTCGAATGCGGCACCGCCCTCGAAATAGATCGTGCCCGATTGGCCCACGGGACAGTCGGTGCCGTCCTCGCCAACGATGTGCAACGTGCCCTGCACGGCCATTCCCACGGTGCCGGGGTGGGCGAGCCACATCTCGCTGTTGCAATAGACGAAACCGTTGCCCTCGGTACCGGCGTAATACTCGTGAAGCACTGGTCCCCACCATTCGATCATGTTGCGTTTCACCTCGACCGGGCACGGGGCCGCTGCATGGACCGCGACCTTAAGCGACGAAACGTCGTACCGGGTGCGGGCTTCGATCGGCAGCTTAAGCATGCGGACAAACATGGTGGGCACCCATTGGCTGTGGGTGCAGTGGAATTCCTCGATGAGCTTGAGTGCATCCTCGGCGTCGAAGTGTTCCATGACCACGACGGTGCCGCCAAGCGAGAGCATCGACAAGCAGAACCGCAGCGGAGCCGAATGATAGAGCGGCGCAGGAGAGAGATACACGGAGTCGGGCGTGGCTGCGAAGAGTCCCTGCAAGAGTCCCATGACACTAGTGGCCGCCGATCCCAACGGCTGAGGAGACCATGGCTTTACAACACCTTTAGGCCGACCAGTAGTGCCGGACGAATACAGCATGTCGGTTCCCTCAACTCGGTCACTCAACGGCTCGGCCGAACGAGCGGCAACCGTCGACTCGTAGCTGTCGTATCCATCGATCACGCCGTCGAGCATCAAACGCACCTGCACGTGGGGGGTGGCCGCGACGATCTCGGCGGCCTGATCAGCCTTGTATCTCGACGTGATGAATGCCTTCGCTCCGCAGTCATTGATGATGTACTCGAGTTCGTCGCTGAGAAGTCGACTCGAACACGCGGTGAAGATCAGCCCCGCATACGTTGCGCCCCAGGCAACTTCCAAGAAACGCGGATGGTTCTCCATACACATTGCGATGTGATCACCGGGGCGCAAACCGGCATCGAAAAACACCCGCGACAACCGATTCGCAGCCACGTCGAGTTCACCGTACGTGGTCACCGCCCCTGAGGCACCCATGATGATGGCGGGCTTATGAGGGTTGGCGGCGGCATGGACTCCTGGATACATGCGTCCAGCGTAGGGACAAAATGGCCGAGCGTTAAAGCGAACGGTAGTGAGCAAGCGACGCCGAAGGCAGGCAAAGGTGGCCGAGCGTTAAAGCGAACGGAAGAAGCTTGGGCGGCTACGGTGCCTACCCGTGGGCAGCATCGAGGAGTTCAAGGGACTTGTCGCGCAAGCAATCTTCCCGCTCGACCGGGCGATGCTTCTCATTGCGTCGAGCCGGTATCGCGACCTCGACCTCGAAGCGGAGCTCTTGCGATTCGATCATCTCGCCCAGTCGGTCGAGGCGCCCACCCTCGACGGGCTCGTTGGCTCCTTGTTCAAGTCGGGTGGCTTCGTAGGCAACTCAGCCGAGTACTACGACGCCGACAATAGCTACCTGAACCGAGTTCTCGATCGGCGCCTCGGCATTCCTATCACGCTTGCCATTGTCACCATCGAGGTTGGTCGCCGAATCGGGGTCGAGTTGCGCGGCGTCGGCATGCCGGGCCATTTCTTGCTCGTAGACACCAACCATCAAAACCGCTTTGTCGACGCGTTCAGTCGAGGCCGCATACTGACTGATGTCGAATGTCGGTCGTTGTACCTGAGCATGGCCCACCCTGGAGCCTCATGGAACCCGGTGTTCCTTGAACCGGTCACCTCGCTCGCCATCGTTACCCGGGTCCTTGCCAACCTCGCTTTGGTGTACGAACGCAACCGCGACTTTGGCAACCTCAGCCACATCTACGCCCTTCGTTGCGTATTGCCGACCGCCACGGATCGAGAACACGAGGCCGTCAGTCGGCTCCAGGCCCGATTCAACTAGCGCCATGAGCTGCGGGCTAGTTTCACGTTTGCCATGATCGACCCCGTTCTCAAACGAAGCCTCGGACAGATGATCAAAGGCGTCGAGGTGGTTGGCGCTCACCACGAGGGCGTCACCAGGGCCTACACGTCTCACTGGGTGACCCAGGTGGCCTTCGAGGAACCTATTGTGATGGCATCGGTGTCACCTAAGCACGACACGTTCGGACTCATCGCAGCGTCGGGCCAATTCTCGGTGTCGATCCTTGCTGGCGATCAGGTAGCCGAGGGCCAGTACTTCTCGTACCCCGGGCGAAAGTTCCGGTACATCGCCGATGAGTATGTCGAACTGCTGCCCGACGGCCTGCCGGTCGTACGCAACAGCATTGCGTGGCTACGTTGCGAGGTTTTCAACCGTGTCACGATGCCCGGCGTTGATCACGAGTTGTTCTTCGCCCGGGTAACCGAAGTTGGCCCCGGCCGACTCAAAGAACCACCCCTGTTGTACTCCAGCCGACTCGGCTGGCGCATCACGGGCGACAAGGCCCGTGAGCCGGGAACCAGCGTACGTGACGTGCTTTTGGCCCGACTCGCCGCCGCCGGATTCATCGATACCGAGTCCGAAGCCGATGACGAAGGTCCCGCCTGACTCACCGTCGTAGCCAGGGTCTTACTACGCTCGGCCCATGACATTGATTGACGGTCCCGCGGTAACCGCTGACGCAACCCAGGTCGAAGCGCTCATCGACGAACTTCTTGCGACCCATCCGCCCAAGTCCACTCCAACGGCTGTCTTTCTCGGTGCCCAGTACGACCTGGGGCTGGCGTGGGTCCACAACGACGTCGGCTACGGCGGGCTCGGCCTTGCCCCCGGTGCACAAAAGCGCATCAACGAGCGCATCTATGCCGAAGGCGCACCCAACCCGGTGTACCGCAACCCCATCGGTCATGGCATGTGCGGTCCAACGGTCGCAGTGTGGGGAAGCGAAGCGCAAAAGCAACGCTACCTCCGGCCGTTGTTCACTGGCGAAGAGGTGTGGTGCCAGCTTTTCAGCGAACCTGGTTCTGGCTCGGATTTCGCTGGATTGTCGTCGCGCGGGGTCAAGGATGGCGACGAGTGGATCTGTAATGGGCAAAAGGTGTGGACCACCCTTGCCCATGTCGCTCGGTGGGGTCTGTTGGTAGTGCGAACCAATCCTGATCAGCCCAAGCATGCTGGTCTCACGGCGTTCGTTGTCGATATGCACGCACCAACTGTCGAGGTACGACCGCTGCGACAGATGACCGGCGAGGCCGAGTTCAACGAGGTGTATTTCACCGATACCCGAATCCATGAAAGCGAGATGCTTGGTTCGCCGGGAGACGGCTGGCGAGTATCACTCACGACCCTTATGAACGAGCGCGTGTCGATTGGCGGCACTATTCCGGCGCGCGGCAGCGGGGCCATTGGCGAGGCGGTGAAGATTTGGAACAATTTCTCTGACGACCGCCGTTATTCAGCCACACGAGACCAGCTTATGAAGCTGTGGACCCGAGCCGAGGTTCATCGCCTGGTCAACATCCGAGCCAGCCAAAATCGTAAGTCCGGCACGCCTGGTCCAGAGGGTTCTATCAGCAAACTCGAACAGGCCAACCTCAATAAAGACATCTACGCCTTCATCGCCAACCTCCTAGGCGCCGAGGGCATGTTGTACGGCAGCTACGAAATGACCCGACCAGCCACGGCCATGGGCTTCGAAACGCTGCAGAAGGCCTTCTTGCGCAGCCGAGCCAATTCAATTGAAGGTGGCACCACCGAAGTGATGCTGAACATTCTCGGCGAGCGGGTTTTGGGGCTCCCCGGCGACGTCAGGGTTGATCGCGAAATCTCTTGGAAAGACGTGCCACGAAACTGATGAGCAACGAACTCGCCGACCGACTCGCCATCCAAGATGTCATGGTCAAGTACGCAACTGCTGTCGACGCCCGCGACCTCGACCGACAGGCGTCATGCTTCCGGCACGACGCGGTCGTAACCGGCTTTGGCACCGAGCCCATCGTGGGTCGAGACGCTTTTCAGGCATACGTCGCCCAAGCGCTCACCCGATACGGCAAGACCCAACACCTGCTGGGTAATTTCGAAGTCACCATCACTGGTGACACTGCGCACCTACGTACCTACGTACAGGCAACGCACAGCCTGGCCACTGAGACTGGCGATCTCATCGTGCTGTGGGCCATCTACGACGACCAGTTGGTCCGCACCGACGACGGCTGGCTCATTACCGAACACCGGCTCGAACGACTGCTGTTGCGCAAGATCGAGGCAACTGCTCTGTAGCCTCGGTCAGGTGCCAGAGCGGAGCAGCACACCGAGAAACAAGGCACCTAGACCACCCAAGAGACCGAGCGCACCGCCTACCGCCAAGACCACCTTGGTTTGCCCGACAGTATGCGCTGCAGCAGCTAACCCCGAGAGGGTCACTGCCAAAATCTTTATCCCAAGCGTCACCTGATACGACGTTGTTGTACCGGCAACGTCGATATCGAAAATACCCCACATACCGGTTACGACGGCAACACCGAATGCCGGCCAAGCAATCCGGTTGAACCGACGCGCAGCGATGCGAGTCGCATCAGGCGAGACCTGGCGTAGACCAGGTACGAGGCCCACCAAAACGATCTGCCCGCCAACCCAAATACCGGCAGCTAGTACGTGCAAGAACAATCGAATAGTGTCGAGCGTGGGCGACAACATCAGTTCACACCCAGCGACGCGAGAACTTCGCTAGCAGGAAGCAAGCGGTCATCGAACGGCGCACCGATGCCAGCAAGCATGCCCGACACAGCAGCCGCTATTGACGCCTGAAGCTCGCGAATGTTTCGAGGCGGCGGAAAATACTCGTCCTCGTCGGTAACACGCACCTGCTCGACCCCATCGCGTGGCGAGAGCCGAGCGAGTACCTCATCGACTAATTCCTCGGGTGCCGATGCGCCTGCGGTGACACCAACGACACCAAGAAGGTCGGCAGGCAGTTCGTCGGCCGTGTTGATTCGAAACACCTGCGCACACCCGGATTCGAGGGCCAATTTCTCGAGCGCACGAGTGTTTGACGAATTAGCCGAGCCAATGACGACAACAGCGTCGCACCGGTCGGCCAAAGCCATCAGTGCCGACTGTCGGTTCGTGGTGGCGAAGCACAAGTCGCTGCGGCCAGGAGTCCATGCACCGGGGAAACGGGCAAGCGTCGCGTCCTTCACCCCCGACCAGTCACGATGCGACAGTGTTGTTTGGGCCAAAAGCGCGACAGGACCGTCGAACTGGGGGAGAGCGGCAACCTCGGCCACCGATTCGACCCGGGAAATCGCGAATGGCGCAACAGCCATGGTGCCGACTGCTTCCTCGTGGCCTTCGTGGCCAACGTACACAATATGAAACCCCTTCCCGGCCCGCACTTTCACCTCGTGGTGCACCTTGGTGACCAATGGACACACCGAATCAACGAGATAACTGCCTTTCAGGCGAGCGGCAGCCACTACTTCTGGAGGCGAACCATGGGCCGACAACATGATGGGGCAGTCGTGTGGCACGTCGTCGAGGTCGTCGACGAAAATCACTCCCATTTGCTCGAAACGCTCGACGACGATGCGGTTGTGAACAATCTCGTGATAGCAGTACACAGGAGTCGGAAACGTACGCACGATCCAAGCGAGCGCCTTAATCGCCATCTCGACTCCCGCACAAAACCCTCGGGGCGAGGCGAGCAGAACACGGTCGACTGGCACGCAGACAGGCTATCTGGGCGACAAGCCCTAGCAATCAGTTCTTGACAAGCGCGCCCGTGGATTCATCTACTCGTACCGAGATGGAGCGCTGACTTCCACAACCCGCGCCTCGTTTCTCGACAGAAACCGGTACGACCGTACCCTCAAAACGCTGACCGTTTACCGAGAGCTGCACCATCGTTGCCTTACTCGGTAGCCGGTCGACTAGAACTAACGTCACAAGACTGCTGGCCAACTTGGCCACACCAGGTCGTGGATCGCCCTCGGTGATCGCGTCAAAGCATCTCGACGCAACACAGAGCTGCGCTTGCAACGTTGAGATGGTCGATGGAATCGATACGACGACTAGATCAGGGGTCGCAATAGCTTTGCAATCCGAACAGCCGGACGACATCGCTCCAACACTGATTGCCACACTGACGGGCGCGGCCAACCGCCGCCAGAAGGGGCCAATCACGAAGTATTTCGAAATCGCCACGGAGGATCAGGATAACTTGAACTGCTCCGCTCCGACCGCCCGGCTACTCACCGCTACTGCTCACTTTAACGTGCCACCCTCTAACCTATCTTCGTGGCTCTCCCGCTTGTCGTCTCTGTCGCGCCTGGCTCACCGGCCGAACGCGCCGGTGTAGAGGTAGGCGACGAGGTCATCTCGGTCAATGGGGAAGCCCCACGAGACATTCTCCAGTGGCGTTGGTTGGTCGATGATGCCGACGTCGAACTCGATATTCGCCGTGGAGGCGCCGAATCTACGCTCACGGTGTCAAAGGTCGATGGCGAACCGTTGGGGGCCCAGGTGTCATCGGCGCTCTTCGACCGGGTTCAAACCTGCGACAACCATTGTGACTTCTGTTTCATCTATCAGCTTCCACCGGGCATGCGAAAGAGCCTCTATCTCAAAGACGACGATTATCGGCTGTCGTTCCTCTACGGGAACTTCACGACGCTGACGCGATTCACCGAACTCGATCTAGAACGAGTACTCACCGAGGGTCTGTCACCCTTGTACGTATCGATTCACGCCACTGATCCCGATGTTCGATCGGCAATGCTCAAGAATCGCCGTGGTGCCACCAGCCTGCGGTGGTTACGCCTGCTACTCGATCACGGTGTCACGGTTCATGGCCAAGTGGTGGTGTGCCCTGGAGTAAATGACGGACCCATTCTCGACGACACGCTCACGGGTGTGCTCGATCAGTATCCCGACCTTGCCAGCCTTGCTGTGGTTCCGCTCGGCGTATCTCGCTACAACAACGCCACCGCAATGCGACCCCACACGCACGCCGAAGCCGAGGCCGTTATCGATTGCGTGGAAGAGTGGCAAGCCATCTACCTCGGCACGCTTGGCCACCGTCTTGTCTTCGCTGCCGACGAGTATTACCTACTTGCCGGGCGCAACTTTCCCAGCGACGAAGCATACGAGGACTTCGATATGCACGAAGATGGCGTTGGTATGGCTCGCATGTTCGAACGCGAATTCACCGGGCGCGTCGATACCAGCACCGGCAAGAAGTCCGGATTCTTTGCCGCTGTCGATGGCGCTCCTGCTAGTCAGCCGGGCACCCAGCCGTACCGAGGCAGCCGAACGGCCGGCTCTGTCAGCCTCATACCCCGGCGCAACGCCCCGATTGGAATTCTCACCGGGCCCTATGGGCACAGCGTGCTGGCTCCCTTAATCGAAAGTCTGAACCGCACCGACGTCCGCCTTATCGCTGTCGCCAATGATTTTTTCGGCGGCAACACTGCGGTAACCGGGCTTATGGTTGGCGAAGACCTCAAGCGCGTACTGGCAGTCCAACCCGAAGGGCACCGCTATCTGCTGCCCGATGTTTGTCTCACCGAAGGCCGGTTTCTCGACGGCCTCACACCGGCAGATCTTCCTCGTCCCGTCGAGATCTTGCCGACTTCTGGCGCAGCGTTGCGCCACGCCCTGGAGGGCTCCCGATGACCGAAGAACGTTTGCCATCCGTCGTTGTGGTCGGCCGACCAAACGTCGGCAAATCCACGCTTGTGAACCGAATCGTCGGTCGCCGCGTGGCCATTGTCGAAGACCGACCCGGCGTCACCCGAGACCGCAAAGAGATCGGTGCCGAGTGGCTCGATCGCGAGTTCACGGTGGTCGATACCGGCGGGTGGATGCCTGGTGGCTCCGAGCTCGATGCCAAGGTCAGCCGACAGGTCGAGCAGGCCGTTCGCGATGCCGACGCCGTGGTGTTCTTGGTCGACGCTGCGGTCGGTGTCGACGAGGACGATGAACGCGTTGCACAGTGGCTGCGGGTCTCAGGCAAGCGAGTAATCCTCGTGGCCAACAAGGCCGACAACGACCGGCGCGAACTGGAACGGTGGGAGTTCTTGTCGCTCGGTTTGGGCGAGCCCCTCACCATCAGCGCGTTGCATGGTCGACGGTGCGGCGATCTGCTCGACCAGATCGTCATGCCCTGGCCAACACTGCTCGAAGCCGAACAAGAGGCGCAAGACGAAATCGAGGCTGCCGACCCGGGCCAGCCTATGCCAGCGGTCGCCATCGTCGGACGCCCCAATGTGGGAAAGAGCACGCTATTCAACCGGCTTATTGGTGCCGAACGAAGCGTGGTTCACGATATGCCCGGCACCACACGAGATGCCATCGATACCATCGTTGAAACTCCTGACGGTCCGGTGAAGTTTGTCGACACAGCAGGCATGCGCCGCAAGAGCAAGATCGACGATGGCCCCGAATACTACAGCTTCGTGCGTACATTGCGCGCGGTCGACGAAAGTGACGTTGCGTTCTTGGTTATCGACGCAACCGAGGGTGTCACTGCTCAAGATCAACGCCTGGCTGAACGCATCGACGCCGCTGGTTGCCCAATCGTCATCCTCTTGAACAAATGGGAACTCATCGACGATGCCGAGCGACGCGCACAGGTCACCGGCGAGGTCGGCCGAATGCTGCACTTCATTGGCGACTCACCCATTTTGAAGATTTCGGCGCTCACGGGGAAGGGTGTCAACAAGTTGCTGCCGGTCCTCGCCGATGCCGTCGAGCGCTACCACCGACGCGTCCCCACCCAAGCTGTCAACAAGGTCATCGCCGCGGCGCAGCAAAATCAGCCAGCGCCGCACGGGGCCAAGGTCATGTATGCCGTCCAGGGTGCGACCGACCCTCCAACCTTCACGCTGTTCGCCAACAAAGACCTCCCTGGTTCGTATCTGCGCTATTTGGAAAGACGAATCCGCGAGGCGTTTGATCTTGGGTCGGTGCCAATCAAAATCCGAGTTCGAAAGCGCGGCTAGGCCGCTAACCGCCATGACTGACTTCGACGAGGTGTGGGAACGGGCATCGAGGGGCAACCTCCACAAGGAGGGCGACAAGCTCGCACGTCAAGGAAAGTTGTTCGTGCGCGAACGCATCGCGCTCCTGTGCGACGACAACAGTTTCATCGAGGACGGTCTGCTCGCCAATGCCAGTTCGATCGACCTTCCGGCCGACGGAGTCGTCACCGGCATCGGCCGCGTCGATGGCCGAGCGGTCTACGTAGTGGCCAATGACCCAACGGTCAAGGCCGGTTCGTGGGGTGCTCGCACCGTCGAGAAAATCATCCGCGCCACCGAATACTGCCTTCGCCACGAACTACCGATCTTCTGGCTCATCGATTCCGCCGGAGCTCGCATCACCGACCAGGTCGACCTGTTTCCCGGCCGTCGTGGCGCCGGACGAATCTTTGCTAATCAGGTTCGGCTCTCGGGCAAGGTTCCCCAGATCTGCTGTTTGTTCGGGCCGTCGGCCGCTGGCGGCGCGTACATTCCCAGCTTTTGCGACATCGTCGTTATGGTCGATGGCAATGCCTCGATGTATCTCGGATCCCCTCGCATGGCCGAGGAAGTTATCGGCGAAATCGTTTCGCTCGAGGAGATGGGAGGGGCGCGAATGCATACGTCGATCTCAGGTTGCGCCGACAACCTTGCGGTCGACGACGCCGACGCTATTGAACAGGCTAAACAGTTCTATTCGTACCTACCCGGAACCTGGCGTGATACTCCACCGGTATCGGCCCCCGAGCCGGCACGGCTGTTACTGAGTCGGGCGTCGCTTCCCGACGAGGAGGCATCCGGTTACGACATTCGCGGTGTTGTCGATGCCGTGATTGATGCCGATTCGTTCTTCGAGATCAAGCCTCGGTGGGCACCAGAGTTGACCGTTGGTTTCGGACGACTCGACGGAAATGTGGTCGGCGTTGTAGCCAACAATCCCATGCACAAAGGCGGTGTTCTGTTCGTCGACTCGGCCGACAAAGCGGCACGGTTTGTCTGGCTGTGCGATGCATTCAATGTGCCGCTGATCTTTCTGGCCGATGTTCCCGGCTTCATGATCGGCACGGCAGTCGAGCGTCAAGGCATTATTCGTCATGGCGCCAAAATGATTACTGCCATCGCCGAGGCCACGGTCCCCAAGATCTGTGTCGTCGTGCGAAAGGCCTATGGTGCCGGTTTGTACGCCATGTGCGGCCCCGCGTTCGATCCCATCGCCACGCTGGCGCTTCCTACGGCCAAGATCGCAGTGATGGGCCCCGAACCGGCGGTGAACGCCGTGTTCGCCAACAAAATCGCCCAGATCGCCGACCTCGACGAACGGGCTGCGTATGTCGCTGAACGACGAGCCGAGTACGAGGCCGACGTCGACCTTCTGCGACTGGCCAGTGAACTGGTTATCGATGCTGTTGTCCCGTTCGATCGCCTTCGAGTTGAGCTCGTTGCTCGCTTCGCATCGGCCGATCCTGTCGATCGGCATGTCGTGGCCAAACGCCACGGCGTGCCCCCGGTGTAACCATGCCCTGGTGTGACGCGTGTTCCAAGTTTCTCACCCCAACGTCGATGTCACCCGAGGGTGCGTGCCCGACATGTGGCCGCACCATCGAGGTTGATGCGGTTCGCGACGGCAAACACCTGGACCTTCGCCAGCTCACCACCGACGACGAGAGCGTTCCCTGGCATTTCAAACTCATGCTGGTGGCCTTGGCGTTATATCTAGGCTGGCGGCTCGTACAAGTTGTGCTGTTGTTGTTCAACTGACCCGTCACGCTAAGCTGTCGATTCTTCGGGCTGTAGCGCAGCTTGGTTAGCGCGCTTGACTGGGGGTCAAGAGGTCGAGAGTTCAAATCTCTCCAGCCCGACCACAACAACGAAGGGGCGCCCGGCCGGCGCTCCTTCGTTGCTGGCCCAAGCCTCCCGACGAGCCCGACGGTCGTCCGCAGGGTCCACAAGGCGACTACTGCCTGGAGGCGTAGTCGTTGCCGGCGACCTAGCCGGGTATAGCGTTGGTACGTAGCGAACAGGACAAGCTTGAAGACTGGCTGCTGTCGACGGTCGCAGACCCGCCGATCGGGGAGTCACTCGAAGAATCACCCGAGGCGTTACGTGCTGCGGCGCGCCCGATCGCGTATGGGAAGCGTCAGATCAAGGGGTTGACCAAGGCCGAGGCCGACGGATTCGCTGAGGCACTGGCCGAATAGCCCGGCCAGGGCAAAGGCGGGAGCAGCGTGGGACCAGTAGTTGTTGATACGGGCGTGTTCGGTGCTGACCTCAGCGCGTCATCAAAGCCGATTTGGTGCGCTGCGCGCGGGATGGGGTGCGAAACGACGCAAAGATCTTGAGGCCACGATCGGCGAGGCAAAGATCGTCTGGCCCGGTCATGGCCTGACACACGAATACGCGGCCTTGCGAGCCGAGTGCCTAGCCGCCGGTCACGGACTGGCGGAGAAGGCGAACGAGGCGGATCGATGGATCGCGGCCACGGCTCGATTCGTCGGTGTTCCGCTCGTGAGCCACGACGGCGTGTTCGTCGCTGCATCCGGGATCGACCTTCTCACAGTACCGGTGGACGGTACAGCACGGCCGTCGAAATAAGTCTTGTCTTGTCGGCAAGATCGCCGTTTGAGAGAATCCGCCTTGGCGGTCGAGAGTTCAAATCTCTCCAGCCCGACCAGCCGTCAGGGGGTGGGACAATCCCGCCCGAGTTCGACAGGAACACAGTGCTCAGTCCCAGCAACCCGTACGACTAGCGATATGCAATCGGGCTCCTTGAAGAAGAATCCGCCCGCGAAGTTGAGCCAGGCTTCACGCTGACCACATGCCGGGATGCGGAGGAGTTCGGCAGGTGCCGGCGGATTATTGCCCCAAAAGAGCCACACACCGCTCGCGTTCTCAGTGGACGCGGCGATTTCTACTGCGACGCCACTGCGTACCCAAAGACCGGCCTTTGACCACCAGGGAGCCTCGGTAAACTGCCCTGTCCGCGCAACCGGCAACGCCTCCGGGCTTGAGCGAGGAGTCACAAGTGCGATGACATTCGCGATGACCTCCGAATCGGTGCTCGGCATGTCACCTGTGGCGACAGCACTTTCGCACGTCAATGTTGCTGAATCCGCAAGGGGCTCTTCTCCGCTGCGCGCTGTGTCCCGGCAACCTGCCGAGATGAAGCAGACAACAAGCAGTGCAGCGCTCCCCAGTTGGCCGCGGGACAGCAAACGGATGTGACGACCAGGTCGGGTCAAAGACGCCTGAGCTGGGCTTGTCGGTTGGACAGGACGGCGGAGCATAGAGTCCCCACTCAGTACGCTTCCGCTCGGCGTCGTATCACGTCCACGTATTCGCCGAGATAGGGGTCGTCTGGGGCTAGTGGGTACGCGTCGCGTAGACGTTCGATTACTTCGTTGCTGGTATCGAATTTTGTGTGGGGCCAGAGACGAGTGAGGTCTTGGTGATCGACTGTGCGTCCGGCGTAGAGCTTCATCAGGAAGATCCAGTCGGCTGAGGGTCCGAGGATAGTAAGGGCCTGGTGTTCGAAGAGAACAGCGCAGTCTTCGATCCTGAGTCCGGTTGGGCGAAACGCGGCAGCCGCGTCGTTGAGCCAGTCGCTTGCGTATCCGTGTTGTTGACCGATTTCGAGGATCGCTCGTTTCGTGGCTGCCTGAAGGCGGGTGACGGAATCGATGTCGCGGGTTGATTCGCGTAGGTCGTTGAGCGCTAGGTACGAGCCGCCGACGATTATGAGGGTCTCGTGCTCAACCGCTTGGGTCGCGAGTAGGTCAGCAAGTGAGCGGAGTGCGGCGAGAGTTTCCTTTCCGTCGAAGAGAAATTCAGGCATTGCGGCGCCAGAAATTGTTGGCGGCTAGGAAGATTCGTCGTTCGGTGAACTGGGGGGGTGCTTTGGCTGCCTCGATGGCTTGCATTCGGGGTGTTCCCGGCGAGCGCCAAGGCGCGGGTGGTGTCGGAACGTCGCTGGTCCATGTTGGCCGAGTCAAGAAGTTTTCGTCGGCGATCTTGTTGGCGATAGCGGCCAGGAGATTGTCGAGTTTCTCGTTACCTGTTCGCGGGGGAGGATCGGCTATCGCGTCGATGGCCGAGTGGAGGTTTAAGTCCAGCCAGTCAATGAGCCCACGGAGACGAGTGAACGGGATCTCGGGTTCGTCGGCTCCTAGCACCAGTTCGGCGATTGCGGCGAGGGACTCGCTTCGTAACGTTTGCTTGGCGCGAATGTCGAGACGGTGGCCTGTGGCGGTGGTTATGCGAGCGAGCATGGTGACCGTTGGGTCCATCTCGCCATTCTCGATGCGGACGATCGTGGACCTCGTGCACCCGGCACGCGAAGCGAGTGCCCTTTGTGACAGGCCCGCGCTGACCCTTAGCTCAGCAACGAGTTGAGCGGGCGTCTCCATGAATGGAGCATATATGAGTCCACCACATGTTGCTCGAAAAAGGCGCCCGATAGTGGGGCCACATCCGAAGCCTTGGCCCAGTACGCCGACCGCTCAGCTCAGGGCGACACCTGCCGATAAGCTTGTCGTGATGTGTGGACGATTCGTGTCGGCGTCTCCTCCGAGTCACATTGCCGCCTACTTCGGCGCTTTTCTGCCGGAGACGCTGCTAGCGCCTCAGTACAACGCAGCGCCCACCGACGAGGTGTACGGCGTCGTGTCCACCCCGGCCGGACGACGACTCGACGTCTTTCGTTGGGGCCTGGTGCCGTGGTGGTCTAAGGATTCCAAGGGTGCGGCGCGCATGATCAACGCTCGGGCCGAATCACTTGCCGACAAGCCCGCGTTCGAAAAGCTGCTTCGAACGACGCGCTGTATTGTCCCGGCCGACGGTTTCTACGAGTGGACCACCGAGCCGGGCGTTCTGAACGAGAAGGGCAAGCCAGCCAAACTTCCATATTTCATACGCCGGACCGATGGCGAGCCGCTGGCGTTCGCCGGTCTGTGGACTACCTGGCGTGACCCCAGCCAGCCGTCGAACTACCGGTTGCATTCAGCCACGATAATTACGACTGCGGCCAACGGCACCATGGCTCGTATTCACGACCGGATGCCAGCAATCTTGCCCAGCACGGCGTGGCAACAATGGCTTGATCCAACGAACGACGACGTCGAATCGTTGGTCGGTTTGCTGACCCCTGCGCCCGACGCATTGCTGAAACTCTTTCGGGTCTCGCCTGAAGTCAACGGATCTCGGGCCAACGGCCCCCACCTCATCGAGTCGCTGCGATAGGCGTGGAATCACTTCTCGCACGCAACGCTTCTGTACGCCACCTCGTTGCAGCTAGTGGCCTCAGCCAACTTGGTACGCAGATCAGCCTGATCGCCATGCCACTGCTTGCTCTCGGATCGCTCGACGCCTCGACGTTCGAAGTGAGTCTGCTCGGACTTAGCGAATTCCTTCCGTTCGTACTGTTCGGGCTTCCTGCAGGGGCGTTCATCGATCAGAGATGGCGTCGGCGCGTCATGCTGCAAACCGACCTAGTTCGGGCCGCCTTGCTGCTCACAATTCCGGTAGCCCATGTCTGGTGGCATGTGACGCTGGCGCAGTTGTACTTGGTTGCGTTCGCCGTTGGCGCTATGACGGTATTCTTCGACGTGGCAGCGCAGTCCTTTGTTCCCAACGTTGTTGAACCAGTCGATCTCGGCTCTGCCTACAGCGCGTACAGCGTTGCCGAGTCCGTGGCCGGTACCGCAGGTCCATCCATTGGTGGCCTGGCCGTCCGAGCGTTGACCGCGCCGTTCGCCATCGGGCTCGACGCCATCTCGTACGCGGGCTCGGCGCTGCTTGTATCGCGAATAGACCGGTTGACCGAATGGCGTAAGCGAGACCCCGCCGACCAACGTGACCCCTTCGTCGAACAAATCCGTGAAGGCTGGCGGTTTGTCTTCACTCATCCCCATTTACGTCCGATTGCGCTGTGTATCGGTACGGCAAACCTTTTTGCCACCATGTTGCAGGCCGTCTTTGTCACGTTTCTAGTTCGAGAGCGCGGCATGGGTGCTATACGGGTCGGGTTGATTTTCGCAGTAGGAAACCTGGGCATTGCACTCGGGGCACTGCTGGCATCGCGTATTCGCCGGCACCTGCGCCTCGGGCAGATCCTCTGGATGTTTTCGTTGCTCGCCGGTCTTGGCCAAGTGCTACTGGCAGTTGCCCCGCGATCCCAGCCGTTGCCGGTGCTCATAGCCGGTTGGTTCGTGTCGGCGTTTGCGTCGACGGTCTACAACATCCAACAAGTCACGTTTCGCCAAGCCGTGACCCCAGAGGCTATCCGCGGTCGCATGAATGCAACCGTGCGCTTCATGATATGGGGGACTATTCCGGTGGGGTTTCTCGTTGGAGGATTCGCGGGCACCCATCTGGGGTTACACGCCACTATCTCCGTCGCGGCAGCGGGCGCAATGACCTGTTTTCTTTGGACCTTGCTCTCACCGGTCCGGTCGCTCATCGGCATTCCTTTGCCGGCACCAACCGGCCAGCCCCGAGACCTCACACGCTGAGCTAGTCGGCCTCAGGCCTACCTCGCCGCACCAACTCGTCGCGCAAGATTGTGGCCGCTTCGTCCAGACCACTGCGAGCGACCGTCGTTGCGGCGTTTGCAAAGCTGAACTGCTCGATGCCCGTTGTCGGGATGACGTGAAGGTGCACGTGCGGGACCTCGTAGCCGGCGATGATCAGACCAATCCGTTCCGACTCGAATACGGCCTGTTGGGCCTGACCAATGATCTGGCCGACGTGCATGAGGTGTGCATTGGTTGCTACCGGCAGGTCGATCCAATGGCTCACCTCGGCCCGGGGAACGACAAGCACATGGCCGAGGGCCATGGGATTGATGCTCATGAAACCGACACAGGCCTCGTCGCGCCACACGAATGTGCCGGGAATGTTGCCTTCGATGATTCGGGTGAAGAGAGTCGCCACAACCCGAGATGATACGTCGTACGATCAGGACTGTGCCGTCTCAGGAATCGCGAGTAGTCACCATCCCGAACGTCTTGTCGCTGATTCGCCTTGCCTGTATTCCACTGTTCTGTTGGCTGCTTTTCGGCCGTGACGACGTGCTCAACAGCGGCTTCTTGCTGGCAGGGCTTGGGGCGTCCGACTGGGTCGACGGGTACATTGCTCGACGGTTCAATCAGGTGTCCGACCTCGGCAAGGTACTCGATCCGTTGGCCGACCGATTGCTCTTCATCGTGTGCGGTGGAGCCGTAGTTCTGTACGGGGCGGCTCCCACATGGTTCTCCGTGCTTGTTGTCATTCGCGAAGCGCTTCTTGGCGTAGCGCTGGTGGTGCTCACGGCTTTGGGCATGAAACGGTTCGATGTGTCCAAGAAGGGAAAACTGGCGACGTTTCTGCTGATGTTTGCCTTCCCGTTCTTTCTGCTCTATCGCGCTCAAGTGGGCACCTGGTCCACCATTGGGCACATCGGAGCATGGGCGACCGGCCTGCCTGGTTTGATACTGAGTTGGTACACCGCTATCACCTACGTGCCCACGATGAGACATGCGCTCGCCGAGGGCCGCGCCGAACGACAAAGCCCGGCTCGTCAGGCTGGCTAGACTCAAGGTCATTATGAATATCCCCGATGAGCTTGTCTACTCAACCGACCACGAATGGGTTCGCTTGAGTGGCAATCGGGCCACCATCGGAATCACCGATTATGCACAGGACGCGCTCGGCGATGTTGTGTACGTAGAACTCCCCGCCGTTGGTTCGATCGCAACTAATGGCAAGTCGTTTGGCGAGATCGAGTCCACGAAGTCAGTGTCCGATTTGTTCGCTCCCGTCTCAGGCATTGTCGTCGAAGTCAACGCTTCCCTCTCCGACTCACCGCAGTCGCTCAACCAAGACCCGTACGGTGACGGATGGATTTGTGTCGTGGAATTGGATGACGCTTCCGATCGAACAACACTGCTGAGTGCCGAGGCCTACCGCTCGCTCACCGCAGGGTGAAGTCGGCGAGACGTTGGCGCGGGAGGGTGCAATGACCATCATTTTTTGTAACCAGTGTGGGCACCGAAACCCTCCGTCATCAAACTTCTGTTCGTCGTGCGGCGCTCCGCTCGACCTCCAGCGAGACGACCGCACCATTATCTTTCATCCGAACGATCCGGGGCTCGATGCCCCAGGCAATGACGATGACCTTAAGATCAATCTTGCCGACCTCCCGGCCGATCGAGGTGTTCTTCTGGTGCGCTCGGGCCCCCAGGCCGGCCTGCGTGTGCGCTTGACCGATTCGGTCACGCATCTCGGTCGACATCCAGAATCCGAGGTGTATCTCGACGACATCACCGTTTCGCGTCGGCATGTCGAAGTCGAACGCCGTGACGGCGGTTACGTGGTCCGCGATGTGGGTTCGCTCAATGGAACCTATGTCAATCAACAGCGAATCGACGGCGAAACGCCCATCGTCAATGGCGACGAACTACAGGTCGGCAAATTCAAATTGATGTTCCTTGCCGGCACCGACTGATGGTCAACATCATGCCCGATCAACGGCATCGATCCATCGGCGAAGTCCTGGCCGAGATCCAGGATGAGTTCCCCGACATCACGATTTCCAAGATCCGGTTTCTCGAGAGCCAAGGGCTCATCAACCCGGAGCGAACGCCGTCGGGTTACCGAAAGTTCTTCAATCATGACGTCGACCGGCTTCGTTTCATCCTGCGTAGCCAGAAAGACGCATACCTTCCCCTCAAGGTCATCAGAGACCGCCTCGATGGATACGGCGACGACAGCACACCGGCCCAAGCTGTGCCTGCGACTGATCTACATCCGCTGTCGACGCCCGCGACGCCAGCCCCCACCCCGCCGCCCGACCGAATACCGGTCTGGATGCAGCCACGCGTCGAAGGCACGCCTCCGAGCCCAACTGTCGTGGCGAGGCTCGGAGCGGATGGCGCCAGTTTCACTGCCTACGAATTGGCAGCTGCGGCCAAGATTGACCTGTCACTCCTCACCGAACTCGAACAGTTCGGCCTTGTCACTTTCACCGTGATCGGCGGCGAAAAAGTCTACGACGAACATGCCTTCGTGATCGCGAAAGCGGCGGGCGAGTTCGCAGCCCATGGTCTCGAACCTCGCCATCTACGCATGTACAAAACGGCCGCAGAACGCGAGGCCGCGCTCTACGAGCAATTGGTGTTGCCGCTGGTGAAACAGCGCAATCCCCAAGCGCGGGTCGAGGCGCTTACCCGAGTCAGAGAGCTCGCCCAAACCGGCGATCGGTTGCACCGGGCACTTCTGGCCGGCCTGCTTGCGCCGTACCTTAACGACCAGTAGGAACGGTGCCGAAGGGAGCTAAGATCAAACTGTGATCGAAGTGGAGCTTGTCGCCCTTCGAACGGACCTCCCAACTCGGGCACCGTTCATCGTCTTGCGCGAAACAACGGGTGAACAGCGGGTACTTCCAATCGGTATTGGTCTGTTCGAGGCCGAAGCCATCGACTTGGCTATGCGGGGTGTTATCCCGCCCCGCCCGTTCACCCACGACCTACTCAAGTTGGTGGTCGAGGAGCTCGGAGCCAGGCTGGACAGGGTGGTCGTGAGCGAGTTGCGAGATCGAACGTTCTTTGCCGAGTTACATCTCGACGTTGGGGGAGCCCCGCATGTGATTTCGGCTCGGCCCAGCGATAGTATTGCTTTAGCGGTCCGTTCCGGCTCGCGACTTTTCGTTGCCGAAGCAGTCTTGGACGAAGCGGGCCAGGTACCCGAAACCGACTCGGACGACGAGCCCGAGGAACTTATCGACGAGTTCCGGGCGTTCATCGAAGACATTTCACCCGACGATTTCGCGTCTTGAACGAACAGCCGCTCGTCCGGGCCTTGACGCCGCGCGCGTCGAACCGTAGCCTTACATCGACGTAACTACGTCGTTGTCGCTTTGACTCGGCAACTGCCTGGCGTAATCAAGAGTACGGAGATACATGTGACGCACACCCTGGCCGATGGAAGCTTCAGCGGAACAACGGCATCAAAACTCGTGAATATCACGTATCGTCAGCTCGACTATTGGGCACGTACCGATCTTGTTCGTCCCAGTTTGGCCTCGGCAGCTGGCAGCGGTAGCCGCCGCTTGTACTCGTATCAAGATCTTTTGGAGCTTCGCATCGTGCGCAACCTGCTCGAGGCTGGCATCAAGCTCGAACACGTGCGGGCCGCTTTTGCCTATCTTCGCACCAATGGCGCGGCCGACATCTCGGCTGCTCATTTGGTGATTTCTGGCAGTCAGGTCGTGCTGTGCGAAGGCGACCAACTTGTCGATGTCCTGCGCAATGGGCAGGGCGTTCTTAATGTGCTTCCGCTCGCCAGCATCAAGCACGAGGTCGATGCGGCCATCGTTGCTTTGCCCCCAACTGTTGTCGCCTCGTCGGGCACCGGTCTTCGGTTCGCGTCCGTTGGCTAGCGCTTAAGCTGCTCCGGTGACTACCAGGCTGTCTCCGCTCGACCCAGCCCATCGTTCATTGGGGGCCAAGATGGTTCCGTTCGGTGGCTGGGAAATGCCGCTGTCGTACGAACGTGGCACGTTAGCTGAGCACTTGGCTTGTCGAAACGACGCAGTCATGTTCGATGTGTCGCACCTCGGCACCGTGCGGGTCGCTGGATCTGAGGCCTTCGAACGGCTTCAGGCAACACTGACCAACGATCTCGCAAAGATCGCACCGGGTCGCGCCCAGTACACCCACCTGCTCGATCCCGATGATGGGAGCGTTGTCGACGACATCATTGTGTGGTGGCTCAACGATACGGTCTTCGATGTGATGCCCAATGCCTCCAATACCGAACGAGTTGTCGGTGCGCTTGGCGGTGTCGACACCACAACAGGGCGGGCTGTCTTGGCAGTCCAGGGCCCAGCGGCCCGTTCACGCCTCGGGGCCGTCTGGCCCGAGGCAGCATCGGTGGCCCGGTTCCGCGTCGAGGTGTGCGACTGGAATGGCACACCATGCACCGTCGCTGGCACCGGATACACGGGCGAGGACGGCGTCGAGATCGCCGTACCGTCAACGATTGCTCATGCTGTCTGGAGTGCGTTGCTCGCTGCGGGGATACAGCCAGCCGGTCTGGGAGCGCGAGACACGTTGCGGCTGGAGGCCGCGCTCCCTCTCCACGGACACGAACTCGGCGTCGGTATCACCCCGCTACAAGTCGGGCTCAGTTGGGTAGTTGGATGGAACAAGCCTGTATTTCGGGGGAAGGCAGCGCTCGAGGCCGAACGTTCGGCCGGCATCTCGCGCCAGCTTTACGGCCTCGCCACCGCAGGTAGGAGACCGCCACGATCGGATTGCCCAGTACTGGTTAACGGTCAGGTCGTGGGTCACACGACGAGCGGCAACTTCTCGCCGGTTCTCGAACACGGAATCGCGCTTGCGTTCCTCGTACCAAACACCCAAGTTGGCACCGAAGTAACCGTCGACCTGCGCGGTACCGAACTCACCGGATCAGTTGTGGCCCTGCCGTTCGTACGTCGGAGCAGCTAGGCCCCATCCTCGGCAAATGCTTCGACCGGCGGGCACGAGCACACTAGGTTTCGGTCGCCGGCAGCGGCATCGATACGACTGACGGGCACGAAATACTTCGATTGGCGAAGCGTTGCCAAGGGATACGCCGCGTCCTCCCGGGTGTACGGATGGGTCCAGTCGTTGGCTAGCAGGTTCTCGGCCGGGTGCGGCGCGTTAGCGAGTGGGTTGTCGCTAGCGGGCCATACGCCGGCAGCGACTTGGTCGGCCTCGGCCCGGATAGCCACCATGGCAGCAACAAAGCGATCGAGTTCTGTCAGCGACTCGCTTTCGGTTGGTTCGATCATCAGGGTACCCGCAACCGGAAAGCTCATCGTGGGCGCATGAAAGCCATAGTCCATAAGCCGCTTAGCGACATCGTCGACGGTGATACCTGTGGTCTTGGTAAGCGGCCTCAGGTCGACGATGCACTCGTGGGCGACGTCACCGTGCTCGCCGGTATAGAGCACCGGGTAGTAGGGATCGAGCCGACGGGCCAGATAGTTGGCTCCGAGAATTGCGTTGGCCGTAGCACTTCTAAGCCCGTCGGGGCCCATAAGCGCCACGTAGGCCCACGAGATGCACAGGATTCCCGCCGAACCGAACGGCGCCGACGATACTGCTCCCACTGGCGAATCGTCACGCAACGGGTGGCCTGGAAGGAAGGGCGCGAGATGCGCCTTCACAGCTACCGGGCCAACGCCAGGGCCGCCGCCGCCGTGTGGAATACAAAAGGTCTTGTGCAGATTGAGATGGCTAACGTCGGCACCGAATTGCCCGGGTTGGGCCAGGCCGACCAGAGCGTTCAGGTTGGCACCGTCGACATACACCTGCCCTCCGTGTGCGTGGACCATCGCACAGATAGTCGAAATACCTTCCTCGAAGACGCCATGCGTTGAGGGGTATGTAACCATCACCGCTGCCAGTGAATCACTGTATTTGTCGACTTGGGTTTGCAGGTCACCAATATCGACGTTGCCGCGCTCGTCGCATGCGACGACCGCTACCTTCATGCCGGCCATTACTGCGCTCGCAGCATTTGTCCCATGGGCCGACGATGGAATGAGACAAACGTTTCGCAACTCATCGCCGCGGCTTGCGTGATACGCCTGAATTGCTAACAACCCTGCAAACTCTCCCTGGCTCCCAGCATTTGGTTGAAGCGACACCGCCTCGTAGCCGGTGCAGGCAATCAGCATTGCTTCGAGTTCTTTGATCATGGCCACGTATCCCTGCACCTGATCGATGGGGGCGAAGGGGTGTATCTGGGCGAATTCTGGCCATGTCACCGCAATCATTTCGGTGGTGGCATTCAATTTCATGGTGCAGCTACCAAGTGGAATCATGGTTCGGTCGAGCGCTAGGTCCTTGTCGGCAAGCCGACGCAAGTATCGCAACATCTCGTGCTCGGAGTGGAAGCGGTGAAAGACCGGGTGTTGGAGAAACGGGTCCGTGCGAGTTAGTTCCACCGGAAGGCTCGACGCCGCCTGCGATCGGCGCTCGACCCCAAACAAGGAGCACAGGGCATCGACGGTGGCCTCGGTCGAGGTTTCGTCGAAACTGATGCCAAGGTGGTCGCGGTCGACAAGACGCAGATTCATCCCGATTTCTGCAGCAGCAGCGACGAGCGCATCGGCCTCACCGGGAACCACGATCGTCAGGGTGTCAAACCAGGTGTCGTTGGCAACGACGCGGCCACCACCGACAAGACTGTGGGCGAGGTTACTCGCGAGGCCATGCACTCGGCCCGCAATCTCACGAAGGCCATCGGGCCCGTGCCAGGTGGCATAGAGACCGGCCATGATGGCCAGTAACACTTGGGCCGTGCAGATATTGCTCGTGGCTTTTTCCCGGCGGATGTGCTGCTCGCGGGTCTGTAGTGCGAGGCGAAGCGCGGGTCGGCCTTCGCCATCAGCAGAAACCCCGACGATGCGACCAGGTAGGGAACGGGCGAGAGAACTTCGGGCTGCCATGAACGCCGCGTGCGGACCCCCGAACCCCATGGGAACGCCGAAGCGCTGCGAACTTCCCACCACAACGTCGGCACCTGCGTCGCCGGGTGATTTCAACAGCACGAGTGCCAACAGATCGGACGTGACAGCAACCAGCCCACCCGATGTGTGCACGTCGGCAATCACCGTCGAGTAGTCACGAATACGCCCGCTACTTCCGGGATACGACAACAGCACACCGAAGCACTCGGCAACGTCGAGATCCGCGAGCGGATCACCGACACGGATGACAATGTCGATTGGTCGAGCCCGGGTTAGCAAAACAGCCAGCGTCTGGGGGTGCGTATCGGAGTCAACGAAGAGGCAGCGCCCCGCATGACTCGATGACCGTCGCATCATCGTCATCGCCTCCGCGCACGCTGTACCCTCATCCAAGAGGGAGCTATTGGCAAGGTCAAGCCCGGTCAGGTCGCACACCATGGTTTGAAAGTTGAGAAGCGCCTCTAGCCGACCTTGACTAATTTCAGGCTGATAGGGCGTGTACGCGGTGTACCACGCAGGGTTCTCAAGCACATTGCGAAGGACCACCGGGGGAGTGATGGTTCCGTAGTACCCCATTCCGATGAGCGAAGTCATTACTCGGTTGCCATCGGCGAACGTGCGCAGCCGGGCAATCACCTCGACTTCGGTTCGAGCTACCGGCAGGTCGAGCGGTTGCTCCGAGAAAATCGATGCCGGGACAACCCGCCGCATCAACGCCTCCATGTTGGTGGCGCCTACGACATTGAGCATCGCGGCCCGATCGGCGGCGGTAATTCCAATGTGGCGATCGGAGAACTGCGTGAGTGGGGGAGCCATGTACGTGCCTTTCAGAGACGTTGGTACTCGTGGTTCCCCCGCTGTCGTTGGACCAGAGAGCTTCACCTCGTCCTCGAGGCTTTCCCCGTGGGTGAGTGAGGAAAACCTCACTACTTTCCAGCGTGCCTGGTTCTGTCGGTCCGTGTGCCTGAGAGTTTCCGGGGAGGTTGCTCCTTCGGCGCCGGCTACCCCGGGCTCTCCCGGCAGAACGTACTTCGGCAAGCTGACTCTACTTGAAAATCATGTTGACCGTGCCGTTCGGGCCCGGTCAACATCTAGTCCGCCAGCGTTCTATCAGTCAACGTCACTTGGTTCGGCCAGCGGTAAGTTCGTCGGTTAGAACCTTGAAGCGGACGATGCTCTCCTCCACGACGTCGATCACCTCAGGCTCGACCGCGGCCGCTGCGATGGGTTGGTCGATCGATAGAGATATTGACAGTCGACCGCTCAGGACAGGCGTGGCCGGACCACCTGGTCCGGCCACACTTCCTACCTGTCCTATCCGTTCTAACTAGCCTTGCTTAAGACTTGCCAGCATTCAAGGAATCTGTCAATGCCTTGAGTTCAACCCAGTTGCCATCGGCGGCAAGTCCGGCTTGTGCCGGCCAGGTCTCGGGGTCATGCATCTGGAACCGAGGGCCACCCGCCACCAGAATCTCCTTCAAACGAGCCGGGTCGGCCTGCGAAAGAGCCCGCCAGGTGCGAATTTCGGCGGCAAGGAAGAGCTCCTCGATCTTAGGACCAATACCTTCGACAACTTTCAAGTCATCAAGGCGGACCGTCGAACCAAACGCAGCCTGAGCCGCACCTGCGTCAAACACCACCTCGGCCACCCCAGAGGAACCAGCCGAGTTACCGCCAGCGTCGCCATCCGGATCGGCATCGCCACGACCCGCATTGAGCGCATCGGTGAGCACCTTGAGTTCCGCCCATTTACCATCAGCTGCGAGGCTGGCCTGATTCGGCCATGTGGTTGGATCATGCATTTGGAACCGAGGGCCACCCGCCACCAGAATCTCCTTCAAACGAGCCGGGTTGGTCCGTGAGAGCTGGCGCCACGTGCGGATGCTGGCCTTGTGGAACAACTCCTCGATCTTTGGACCGATTCCCTCTACAACTTTCAAATCATCAAGGCGGACCGTCGACCCAAACGCAGCCTGAGCCGCACCAGCGTCGAAAGCAACCTCGGCGGTGGAGGCTTCAGTCGACATGGCCGATGACTCAAGCTCAAGGATGCGAGCCTCGAGCCCGACGACCCGACCGGCGCGGCCTTCGAGGTCGGACAGTCGAGCAAGCAGTGCGGGGGAGTCGACCTCGACGACACGCTCAACTTCCACGAGCTTTTCAACTTCGACCACACGTTCGACTTCAACGATGCGCTCAACTTCGACGATGGTCTCGACCGGACGATCAACAATCCGCTCAACCTCAACGACACGCTCAACTTCCACGAGCTTTTCGACCTCGACGATCCGCTCAACCTCAATGACGCGGTCGACTGGCTTTTCGACAATCTTCTCGATCTCGACAATGGTCTCAATGGTCTTTGATGGCGCTGCTTCGAGCTCGCGCACTCGATTACGCAGGCCTCCGAGTTCGTTGACCTGACCTTCAAGACCCTTGATTCGGGCCTGAAAGCCAGCGATCTTGCCAGCCTCGGACTCGAGTTCACGAATGCGCGTGACGTATGTACTGCTAGCTTCGCCGGACTCGGACTCAAGACTTTGGATGCGGGTCAGCAAACGAGGGGAGTCGACTTCGACAATCCGCTCAACCTCAACCACACGCTCGACTTCGACAATCCGCTCAACCTCAACCACACGCTCGATTTCGACAATCTTCTCGACCGGACGATCGACAATCCGCTCGACCTCAACAATCTTCTCAACCGGACGATCAACAATCCGCTCGACTTCAACAATCTTTTCGATCGTCGGCGGGGGAGAGGACTCGAACGCCACGATGCGCGACCGAAGACCGGCGACCTGAGATGCCTCGGCCTCGAGACCTTTTAGTCGGGCGAGGAGTGCCGGGGACTCAACCTCGACAATCTTCTCGACAATCTTCTCGACAGGACGATCAACGATCTTGGCCGGAATGGCTTCAAGCTCGGCGACTCGCTTGCGAAGACCCTCGATCTGGGTCATGTCCTTGGCACGAAGCCCAGCAAGCTCGTTGGCCCGGGCCTCGTACTTGGCTACTTCTTTGGTGTCGACGACCGTGGTAACGGTCTTCTTGCCGCGCCCAAAGCACGAGCGGATCAGGTAGCCGAGGATGGCACCCAATGCCCCGGCAAGCAGCCACCAGCCCCATGCTTTTCCGAACGTGTACGACCATGATGCTAATAACATTTCAGCTCCCCTTGTTGATCTGTTTGAACTCAATACGGCGGTTGAGGGCTAAGCCCTCGTCGGTGTTCTGGTCGACACCGGGCAATGGCTCGGTGAGGCCCTTGCCTTCAGACGTCAGATTGTCGGCCGGAACGCCATTGGCGATTAGGAACTCAACAACCGACGCGGCGCGGGCTTCGCTGAGTCGTTGGTTCGACTCGGTCGTTCCTCGCCTGTCAGTGTGGCCAACGACGACGATCTTGCAGATCGGGTTGGACTTGAGCGTGTTGGCAATAGCCGTCAATGTGTCGCGTCCCTCGGCCGTAAGCGCACCAATCGAGGTCTCGAACCGTACATTCGAAAAGGCCGGCAGCGTGCTTGGACATGATGGCTTAGGTGCCACAGTGGTGGTTGGAGCCGGGGCTACCGTTGTTGTCACCGCCGCCTTGGTCGTTGTTATAGCAACCGTGGTGGTGGCCACCACGGTTGTGGTGGGTGCCACGGTGGTGGTGGGCGCCAGGGCCTCGACCGCGGAGGTGTAGATCACGTTCTCGACACCGCGGCGATTCTGCATGGCAGCAATCGCCTTGTCCTTCAAAGCCGCTGGGCCTGCCAGGTAGGCGTCCTGACCGTCAAACTTGGTGGCTTTCACCGCCGACAGGTCTCCACTGAGCCAGCCACTCGACTTCGTGAGAAGGTCCTTCTCGACTCCACCGGTCCACGAAAACGTGAACAGCAAGGGCAGAAGGAGTAACGGAATTAGCGGCCACCAGCATTTCAAAAACCTACGCATGTACCCTCCGATAGAACAATGAATAACGCGAGGGAATTGCCCCCCCTCAGCAGCGATGACGCACCGGAGATGGTTTAGGTCGCGAGCGGATTTCCGAGCAACCGGGCCATCAGACCTATATGTCGAACGCCACTATAGGCGGCTTGTCAAACGCCTCAGACAAGGGTACAGAGGACAGACACCGGCGTGAATCAACTTTACAGAACGGATATTATCGGCGTGTTTCACGGCGAGTTTCAACTCACCACAAGGAGTGATTCCTTACGAACGGTCACGGCTCATCTCTATGGCGATCCATCCGTCGAGACGGCGGCGACAGGTGACCCTGAGCGGTGCCATCTTCTTGACCACGTGGTCGCAGCGACTCGTCAACATGCCGGACAGCACCAGACGGCCGCCCGGAGCCAAGAGCCGTTTGAAGTCGTCTGCCATCTCCAGCAACACCGGCGCCAGAATGTTCGCCACTATGAGGTCGAACGCGCCGGAGACATCACGCAGCGGCTGCGACGTCGCCGTCACCCGATCCTCAACTCCGTTGCGACGAGAATTGTCGCCTGTGGTGGTCACACTGTCTGGGCCGAGGTCGATGGCTAGGCACGCCGACGCGCCGAGCTTGGCGGCCAAAACCGCCAGGATGCCTGAGCCCGTGCCAACGTCCAAAACTCGATCGCCGGGGCGCACGAGATCGCGTACAGCTCCCACGCACATCACCGTCGTTGGATGGTCGCCCAATCCAAACGTGCCGCCCGGCTCAATAGCTAGGTGCAGCGGGTTGTCATCCGGGGGACTAGCCAACCATGCCGGCCGAACGACCATTCCTCCAGCGAAATGAATTGGTCGCGCAAACGCCCGCCACTCCTCCCCCACACCGTCGTCGACGCCTTCAAACCGCCAGGCAAACGGAAACGATGACAACGCCTGAGTCGCTGCCATCTCATCAGCGCCAAGGCTTGTCCACAATTCAATGTCATCGCCGACACAACGTTCCTCAACTGCTACCACTCCGAGACCCCACAGTCGATCGGCAGCGAGCTCCACTTCACCAGGCTCAGGCGACACCGCTATGAGTAGCACGTCAATCGATCCGGCGAAGAGCGCGTTTGAAATACTCTGCGCGTTGGACGTACCCAGCGGCACCCACCGCAATCATTCGCTGATCGGCGGCACCCTCGCGGATCTTGGCTGGCACCCCCATGGCAATTGCGCCTGAGGGCACCACCACATCATTCAGGACCACACAGTTGGCTGCGACAATGGCACCGGTCTCGACAATGGCTCGGTGCAAAACGATGGCCCCGGTGCCAACCTGGGCGTTGGATTGCACTGTGCATGCCTCCAGATGCACCAGATGACCAATCACGCAGTCGTCGCCGACCTCGGTCCCCCGTTCATCAGTCGTGTGGATAACACAGCCGTCTTGAATAGATGTCCGGGTGCCAATACGAATCGTTGCGCCGTCGCCTCGAAGCACCGCGCACGGCCACACCGAGCTCTGTGCGCCAATTACGACATCGCCAATCACCACAGCGTCGGGATGGACAAAGGCGTCCGGATGAATGTTCGGGACTCGGCTTCCAAGGGCGTAGATCGGCATGGAAAGAAGCTATCGGGCCGCTGTGCAGTAGCCTTTACTACATGTCGCGCCGAATCGACGTTGAACTCACTAGCAACCGAGGGGACGGCACGTGGACGTGGCGAGCCTCGGGTGCCCGCGAACCCAAGGGACTGCTCGACCACAACGTCTTGCCTCCCTCGGCCAAGGTTGGTGACAACCTGAAGGTCGAGGCCGACTTCGATATGGATGGCATCACGATCCTGTCAGTCGTGCCAGCCAAGGGTGCTCGCAAGGCCGCCGAGATGTTGTCGCTGATCCCATCGAACAAGCCGTTCGAGGAAGTCACACAAAAGCTCGCTAGTAAAGGCGACCGACCACGACGCGACGGCGACGACCGGCCGCGGCGAGACGGCGACCGACCACGACGAGACGCAGGACGGCCGGGCGGCGACCGCGAACCGCGTTCAAGCGAACCGCGCTCAATTGGTGATGCTGCACGCCCCGCAAGCGATCGGCCCCGAGGCGATCGCCCCGATGGTCGGCCTCGAGGCGAGCGGTCCCCCGGCGGACGCCCCGGTGGCGACCGCCCAGGAAGCGACCGACCTGCAGGCAGTCGCCCTCCACGCCAGTTCACACCTCGCCCGGCGGTTCCCGAACTGCCGGTGAAGCCCAAGCCAAAGCGGCTGAAGCCCGGCCGAGCCCACCGATCAGCGTATGTTGCCTCGCTCCCCGAGGAGCAACGGCCAATCGCTGACCAAGTCCTGCGAAGCGGAATTCCAGGCGTCCGCCAGGCCCTTATCGAGCAGAACGAGTTGCTCAAGACGGAGGGTAAGCCAGAAATCAAGCCTCAAGGCGTGCTTTCCCTTGCCGAGGACCTGCTCCCCAAGCTGCGAGTTGCCGAATGGCTCGATCGTGCCGAGGCGGCCAAAGCCGGTGTCGCCGAACTTGACCTGCGAGACCTGCGCTCAGTCGTGGTCGCCGCGGAGGATCCCGCAGTCTCCCGTGATGAGTCCACTCGCGCCCTTGCTGGCGAGCTAAAAGCAGCCTTGGCATCGCGTCAAGACAGCGAGCACACCGAATGGCTGGCCGACATCGTGGCCGCACTCGACATCGGCCGATCGGTACGCGCTCTACGGCTATCGTCGCGTCCGCCCAAGGCAGGTGTGCGGTTTCCTGCCGAACTCGCCGTCAAACTGTCAGGCGCCGCCGCCGAATCGCTCACACCCGAGAACTCCAGCGACCGTTGGGTCGCCGTGATCGAGGCATTGGCGTTCTCACCGGTACGCAACCAAGTTGTTGCTGCGGCACCGCCGGCCACGCCTAGTGCCGAACTGCTGAGCACGGTCAAGCGATTTGCCAAAGAGCTTCCGGCTATTGCGGCGGTGTTCGGTATCGACCCACCAACGCGTGGCGAACGTCGCCCCAAGCGTGTCGCCGCTCCCCCGCCGCCCGCCAGTGCGCCCAGTGCCGTAGTCGCCGAGGTAGTTACGACGCCGGAACCAGTCGCCGAGGTTGTCGAAACAGCCGCAGTCGAACCAGTCGCCGAAATTGTCGAAACAGCCGCAGTCGTACCAGTCGCCACGGCTGGCCAGGACAACGCCGACGCGCTCTCTGCCCTGGGATTCAACGTCTAGCCTGCAGCTTCCGGTAGCCGGCTGGCCTAGCATCGGGTCATGGTCGACTATGAAGTTCACGGGCGCATCGCCCTCATCACCCTCAATCGCCCCGAAGCACGAAACGCCATAAACAGCGACGTGGCTACGGCGATGGAAGCTGCCATCGACCAGATGGAATCAGACCCCGAGGTCTGGGTTGGTGTACTTCGGGCCAATACCGACGGCCAAAAGAACCCTGTGTTTTGTGCTGGTGCCGATCTGAAGGCCATCAACTCGGGTCAAGGCGGCAGCCTTGGCACCGAGCGCGGCGGGTTTGCCGGGCTTGTGTATCGAGACCGGGTGAAGCCGCTCATCGCTGCGGTCGATGGCTTGGCTACTGCGGGTGGTTGCGAGATCGTGCTGTCGTGCGATCTGGTCGTTGCCACGACACGGTCGGCATTCGGCCTGGCCGAGGTTAAACGCAACCTCATCGCCGGTGCCGGCGGCCTGTTCCGGTTGCCGAAGGCCATTGGGCGTGCAGCAGCCATGGAGATCATTCTCACGGGCGAGCCATTGAGCGCTGAGAGGGCACATAGCCTCGGCTTGGTCAACCGTCTCGTCGACCCCGGCGAAGCCGTAGACGCGGCGCTGGCTCTGGCCGCCCAGGTGTGTGCAGCTGCCCCCATGGCGGTGTGGGAAAGTCGTCGGGTAGTGCTGGCTAGCGACTACGAAGACGAGGCGACGCTGGTACGAATGACCAACAAGGCAATGGCCAAGGTGATGTCGTCCGACGACCTCAAGGAGGGGCTTACCGCGTTTATCGAGAAGCGGCCACCGTCGTGGACCGGCCGCTAAGCCCCACAACAAACGACTAGAGGCGCCGAGACACAACTATGGCGCGCGCCACAATTCCGTGGGCCTCATAAAAGTTCTTGGTGGCCCGGGCACCTGGCAACGCCAAGCTGTCGACTGCTCGTGCGCCTTGCTGTCGGCACCACACAAGTGCCTCGTCCATGAGGCCCTCCCCTAAGCCAACACCGCGAGCTCCTTCAACGACGTAGAGCGCCTCGATAACGGCAAGGTCGGGCCGACGAAGGATCACCGAGACGAAGCCAAGCGGCACATCGTCGATCGTGGCCACAAGTACGAGACCCTCCCCCGACCGAACTCGGTCGGGTAGGTTCCATGAACCGCCATCGGCGAGCATTTGAGTTCCACCGCGTTCGTCTTGAACCGACATTCGGGCTTCGGACTCCAACGACCTGAGGTCGTCGACATCAACGCGCTGTGCCCGCCGAACGGCACCTGTCATGAGGTCCCGATGAGCTGTTCAAGTTTGCCGAGAACCGTGGTTCGCGACCGATGCGCACGCTCGTACCTGTCGACAACCCCGAGCTCGCCGACAGATAACCGACCAAGCAACGGCAAGATCTGTATGGCCGACAGCAAGTCATAACCGTCGATGGGAAGTGCCTCGACCCCTGTCGAAGCCGAAATAGGTGCATTGGTCACTGGCACAGGGCGAACGATGGGCTCAGGTGCTGTCGCCCCCTCGCCGCTAACAGCTGTGCTTAGCATCCGTTTTCGAGCCTGTGTGACAGCCATCTTGCCAACCATTCGGTACAAGTTGGTGTCACGTTGAAAGCGCTCGCGCCCCGATATTGCCAAGGCCGGGAGCCTTCCCGATATCTCGACCATGATCCCGATGGGCGCGAACACAAACGCGTCGAGAGCAAGATCGAGTAGCGGTCGGTCGTCCACGCTCAGACGCAGTCCAGACAGTGCTGCAGCTTGGCGTCGGCGAGTTGGCCCGGATGTTTCACCAAGAAGCACGACTGGCAGACGAATTCACCCGGGCGACGGGCCTGTAGACGATCTACAGGGTCGCCGCGATCATCGACGTCGGGTTCCTCGTCCTCGTCAGGCTCCTCATCGGGTGACACCATTCGGTCTTTCAGGATGGTGTCAAGATCGGCTTCAACGTCGTCGGGGTCGACGAGATCTTCCTCGTCCTCTTCCTCGTCGGTCGCCAAACGCCGGGTCGACGGTGATGGTGCCTCGGGTTCATCAGCCTCGATGACGTCATCGTCGCCCGCCAGATCGTCGTCTTCAGCAACCGGGAAATCATCTTCTTCGTCGAGATCCTCTACATCGAGGTCCTCGATATCCAAATCTGGCTCGTCGAGGTCGGCATCGTCGAGGTCTTCTAGTTCTTCTTCGGGGAGTTCGTCTTCATCAGCCATCGCGGCGCGGAATCATACGGGGTCTAGCTGCCGTTTGCTCCCTCATCACGGTGATTCGTTCGAGTTCTATATCTTTACGAACAAACTACGTCGCGAAATGGTCAATTTGGCGTACCGTGCGCCCGCCGGTGACACTCCGACACGCTGAACTTGCGCTGGTCCTTCGAAATAGGCAGCTAACGCCAACGAACTGTTGCCGTTGAACCGATCGTGCAGCCAACGGAGATAGCGCGCCGACATCCGAAGGTTGTCGCGTGTGTTCGTCGAACGTAGCGACGGCTCACCCATGATGTCGCTAGCAAGCCACACCGCAGTCATCGGCATCAACTGGCCAAGACCGACCGCCCCGTCTCGTGACACCACCCATTGACGCCAACTCGATTCGGTATAGGCGACTGACATCAATAAGTCCGAACCAATACCAGCCTCCGTAGCGGCTGCTTTGAAGATCGGTATGAGATCGAGCGCCGCTTTGTAGCGTAAATCACCGGGGAAGCGAGCCGTAACCGATGGTGTAGCTGCCAAAACACTAGGGACATTGAGCCGCTGGCCAATACGGACCTTGGTCTCGACCGTGAGCTTGTTGGCCGCCGCAATGGCCGTTACCGACACGCCGTACGTGCGTGAGAGACCCCACAGGGTCTCACCGGCCTGAACAACGTGCGTCTTAGTTGCCGGTGCAGCCGAGACCGATGGTGCTGGCGCGCAGGTCAAGACCAGGGCGATTGCAAGAGTTGAAACGATTCTGGGCGAGCGCATAGAGAACCTCCACGGCTCCGCCCGCTGATCAAAGGTTAGTATACGCCCACGCGGTTCGGTTTGACTAGCACTCAGTTGGCTTCACGTCGGGCATGTATGGCACGTTCCGACGCCAGCCGTTCCAGTTCGGGGGCCTCGTGGGTGATGTGGGACATCGCAGCAGCCACAGCACGATGCCCGGCCTGTTCGCCAATAAGCCGATGCATCTCGAGACACACTCGTCGATACGACGGGTGACCCTGAGGTGCCGTGCGCAGTTCCAAGAGATGCATTGCTTCTCGGGCGTTGAACTGCATCACGTACCGAATTCGGTATGCCATGGACACCGCGTATGCAGCCTGCGAGGGCTCCACGGCGTGCAACGCTTCGTATAGGTCGGCCGACCGTTCCATCTGGGCCTCGAATACCCCGCCGCATCCTGCTTGCGCCACCAGATCGGGAACCACATACCCGTGCCGAGGTGTCAACGGTTGCCATTCAATGGTCATGAGCCTGTGGCGCTGCAGGTCACGAAACGCTCCATAGTCGCCAAGAACGTCAAATCGGTAGTCGGTTCGCTCGAAGGCTCGGCCGGGCTTGTGGCGCCGATTTGCCCGGTCACCAACATATGCCGTGAGCAGCGCCACACGGTCGTTTGCGCTCATGCGCTGCACAATGTTCATGAGCTGATGTTCAGGAAGAGCGCTCGATGCATAGAGCACGGCTGCGAGTAGTTTGTCTTCGCCGTCGGGATCGAAGTCAACGAGCGCTACCTCGGGCGTGTCGTCCATGACCACCCCTTCGAGCAGCCGGTCGGCCACGGCCGCCGTGTCGTTTCGTGTCGAAGCCATGTACTCGCTCCACGCCCCACCACGATCGGGACGGTCGACCCGACGCATGAACGTAGGGATCACCTCTCGCAGCTCGGTCAAGATCAACTCGCCATACGCCCGAGCCTCGGGAAGTGGGTGCGATCGCAGTCTGAGCAACAGGTTTTCATAGGCCTGGCCGCTGCCGTACATTCCGAGATTCGCCAGCGACGCGGCCGGCAACATCCCCCGGACAGCGTCGAGCGCCTTAGCCCGCGTGGCTTGGCGATACGCACCGTCGGGGTCCCCAGGCTGCTGGACAACAGTGGCGCGCACGTGGGCTGTGAGCGTATCGAGAGTCGACGAGTACTGCTTGAACATGGTGTCCATGTCGTTGATGTAGCGCGGCCCGAGCGCACTGCCAATAATGACGGGGCTGCGAAAGTATCGATACCGATCACCGAGCGGCAGGTCGTAGGCAATGTATCGAGTGCTTTGCTCGATGTATGCCATGAGCCTCCCCCACTCCAAGACTTTGGTGAGCACATTTGAGGTTTGTTCGCATGCCAGGTGCACACCACCGAGTTGAGCAATGGAGTCATCGCCATACTCCACGAAGTTCTTCTCGTAAAAGGCATCGGCCCGGGCTGATCCGGTTTGTTGCGGCCCAACGCTCGCATCTAAGCCCTCGGCAAATTCGTCGAGAAAGAGCCGGCGAAGACTCTTTGGGCTACGCGAATATCGCGACATCATTGCCCCTGCCACCACCGTGTCGAGGTTTTTGAGGGCAAACACCGGTCGATCGATGTTGGTGAAGTGGCGATTGAGGATGGCAATCTCGCTCGCGCTGAACTGCTCGACGATGTACGGCATATCGGAGAATCCTACGAGGTGAACGCCGTGGCGGAACGCTGTCGCAATCCAGAGTCGAGCCAGAGGTCAACCACCGTCATGGCCAACACCTTTGCGGCGTCGATTACGGCCCGATCTCCCTCTTCGCCACCGGCATACCCGGCGAACGCAGCGGAATGAATCGCGGTGCCCTGGGGCGCAACTTTGATCATCGGGTGAATACTGGGCACCAGGTAGCTGACGTTACCCATATCGGTGGAACCCACCACCTTGGTGAAGGAGTTGGGGGAAGAAAACTCACGCCCAACGTTGAGACCATTAGCGGTGAACGCCTCGGCCATCGGCTCGTTTGTGCGCAGGTCGCTGTATGCCGACGCAGAGTCTCCCCATGTGAGCGTGCATCCGCACGCAGCGGCGTGCGCTCCTGCTTCAAGACACGAAACCACACGTGCCTTCAGGGGCTGAAGGCTGTCGAGCGTTGGAGAACGGACATACCAACCGGTCTCGGCCGAACTCGGAACAATATTGGGCTGCCCGCCACCATTAGTAAAGATGCCGTGCACTCGTTCGTCGGGTGCAATGTGCTGTCGAAGGGCTGCGACATTCATATAACCGAGCACAGCAGCGTCTAAGGCGTTGCGGCCAGCCCATGGCATTGCTGCCGCATGGGCCGCCAAACCGGTATAACTCGCTGTCAGTCGCTCAAGGGCAATGGTGGTCATCCACGACAGGTCGGAATCGGCGGGATGAACCATCATCGCGGCGTCGACATTGACGAACGCGCCTCGCTCGGCCATGGTTATCTTTCCTCCCCCACCCTCTTCGGCAGGCGTACCCAGTACGACAACCCGACCACCAAGATCCTCAGCAAGAGAGGCAAGGACCAACCCCGCCCCGAGGCCGGCAGCTGCGATGACATTGTGCCCGCACGCATGACCGATACCAGGAAGCGCGTCGTACTCGCACAGCACCGCCACCCGCGGCCCGGCTTGCCCGGCCTCGGCCCGGAATGCCGTTGGCAACCCGAACCCAGCACTCTCGGTATCGAGGCCGTACGTCGTGAGCACCGTTGTCAGGACGTCGTGAGCATGGTGCTCTTCGAAGGCGAGTTCGGGTCGCGCATGAATGGATCTCGACACAGCGCACAGCTCGCCGGCAACCGAGTCGATGTAGTGCGAGATATGGCGTTTGGCGGCCTCGGAATCCATCGCTACACCCTAACTTGGGTGACTTCTTGCGCGCTCGGTAGCTCACAGCGCTACCCAGGCGACACGTACCCTTCTGACCCGTCACTGCCGCCCGGCGGAGCGGGCTTGCCGAGCACGTCGAGACCGCCACTGTCGATGTACAACTTGGCCTGGCCTTTGAGCGATGGCGGGGTCATATTCACGAGGTCGTCGGTCACGGCGAACACCTCGAACCGCCCGAGTTTGTCGCCGCAGACACTCACCATGAACACCGGACGGTCGTCGAGCCCCAGTTCGGCCAGGGTGACACAGCTACCTAACTGGGCCTCTTTGAGGCACACCTGGAGCCGAATTTCGTGCATCAGCAGAAACTTCTGCACCCGATCCGTCTACGTACCTTGACGATACCCGTCTTGTCGTCTCTGTCTATTAGCGATAGTTTTCTGGACTCTGCGAAACTAGATTGCGTTATAAATCCGGAACTCTCCATTCTCGGAAAGAAGACATATCGTGAAATCCTTATTGTTCATCATTCTTTTAGCGATTACTGCAATCCTTATACCGATCGAGCCTGCTTCGGCTTGGAAGGACGGCAGATGCGACATCTCTAACATTAGGTACCTTGATTACGGCCCGGGACTGATCCGCCTAGAATTTAATGCCACTTCCGCAATTGGATCGAGCTCAGATGATTCTCTTGAAACCGTCGCTCTATATCTCTATCATAGCGAATCGTCGTACGCCAACGGACTAACCGAGCCGGGGGTTCAATTGACCGATCACTTCCCGATTGTCTGCGTCCCCGATAGGGGAGGGTACGTCGGCATCACTCTTATTGAGTACGATCCGGAAGCCAATGCCACCGCTTTCGGTAACTATCCGAACCAACCACCTCCACCAGTATTCGTGTGGCGCGCCGTACATACAAGCTTTGACCAAGGTAACACCCCTAGAAGCGACAGATTCGGATTTGTAAACCCCGCCTGGATGGTCCCTCAACTAGCAGAAGTCGATTACCGGATAGCCTCTACCTATGAAGCCGTTGCCCCTACCCGACTTCTCGATACCAGGAACGGTAACGGGCCTGTTTCAAACTCCACGATTCAGTTGCCTATGGGAAACGTTGATAGATATACATCTACAGGTGTATACAACATCACGGTAACGAACGTGACTGCCGCTGGATACGCCACCCTGTATCAATGCGGTGTCGCCAGACCGGCTGTCTCTAATCTGAACTTTGCACTTAGGGATACCAGAGCCAATATGGCGACCGTCCCTCTTTTAACAACCAATACATCTCTATGTTTGTACGTACACGGAACCACTGACGTGATCGTTGACCAGAGTGGTCGGTACCAGCGGATCAATCACCCCGGAACCCCGGCACCGATATATCCGAAGTCCAGGGAGGGAAGGCTTGTAACCGGAAATCCTGCTCGTAGATACGACAGTCGATCTGCCGGAGGTGCATTCTATCCAGGAGAGACTCGGTTCATTCCAGTGACTGCCGGAGGCTACTTCGATAGTGCGGTCCTCAACCTAACCGTCATGTCCGAGGTGCAGGGTTATTGGACCGCTTACGGATCTCAAGAACCTACGCGGCCTAACACTTCCAGCGTGAACGTATCCACTGTGAACCAACCGGTAGCTAATCAAGCAGTCGTGAAGCTCGATGCAAACGGCGGCATGTATGTGTACTCTCAAGGCGGCGGACACCTCGTCGTAGACTTGACGGCTGCATTTACAAACAGTAATTCGCCGTATTCAGCTACCGGTTTGTTCGTCCCTACCCATGCGTTTCGTAAGTTCGATACGCGAACCGGGATATTTATTCCGGCCAATGATCGAACGACCACCCATTTCGGGGTCGGCCTTCCCGGGAACGTCCAGTCGGCGACTATAGCCGTCTCAGGAAACCTCACAGCGGTGGCGATCTCCAACAGTGGATGGTTGACCGCTTTTCCGGGCGGGGATACTCCGGGCACGTCCAGCGTGAACTTTGCTACCGGACAGGTCGTCGCTAATCACATCACTACCAGCTTGGACGATCTAGAAAATATGAGCATCTACTCCCCGGTAGCCGCTCACGCCATTCTTGATATCAGTGGTTTCTATACACGAGGGTAAATCAAGCGAGACGAGCATCGGGAGAGTCCAGGACATCTCTTGAAAGGTGCCACGATAGGGGTGCTGAAGCGCCGATAACGGCTCGTCAGAAGGTGCGGATATTGGAACGAGCGAACTTGCCGGACAAGTGAACCCCATCATTCGTCACGGTCCCGAGATCCCCGAGCTACGTGCTCAGTTGGTCGAGCGCGGCGCGCTGATCGCAGAGCGGACCCTCTACCCCGCCAGCCAATGCGGCCGCAGTGGAACCAGCGCCGGTCGTCGCCACGGGTGCTTTCGCGGCCGTCGTCGTTGTAGATCTTGCCCCGGCCGCTGTTGGTGGCGACGAAACGGCTGGAGTGTCCCGGCATGCAGCGAGCAGAGCCGCGCCGAGGCCAACGCCCACCCGGTCGGAGTATCGCTCGCCGGTCGATTAGGTGCTCGTGCCTGCGGCTACCGTGGTGACTATGGGTGATTGTGGTCGTGTTCCAAGATGGTTGGCCTACGGTGCCTTGTGTAGGCGAGTGGCCCGTTCTCGTCGTTTAGCTACTCGGAGTTCCCGATCCGTCGCTGCCGCCCGGCGGAGGCGACTTGCCGAGAACGTCGAGACCGCCGCTGTCGATATACAACTTGGCCTGGTCTCGCAGCGATGGCGGGGCCAAACTCACAAGGTCGTCGGTCACTGCGAACGCCTCGAACCGCCGAAGTTTGTCGCCGCGGACGCTCACCATGAACACCGGCCGATCATCGAGTCGCAACTGGGCAAGGGTGACACAGTTGTCCATCTGGGCTTCTTTGGGACACACCTGAAGTCGAATTTCGTCACCGGGTCTCGTGTAGCCGATAGCCAGATGATCGGGTGAGCCGGCACCGGCGCCATGAACGATTCCCGACGACGAGCGAATGAGAAGCGCGCTACCCGGAGCAGCATCGGTCCACTCGATGGCGAAACCGATGGTCGTGAACTCCTGCCGTCGATTGTTGGGGATATCCGAAATCGACAGCGACCGACGCTCGGGATCGGTTTCTCCCCACGTAAGCCGCTTGGGCTGAGGAATCAGAATGTCACCCAGTCGTTTACTTGTCGGACTTGCCGAAAGTTGACTCGCGTCCTTGGCCCAACTCAACAGGGCGTCAAATGACAGCATGGACGGATCAAGTTTTCGAAGCACCCGGTTGTAATCAGGTCCGTCCATCCCAAGAAACTCGCCGGTGACGCGATCGATCGCACCCATTGCGTACCACGTCACCTGGTCTGGGGCCGGTGACGTCACTGTGTCGTCGGCTCGCAGCAGATAGGCGATTCGGTGCCCGCCGCTGACAATACTGGGCTGCCTAGCGACCGCCGGTTCCAGCTCGATCAGGAGGCGCTGTCCAGCCGACAGCGTGCCTCTCACTCCGATCTGGGTCACGTACTCAGTGTCGATGAAGTCAACAGCTTCAATTGTGGCCACCCAAACCACGCCTCCATGCAGGGGCTTTGTCTCGGCCCAGCGCTCTAACTTCAGACCAACGACGGCCCGGGTCGCATCCACCAGACCGAACACCTGAGCATCGGGAAAAACTGACGATGTGGCCAAAGTGGTGTTCGGCAGGGCCGTCGGCGGCAAAGCTTCGAACACTTGACTGTCGCGGTCCGTTTGATCACCGCTGGTAGATGATGTGCATGACGCTAGTACGACGATCGCCAGCCATACCTTGACATGTTGGTAGAGTGACCCTCGGTGGGTACCGACGCCAACCGGGCGTCGCCGGAAAAGGGTCGGAAACATGGTGGTCATGAACCTATGACGTACACGGGTAAGGCATGGGTTCCCAAACAACTGTCGACAGGCCTGAATTCTGAGCACACCGCCGGGGTCGTCCGAGACAGTTTGGAATTCGCCCCACGAGATCCACGGGCCGAAACACGCGCGTTGAGTACCTCGCACGAGACTGCGTAGGCTTTCTCAGACCACAACCGTATAAGCATCGGGCACGATATGCAGTGCCGCTGACCGGCAGCGGCCCATGCGTTCGCCGTCGATCAGCACTGTTTGCGGCCGACGGAATTCGAGAACGATGTTTCGAACCCGTTGTTCGACAATGCCAGGATGGGGCACGTGCGACCCGAGTGCAAGGCGTCGCCGGGCCTTGATGCGATCCGACAAACCGAGCGAGCACTGCAGCACGTCGAGTCGGCCATCGTTCGGGTGAGACCGAGGGGCCACGTCCCACGTACCTCGAAACTGAGCATTCATGACCGCAGTAATGGGGCCGATCAACCACGACCGCAGGAAGAAGCAATGCGCTACAAAGGGCTGCTCGGGCCCGCCGTCCAACGAAACCATGCCGAGATCGACAGGAAGCCGCATACCGTCGCCAAAGATCCGGCTCCGATCCCCCGGGCCCCCAACGGTTCGGCACAGATCGCCGCCGACCAAGCCGATTGCCGGCAGCGGCCGACCGTCATCAAGCGCACTTTCGATAAGGCGCCGTGCAGCACGATCGGATTCCACGACGATGCCATCGGCGTCGAGGCCCCCCGGCTCACCCCACGGCTCGCCGTGGCGAATGGTCACTCGGGCTCCGCGTCAACCGAGCGGACCGTGCTCGACGCTGACACCACGCCACGGAACAACAAATCGGCGGCCTTGCTGGCACATCGTCTGGTCGATTCCAGCGGTGCAATTTCGGCCAGTTGCCGCAAGAGGTCTACGAGTTGTTTCACATTGCGGACGAAATCTCCGCCCGATACCTCATCGGCATCGACCACCTCGGCGAAACCTTCACCCGCCGCCCAGGCATACGCCACTGCGCCAAAGGTTGGGTCAGGCTGGCGGGTGGGATTCAAGCCCACGCGATCTTCGGCCCGGCCGAGTTCTTGGGCTATTGCCTCAATCGAGCGCCAACGCTTTCGAGCATCGGTCGACGGGAACCATGGTGCCGGGGGCGTGTCGGGGCTGCGATGCTCGTACGTGAACACCGAAACCAAGGCGGCCAAGGTTGGTGGGTCGAGGCCATCGAGCACACCACGCTCAAGCACCTCGACGATGAGCAGGTCGCACTCATTGAACAGTCGTGCTAGTCGCTGCCCGGCGGGAGTCAATGACCAACCATCGACCACGCGCCACGATGCCAATAGGTCGAACACCTTAGAAAACGCGGCCGCGAGTGACCCATTCTTTTGGTCGACGCGGGCAGATACCTCGTCGACCTCCCGTTGAATTCGATCGGCCAAACCAGCCGAACGGAGTCGCTCACGCAAATCCGGATCGTCGGTAACAGGGTGTGCGGTAAGGGGTTCGGAACGGGTCCGAGTCGACCCGCCCGAGATTTTCGCTCGCTCCAACGACCGGGCAACCTCTCGCTGAAAAGCTTGGCGATTCGGTGCAAATGGAGTCGGGATTGTGACACGACCGACGACCCGGGGCACCGTGGAGAAGTCGTCCTCGGTCAACAGTACCTGCACGCGGTGGGGAGTGATGACACGAACCTTGGCACCAATAGTGCGTCGTGTCGCCGAGCTCAACACAGCGACACGGCCGGCATGGCGGCCTCGATCAATAATGACGATGTCTCCTGGCCGAAGCGCCCCAACTGCCTTATTGAAGCTGTCGGGTTCGATCGCGTCGGCAACGCTCTGACGGCGATCGGCCCGTGTCACGCTATGGCGATACTCGTCGATATCGCCAAACGGGCTGTGAGCGGCCTGGCGAGCTTCGGTTAGCGCATCGCGACGTCGTTCGAGTCGTGCTGCCAGCCGGACAACATCCCGATCGGCCTGATATTGCGCAAACGACCGTGAGAGCAGGGCGTTGGTTTGTTCCCTGTTGAATGTGCGGATGAGGTTCGCTGCCATGTTGTAGGTGGGCCGAAATGCGCTCACCAAATGGAAGCTACGGCTCGACGCCAAAGTGGACACCTGGTCGAACGACACAAATGGGTTCCACAGCACAATGGCGTGGCCAACCTCGTCGATTCCTCGGCGGCCAGCACGACCTGTCAGCTGCGTGTACTCCCCCGGAGTCAACGAAGCGTGGTGTTCACCTGTGAACTTCGTAAGTTTGTCGATAACCACACTGCGAGCTGGCATGTTGACACCGACCGCCAGGGTTTCGGTGGCGAAAACAACCTTGATAAGCCCTTCGGCAAAACATGCTTCGACCACTTCCTTGAACGGCGGGACCATCCCGGCATGATGCGCAGCAACGCCGATTTCCAAGGCGGCGAGAAAGCGGGCGTGGCCAAGCACCGTTAAGTCACGAGCGTCGATGCCATCCAATCGACGTCGGGCAATGTCACGTATTCGCTCGCGTTCAGCGGTCGTGGTGAGTTGAGCCCCTGAGTCGAGGACGGAAGCCGCCGCCTCGTCGCACGCTCGCCGACTAAAGATGAAATAGATCGCCGGAAGCATCCTTTCGTCGTCGAGCCGCTCAATGACGTCGAGACGACTTGGCGCATAGAGGCGCCGGCGACCGGTGACGGCGGTACGCCGCCCGCCTCGTATCGCTTCCCCGTCGACCCGGGCGGCTTCGGGGTTCGGTTGGCCATCGACGAGCGTTGCAAACAGATGCAGTCGATTCGCCGTGCGATCACCAATGAAATACAAATTGTGCAGTGTGACCGGGCGGCGATGTTCCACGATCACTGCGGTTGGCCCGCGTACCGTCGACATCCATTCCGCCAATTCCGAGGCATTCGACACTGTGGCCGACAAGCACACCAGTCGAACCGACGCGGGGAGGTGAATGATTACTTCTTCCCACACCGGCCCTCGGTAGGCGTCCTGCAAGTAGTGGACCTCGTCAAGGACCACGACATCGAGATTGGCTAGCGCCGACGAGCGGGCGTAAATCATATTTCTGAGCACTTCGGTGGTCATTACAACCACCGGTGCATCGGGGTTGATGACATTGTCGCCAGTGATGAGCCCGACTTCGTCCGCGCCGTAGATATGGGCTAGATCGTGGAATTTCTGGTTCGACAACGCCTTGATCGGTGCGGTGTAGAACGCCCGTCTCCCGGTCCGAACGGCTTGGGCGACGGCATACTCCGCAACAACCGTCTTGCCTGAACCGGTTGGGGCGGCGACCAGAACCGACTGTCCGGCGTCGAGAGCGTCGAGCGCTTCAAGCTGGAACCCATCGAGCCCGTATGCGTAACGGGCGATCAGCTCGTCGCGTTGGGTCACGCTGGTGGAAGGTTCGTGTTGCGTTTACGTGTGAGCAGATGCCCGATGCCGATGGCTACGAAATAGAACACCCACATGGGGCCAGCTAGCGCAAAGAGGCTTATTGGGTCCCCTGACGGTGTGATCACTGCCGCAAAACCAACGATCACAACAATGGCCTGACGCCACCATCCAAGTAGCTGGCGAGTATTGACTACACCAGCCAACATCAAGAACACCTGGAGAACAGGAAACAGGAAACCGGCACCAAAGGCCAGCATCATGAGGATCACTAGCCGGATGTACTTGTCGGCGGTGAACGACACGGTAAAAGGGCCACCAGCCCACGAGATCAAGAAATCGAGCGCTTTGTCGAGGGTCAAATAGGCAATCGATGCGCCCGCTGCGAACAAGACAACCGATGAAGCGACAAACGGGATGGCATATCGCTTCTCTTTTGCCTTCAACGCTGGCACGACGAACATCCAGATTTGCCAGAGGACGATGGGCAACGCAAAAACCAGCCCTCCCCAACCTGAGATGCGCATTCGCGTGCCGATACCGCTGAGCGGATCGGTAAGAAGAAAGTCGCCGGTACAGCCAAAGGACTCCTTACGGCACACCTTTGAGTACGGCTGTTGGAGAAAGCGCAGGATCGGGTCGTAGAACACCAGAACGCCAACAGAACAACTCGCCACAGCCAGGACCGAAATGACAATTCGACGCCTCAACTCCGACAGATGCTGGGTGAGCGACATCACATCGCCCACAGCGCCCCGCGATGCAGCCGCTGGCTTCTTACGGAAACGGGCCACTACGACATCCCTGCCCAGGGATTTGAGCGTTCATCGGCCTTGGGTGCATCCCACGACCCTGAGACCACGGGTGGAGCCTCAGTTGCAATCTCGGGGGGTGACCCGAGGTCGGGAACGTACGCGTCGAACTCTGGGGCCTTGGGTTCGCCACTTGCCGACGACTTTGCCATCTCGACCGTGTCGCGAAACTCTTGCAATGGAGCCTCGAACGCATCTTTGAACTCGGATTGGAATCCGTTCGCCATTCGACGGACCTCGCCATACACGCGAGCGGCCTTACGAATCATATCGGGAAGCTTTTCGGGGCCAAGGACTACAAGCGCCACCACCAAGATGAGCAGCACTTCGCCACCGGTCACGTTGAACACAAGACAGGAGTCTACGGACCAGAGCCGCCTGACCGCACGCAAGCAGCACACCTCTCGCCTCTGCCAGACTAGAAACCGTGTCAGATCGGCTCGCATCCATGATCGATCCACCTTTGCTGTTCGCTCATCGAGGTGCCATGGCTCACGCGCCACAAAACACGATGGAAGCCTTCGAGCTTGCGTTGCGGCTAGGGGCCACGGGGTTGGAGACCGACATCTGGCTCACCACCGACGGGGTTGCCGTGTGTGATCACGACGGAGTGATTCGCGGCAAGCTTCGTAAACGTGCCATTTGCGACCTGCGATACGACGAACTGCCGACGACCATTCCAAAAGCGGCAGACCTGTTCACCCTTGCCGCTGCAGCCGGGGTACCCGTGTCGGTTGATGTTTGCGATGCCGCTGGACTCGGTGTCATCGTGGGCGACGCTCACGCCGCCGGCCTCGCCCAAGAGAGCCTGTGGCTGTGCCACACCGATATCGAGATGCTCACTGCGTGGCGAGCGATTTCTCCGCAGGTACGGCTCGTCAACTCGACGCGGCTGGCGGCTATGCGCGAAGGCCCAGAACGCAGAGCCGCCGTGCTGGCCGAACGCGGTATCGACGCAGTCAACTTGCACCACCTCGACTGGAGCGGCGGCCTGACGAGCCTGTTCCACCGATTCGAGCGCTACTGCCTCGGCTGGGATCTGCAGCACCCTCGCACGATCGCCACCGGGTTGAGAATTGGCCTCGACGGCCTTTTCGGAGACTGGGTAGATCGTCTAGTCGACCCTGGCTACAGCCAGCCGAGATGATCGTAGGGCCAGAACCGCACCATGGCTCGTCCAACAATCAACGAGGTGTCGATCGGTCCGAAATATCTGCCGTCACGCGAATCCTCACGGTTGTCGCCCAACACGAGCACCTGCCCCTCCCCTACCTCGATCTTGGGTCCAAGCGATTTCGGAAAGGTCTGAACGGTTTCGGCAAGATATGGCTCCTCGAGAAGCCTGCCGTTGATGATCACGCGACCTTCGCTGAACTCAACAACATCGCCGGGTAGCCCAATGACGCGCTTGATCAGGTCCTTTATTCCGTCGTTCGACGGCGCCCCAGGCGGCCGAGCAAACACCACCACATCACCTCGGTTAACATCGTGACCGATTGGTCCAAGTTTGCGATAGCTGAGCTTGTTGACAAGCACCCGGTCCTTGATTCCCAACGTTGGGATCATCGAGCCCGACGGGATGTAGAACGAACCCAACACGAAGGCTCGAAGAACAAGGGCCAAAGCAAGCGCACTGGAGACCACAACGACCCATTCGCGGGCGTTGCGAATACGGCCAAGACGCTGTTGCTTCCGAGCCCCTTCCAGGCCGGACGCCGCCGATGGTCCATGCCCCTCAAGGAACGCGCTGGACGATCGATTGTCGGGAGCCTGCTGGGACATAGGTGACGAGGCTATGCGACGGGCACCAACAACTATCGCCACCCCGGGTGGAAAGCCCGAATTATTTGGTCACCGAGCGTTCGGCACGGGCCTCGGGGAGCAGCACGAGCGAACTGGCCACCATAAGCGCAGCAGCCAGCCACGCAACGGTCGACAGGGGCAGGTAGCCGATCACCGCAAAGGCCAACAACGGTGCCAGCGTCGCCCGCACACCGGTGAAAAAGGTGTGCAAACTCATGTAGTCGGCCACTCGATCGGCGGGCGCGAACTTTGTGACCCACAAGCTCCACATCAGGTCACCGCCAGCATTGGCGACACCCAGGGTTATAGCACCGATAATCAAGCCCGTATCGCTGGTACCGGTAAAGAACGCGGCCACATACAACGCGAACAGCAGATTGACCACGATTCGCGCCGAGAAGAAGGACAACCGGTCGAACAGCGACCCGAAGAAAGGCAGCAACGCCAATCGAACCACGGCCGGAACCGCCACCGTAAGCGCAATGATCTTGGCTGCGTCGGCGTTAACACCGTATTTCGGTTGGGCAAGATACTCAACGCGAAGCGGTAGCAGCATCAGATTGCCGAAACCCATGAGCATCCAGGCCCCCAGCGTTAGGCGTAACCGACGGTCAATTGTGAGGAGATGGAAGTGCGGCCATGGGCGGTTGCGCACTCCTGCGACTCGCTCAAGGGGTGCCGATGGCATCATGGCATCGCATACTGCACCGGCGAGACTGGCAAGGACACCGGCGGCCACAACGGTTCGCCACGTGCCCAGATTGCCCTTGAGCAGCGAACCCATCGCAACTGCCGCCACTGCCGACACCGCGACCTTGACCGCCAATCCACGACCGACGCGACGCCCCCGATCGTGGCGAGAAAAGTTCCGTTGGTAGGTGACGGTGATGAGGGGAATCACGCTGCCTCGACTCGCCACTCCAATGATGCTCCCGGCGACGAACGCGAACATTGGGCCGGTCGCCGCCAAGGCAAATCCGAGCGAACCAAGAATGCCAACAACGGCCGAGAGGCGTTGCACGCGCCACCCCAGTCGGCGTGCGACGGAGGTAAGCAGCGGCGAGACCAGAAGGCCGAACCCACTTGCCGCAGCAACAAGCCCCTTGGCTAGTGGTCCCCCGTCGAAGTGCTTGACCATAATGGTGAGCAGCACCGAGGTTTCGAGTGGAATGAGGACACCTAAAGGGATGGACCGAGCGAGATCGACTCTTTGGGTACGCTGGACTAGCGACTGTGCGTCGGGTGCGCCGGTCTCGAGTCTGACAACCATCTAGCTTGCCTTCGGCGTCGCTGGTTCGCTACCCGCACCTACGGTGCCACGGCCTACGGCCTGCATGCGCCTCTCGCTACCGCTCAACGCGCTCACTTCATCGCTCCGCCACTAGAGGCGTCCGAGATGGTCGATCGGCCAGACCCGCCACATCGCTCGGCCGACAACCAACGTGTCGTCGATGAGGCCAAAGCTTCGACCATCGTACGAATTCGCTCGGTTGTCGCCAAGAACCAGCAGTTTGCCCTCGGACACGACGATCACCGGATCGCTGCGTTGAGCGGTGACTGTACCCGCAGGCAGATACGGCTCGACCAGCAGTTCGCCATTGATAAGGACCTCACCGTTCACGAACTCCACACGATCACCCGGTAGGCCAATAACCCTCTTGATGAGGTCGTCGACCTCGAGTTCGGGGTGGCCGGGGGGACGGTGAAAGACGATGACATCACCGCGATTGATGTCGTGAAGCCGGTACGACAACTTGTTGACCAGCACTCGATCTCCAACGCCGAGCGTTGGCACCATCGACGGTGTCGGAATGAAGAATGCCGCGAAAACAAAGGCTCGAAGGATCAGGGCAAAGGCCAGCGCTCCCGTGAGAATGGCCGCCCATTCGGCGAGATTGCGAGCAGTTTGCTCCGCCCGGCTCGCCGACCGTTGTCTAACCACAACGTGAGGGGTGGGCTGTGGGGTGTTGTCGAGCCAGTCGGCCCAACTCCACGGCGCTTCGTCGCGTTCAGTCGACCTCACTACAGGCTCGCTATCAACTTGTCGACGCGTTCGTCGTGGCTGCGGAACGGGTCCTTGCACAAAACGGTTCTTTGGGCCTGATCGTTGAGTTTCAAATGTACCCAGTCGACCGTATAGTCCCGCTTGCGTTCCTTGGCCCGTGTAATGAACTCGCCTCGCAGACGGGCGCGAGTCGTTTGCGGCGGCACTTCGACTGCGGTGTCGATTTCGGCATCGGTACAGATGCGCTCGACCATCCCCTTGTTTTGCATCAGATAGAAGAGCCCACGAGTCCTTGTGATGTCGTGATACTGCAGATCGATGAGTGCAACTTTCGGATCGGACAGCGTGAGCGAATTCTTGGCCCGATACGACTCGATCAACTTATGTTTGATCACCCAGTCGACCTCGCGGTCTAACTCGAACGGATCGCGTTCGATGGTCGAGATGCAGTGCTCCCACATCTTCAACGCCTTGAGTTCGAGGGGCGCAAAGCCTTTCGTATCGCGATAGCGCAGCGCTCGATCGAGGTACTCGCGCTGAATGTCGAGGGCCGATGCATCCCGACCGTTCGCCAGTCGAACAGGCCGGCGACAGGTGAGATCGTGGCTGATCTCACGAATCGCCCGAATCGGATTCTCGAGAGCCATATCACGCAGCACGACCGATGGGTCTTCGAGCATGCGCAACAAACACGCTGCCGAACCAACCTTCACAAACGTGCTGTATTCGCTCATGTTCGAATCACCAACAATCACATGCAGCCGTCGATACTTCTCAGCGTCGGCGTGGGGCTCATCACGGGTGTTGATGATTGGTCGACTGCGGGTCGTAGCCGACGACACCCCTTCCCAAATGTGCTCGGCCCGTTGTGAAATGCAATACGTTGCACCTCGGGCTGTCTGGAGAACCTTGCCTGCACCGGCAAAGATCTGCCGACTCACCAGAAATGGGATCAAAACATCGCTGTAGTGGCCGAGTTCATCCTCTCGACGAGTCAGATAGTTCTCGTGGCATCCGTAGCTGTTTCCGGCCGAGTCGGTGTTGTTACGGAACAGGTAAATCGACCCGCGGATACCCTCCTCACGAAGCCGGTCCTCGGCGGACGTCAGCAGCTCCTCCAAGATGCGTTCGCCGGCCTTGTCATGAACAACCAGGTCGTATAGCGAGTCGCACTCAGGGGTGGCGTACTCGGGGTGACTGCCGACATCGAGGTACAAGCGGGCGCCATTGGACAAAAAGACGTTGGAACTACGTCCCCAGCTCACCACCCGACGGAACAAGTAGCGCGCCACTTCATCGGGGCTGAGGCGTCGCTGCCCACGCAGGGTGCAGGTGACGCCGTATTCGTTCTCGAGTCCGTAGATTCTGCGCTCCACCCCGGCACCCTATACGGGCCACCGAGTCTGTGGACGCCTTGGTGGACGGCTTGGTAGGTTACCGAGCCAGAAACGGTGCGACCACGTCGTCGCTCAGCCGTTCAAAGCATCGACGTCCTGAGCCGCGAGCAAGAATTGCAACCTCGAGGTCTGCGGCGCCAAGCGTGCGCTCCGGTCCGGCCAAAGCGCTAACGGCGACGCCTACCGCAGCGCCGAGATCCATATCGGCTTGCCAGGCTGCTGTGAGGCGGGCATGAAGACCGTCGGCTTCGCCGCCGAGAACACTAAAGTGGCTTTCGTCCATCACCGTGCCGTCATACAGCACATGAAAAAGCCGATCATCCTCGAGGGCATACCCGACCTCGGCTACAAGAATCTCGACTTCCAAGGGCTTCATCTCGTGGGTGAAGACTTGACCGAGGATTTGCGCATATTGATTGGCGAGCCCACGCGCATCGACATCGTCCCGGCTGTATTGGAAGCCTTTGAGATCGGCGGCGCGAACACCGGCAACACGAAGCTGGTCGAATTCGTTGTATTTGCCGACTCCGGCAAACGCAATCCGGTCGTAGATTTCGCTCACCTTGCGAAGCGTGTTCGACGGGTTCTCGGCAACGATGGCGATGCCGTCGTTATAGGCAACCGCACAGAGGCTTCGACCACGAGCGATGCCTTTTCGGGCGTAATCGGCCCGATCCTTCATGACCTGCTCGGGGCTGACGTACGGCATCATGCTCATCGGGGTCGCACCTCGTTGGCGATGCTTTCGAAGCGCGATTTGAGTTCGGAATCGTCGACGGGCACGTATCCGTCGGCGGTGATTACAGCCACCGTCGGATAGATGCCACGGAGCGGGTCAGGCCCGCCGGTGGCGGAATCGGAGTCGGCCGCTTCCCAGAGTGATCGCAGGCACAAGTTGATGACGTCGTCACGTGTCATCTCCTCGCGAAAGCCGAGCTTGATGACAGTGCCGGCGTGCAAGCTGCCCGAACCGGTAGCGACGTATTCGGTCTCTTCGTAACGGCCGCCAGTCACGTCGTAGGTGAACAGACGACCTACTCGTCGGCGCTGATCCCAACCGGCAAAGATCGGCACGACCACCATGCCCTGCATCGCAGCAGGCAGGTTGCCACGCACCATCATGGACAGCGTGTTTGCTTTACCGTCGAGTGAGAGCGGTACGCCTTCAACTTTTTCGTAGTGCTCAAGCTGTAGCTGGAACAGCTTCACCATCTCCATCGCTGGCCCTGCGGCTCCTGCGATCGCAACCCCGCTGTAACGGTCCGACGGAACGACTTTTTCCATACTGCGATGACTGATGCGATTCCCCGAGGTTGCTCGACGATCACCTGCCATCACGACGCCATTGACAAACCTGACAGCTACGCACGTTGTGGCGTGAGGAACGGCGAGTTCGCCGCTCACCACGATTTCAGAACGCAGTCCGGTTCGTTTCAGCAATTCGGTGACGTTGGTGCCGGGATCTTGCCCGGGTTTGAAATATGGCATCGACATACAGCGCTCAGGCTATCTGGTCTTGGCTCGGGGCTGTAGGTGACGACACGACAAGCGTTGCTGGTCGAGATCAAGGGGCGACTACTGCCCGCCCTTTTGAACATACGACTTCACGAATTCCTCGGCGTTCTCCTCTAGCACCCCGTCGATTTCGTCGAGAAGGTCATCGAGTTCGGCCTTGATTTTCTCGCCGTGCGCCGCCGGTGTAGTTGTTTCGGCGACTTGCTCGTCGGATCGTTGCGGTGCGGGCCGTGTTTTGTGTGTTCGTTCAGGCATGAAATCCCTTTCAGCTGCCAAGTCGCCGGACAAGATCGGCGGCAGACGTGCTTTCATCAATCAACCTAGCGACATGCGCGGCAGTTCCGCGCAGTGGTTCCATCATTGGCACTCGACGAAGCGGCTCGCTTCCGATATCAAACACCAAGCTGTCCCAGTTCGCCGAGACCACGCTGGCTCCAAACTTTTCGAGACATCTACCTCGGAAATAGGCGCGGGTCGTGTCCGGAGGGGTTGACATCGCCCGCGTGGCGGCTTCGTCGGTGACAAGTTCACGCAAACCGACGCGAGCAGCGAGGCTTTTGTCGGGTCGCACGTCGTGATACTGCAGGTCCATTGCCCGTAGTCGTGCATCGTTCCACGACAAGTTGTGCCGCTCGCGGTAGCCGTTGAGTATTCGCTCCTTGGCGACCCAGTCGACCAGAGGAGCAAGTGAGGCGCGATCATTGGTATCGAACGCGGTCAGAATGGTTTCCCAAAGGTCGAGCGCGAGTTCGCCCGAGCCCGCACCGACGCAGTCCAATCCGTGTACCGACTGATAGCGGCGCGCCTGTGTATAGAGCTCCCATTGAATCTGCAACGCCGTGAGCTTTCGGCCATCTCGTAGCGACACCTGCACCTGAAGTTGCGGATCGTGACTAATGCGTTGAATGTCACGAACCGGCGAGGCGACGAGCAGATCATTTCCGAGCTCATCGTCCTCGATCATGGCCAGCAAGATCGCCGTGGTGGCAACCTTGAGGAAGGTGGATACCTGAGCCATGTTTGCATCGCCGACAATCACATGGAGCCGCCTATACCGGGTGGCGTCGCAATGTGGCTCATCGCGAGTATTGACGATCGGCCGTTTCAGCGTGGTCTCGAGACCCACCTCCTCCTCAAAGAAGTCGGCTCGTTGGCTGATCTGAAAATCGACGTGTCGCCCGTCTCCGGCGTGACGTTCGACGCCAACTTTGCCGGCACCACAGAACAACTGGCGGGTAATGAAGTGTGGCGTGATCTGACTTGCTAGACGCCCGAATGGGGTTTGACGCGCTACAAGATAGTTCTCGTGACAGCCGTAGCTGTTGCCCTTACCATCGGAATTGTTTTTGTACACGACAATCTCGCCGCCACTCGTAACCCGTCGGGCTTCGTCCATTGCACGCCGCATGATGAACTCACCTGCTCGGTCAAACCGGAGTAGTTCAAGTGCGTCGATGCACTCGGGCGTTGACACCTCCGGATGGGCATGGTCGACATAGAAGCGAGCGCCGTTGGTGAGCACAGCGTTGACCAAATGGGTCTCGACTTCGGGAGCTATGGCGTCCTCAAGCGAATACCCGCGGGCGTCATTGGCGGGGGTCTCGTCCTCGAAGTCCCAGTTGGGGCTTACTACCCGATCACCAAGGTAGGCGTTGACAAGAATCGATGACGCCGTAATCGGGCTCGCATCGGGCATGCCACGGACAACAATGCCGTACTCGGTCTCGATGCCACAGACTTTGGGAATCGCCATGTCGCCAACCTAGGTTAGAGATACTGGCCGGTAGCCATGCGCTCGATTGAACGGCCGCCGTTCGGATCGCTCGTTGCGTGGTTCACTAAGGTCCGAATGAACACGATTCGTTCGCCCTTCTTGCCGGAGATCTTGGCCCAATCATCGGGGTTGGTGGTGTTGGGAAGGTCTTCGTGTTCCTTGTACTCCTGACGGATCGATGCGACAAGATCCTCGACACTCACACCCTTAGCGCCGCCGGCGATCAGACGTTTGATAGCGAGTTTCTTGGCTCGTCGCACGATGTTTTCGATCATTGCCCCCGAGGAGAAATCTCGGTAGTACAGCACCTCTTTTTCGCCGCCTTGGTAGGTGACTTCGAGGAAACGGTTCTCGTCAGACTCGGCGTACATCTCGTCGACCGTGACTGAGATCATTCCATTGATAGCGGCACCAACGTCGCCGCCCGCGTCAGTGATGGCTTGCGCCGAGAGCGGAATATCGGACGTGAGGTACCGGGCAAAGATCTGTCGGGCCGAATGCGCATCTGGCCGTTCGATCTTGATCTTCACGTCGAGCCGACCGGGACGCAAAATCGCCGGATCAATCAGGTCTTCGCGGTTGGTGGCCCCGATGACGATGACATTTCGCAATCCCTCGACACCATCGATCTCGGCCAGCAGCTGAGGAACGATGGTGGATTCCATGTCGGAGCTGACACCGGTACCTCGGGTGCGGAACATCGAATCCATCTCGTCGAAGAACACGATGACCGGCCAGCCCTCTTCGCTTTTTTCTCTGGCTCGTTGGAACACCAACCGAATTTGGCGTTCGGTTTCGCCAACGTACTTATTCAGGAGCTCGGGACCCTTGATATTGATAAAGTAGCTGCGCCCCTTTCCTTCGCCCATCTTGTCGGCAACTTTCTTGGCCAGGCTGTTAGCCACTGCCTTGGCAATCAGCGTCTTGCCGCAGCCTGGAGGGCCGTATAACAAGATGCCCTTCGGTGCCGGAAGTTTGTGCTCGGCAAACAAGTCGGCGTACAGGTATGGGAGCTCGACAGCGTCGGCAATTTGTTCAATCTGTCCATCGAGTCCGCCAACGTCGTCGTACGACACGTCGGGAACTTCTTCGAGCAACAAATCTTCCACCTCGGGTCGAGGAAGCCGTTCCATGAGCAAGCCCGACCTGGCATCCATGAGCAACGTGTCGCCGGATCGTAACCGCACACCGTCGAGCACTTCGGCGAGCTCGCACACCCGCTCCTCGTCGGCTCGGCCCACTACCACAACGCGTCGGCCATCATCGAGAACGTCACGAACGGTGACGATCTCGCCTTGGCCGTCGGTATGACGAGCCAAAATGACGGCGAAGCTTTCGTTTAGCACTACTTCGTCACCCGTGTGAAGGGAGTCGAGTGCAATGTCGGGGTGCACCGCAACCCGCATCTTGCGGCCGCTCGACAAGACGTCGATTGTTTCGTCGTCGTTCTTGCCGACAACAACGCCATACGCCGAGGGGGGCTGACTGAGCTTGTCGACCTCGTCACGCAGGTGGGCAATGTGTTCGCGGGCCTCGCGCAACGTATAGCTGAGCTTCTCGTTCTGCGAGACCGCTTGAGCCAGGTTGCCTTTGGACTCCAAAAGTCGCTCTTCGAGCGTGCGGACGCGCTTAGGGACCTCGGACAGCTTGCGGCGAATAGCGACCAATTCTTCCTCGAGGGCCTTGGACTGCTCGCGCAAATCTGCCATTTCCTCCGAGTACGACGACAGGCGCCGTTCGTATTCCGCGCTCGTCATGCGATCGGACATTCGAAACCCTCCTCGTTCCAGACTGGCACGACCAGCAGTACGTAGTGGTGAAGCTACACGGCGAGCCTCTTAAACGCATGCCAACTTTGGCAGGGAGTTGGCAGGAGATCTGGTCGGGTTTGGCAGTGAAGGTTGTTTACGCGGCTTTGGCCGTGTAATTTCATATAGGCACACGACGCCCAGAATCTCAGGAGCGAACCCCATGAAAGTTTGGATTGACCAAGACCTCTGCACCGGCGACGGTCTCTGCGAGGAGATCTCACCCAATGTTTTCACGCTCCTAGACGATGGCCTCGCCTACGTGCGCGAAGGTGCGAAGGTCTATGCAACGGCAAAGGGCAATCCACAGGGTGCCGAAGGCATGGCCAACATTCCTGACAACGAACTCGACGGCGTAATCGAGTCGGCCGAGGAATGCCCCGGCGAATGCATCTTCATCGAGCCGTAGGCTACAAGCCGCTAAGAATGCTCGGCTAGCGGGGCTTCCTACTTGTCAGGAGCGGCGTCTTGGGACGCCGCTTCTGCGCGTGTGCCGATCCACCGACCGGTAGTGAGAAACCCGGTGTGAGCCACCATTCGGTGGTCGGGTCGGACCGACTGACCCTCGATATGCCAGGTTCGGTTCAACACCTCGAGCGTGCGAGTGAGGATCCAGCCCGACCCAGTCATGGCCTCACGAACCTGTGCAGCCTGGGTGATACTTGGCGTGTAGGCAAGCACAATTCCACCCGGATGCAACGCCTTCTCGGCATGGGGAATCACATGCCATGGCTCGGGTAGGTCGAGGATCACCCGATCGAGATCAGTTTCGTCGATGCCGTCGTAGCAGTCACGCATCTCGATCCGATATCGATCTCCGACATCGCCGCAAAAGGCCGCCACATTGTTCCGCGCGTTGTTGGCAAAATCCTCGCGTAGTTCGTACCCAACAATCGATGCGCCAGCGCGCAACATAGTGCTCGACAATGCACCGGACCCCACGCCGCTCTCGAGAACCCGACAGCCAGGGAAAATATCGGCCAGCATCAGAATTGGCCCGAGATCTTTGGGGTAGATCACTTGAGCGCCACGTGGCATTTTGAGAACGAAATCTTCCAATGTTGGGTGCAGTGCCGTGTAGGTCATACCGCGTCCAAGCGCAAGTGTGGTTCCCTCGGGCTGGCCAATGAGTGCGTCGTGCCCGAAGAAACCAACATGCGTGTGAAACTCGGCACCTACCTCAAGGGTCAACAGATAATGGCGCTTGCGAGAGTCGACTAGGTGGACTCGATCACCGACCGCAAAGTACCGCACCTAGTGGCGCTTTCGTGTGGGTCGAACCGACACGGGAACGTGATCACGAGCCTTGTCGGCCATCCGGCAGAACCCGCAGATTGGGAACCCGGCACCGGGGTCGACCGGTGCGGTCGTGGGCGCTGCGCAGTTGCTACACGGAACCATTTCGGGCCGGTCGGCGGCGGCAGCTTCTTGCACCAGCGGTGCAATTCGTGACTGAAAGCCCACATAGAAAGCCGCCTTGCTGCCGGGTGAACGCTGTTCGATGGCGTTGAGAGCATCTTTGTAGCCGAGGTGACGATTTCCCACCGACATAGGACATTCGTCGACCTGGTAGTCGATGCCCGTCACCACGCAATAGGCCGCCATCTCGCGCTCGGTCAGGCGCACCAGTGGCTTCACCTTGCGAGGAAAACCATCGACGGCTTCAAGCACCGGTCGTTGGCGGGCCAAATAGTCGACATCCCAGTGCAAAACGTTGCCGAACAAAACGGCGGCCTCGTCGTCGAGATTGTGTCCGGTTGCGACAGCGTCGTACCTACCGTCGCGAGCCGCTTCATCGAAAAGATGACGCTTACTGGTTCCACACGCGGCGCACGGCACTTTGCGTACCGCCGCGGCAGCAGTAGGTACGTCGAAACCGTGTTCCGACGGCAAGTCGATGACTCGAAGTTTCAATCCTCGTGCCGTGGCGAACTCGTCGACAAAAACCCGCGACACGTCGGAGTATCCCTCGATGCCCAACCCGATGTACAAACCGTCGACGTCGTAGCCGAGTTCTCGAAGGATTGACCACGCAGCCAAACTGTCCTTGCCACCCGACACCGCCATGAGAACCCGATCACCCGGTTCGAGCATTCGGTAGTCCTTGATGGCCCGAATCACCTGATCATGACAGAATTTGACGAAGTGCTCGGTGCAGAAATTGGCGTTGTGCCGAGGAAGATCGATGACTGCCGGCCCTCGGCAAACACGACACTTCATAGTGCACCACCAGAAATGACCGGACGAACTTCGACCTCGTCGTTAGCGTCGAGCAGCAAGTCGCCCGGAACAAGTTCGCCATTTCGAATGACTAGGAAGGACTCTCGGTTGAGGCCGAGTCGGGCGATAAGTGCCGACACGCGCATGGCACCAGCCATCTCGACTTCACGTCGAGGATTTCTCAGCAGAACCTTCATGACGAGCGACGCTTCTTAGATGATCGTGCGGAGATAATGAGATCCTCACCGGGCTTGAGTTGTACCGAGTGGTACTCGGCCTTGGGCGCACCAGAACTCTTCAGCTTGCGAAACAGCCACGACGTCACGGCCACGACCAACCACAGTCGGTTACCGCCAAGCACACCTCGAATCGTGGCCGCACGGCGAAGCCTCTTCGACAATCCCATTACGATCGACGAATCTCGACCAGCGTGGTCTTGCGTCTTCCACTGCGACGCCCAAAAAGGTACGCCAGGATAAGCAACACCAAACCAATACCGCCGGCAATGGCCACCACCTGTTGTTTACGATCCGCTACTTCACTTTTGACACCACCTTGCAGGGTGCGGATCTTGGACTCAATATCGTTCAGGGAGATGCGCTCGGAACTCACCTTCAGAGCCTAACCCTCGCGGTTGGCTTACGAACTCTTCGCCCTGGCTCGCGACACCGCGAGACCTGCGACAAGCAGACCAGCAACCACCGTCAGCAGATAGGGTGCCCACGACATAGCCCCATGCATGTAGTACTGCAGGAAGCGAAGCAGTGCAAGCATTCCAAGCAGCGTTCCGATACCAAGCGAGACGGCGCCGATGGTGCCGTACGCCACGTAACGACCAATACTTTTGAGCGGGTCGATCGTTTCCTGCTTGACGTACGCCTTCGCGGTTTGAACGATGTCACCGACGGGGTCGCCGCCTCGTCGAAGGGGATTTGCCACACCCCTACTCTTACACGCGCGACACGCTGTCTGCCTCCACCGCTACATTTCGAGGGCGAGAATCTCGCCGTAGCCGTCGAGTAGAACCCCCAACTGGGCTAGCCGATCGAGCGGGCCGGCAGCTTTCAAGAGGCGTTGCTGGTCGGGTGTCGCCAACGGCGCGACCGCGGCCATGGCATATGACGCTGCTAACGGGTCGTCGGGCAACTCGACGGTGGCAGGCGCAACATCGTGCCCGGCACGCCCGGCTCGGTCCAGAACTCGTCTCAACTTCTCGGCCGTCTGCGCCGCCGCCACCTCAAGAACCGACAGCTCGCTGTACTCGTCGGGCCACTCCTCGACGTCAGCTCGAGGAAACGGGTTGTCGGGAAGCCAAGCAGTCACCCGGATGCGTTGCACGCCAATGGTTTCGAGTGCATAGCGACCGTCAGGAAACCGGCCAGCTCCGATGATTTTGGCCACGGTACCCACCGTAGAGCGCTCGTCGCCGCCACCGACCTCGTAGCCACGTTCGATCAACACAACACCAAATCGCTGGTCTCCGGCAAGGCACTGCTCGGCCAAGGCTCTAAAGCGAGGCTCGAAAATGTGTAGCGGCAAGATAGACCCCGGGTAGAGGACCAGGCCGAGTGGGAACATCGCCATAACTGCCATGCATCAACCTCGTGCGACGACTGGACCAAAAGCGGCCAGATCCACCGGTGTTGGATACACGACCATCGCATCTCCTAGCCGCAACCACAAGGCCGCGAAACGTTGAGCGGCGTCGGGAGCATTGAGCACCACGGCAAAGGACACCGCTCGCCCGTCGTCGGTCCGGACGAACCCCACAAGTGCCTTCACGGTTTCGGACAACAGTGTGCCCGTCTTGGCCGCAAGCCGCTCACGCGCAACCGGCCCAAACGCCACGTCGGCAAGCGTGCCAGGCCGACCAGGACGAGGTAGGCCGGCTGCGAGATCGCTCGCCGGTCCAACATGCTCCAGTACTCCAGCAAGCGTTCGACAGGTCGACCTATTGCTCGCATCAAGGCCCGAACCGTCGACCACTACTGTTCCGGCCGTCGGCACACCCCACGCCGTAAGCGTCTCGGCAATGACAGCGTTACCCCCGGCTCGCGAGCCTGGCAGTGACCGCTTCGCACCGAGCTCACGGTGAACCATCTCAGCTGAGTCGTTGTCGCTTCGCGTAAGCGTTTCGGCGAGCACCTCTCGCAGCGGCGCCGACTTGATGCTTGCGAGCACCGTGTCGGTTGGTTGCGCGCTCCCCCGCACGACACCTCCGCCAACGCGTATCCCCTCGGCTAGGAACTGGGTCTTAATGACCTCACCCGCCGACAATCCGGGATCAGTTGCGTAGCCGCGCCCTCCACCACCGATTTGGCTGTCGTCGATGACTAAGGCACCGATGGGAGTCACCTGGCCAGGTGCCCATGTCGCCACCCGCCGTTCGGCATCGAATCTCGAGTCGTCAACGACGATGCGACCACCAATCGAGGTGATTCCGGCTGCCCGAACCGAGGCCACCAAATCTTCGACGTTCGTAAACGGCGTCGGCGCATAATGCATCATGGCCTCGCTGTTGGTGCGGTATTTCGCCGTCGAAAGTAGTGGGTCTCCGGAGCCGAGCACTGTGAGGTCACCGATCACTGTTCCTTGTGACACAACACCAAGAAGTTTGGTTTCGAAGCGGAATTCACTACCCAACACCTCGAGCGCCACCGCAGCGGTAATGATCTTCTGGCTCGACGCCGGCACAACTGCGCTGTCGGGCGAGACAGCGGCAACAACCCGGCCGTCGGCCACAGCGAACAGGCAACTGCCTTGCGGAATGGCAGTTGCCACCTGGGCGAGTTGCTCGGTGACCTGCGATGTCGACAGTAGCGAGGTGATCTGTTGCGGTGAACGACGCAACGACAAAATCGGTGTCGATAGAGGTGTTGGCAGCCGGGAGGAACTCGCCAGCGAGCGCGGAATCGCCCGACTCGACACCTCATCGAGCTTCCAGGCGCCGACAGTCAGGGCAGTGCCGACCGTGGCCGCTACAAGCGCGCCCACCGGTCTCAGAGCATGCCCCGAGCGCGCTGGTCGGACCAAGGTACTGACAACGTCACGGTGTCAGGGTACCCGCGAAACGAGCTTGTACACCGGCTGCCCGGTGGCGATCACCCGTCCAGACTGCGCGCCTCGGACCTCGACATCACAAAAGAGCATCGACCGGCCGCGTTGGGATACCCACCCCTCGGCGATGGCATCTTCACCCCGTAATGCGCTGCGGTACTGCACCGACAACGTGATGGTCGAAAACCCAACTTCCTCGTCGTACCCACCGCCAATCGCTGGCACCACCACCGAATCAATCAGCGACGCGATTGCACCACCATGAGCAACGCCGGCGGGCTGGGAAATCTCGACTCGCCAGGCAAGTCGCATCCGACAGTAATCAATTCGTACGTCCTCGACGACAAGCCCCACAAGTGCGGGAAAATAGGTGATCGGCCACTTCCCAAACCCTGCCCACTTTTCGGCTCGGCTGGGCGGGAGCGCAAGGTATCGGTCGGATCGTCCATATGCCATCGTGACAACGTAGGCGAGGTCCGCTGTGCTCTGCGAGCTGCTGCTACCGTCTCACTTGTATGCAAATTGTCTCCGCACTCTTCGTCGATGAGTTCAACATGCGCCAGGCTCCCGGGCCATCCACACGTATCGACCTCACTGGCGTGATGTTTTCGCAGGCCGCCCCTTCACCAGTGCCTGTGACCCTTACACCGCACCTGATCGGCCTCATCTGGTGCGCTGTCGACGAACCTGGCCAAGGGATCTTTGAAGTCGTGTTCCGGCGCGGACCTCAGCCCGATAGCGAGCAGTTTGCCCGAAATGTCAGCCCTTTCACTGTCGAGCCGGGTAAGTTCACGTACCGGTTAGTGCGGGGTGAACTCGAGTTCACCCAGTACGAACAAATTTTCGCTCACTGTCGAATCGGTCAGGGACCTTGGCATCTTGTGCCATTCACGCTGCTGCCGCCGGTCGCACCTCCGGCCTAGCGCATGCCGTTTGCCAGCGCTCTGTCGGTTCACCCGGTGGCGACTACGGCTGCCGGAGAGGTAATCGGCCAGGTCCTCGACGCCGTTGGGCCACGACCGGACCTAGCAATTTTGTTTGTCACGGCACCGGTTGTTGGTGCGTTTTCTGATCTGTGCGCGACAGTCCGAACACTCGTGGAGCCCAGCATGTTCTTGGGGGTTACAGCCTCGGGCGTGTTGTGCGATGGCGTCGGCGTCGAAGACCAAGCGGCCGTGGTTCTCTGGACGGCGCGGTTCGACAAACCAATTGCGTCGTTCGGGTTTCATCTGCGCGCACGTGGCGTCGACAGCGTCGATGGATTAGGCGCGCTGGTCGAGTCGCTTTCAACCGACCAGGACACTTGGCTGCTCGTGTTCGCCGACCCCTACTCGTTCCCGATCGATAGCTTTTTCAGTCAACTCTGCGATATTCGACCCAGAACTCGAGTGATCGGAGGTCTGGCGTCTGCCGCCCGTGGCCCGGGAGGTAATCGGCTTGCTCTCGGCGACCTCATCGTCGATAGCGGAGCGCTTGCAGTTCCAATCGCGTTTCCGTCTGCCACCGTCGTGGCCCATGGCTGCCGGCCAATTGGTACGCCGTGGATGGTCACGAGAAGCGAGCGAAATGTGGTGTACGAGCTCGGCGGGCAACCTGCGCTCGACCGTCTCATGGCGGTGGTCGACGGGCTGAATCCTGACGACCGGATCCTGGCCTCCCGCGGTTTGCACTGCGGCATTGTCGTCAACGAGCATCAGCTCGACTTTGCCCGCGGAGATTTCCTCATTCGAGCGGTGCTCGGGGCCGACAAGACAAATGGTGCCGTAGCGCTCGGAGCCGAGGTCGCAGTAGGGTCCACTGTCCAGTTCCAAGTACGTGATCCGGCGACCGCCGGTGATGATCTGGCCGAGCAACTGCTGGGAAGGTCGGCCGACGGTGTCCTGGTGTTCACGTGTACCGGGCGCGGCTCGGCAATGTTCGGTAACCCGCATCACGACGCCGTCATCATCGACGACGTGCTTCAGTGTGCTGGCCCTCGCCGACCATCGGTGGCGGGAATGTTCAGCGCCGGAGAATTTGGTCCAGTGGGCCAACGCAACGCTCTCCATGGCTTCACCGCGTCTCTGGCGCTCTTCAACGACAGTCCCTAATCGCCGAGTAGCAACAGTGACCTGGCTGTTGGCCCGCTACCGTGAGGGACCGTATGAACCCAAAGCATGAGCACAAGATCATTAGCGTTATTCGTGGGCTGTCACTCGACGGACCGCTAGCCGCAAAATCAGGCCATCAGGGCACCGCGTTGGCATTGGCTCCTCTCGCCGCCGTGCTGTTCGGTCGGGTGATGAAGCACGACCCAGCCGACCCGCACTGGGTGGATCGAGACCGCTTCGTTTTGTCGAATGGTCACGCTTCGATCCTGTTGTACTCGACGCTGCACGTCAGCGGATACGACGTATCCATCAAAGATTTGAAAGCGTTCCGCCAGTGGGGGTCTCGTACCCCTGGCCATCCCGAGGTGCATCACACCGATGGTATCGAGGTAACGACTGGCCCTCTCGGTCAGGGCCTCGCAAACGCCGTCGGGTTCGCCCTTGCCGAGCAGCAGCTACGTACCCGATTTGGTGACAAGGTAATGAACCACCACACCTGGGTCGTTGCTGGCGACGGCTGCCTGATGGAAGGCATCAGCCACGAGGCCGCATCTCTTGCCGGACACCTGGGCTTGGGCCATCTCAATGTCATTTTCGACGACAACGGCATCACGATCGATGGACACACCACATTGTCGTGTTCCGACGATGCAGCCGCCCGCTTTAGCGCCTACGGCTGGCATGTTGAGCGTGCCGGGGCCGTCGCCGATGACCCCGCAGCAATCGAGGCCGCGCTGCTTCGGGCAAAAGCCGTCACCGATCGCCCATCGCTGCTCATCCTGGAAAGCCGAATCGGTTTTCCGTCACCGACCTGGACCGACCGCCACGAGGCTCACGGCAACCCATTCACGGCCGCCGACGTTGCTGCAACTAAAGCACTTCTCGGCCTGCCGAGTGATGCAATGTTCTTCGCTCCGGCCGACCTTGTCGACCCGTTCCGGCTAGCCGTCGCCAAACGTGGCGCAACAGCACGGGCGGCCTGGCAGAAGCGGTTCGACAGTTGGAAGGGTGACAAAGCCGCCTGGAACGTCGCTTGGGGCGACGCTCCCAAGGGTTGGGCCAAGGCACTCCCTCGTACTGCCGCAGGAACAATGGTCGCCACCAGATCGGCCTTGCAGAACGCTATTCAAGCTACCGCAGACGCTTTGCCCGGGCTCATGTGCGGGTCCGCTGACCTCACCGGCAACAACGGGGTGAAGGTCGCCGGCGCTACTGCGCTGTCACGAGCCGAGCCCGGTGGTACACAGGTGTATTTCGGTATCCGCGAGCACGCCATGGGTGCGGCCATCAACGGTATGGCGTTGCATGGCGGCGTGCGCCCCATTGGTGCGACATTCTTTGTTTTCAGTGATTACCTGCGTCCAAGCTTGCGACTCGCGGCCGTGTCCCAAGCCCAAGCAATCTACGTGTTCAGCCACGATTCCGTTGGCGTGGGAGAGGACGGTCCGACCCATCAGCCCGTCGAGCAGCTCATGTCAATCCGGCTTATTCCCGGGCTGCAGGTCATTCGGCCAGCCGATGCCAACGAAACGTCGGAGGCGTGGCGCGTTGCAATCGAGCACGACGGGCCCACCGCCATCATCTTGTCTCGCCAAGCGATTCGGGTAGTCACCGACGGCTCGGCGGTTGAGGCCGGTGCTGGCGTCGTGGTGCCTACGGCGAAACCCGATCTCATTGTCGTAGCCTCGGGCAGCGAGGTTGCGCTCTGCGTCGAAGCGGTCGATGCCCTTGCGGCAAAAGGCATTCGAGCACGCGTTGTTTCGATGCCATCATGGGATCGGTTCGAATCGCAACCGGCAGCAGTGCGGCGCAAGGTATTCCCTGCGGGTATTCCCGTCCTGTCGGTCGAGGCGGGCACAACGCTCGGCTGGGAACGATACGCCGACGCGTCCATCGGTGTCGATCGTTTCGGAGCGAGTGCCCCGGGCGACGTCGTGCTTCAAAAACTCGGGATCAACGTCGACAACATTGTCCGTACGAGCACCAAGCTGCTTGCGTCTCGATAAGACTGGTCCCCATGGAACGCCTCACGACTCTGCACACTGTTTACGGCCAAAGCCCATGGCTCGACAATTTGAAACGCGACTACCTCACGTCAGGCGAACTTGCCCGCCTTCGAGATGCCGGCGTGCGCGGGCTGACGTCGAATCCCACGATTTTCCAGAAGGCCATCCAAGGATCAGCTGCATACGATGACCAGTTTCGGGAACTCGTGCGGGGGCCTGGTTCCACACTCGATCATTACTGGTCGCTCGTAACCGCCGATATCCTGGGCGCTCTCGACGTGTTTGCTCCCGTTCATCGCAGCTCCTACGGCGAAGATGGCTACGTCAGTGTCGAGGTTGCACCCAATCTGGCGCACGATACGCAAGGCACTATCGAGGCGGCGCGCGTCTTGTGGAAACGCATCGATCGTCCCAATCTGATGGTGAAGGTACCGGCGACCGCAGCAGGGGTGCCTGCCATTCGCCAGCTCATCAGCGAAGGCATCAACATCAATGTCACCTTGATCTTTGGTCTTGACCGATACGCCGACGTGATGGAGGCCTACCTCGGCGGTCTGGAAGCTCTCGACGGATCTATTGCCCGGGTGTCAAGCGTGGCCTCATTCTTCATCAGCCGAGTCGATGTCGAAGTCGACGCCCGCCTCACCGCCATCGGCACCGACGAAGCCCTTGCGATGTGCGGAAAGGCTGCGGTCGCTCAGGGCAAACTCGCCTACCGACTGTTCCGACAGACGTTCTCGGGTGCCCGTTGGCAGGCGCTGGCTGCTCGCGGCGCCCGCCCGCAGCGACCCTTGTGGGCATCAACGGGCACCAAGAACCCGGCCTATCCCGACACCCTGTATGTCGACGAACTCATCGGCGCCGAGACGGTCAATACCCTGCCTGAAGCCACGTTGCAGGCATTCGCCGATCACGGCACATTGTCCCACGCCGCCGTTCGCGATGCGTCGAGCACCGATTGTGATTGGGCAGCGCTGAGTCGCCTTGGTGTCGACTTGGACCAGGTTGCCGACAAGCTCGAGGGAGCGGGTGTCGCATCGTTTATACAGAGCTTCGACGAATTGCTTGGGGCACTCGACACTCGCGCCAACGAACTCAGGCCCTAAAATTGCGTTGCTCCGGCTGTCGTAGTTTCCTACGCCAACCGGAGCAACGTTCCGACTCCGCCGTCGGACCTTTGGTTCCCGCGATATGGGGGCGTCAGTCGGGGGGCAGACTGACACCCAGCAAAGCTTCGAGCGGACCGACCGTCAACTTTGCTTATATGAGCACTATAAGTGGCGAGAATCTCACAGAGAATGGGTCGAATGAACCAACCTTTGGAATCCCTAGCGAATGATCTGAGCAACGCTCTGAATGCGTCGGCCAATCCCCGCCTGGCTCGTGAGCTGCTGACCGCCGCCATCGGCCTCGTTCGCGACCAACCGGCGACGCTCGACTTGAAGATTGCCTCCGCTGCCCTCCGAGAAATGCGTGAGGCGTTTAGCGCCTTCGCCCCTTACCGGGGCCAACGCAAGGTAACGGTGTTCGGTTCCGCTCGCACCGCTAGCCACGATCCCTTGTATGACCAGGCGCGCACCGTCTCCAGGCTGCTCGCCGACGACGGATGGATGATTGTTACCGGGGCGGGCCCGGGCATCATGCACGCCGCCATGGAGGGAGCTGGTCGCGAACGATCATTCGGCGTAAACATCCGCTTGCCGTTCGAACAGGGCGCGAACTCGGTCATCGCCGGCGATGGCAAACTCGTCTCCATGAAGTACTTTTTCACACGAAAGCTCATGTTGATGAAAGAGTCGCAAGCGTTCGTGTCAATGCCGGGCGGGTTCGGCACCCTGGACGAAACCTTCGAACTCATCACGCTCACCCAAACTGGCAAGGGTGCCCCGGTTCCGATCGTGTTCTTAGAGGTGCCCGGCTACGCCTACTGGGACCGCGTCCACGAGTTCGTAACTACCCAGGTCATCGACAACGGCTACGCCTCGAAACAAGACACTGATTTGTACGCCATAACTGAAGATCCGGTCGAGGCGCTGCGTTACATCCGCCATTTCTACCGGCGTTACCATTCCGTTCGCTATGTCGGCGACTGGCTGTATATACGGCTACTTTCGGCTCCTACCGTTGCGCAACTAACGGACCTGAATCGCCGATTTGCCGACCTGTGCGTATCAGGATCAATTGTTCTCGCTTCGGCTCACGCAGGGGAAGTCGCCGACGCCGACAACATTGACCTTCCCCGAATTCGCTTACGGTTCAACCGGCAAGCTCACGGCAGGCTTCGTCAGCTTATTAACGCCCTGAACGACCTCGACTAATAGTGCTGCTTGCCGCCGGATCGTTGACTACCTCATCCAGTATCTCTGGAGTCAGGTTCACAAACGCCGCCGGCTGCAACGTGAAGTCCTCAAGGTCAGAAGTCATGGCCCGAACGTCGGCCTCGATGTTGCGTAACGTCAGGGTCAGGCTGTCGCGGCCAACCATGAGCGATTGGATCTGTGCCGATGCCTGATCTCGCCTCCGGGCAAGATCGACCAATACTCGGCGACGTTGGGCCTCGGCATCGCCAATGACCTTGGAAGAGCGTTCATCTGCTTCTTCAACGGTAGCAAGTGATCGAGCTTCAGATTCCTTGCGTTGACGGTTCGTGTCGATCTCGGCATCGCGACGAAGCTTGGCCGCTTCGGCCTCGGCCGCCGCCAAAACTGCCGCTGCTTTGCCTTCGGCGCGCTGGGCGAGGTCGTTCGCGGTGTCGCGGGCCGCCGTCAGGAGCCGGGCACTCTCCTCGCCCAGAAACTGAGCAACGGTCGACTCGTCAATGCGTCCTGCCACGTCGAGTTCGCGGCGAACGAGCGTGAGCTCATCAGCCAATTCTTTGTTTCGGCGCTCATGATCGGCGAGATCCTCAGCAATTCCCTGCAGGAACCAGGTTACCTGCGATGGTTCGTAGCCTCGCCGGCCAATCGGAAAGGTGGTTGCCGCCACATCAAATGCTCGGGCCGGCGTGCGCTTGGCTGCACCATCAATGTCTGAGAACGATTCCATATCGAGGATCTTCCCGCGTCGCGTCCACGAGTACAACTACGGTGATCCGAATGACTCAAAAAATTCCACTTTGAGCGGATTTATAACCTCCCTACGCAAGGTCTTCGTCGGGCAACTCGCTAGAGAGAAGCGCCACGGCTTTGTCGATTGATCGTCTCGCCCGAGTGATCCGGCGTTCATCGAAACCGATATCTTTACCCCTCAGCTGGTTGCGCAGGTTGTCGATGGCAAGCTCAGCCAGCTCCTCGGAGATCGCCGTGAGTCGCTCGCGAAGTGCGTCAAGGGCAGATGTCATGACCGCAGCGCCTCGGCCACCAGCTCAAGTGGATGGCGCACAATCACTCCGGCGGCTGACAGATGGATGGAACAACCGGGGTTGGCGCTTGCAACAACAACCTTGCCCGCCCGCTCAATCGCTCCCAGCTTGCGCTCACGGATCGTCGAGGCTATGTCGGGATAGAGGGTCGAAAACGCACCACCCGCGCCGCAACACAAGCCGTCGTCGTCGAGTTCCACGAGCTGCATGTAACGGCCGAGCACCGCACGCACGGGCAAATGCGCCTTTTGGACATGGCGTAGGTGACACGGATCTTGCACCGCAACCGTTACCGGCAGCTGACGGCCAACCGGCAAGTCGTCGAGATGCTCGGCAATCCACTCATGAATATCGAGCACGCGGGCACTAAAGAGTCGGGCTTCGTCGGTGTCAAGCAGGTGCCCATAGTCCTTCAACGCAGCTCCGCATCCGGCCGAGTTCACCAGAATCGGGTTCGTGCCCGGATAGCCCGCCATCACCTGTCGGGCAAAGCGGCGGGCCTGGTCGGTAAGCCCGGCGTGAACTGACAAAGCTCCGCAGCACGGGCTGGAATCGGGAAGCGCTACACCGACGCCCATTCGTGCCAGAACGAAAAGCGAGTCGACATGGACTGGTCGTTGCCACGCATCCATGACGCAACCCGGGAAAAACCACACGTCCGATCCCGTAGCCAGTAATCGCTGACGCCGCACCGGTATCGACGGCAACCCGAACCGACGAGGCACCAGGCGCACTCGTTGCACAACCGAGAGCACCGACGAACCCACAAGAATCAATCGATGCCGCGCCAGCATCGAGTAGCCGAGTCGTTGCCACCATGGCACCGTCGTCGGCGCCAGCGCAGAACGGGTCGCCTCGATCATACGGCCGAACGGAACGCCCGACGGACACGCTGCCTCACACCCGCGACACTGCACGCACGTGTCCATCGAGACTCTAAAGACCGAGTCGACTGTCAATCCCTCGGCCTGAACGCCCTTCATCATCGCAATACGGCCTCGGGGCGAAACTGCTTCCTCCCCAGTGATTCGGTACGTCGGGCAATGCGGCAAGCACAATCCACACGCAACACATGACGCAAGGTCATCGGGGTCAATGCCAAGGTCCATCACCGAACCTCCCATGGCGCTCGGCCGGGATTGAGACGACCCTCCGGGTCAAACGTGGTCTTTATTCGCTGCTGCAGTGTTACAACTGAGGCGTCGATGCAAGGACGCGCAAGCAACACCGAACTGTGCACAATGCCCGTACCAAGTTCGGCGACAAAGCTGGTCGGTGCCATGCGTGACGTAACCGAGCGCAGGTCAGATGGTGAAACGCATGACGAGATCGGCGGGAACCTTGGCGGCCCTACTACCGGCTCAAGACGCACGCGACTTGCCTCGCTTTCAACGTCACAGGCGTGTCCTTCCAATGCAACCCATGTCGTTTTGCCGTCCCACAGCACCGAACTCGGGCGGTACAACGACCGCCGAATGACGAATGGGTCATCGGTTCCGGTGAACCACCGAACCGCACCGAGCGACGGTCGAGTTCGCAGGATTACCTCGCCAATGAAGCCAAGCGTTCCATGTGATCCGACCAGCAGGCGGCACAGATCGAACCCGCTGACGTTCTTCACCGTCGGGCCTCCAGCTTGCGCAACCTCACCCTGTGCCGTGACCAGCCGAATCTGAAGGACCGAGTCGCGGATGGGACCATGACGTAGCCGGAACAACGAGTTGCTCGCGGTGGCAAGCGCCCCGCCTACGGTACCGAAATCGGGTAAGGCGACGAACTGACCGGCCTCCGATAGCCGGGCACGCAGCTCACTGATGGGCGTTGATGCTCCGCAGCACACGGTCATCTCCTCCGGGTTGTACCAGGCAATGCCACTCGGGGCCACAACGGTACGCACGCCTTCGACCCCACCACCCCTGGTCGACAACCCGGCAACGGAGACGGGGCCAAACTCCCCCACCTCTATAGCGAACAACGACAAGTCGATTCCGGTCATACCCACAACCCGGCACCGTGAGCGACCATGCCATCTGAGCATCGGCTACCGCTTGGTAGCACCTTACGGGGATTGGCGAGCCCGGTCGGGTCGAAGGCCTGACGCAAACGTGCCTGCAAATCAAGGTCTACCGGCGAAAACATCATGCTCATGTAGTCGCGCTTTTCCAGCCCGATGCCGTGTTCCCCTGACAGCACACCGCCGGCCGCAACGCTGGCGGCAACAATTTCCTCGCCAGCCGCGTGCACACGGTCCAAAACACCGGGTTCGCGCTTGTCGAAGACAAGCAGCGGGTGAAGATTGCCATCACCGGCGTGAAAAACATTCATGACGATCAGGTCGTGACGGCGAGCGATGTCGTACACCTGCTCGAGCACATCGACAAGTTTGGCCCGCGGAACCACGGTGTCGTGAAGATAATAGTTCGGTTTGATGCGAGCAATGGCTCCGAAGGCGTTCTTTCGGCCCTTCCAGATAAGCGCTCGTTCGGCTTCGTTGGCAGCAATTCGCACCGAGGTCGCCCCATGAGTCCAACCAACGTCGGCCGCTCGTTGGGCATCGGCCTCGACGGCATGAGCCTGACCGTCAAGCTCGACAATGAGAATCGCTGCTGCATCCAACGGGAAACCAGCATGCACAAAGTCTTCCACCGCTCGTGTGATGGGCGCATCCATCATTTCGAGCGCAGCGGGCAGCATGCCGGCAGCAATAATCGCGCTCACGGTTCGAGCACCGTCACCCGTATCGGCAAATGCCATGAGCAACGTCTTCACCGCCGGAGGATTCGGTGTGAGGCGAACTGCTATTCGGGTAGCGATGCCGAACATGCCTTCGCTACCAACGAACACACCTCGAAGGTCGTATGCATCGCACTCGGGTTCAAGTCCGCCGAGCATGACGATCTCGCCATCAGGTAGAACAACTTCTAGCGCCAAAATGTGACTATTGGTCACTCCTTCAGCTAGGCAATGCGGACCACCGGAGTTGTTGGCCACATTTCCACCGATTGAACAGCTCTGTTGGCTCGATGGATCGGGCGCGAAATGAAGGCCGTGGCGGCTCGTCACTCGCGAGAGATCGAGATTTATGACCCCGGGTTCGACCCATGCCATCCGCTCGTCGGTGTCAATCGAGAGAATGCGGTTCATCTTCGTGGTCGAGATGACTAGCGCTCCATCGAGGGGGGTGGCCCCGCCCGCTAGCCCAGTGCCCGAGCCACGGGCGACGAAGGGCCACCCATGGCGAACTGAGGCACGTACACATGCCTGCACTTCGACTGTTGTCGTCGGGAAGCAGACAATGCCCGCCGAGCCCTCGATATTCGAGGCATCTCGTCGGTAAATCTCCAACTCGGTCACCGATGTGCGCACGCGGTCGGGCGACAGTGCGGTGGTCAACTCTGCAATCAAGGCAGTAGGCGCAACTGGTCTCACTGGAGCCGACACTAGTGCCCTACCTTCGTCGTCGCTGCCGTAGAGGGACTAACGTCGCAGCCCGTGGCTGACGCGCTCGACCTGCATGAATGGGTCTCGTTCGAAGACCCCGACGATGATCGAACGTGGATGTTCGACGCTACGTTTCTGATGTCGAACTGGCGCTGCATCTTCGGCAGTGGGTGCCAAGGCGTTCATCTCGAAGCTACACCCGAACTACAGGAGGGATGTTGCAGTTTCGGGGCCCATTTCATCGACGACGACGATGTCGCTCAGTTCCAGGCAGCGGTCGAGCGGCTCGAACCGCACCATTGGCAGTACCGCCGTGACGGCCGAGCCACCGGCGTCATCGTTATTGACGTCGACGGCACCCGAACTACACGTGTGATCGACGGCGCGTGCATCTTTCTCAATCGACCCGGGTTCGCATCCGGAGCCGGCTGTTCGCTCCATAGCGCCGCATTGGAAGCAGGTGAACGCCCTCTTGATTGGAAACCCGACGTGTGCTGGCAGCTACCGCTTCGGCTGCAAGAACACACCGACGACAACGGGCACGTGACCAGCATCGTTCGCGAGTGGAAGCGCCGAGATTGGGGCGAAGGTGGCCAGGATTTCCATTGGTGGTGCACACAGGACCCCGAGGCTTTTGTCGGGCGCGAACCAACCTACCGGTACCTGAAAGACGAGCTCATCGAGATGACGAGCGGGCCGGTCTACGAATTGCTTGCCAATCAGCTCCGGGGCCGAAACCGGGTGAGGTTGCCTCACCCGGCCGTGCGGCCCCGGCCGAGCTAGTTCTTCTTGTTGTTCCGGCGACGATCGTTGTCGGCAAGGATTCGCTTGCGGATACGAATGGACTGGGGGGTAACTTCCACCAGTTCATCGTCGGCAATGAACTCAATTGCCGTTTCAAGCGTATGGATTCGCGGGGTAGGAAGCTTCACACCATCGTCGTGGGAGTGCGTTCGGATGTTGTTCTTTTCTTTCGCCCGGCAGACGTTGACAACCATCTCGTCGTCTCGGCCGTTTTCGCCGATGACCATACCCTCGTACACTGCGGTTCCCGGGTGCAAAAAGAACTCACCGCGGGCCTGCAGGTTGTCGAGAGCGTAGGCGGTGGTATCGCCCATGCGATCCGAGATCATGGCACCACCGGCGCGCGTTGGCAGTTCTCCGAACCAGGTAGCCCAACCGGCATGATGCTGGTGAAGAAGCGCCGTGCCTCGGGTGGCCGACAACAACATTGAACGAAAACCAATGAGCCCACGAGACGGGGCCTCGAAGGTGACGATTGTGCGGCCAGTATCACCAGGACGAAGGTCGGTAACGCGGCCCTTGCGTGGTGCAAGTGCTTGTGTGACGGTTCCTACATGCTCGTCGGGAACGTCGCAGACACCTTCCTCGACCGGTTCGTGACGCTTCCCGTCGATCTCTTTGGTAACGACCTCGGGCCGGCTGACCTGCAACTCGTACCCTTCACGACGCATCGACTCGATGAGCACTGCGAGCTGCAGTTCGCCTCGCCCGGCAACCTCCATGACGTCGGGAGAATCGGTGTCGCCCAATTTGATGGAGACGTTACCAAGCACTTCTTTGTTTAGCCGTTCCCGGATGTGGCGGCTGGTCAGGAAGCGACCTTCACGGCCGGCATACGGCGACGTGTTGACCCCAAAAGTCATGGTGAGAACGGGTTCGTCGACCTGTAGGCGAGGCAGCGGCTTGGGTGATTGCGGATCGGCGAACGTGTCACCGATCTCGACCTCGGGGAAGCCCGACACTACGAACAGATCACCGGCCGCGATCTCGTCGGCGTCGACGCGGCTGATGCCTTCAAAACGCATCATCGATTGCAGCTTTCGCTTCACGATGTTGCCCGCATCGTCCTTGACAAGGGCAACCTGATCGCCTTTTCGAAGAATGCCGTGGTGTACTCGACCAATGGCGATGCGTCCAAGATAGTCAGAAGCGTCGAGGTTGGTGACGAGCGCTTGCAACGGGGCGGTTGGATCGCCAGTTGGTGCTGGAATCTTTTCGAGAATCAGGTCGAGTAGCGGCTCGAGCGTAGCGTCCGGCGCTGGCATGCCGACACCTGCCATAGCCCTGCCTTCGCGGGCAACAGCCGAGATAATCTCGAACGAGAGCTGACCGTCGTGATGAGCAAGGTCCATAAAGAGGTGCTCGAGTTCATCGAGCACCTCCTCTGGACGAGAGTCTTGACGATCGACCTTGTTGAGCACCACAATCACGGGCAGGTCGCCAGCCAACGCCTTCGATAGAACATAACGAGTCTGGGGCAACGGTCCTTCGGCCGCGTCGACCAGCAAGATGACACCGTCGACCAGCGCTAGCGCTCGCTCGACTTCGCCGCCGAAGTCGGCGTGGCCTGGCGTATCGACCAAGTTAATTCGGACGCCTTTGTGGACTACCGAAGCGGCCTTGGCAAGGATCGTGATGCCACGTTCTCGTTCCTGATCGTTTGAGTCCATGACTCGGTCGACCAGTGCCTGGTGCGCGGCAAAAACTCCCGTCGAGCGAAGGATGGTATCGACAAGCGTGGTTTTGCCGTGATCGACGTGCGCGACAAGGGCGACGTTTCGTATTGGGGTAGACATCAGACGTCCGAACGTTGAATGAGTGGGGGAAGATCTGCTGGAACGATGACTGCGAGCTAACGCTCGTCGTCATCCTCGTCGTCTTCATCGAAGACAACGCCGTATTTTTCGGCTAGAGCTGCGTACTCATCGTCGTCTCCTGCAGAGACAGACGGGGAGGAGCTACCGAGACCGAGATCAAACGCGCCGGGTCCGGATTGCTTTAACTTTCGCGCTTCTTCGAAGCGACGGTGACGTCCCTTTTTCACGGGGGCACCCTTCTACGTTGGTCCGCCGAGACCCACGATGGGTACCCGGGGTGTTATGTCAGCATCGGGAATAGTCTAGACGATGGGTTCGCGAAAACTACGCATCAGCGATGTTGACGAGCCGAAGACGTCCTTGACCGTCAAAAGCCAACGCCGCCTCGCCCCCCACCAGCCGGCGAATTCCGTCCCCCACAACAGCGGCTCTCCAGCCGACACCGAGGCGGGCATCGGGCGCGCCCGACAACAGTTCGACGAGATCGCTGCGTGTCGCCAATAGCGTCGTATCGATGGCCTCGTCGCGAGCGAGTTGACTAACCCAGGCCGATACCAGCGTCACCGCAGGCCGCAGATTGCGGTCGAGATCGTCGGTATCGCGCTCAACGTGGGCGATGTCGGGGTCGCTCACACCGACATCGACCGCAGCGAGTAGCTCCTCACCGATTTGCGACCGGCTATGGCGGTCTTCGACGCCCCGGGTGCCTCGAAGCTCGTCGAGGGTCCGTGGCATCTTTTGAGCGATACCAAGAATTGCGAGGTCGGGTAGAACAAACCGCACCGGTTGATCAAGTGTCGACGCCCGCCGCTCACGCCAGGCAGCCACACTTCTTGCTACGGACCGATTAGCCCCGCGCATGGTTCGCACGTCCTTGATTCGCAACCATGCTTGTTCCGGCTCTGTTGGGCCCACTGGGCGGAGCCGAAACAGTTCACACTCGTCGTCAACCCAAACGTGTCGGCCCCGTTCGACCAACTTGCCGAGGAGTACATCGTGCACATCGAGAAGGTGTGCCACGTCGGCAGCGGCGTAGGTACGTTGATCGTCGGTGAGCGGTCGACGCAGCCAATCGGTGAGCCGGTCACCCTTCAGGACTTTGACAGCGAGTTCACCTTGGAGCAGCGAAGCGAGCGACGGGGTTGAATAGCCCACAAATCCAGCCGCAATCTGGGTGTCGAAGAGCCGTGACGGAATGGTCCCGCATGCCCTGCTCAAAACCTCGAGATCTTGTTGCGCGGCATGCAATACCGCTAGGCCCGGTCCGTCGAGCAGCGCTGCCATCGGGCGCAAATCGACAGCCAACGGATCGATCAGCGCGATGCCGCCGGGCCAACCGATCTGCACAAGTGCCGCCTTTGGAAAGTACGTCCTTTCGCGATGGAATTCGGTGTCGAGCGCGTACCTCGGTTCGTCGACAAGTTCACTGAGTAATTGGTGAAGCTCCGCCTGCGTCTCAACCCAGCGATGCGTCACGAGTCGACAGGTCCCGACTCCACGTCGTAGCCCGCATCGATCCAGCCGAGTGTTCCGCCGGCAACGTTGATTGGCGACCGCCCATGCTGGGCAAGGAACTGGGCCGCTCGCATCGAACGACCCCCGGAGCGGCACAACATGTAGACATCGACATCAACAGGGATTTCATCGATGCGTTCGGCAACCTCACCTAACGGGATGAGAACCACCCCCGGCACTCGCACCTCTTCGTATTCGTCAATCTCACGAACGTCGATCACGAACGCTTCCGACACAACGCCAGCCAACTCGTGAACAGAAACCTCTCGAACGTCCATAACTACAGAGGTTAGGTGATCACCGAGAGTATTGATGTTGCGAAAGCGGTCGGCGCTCATGGGAACATCGTGAACACGAAGCCCCACCAACAAGCGTTGGAGCGACCGCTCCCCCGCTGCGAACGCTTGTGAGCACGCTGGCCCGGCACCTAGTCGGTCCCATGCTGCGCACAGGACCTCGCGTCGATCGGTGCGGGCAACTGCAACGTCGACTCCTGTCGTCAGCCCAGCGACAACAGCGCTAATGGTACTGGCATCCAGATCGGGGAGGTCGCAAGCCACGACTACTACGACCGGGTCTACTGCTCGACGAAAGACCGTCAGGAGGCCACCAAGTGGTCCTTCACCCGGGAAATCGTCGGCCCAGTGCGAAAAACCGGCGATGCGATCTGCACCGCCAACGAACACAACCTCTCGGGCACCGGCGACCTCCAACTGGCGTGCAATTCGGTGCGCCATCGGCTCACCATCGACGACTGCCAGTGCTTTATCGGAACCGTATCGACGCGACGCACCACCAACAAGAACCGCGCCGGTGAAGTTCACCCCTGGTCGGGAATCCCTGTCGGATCAAGCTGTCCGAGGAATAACATGCAGCGCTCATGCTCATCGGTTTCGCCGATACGTCCTGCCGCGTCGCTCAGCCCTCGCAATGACCGAAGGAAACCACGGTTGGTTTCCGACGTCCAGCGCACGTACCCCGACCCGCGCCAACCGTTCGCTCGCAACCGGTCGAGCCCGCGGTGATAGCCAATTCGGTAACACGCGTACGCTTCCACATCGTCACGGGCGAGGTCGCCAAGGCGAGCCCACCCATCGAGAAAGCGTGGCCACCGGCGAACAACGTCAGAAACTGCTCGTCGACGTTCTTCAACGGGACGTGACAACGCTTGCTGCAATGCGAGGAGGGCTTCGCTAGGTTCAGGGTCGAGGACTGTGCTCGGTGGACCCTGCGGTGTCAGGTTGACCGGGCGCATGTCGGACATACAGCCATGGTATGCCCCGGGATCAAACGATGCGGGTGATAGCACCAACAATGACCAATGTCACACAGCGGGTGCGTCTAACGTACGGTCATGTTGTTAGCTATCAGTACCGACTCGGCCCGAACAACGGCGGTGCTCGTAATGGCCGTCGCAGCAGTCGTGGCGGTGGTGGCATTCCTCGTCATCAAGTCAATCGTGTCCAAACTCATCACTGTAGGTTTGGCCCTCGTCGTGATTTTCGCTGCGTACTCCCAGCGGTCAAACATTGCCACCTGTGCCGAACGGGTAAAGCAAGACGCTCTCGCCACTGGACCGGCAGCGAAGACCGAGTGCGCATTCTTTGGCATCAAGGTGACCCTGCCGCCGAACAAGATCAACGACAAGCTCAAGCCCTAGCCTTCCTCCCCATGCAACTCCTCATTATCCGCCATGCACTGCCGTTGCGACGCGAGAACACGAACGGCCCCGCCGATCCCGAACTTTCCGACGCCGGTCATTCTCAAGCCCGGCATATGGCCGACTATCTGGCCTCGGAACAACTCGACGCCATTTATTCGAGCCCCATGCGGCGCGCTCAGCAAACCGCTGCGCCGCTGGCCGCAGCGCACGGCCTTCCTATCATCACCGAACACGGCGTCGCCGAATACGACCGCGACAGCGATACCTACATTCCCGTCGAAGAACTCAAGGCTGCGGGCGACCCCCGGTACCTCGACATGATGAAAGGGCTCGACGGTGGTTTTACCGATCGGCCGGCCTTCAACCAAATTGTGGTTGAGGCCATCGAGGCCATCATCGAACGACACAGCGGCCACAAGGTTGCAATCGTGTGCCACGGTGGCGTCATCAACGCCTACCTCACCAAAGTGCTTGGGCTCGATACCGATTCCGCCGGGTTCTTCTACCCGAACTACACCTCGATTCATCGAGTAATCGCAGCACGATCCGGCGAGCGAAGTATCTCGACCATCAACGAGACCAGTCACCTACGGGGAACCGGCCTCATCATGGGCGCCAACCCAATCTAAAACATGAGCTCCGTCGACAACGACCTTCTCAGCTTTCTCGCCTCGTCGCCGTCGCCATATCATGCGGTGTTGTCGGCGATCGAACGCTTGTCGGTTGCAGGTTGGACCGAACTGGACTTGACCGACGACTGGTCAAGCGTCGAAGGCCGCCACTACGTCCAGACCGGCGGCGCTCTCATTGCTTGGAACCTTCCTGCACAAACGGCTTCCCACGCCGGGGTGCGAATCATCGGTGCCCATACCGATTCCCCCAACCTGCGGCTAAAGCCCCGGCCCGACACCGGCGCGGCTGGTTGGCGCCAGCTTGGTGTCGAGGTCTATGGCGGCGCCCTGGTGAACTCGTGGCTCGATCGCGATCTCGGCATCTCGGGTCGTGTGGTCATGGCCGATGGCAGCGTTCGTCTCGTCGTAGTCGACGAACCCATCGCCCGCGTGTCACAGCTAGCGATTCATCTCGACCGCGAGGTCAACGACAAGGGCCTCCTACTCGACAAACAACAGCACCTAACACCCGTGTGGGGTATCGGGACACCCACCGATGGCGAGTTCCTTACTTGGCTCGCCGCCAACATCGGGTTCGATTCCACTGCGGTTGTTTCGCACGACCTGATGTTTCACGACCTCACTGCACCCGCCTACTTGGGTCGAGATCGTGAGCTTCTGGCGAGCGCCCGCCTCGACAACCTCTGTTCGTGCTGGTGCGCCATAACAGCGTTGGCCGACCCTGCCGCACAACGCAGCTTCGCCATCGTGTCGTTGTTCGATCACGAAGAGGTTGGCTCGACCTCAACGTCGGGGGCCGACAGCCCGTTGCTGCAACAAATCATTTCCCGGCTCGTTGAAGCACGAGGCGGTACGGCCAGTCACCTGGCGCGGGCCCTCCATCAATCGTTCTGCGTGTCAGCCGATATGGCTCACGCTGTGCACCCGAACTATGTCGAGCGTCATGAGCCCGCACACCGACCGCTCCCCAATGGTGGGCCCGTCATCAAAGTAAACGCCAATCAGCGCTATGCCACCGATGCCATAAGTCATGCCATGTTCGCCCGAGCATGCAACGAGGCCGGGGTACCGCATCAGGTTTTCGTCAGCCGAAACAACATGCCGTGCGGGTCAACCATCGGGCCCATCACCGCAGGGCGGCTTGGCATTCCAACGGTCGATGTCGGTTGCGCTCAGCTCTCGATGCACTCGGCTCGTGAGCTGTGCGGGGCCGACGATCCGGGCCTCATGGTGAAGGCGCTCAACGCGTTTCTCGTCCAGTCCTAGGTCGTGTAGTCGGCGTTGATGCGCACGTATCCGTCGGTCAGGTCGCAGCCGTATGCGGTGAAATGACCGTCGGCAATGTTCAGGTCGACCCGGATGACAACCTCGTCGCCCTGCATGTACTCGGTGAGGAGTCCAAGACCCTGCGGGTCAAGCTGCGCCGGATACACCTCTTGGTCACCGAAACCGATCACGACCCTGTCCTGATCGATGTCGACGTCGTCGCTGCATTTGCCGATAGCCATGGCCACCCGCCCCCAATTGGGGTCGGCACCGTGAACCGCTGTTTTTACCAGCGGACTATTAACGATCGACTTGGCGACCCGTTTGGCTTGAGCCGTATCTTGCGCCCCCGACACCACAACCTCGATCAGTGTCGTCGCGCCCTCGCCATCTCGCGCCACCATTCGTGTGAGCTCGAGCGCCACGTTGCCAAGCGCCTGCTCGAACTCGGCGAGATCAACGGGTCCGGCGGTACCACTCGCCATGATGGCAGCCGTGTCTGAGGTAGACGTGTCGGTGTCGACCGACACGGCGTTGAAGGTACGGTCGATTACCCGCCGGAACACGCCGTCGAGCACGCCAGCTTCGACGGCAGCGTCGGTAACGAACAACGTGATGAGCGTTGCCATGTCGGGTTCGATCATGCCGACACCTTTGGCGATGCCAACGATGCGAGCATCGCCGACCCGCGCTTCGGCGAGTTTGGCAAATGTGTCCGTCGTCATGATGCCACGGGCGCATGCGTCGGCATCGTTGCCGACGGGCGGTTGCAGGACCGCTAGGTGAGCTTCGATCCGCTCGATTGGATACTGGCGTCCTATGACCCCAGTGGAAGCAATGAGCACGCGGGAGGGCGCGATGCCCAACGCTTCAGCCACACCGCAAACCACGAGATTGGCATTAGCCAGGCCTTGTGGGCCGGTTGCGACGTTGGCGTTTTTGGAAATGACCACGAACGCCTGTAGTTCGTGATCGGCACTGTGCTCACGAGAAATCAGCACGCTGCAGCCAGCGAATCGGCTCTTGGTAAACACGGCTGCCGCGGCACACGGCCGATCGGCGGCGATAAGCACAAAGTCTTCGGAGTTATCCTTGATGCCAATGTTCGACACCCTCGAACGAAAGCCGGCAGGAAGTGACGTCATCACTGACCAGCCTTGGTTTGAGCTTCGTCGAACAGTCGTTGCAAGTCGGTGTGGAGACGTTGCGTCATCTCAGTTCGGGCCGATTTCGTTACGCGGCCAGACTCTGATTCGGCGGGCATGATCGGCGCACCGACAATGACAACGACCTTAGTTGGATAGATGAACTTTGCACCCTTGGGCATCATCCGTTCGCTACCTCCGATTCCTACGGGAATGATTGGCACGCCAGCCTTGAGCGCAAGGTACGCCGGGCCTTCTTTGAGCGGGTGCACAACCCGACCCGACTTTCGCTCGCCTTCGGCGAACAAGACCAACGGTTGGCCGCTCTCGAGCACAGCCTGGCAGCGAGTCAGTGCCTCGCGGTCGGCCACATCACGACTGACCGGAAATCCACCAATTGCCGAGAAAAACCGGCCAAGAGGCTTCACCTTCCATAGGCTGTCCTTTCCCATGAACCGCATCCGACGATGGGTGCATGCGGCGGCAAGTGGCGTGTCGGTGTTGGATCGGTGGACCGGGGCCAAAATGAACGCCCCGGTCGCAGGGATGTTCTCTGTGCCCTCGACGCGCAGGCGGTTGTACACACGGCAGATCCCGACAAGGACCGCCCGGACGCTCGAATACATGACGCGGTCGATAAGGCCGTTACCGCCGAACACTGCGTCCACTTTGGTCATGAGGCACCTGCCACAAGGGTAAGGATCTCCTGTACGAGTTCGTCGATAGGGCGGTCCGACGTGTCGACTACAAAGGCACCATCGGCCGTGACTAGCGGGGCATGTTCCCGGTCGGTATCGCGACTGTCACGCTCGCGTATCGATTCGAGCACCTCGGCGAACGATTCGCCCGTGTCCTGACTGCGACGATGGGCACGAACCGCGGGCGATGCCGTGATGAACAGTTTGAGTTGGGCATTGGGGAACACCACTGTTCCGATGTCTCGTCCCTCGATCACACCTCCGCCGTGAACCCGAGCCCATTCGCGCTGTCGACTCGCAAGGCCAGACCTCACGACGGACACAACCGCCACTCTACTGGCGGCCTGGCTAGCGACTGGGGTGCGGATCTCGTCGGTGGAATCGACTCCGTCAATCACAACGCGGCCATCGTCGGCAGCGATGTCGACGGTGGCGACGAGGTCGGCTAGCGCCGCCGGATCATCGAGATCGATGCCCCGTCGCAAGGCTGCGACGGCGACGGATCGGTACTGCGCGCCAGTGTCCAGATACTCCAACCCCAGCCGAGCTGCAAGCGCGCGGCCAAGTGTTGATTTACCCGCGCCCGCCGGGCCGTCGATGGCGACAATGAGCACCATTATCAGGTCGCCAACACGTCAAGCATGTCCCAATAGCCGGGGAACGTTTTGCCAACACACAAAGGATCAAGGATCTCGATGCCAGGTACCCGAAGACCAATCAACGCAAAACTCATCGCCATTCGATGATCGTGGTAGGTCTCGATGGCTGCTGGTTTGAATGCTCGTCCGGGCCGGATGCCAACACCATCGGGGTCGACCCAGGCATCGACACCGCACCGTACGAGCTCGTCGACGGTGGACTGGATGCGATCTGTCTCCTTCGCTCGGATAAAGCCGATGCCGGTGATCTGAGTAGGCCCGCTAGCGAACGCGGCAACAACAGCGAGGGTTTGGGCAGTGTCGGAGCAGTCCGACATATCGGCGTTCACCCCAGCCAACTCCTTTGGTCCTTGAAGCGTGGTGCGGTCAGTGGTGATGTCGACAGTGCATCCCATCTGCTGGAGCACGCTGAGGAACGCCATGTCACCCTGACGCGAGCGGCTGCCCAAACCGTCGACCTGGACTCGCCCGCCGGTAATTGCGGCCGCCGCAAAGGCATACGACGCGGCGCTGGCGTCGGGTTCTACGACGTAATCGGTAGCCGAGTATCCGCCCGTTGGCACCGAGTACAACCGGTCGTCACTATGGGTTTTGTTTGCACCGAACGCGGCCATCGTGTCGAGCGTCATTTCGACATACGAACGTGATACGAGCGACGTTGTGAGCCCGGCCTTGAGACCCTTGGCCATACAGGGTGCGGCAAGCAGCAGGCCCGACAGAAATTGGCTCGACACGTCGCCAGGTATCGCCACCCACCCCCCAGCCATACCGTCGGCATCGATTTGCACGGGCAGGCAACCCGGTTCGCCCAGAGGGGTAATCGACGCGTTCAGCGACTGCAGCGCCGAAAATTGGTCGGCCATTGGCCGCAGCCGCAAGGATGCACCCCCGTCGAGCACGAACGATCCGTGGCACAACGTCAGCAGTGGCGCCATGAACCGGGCTGTCGTTCCGGAGAGCCGGCAGTTGATCACGGCCTCGGAAACGGGGAACGTTCCACCGCCGCCCTCGACAACCACATCGGTACCGTCGAGTTCGATGCGAGTGCCGAGCGATTGCAACGCCTGGATCATTGCGTTGGTGTCGTCGCTCACGAGTGCCCCGGAGACTCGGCTCGTGCCGGTGGCTAACGCTGCACACACAAGGGCTCGATTTGTGTAGCTCTTGCTCCCTGGCAACCGAACGACAGCATTCACCGGATGATCGACCGGAGATATGAGTTTGCCCATCAATCGAGCTTCCGCATACTTGGACGGTAGCCGCGTGCGACAAGACCACCACGAAAAAGATCGGTCTGCGCCCGTTCGATCATCAAGATAAGTACACCACGGTCGCCTTCAGCCGAGTGGAACACTTCAAAGTCAGCAATGTTCACGCCAAGTTCCGCCGCCAACGTAAAGATCTCGGCCGCGGCACCGGCACGGTCGGCAATGGGTATACGAACCTCGGTGGCATCGACCAAACGTCCACCACGAACTGGCAAATTGGTTCTGGCCTGCCGCGCTCCCGCAAGCTGGCGCTCTAGGGCTTCAAGGTCGCCATCGGCGACAACCCGACGGGTTTCAATAAGCCCTGCGACCAACGAGTCGAGCCCCTGGACAATTGCGGCCCGATTCTCGGTACAGATGTCGAGCCAGATTGCAGGGGAACCCGACGCGATTCGGGTCATGTCTCGAAAACCACCGGCCGCAAGTCGCAGCAGTGCCGCGTGATCGTCGGCACCGGCGTTGGCCATATTCATCATGGTGGCCGCTGTCAGATGCGGCACGTGGCTCACAATAGCGACAAGTTCGTCATGACGATCTGGCCCTACCACGACCACTTCGGCACCGAGTGACGCGACAACCGAGGCAACCGCGGAGAAGGTCGCGTCGGAGGTGCTTGGCGTGGGGGTCAGTACCCAGACTGCCCCCGTGAACATCTCGGGATCGGCACCGCTCAGGCCATCGAGCTCGCTCCCAGCCATTGGATGGCCGGGGATGAAGCGTGGGTCGTTGTGCGCCGCGGCGATAGAACCTTTAACGCTCGCTACGTCGGTAACGAAACCCGATGTTCTCGCCAGCGCCTCAGACACCGCCGCGACAACACCAAGCACCGGCACAGCCACAAATGTGACGTACGCGTCGGGGCACAACTCACCCTGAGAAATGACATCGAGCTCAACGGCTTGCGCAACGCGTTGCGCATCGTTGTCGTCGCCCCACACCACCCAGCCCCGTGCGACTAGCGCCTTGGCGATGGACCCTCCGATGAGGCCGAGACCTATGACATTGGCGACTCGCTCAGTCATTCGAGTCGCCCAAATCGGGACGTAGAACCGTGGCGCCCCGCAAGAACACATGGCGGATCTGGGCGGCCGATCGTTTGGAGTCGACATGGAGCATCAAGCGGATACACAGCTGCAATCCATCCACGATCTCGAGTTCCCGCGCCCCCATAATGGGAACATCGGCTAGGCCCGAGCGACGCACCGATGCCGCAGGGTGAGCCGAATGAACGTCGTCGGTGGCGGTGACTAACGCGCTGATGACGTCCTGCGCTGTGAGATCGTTGCGGCGAAGGATCTCGCCGACAAGATCGGCCACGTGCGTTTGAATCTGCTCGGGTGTATCGGCATCGAGGGTGATCGCTCCTCGTACCGCTCGCACAGACATGGCGGTAGAGGCTAGCGGCCCGGCGGCGTCGCCGTAGCGGACACCGCCCGCACATCAGCTAACGACAGCACCCGCCACGCACCAGGAGCTAGGCGTCGATCTGAAATTGTACCGATACGCACTCTCACAAGGCGCACCACTGGATGACCAACGGCCTCGCACATGCGGCGAACCTGCCGATTGCGGCCTTCATGAATCGTGATTCGCAGTACACCGGGTTGGGGTTGGCTCACCTGTGCAGGGGCGGTCATTCCGTCGTCGAGTTCTACACCGTTGCGCAAGGTCGTCAGATCAGATGGACTGAGTGCGCCATCGAGTGTCGCAAGGTACTCCTTTTCAATTCCAAAGCTCGGATGCGTAAGGCGGTGGGTGAAGTCGCCGTCGTTCGTCAGGATAATGAGCCCCTCGGTCTCGGCATCGAGCCGTCCAACTGGGTACACGCGTGGGTCGTCGGGCACGAGTTCGACAACCGTCGGGCGCCCATGAGTGTCCACTGCGGTGCTCACCACCCCTGCAGGTTTGTTGAGGAGAAAATAGACGAGGCCCGGACGTACCCCGACCCCGCTACCATCGACCTGAATGTCATCGACATCGACTTGAACACGCCGGCCCAGCACGGCCACGTCGCCATTGACGGTGACACGACCGTCGGCAATGAGTTGCTCACTCACGCGTCGGCTACCAAAGCCCCGCTCGGCAAGTACTTTCTGGAGTCGAACACCATCGGTGAGCGCAGCATCTTTTGCGGCGTCAGCAAGCTGCTCCCACAGAGGTCGCTCCGGGGTGCGAGACGCCGACGGTGGATCAGACATCGGCGAGTGGAAGCGGCTCGGCCGATGGTTGGATATCTATCGGCGTGACTCGTAAACCGTGCTCTAACGCCTCGACGATATCGGCGGTGGGCACAAAGCCAGCCAGGGGTGGTAGTTGTTCGAGGGAATCAAGGCCGAGCTTCTCGAGAAAATCGGTAGTGGTTCCCCACAGCATGGCTTGGCCGGGACCATCGTCTCGGCCGATGATATCGACGTAGCCGCGGCCTTGCAGCGTGCGCAGCACTCCGTCTGGATCGACTCCACGGATCGATGCCACCTGCGCCCTAGAGATGGGCTGTTTGTATGCGACGATGGCGAGCGTTTCGAGCGCGGCGCCCGACAAGCGGGCCGACTGACCTTCGAGCACGAAGCGCTCGACGTATGGGGCGAGGTCGGCGCGGCTCTGATACCGGTAGCCCCCAGCAACGCGGGTCAGTTCAAACCCGTTCCCAGCCTCGTCATACGATTCGGCAAGAACCGCACACGTATGCTCGATGGTTTCCACCGGCACCTCAAGCAGTTGGGCCAGTAGCGACGCGCGAACTGGTTCAGTAGCAACCATCACCAGCGCCTCTATCGCTCGACGAAGATCGACGGGCTCGGTGGTGGTATCGCCAATCTCGGTTTCCATGTTCTCGTTAACCCTCATAGTCGTCGACCGACACTCCGTAAGAAACAGCTTCACGCTGATCGCCAATCCAGAGAACTTCGATGTCGGCAAACATTTCTGCCTGCTCGATATCGATCGTTCCCTGCTTAAACATTTCAAGCAGAGCAAGGAACCTAACAATGATCTCGAGCCGCTCAGTCATGCCATCAGTCATGCGGCGAAACGACAGCCGTCCGGCACGAGACAACTCGGCTGTGAGTTCGTCGACCGCCTCAGCCACAGTGAGCCGAATCGGGTTGACGTGATACAGATCGACAGTCGGCACCACCTTGGGCGTAATCGCTCGAACGAACGCGTCGCGAAGCCGTTTAGGATTCATGCCGAGCAGCGGATCGGGTGCCAACTCGCTGAAACGTTCATCGGGACCAACAAGGCGTGGGTAGGTCTGTGCTGCCTGCGCAATGAACTCGGCCAACACAACAGCGACGTCTTTGAAGGTTTTGCATTCGACGAGCCGGGCTAGGAGCAAATCACGCTCTTCCCAGAGCGCCAGTTCATCGTCGAGGTCGATGTCGTCTCGGCCAGGCAACAACCGGCGGGCCTTCAACTCAATCAGCGTGGCCGCTATGAGTAGGAACTCAGTGGCCAGTTCAAGATCGAAGATTTCGAGCTTAGCCAACTCGGCCAGGTACGCATCGACGATTGCCGACAGCGAAAGCGCGTAAAGATCCACCTCGTCGCGCAATATCAGGTGTAGCAAGAGGTCGAATGGCCCGGCGAAGACCGGGGTGGAAACCTCGTATGCCATTTGGGCAAGGCTAGCCAATTCCACCGTGCCGCGTACGTGAGGGCGCTACCCTCGGTACCGCTATGACACGCGTTCTTTCCTGTATTCAACCAACCGGCGACGTAACACTTGGCAACTACCTCGGAGCACTCGTCGGTTGGGTCCGGCGCCAATCCGACGTCGATGCGTTCCACGGGGTCGTTGACCTTCACTCGCTCACCACAATTCACGACCCGGGCATCATCGGGTCCAATACGTTGGAATTGTCGACGGTGCTGTTCGCAGTCGGCCTCGACCCGTCGGTTGCAACTGTCTTTGTGCAGAGCCACGTTCCCGAGCACGCTCAAGCCGCCTGGCTTGTAGAGTGCGTCTCATCGGTAGGCGAGCTACAACGAATGACGCAATACAAGGACAAAGCAGCGAAAGCCAAGGGATTCGTTTCGGCGGGTCTGCTCATGTACCCAACATTGATGGCCGCCGACATTTTGTTGTACGACGCCGACGAAGTTCCGGTAGGCGACGACCAACGTCAACACGTCGAACTCACCCGAGACATCGCCATCCGGTTCAACAGCCGATACGGCGACACCCTTGTCGTGCCCAAGTTCGTGGCGCCAGCGACGGGTGCACGAGTAATGGATCTTCAAGAGCCGACGAACAAGATGTCAAAGTCGGGAGACTCCGTTGCCGGCTGTGTTTTCGTGCTCGACAGCCCCGTCGACATCATGAAGAAGTTCAAGCGGGCCGTAACCGATTCCGACAACGAGGTGCGTTTCGACCGTGAGTCCAAACCAGGCGTCTCCAACCTGTTGGAGATTCTCTCGGCCGCGACGGGTACGTCGATCGACCAACTCGCTACCGAGTTCACCCAGTACGGAGCCCTCAAAGTCGCGGCGGGTGAAGCGGTAGTGGAGCTCCTGCGGCCGGTACAAGAACGCTATCGAACTCTGTCTGGCGACCCTGGCGAGGTCATGCGCGCATTGCGCGTCGGAGCCGACAAGGCGCGTGCCGTTGCCGGTCCAACGCTCGGTCGAATGTACCGAGCGGCAGGACTGCTCCCCGCCTAGCAGTGGCTGAGCGATACAGCGACCGGGAGCAAGCGAAGCCGATGGCGGGCCTAGTCCGCGTCGGCGACGTGTAGGGCATTGGCTATCGGTAGTGGCAACGTCCACCGTTCCCTTGGCAGATGATGCTCTCGGGCCCATGTGGATGTCAACTCGTCGGCTCCAGCGGCTTGGAGCATCGCGGCTCCAAGCTCAGGGTGGCGTCGGTATCGAGCGAAGCGACTGTCACCCTGGCGACGGTCAACGACGGTCGCAAACACGCGGGCGAACGTTCCCAAACCACTGTCGATTTTCCCAACATCGTGCAGAAGTGCAGCAGCCATCACCGGGCGTGCCGCTTTGTCACCGAGTAGGCGTTCGACGTCACAAGCGACCCCTATGCCGTGACGGCGATCTTGATTCGACATCGCGCTCCACAACGCCTTTTCACCCGGAACGAGTTGCGCCGCGGCCCAAGCGTCGCACTCGGCGCTCGGAGGCGCTGACGAGAGCGACCCGACGAATCGGCGAGCAAGATGCCACAACTGCACAGCCTTACCCTATCGACGTCGTCGGGCCCGCGGGTGGGCGCGGTCGTACTCGTCTCGTAGCCGCTCGGTCGACACTTTCGTATAGACCTGCGTTGTGGTCAATGATGCGTGACCAAGAAGCTCTTGTACGACGCGGATGTCGGCACCGTGATCGAGCAAGTGCGTTGCGCAGCTGTGACGTAACACGTGGGGTGTAAGTCGATCGCCGAGACCTACACGGTCGCCGTAGTGCCGTACGACGAGCCATACTCCCTGGCGCGACAGGCGACCGCCTCGCTGGTTGAGAAACACAGCGTCGCTGTCATCACGTCGCGCCCACTGCGACGGCACAAACTGCATTCGTGCCGTTTCGATCCACTCGGCGAGCGCCAACCGTGCCATTCGGCCAACGGGCACGATGCGTTCCTTGGAACCTTTCCCGAGCACTCGAGCCGTGCCCCGTTCGTCGTCGAGGTCGACGTCGCTGAGCGACAAACCGACTAGCTCACTGATGCGAATCCCGCAGCCGTACAACACCTCCAAAATTGCTCGATCCCGGAGGTGCACAGCCTCATAGCCAACGACGGCATCCATAAGCGATGTGACGTCGGCTTCGTTCAACGCCTTCGGCAACCCGGCCGGAACCTTTGGCAGGGCGACATCGGTGGCCGGGTTCGTCGTGAATATCCCCTCGGCTACCGAGAAGCGATAGAGCGCTCGCACGGCCACAACTGCCCGTTTCGAGGTTGCCGGTGCTGCCCCGCGGGCACGAAGCGACCCGACATAACGCTCGACATCAGCTTCGGACATAGTTTCGATCGAATGACCCTTAGCGGTCAGCCAGGCAACATACGCTCGCAGGTCCCGCCGATACGCCTCTACGGTGCTGGCGGCTCGGCCGCGCTCGGCGACCAGCCACACCAAAAACTCCTCGATGACCAGCGGAACGCTGTCGCCTGTCATGAAGCAAGTCGGCGGGCAGCGAGCAATAACCCGATCACAGCCGACGACGCCATAATCTCGCCGCGCTCGACTAGTGCCACCGCTTCATCGAGAGCAACCCAATGCACTTCAAGGTGGGCTTCTTCTGGACCTTCAAGCCGGGTGCCCACGAACCGGAGGTCTCGGGCGAGGTACACATGATGGCTAGCGTCCATGATCCCAGCCGACGGATTGAAGACCGTCAGAAGGTCCACTCGATCGGCCGTGTACCCGGTTTCTTCCTCGAGTTCGCGTACGCCGCACACGGCCGGATCCTCGTCGAGCTTGTCGCGCATTCCGGCTGGTATTTCCCACACGACCCGATCAACGGTGGCCCGGTACTGTCGAATCAGCAGCACCTGTTTGTGAACGTCGACAGCAACAATCGAAACCGCACCCGGTGACGACACAAATGTTCGAATGAACTGCTCACCAGTGGGTGACTCGCAGTCGGCTTCAATCAGGCTCCACACATGCCAGCGGTGCAACACGCGTTGACGAACCCGCCGAAACCCAATCATGTCGACGAGTGTTGATTAGCCGTGGCAAACGGCAAGTGCGGGCTACGACCCTCAGCCCGATCGAGCGCAGCGGCGATGAGATCGCGGAACAAGGGATGAGGTCGATCGGGTCGGCTCTTGAACTCGGGGTGAGCTTGGGTTCCTACCCAGAATGGATGCCCCGACAACTCGATGAACTCGACTAGGCGATTATCGGCCGACGTTCCCGAGCAGATGAAACCAGCTTCTTCGAAACGAGTGCGGTAGGCACCGTTGAATTCCCAGCGATGGCGATGACGTTCGCTGACCACTCGCTCACCATACGCGCCATGTACCTGGGAGCCCGGTTGCAACACCGCCGAGTAGGCACCGAGCCGCATAGTGCCTCCTTTGTCGATGACGTCACGCTGGTCGTTCATGAGGTGAATGACCGGATGATCGGTTGTGGGGTTCATCTCAGTTGAGTTCGCCCCGGTCAAACCCAGGACGTTTCGTGCGAAATCAATGGTCATCATCTGCATGCCGAGACAGATTCCCAGGCAAGGAATGGCATGTTCTCGGGCATAGCCGGCCGCCGCGATTTTGCCTTCAATACCCCGTTCCCCGAAGCCCGGTGCAATCAACATGCCATCGAGCCCCGCTAGGCGCCCGGCGGCTAACAACCCTTCGACATCTTCGGCTTGGATCCAATCGATCTCGACCTTGGCACCATGGTGGATGCCGGCGTGCTTGAGGCTTTCCACGATGGACAGGTACGCGTCGGGCAACTGAATGTATTTGCCAATGAGTCCTATTCGCACCGGCCTGACCGCGGCTTCCACCTTGTCGACGAGCCGTTGCCACGGCGCGAGATTGGGTTCGCCATCGATGCGCAACACCCGGCACACTTCGGCATCGAGACCTTCGTTGTGCAAAATTATCGGCAGCTCATAAATGTTTCGGGCGTCGGCGGCGTTCACTACGGCTTGTTCATCGACATCGCACAGCCCCGAAATCTTGAGCTTCAGCGCCTGGCTGATGGGAGCCTCGCTTCGGCAAACGATCACATCGGGTTGTATTCCCCGGCTGCGTAGCTCGGTCACCGAGTGCTGCGTGGGCTTGGTCTTTTGCTCGCCCGAAGGCCCGATGAACGGCACGAGCGTTACATGCAGGTAACACACGTTGTCGCGCCCGGCTTCTTTGCGGAACTGACGAATAGCCTCCAGGAACGGCAGGATCTCGATGTCGCCCACCGTGCCACCAACCTCTGTGATGACAACGTCGACGTCGTCGGTAACAAGCCGCTTGATTCGCCTTTTGATTTCGTCGGTGATGTGTGGAATGACTTGTACGGTTTTGCCGAGATACTCGCCACGCCGCTCGGCTGCCAATACAGCCTGATAGATGGACCCGGTCGTGGCATTGGATGACCGTGTGAGCGGCTCGTCGATGAAACGTTCGTAATGGCCAAGATCGAGATCGGTCTCACCACCATCATCCGTAACAAACACCTCGCCGTGTTCGAACGGGTTCATGGTGCCCGGATCGACGTTGATGTAGGGGTCGAGCTTTTGCATCGTGACCCTGAGGCCACGCATCTTGAGCAGCCGACCGAGCGATGAGGCCGTAAGCCCCTTCCCCAACGAGCTTGCTACGCCACCGGTCACGAAAATGTGCTTAGCCACGTAGCTGAAACCTAGCCGCGTCAGAAGGCCCAGGCGCGCATGGCGTCATCTCTCAACGATTTCGGGCGGTTTGTAGAAGTTCGGCGGCATGTTCGTGAGCTGATGAACTGTCGGCCAGCCCAGAAAGCATGCGGGACAGTTCGGTCACCCGTTCGTCGCCAATCACGCAGGCAGCGCTAGCCACGGTGCGTTTGCCCACCGTGGCCTTTCGAATCATGACGTGGGTATCGGCGAACGCCGCAACTTGGGCCAGATGCGTTACCACGAGCACCTGGTGTCGCTGGCCAAGGTCGGCGAGTGCGCGACCGACAGCCAGGGCGGCCTCGCCACCAATTCCGGCATCGACCTCATCGAAAACGAGCGTGTCGGGTGCGCCCGTGAGGACGAGGCGCAAGGCCAACATGATGCGTGCGAGCTCGCCACCCGACGCCACTTTTGCAAGGGGAAGGACCGCTTCGCCCGGGTTCGCGCCAAACTGAAACACCACATCGTCGGCCGGTCCGTCACCCGTGACGCTGATATCAATACGTGCTTTGGCCAACGCCAGGACTCGTAAACGACGTTGCACGTCGGCCGCCAATTTGGGTGCCGCGCTGCGCCGAGCGGCCGCGATTCGAAGTGCCGCAGCGTCGATGTTTGCATTTGCCCCGGAAAGTTCGCGCTCGAGTTCGGTGACACGCTCGTCGTGGCGTTCGAGTTCGGCGAGCCGTTCGCCAAGCGCGACCTGTTCACGAAGTACGTCGGCCAGGGTGTCGCCGTATTTGCGGCGGAGGTCTCGCAGCAGTTGTCGGCGCTGTCGGATTTCGGCGAGTCGTTCGGGGTCTTCGGTAATGGCTTCGAGCTGTGATCGAAGGTCAGTCGTTACATCGTCGATGTCGCTGGCAATACCACGCAGTCGAGCGTCGAGCGCTGCGAAGGGTGTTCGGCTCACCAAGAGGCTGAGCGAGAGTCGCAGCTGATCGAGTGCACCATCGTCGTCGGTCAGGGCCGAGAGCGCCTGCATTCCGGCCGTTTGGTGGGCAACCGCATCGCCGAGCAGTGTCTCCTCCCCGTCGAGGTGTTGGTCCTCGTCTGGGTCACTGAGTGCAGCAGCCTCGAGTTCGCGTACCTGGAATTGCAGCATGTCGATTTCTCGGGCGCGGGCACGGCTGTCGCCACCAAGATCGGCCAACTGCCGCTGAATCGATGCACTTACGGCTCGGGCCTCGTGAAAAGCAGACAGATCGATGCTGCCGTAACGATCGAGAGCGGCCCGCTGGGCCACGACCGACAGCAGACTTTGATGACTGTGCTGGCCATGAAGGTCGACCAGGCTGCTGCCTTCCTCCCCGAGAATCCCTGCGGTGGCGAGGCGGCCGTCGAGATAGGCCCGCGATCTGCCGTCGGCGGGAACGACCCGCGCCATGATCGTCTCGTCGTCTCCGCGTAGAAACCGGCCTTCAACCCGGGCCTCGTTGGCACCAGGTCGCAGGAGTGTTGGATCGGCCCGACCGCCCATCAACAACTCGATGGCCTCGATAACCATGGTCTTCCCGGCACCGGTTTCACCGGTGAGGACAGTGAGCCCAGGCCCCAACACCAGGCTGAGGTCGGCAATAACCCCAAAGTTCTCGACGTGAAGTTCGGTCAGCACAGCTCAGATTCTGACGTGTCCCGAGCGTCGATGCGACCCCATTACGAACAAATGATCGCCTAGCGATCTTCGAGGCCGAACTTTGCCTTCAACACCTGGTGAAAGCGCCGGTCGCCAACCCGAACAAATCGGGCAGTTTCTGAGGCAGCGCGGAGGTACACGGTGTCTCCCTCATTGGCTGAGCCGACATTTCGACCATCGACCGACAGCGTTGCGCTGCGGTGACCGACGATTTGTACATCGACCTTCTCGGCTGGGTCAAGGACGAGCGCCCGGTCGAACAACATGTGCGGCGACACCGGTGTGACGAGCAGCGCTCGGTGCGTTGGCGACACAATTGGACCCCGAGCAGACAGGGAATACGCCGTCGAACCGGTCGGCGTGGCGATGATGAGACCATCGGCTTGGTACGTCGTAAACTGGGCACCGTCAATGTGGACATCGAGACGGACGGTGTGACCCGATTCGCTCTTTTCGATCACAACCTCGTTTAAGGCAAGATGGCGATGGACGCCGATTCGCGCCTCGACCATCATGCGTTCTTCGACCCGGGCGGTACCTGCTCGCCACAATTCCAGCGCATCGGTCAACGCCTCAGGCTCGACTTCGGTCAGGTAACCGAGTAACCCAACGTTCACTCCCATTACTGGAATGCCTCGATCTGCAACCAAATGAACGCTGCGTAAGACCGTTCCATCTCCGCCGAGGCTGAGCACCAATTCGGCGTCTTGAGGTACCAGGTTCGACGCAGCGGGCACGAGGTCGGCAAGGCCCAAGACATCGATGTCCTCGGCTGGCATCCAGGGCGTGATGTTGCGTTCGCGCAGCCACTCGGCAGCTTGACGCGCTAGGTCGCGCGCCTCTGAGCGTTGATGATGTGCTATCACTACCACTGACGTCATTGATGCCTCACGTGGACCAGAAACTCTCGATTACCTTCAGCGCCGGTGATTGGCGAATCGCACCAGCCCAGCACAACGGTGCCTCGTTGCACCAACTCATGTTCGACGTCGTCACAAACTCGCTGATGAATCTCCGCGTCCCGTATGACGCCTCGACCCTTAGATACCTCGGCGCGGCCCGCCTCAAACTGCGGTTTCACAAGCGCCACCATGTCGCCGCCGACAGCGAGAAGCTCCAAAAGTTTCCGAGCAACGGTCTTGAGAGAAATGAACGAGAGGTCGACGACAACGAGCGAAAACGGCCCGCCGAGCGCCGCCACATCAACGGCTCGAACATTGGTTCGTTCGAGATTGGTTACCCGCGGATGGTGAATCATGCGCTCATGCAGTTGGCCATGACCGACATCGATGGACAACACATGGCTGGCCTGTCGCTGCAGCAGGCAATCAGTAAATCCTCCGGTGGAAGCTCCGACGTCGACCGCGTAGCGACCGGCCACTGCGATCTCGAACCGGTCCAAAGCAGCGTCGAGCTTGTCGCCGCCACGAGAAACAAAGCGGGGTGGTGGACCGCTGATGACAACAGGTTCATCGGGGGCGACAAGGCGCGTACTCTTTAGGGCCACCGAACCTCTGACCAAAACCCTGCCCGCCGTTACGGCCACCTGAGCATCGCTGCGGCTACTCGACAGGCCCCGACGCACGAGTTCCGCGTCGAGCCGTCGGCGGATCATCGCCTAAGTGGCTTTCTTCGCGACAGCCTTCTTCGCGACAGCCTTGACCGGCTCGGCGGCGGTCGGGGTCGGCTCGGCGGCGGGTGCAGAGGCCTCTTTATCGATAAGTCCGAAGTGGCGTAGCTGACGCGTCACCTCGTCTTGCACCATGGAGCCGATACGCTCAACAGCCGACAACGAGCCGGTAACAAATGCCTCAATCCGTGCCTGTGTGTCCTGCGTCTCGACCTGGCCAAGCTTGACTATTTCGGCGACAAGTGCCTCGGCGCGCGACTGCGTCAACTGGCTGAACGCCACACCAGCGTCGATAAGTTTCTTGAAGTTGGGAATCTCGGTCACGCCATGAGCGTATCGGTTCACCGCTGCCAGCTGACGCGACCGGGCTAACGTTTCGCCCGTGATTCCGATCCGTGACGAAAACCCAACGTCGCGTATAGCCATGGTCACGCTGATCCTGATGGCGCTCTGCGCCGTTGTGTATTTCATAGTTCAACCAACGCCGCTGAGTTCAACGCGTGACGATGTCGTTTTCTTCATTGACCATGCGGCAATTCCGAAAGAGCTCGTGAACCATCGGCCATTGACGGGGTGTGAAATCGCCGAGCAGCCAAGCGGTGGTGTCGGCCAACGAGCGAACGGGTGCGACGTTCCGGTTTCGCCGGGCAAGCCCGTCTGGTTTGCAGCAATCGCATCGCTGTTCATGCATGGCAGCATCACCCATCTGTTGGGCAATCTGGTGTTCTTCTGGGTCTTCGGAAACAACGTCGAGGACCGTTTGAAGCCAGTTGGTTTCTTGCTCTTCTATCTCGTCGGTGGCGTAGTAGCAACATTGGGTCACGTCTGGGTAGACCCGAACAGTGTGATTCCCGTTGTTGGCGCGTCCGGTTCGATTGCCGCCGTGATGGGCGCATACGTAGTGTGGTGGCCCCGAGCCCGAGTCCAAACACTCATCTTCTTCTTTCTCAGCCTCCGACTACCGGCCGCGCTCGTCCTTCTTGCATGGTTCACGCTGCAGTTCTTTACGGGTGGCGAATCAGGCGTTGCCTGGGTTGCCCACGTAGCCGGATTCATCTTCGGCGCCCTCGTAGCTACAGTACTGCGGGGCCGTTCAACAGCCCGGCCCGCACGCACCACCTAGTCGAATTGTTCAATCAGTTCCGAAAGGTTGGCGGCCACGTACGCGGGGTTAGGGGACACAGGCAAATCGGCTCGTGTAGTGACACCCGAGAGCACCAACGCAAACGGAACACCGAGCGCTGCCGCGAATAGTCCATCGGTGTCGGGACGGTCACCGATCATCACCGTGGGAACCCCTAGGTGGCGTCGCACGAGGTCAGCCATCGGCGCGTATGGTTTGCCCGCGACCGTGGCTCGCTGTCCAGCGGCGGTTTCAATGGCGGCGACAATCGCACCTCCGCCCGGAATTGGACCGTCGGGCGTGGGATAGGTGGCATCGTCGTTGGTGGCGATAAAGCGTGCGCCGCGGCGTATTGCTTGTGTCGCTTTCTTCAGCACCTCGTAGTCGAAGTTCGGGTTCAAACCAACTACCACGACGTCGACCGGACCATCCATCACGATACGGCCGCCGGCTCGCTGTACCTCCTCGGCGGCACCGGGCCCGGCCACCATGTACACGCGTTCACCGCTCCTGATAAGCCCGGCGGCGGCTTGAGCGCTGGTGATTACGTCGCCGACTGCGGGGATACCCATCGCCAGCAACTTGGCCTCAATCGACGTCACCGAAACAAACGCGTTATTGGTCACGAAGACAACCCGCCAATTGCGGTCTCGCAGCCGGTGGACGGCTTCGGGCGCTCCGGCGATCACCTGGCTCGATAGCCAGATCACACCATCGAGGTCGCAGATAGCCGTTCGATACATGGTGGGGCATCCTTTCAGACACGCGGCCGTCTGGCCTGGCAACATAGAGGAGTGGCTAGCTTTCTTCCGTTCCGCGCATTGCGTTATTCCGACACACAACCTCTCGCCGAGGTAACCGCTCCCCCGTACGACGTACTGTCCGACGCCGACCGCTCGGCGCTGGCCGCTCGCCATCCGCACAACGTCGTTCTGGTCGATGTTCCGGTCGAATCCGATGGGCCTGATCGCTACAACATGGCTGCCAAACAGTTCGCCGCATGGCTCGCGGTCGGAATAATCGAGCGCGACAGTCACGCGTCGTACTACCGCTACACCATGCGATTCATCGACGAGACAGGTCGAACGCGCCAAGTTGTTGGTGTCTTCGGCGCTCTAGAGGTGAGCGAGCCGTCCGAGCGCCGGGTGCTCCCGCACGAGCAAACGACACCAAAGGCCAAGACCGACCGACTCGACCTTACTCAGGCGACGAATGCCAACCTATCGGCAGTCTGGGGTTTGTCGATGGCGCCTGGCGTGGGCGCGCTTATCGCCAAGGCCCGCGCCAAGACTCTCGGCACGTTCACCGCCGACGACGGCGTACACCACATCGTGGAGCGCATCGCGTCGTCAGCCGACATCGACGCGATTCAGGCCGCGATTGCTAGCGCCCCGGTCGTTATTGCCGATGGACATCACCGGTACGCCATTTCTCGACAGTACCGTGACGAGCACGGTGGTCTGGCTAGCCATACGCTGACCTTTGTTGTGGAACTCGCTGCCGACCAGTTGGTTATCCAGCCAATCCACCGATTGCTCAATGGCATCACGTCTACACAGTTCGAGAAAGAATTGGCATCATTCTTCGAGATGTCCGAAGCAGGTTCCGTGTCCCCCGCAACCTTGGCCGACATGTCGACGGTCGGCGCGCTGTGCCTAGTGCGCGCCAACGGAACAGGTGTACTGCTCAAGCCCCGCGCCGAGGCGTTCACCGGTTGCCGCGACCTCGATAGCGAGCGCCTCGAGCGAGCGCTCGACAACATCGCCCACACCAAGACCTACCAACACGGCGTCGACAACATTGTCGCGGCGCTTAGTTCTGGGTCTAGTGGACAATACGGGGTGCTCTTGCGGTCGGTTCCTATTCACGAGATCGAACGCACCGCCAATGAAGGGCTACTCATGCCGCCTAAGTCGACATTTTTCGCCCCCAAGCCCCGAACCGGCGTTGTGTTCAGAACGATGGATCCCGACGTCTAGACAGTCCAGGTGCCCTGGGAGCGCAGCAGTTTGCCGAGGTCGCCTGGGCCTCGCTGCGACGCCGCTACGAGTTGGTGTGCCATGGCCGCAGCGTACTCCGGACGCTCGACCTGTCGGAAGATACCGAACGGTGTCGGTGAATGATCATCAACCGCGAGGCGGGCCAGGGCCGAGGCAAGACTGGGATCGTCGCGATGCGTGTCGTGTGTCAACAGTGCCGATTCGCCGACATCGGCAACGTCGACAATGCGGAGTTGCCCGTCGGCCGACATCATGACGCCCCGCTCGTTGTCGGCTCCGAATCGAATCGGCTGGCCATGGACAAGGTCGATCATGTTCGCAGGACGTGACTCGCGCCCGGTGACAGCGTCGAAAGCACCGTCGTTGAAGACGTTGCAGTTCTGAAGGATCTCGACAAAGGCCGCGCCCTGATGATTGTGGGCGGCACGAAACACTCCCATCATGTGTTTGCGATCGAGATCGTGTGTACGAGCAACAAACGTGGCTTCGGCACCAAGGGCCAAGGCCAGCGGATTGAACGGCGGGTCGACCGATCCGTAGGGCGTAGATTTGGTCACTTTACCCATCTCTGACGTGGGTGAGAATTGGCCTTTTGTCAGACCGTAGATCCGGTTGTTGAACAGCAAAATGGTCAGATTCACGTTGCGACGTAAAGCGTGAATGAGGTGATTGCCACCGATCGACAGGCCATCGCCATCTCCGGTTATCACCCATACATCTAGATCGGGGCGCGCTATTGCTATGCCGGTAGCGATGGTGGGCGCACGGCCGTGGATGCTGTGCACGCCGTATGTGTTCATGTAGTAGGGGAAGCGGCTCGAACAGCCGATGCCCGACACGAAGACCGTATTTTCGCGTGCGATGCCGAACTCTGGCATCAACATTTGCACGGCCTGGAGAATTCCATAGTCGCCACAGCCCGGGCACCAGCGGATCTCTTGGTCGCTTGTCCAGTCCTTCTTGGTGGTGATGGCCACATCGGTCATGACAATGCCTCCAGAATGGCTGACTCGATCTCGGCTGAGGTGAACGGTTGTCCTTGAACTTTTGATAGCGGTCGAGCTGGTACCAGGAATTCGGCGCGCAGCATCCGACACAACTGGCCAAGGTTTAGCTCGGGGACCAAGATGTTCGGGTACTGTTTGAGAACGTAGCCAAGGTTGGCGGGGAACGGGTGGACATGGGTGAGATGCACCCACGCAACCTTGTGGCCAACGGTGCGAACACGGCGCATGGCCTCCGAGATTGCTCCCCACGTCGAGCCCCATCCAACGACACAGAGCGTGGCGTCGACGTCGCCAGCTACCTCGACTTGCGGAATGTCATTGGCAATGCCGGCGATCTTTTGTGCTCGGAGATGCACCATCAACTCATGATTCTCCGGCGAGTAAGAGATGTTGCCCGAGCCGTCTTCTTTCTCTAATCCACCGACGCGGTGCATGAGGTCTGGTGTTCCAGGAATAGCCCAGGGCCGGGCCAACGTCTCCGGGTCACGCTTGTACGGCCAGAAGACGTCGGTGCCGTCATCGAGCGTGTGGTTCAACTCGGTGGCAAACGGCACGGAAATATCAGGGAGCGAGTCGACGTCGGGGAGCAGCCATGGCTCGGCACCATTGGCCAGGTACCCGTCGGACAGTAGAATGACCGGCGTTCTGTATTTAAGAGCAAGCCGCGCCGCTTCGATGGCGGCGTGGAAGCACTGTGAGGGGCTGTAGGCCGCCACTACCGGGAGTGGAGCTTCGGCATGGCGCCCATAGACCGCAAGTTCAAGATCGGCCGCTTCGGTCTTTGTTGGTAGACCCGTCGATGGACCGCCGCGCTGTATATCGATAATGAGCATCGGCAGTTCCAGGCTTATGGCCAGGCTAATTGTTTCGCTCTTGAGGGCGACGCCCGGCCCGCTCGTTGTCGTGACTCCAAGATGGCCAGCGAACGCGGCGCCGAGGGCGACTCCGGCGGCAGCAATTTCGTCTTCAGCTTGGAAGGTTCGAACGCCGAAGTTCTTGTGCTTGGACAATTCGTGCAAGATGTCGGACGCAGGAGTAATGGGATAGCTACCAAGCGTTACGGGCAGATGGCTCAATTGGCCAGCCGCTACCAGGCCCCACGCCAGCGCGAGGTTGCCCGAAATATTGGTGTACTCCCCCGGTGAAAGATGGGCCGGTTGGATCTCGTACCGATGATCACCAAGTTCTGTGGTTTCGCCGTACGCGTGCCCAGCAAGGAACGCGGCACGGTTGGACTGCCTCACCAGATCAACCTTGGCGAAGCGTTCCTCGATCCAAGCCAGCGTGCCCTCGATCGGGCGGGTGTACATCCAACTCACCAAACCAAGAGCGAAGAAGTTCTTCGACCGGTCAGCATCGCGACCCTTTACTCCGAGGGGAATCGTCGCCGACTTTGTCAGCTCGGTCATCGGGAGCTCAATAACTCGGTAGGCAGCCAGTTCGTCTGTCAAAAGCGGGTTCGAGGCGTAGCCAGCCTTTAGAAGGTTTCGCTCGTCGAAAGTATCGCTGTTGATGATCAGTAAGCCACCGAGCTCCAGCCGATGAAGGTCGGCTTTGAGCGCTGCAGGGTTCATGGCTACCAGCACACTTGGCGCGTCGCCCGGGGTGGTGATGTCATGATCGGAGATCTGCACCTGAAAAGACGAAACACCGGCAAGGGTACCGGCGGGAGCACGAATCTCGGCTGGAAAGTCAGGCAATGTCGACAAATCGTTGCCGTAGTTTGCACTGACACTGGTGAATCGATCACCGGTGAGTTGCATACCATCACCTGAGTCTCCGGCAAACCGGATGACCACGTGGTGGAGTTGCGTGGATGGAAAAGCTGCTGGAATGACCGTGTCGGTCACGTACCGCCCCCTTGTGAACACTGCCTTACTGCGGAACGTACACCAACCACATGCGCATGACGAGGCAAAGCGCCAACATCTTTTGACGACTAGCTGGCAAGCGCCTCGGCCAGGGTGGCCAGGGCCTTGGCCACCTGCCGTCGTTGGGTGGCAACGATGACCTGGGTGGCGGTTACCTCGGTGCGGCTCTGGGTAGCGCCCCCGACGCGAAAGAAGCGTCGGCGGACCGAGCCCACGACAACTACGGGTGTGCCGAGCTCGAGTTCGAGCGGACCGGCCACAGAGACGGGAACCGACAGTGACTTCCCATTGATAAGCGTAGTTACGTCGCAACTGGACATCACCACGCCCGACGTCAGCGAGCGAGCAACTGGTGCAGTTCCTACGATGCCACGAATAGCCACGAGGTTAAGGTGTTCTTTGGTCATGTCACCAGGGTACGCCCGAGGTGTGACAGAGATCTTTAGGGCTCGACCCGCTATCGACCTAAGCTGCGCAAGCGAGTCGGCACGTCCCCAAAGTCGGGTTCATGCTGTGCCACCCGACCAAAGAGTTGGCGGGCGCGTGGCACATCGCCGGCTCGGTCGTACAAGTCGGCTAGCGCGTACCAGGCACGCAAATGACGCTCTTGTACGTTGGCAGGCACGGCCTTCATTGACTTCTCCATCAACCCTATGGCTTCGGCCATGCGCCCGCGATCGGCCAAACTGCCGGCCATGACGATTCGGCCCTCGGTCACGAGCTCAGGGGTCGGCGATGTCTCTTTCAGTTCGGTCCACAACGCCTCAACTTCGTTGAAACGTCGCATCCCTCGGTAGCAGTCGGCTAGCACCGGATGCTGATCAATCGACATCGTGAGCTGTCGATACGTCTCGAGCTCTCGTGCTGCCTCACGCCACTTGCCGAGCCGATACAAGGTGAGCCCCAGCAGCTCTCGAATAGACGCCGACGTTGGGGCCTCCTTTATGAGCCCAAGTAGAATGACCCGAGCCTCGGCGTATCGTTCACGCTCGAATGATCGACGGGCACTATCGAGTCGCTCCTCGAGGCGGACTGCTCGCTTCGGGCCTGCTAACTGCTTAAGTTCGGCCACCACTTCTTCAGGAAGATTGGGCCGTCGTGATGTGCGAGGAGCCCGAACGTCGGACTCGCCGTCTACCCGTGCAATGGCGTCCTTGGCTACAGCGCGAAGGTTGGGCTCGACAACCCAGGACTGTGGTTCCCATGCCTCGGGTGTCAGCGGTGCCGGACCTTGGGCTCTCGGGCGCGTGGTTCGCCGTCGTACGGGGGCCGATATAGCCGCTGTTGGATCATCGACACGCCGGTTAATGCGTCGAAACGTGGATTGCCCGTCACGTCGAAGTGGAAAACCACCCTCGCGACCCGGTGCTGGCGGCCGACGATCGTCGCCACGCGGGCTATAGGTACGCTCACCGTTCGTACCGGACGGCCTCGAACCCGTCTTAGGCGGTCCGTCGCGACGTGGCTCTCCCGGCCGTGTTGGGCGACTGGGGCGACCTGGGTTTGAGTCGGGGCGGCCATCAGACCGTCGAGGTGGGCGAGACTCACCGAACCTTGATGGTCCGGTACCCGCAGGCTGGTTGCCATCGGACGCGAACCGTGACCGAGCTGGGGGGCCGGAACGATCGTCGGATGCTCGCGCGCGCGATGGAGCAGCCGAACGATCGGGACGAACGCGGTTCTCGTCATCTCTACGGGCCGGGCGTCGATCATCGGAGCCACCAACGACGCGACCGGCCGAACGAGAAACGATGCGTGCGGCCTTTGCTTCTGGCTGAAGTGTTGGGCGCACGGGCGACGCCTGGGAGCCCGCACGACGGGGCGCGCTCGACGTCGAGCGGGTATTCGGGCGCGGCGAACCAGAGGTGGGCATGCAGCAAGCCTAGCTTGCCTTCGGCTTGGGCTTCGCATGCTCGCAACCCGTCGCTTCACCACCAGATACTCAAACCCCAACGCAAGAAGCCCCAGCTCAGGCTGGGGCTTCTTATTCGATAAATTCCGGCGACGACCTACTCTCCCAGGGGGTCTACCCCCAAGTACCATTGGCGCTGGCGGCCTTAACTGCCGTGTTCGGGATGGGAACGGGTGTTGCCCCGCCGCTATGGTCACCGGAAATCTGTTGTCAATGTGGAATTGTCCACAAGAACTGAAGAGCGAGCACGAACATTTCGATAGTAAATACCAAGCCCTCGGCCGATTAGTACCGGTCAGCTAAACACATTGCTGTGCGTACACTTCCGGCCTATCAACGTGATGGTCTAGTCACGGGCCTTACCAGGTTGACCCTGTGGGAGTACTCATCTGGAGAAAGGCTTCCCGCTTAGATGCTTTCAGCGGTTATCCCGTCCGTAGGTCGCTAACCAGCCATGCCCTTGGCAGGACAACTGGCACACAAGAGCTACGTCCGTCCCGGTCCTCTCGTACTAGGGACAGCCTCTCTCAAATTTCCTCCGACTGCAGCGGATAGGGACCGAACTGTCTCACGACGTTCTAAACCCAGCTCGCGTACCGCTTTAATGGGCGAACAGCCCAACCCTTGGGACCTGCTTCAGCCCCAGGATGCGATGAGCCGACATCGAGGTGCCAAACCTTCCC
>JANOSH010000048.1:0-79119 GCA_031415695.1 Actinomycetes bacterium
TACTGAGACTGTGCGATCCCGTTCCGCGTTCATCATTGCGGCGTGCGTGACGCTGGCTGGTTGTAGCAGCGTGTCGACGCCGACATTCCCGGCGAGTCCCGACACCGGCGGGGCTCCCACGACGACACTAGGCCCGGAAGCGCTCAACGAGTTGATGGTGGCGAACGGTCGAGCGACGAGAGAGATCTGCCCGTTGTTGAGCCCGGAGGCGGTGGCATCCAGCTTCGACGAGAAACGTCCGCTCACCACCCAGCCGATGGTGGAGGGACGCGGTCCGGCCTGTGGCTACCCACATCCTCGACATGGCGGGTACCTGCTGGTCGTACAGTTCCAGGCATTAGCCGACTGGGACCAGCACCTTGCCCAGGGTCGACGCGTCGACGGTCTGGGACATCCAGCCCGTCTCGAGACCAAAGCCGTCGCCAGCCTCTACGTCCTCGACGTCGAACGCCACGCCGTCGTCATGTTCCTGTCGCCCCAGAGCGACAACGCCGTCACAGCGTTGCTTCGCGTCGCCGCACACGTTTACGGCGTCACCGCCAGCGACCTCATCATCAGCACCTCGTAGCCGCAAGGCACCGTGGCGATCCTCCAATCATCGACCTCTCGATCAGATCATCGCGCTCGGCTGACGGGCCGGGATCTCCCGCATCTTGACCAGCGCGCAACCTACATTCGTCGGTGCGTTCGTCGGCGGCGCCCCCGCGGCAGGTAACGTCTCACGCTGTCTGTGACCTCGGAACCTTAACGCCGCACGGTGTGGCTGGAGTGTGCGGGCGGTGTCTTGCGTTAGGTGCGTCCTCGACGGGCGTTTCGGGACGGGTGGTGCTGCAACGGGGGACGTTGGTCCGCAGGCTCTGGGGCATGCAAGCATGGTGGCGTGGCCGATGAGGAGGTGTTGCACGGTGGCGTCGCGAATGCCGGTGACGTCGTTCGTGTGGGCGACTACGTCTTGCGTCCGTCCAACCCGTATTCAAAGTCGATCCACCGGGCGCTCATGGCCTTGGCGGAGGGCGGTTTCGCCGGCGCATCCGTTCCGGTCGGGATAGATCCGGACGGCCGCGAACGTCTCGCGTTCATCCCGGGTGATGTCCCGCTTTCGCCGTACCCGGCGTGGGTGCAGAGCGACGCCGCACTTGGTTCGATCGCGCGCCTGCTCCGGCAGATGCACGACGTGTCGGTGACCGTGCCGTTCGGTTCAGATGCGGGGTGGAGCAGGGAAATGGCCGATCCGGTCGGAGGCGATGCTCTGCCACAACGACGTGTGTCTGGAGAACGTCGTGTTCCGTGACGGAGCGGCGGTTGGGCTGCTGGACTTCGACTTCGCGGGTCCGGGCCGACGTGAGTTCGATCTGGCGGCGTTCGGTCGGATGTGCGTCCCGATCGATGAGGATGTGAATGCTTCTCGGCTCGGGTGGGCGCGAGTCGATCGCCCGGCGCGTTTGAGGCTCGTATGCGACGAGTACGGGCTTGATGATCCGGGTCGTGCTCGGCTGATCGTTTGTCTCGATGAGTCGATCGCTCGGGGCGGCGAGTTTGTGCGGCGTCGTGTCGAGGCCGGCGAGGTTGCGTTCATCGAGATGTGGGAAGCGATGGGCGGCGAGGAGCGGTTCGACCGGCGCCGACGTTGGTGGCAGGACGCACGCGTCGACTTCTTGGAAGCGCTTCGATAACCGACGATCTCGAGTCTGCGTGACTTGCGCATCGTCATCGAACGCCCAGTTTGGGACGGCTCCGCAAAACGGCCATCAGACCGCATAGTTGGGCGAACGTCCCGAAGATGCCGTTCAGAAGCACCCGACAACCACGCGAGGTAACGGCCGCCGACCCAGCACCACGCGCAGGCGACTATGCCCGATACCGGGTAAACGACTCATTCGGCGAAACCTTCAGAACTCTCGCGGGAAGTCGAGTTGGTCGCGTGCGCTCACCCGACGGTGCAAGTAGCGCACAGTGAGCAGATGGCCGTCACTGGTCAGTTCTTGTTGGCCGCCAGCGGGCAGACACTGTTGTCCGCCCACAACCGTCGCTGGCACAGCTGCCGATAGTCAAGAACGACCCGATGGCGGAGAATCGTTCAACAGCATTTGCCTTGAGCAAGCGAATCGGTCCGCCCGCTTTGCACCGAAGTTGGTAGGCAGTCAATGCCAACGCCGATACGCCGCCGGTTCGACCGTGCCGCTGTCGACCAGTTCGGAGAGCGCCGATTCTGGGATTCGGACATGGCGCCCGAGCTTCACGAAGCGGACGCGACGCTCGGCGATGAGTCGCTCGACGAAGCGTCCGGTCACGTTCAGGGCTCCGGCGGCTTCAGGCTTGGTCAGCAGAACCTCCGCGGTCCGACGGGTTGGCTGACGGGTGACTGGCAATCGGCTTCGAGGCGGTTCCTTCGTGGTCGACGAAGCCGAACTCTGCGCTCGACCAATCCCGGACTTACTCCCGATTCGAAGAACTCGCGAAAATGGTTGCGTCGAGCCGACTGGCCGTAACGGGGCGACGAGCGGACTCGTCGCCTCGAAGCCACATCCGGGCCGGCGACTCATTCGATGCCTTCGCGTTGGCTCTCCACCGCGCCCACGGAGTGCCCGCACGTTCATCGCCAACGACGACACCAGCACATACAAACAATCACGTCTCGTGCGCACCAGCTCTCAGGGAGTTCACAGGGGAGCCGTGAGGGAGTCAACGAACCCGTTCAGGGACGCGATGAGGGACGCGATGAGGGACATCACGACGCCAAGCTTTGAAGCTTTCGGGGCAGGCGCTGCCTGCCGGGACTTCGCGCACCTTTGCCCCGGCCGGCAGCCTGTCAAGAGGGTCGGCGAGATCCCCAGGCCGGATCGGATGCCTCAGTGCCCAGGCGGGCAAGGATGGGCGGCGGTAACACGAGACGGGCGGCAGCAAAGACGTTGCAATCTGACGCCGATACCGCCATACTGATCACTGCCCCGGGCGTTCCCCGGGGAAGACGAAAGCCTCGGTGCCCAGCCGGACGACTGGAGCCGGGGCTAACGCATTTTTAGGGCTCGACCCGCCGAATCGTCAACCGATCGGGCTGCATGCTCCGCCACCAGAAGTCAGACCCGCCGCTGTCGGCAAAGTGGGCCGAGGCCATGGAGGACACGGCATCGGCAATCCAGAGCAGCGGCGAGGCGGTCTTCGACACGAACGCCACTTCGGGCGGTGCGCCTGGAAGCACGCCTCGGCTCTCGTTGCGGACTGTGTAGCGGTCGGCAAGGTCAAGCGTCGGGCCACGCCCTTCGATTGAAACCGTTGCGAGCAATCCGTCATCGAGCGCCGCTTCACGCACCACCGAACCGAGGCACGCCCGCCGTGCCGCCTCTTGCCCGCGAAGAGCAACGCCTTGGGCGTGCGAGACGTAGATATCGAGGTGCAACTCGTTGATGACACCGACGATCTCGCGCCGGCGAGGCTTGGATTCATCGCGCCAATGCAGATAGCGCTGGCCGGGCAACAACAACTCATGCAATCGGCGCACGTTGCTGCCGCCGGCGAGCATTCGAACTCCAGCGACGACGTAGACGATTCCGGCCACCGAGGTTCGGGCGCTCTCATCGATCCAAATTTCCGATGCGGCAAGCTCGCTCATGCACGGCCAACGATCAGCGCGTCGAGCGCCTGCACAATCGAGTTCTCGCGCTCACGAGTCGCGTGCTGGTACAGAATCGCGGCCCTGGTCGACGCGTGGCCCATGCGAGACATCAGCTCCTTCGTGCTGGCACCGGTCGATGCGGCGAGGGTGTTGCCGGTGTGGCGGAGGTCGTGAAAATGCAAACCCTCGATACCAATGGACGCGGTAACTCGACGCCAGTAGCTGCTCCAGTTCGACTTTCGCGGCACGACGCCGGTTGGTCCCCGAAACACCCATGCGTCGAGTTCGGGATCAACGAACTCTCCGAGATGCTTACGAAGCACGGCGGCGAGGCTTGCCGGGATCGATACCATGCGCCGACCGGCGGCGGTCTTCGGCGGGCCGATCACCAACTCACCCGAGGCGAGGTGCGTGACCTGCTGCTCAACGGTCACCGTCATGAGGTCGAGGTCGAGGTGTCTACGTTGTAGCCCGAACAACTCGCCGAACCGGAGCGTCGCATAGGTGGCGAGCAGAACGAGTGCCCGATATCGCGGGTCGATCGCTCCAGCGATTCTGGAGACTTGCTCTATCGTCGCAACCGGCCGCTCGGGCGACTGCTCAACACCGGCGCCTTTGATGTTGCACGGGTTCTTCACAATGAGGTCATCCTCGACCGCTGTGTTGAGAATGGTCCGCAGCAAGCGGTAGACCTTCGCGATCGTGACCGGACCGGGCTTGCCGCGTTTCTGGGCGGTGGTGTACCAGCGGCGAATTGCGGGCGGGCCGATCTCGGCCAGCGGCATTCGACCGAACGTTGGAACGAGGTGGACCCGCAACTGCGATTCGTACAACTCGGCCGTCTTTGGCCGAAGCCCGGGCCGGTGAGCGAGCCAGTCCTGGGAGTACACAGCGAACGTAACCCGCCCAGTTCGAGGGTTCACGAACACGCCTTTGGTCTGATCGGCAACCGCACCGGCGAGCGCGCGCTCGGCCTCAGCGCGAGTCACATACGAACCGATTGACACGCGACCGCCGTCGGCCGTATGAATGCGGGCACGCCACGTTCCCGATGCGTTGCGCAGCACCGTTCCAGTTGTTCGCGTTCGACGCTGCCGTACGGCCATCGGCAATCACCTCCCCGCCGAGAGTCTACCCGTGCCGCGGCCTTATCGCGGCCTAACGACCGGTCGTCAACGGTTTTGAGAGGTACTCAACCGTCGTAGAAAACTCATCAAATACAGGGATTCTGTGGTCGGCTCCGGAACGAAGTAGAACTCTCCGGAAGCCTTCCAAGCTGGCCATGCGGGTTCGATTCCCGTCACCCGCTCCACACCCTCGGTCGGTTTCGATCCCGATGATCACGTCGGCTGGGCTCGTGGCATGTTCGCTCCCGGGCATCAACGCCGAAGACAGACTGAGCAAGCCGTGGGGACGCCCCTCGGAAGTCGGAAGCCTCGGTGCCCAGCCGGACAGCTGGAGCCGAGGCTGACGCACTTTCAGCCTGCCAGTGCGCCATCGGCGGGCGGAACCACGCGACAAGGTGTGGCGTTTAAACGCCACTCTCGCCGTACGATGAGACCCATGGCCACGACCCCTCGAACGGTTCGCCCGATCTCGCGGCTCGCTGGCGCTGCGACTGCGGCGGCCCAGACCGGCGCAGGCGCGTCGATGACGATCAATGGCGTCACCGCTGAACTGCCCGCGACCGCCATGTCGCTGCTCTCCGACCTCCTCGAAGACCTGAGCGAGGGACGCGACGTCGCAGTCGCTCCATACGACCTGCCGGTCGGCACCGAGTCCGCCGCCGACGTGCTCGGCGTGTCACGGCAGTGGCTCACGCAGATGCTCGACCGGGGCGAGATCCCCATGCAACGCAACGGCAGCAAGCGACGCGTTCGCCTGGGCGACCTCGTTGCCTTCCGCCGCGCCGACGACCGCGAACGACGGTCCGGGGTGACTTGGGAGTTCCTCGACGAACCAATTTCCGGGGAGTCGACCGAGCCCCGCACGACAACACGAATGCGATCGAGTAAGCCCCCGATCAACTGGGATCGTTCGACCGGACCAACCGCGGGCAGTGTCGAGTTGCCGTTTCACCTGTACTGGAGCGACGACAACAACCGGTTCAATCTCGACAAGCGCGCCCGGCTGCGATCGTTGTACCAGATCGTGCTCACCGAAGGCTCCGCCGACGACATTCGCACCTATTTGAACCGCGACGTTCTCCTCGACGTGTGGGACGAGCTCTGGCTATCCCCCGCGGTGCATGCAGCATGGGATGACTGGGTCCGCCAGCAACGCGATGCCGCTGCGTAGCCTCCAACGCCGCGTTGCGCGAATCGTGTTCAGCTTGCCGGAGGCCGAAGGTTTCGCGCTCGCCGGGCTGCCAGTAGGACGCAGTCGGACGGTCGGATCGTTCGTTCGACAACTGACGATCTTCCTGCCGAAGCGCAGCACTCGACTGCAAGATGTTGGACGAATCCCACAGTTTTGATGGGACGAAACCAACAGAATTGATGGGACAATTACGACAGTTCGCGGTAGGCTGACCTAGTCATGTCTGCCTCGCTTTACCCGCGACGAGCTCATCGTCTAATGATGGAACATCTCGACAATGCGCGCGTTGTCGTGGTCAACGGTCCCCGCCAGTCGGGAAAGAGCGAGCTACTCCGGATGACCCATCGGGCACGGGGCGGCCGCTATCTGTCGCTCGACACCCCCGCCGACCTCCGACTCGCTCGCACCGACCCGACAGGCCTGACGAGTACGACCGATCGGCCCCTACTCATCGATGAGGTCCAGCGTGGCGGCGACCCTCTCGTTTTTGCGATCAAGGCAGCCGTCGACAACGATCCCGCACGCGGTCAGTTCGCACTCGCCGGCTCGACCCGCTTTCTCACCGAACCCCGGCTGTCCGAGTCGCTTGCGGGACGCGCCCGATTCGTCGACCTTTGGCCCCTCGCGCAAGGCGAAATCGAACGCCTCGACGGCGGAGACGCATTTGTCGATCAGATGTTCCGAGGGCTCGATGCGCTCGTCAACAGCTCGCCACCCGGCGAGACTCGCCCAGCGATCTTCAACCGTGTGGTTCGTGGAGGCTTCCCCGAAGCCGTTCTCACAACGAGCCATCGAGCGCAACGCGCATTCTTCGACGACTACGTCCGCACGATCAGCCAGCGCGATATCACTGAGCTTTCACGCATGACGCACCGAGTCGACTTCACCACTGTCCTACGACTTGTCGCCGCTCGAACCGCGGCCGAACTCAACACCACCGATCTCGCCAACGACGCACAACTCGGGGCCGAAACGATGAGGCGTTACCTTCCGCTGCTCGAAGCGGTCTTCATGTGCTGGCGCCTGCCCGCTTGGTCGGCGAACCTCACAAGCAAAGTCGTGCACCGACCCAAGCTCCACATCATCGACCCCGGGCTCGCGGCCGCGCTGCTCGGCGTGTCGGCCGCGGCCCTTGCCACACCTGGCCATCCTGCCGACGGCCAGCTACTCGAAACCATGGTCGCCTGCGAGATCGCAAAACAGATCACATGGGCGAACGACAGCTATCGCATGTATCACTGGCGAAGTCGCGACGGCCGCGAGATCGACATCATTGTAGAGCGAGCCGACGGCAAGGTCGCCGGAATCGAGGTCAAAGCAGCGGTCGACGTCGACATGCACGACCTGCGCCACCTCGCATGGATGCGCGATCGGCTCGGTGGCCGGTGGGCCGGGGGCACGCTCGTGCACCTCGGAGATCGGGCGAGACGATGGGGGCCCGGGCTCGCAAGCCTGCCGATCAACGCACTCTGGCAAACATCTGCCTAGGAGCCAGGCCAACGACACGTCGGGGACCAAGTTGTCATTAGGCTCGGGACCACTGGAGGGAGAGTTGGTTACCGAGACGTTCGGGTACGACGGTGGTCGTCAGGTCACGGTATATGTGCCGCCGGATCCGCCCGAGGCTGTCGTTTTCGCCGGCGACGGTCAGCTGATCTCATCTTGGGGAGGATCGATCACGGCGTTGACCACGATTCGCCAGGTGGTGTCGACCGGCCCTGACGGTGATCCGCCCAGGCGCAACAGAGCCGGAGCCCGGTTCGTGCCGACGAGTTCCCATTAGGGAGCGGCGGCGTCTGCTCCGAGGAGCCGTTCGACCACACACCTCCCCATCGCCGCTTTGTTGCGCCGGTGCTCATGACATGCTGGGGCGGTGCCGGGCAGACGAGCGCATCGAGCGCTTTGGCCAGCGAGACCCCGTAGCGCGGGTGGTTCAGCGCATCGATTCGATGAGTCTCCATCGGCTGACTTCGTCTACTGCGACCCGAGCGAGTTGCCTACGAGAGGTAGAGCAAGAACGCAGATCACACGCGAACCGGCGATCGGTCATCATGTGCAAAGATCACGATGTGATCGCAGCGAATCGCCGCGCAGGCCTACTCGCCGCGTCCAGGCAGCAGACCTCGTCGCCACGCAGGTGTCCTCGAAGTATGGACATGAACACCTGGACCACCTCGGTGTGCCAAAGGCCCTCCGCCCCGTGCTGCCCGTCATCAAGGCCACCGCCGTCGTTGCACTCATCGCGACTTCGGGGCGAAGCCGGGCTCGATCAATCGTCGGCGCATCGCTCGTGGCGTACTACTCGGCTGCCATGCGGCCGGGTTTGGTCGGCAGCCGATGATGGCAGAGCAACGGTGAACCCCGACTCAGGAGCCACCACGATCGTCGGGACGGTCGACGAGCGCGACCAGCTTCTTTGGCGCCAGCACGCAGAAGCTCTCGATCACCAGCTCTCGGACCTCGCCCCAGTCGGTGTCGGCGTCGAGCACCATGCCCAATGCGTCGCGACCCCAGCCGAGGACAATGAATGGATGGCCGGTGCAGCGAAGCGATTCGATCTCCCCACCCGCTGCGCGGAACGCAAGCACGACCAGCTGGCTGGCGTCCTGTTCGATGCCCAGCACGTGGGCGAACGTGCGCGTACGGACCTTCCACCGCGTCCCCACCCATGCCCGTTCTTCGTAGGCATCGGGCAGCGCAAGGCAACGCTCACGCAACCGGGCCTCGATGTCGCTGGGTACGTCGTTGGTGAAGCGATCCTTCGAGCCAGCCATCGCCCAAGGCTACGGGCGTCGCGGCGCCGGACCACACCACAATCGTATCGGCCCGCCGAATGACTCCTGCTGGCCCTCGCCGGCCGCACCCGAAGTAGACGGCTGTAGCCTAGCGACTGAACCGACAGGCTCCCGCGCATCACCGCCAACTGACAAGCACCACTTGGTGCACTCACGTTGGCACCCTTCGCCCACGTGTCGGCAGGCTCGGGATCCGGCAATCCGATCCTGCGCGCCGCACCCAGAGCCGCACAGAATTCGCGCTCGTCACCCCGCCTACGGACAGGCGGGCACCGCTAGCGGCCAAGTTGCGCTATCGCTGGTACGGCTCCCGATCCCAAAGTCGTCCACGCAGGTTGGCTCAGACTTCGAGGCGCTCGGTAGGTTGGTCGGTAATCGCGGCGATGAGGTCGAAGTCCTTGTCGACATGCAATACGGTGAGTCGGGAAAGCTCTGCGGTCGCAGCGATAAGCAGATCAGGGATCGAAGGGGCGCTGTGCTGGCCACGGTCTGCGAGGAGCATCTGGAGCTCCAGCGCTACTTGAACCGGCGTGGAGTTGACCGGCAGCAACGACCCACAGCGCGTGCCGTGTATCCGTCGTCGATCAGCGGCGAGTCGCAGCGCGCAGCACCGGCTTCATGGTCGCGTGGACCGTCCACTCGACGGCACCTGGCTCAACGTCGAGGGTCACGGCGATACGATCAAGCGCGTTACCGGAGCGGTCTCGCCAACCGTCGCGAATTCGCGCTTCGACCTCGGCGAGCATGTCGTACCAGTCGTCGGCGAACTTGTCGGCTCCGCACTGCCGCAGTACCTCGCCAAGTCGATTCAGATCAGCAAGCTGCCGCGCCGCAAAGGCTGGCCTCACGTTGGTCGAGTACATGGGCCGATGATCCATTGTTTTCATAGTTCCATCCTGCCAACGGGGTATGACGAAGTTTCCTGCCTGCCTTCGGCGTCACAGCTACCGCTCGCTTCAACGCTCCGCCATCAGGGCCTGTGACGAGCTACTCGGTGCTGGTTGGGCGTTGCCTGCCTCGTTTGGCTTCACCCCGGGCCTTCTTGTCGGCGAGGCGTCGGCGTTTCGCCGCGCCCGATGGCCTCGTGGCGTGCCGGGCGGTCTGAACTGTCAGCGCCTCGGCGAGCACCTCGCCCAGTCGCTCGATGGCGTCGTCACGATTCCTGAGTTGCGAACGGAAACGGCTCGAAACCACACGCACCTCGAGACCGAGCTTGTCGAGAATTCTCTGACGCTGCACGGGCCCCAAGCTCGGTGAGTCGGTCACGTTGAACCGCAGGTCGGCCTTGGTATTGGCAGTGTTAGCGTGCTGCCCGCCCGGCCCCCCGGACGCGCTGAAACGCCAGTCGAGTTCGGCGGCCGGAATCACCAAGTTCCGGTTGACGCGAAGATCACCAACGTCTGCGGGCATAACCAAATGTTGGCATGCTACGATCGCCCGCTGCCGGACAGTTACCTTCGGAGCGGATTGGTGTCGTCACACAACCTCAATACGCTCCAAAGCGGCTAGCTCGACGCGACGGTGAGGCCGGCCTGACTCTGTCCTGCTGTGGCATGCATCGACAACGCCGCGTTGTCCGAGATGTGCGGCAGCTCGCCCGCTCAAGACCTGCCGCGAGACGTGGTCGCCCACTTCCCGATGGCGCGATTCGAAATCCACCCGAAGAGCGAAAAGACAAGAACGCCGAACAGGCACGACATGATTACGCCTGCCATCAGATGCTCGCCTTCGGTGCGGGCGGCGTACCGCTTGATGAGCTGACCAATACCGACCGGACCCTGGCCGAAGATGAAGTCGCCCACAATGGAACCAATCACGGATAAACCAGCAGAAATTCGAAGGCCCGTGAAAATGGCCGGCAATGCGGCTGGAAACATCAGCTTAGTAAGGCGCGTTGTTCGGCTGGCTTTATGCAGCGTGAACAAGTCGTGCATGCCCTCGTCGGCCGACAATAAACCAAACAATGTGTTCACGACGATAGGGAAGATCGCAATGAGTACACAAACAAATATTCGCGAGTTGGTGCCGAACCCGAGTACCAGCGAGATCAAGGGCGTAATGGCCAAGATGGGTACGGACTGCAGCATTACTGCGTATGGGAAGATGGCACGTTCGAAGAATTTCGACTGGCTCATTATGGTGGCTAGCGCAACACCAAGAAGCGTGGCTATCAACAGGCCAATGACAGCAACCTTGGCACTGCGGCCAAGACCCTGCATCATCTCAGAGAACTGAGCGCCGTCGAGAAAGCCCTTGTCGATGACCTTATGGGGCGGCTTCAGCAAGAACCGTTTGCCCTTCTCGAGAAGCACATAACTGCTCAGATACCAAAACCCCACAAAGACAACACCGAGCAATAGCGGCGGCACGAAAATTGACAGTATCGACGTGCTTTTCTTGACTGCGATGCCGGGCAGACGGCTTTCAGCGACGCGCTCCGTGTCGGAGAGAGTGGACGGTACCGACTGGTCGATGCTCATGCGTGCGCTCCTCGCAACTCGAGACTGATTTGGCCGCTGATTTCGGCAAACTTCGGGTCGAACCGCAGTTCAGGAACCCGTGGATAGCTGAAGGGGATGTCGTACGTGGCAACAATACGCCCGGGGCGCGCCGACATCACCAAAACTCTGGTGGAGAGGAACACTGCTTCGCTGATGGAGTGCGTAATGAATAGCCCGGCAAACTTCTCACGTTCGAACAGGTTGAGCGTTTCCTCGTTCAGATGCTCACGCGTGATTTCATCGACCGCGCCGAATGGCTCGTCGAAGAGGAATACCGGTGGTTTCAGCGTGAGCGTACGCGCGAGAGACGCTCGCATTTTCATACCGCCCGACAGTGACTTCGGGTAGTGATTCTCGAAGCCGTTCAGCCCGACAAGGTCAATGGCCTCACTCGCCAACCTCGAACGCTCTGGGTCGGGAATGCCGTGCAGTTCGGGCAGAAGTTCGACGTTGCGGCGAACGGTGCGCCATGGCAGCAAGGTGGCGTCTTGAAAGACGTAGCCGATACGGTCTCGATCTATCTCGACGTGGCCAGCGGTCTGTTGCAAAAGCCCCGAAGCAATCTTGAGCAGCGTCGACTTGCCGCATCCTGAAGGTCCGACAATAGTGACGAACTCTCCCTTCGCTACATCGAAGGAAACATTGTCAACTGCGTTCGTTCCGTCAGGAAACCGCATTGAGATGTTCCGAAACGACAGGGCAGGTGTCCCCGTCTGAACCATACAAAATCCCCCTTCGTACCTCGCCCCGAGGTCAAGTTTTTGCAGCCGTATTGCACACCGTCATTGATCACATCAATGAATGATCTAAGGTACCATGCCGTAGCCCTCAACAGCTACCTGCTCACTATCCAGACGGGACGCACCACCGCACCGGCTGCACACACCAAGGGGAAGACCAACTTGTCACGAAAGAACGTCATTCGGATGGCTGCACTGCCCATCTCCCTCGCCATGTTCGCTGCGGCTTGCGGCAGCGACAAGGCCAAGGAGCCTGCTGCAACGACAGCAGTCTCGGGCACAGCGACTACCGCTGCCGCCGGAGCGTCAGCCTCGATGAAGGGTGCGCTCAAAGGCGTCTGCCCCGCCACAGTCGTCATTCAGACCGACTGGTTCCCGGAAGCAGAGCACGGCGCGCTCTACGACATGGTCGGCACCGGCTACAAGGTCGATACATCTAAGAAGACGGTAACCGGTCCTCTCGTTTCAGGCGGCGAAGACACGGGCGTCATGATCGAGGTTCGCACCGGTGGCCCCGCCATTGGCTTCCTGCCGGTGTCGACCCAGATGTACACCGACAAGAGCATTCACCTTGGCTACACCAGCCACGACGATGCGGCCAACAACTTCGCCGACGCACCAACGCTATCGGTTGTTGCCCCGCTCGAGAAGAACCCGCAGATGGTCATGTGGGACCCAGCTACCTATCCGGTCAAGACCATCAAGGAACTCTCCGCCAAGGGAGCCCGCATCAACATCTTTGCCGGTGGTGCATGGATGCAGGTTCTGATCAACGAGGGAACCGTCAACAAGAGCCTTGTCGACGAGACCTACGACGGTGCTCCAGCCAAGTTCATCGCGGCTGGTGGCAAGTTGGCCCAGCAGGGCTTCGTAACGTCCGAGCCGTACCAGTACGAGAAGGCGTTCAAGGACTGGGGAAAGCCGGTTGCGTTCCAGACCGTGGACGATGCAGGCTTCAAGATTTACAGCCAGCCGTTGGGCATTCGTTCGGGCGACCTCGACACGCTGCGGCCATGCCTTAAGAAGCTCGTGCCAATCGTGCAGCGGGCCACGGTCGATGCCATCACCAAGCCCGACCGCTCGAATGCGATCATCGTCGATGCTGTTGCTCAGTTCAAGGACTTCTGGGTGTACGGCAAGGCCGAAGCCGACTTCGGTGTCGTTGAAATGAAGAAGGGTAACTTCGTCTCCAACGGGCCCGACGCCACCATTGGTAACTTCGACGACGCCCGTGTGCAAAAGACCATCGACCAGATGATCGCCGCAGGCATCACCAAGGTTCCCAAGACTCTAAAGGCCAAGGACATCGCCACCAACGAGTTCATCGACCCGAAGATTAAGCTCTAGCTAGCTAGTACTTGAGTGAAGCCGGGTCGTCGCCTTGTCGTAAGGCGTCGGCCGGCTTTGTTTTTGGCGGGAGGCCGTAGCGTGAGTACAGATTTTGATGCCATCGTCATTGGCGCGGGCCACAACGGACTCATCACCGCTGCCTACTTGGCCCGAGCGGGCAGGCGAACGTTGTTGGTCGAAGCCCGATCTTCGGTCGGTGGATGTGCGTCAAGCGAAGACGTACTTGGGGCCCGGGTCAACATCTGCAACTGCGACCACCTCACCTTTCGAACGACACCCGTGCACGACGAACTCGACCTCGCGGGCCACGGGTTGCGCTACCTCGATGTAGAACCGGCGCAGATGAACCTCACGTGGGACGGGTCCGCCGCCTGGCCGATCTTCCACGATGTCGAACGCACCATCGAAGCCCTCGCTGCCACGCACCCCGGTGAGGTCGACGGATATCGCCGCTATGTCGCCGATGCCATGCCCGTCGTGAAGCTGATTTTCGGTGCTGCCGCCGACCTTCCCACGCGTCCGCGTCTGGTGCGCGGCGTGCTGGCCAAGGGCGGCAAGGGCGCGATGACTCTCCTGCGATGGAGCCGAATGAGCGCGGCCGATGTGCTGCGCCAGTACTTCACTAGCGACGCCATACTGGGCCCTGCACTCGCCGCCGGACCAATCGTCTGGGGCCTCTCGCCCGAGACTCCCGGAACGGGCCTCGGCGCCATTCCAATGGCACTGCGCCATGTCGCCCAGGTGGGTCGGCCCGAGGGCGGTAGCGGCATGCTGCCAGCGGCCCTCGCCCGTGCCGTCGAAGCCCATGGTGGCCACATTCGGACGTCGGCACGAGTCACCGCCATCGACTGCTCGGCAACGGGCGTGCATGGCGTTCAACTCGACGATGCCACCCAGATCACCGCCCCCGTTGTAGTGAGCGCGTGCGACCCGCATCGCACCTTCCTGTCGTGGTTACGCAACCCTCCACCCGGCGCTGGGCCGCTCATCGAACGGTGGAAGTCCACACCACATCACGAGGGATTCGAAAGCAAAATCGATGCCGTGGTAACCACACTTCCGCGCTACCTCTCCTTCGATGATCAGCTTGGGAAACGTCTCGGTTTCGACCCCCTCGTGGCGTCGGCAATGATCTCCCCGAGCGTCGCCGACCTGCACACGGGGGCACAATTGAAACTGTCGGGCCACGTGATGGACCGTCCGGTGATGTTTGCAAACGTGCCCACCGTGCTCGACCCATCGATGGCACCAGCAGGCCAACACGTATTCAGCCTCGAAGTTCTCTTCACGCCGTACTCGCTGCAAGGCGGCTGGCCCGGTTCGGTTGAGCCGCAACGTTGGCTCGATCGGTACTCGGGCATGGTCGAGCCGGGATTTGTCGAGTCGATTACCGATTGGCGGGCCATGACCCCCGATCGCTACGAAGGCGAGTTCCATCTTCCCCAAGGCCATGCCACCAGCTTTGCCGGTGGGCCTATGGCGGCACTACGGGCTAAGCCACGCGAGCTGACCCGCTACACCACGCCCATACGGGGGCTGTTTCTTACCGGCGCCGCTACCTTCCCCGGTGCAGGAATCTGGGGTGCCAGTGGACGTAATTGCGCGCTGACTGTTCTGCGAGCAACCTGACGATCCATCGTAGTATTGACTGCATCAATATCGGCTACAATTGATCTAGCGACCGAAAGGGTATTGACGATGCAGGTAGGGGCCTTTTTCTTCGGTGGGGTCGAAATGTCCGATGCTGGCGCTGGGCTGCCCGCACCCATGGATCGCCGCTTCGACAACCAGACCTGTTGGGATGCCACGCTCAAATATGTCGATGCTGCCATCGCTGCCGAAGCACTAGGCTACGACAGTTTCTGGACCACCGAACACCACTTTCAATACGAGGGCTACGAGGTCGTTCCCAACGGCCTGTTGCTGGCAACGTGGATTGCGGCCAAGACCAGCCGACTGCGTTTCGGGTCACTGTTCAACGTCGTGCCGCAGTGGAACCCCATCCGTCTCGCCGAAGACTTCGCCACACTGCACAACCTGTCGGGCGGGCGAGCCATTCTGGGTGTTGGCCGCGGCACCGTTCCTCGCGAGATTGCCCACCTGAACCCCGACAAGGTGTCGATTGGGTCATTCGACAATCCCGACATGGCTGACGCCGACGCCCATAATCGCGAATGGTTTGAGGAAGCTATGGAGATAGTGCGTCAAGCGCTCGACAACGAAACGTTCTCGTTTTCAGGCAAACACTTCCAGATTCCTGTGCCTGGTATTCCCGATCGCGGCGAGACGGTGCAGAACCTCACGCTTATCCCCCGACCCCTGTACCCGTACGAGATCTGGCAGGCCGTCACTAGTCCGCCCACCATCGAGTACGTGCCCATCGTCGCGCACGGCGCTGTGTTCTGGAACCAAAACCCTGTATTCATCAAGCGGTTGTGGGACCGATACGAGACGCTGTACAACACCCATCACGACAACGAGTTGGCAATGGGTGCCAAACGCATGCTCGTGGTCAGTATTCGTATCGAGGACACCCACGAGGAGGCAATGCGAACTGCCCGCAACGGCCACGATGAGTTCTGGAAATTCCTCGGCCCATACGGGTGGAGCAAGGGGTACATGGGCACCGATGGTCGCCCTGCGGCCGCCGGGCTCATCCCAACGCTGGAAGAATCAATGAAGCAGCGCACCATTCTGGTGGGCTCGCCCGATGGCGTTGCCGAGCAGCTCCAGACCTACAAAGATCTTCTTGGCATCGAACATCTCACGGTGTTCCCCCACCTGCTTGGAGATTCGTACGCGAAAGCGACCGAACAGATGGACCGATTCATGAACGACGTTCTTCCACTCGTCAACTGACAATGAGCCTTCCCCCGGTCGGCATCTGGCTGTACCCAGATGCGCCCGTACTCGACCTCGTGGAAGCAGTAATCCTCGCCGACGCGGCTGGTATCGACGAGGTCTGGATTGCCGACGAGGGGGTTGCCCGCGAGCCGTTCATCGTCTTTGCGGCTGCCGCGACACGAACTAGCCAGATCCGAATGGGCGTCGGCATTACGTCACCAGCGCTGCGACATGCCGGCGCCATCGCGGCATCGGCTGCCACGCTCGACGAACTCACCAACGGTCGGGCAAGTATCGGGTTTGGGGTAGGCGGCCACGAATCACTTCAACCGTTCAACATCACCGTCGATAGACCCGTAGCGCTAGTGCGCGACGCAATACGAACTGCACGAGCGGTCCTCACCCGACAGCCATCGGCACTCTACGACCCGCCACAACATGCCGCACCTGCCCGCTCGGTACCAATCTTCGTCGGCGCTCGCGGCGAGCAACTCAACCGGTTGGCATCACGCGAGGCCGACGGTGTGTTCCTGTCGGGCTTCACAACTGACGGCCTTGCCGACCCGGTCGATTGGGCCCGGTCTGTGAACCCGATAACCGTGTCGCTCTATGCGTCGGTTCGTTTTCGGCACCACGAACTGCGCGACCCGACCGCACTCGTTGGCTCACCGGAGCGACTGGCCGAACAACTCCGAGCTCTGGTGGATCGATATCGGCCCGACACCATCGGCCTAGCGCTAGTCGATGGCGACAACGTTGTCGCCATGACGCGCCAGGCCATTGCCGCTCTCACCTGCCTGCGTCAGTTGAGTTAGCTGTCACGCAAAATGTCGTAGGTACGCAGAACGCATGGCCGAAACCACGGACCCATCGTCGCGTCTACTTCTGCCTGCTCGTCAACGGGCACTGCCGCCCAACTCGCATCGTCGGCCCAAATGATCATGGCATGAACCTCATTGGGTTTGCCCCGCTCATGCCACATCTGTTTGCGAACAAAGCCAGGCTGGCGTTCGAGAAAGCGGCTCCACGTGAGTTCCTCAAACCGCATCCATTCGTCACGGTCACACTCGTCGACGGCGAACGTCAGAAACTCAATGACCATCTGGCTCCTCAATGCGGCGGATTACATACTCTAGACTTTCATTGATGACACAAATATTTCCGGAGGCCGAGATCGGCGCTGCGCAATGGCAGTCCCTCGGACGTTCGGTCCGCGAGCTTCGCCGCTCACACGGCCTTACGCTGGTAGACCTCGCAGCCCTCGTCGACCTGTCTCAGCCATTTCTGTCGCAGGTAGAAAATGGCCGCGCTCGTCTGTCGATGAAATCGCTCTACCGCATAGCACAGGCGCTGCACGTGACGCCCCAGTCGCTATTCGGCAACGACGAGCCGACGGCGAAGACGAGCTTTGTGCCCGCCAGCGACGAGCGATCGATTGCGTTCGACCCCCAGACATCGCAGAGTGCTTGCCGGATGCTGCTTCCCGGCGGCGCACCATTCCACGTGTTGGAGTTCCTTGGACTGCCTGCAGAGTTCCCGAACTATTACTCTCACGACGGGTTCGAGGCGGTCTACGTTGTGGTTGGCAACGTCGATCTAGACCTTGACGGCGTCGTGACTACGATGGGTCCTGGAGACTTCATGTCGTACCCATCGAGCGTGCCGCATCGGCTGCGATCCGCGGATCCGGCTCGAGTGCTGTTGGTCGAATCGCCCCACGGAGCATCCCACGACATCGGATCGGCTGCATCGGTGTGACACGCCGCAATTACGATCTCATGGGGCCAGAAGCAGCGCTAGCCGCTGAGCGCGGACTGACTGGTGCCGAGTGGTACCACAGCCCAGTTCCTCGTAAGCGGATGAAAGAGCTCATGGCTCGGCGCAATGGTCCTGCCATTCGAGACACGCTGTTGTGGTTCGCGCTATTGGGAGTAACCGGCTGGACCGCACATCTCACCTGGGGCACATGGTGGTGCGTCGCCCCCTTCGTTGCATACGGCGCGTTGTACGGTGGGGTGTCGGATTCGCGCTGGCACGAGTGCGGCCATGGCACCGCCTTTCGCAGCCAGTGGATGAACAGCGTTGTCTACTATCTGGCCTCGTTCATGGTGCTTCGCGAAGCCGTGTCGTGGAAGTGGAGCCACACGCGCCACCACACCGATACCCTCATCGTCGGCAACGATCCCGAGATTGCCGTGCCTCGGCCGACATCAATTGCAACGCTGGTGACCGAACTCTTCGCTCTGCGCAGCGGCCCGGGCGAACTACGAAAAATTGCACTGAACTGTCTCGGCAGGCTGACCCCCGCCGAACGGTCGTACATTCCCGCCAGCGAACATCGCAGAGTCTTTTGGACCGCCCGAGCGGACGTTACGGTGTGGCTTGGGGTCATTGTCTGGTCGGTCGCCATCGGCAGTATCGAGCCGCTCATGTTTGTGGGCTTGCCCAGTTTCTATGGCCGATGGCTGGTGCTGCTGTTCGGCCTCACACAACACGCCGGGTTGGCTGAAGATGTCCTCGACCACCGGCTCAATTCCCGCACGGTCTACATGAACAGGGTGTCTCGCTATCTGTACTGGAACATGAACTACCACATTGAACATCACATGTTTCCGTCCGTGCCGTTCCACTCGCTCCCCGACTTGCACAACGAGATTCGCCACGATCTGCCCGAGGTCTACCAAGGTTTGGGCGGCGCATATCGCGAGATTCTGCCTGCGCTCGTGCGCCAGGCGAAAGATCCCGCATACTTCATCGACCGCAACAAGATTGGCTCCACATGAAAATTGGCTCCACATGAAGATCGGCATCGTGTATCCGCAGACCGAATCGCACGGGTCGCCCGACGCGGTACGCCACATCGGGTTGGCCACCGAACGGCTGGGCTTCGATCACCTCCTGGCGTACGACCATGTGGTCGGCGCGGTACACGCCGACCGAGAGCCCAAGCTCTGGGGGCCCTACACCGAGGCCGACCCGTTTCACGACCCGTTCGTGATGTTCGCGTATCTCGCCGGCATGACCGAACGCATCGAGTTTGCCACCGGCGTAATCATCCTCCCGCAACGCCAAACCGTGCTCGTCGCGAAACAAGCCGCCGACCTCGACCTGCTGTCTGGTCAACGCCTTCGCCTTGGCGTCGGAGTCGGTTGGAACTACGTGGAGTACGACGCGCTGGGTCAGGACTTTCACACTCGCGGCGCCCGAGCAAACGAGCAGATCGAGTTACTTCGTCGGCTGTGGACCGAACCCCTCTTGAGTTACCAGGGCCGATTCGACACCATGGACCGCGGCAACATCTTGCCCCGACCACTCCGGCCGATCCCCATTTGGATTGGCGGGTTTGGAGAACCAGCGTTTCGACGTGGTGCTCGGCTCGGCGACGGGTTCATGTTCGCCGGCGAACATTCTCGATGCCTTTTTGGTTGGGAACAAGTGCAAGGAATGCTGGCCGACGAAGGTCGCGATGTCGACGGCTACGGCGCCGACCTGGTGACAACCGGGGCCAAATCGGTGGATGAAGTACTGGCAGCTATCGATAGCTGGCGGGCCGCAGGTGGCACTCACGTGTCGGTGTCATGTACCGGCATGGGCCTCGACTCCACCGACGCACACCTCGACTTCATCAACCGGGTCGCAGATCGGCTCGGCTAGCTTGCTGCGATAGTTTGCACGAGCGTATTCACCACATCGCCGAGCGCCATGTCGGCTCGTTCGCCCGTGCGTCGGTCTTTCACCTCGACGGTGCCATTGGCGAGGCCCTTGCCGACAACAACGATGGTGGGCATGCCAAGCAACTCGGCGTCTTTGAAGCGAACGCCAGGCGAGATGCCTTCGCGGTCATCGACCAGGGTGCTGACACCGCGAGCCTCGAGCTGCGCTGCGATGTCGAGGGCGGTCGAAATCTCGACGCCCGTTCCACCCTTTGCGGCGACGGCCACAATGTGGACCAGCGCCGGCGCGACCGAACCGGGCCAGCACAGCCCAATACCATCGAGGGTCTGTTCGGCAATGACAGCCATTGCGCGTGACACCCCGATGCCATAGCTGCCCATGGTGACCCGCTTGGGTTTGCCGTCGGGGCCAAGCACGTCGAAACCAAACGCGTCGGAGTACTTGCGGCCGAGTTGGAAGATGTGACCCATCTCGATGGCGCGGTCGATCGACAGCGGCGAACCACACGTGGGGCACGGATCTCCTGCCGCAACCGTCGCCACCTCGATATAGCGATCGACGATGAAGTCACGACCGGCGACAGCATTGACGGCATGATGCTCGAACTCGTTCGCACCCGTGGCCCACGCCGTGCCGGCGGCAATGCGAGGGTCGGCATACACCGGCACGCCACGGGCCGCCATGCCGGCCGCACCAACGTAACCCTTCACCAAGTCGGGGCGCCCAGCGAAGTCGGCCTCTTCGAAGTAACCAAGCTTGCCCGGGGCAACAGCCACTGCCAGTCGTTCCTCGTCGACTTCACGATCGCCAGGAACAAGCACCACAATCGGTGAGCCATCGACCGTGAACAAAATGTTCTTGAGTAGCTTCGATGCGTCGTACTGGGCACCAGGGTCGAGTTCATTGAGCACGCTGACAAGCGCGCCGATACCAGGAGCGTTGGGTGTGTGGAGCTTGACCATGGCCGCGTGCGACACCGATGCGTCGACCGGTACGGGGGGCATTACCTGAACTGCTTCAACGTTAGCTGCATACCCACAGGACTCGCACAAGACAAAGGAGTCTTCGCCTATAGCCGACGGCGCCAAGAACTCCTCGCTCTTGGAACCGCCCATGGCCCCGCTCATCGCAGAAACGATATGAAAGGTAATACCGAGACGAGTGAACGTTTTCGAGTAGGCGTCACGATGCAGCTCATAACTAGCGGCCAGACCATCGTCGTCGATGTCGAACGAATAGGAATCCTTCATCGTGAACTCTCGACCGCGCAAGATTCCCGAGCGTGGACGGGCTTCGTCTCGGTACTTCGTTTGGATTTGATAGATGATGAGCGGCAAGTCCCGATAGCTGGAGTACTCACCTTTCACCATGAGCGTGAACATCTCTTCGTGAGTAGGGGCCAACAGGTAATCGGCGTTCTTTCGATCCTTCAAGCGAAAGAGATTGTCGCCATACTCACTCCAGCGCCCGCTGATTTCGTATGGCTCGCGAGGAAGCAGTGCCGGGAAGTGCACCTGCTGGGCCCCCATGGCATCCATCTCTTGCTTGACGACGCGGTAGATGTTGTCGTACAAGATCTGACCGAGCGGCAAGAATGAATATCCGCCCGGCGCAACCCGGCGGATGTAGCCGGCCCGAACGAGCAGCCGGTGGCTCGGGACCTCGGCATCGGCCGGATCGTCTCGCAGGGTCCGTAAGAACAACTTCGACATCCGCAACATAGGACACGAAGGGTACTTGGTTACCTCAACCTTCGTGCTTGATAAGCCACGCGTTCGAGATGACCTTGAAGCACGTGCGGCCATCAAGTTCGTCGAAGGTCTGGCCGCTCGCGGTATGCCACACAATGCCTTCGGCCAACAGATTCGGCGAGATAAGGCTCTTGATGCCATTTGCCTGGGCAATGGCAGCATCGACCGAAGCTGGTAGCTCGATCCCCTCGTAGACCGGTGCGCCGAGTGCGACAACCGCAGCAGGCCAATCGCTACGAGGCACAACGCGGCGATTTTCGATAAACGCGAACACGGCGATAGACCGCGCCGCTACCTTGAGCGGGTTGGCCTGCACCTTGGGGCCAAACACCTCGGCTTGGATGGCCTGACCAGGTTGCACCATTGCATCGAGGCCGAGCTCTCGCACTGCTTGCCAGTGAACACCGTTGCCTTCGCGCAACGCGTTGTTTCGCGAACAGACGAACAACACTCCGTCAGGGTCACGGGCAACGGTTATCGACGTGCCGTCGATCTTCTCGGTAGCGAACCACTGAGCCCCGGTGCGCAACAACTCGTATTCGAACGTGAGGTTCTGCACCCGTTCGGCATCGCTTTTGGGGGCGAGGTAGGTGGGGAAAGGGCCGGCAAGGTCGTCAGAACCGGCCTCGACGGGCGGCTCCCACTGGATGACGCCAATGTGTTCGGCCACCTCGGTACCGCGCGTGGGTATCTCGTCGGGACCAAGGATGTCGGCGGCGCGCAGAACCAGACCCTGCGAGACGACCCCACGCATTTTGGCGGTTTTGAGCACGTGACCTCGTACGTCTTGGCCGTTCGCCGTCATGGTCTTTTCTCCACGAGTCGCCAAGAAAGCGAAACGTGGATCGGCCGTAGGCAGGAACGTGTCGATTTCGAAAAACACAACACTGTCTCCCACCGCGAACTCGCCCTTTCGGACTACAACGCGCCAGCCGCCCACCCGCGCAACGTCGATGCGGTCGGCCCCCTCGATAGAGGAAACTTCGTCGATCTGTTCGATGCGTGCAATTTTTCGAGCCATGGCCTAGAGCATGGACGATGGGCGCTAGGCCGTGCCGTCGAATTCCGAAAGCGGTGAAACACGGCCGAGCCCCGCAAATGCCTGAAGAGGGGTGCGGCCCTCGTTCACGACCGCCGAGACTTCCTCGGCGATCGGCACCTCGACCACGTTCTCTCGGGCTAACTCCACGACAACGCGACTGGTCTTCACACCCTCGGCCACCATCCGCATGCTCTCGATGATTTCCTCGATCGTGCGGCCCTTGGCTAACTCGACACCCACCGTACGGTTACGGCTGAGCGGACTTGTACACGTGGCCATGAGGTCGCCTAAACCGGTGAGCCCTGGGAACGTGCGCGGGTCACCACCCAACGCCACACCGAGACGGGTGAGTTCGGCCAGGCCGCGCGTGAGCACCATGGCCTTCGTGTTATCGCCCACCCCGAGCCCCTCGGCCATTCCGGCCGCTATGGCAATGACGTTCTTGAGTGCGCCGCCCAACTCGCAGCCGACTACATCGGGATTCGTGTAGACACGAAATCGCCGATTGGTAAACAACCGCTGCAGCGACGTGGCGACGTGCGCATCGGCCATCGCAATGACCGCGGCTGCGGCGTAACCCTGCAGCACTTCTTTGGCCAGGTTTGGCCCGGCCAGGACGCCCGCTGGATGTCCGGGAAGTTCCTGCTCGATTACTTCGGTCATGCGCAGTCGTGTGCCCTGCTCCAGCCCCTTGGTGAGACTGACAACTGGAACCCAATGGCGCGCTAACGGGCGAAGATCAATGAGCGTCTGACGAACCGCGTGCGACGGAACGCCCATCACAATAACGTCAGCGTCGTACACCGCTTGTTCGAGACTGGTCGTCGCCCGAAGCTCAGGATGGAGTCGGAGCGACGGTAGATACCTGGGATTTTCGTGGCGTTCGTTAATTTCGACCGCCGTTGCCTCGTCTCGCATCCACACGGTTGTCGCGGCGTTGGCAGCGGCGAGAGATGCCACGGTGGTGCCCCACGAGCCACCCCCAAGGACAGCAACATGTACGGGGCGTGTCATGAGTTACAACGTAGACGAAGCACCGAGGCGGTTATAGAGCGAGCACAGTTGTTTGAGAAGATCGGTCTGACGAGGCAGTACCTGCTCCCACGTGAACCGCCAACCCCAATGTCCTGTGGACTGGCCGGGGAAGTTCATCCGGTGCGCTGCACCGAGGCCCAGCACGTCTTGCAACGGGTAGATGGAAGTGTCGGCCACGCTGGCGCAGGCGGCTCGGACGAAGTCCCAGTGAATGTCAAAACCATCGGTAGCCAGGTAGTCGCGGACATGACCGCGAACGTCGTCGGACAGACTCGCCCACCAGCCAACCGACGTGTCGTTGTCGTGGGTGCCGGTGTATACGACGGTGTCGTGTTCGTGGTGGTGAGGCAGGTACGTGTTCGAGGCATCGTTACCGAACGCGAACTGTAAAATGCTCATACCTGGAAGGTTAAATGCCTTGCGCAACTCCACAACGTCAGGCGTTATAACACCTAGGTCCTCGGCAATGATGGGCAGCGGGCCGAGGGCGGCATGGATCGCGTCGAAAAGGCCCCGCCCGGGACCAGGTTGCCACACGCCGCGAACCGCTGTCGGCTCGCTCGCCGGAATCGCCCAGTGCGCCGCAAAACCTCGGAAGTGATCGATTCGCACGATGTCGACCAAATCGAACGTGCGCCGAATTCGTTCGACCCACCACTCGTACCCGTCGGATGCGTGCACGCTCCACCGGTACAACGGGTTGCCCCAGCGTTGACCGTCGGTAGTGAACAGATCTGGAGGAACGCCAGCGACGTTTATCATGTGTCCCAGTTCATCGAGCTCGAATAGCTCGGGACGTGCCCACACATCGGCGCTGCTGTACGACACAAAGATTGGCGCGTCGCCGATGATCAGTACGCCTCGATCATTTGCATACGCCTTCAACGCCGCCCACTGTCGAGCGAAACACCATTGGCCGAACTTCCAAAAAACGATGTCTTGCGCGTGTTCGTCGGCAACCATCGATAGCGTCGCGCCGACTCGATTCCGAACGTCGGGATCCCACGTGCTCCAGTCGCCAGTACCAGTCTTGGCCGACAGCGTCATGTACAACGCATAGTCGTCGAGCCAGGCCGCATGCCGCTGGCAGAACCCGGCAAAGTCTTCAAGTTCAGCCGGCCCGGCCAACTGTCCAAATCGCACGGCAGCGCGGGCAAGGCGTTCCATACGAAATGGGATGGCGGAAGCAAAATCGATGCGATGAGCGTCGCCGGACAGATCGGCTAGGTCCTCGGTTGGGTCCTCGGCTAGGTCCTCGTCATCGAGCCAACCCCGCTTTCCAAGCTCAGCCAGGTTGACCATTAGAAGGTTGCCGGCGAATGCCGACGAACTCATATACGGCGAGTTGCCCGTACCGATTTCACCGAGCGGAAGGATCTGCCACAACTGTTGACCGGCCGACACCAGCCAGTCGACGAATCGGTAGGCATCGTCACCAAGGTCGCCCGACCCGTGGGGGCCGGGCAACGATGTCGGATGCAAGAGCACGCCACTTGAACGGGCGAAACGCATTGGCGTCAGCGGCCCAGCGGTTCGATGTTCCAGATTTCGTCGGCATAGGCCCGGATGGTTCGATCCGACGAGAACGAACCCATGCCGGCCACATTGGCGATGGCCTTAGCCGCCCATTGATCTGGGTGCTGGTACAACGCGTCGACTCGACCCTGCGCCTCGATATAGGCGGCATAGTCGGCCAACAGCAGGTAGTGATCTCCGCCCCACAGCAGCGAGTCGACAAGTGAGCGGTAGCGGCCCGGCTCGGTGGGTGAAAACACGCCACCGGAAATAGCATCGAGTACCGCTTTGAGTTGGCTGTTGCCCTCGTAGTAGCGCATCGACTGGTAACCGCTGCGACGCAGTTCTACTACCTCGGAGGTTCGGAGTCCGAAGATGAAAATGTTGTCGTCGCCGACATTCTGGCGGATCTCGATATTGGCGCCATCGTCTGTGCCGATGGTGATGGCACCGTTCAACGCCAACTTCATGTTTCCGGTACCCGATGCCTCGGTACCGGCCGTGGAGATCTGCTCGGACAGATCGGCGCTTGGCATCACGAGTTCCGCCACCGACACGCTGTAGTTCGGGATGAAAACCACCTTGAGACGGTTACCGATTCGAGGGTCGTTGTTGACCGTCACGCCGACGTCATTAATCAGCCGAATGATGGACTTTGCAGTCACATACGACGACGCGGCCTTCCCGGCAAATATGACCGTTCGTGGCACCCACTCGGCCTGCGGGTTAGCCACAATCGCCTGATAGCGGGTGATGACATGCAAGATGTTGAGAAGCTGTCGCTTGTATTCATGGATTCGTTTGACCTGAACGTCGAACAGGCTGTCGGCGCAGAGTTCAATACCGGTGACATCGGTGATGTACTCGGCCAGACGCTGTTTGTTTACCTTCTTGATGGCCATGAACTCCGCTTGGAAATCGCGGTCGTGTTTGTACGTTGCGAGTCCGGCAAGTTGATCTAGATCAAGACGCCAGCCGTCGCCGATAGTGCGATCGAGCAAACCTGCGAGGGACGGATTGGCCTGCGCCAGCCACCGCCGAGGGGTCACGCCATTCGTCATGTTGGTAAAGCGGTCGGGCCACATCGCAGCAAAGTCTGCGAAGATCGTCTGGACCAACAGGTTCGAGTGAAGCGCAGAAACGCCGTTCACCTTGTGGCTACCCACAATGGACAAATGCGCCATTCGTACACGACGCTCGCCATTTTCGTCGATGAGAGATAGGCGACCCAGGAACGCCGAATCATCCGGACGGAATCGTGCGGCTAGCTCCAAGAACTCTTGGTTGATTCGAAAAATGATTTCAAGGTGACGCGGCAGCACCTGCTGCATCAGCGCCACCGGCCAGGTCTCCAAGGCCTCGGGCATGAGCGTGTGGTTGGTATACGAGAACGTGCGGCCACAGATAGCCCATGCCTCGGTCCACGCCATGGTGTGTTCGTCGACGAGCACCCGCATAAGCTCCGCGACACCGATGGCAGGATGGGTGTCGTTGAGATGGATAGCGACTTTGTCGGCGAGGTTGGCGAGCGTACCGTGCTCGTCGAGGTGCCGGGCAAGGATGTCGTGAACCGAAGCGGCAACAAAGAAGTACTCCTGACGAAGCCGCAGCTCACGTCCAGCGGGCGTGCTGTCGTTCGGGTAGAGAACCCACGAAATGTTCTCGTACTCGTTCTTCACGCTGGCGGCGCGGGCGTAGTCACCGATGTTGAACGCGTTGAGGTCGATCTGGGCGGGGGCCGACGCCTTCCACAGTCGCAGGGTGCTGACCTTGTTTGTGCCGTGGCCAGGTACAACCATGTCGTAGGCCTTGGCTGCAACCTCTCCGGCCGGACGCCAGATTGACGTTGTGCCAGTGCGTTCTACCCAGCCACCAAACTGCACGCGGTGGCTGATACCGGGCCGAGGGAATTCCCAAGCGCTGCCGTTCTCTAACCACGAGTCGGGGTACTCGATCTGGCAGCCATCTTGAATCTGCTGCGCAAACATCCCGTGCTCGTACCGAATGCCGTAGCCAAACGATGGCAAACCAACAGTGGCCATTGAGTCGAGGAAACATGCGGCCAACCGACCAAGGCCACCATTGCCCAACGCCGCGTCGGGTTCGCAGTCGGCAACATCTTCGAGCGACTTGGCATGCGCCGCTACCGCACCGCCTGCGGCGTCGGTCATGCCCAACGACGCAAGTGCGTTCGACATCGTGCGTCCCATCAGGAACTCCATCGACAAGTAGTAGACCCGCCGAGCTTTGGCGGAACGCTCCATGGCCTGGGTTTCAACCCAACGGCGCGACAGTTCTTCTCGAGCGTGCTGGGACACGGCACGCATGAGGTCATTCGACGACGCGTCGGCCGTAGCAACCCCGACTGTTTCGACGAGATGCAGTTCTATCCCGGCTTGCACTGCCGTGGTGGGTGAATGGTCGAGCGATGTCACAACAGACATATCCTTCGCAGAGGCTGCTAGCGGGGAACCGAGAGGCTATGGCATGGACGCAGTCGCCGCTACAGATCGGACGAATCCCGACGGATTCTTACCGTGGTGGGGGTTCTCACCGTGGAGAGTGGGTATAGGTCACGTGCGACTCGACAAGCCGGTCGAACGTACGGCGTTCAGCGCGAATGGGCCACCACAGGTACAAGAAGATCTCCATCGGACGCCACATGGCCACCCAAGGGGCGACCGCTAGGCCCTCTTGAACCAGATCGACAAAGGCTGTGTTGGACGGCGACTCAATCAACCGCGAAATCGTTGTGAAGACGGCCATCACGGCGAGTCCGATTACCAGACTGATCCGACCCTCGCGCCACAGCCGAGACAACCGACGACTGGCATCCCAACGTCGGTAGGCAAAGTGATTGTGAATCCCATCACTAACCGCCGACTCGCGCCCCTCAAAGCTTGCGTCGGCTACCCGCACTGCAATCGACACAGGTACCCGGCCCGGTTGTTCTTGGGCCCAGTCGGTAATCCACCCGGCAATCTCGACATCGAGGTCTCGCAAGTGGAGCGGGTGCGGATCGATAGGGTTGAACAGGTCCTCTACGGTGTCGACGCGGACTTGAATCGGTCCCTTGCTCGGATCGAAACCTCGGATTGCCCAGTCACGTGTTTCCATGACCCGTAACCTTGCCAGGTGCACCCCGCAACCGCGACGATCATCGGTGGCGGACCCGCAGGTCTTATCGCGGCCGAAGTCATTGCGCAGGCCGGGTTTCAGGTTTGTTTGTACGAGCAAATGCCGTCCGTGGGTCGAAAGATTTTACTCGCCGGCCGAAGCGGCCTGAATCTCACGCACAGCGAACCACTCGAACAGATGCTCGGCAAGTTCGGGGCAGGCGGGAATGAGCTTGAACGTGCCCTACGAAACTTCGGACCTGCGGAGCTGCGAGCATGGTGTGCCGACCTAGGCCAAACAACATTCGTCGGATCAAGCGGACGCGTTTTTCCGACATCGCTGCGGGCCACTCCGCTTCTGCGAGCATGGCTCGTCCGGCTAGCCGACCTAGGCGTGATCATCCGGCCCCGGCATCGTTGGGAGGGGTGGGGAACTCATCCCACCGGTGCCGTTGATCCTCGGATCTGCCGGTTTCGACAGCCCGATGGAGCGATTATCGACGTCCGCAGCGACGTTGTTGTTATGGCTCTTGGTGGCGCGAGTTGGCCGCGGGTCGGCTCCGACGGTGCATGGGTTAAGTTCTTCGCTCACGCCAACATCAGTGTCCATCGCCTGCGGCCCGCCAACTGCGGGGTGCACATCGCGTGGACACGTACATTCGTCGAACGGTTCGCGGGGCAAGCAATCAAGAACACCGCGCTCACGGTCGAGAGCACAACTGTCCGCGGCGACATCTCCGTCACCAAAACCGGGCTGGAAAGCGGCCCGATCTATAACCATTCGGCTGCCACCCGCAATGCGCTTGACCGGGACGGATTCTGCACGATTTACGTCGACCTGCATCCCGACTTGAGCATCGTCGCGCTCCACGACCGGCTCGCTCGACGCCGACCCAAAGAGTCGGTGTCGTCGTCGCTGCAACGGTTGCTCGGATTGACGCCTGTGGCCATCTCTTTACTGCGCGAGGCAACCACGAACGACATACCCAACGATTCGCGAACACTTGCGGAGTTGGTCAAGGCGGTGCCGCTTACTGTCACATCGACGGCCTCAATCGACCGAGCAATATCAACCGCGGGTGGCGTGGCGTTCGGCGAACTGAACGAGTCGTTCATGCTGCGCCGGCTACCGGGGGTTTTCGTTGCGGGCGAAATGCTCGATTGGGAAGCACCGACAGGTGGCTACCTTCTACAAGGCTGCTTCAGCACCGGGGTGGCCGCCGCGACCGGTGCTGTGAACTGGTTGACGCCTACCCAGTCGGCGTCAGACTTGTGAGGATTGCAACCAACTCGGCGGGACGATTCGCTGGAACCAGGTGATTGGTTGCAACCTCCTCATAGCGCCAAAACGGCGACGCCTTCGCACGGATGGCCGCCTGCCAGAATGCTCCAGAGCCATCGGCATCGTTCGGGTCAGCGGTTGCTTTGATGTACGTTCGAGTGAATGGCCACTCCTCAAGCGGATGATCCAGGCCAACGGCCTCGCTGAAGGTTCCCGCCGGTTGCGCTACCCGCCGAGCCAACTGCCATGCCCCCTCCGCGGGGTCATCGAACTCTCTGGGTCGGGGAGCGATCTGCCAGTCGTCACCCAATTCAATTCGACTCTCGCCTGAAGCGCCCCGCAACGCATCGATGCTCTCGCCGTGAGCCGGCACAAACGCATCGAGGTAGACAAGATGCCGCACCCGATCACCGATGTGGCGCAATGCACCTGTGACCACGGCACCGCCATAGGAGAAACCGACCAGCACAATGTCGTTGAGGTCCTCGTACAACACGTGGTTGACCACGTCGCGAATGTGCGTCGAGAGGGTGACCTGGCTAGACGCCAGATGAACACGCTCGCCAATTCCCGTTAGCGACGGCGTGCTTACCTCGTGGCCTTGAGCACGAAGCAAAGGACGCACCAATCGATACGTCTGAGCACCAGACTAGGCACCGTGAACGAGCACGTAGGTGCTCATGATTCAGTTCCAGATCCGGGCGGCCGTTCGGACAACCAACTCGAGTTTCGCCCACTGATCGGCCTCGGTCATGTCATTGCCTTCGACGGTGCTGGCAAATCCACATTGCGGGCTCATGCTCAACTGATCGAGCGGCACAAAGCGCGCCGAGGTCAGGATCGTCGCCCCGTTCAACGGCAGCGGCCCGCATCGCAGGATCACACAGGTACGCCAAGTTGGTGTCATCGAGCTGCACGTGCCGACATCCTGCCATGTACAACGACGACAGCTCGCGTCGGTAACACTCGGCTAAGTCGGCGAAGAACAGCTCCAGGTCGGGATACGCCGTGATATCGATACCTGCTCGGCCTCCGCGAAAGTGCACCATAGTCGGTGACGGAATACAGACCTTGGCTGTTTGGTGTGTGCAGGACGCCAGGTAGCTGTAGTCGTCAACCTGAATATCGTGAGTGTGACGCAGCGGCCCGGCAACGGTGAGTTTGGGAGGCGTCATCTGTACCGTGTTCGCTGAATCGGAGCTAGCGGCGATGTTGCCCGTAACTACAACACCCTCAAGTTGTTCGAGAAAGTCAGGCTCCAGCACCAGGCCGAGGTGGGCAAGCCGATGGATGGCCGCCCAAGTTGTGCTACATCACCTACGAGAAGGCTCAGTCGGCCCGCGAAAAGATGGAGTACCTCCGGTCACGTGGTCTGGGCAGTCTGATCCTGTGGGCTGCTCCGCAAGACCGGCGGGCAAACGGTACCTACCCGGTGCTCGATGCACTGATGGCAGCACGGGGTTAACCGACTGACCGAGGACCTCAGTGCGCCACAGCCGCGGTGATATCGAGACCATGATCTCGGGTATCGCCGTGGCCGTCTTGTAAGTCGTCGACCCCAAGTTGCTGCATGAAAGCAGCAAACCATCATCGCGCTGAGACAGTGATTCGGGCTAGAACGAAGTGGTGAAACCTGGGCTCGTCTTCGAAGACGTTCGACAGCTTCTACCCAAAAGACGAGACCTCTCTGGACTCGCCGTGGCGGGAACCGTCGTTGCTGTTGCGTTCATGGTTCATCGACGTTCAACGACGGTGAGTCCGCTGGTCGTGTCGGTCGCCATTGGTGTACTTCTTGCCAATCTTGGCGTCGTCAACGATCGTATGCGACCCGGGCTCGCGTTCGGAGCGAAACGCCTCCTTCGCGTGGGTGTGGTGCTTCTCGGCACGCAACTCGCGGCACGCAACGTGGTGAGCCTCGGCGGCCCGGGTATTGCCGTCGTGCTCGTGGTCGTGGTCGCAACCTTTTTCGGAACCCAGTGGCTTGGGTGCCGACTCGGGCTCAGCGGGCCTATGAGTCTGCTGGTTGCGACTGGGTTTTCGATCTGCGGTGCCTCAGCGGTGGCAGCCATTGAACCAGTATCGGGAGCCGATGAGGAGGAGGTCACCTACGCAATAGCGATGGTCACCTTGTGCGGTTCGCTGGCCATCGTGGTATTGCCACTTGTCAACCGTCTCTGGCTGAAGCTCGACGACGATGCCTTTGGCTCGTGGGTAGGGGCGAGCGTGCACGACGTTGCCCAGACCGTCGCAGCGTCCTCGGCGGTAAGCAACGAGGCCCGTTCCGCAGCGGTCATCGTCAAGCTCACCCGGGTCGTGTTGTTGGCACCACTGGTAGCCGGCGTCAGTGTTTGGAGGCGCCACCAGGGGTCCACGTTCGCTTCGGACAGGCGACCGCCGATCCTGCCGTTGTTCGTGGTTGGCTTTCTCGCTGCGATTGCGCTTCGTTCGACCGGATGGCTGTCGGCGCCGACAATCAAGACACTCAAATCGGTCGAACAGGTTTTGCTAGCGATGGCACTTGTGGGGCTGGGAACGGGTGTGCAGTGGTCCAAGCTTCGACGAGTTGGTGGCCGACCCCTCGTTTTGGCGCTTGCGAGTTGGGTGTTTATCGCGGCCCTCTCCTTAGCCGGCGTCGTGATCACCCAGTAGTTGGCGACGCGCCACCAAGTAATTGTTGACAAATCACATCGGGATTGTCGAGAATGATCACATGGCTCTTGTCTCGCCCACATCAGCTACCGCTGCGACCACGTTTCGGGCCTCCGGTGCGTTTGGTCGACGCGACGCACTGCTGTTGACCGTACTTGCCGTTTTGACGGCAGGGATCTGCATCGTCGATCTGCCAGGTAGCGAGCGAGTTATCCCCCTGGCTGCTCTGGCCGCGGTTGCTATTGGTTGGGTGCGATCCCGACACGAGCACTGGTTGGTAACCGGTACAGGCATCACGCATCGGCGGTGGATCACAACCAACACGGCCGCAGTCTCGTCGGTGCAGTCAGTTGAAATCGTGCGCGACGGCCATGGTCTCGCCGACGAAGTTCGTTTCGTGGCTCCCGGCGTGTCTATCCCCGTTTCGTTGTACGACATCCAGTCGCAGCCCGATTTCGCGGCCGAACTTCGTCTGTTGTTGGCTGGAGCCGTCGATCAGGCCGTGCCGGGCGCCGACACGGCACTCGCACTGCTCTGAACCGACGCTCTCTCCCATCCGGTCAGAAACCGCATCACAGCACGAGAGTCGTCGAGCCGCGGGCTTGGACGTTGAGCCTGGGTTCGACCTGCGGCAAGGTTGAGCTCGATCATTCGCACCTGATAGTCGAAGGCGTCAAGCGAGTCGTTCACAACAAACGTCTCGGACCCGCCTTCGAAACTGGTCCACACAAACGAGTTATCGCCGCGTTGGGGAAGCCATGGGTTACTCACAAACGACAACGTCCCAAGCGTGCCGTGTACCTCGAAACTCGACGCGCTTCCATATGTTTCGGCGGTGTACACAAGGGCAACCAATCCGCTGGCGAATCGGACCGAGGCCGCCGACTCGCAAATGTTGCCGTCGACCGGCGACACCGTTCCCCATGCCGCAACGTGGTGATTGGTAAACGCGCCGTCGCCCAGGACGGTGTCGACAACCAACTGCAGCAGCGACGCCGGGTAGCAGCCAAGGTTGTAGATCGCCCCTCGGCCTGCAGGATTGACGAGATGGGCGATATTGGCCGCATAGCTGGCGTGGACAGATTTCAACTCCCCTAGCCGGCCGTCTTGGATCACATCGACAAACCGGGCGATGAGCGGGTGAGCAAGGTACATCAACCCTTCGACGAAGAACACGGTGTCACGCACCGCGGCGAGCAGCGCATCGGTTTGTTCCATCGACACGGTCAACGACTTCTCCGAGAGCACGGCTTTACCGGCTTGGGCCGCGACGATAGTGGCTTCGTGATGCACGTGATTCGGAGTACCGACGTAAACGACGTCGACATCGGCTTGAGCGAAAGCTTCAGTAAGCGACGTCGTGCCGACAGCGATGTTGTGACGCCGTTGGAAGGCTTCGAGGCGCCCACTGTCTCTGCCTACGACGCACGTCGCCACCGAACCCGGACTAGCTGCGATGGCCCTAGCCATCGAGTCGGAAATGAAACTTGTACCAACGATTCCCCAACGCAACATCTGGTTATCCTCGCAGGCGAACGCCCGAGCCATACGGGCGAACCGGTACCCTGGCGGATCTGATGAGTACAACACAGGTAGAACTGGTCTGTGCGGGGCGCATGTGTGTCGACCTCTACGCAGAACAACATGGCGCCCCGCTGCACACTGTCGATTCGTTTCGTCGCTACCTCGGTGGTAGCGCCGGCAACATTTGCTTCGGGTCGTCGCGGTTGGGCGTTCGCACCGCCATGCTGTCGCGTGTGGGCGACGACCAGAACGGCGAATTCCTGCGGGCTGCGCTAGTGGGCGCCGGGGTCAACACCGACATGGTGTGCGTCGACCCCGAGCGACTCACCCCTCTAGTTATGTTGGCAGTTCGTCCCAGCGACGACTTCCCTCGATTGTTCCACTATCACGACTCGTCTGACATGGCCACCGCTGTCGCCGACATTGATGTTGCGATGGTCGCCGGAGCGAAAGCGGTCCTGATTACCGGGTCATTTCTGTGCAACGACACCGTGCGAGCAACCACGCTGGCGCTCATTGGTATCGCTCGCGCTCACGGCGTCAAGATCGTGCTCGACATCGACTATCGCCCAGCACTGTGGGGGTTGGCTCCATACCGCGGCGGGAATGAGATGCTCGTCATGTCGGGCCCGGTAACTGACCGGTTGCACGAGGTTCTACCTGTGTGTGATCTCGTGGTCGGCACTCGTGAGGAGATCCGAATTGCTGGCGGCTCCATGGACTTCTACGAGGCCCTGCAGGCCATCCGAGCGCAAACGTCGGCCCTGATCGTGGCCAAGGTAGGCGCACAGGGATGCCTGGTAATTGATGGACCTGTTCCTGACGACCTTGAGCGTCACCCGGTCGAGCCAGGGTTTGGCGTTGACGTCGTCAACAATGTTGGGGCCGGCGACGGCTTTTTTTCGGGCTTCCTGTCTGGATGGTTACGAGACTTGCCGCTCGACGCGTGCGCGCGCCGAGGCAACGCCGTGGGGGCCATCGTCGTTTCACGGCACGGCTGCAGCGTGGCGATGCCATCGGCGGCCGAACTCGACGCGTTTTTGGCGCTGGCGCCGACTCCGCGACGCCCCAGTGAACACCCGCGTTTAAGGCAGCTCCATCGGCGTGCTGCGTCACCGCGCCGCGACGGTGACGTGCTGGTTTTTGCTATTGATCACCGTTGGCAGTTGCAAGCAATGTGCGACGAGGCCGGCGTTTCGTGGGACCGAATCGCGCCGCTTAAGGCGTTGCTGTTCGAGGCCTTCGAGCGCGTCGGGGCGACTCGACCCGAGGTTGGCATTCTTGTCGACGACGTGTACGGCGGTGTCCTTTTGGAGGCGGCAACTGGAAGCGGTCGTTGGGTGGCTCGCGCTATCGATGTGCCTCTGTCTCGTCCGGTGGAGTTCATGAGTGGCGCCGAGGTTGGACTCACCTTGCGGTCGTTTCCGGTCGACCACATCGCCAAGCTCATGGTGTACGCCCACCCCGACGATCCATCGGCTCTGGCCAACCGACAATGGGAGCGAGTCGCCCAGCTTGCGGCTGGCGCTGCAGCCGCCGACCGTAGCTATCTCGTCGAGTTTCAATCGCCAGCCGATATGCCGCCCGGCGCCAACTATCTGGCGCGAATGCTGACAGCAGCGTACGAGCGCGACATCACTCCCGACTGGTGGAAGCTACCTCCCATCGACGACCCGACCGAGTGGACCAGAGCTGCCGCGGTTATCGCTGCAGCCGACCCAACGTGCCACGGCATGCTTGTACTTGGCCAGACCGCACAGCCTGAAGCTCTCGCTACAGCGTTAGCCGCGGCGGCATCCGAGCCGTTGGTGCGAGGATTCGCGATTGGTCGAGCAATCTTTGGTTCTGCGGCACGGTTGTGGTTGCGAGACGCCACGACCGATCGCGAACTGGTCGACCTGGTTGCCGACACATTCGAGTCCACCATCGTGACATGGAAGGCCCATCGGCCATGAAGGCACATCAAACCGCCGAGAATCAGCCGACGCTCGACGAGCTGTTTGATGCGCGCACGACGGGCAGCGTGAGCATCGTGTGCGCGACCAGCCCGTCGGTGGCTGGGTGGCGCTACCTCACGTATGCCACGGTCGACATGGCCGAAGGGTCAACTATCGAACTGGTCACCAGTGGCCAAGAAGTCGCGGTGGTACCGCTGGCCGCACACGTCGACGTCGTGTCATCGGGTGTTGCGGCAACGTTGACTCGGTCCGACGTATTCGCCGAGACAGGCTCCGTGTTCTACGCGTCGCCGGGTGACACGGTTCGCATCACCGCACGAGCCGACTCGACGCTTGCCATCGGCGGCGCACCCGCCGACGCCGTGTACCCGAGCCGATTCATCCCCGCCAGCGATGTGCGCGTCGAGCTGCGCGGCGGCGGCGCGGCCCATCGACAGGTTGCCCACCTACTGTCGCCACCCGCCGAGGCGCATCGGCTGATCTTGTACGAGGTGCACGTGCCGCGCGGTTCGTGGTCGGGCTGGCCGCCGCACTGTCACGATGGCCAGGATGGATCGCCGTATCTGGAGGAGACGTATTACTTCGAGCATCAACCGAACACCGGCTTTGCTCTGCACCGCAACTTTCGCGACGCCACCGGTTTCGATCAAACGGTCGTCGCCCCGCACCGCAGTCTAGTAACGGTGCCTGCTGGCTATCACTCGTCAGCGGCATGCCCAGGGTCACATATGTACTTCCTAAACTTCCTTGCCGGCCATCTCGAACACGACGACCGCCGAACGCCACCATGCTTCGACGAGCGCTACACGTGGATCGATGGCCGTTGGGATGACGACCCGATGACGCTACCGACCTTTAGCCAATGAGATAGCGAGAGTCGAAGATGCGCTGCGGGTTTTGGGGAGTGTAGCCACCACCGGCGGGGAAGTACCCAGCGACGTCGACTATCAGATGGGTAGATGTCGCAACATCGAAACACACTCGTCCGTTATCACTGAGGCGGCCGATGGCCAGGTTCGCCACTGTTTGGTTGACCCGCTCGATGTTCAGGTTTGACGCAACTGGCACCGGCCCACATGGGTACACGGTTACCCAGCCTCCCCGAGCTGGCTCGGTTGCGGTCACATTCATAACCGCTGCGGTTGCACCGGCTGGAACGGGGCTTCGGCCAGCCGTCTGGAGTGTCTGCACGCCATCTACTTTCAGACGGGGTAAGTCACCTGGGGTAAATCGGGTGTCGAGGAATCGGCTTGGGTTGGTCGACACGTATGCAGTAGGCGACAGATAGCCCTGCACATCAACAATGAGGTGGGCTGTGGAGGCCGAGTAGAAGCACACGGATCCGTCGGCTGCGACAGCGCTGATCACAGCGTTAGCCACGGTTTGACCGGCGGAGTAGTTCACGTTGCTGGCGTTTGGCCGGGCTTGATCACACGGCCACACCGTGATCCACCCCGTGCCAGCAGCCTGGGTAACGGTGACATTGAGCGATACGGTCGAAGTGCCTGATGGGATGCCTTGCTCCCCAGCGACAGGTAATATGAGCACGGCCCCAGATTTCACTGCACCTGTGGGCGAAAGCGCTGGTTTGCGGGTGTCCATAAGCCGGGTTGGGTTCATGGCGGTGTAGTCGCTCCCCACGAACCAACCCTGCACGTCGACGATAAGATTCGTGGCCACGTTGGTAAACACACACACCGTGCCATCTGGCGCGATACCTGACACAACGAGGTTTGCAACCGTCTGACCGACTCGTTCCATATTGAGGCTCGAGGCAGTCGGCCGAGGTTGATTACATGGCCACACCGTCACATAGCCGCCGCCAGCAGCGGTGGTCGCCGTAAGGTTCAGGACCACAGCTGTTGCGCCGGAAGGTGCCTGACCGGGCAGCACGGGGATGGCGAGGGTTTCGAGACTGCGGATGTTCGGGTAGACCGTTACCGCCATCGTGATCAGATACGTATGCCCTTGGCTGTCGCTAAAGACAAGGTGATTGCCGTCGGAGGTAAAGCCTGCCCCGGTGACATCCCCCTGCTGATCGGACGCAGCGCCACGGTAGGTGCGTTGCTCGCCGGTGCTGCGTTGCCAAACACCAAGCTCGAAACTAGTTCCCGACAATGCGACTACGCCGATCCGGTCGCCGTTCGCATCGATCGTGAGCGGCTGAGCAATGAGGTAACTCGTTCGAAACGGCACGAGTGCGATTGCATTGGAGGCAGCCGACCAAACTTCCACTTCTCTCGGGTCGGTGCCATACGAGGCCTGCCACACAATCGTTTGCCCGTCGCCACTGATTTTTGGATGGTGCCGCAGCTTGCCCCCAACGGCTACGGCACCACGGTTCGTGCCGTTGCTTCGTACGCGGTAGATGTCGAACTCGCAACCCGGACTCGCGATCGAGCAGCCCGCAAGAAAGTTTGCGTAGCCGAAGGCCACCCAGGTTCCCGTTCGGTCGATTGATGCCGATCGGGCGCCCCAGTTGGTTGAGGATCTCGGCAAACCGCGGTCTAACTCGCTCACCGCGCCCGTCGCACGGTTCCAAGTAAAGAGCCGACTGCCAGCGAAACCAGAAGCAAAGACGGTGAATACAACGACGTTCCCATCCTCGGATACGTCGTGAATGTCATCGAGCTCCCACTCTGCGGGAACCGCCAGCCTCGGATCGAGCGGTACATCTACTGTCAGGGTGTCGACGGCCCCACTATCGCGATCAGTAGCTGTGATGCTGCCTCGAAAACCAGATGCTCCGTCAGGCCCGACGGCCGTGATGACCACGGCACCATCGCCGCTGATCAGGTAGCCACCGCCGGTCGACTCGTCGGTGAGCCGGTCGTACACCCTCAGCGGTGATGACGATAGGACGATCTCGCGCGCCCCGTTGATTGCACCTACCACCCGGCCGAGTGGCGCCGAGATCGGCTCGGCGTCGGGCAATGCCGCTGCGGCAGGCACCGGGTTGGACACCACCGCCGCCAATGAGCCGAGGAGAAGGGTGGCACACATAATGATTCGCCGCATCGAACTTGCCTCTCTGAGACTGCATGAGTCCGCTCACTCACCGCTGCAACGTAGACACTTCAGGTGAGATTGTCACACGTTGCGCAGATTGGAGGCGACGCCGGGAATCGAACCCGGGTAGAGGGCTTTGCAGGCCCTTGCCTAAGCCACTCGGCCACGTCGCCACAACGATCCGGCGAACCGGTAAGCCTGAAGAGCTTAGCGCGTACGTGGCCCTACCGCAGGCTGATGATTTGGCCGTCGTGTCCTCGGCGGGCGGTGTTGGTTGTCTGCACTACAACGCCATTGCCACCACTCGTGTCGGTGTTCGGGCAGGCCCCGTCGGCTGGGAACGTAAGGCTCACCGATGTTGGCCGGATTGTTCGGCCCATGCGGGTTACGAGTTCAAGATTGGACCACACGATGACGGCCGACGGGTCGAGGCACCCGGCGAACACCTCGGACCACACGACTGGGTTCGTCAGACGATCGCCACCGCAATGCAACGTGCGGATTCGAGACGTCTTGCCTGTGCCCGTGTCGGTGACATCGGCCGCCCACCCATCGGCAACGCGATGAACCACGAACCGATAGGGAGTACCGGCCCTCCAGGCAAAGTCACGCGTATTCACATCGTCGACCGTTGACGCTAGGGCCGACGCTGTGCCGGGAAGTATCGACGTCACATCGCTCACCACTCCGTAACCGCCCCAATTCACTGCAGTATTGCCGGCGTGGCGTGGGTTCCATTGCAAGCCAACGTGAGCACCACCATGTTCTCGGTGACCGTCGTGAAACGTCACCTGTAAGGCCCAGAAATACAGCCGGTCGGCGGTAGGGGCGGTGATGACTTCAAGAGTTGCCGCGGCCTGCACAAATGGATCGGCTGAGTCGATGCCGCGCCACCAAGCGTGGAACGAGCTAACACCGTTGCGGGGCTCGCGAGGAACTCGAGTTTGGCGGCTGAAGATTCCCACAACCTTGACCGTAGCCAGTTACGCGGCGACCAGTACGCCAACTGGGGTACTACTTGGGTCGTGCGTGTGGTGCCGGGAATACGATGTTAGTAGCGCTGACCCGCACGCGAACCCGAACATGGCGAGCGCTAGGGTGCGAGCCGATGGGTCGTAGATGCGGGTAACGAGTCCCGACAAGACTGCACCTACTGCCGATGTCGTTACGCCGATGATGGACGAAGCGGTACCTGCGACGGCACCCATGGGTTCCATCGCTGCCGTGTTGGCATTCGGCATCAGAAGCCCCTTGTTGCCCATGATGACGCCGAGTCCAAGACACAACAGTGCAAAGGGCGGGCGACCGTTGGTGGAATAGACAAGAACAGCAAACAACCCGGTGACTACAACTAACGATTTCGACGTCAGCGATAACATCCGTTGGAGCCCAAGCCGAGGAATGATGCGGCTATTGGCAAGAGTGGCCACAGCCATGAACAGTGCGACTCCCCCGAAGACAATCGGGTACAAACTCTCGCGGCCGTACAGGTTCGAGATTAGGGGCTCCGAACGCCCGAGGTAACTCGCCATCGAACTAAAGGTGAGAGTTGTAACCAACGTGAAGGCCATAGTGCGTCGATTGCGCACAACAGCTCCGGCGGCAGCCAGTAGGTCGGCGGCACCCAGTGACCGGCGACGATGCGCCGGTAATGTCTCGGGCATTCGGTACGCGACAACCGCAACGACGAGGGCGAGCACACCTGGCAGCCAGAGCACCGACTGCCAGGGAAGTACCACGAGCAACAAGGCTCCGAGGCTCGGTGCCACGATCGGCACAATCATAAACACGGTCATGACCAGCGACATCAGCTTGGCCATCTCGACGCCTTCATATCTGTCGCGCACCATCGCTACAGCGAGCGACCGCGGCCCCGCTGCACCAAACCCGGTGATAAACCTGGCGAAGAAGAGCAGAGGAATAGTGGGGGCGATACTGGCGGCGAAGGAACCCAGTGCCGAGATACCAAGACCGATGATCATGATTGGACGTCGCCCGAAACGGTCCGACAGCGTGCCATAAAATAACTGCCCCGACGCCATACCAATGAAGAACAGGGTGATGATAAGACCAAGGCGTGTTGAGCCGTCGACCAAGCCAAAGTGCCGACGCATTTCGCCTTGTGCAGGCAGAATGAGATCGATCGATATTGCCGCCATCGACATGGTGGCCGCCACAAAAAGAACGAATCGGCGACGGGATAATTGCACGCTACAAGTATCGCGCAGAGGCAGGTCGTTAGGCGAGTTAGACCGACGCCAGATGGGGTGAATGGCAAACCCAGCCGCGCCTCTCAAGTTCAGCGACGAGTGCATCGGCGGGAACGCCTCGCAAAAGATCGGCGCGTTGATCAACGAGCTTTTGGTCAACCCGCTGCTCGGCAAATGTTGGTTCCTCGCCGGGCCCATTGATGAGCTGATCGATCAGCGTTGACGCTTCTTTCACGCTGAACTTGCCACCGGCTTGACGCTGCGTGAGCCCGAGTGGGCCCCGTGCATCGCGAAAGCCGTCGTGCCCATCAAGCTTGATAAGCGACAAGAGGTACGCAAGTTGTTTGCCCGACGCGGCCGGACCAGATGATTGACCAAAGCTCATAGAGAACACGCTATCACGTCGGAAACGAACGCGTGTTCGCATACCGTTCCCATTTCAACAACTGAGCTAGACACTCTCGATGGCAAGTCGACGCCAACAGATCCTCGATACGGCGGCAGAGCTTTTCGCCGAGCGAGGATTTCACGGAGTTACCGTCGATGACCTCGGCGCCGCGCTCGGCATGAGCGGTCCTGCGTTGTACCACCATTTCACCAGCAAGGAATCCATCCTCGACGAGATGCTGGTCAACATCAGCAGGTTCCTCCTCGCCGAAGGACGGCTGCGCACTGGTGCAGCTGCCAGCCCTGACAATGCTGTACGCGAGTTGCTGCGAGGTCAGATCGATTTCGCTCTCGATCAAACCACGCTGATCACCGTGCACCATCGCGAACTCATCCACGCATCAGTCGACGGACGACAACAGATTCGACGACTGCAAGCCGAGTACACATCGGTATGGGTCGACGTGCTGATCCAGCTTGATCCGTCACTTGATCGACGACGAGGGCTTGCCGCCACCCATGCGGTGTTGGGGCTTATCAACTCCACACGCTTTAGTCGTCACGTAGATCGGGCGACGATGAGCTCGATGTTGTTCGACATGAGCTACGCCGCACTCGCCGCCACCTTCGCTGGCGACCTACCGGTCGCTTCACCGCTCAGCTGACCATTTTCGCAACTGTTGCGCACACGGCCGAGCCTGGATCCACCGTGTCCGCAACTGTTGCGCACACGGCCGGCCGCTCTGTACCGCTCAGTTGACAGGCAGGCCCAGGCCCCGAGCAAGGACAAGGCGTTGGATCTCGCTGGTACCTTCGCCGATTTCGAGGATTTTGGCATCTCGATAGAACCGGGCAACCGGGTTCTCCTCGATAAAGCTGCTGCCACCAAACACCTGAGTAGCGACGCGCGTCGCCGTAACCGCTGCCTCGGTCGAATACAGCTTCGCCATGGCCGCTGCCTGGCTGAATGGCCGCCCGGAATCCTTGAGCCAAGCCGCCTTGTACGTGAGATTTGAGGCATTTTCGACCGACACGGCCAGGTCGGCGAGCGCGAAGGCAATCGCCTGATTTCGCCCGATCGGACCACCGAACGCTGTGCGGTGCTTGGCGTAATCGACCGCCATGTCGAGACACGCCCGCGCGCACCCCAGCGCCAGGGCGGAGATTGCGATTCGACCATCATCCAGAATGGCCAGAAAGTTTCGGAAACCCTTTCCCGGCGCGCCGAGCAGGTGGTGCTCGGGCACACGAACGCCATCAAGGACAAGGCCGTGGGTATCGCTGGCATGCCAGCCAAGCTTTCGGTACGCCGGTTCAACGGTGAGACCTGGCGTCCCCGCCTCGACAACAAAACACGAAATGCCAAGGTCGGTGCGAGCAGTGACCGTAATGATCGACGTGATATCGGTACCCGAGTTGGTGATGAACGCTTTGGAGCCGTTGATTACCCAATGACCTGCATCGAGAACCGCGCTGGTGCGCGTGTTACCGGCGTCACTGCCGGCATCGGGCTCGGTCAGGCCGAACGCTCCGAGCCTGCGTCCAGCCACAAGGTCGGGCAGCCAGCGCTGCTTTTGATCCTGCGTGCCGAAGCTAAAGATGGGGTTTGCGCCAAGACCGACACCGGCTGACAGCGTGATCCCCATCGACTGGTCGACTCGGCCAATCTCCTCGATGGCAACACACAGGGCCGCAAAATCGCCGCCAGCGCCACCCCATTCCTCCGGGAAGATCAAACCGAACAGACCGAGGTCGGCCATTTTGGCAACCGCCTCAAGCGGAAAGACGTGCGTCTCGTCCCAGTGTGCGGCGTGGGGGGCGATTTCGGCTTCGGCGAACTCACGCACGACTTTTCGAAAGGCTTCATGGTCCTCGGACAACTCAAATGACACTGCGCTACTCCTCACCACAATCCGGACCAGTCAGCTTAGCGGCCGTTAAGTAGAGCAGTCACAGCAGTAACGCATCAGGTTTCGACGTAGGACTCCAAGAGCTGTTCGACGCGGAGTGATTTCGGGATGCGGTCGATTCCGATGGTGCGATCCACGTGTTCGTGGAAATGCCAGATGCGCCGTTCCTGATAATTGATGGGCACACCCCGCATCGCCGGTGATTCGAGCGAGCGCTGCATCGGCGCCATGTTCTTTCGGTCCTCCTCCATGATGAGGTCGAAATTGTCCATGCGTCGTTGCCAGTGGGGCGGAAGCTCGTCACCATCCCAGTCCTTGGGCGCATAGTGGATCCAGTCGAGCCGAGTAGTTGCCTTGTCGATCGGCCAGAACAATAGGAACGGAAAGCCGTAGCCGGCCATCGGGGAAATGAGATTCGGGAAAATGCTGTAGGCCGAACTCGTAGAACGAATCATCGAGTTGACTGTTGGAATGTCGACAAATCCGGGCTCGGTAAAATGCTGCCAGTCGGACCAGTCGTACATGCCCTTCATCTCACAGACCCGCTTGGCAAACGGTGTGACCATGCGGCTACATCCATTGGGCAGCAACCCCATTGCGGCACCTTTGTTATCGAGAAGCGTGTCGACTCCGGCCGGTCCGCGGGCGTGCACCACCCTGAAGTGGTAGACCTCGAAGAACGCCTCGGCGGTGACCTTCCAGTTGCAAGGGATGACCTCGCTTCGCACCGAGACGGTTTGCAACGTTTCGCCGGCAAGTTCTTCGAGTTGGTGAACCACCGGTGCATACATGTCACGAAACGGCGTGGCGGTGGGATTCTGGTTGACGAACACCCAGTTGGCCCACACCTCACAACTCATGGCCACGAGGCCCCGTTCGTCGCGACACAGCCCGATGAAGTCGCGCTCATCGGGAACGGCGATCAGGCGACCTTGTGTGATGTCGTAGGTCCACCCGTGATACTGGCATTGCAGGTTGCGTGCTGATCCACGCTTGTCACGTACGACCGGTGCACCACGATGTTGGCAGGTGTTGTAGAAGGCTCTTACCAAACCATCGGCACCGCGTACCACGACAATGGGCACGTCGAGATCATCGAACGTGAAGTAATCGCCAGGGTTGGGAATGTCCTCGGCACGCCCGGCCATCACCCACACGTTGGTCCAGAGGTGCTTGCGTTCCAGTTCAAAAAACTCGTCGGTGGTGTAGCGCCCAACGGGGATGTCCGGGAACGCTGGGAAGCCCGCAGGGTTGCCGTCACGTGCGTATTCGGCGGCCATTGCAATCTTGATCCGGTCCAACAGTTCGGCATCCATTCGTACATCTTGTATCGGACGCTTCGTCGTTGTCGTGTCAGGCCGTGCCATGATCCAAGCCGTGTCAGTTCCTGCGCTATTGGCGCCACTAATCACTTCGCTCGTCGACGTGAGGTCACCTCAGTTTGCGTCGAACACGACCGAGGTCTTGGCCATGCTGGCCGAGATCGATGTCCTACTCGATACCGCTGCGGCCGGCGGTGGTCCGAAATCGCATGCCCGACTTGCCGAGCGAGGCAAGCTTCCCGTCCGAGAGCGCATCGCGTTGGTACTTGATCCCGACAGCCCGTTTCTGGAGGTGAGTGGCCTCGCCGCCTTCGACTCCGACTACACCGTTGGCGGCGGATGCGTCGTCGGTATTGGTGTCGTGGCCGGAGTCGAGTGTGTCATCTTCGCCTTCGATCCGTCGGTCCTCGGAGGCGCAATGACTCCGTATGTCGTGAAGAAGTGGATGAGAGCGATCGAGATATCGCGCGACAACCGGTTGCCGTACATCAGTTTTGTCGAATCAGCCGGAGCCGACCTTCGCAAGGGCGACGACGAGTCGTCCAGCGGGCGCCGAGCTGCTAAGACCGACCACTTCGCCGAGTCAGGCCGCTTCTTCTACGAAATGACAGAGCTGTCCAAGTTGGGTATCCCGTCGGTTTGTGTGGTGTTTGGCTCATCTACCGCGGGTGGCGCCTATCAACCGGGCCTGTCCGACTACAACATCTTCATCAAAGAGCAGTCCAAGGTCTTCCTCGCTGGGCCCCCACTGGTCAAAATGGCGACAGGAGAAGATTCCGACGACGAAAGCCTCGGTGGTGCCCAGATGCATGCCGAAGTCTCTGGGCTCGCCGACTACCTGGCCGACGACGAGCACGACGCGTTGCGCTTGTGTCGCGAGGTGGTCTCTCATCTCAACTGGCGAAAACATGGTGCCTCACCAACGCTGCGAGCCGACGAGCCGGTGTACGACAATCAGGAGCTCCTGGGGCTAATCGGTCGCGATCTGCGCGTGCCAGTCGACGTGCGCGAGGTCATTGCTCGTGTCGTCGATGGGTCTCGCTTCGAGGAATTCAAGCCCCGCTTCGGCACCACAATGGTCACGGGTTGGGCGTCGTTGCACGGCTATCCCATCGGTATTGTGGGTAACAACGGCACCATCTTTCCCGACGCAGCCCAGAAGGCCGCCCATTTCATTCAGCTCTGCAACCAGCAAGACATTCCCCTCGTGTTCCTGCAGAACATCACCGGGTTCATGGTGGGTAAGGAGTACGAGCGAGACGGCATAATCAAGAAGGGTTCGCAGATGGTGAACGCCGTTTCTAACTCAACCGTGCCTCATTTGACAATCATTGTTGGTTCGTCGTACGGCGCGGGAACCTATGGCATGTCGGGGCGAGCGTTCGGTAATCGCTTCACGTTCATCTGGCCGCAGTCCAAGATTGCTGTTATGGGTCCGAAACAGATCGCAGGTGTCATGTCTATCGTGCGTCGAGCCCAAGCAGCCCGGGCTGGAATCCCTTTCGACGAGGACGCTGATCGACGCACGGTTGAACGAGCCGAGAGCGAGCAAGAAGCCGGGTCTCTTGCGCTCCAGGCAACTGGTGCGATCTCCGATGATGGCATCATCGATCCGCGAGATACCCGAGCGGTGCTGGGCCTGTGTCTGTCTATCGTTCACAACCGAGCGGTACGCGGTGCCGAAGGATTTGGGGTTTTTCGCCTGTGAACCCGATTACGACTCTCCTCATCGCCAACCGGGGCGAGATTTCCTGCCGCATTAGTCGTACCGCTCGGGACATGGGCATACGAACTGTTGCCGTGTATGTCGAGGCCGATACCGCCGCGCTCCACGTCAAGCAGGCCGACGACGCAGTCCTGCTTGCAGGCGGCTCGTATCTCGATGGGGCTGCCGTATTGGCAGCATGCGAGGCCACGGGGGCCAATGCCGTTCATCCTGGCTACGGGTTCTTGTCCGAGAATGCCGGCTTCGCGCAGAGCGTCCTTGATGCCGGCCTTATCTGGGTCGGCCCGCCTCCCGCCGCGGTAGCCGCCATGGGCGACAAACTCGCCGCCAAAAGGCTTGCGGTGACCGCTGGGGTGCCGACGTTGCCGTCGTCGGATGATCCCACCAACGCCGATTCAGTCGGATACCCGCTGTTGGTGAAGGCAGCCGCTGGTGGCGGCGGTAAGGGGATGCGAGTCGTCAATGCTCCCGACGAACTTGCCGATGCTGTAGCTGCGGCGCAACGCGAGGCGCTCAGTGGCTTTGGTGATAGTCGCGTCTTCCTTGAGCGTTACGTTGCCCGTTCCCGCCATGTCGAGATTCAAATATTGGGCGACACGCACGGCACCGTCGTGCATCTCGGCGAGCGTGAATGCTCTATCCAGCGCCGTCATCAAAAGGTCATCGAAGAGTCGCCGTCACCGGTGGTCGATGCAACCATGCGAGCCGAAATGGGTGCCGCGGCTATCGCACTCGCCGAACAGCTCGGTTACTACTCCGCAGGAACCGTCGAGTTTCTTGTCGATGATGCTCCCGATGCGTCGGGTCGCCGACCCTTCTGGTTCCTCGAAGTCAACACCCGGCTGCAGGTTGAGCATCCGGTCACCGAATTGGTCACCGGGCTCAACCTGGTGCGCGAACAGCTGCTAGTCGCCATGGGCATGCCTCTTGGGTTCGGCCAGAACAGCGTTGTTTTCACCGGTCATGCCATCGAGGCGCGGCTCTACGCCGAGGATGCGGTTGCGGGGTTCCTGCCGGCTACCGGCACGCTTCACGCCTTCGAGCCGGCAACCACCCCGACCGTCCGGTGGGACTCGGGCGTCGAGGCCGGCAGCATTGTCACAACGAACTTCGACCCGATGTTGGCCAAGGTCATCGCCCACGGCCCCACTAGGGCCGATGCCGCACTTCGGCTCGCTCTCGCCTTAGAACGCACCCATATCGCTGGCGTAACGACTAATCGAGATGTGTTGGTATCGACGTTGCGGCACACGGCATTCCTGGCTGGCGACACCACCACCGACTTCTTTGAGCGTCACGACCCTGACCGCTCGCGACCACTCGCTCATGACACCAAACGTCGTGCTGGCATCGGCGCCGCGTTGTGGTTGCAGGGGAACAACCGCGCCGATGCTCCCGTTTTAAACCAGCTCACAACAGGTTGGAGAAACTCGCGGATGCCCGACCAAAAGACAACGTTCGCCATTGATGACGAGGAGGTTACCGTCTCGTATCACGCTCGACGTGACGGGTCTTTCCTGGTTGATGGCACCACGGTAACCCGATTGATCTCGTGGACGCCTGGCGGTGTCGACGCCGAGGTCGGCGGCCGCAGAATTCGAGCCCGCATCACCGCTACCGGCGATCGGCTCGTCGTCAACGACGGCGCTGGCGACATTGATCTGCGGGTCGTGCCCCGATTCTCGTTACCCGGTGACACTCCCACGCCGGGTGGGCTCACCGCACCCATGCCGGGACGAGTACTCAATGTCCTGATCGAGGTAGGTGACTCGGTTACACGTGGTCAGGTCCTGATGATCCTCGAGGCGATGAAAATGGAACACCGAATCACTGCACCCGCGGACGGCGTGGTGATGTCGATTCCGGCTGTGAGTGGTGACCAGGTTCAATTGGGTGCGGTTCTCGTGACGCTCGCCGTTAGAACTTCGGGTTGAGTACAGCCCTTGGTGCATCGGCAGCCGCCGTGTCGGTGAAGATTCGGCCTTTGGCGATGAGGCCGGGAACGACCGCCTGTAGCGACGCCGGATCGGCTGGCTGAAGAACGAGTCGAGCGCTACGGACATTGGGTTGATCTACGTCGGTTGTAAAGTCCGATCGCACACCAGCAACGGTGGCATCGATTGTTCCAAGCCCGGGGACGTCGAAGCTGGCCTTGCTCCCAACGCGAATATCCGAAGCGACCTTGTATCCGAGAGGCGACTCGAAGAAAAGTCGACCTGGTTCGTAGAGCGTGATGAACGGCGCACCGCTGGCGACGGTGCCACCAGCTGGGGCGGTAACTGCTTGGACAATGCCGTCGACTGGAGCCATAACGTCGAGCTTTTCACCTTGGGAGCTGGCTGGCTGCACCTCGATGGTGGCAAGAACGTCGCCGGCCTTGACGGTGGCTCCAACCTTTGTTTTGAGGTCGAGAATTCGCCCGCTCGCTGTCGAGATCAAAATGACAGGGTCGACTGTAACCGTCACACGGTCGAGCGCAACCTCGTCGTACTTGACGAGCCTGTCCTTAATCTGGACGACTGCGACGATTACACAGGCGGCCAAGGCCGCCAGCACAACCAGAAAGCTTGTGAGGCGCCGCGGCGCATGATGCGGCCGCTGCTTCCATTCCTTTGACTGCGCGGAGATAGCGAGTTCGCTAGGGGTAGCCCGTTGGACCGAACGTTGCGCTGTGGTTTTCATGCTGGAACTACCTCGTTCTTGGAGGACGCGCCTTTGCTGGCTCGTCGGGACGTGCGCCACTCAGTGAACCCTTGACGAACAACCACCAGGAGAGAGAGTCCGTAGACCAGGCACAGGAAGAGACTGATGGTTGTAGGTACAGAACTTCGTAGTGGGAAGAGGCCGATGATGAAGGCCGTGGCAAAGCCAAACATCAGGGCAATTTGGGTAGGCATTGCATCGAGGACCGATGGGATACGACCTTGCTTGTTCGTAACATTCCAGCTGTATTTCCGACGGAACAATGCCGAGAAAAAGGCGCGGATGTGAACAGGTACTGATGCGATAGCCATACAGTAACTCCAGAAATGAAGTCGACCGACCTGGTAGTAAATAGCGAGCTGTGTGAGCAACCAGAATGGCGCATATCGTAGGAGCCATCCAACTCCATCAACTCGCAGCGGCTGCACGTAGAACACCAAGAAGAGCGCTGGCAACAGCATAAAGAACAGGATTGCGAAGCTCTGCAAATAGTGAAGCGCGGGTTGGATGTATTGAATCCTCTGGTCGCGGGTGAGTCCTCGCACTCGCCACGGACGACCATGCAGGAGCACCTCGAACGCGCCCCGCGCCCATCGGAACTGTTGCTTCAGGTAGGTAGACACATCTTCGGGTGCTAGACCCTCGGCAAGTACCTCCGGCACGAAGACGGACTTCCAGCCCGCCTGATGCATGCGCAGAGATGTCCAGATGTCTTCGGAATTCGTTTCGCCGTAAAAGCCATTCACCTCGGTCAGTGCGGATCGCCGGTACACGAGGTTGGTACCCACACTAAAGACGCTGTTGTACGCATTCTTTCCGGAGCAAATCAAGTCGTAAAAAACCCTCTGAGACTCATGAGCGGCTTGCGACACCGGGCTGCTGTCACGGTTCCTGTAGCTCTGCGGGCTTTGAACGAAAGCGACTCGCGGATCGACGAAGTGTGCAAGCGTTCGTTCTAAGAACCCTGCAAGGGGAATGTGGTCGGCGTCGAGGACGGCCACGTAGTCACCCGTCGTCTCAGCCATCGCGGCATTCAAATTGCCCGCTTTCGCATCGACATGGTCATCTCGAACGTGATACTCGACGCCGATTCGCTCCGCCATCTGGCGAACCCCGTCGTCGACCGCATCGTCGCAGATTATTGTGCGGTGAGTGAGGGTCATTGCTTTGGCGGCAACGGCCGTGGCCTGAATTACAGCCAACGGTTCGCCGTAGACTGGAATCAGCACATCGATGGTCGGCGTCCATGCCCCCTGGTTGAGGCGACGACGCGCCTCGTCGACGATGGTCCGGTCGGTCATCTTGTCGCCGGCAAGAATAGTCATAATGGTGACCCCGGCGTTCGCCAGCAAAATGATCTCGGCGATGATGAGCAATACGTATGAAACCCGCTGTCCGGCGTTATTCGGGTTGAACACGAACAGTGCGTACAACACCCCAGCAGTTACGGCCGCCAGATAAGCAATCACGGTAGTTCGCTGCAGACGGGGCAGTTCGGGGGCTTGCGTTACGGCTTCACGTTGCAACTCGTCGAGCGTCGGCAAGACCGAGCGGTCGTCATGAGACATTTCAGACATTTGAGGCTCCTGAAAGACAATCCACGCGGCACACAAGGAGTTTGTCAGGAAAGTGTCTAACTCACGTCAAGTGCGAAGCACAACAGTATTGCGACGAATCGACCACTTTTTTCCCACGGCGCAAGCGACCCACGTTCAGTGGAATAAACCAGCGCTCAGGAATGAAGGCCATGCATGTCCCGTTGAGCATTCATCTAAACGCTTTATGACAGAATCGATGGTTACCTCATCACCGAACACGGTGCTGCGGTTTCTTCTAGTGGTGAATTGATTCGATCTCCTAACGTCTGAGAGGACGAGTGTGTGCATGAAGCAGTCCGTTGGAGCTAATTGCGGAATCACTGAGATACGTAGGCACGCCGTGACGGTCAGTGAACGTTCCTCCCGCCTCTTCGACAACGATCATCACCGCGGCCAAGTCATAAGGCATAACCCCCACGGCATCTACAGCCAGGTCGATAGCGCCTTCAGCTACCAACATGTGCTGCCAGAAGTCGCCGAACCCACGCGCTCGGTAGGCGCGTTGCTGGAGTTTGACCAATTCAAGCGTGAGTCCGAGATCGTCCCAACCGGACGAGAATGTGCAACACACTTGGGCCTCTTCGATCGCACTAACGAGCGACACATGCAGACGACGCGACGGACCGGATTCGACGCTCGTATGCGCACCACCACCAACACACGCCCACCAGCGTTGTCGCATCGCGGGTGCCGATACGACCCCAACGACAGGGCCAAGGTCGCTATGCGTGAGCGCGATGAGCGTGGCCCAAACCGGCACACCGCGGACAAAGTTCGACGTTCCATCAATCGGGTCGATGATCCACCGCCACGGCGACGACTGGTCGCCAACGACACCATGCTCCTCGCCGAACAAGCCATGATGCGGCCGCATTTCCAGCACCCGATCCGAGATCGTTGTCTCGGCAGAACGATCGGCCTCGGTGACCTCGGTCCGATTCGCTTTCCAGTCGAGACTGAACGACCGATTCTTGAAGTACGGCAACGTGATGGCATCAGCTAGATCGGCAAGCTCCAAGGCCAATGCCAACTCGGCTTGTGGGTCCCAGTGTGGACTCACGCCTTGATCCGGCTCATCGTTGGATCGTAGAGCGGCCTAAGAGACACGGTGCATGGCACCCGCTCGGTCGCTACCTCAAGCTCATAGTCGCCGCTGCGTACGTAGTCGGCATCAACTCCCGTCGAGTTCCGCACATAGCCGTATCCAATTGGCCGATCAACCGTATAGCCGTAACCGCCGCTCGTAAGCCAACCCACGCGTTCACCGTTTCGATAGATGGTCTCACGACCCAGGAGCACAACACTGTTGTCGTCCACGACAAACCCGGCAAGCATCTTGCTTACGCCACCTGCGCGTTGTGCGAGCATCGCTGGTCGACCCTTGAAGTCGGTGTCAGTCCTGAGTTTGACCGCCCATCCCAATCCCGACTCGAACGGTGTGTGATCAGGGCCGATATCGGACCCCCACGCTCGGTATCCCTTTTCGAGTCGCAAGCTCTCGATGGCCCGGTAGCCGGCGTTCACGAGACCAAAAGGGGTTCCTGCCGCCATCACGGCGTCGTACACGGTGGTGGCGTATTCGACCGGTAGATGGAGTTCCCAACCCAGCTCACCAACATAGGTAACGCGCAATGCCATCACCGGACAACTCGCTATTCCAATGGTCTGCATGGTGCCAAATGCGAAGGCGTCGTTCGACAGCTTGGCCGTGGCGACCTGTTCCAGAATGTCGCGCGCCCTGGGCCCCATCAGTGTCAGCACCGAGTTCGACGACGTAATGTCGAACAGTTGAGCATTCATTCTGGCCGGGATGTTGGATTGAATCCAGTTGAAATCGTGAGTGGCGAACCCTGTTCCCGTGACGATGTAGAACTCGTCGAGCGCAACCCGACACACCGTGAGGTCGCATTGAATGCCGCCTTTGTCGTCGAGCATCTGGGTATAGGTAAGGGCACCAACCGGCTTGTCGACAGTGTTGGCACAGATCCAGTTGAGAGCCGCCAGCGCGTCGGGCCCCTTCAGCGAGAACTTCGCAAACGATGTCTGATCAAACAACGCCGCTGTTTGTCGGCAAGCCTTGTGTTCGCGACCAACTGCCCCAAACCAGTTAGGCCGGCCGTAGGTGTACAGGTCGTGTGGCGATTCGCCCTGGCTGAGGTCCGCAAACCAGTTCGGACGTTCCCACCCGATCTTCTCACCGAAAACGGCACCGGCCGCTTGTAAGCGCGAGTACAACGGCGAGGTACGAGACGGGCGTCCGCTGTGATGCTCCTCGGATGGCCAAGCCATCGTGTAGTGCTTTGCGTATGCCTCAAGGGTGCGCGTGCGAACCCAGTCGGTGTCGCGGTGCGATCGCCCAAATCGGCGAATATCCACGACCCACAAGTCATACGGGGCCACGCCGCCATGCACCCACTCTGCCAGGGCCTTGCCCGCTCCCCCGCCCGCAGCAATACCGAACGCATTGAAACCGGCGCCAATAAAGAAGTTCCGCAATTCGGGGGCCTCGCCCAAGATGAAGTTCCCGTCGGGTGTGAAACTCTCGGGACCGTTGATCAACTCGTTGATGCCAGCTGTTTGCAATGCGGGCACCCGGCCCATCGCCAGTTCCATGATCGGCGCGAAATGGTCGAAGTCAGGTTCAAGCAGTTGAAACTGGAAGGGTTGGGGAATTCCACGTGTTGCCCACGGAACTGGATTCGGTTCATACCCACCCATAACGAGCCCGCCGACCTCCTCCTTGTAATAGGTGAGCCGATCGGGATCACGAAGCGTCGGGAGATCACGCGTTACCCCGTCGATCTGGCTAGTGATGATGTACTGATGCTCAACCGATATCAGCGGTACGTTGACGCCGACTGTTGCCGCCAGCGCGCGCGTCCATTGACCGGCGCAGGCGACCACAATCTCGCAATCGATACGACCTTGATCGGTTACAACCCCTCGAATCCGGCCGTCGACAACGTCAATCGATAGCACCTCGGTGTCCTCACAAATCGTGGCGGCCGCCATCCGGGCGCCACGCGCCAAAGCCATAGTGATATCGGACGGGTTCGCTTGCCCGTCGGTCGGCAAGAAGGCCGCGCCAACCACGTCGTCGACCTGCATAAGAGGCCACAGGTCCTGGGCTTCTTTCGGCGAGAGTAAGTGCATCTCCAGCCCGAACGATTTCGCCGTCGTGGCCTGACGCCGCACCTCGCTCCACCGCTCGTCGTTACACGCCAACCGCAAGCCACCGTTCATCTTCCAACCCGTTGCCAAACCCGTCTCTGCCTCAAGTGTGCGATACAGATCGACCGAAGCGCCAAGTAGCTGGGTGATGTTGGCACTGGTCCGAAGTTGGCCAACCAGCCCCGCGGCGTGAAAGGTGGAACCGGAAGTGAGCTTGTGCTTTTCGACAAGGACCGTGTCGGTCCAGCCGAGCTTGGCGAGGTGATATGCGGTTGAGCAGCCGACTATCCCTCCCCCAATAATCACGGCTCGGGCGCGGCTTGGGAGGATTGGCATTACGTCAGAGTATCGACTGGCTCTCAGAGCGCTCGCTCGAGCGGAACGATAGTCTGTCGGTCACACGTCGCGGCTTGGGGGCACAGACATGAGTGTTGACCGTTGGATTCGAGACAACGAGTTCGAGCCGCGCTACCAGTTTTGGACGCGGGCCAACGTCAGCGAGGTTCTACCTGAACCACCATCGCCGCTTGGCTGGGACATGGTGTTCGAGCACACGTGCGGCGCCGGGTGGCGCGATGTAATGGTGCAGCGACTCGGCATGCACGACCACGAAGTCAACCGCGAGCGCGGCGAGACCATGGGCGTTTTTGGCGGTTATGCATACCTCGGCGCCGCGCTCATGCGGGTGTGGGCGGGCCGGGTACCGGGTATGACCCCTACCGCTATCGACGATGCGTATTTCGGCGGCAGCCCCGATGTTCCGCCATACGTGGCCGAGGATTGGCACACGGACGAACAAGCGACCGAAACCATTTCGGGCTGGCTTGGTTGGGTAACGGTCGGCCTTGATCAGAGCGAGCTTCAAGACGACATGGACGAGTCGGTGCGGGTGCAGGCTGCCCGACCCGACTTCGCGACGCTGTCGGACCAAGCCGTGCTTGGTTACGCATTGGCGTTACGCCCCGTGATGCGGCGAATGTTTGCCCAGCACATCAACCAGTCGGGTGCCGCTTCGGTGGGGCCTGGAATCCTGGGCCAGGTCTGCACTGCAATTGGTCAGCCGCAGTGGGCGATGCGGATGATGGCCGGTCTGGGAGGTGTCGATTCTGCTGCTCCGTCGTATGCCATGTGGAAACTGTCCCGACTCGTACGGACGTCGGCCGAGCTCACAGCGTTGTTCGATGCGGGCGTCGCCGACGTTAACGATGCCGCCGCGGTGTCGGGTAGTCCCGATGTCGCAGCGTTCGCAACGTCGTTCAGCGAGTTCATTAAAGAATTCGGATCGCGCGGACCCAACGAATGGGAACTCGCCGCCCCCGTATGGGAGAACCGACCTGCGACGGCCCTCGCCGCCATCGACCGCATGAGAATGGTCGACGACAACCGGTCACCCTTCGCCGAAAATGCGGCCCGAGAAAGCGAACGCCACAGCCTGGAGACCCAAGTACGCGCTGCTCTCGCCGATAATGCCGAAGCCTTAGGTGGCTTCGAGGTTGGCCTTGCCTCGGCCGGTACGTTCATACCCGGTCGTGAACGATCCAAGACCTCGATCATCCGCGTCGTTCACGAGGTGCGTATGGCCACCGACGAGTTGGGCAACCGTTTCGCGGCACGAGGTGTTATCGACAACCCAAGCGACATCTACACACTGTTTATCGACGAGCTCACCGAGTTAGTCGCCGGTAACCTTTCAAACGTCCGCAACATCATCCCGGGGCGTTTAGCCCACCGCGCTTGGCTGGCGTCGCTGGAACCGCCGTTCATTCTTAATGGCCAGCCAACACCGGTGGCCGAATGGGCGGTGCGCGGAACCCGCAGGGTTGAACCTGTAGCGGTAGGCGACGTACTCATCGGTGTTGCTGGCTGCCCGGGCACTGCAACCGGGCGAGCCAGGGTCATACTCGATGCGAGCGATCCGTACGCCCTCGAACCGGGCGAGATCTTGATCGCGCCCGCTACTGACCCAGCATGGACACCGCTTTTCGTGCCAGCGGCCGGCGTCGTCGTCAATACCGGCGCTGCCTTGAGCCACGCCATCATCGTCAGTCGAGAACTTGGTATTCCTTGTGTGCCGTCGGTCGTCGACGCGACGCTACGCATACCAAACGGCGCGCTCATTACCGTCAACGGTGATGCGGGAACGGTCACCATTATCGAGCTACCCGCCTAGTGTGACGAGATGACCTACGACGACATCGCCGCCTTCTATCTCACCCCGGCCCAAACCCCTCCACCGGCACCATCGGTGCCGCAATCCGACGCTCGCCGCCTACGAGATGCGATTGAACCGATCGCCACTATCGGCTGGTGGTCCCGGGCCGCGGCAACAGCGTCCACCGACCTTGGCCACGACTTCTTCGACGGTTATGTCTGGGGTCGCGCGGCGCCGCTGGGTGCCGATGTCTCCCCCGCTGTAGTCGCCAGCGCGTTCGGCGTGTTCGAGCCCACGATGCTGGCGGCGACCTACCAGCAGGGGCGATCCGTTTCCACAGCTGAGAGCATTCTCGCCGCTCGCGACTCAGGCGCTGCGCTCGGGCTTCGCTCTGCTTGTGCGACTTCGGACGTTGATGTGGCCGTGGTCGAAACCTTCGCCGAGCAACTGTTGGCCGCGCTTGAAAACCTCGACGGTCTCGGTCGCCCACTGTTCAACGCACTGCGCGCTCTACCGACTCCGGCCGACCCACACGGCCGAGCGTGGCGGGCCGCCGAACTCGTTCGCGAACACCGGGGTGATGGCCACATCGCTGCGCTTGCGACTGCAGGGCTCGACATCGTCGAGGCAAACGTACTCACCGAATGTTGGCTCGGATACGCCATTGGCGAGTATTCGTCGTCACGCGGTTTCTCACCCGAGCGACTAGCCGCCGGCGCGAACCAACTCCGCGATCGGGGCTGGCTCGCTGACGACGACACGCTTTCCCAAGCCGGTACCGCCGCACGCGAAACGATCGAGGTTGCTACCGACGAATCGCAGCGAGCCCTGCTCGCGGCACTCGGCACCAACTTGAACGCCGCCATTGCCGCGGCCAACATCATCGGCGCCGCCGTCCTTGCTGCACACGCCGCACCAGCCGATCCCCGAAAGCGCGCCGCCGGCTGACACGCTGTTTATGGTTCCCCAACAGACCATCGATTTGCCAACGAATTGTCGTGTTACACCCAGCTTTTTGCACGCGTGGTCGTTGAATGCCAGCGGCCTGATCCGTCACCGGTATCGCTCGACAGAGCGGGGTACATCGTCGACTGTGGTCGACAACGCCCGAAGTAGCTCGGGCCGCCCGTATGTGACGTGGGTGGTTCACCCGTAATGTCCCGGCCCACTGCCCTGACGAATAGCGGCATCCAAGCCCGCCCTGGGCGTCCGCGCTCGACCCGGTGATCCGCACCTCAACACCTGGATCTTCGAGTACGACGCCGACCGAGCCACCGCTCACTTGTGAGGCAGCACGATGCCGTTGAGGATGGTGTCGAGAACGTAGTCGGCGTGTTTTGTTGCCAGCGTGTCTGGGTCGACGTCGTCGGGCAGCGCAAAGTTGGCGGTGAAATACAAGAGAGCGCTGCCCATGATGATCAGGTCGAGATGGTCAACGGGAATGGACTTGATCTGCTTGGCTGCTTGGGCTTCGGTCAACACAGCGCGCAGGCGACCCACGAAGTCGAACAGGAAGTTGGTTTGTAACCACCGCAGTCGCTCCGTGTTGGCCCGTGCTTCGGACAAGATGAGTGCAAAGTGGCTCGGATTGCGTGCTGCGAACAACGTGAAGGTTCGCACCAGGAGTCGGAGGCGGTCGAGGGGCGAGAGATCGCGTCCTATCGTGTCGAGCGTTGCGACGTCCGACTTCAAGCCACCGAACGCGTGCTCGACCGCCTCTCGCCACAGGTTGTCCTTGGAGCCGAAGTAGTAATGGATGAGAGGGTGTCCCACTTCGGCTGCGCGCGCGATCTTCGGCATGGAAGCCCCGTCAAAACCGTCTCGGGCGAACACCTCGAGCGCGGCCCGCAAGATGGCGGTTCTGCGGTTGGGATCAGTCGGGTCACCGCCGCGGACGTCGTGCGTAGTTCCGATCTCGGATTGTTGTCGTGCGGCCGCTGTGGCTTTTGTCGTCATTCCACTCTCCCGCCGCGAGGCTATCGGTCGCGCCTGCGCTACCGGACGAGGGCGAGGATCTCGTGCACATCCTGCTCTGTCTCAACCGGTCGAGGGTTGCCGGCGGAGATTGGTGAACTCCGAGCCCGACAACGTGGTCGGGACCACCAGTTGACGGATCGCCAATGGTGCCGTCGCCGTTACGCCGATCAGTGCCCGGAGACCTGCCATGTCGTTGACGCCAGCGGTGACTGCGACCTGAGCGATCTCGGCGGCGGGCACGCCCCAACCGATTCTCTCCATCGGGGGAACCGTGTACGACCCGGGCGTCACATGCTGGTTCGTCATTGCGCAGCCCAGATCGGCGTTTGACCTTTTGGAAGGTGAACGTCGAAGGCGTTCAACGTGAACGACACCATGCAGTAGAAACCGACGAGCGCAACCAATTCAACGGCGGCTGGCCACCCGAGCGCCGTGCCGGCTTGGTCTCGAAGTGTCTCTGTCAACTTCCCTGTTTCGAGCAGCCTTACGGCCACATCGTGGACCAGTCGCTGGTCGTCGGTCGCGAACGGCGGATCGGTCCCGTCGCGAAGGGCGCGGACGATGCGTTCGTCGACGCCTTCGCGCCGCGCGATCTGGGCGTGGGCCCAGAACTCGAACTCGGCCTTCCAGTGGACGCCGACAGTCAGAATGGCGATCTCGCGCAACTGGCCCGGTAGCACCGATCTCATGCGCAGGATCTCACCCATCTCCGCGGCGCTGCGCCCGAAGGTTGGCAGGTGAAGCCACGGGCCGAAGGGCCCCGGCAGCGAGCTTGGTGCGGCTCCGATACTCGGCCCCCGAGGCCCATCGACGATGTAACGCCACAAGCTTCGTTGGTCTTCGTCGAGGTCGTCGAGTCCGAGGATCGGCAAGTTCGTGTTGTCCATGTCAGATGCTCCTTGTTCCTGCGGGTGCCGTATCAGATGCGAAAGATGCGCTCGGCGGTGCCGCAGAACATGAGGTCTTGCTCGTGCGGCGAGTAGTCGTCGACGGCTCGCCGATAGGTGCGAAACAGTTTGGGGAGGGTGACAAACAGGCGCTCGACGTGGAAGTTGCTGCCGAACATGGAACGGTGGGGACCGAACGTGTCGACGCACTCCCGGATCCAGTTGCTCATAATCACCGCGTAGAAATTCGCGGGCGCGGCACTCGAAAGCCCGGAGATTTTCACCACCACATTGGGTGCGCTGGCGAGCTTGCGCAGCGCCGTTCGCCAGGCATCCTGGTAGTCGTCGAGCTTGGAGACGACGGGGATGCCGGCGTGACCCAGGATCAACGGGTGGTCCGGGAACTTCTGAGCCACCTGCAGCGCGGCGTCGAAGAACTCGTGGGTGATCATCAGCTCGCAGGTGCCGCCAACGGCGAGCAGCGCGGCGTAGCCCTTGTTCCACTGGGGCGAACCGATGTGCTCCATCGGGCTGGTGTCGCGCACACCGCGAAAGTTCGCGAACGCCGACTGTTCGACGAGCTCCGGGCTGATGTTGGGGTCCGAGAGGCGCCCGCGGGCCATGATCGCGTTGGGGAAGCCGTAGCGATCGGCGACGGATTGCAACCAGGCGGTCTCGGCTGTCGCCGGTGCGGCCCGTGATGCGTGCTGGATGTGTACAACCTTAACGACACCGAGTCCCGCGGCGTCGGTGCGGTATTCCGGCGCGGAAAAGCGGGGCTGGTCGAGACGCCAGGACCACATCAGTCGGGGGTGTTGCCAATCGCGTCGGTCACCTGCCCACTCGACGCCTTCGTGGGCGTGGTCCCACCAATGAACGTGACAGTCGACGATCCGGAAATCGGCCGGCACATCAAGGTCGGCCGGATCGGTCGGCGGTGGTTCGTAGCCTTCCATGATGTTCCCCTGGCTGCGCTATGCGCTGGGCAGGCGCGTCGCCTGCATCGACGAGAACTTCCAGGTGCCGTCGACTCGGCGGGCCACACGTGTGACGAACAACTCGATTGTCATGGGTTGACCGTTGATATGTTCGTGGTTGACCTGCGGACCTGTCATTACGGCGATGTCGCCGTAGATCCGCACAGTGGGTACACGTATCTCGACCGTGCGCGGGATGGAGCGCAGGCTTGCCGCCGCGCCCTGCTTGTCGGTGACCATGCCGTTGGCCATCACGTGAACGTGGTCGTCGTGCAACAGTGCGAGAAGGGCTTCGGGGTCGGCAGCGTTCATCGCCGCAGCGCGACGCTCCTCGAGTTGCAGCAAGTCGTTCTCGTCGTTCTGTGTGGTCATTGCATCGGGTCCCGAAAGCGTGGAAACAGCCGTCGGCCGCCGCCAAGTATCGCGGCGAGATCTTGTTCGCTTAACAGCAGCAGAGCATCGAGGGCGGCGATGTTCTGCTCGATCACCGGTTCACTAGCCGGCGGATAATCGGTCCCGAAGACGATGTGGTCGGCGCTTGTCAACGCGAGGACAGGTGCCAGGTTGGCTTCGAAACCGGTGATCGCCGGTCGAAATAGAGACGGGCGAGTTGTTCACGCACGACATCCGGAGTCAAGTGCCGTGGATGTGCGACCCAGTCCAACGTGCCGATTGACGACAGTCTGGGCGCCAGTGCCGGCAGCGCGCCGCCAGCGTGGCTGAGGATGAAGGTGACGTCGGGGAAGCGTTCGAACACACCGGCGTAGAGCATGTCCGCGACGGCGCGACAGGTATCGAAGGGGAACTCGATGAGCGGTCCCGGCCTGCCGCAAGCGACGCAATCGAACCCGGGCGGCGACGTCGGATGCACGAACACCACGGCGTTTCGTCGGTTCAACTCGGCGAACACGGGCTCGAACTTGGAGTCACCCAAGTAGGTACCCCCATAGTTGGTAAGGATAATGACGCCGTCGGCGTGCAACTCGTCGAAGGCGAAAGCGATCTCGGTGAGGCCGGCGGCGACATCGGCGAGCGGCAAGCAGGCCAACAGTCCGAAGCGGGCCGGGTGCGCGCGGACGAGCTCGGCACCGTAGACGTTCGCGACACGTGCGACCGGTGCGCTCACCGGCATTGGCAGCGACAGCATCTGTGTGGCGATGCCGTGGTGGTCCATGAACTCCAGCGCGCTGTCTGGTGACCATGATGGCATCGGGGAGGCCAGGAAGTACTGGCTTCGCAGGGCCGAGTCGGGCGCAGGCGGCGTATTGGGCAGCATGTAATGCGCATGGACGTCGAACCGTGCGGTCGTAGCGGTTCCGTGCGCCGGTCGGGTGCTGGCGGATGTCACGGCTGGAGGTCGTTGTTGACTGTCAGATCGCCGCCAAGCCACCGTGCCAGGGTGGCGTGAGCGTTCTTGCCCTGGTAGTGGGCGATGTCGGCGGCGTTGCTCGGATCGCTAGTGAACTCCAGGTTCAACTCGTCAGGGTCGGTCGTGTAGATCGACAGGCAATAGCCATGATCGATCGTGTAGACCCGATGGCCGGCAGCTTCCAGACGTTCCCTAATCGAGTCCTGGTCATCGCGAGAAACGGCCAACGCAAGGTGGTTGAACCCGGTTTGGGTCTTCGCCTTGAAGATGTCATGCACCTCGGGCTTCGCGAACTGGAAAAAGGCTAGGGCGCTGCCATCGGCGAGGCCGAAGAACGTGTGGCAGAACGAGACCTGCCCGGGCACGCCCGGGAAATCGTTCTGCTCGGTCCAGGTAGCCACGAGCGGCATACCGAGCACATCCTCGTAAAACTGGCGGGTCACCTCCTGATTCTTGACAACCCGGGCGGTGTGGTGCAGGCGCTGCGGCATCACCCTGACCGATGATGTGGCATTGTCGGGATTGGTTATGACTTCAGTCATCGTTGACTCCTTCTGAGTAGCTTATGCAAGACGGACAGGGGGATCGCCGGGGCTCACACCAAGACCGAGCGCCCACCGGCTGTACCGGTCGATGAACACGTCATAGTCGCCGCCAAGACCATGCGTCGCGAGCATCGCAACATCGCCGGCCAGACGACGCACCTGATCATCGGCGTGGTACGAACTGGTGCCGAAGCCATCGAGAAGCGAACGCGTCGCGTCTTTCACGAGATGCTGAATTGTCAGCGAGTTTAGCCCTGCGAGAGCATTGGTTTCGAGACTGGAGGTCTGACCGCTGTCGAGATGCGCCAACATCTCGGCGACGGCTGCATCGCGGATGTAGCGGGCCACCCGGGCGTCTTGCATGGCCTTGACCCAGCGAACGCGAGACGCCGCCCGATCGATGCGGGCGACCCCGAAGGGTCGCGACGTCGCTAGCTTGTCGCGGCAAATCTCGACTGCCCGGTCGAGTGCGCCGAGGCCGATCGATGTGGTCGTCCCCGCAATGGCGCCGAACGGGTAGCGGTATACCGGCTCCGGGTGACAGGTGCCGTGGTGATTACGTGCCGACACCAAGTCGGCAATGTCCATCCCCCACCCGTCGGCCACGAACGTCTTGTCCGTCGCGATCGTGACGCTCCCGGTGGCGACCATCGAACCCATGTCCCAATCATCGAACAGCGTCAGCTTGTCCTTGGCAACGATGAACCAAAACACGCTGGCGTCAACGAACGCCGGAACGAGGGCGTACGGCGCATGCTGGATTCCCGTGGCATACGCCCAACGGCCTGTCACTAGGTATCCGCCATCGACTCGCTCGGCCGTGCCGGGCGGTGTAAATACGGCTGCGCACGGCACACTCGAGCGGTCTCGGTAGAGCGTCTCCTGCACTGCCATCGGAAAGCGACACAGCAAGCAATTGTGGAGGTTGTAGAAAACACTGACCCACGCCGTCGAGCAGTCAGCGCCGCCGAAGATCTCGGCGATCTGATGGACCTCTTGCGGTCCCAAGCCGCAGCCGCCGAACCGCTTCGGCACCAAGACGCTGAAAAGGTTGGCTTGGTCCATGGCCTCGATGAGTTCATCGTCCAAGCGGCCCGCCCGCTCCATCGCCCTCGCCCGCTCACGGATCGTCGGTACGAAGCTGCGGGCAGCCTCGAACAAGCGCTCCCTGACGTCGACGTCCATGATTTGTACGGCGGTCTGGCTCATCCACGTCCCCTCAGCGATTTTCAACCAGAATCGCAGGCCTAGACAGATCTGTCAATGATTATGCGAGATCCTGTCAAGTGGTCACTTGAACGGGGCGAGCCGACTCACACCTGATCTGCGAAGCCGTGGGTTGCGCTCCGCCGGCTAGCACGTCGTAAAGACGACGAGTTATGCGTCAATTTAGTGGCTACACTTGTGACATGATTGCTGCCGCGACGGGTGTGTTCACTACCTCGGATCTCCGCCGAGCCGAAGTACTCGACGAGGCCTTCGTCCATCCTGTCGCCGTTCGCGACGGCAAAACCGGCAGGCTTATGCTTATGGTTCCCCAACAGACCATCGATTTTGCAAACGAATTGTCGAGTTACACCCAGCTTTTCGCACGCGTGGTCGTTGAATGCCAACGACCTGATCCGTCACCGGTATCGCTCGACAGAGCGGGGTACATCGCCGACTGGACAGTTGCGCAACGTCAACAGTTTGTCCGAGAATTCGCCGAGGCCCTTTCGGCAAGTATCACCGAAGGTAATCCCGACGCAATCGACGCGTTTCTCGATTACATGGCTCACGCGACCGCACCAATTCCCGTGCACTTCCATTCGTCGTTCATCAACGACGAGCGCGAGCTTCTCGAAGCGCACATGACCAACTCGTGAGGCTTGTTCGACTTCGCGCCAGTTCGATTCGTGGCTTGCGAGAAATCGAACGAACCCCTAACGCGGAGCCGTGGGTTGCAGAAGTCGAGACATTCATTCTCGATGGCGGAGCGGCGTCGCATCGGCTCGAGCCGCGCAGCTCAATCCTTTTGGCCGACGACGCCGGCCAAGTCATCGGTGCTGCCGTGCATCACCCGGCGGCCGGCCTGGTAGGCGCGCAGTACCTCAGCGCGGTGCTCCTCGATCATCGATTTCGGGGTCAAGGCCTCGGCAAGAGGTTGCTGCGCTCAGTGGTCGACGACGCCCGAAGTAGCTCAGGTAGACCGTACGTGACGTGGGTGGTTCATCCGTCAAATACCGCAATGATCGCTGTGTCGCGCCGGCTGGTTCACGATCACATGGAGTTGGGTGTCGAACGCAACTCGGGGTACCTCATTTTTGCCGACCCTTAGGTCGACCGATACGGCGACTACGTGGCCTCCCAACGCCCCTGGTGCTGGCACGACTCCGGCTACACGTCGGCCAGCAGTCGAGCCAGACGACGAGAGAGATTTTGATCGAAAAGCAGCCTCATGCCGGGGTTGCTAGCCGCCGCTCACGGAGCGCTGTGAATGAAGAGCAGCGTGTACGTGAGCAAGGGTCAACTCAGGGCGAGCGCCTCCGTGGTCAGCGTGGATTGGCGATGTCGGTGGCCGGGACGAGGCCGAGGGTTGGTGCAGAGTTCGGCAACAGTGCAAGTCGATCGAGGCGACGCGGCCGACTGACTCGCACGGCGACGCTGTCGGCATAGTGAACAATCGGGGCACCTTGGGGTGCTGGCAGGCCGTCGGCCACGATGAGCTGATCGTCCAGTTCGAGGAGCGCAGCCCGTTTCAGAGGCCAGGTTTCATGGTGCGCGAGTGCGTAGCGGGTGGCCCCGAAGTGGCGGGCATACAGCCGCCAGCGCGCCGATAGGAAGTGGTCGAGACCGGTGAGTTCACGTGGCGCGAACGGCGCGCCGACCCGCACCGATACCAAACTGCTTGCACCACCGAGATAGCGGCGGCACCGATAGTCGACCTGGCCCGGCCCAACCGTCGCCGACATGGACGACCAGATGTACGGCAGCCCGAACGAAACCCGAGCCGCGGTTACTGCGGCGAGGCGGGCCGCATCGAGCGAGTAGAACCAGATGCCCTCCGTACCGTCGTCGGCCGTCACGTACGTTCGAACGTTGGTTTCGCAGAACCGTCCGATCCACGGCAGGATCGGCAGGCCGGGCACGGTGATGCGCATGACAAACGGAACGAGGCTCACCCACGCCGCGCCGTCGTAGGTCTGCACGTGCAGACCGGGTGGCAGCGTGGCTTGGATGACGGCTGGGTCGTACCGCCAGTGCAGGAACGTCAGATTGTCCCAGTGCATCAACATGATCGGGCGATCGACCTGTACATCGGGATTAGGCCCCTGCGGCATGGCGCAAACTCTAGGCCCGTTTCGCACGGTTCATCCGCGTCTGATGCAACGGGTCCGGTGCGTCAGAGCTGACCGTATCGGCCGACGAGGCGGCGGAGTTCGGCACCGCCGTGTTCGCGGGTGAAGGTTTCGACGGTGTAGCTCGTGAGCGTGGTTTCCTCGGTGGCCACAGCGTGGGCTGAGCGCGGAAGGCGAAACAGCGGGGCCATCTCGCCAAACACATCACCCACGCGGGCCACGTGCAGCGTTTGTGCACCGCGCGTCAGTGTGACGGAGCCGGCCTCGACCCGATACAGGCAATCACCGGGGTCACCTTCGTTGAAGAGCGTTTCACCCGCCGCGAGATGAATGGTCGAGACCGTCTCCATGGCCGGTTGTTCGAGGACCATCTCGATCACGGCATCGGCGAGCGGCAACAGGCGCGGGTCGTGCGTGCTGACGACCACGGTGCGACCCGTGGCGGTAAGGCTGCGCAAGATCCGTAGTACGGCTTCCACCTGCACGTGGTCGAGGTTGGCGGTCGGCTCGTCGGCGACGACCAATGGAGGTTCAAGAGCCAGCGCCCGAGCGATAGCGACCCGCTGCATCTGGCCGCCGCTGAGCGAACCCGGGCGATGATCGGCACGATCTGTCAGGCCGACCTGTTCGAGTAGCTCAAGGCTGCGGGTTCTGCTGGTTGCGGTCTTGTGGCCGGCAGCGCGCAACGGCACCATCACGTTCTCCATCGCGGTGAGGCTGGGCACCAGATTGAACGCCTGGAAAACGACGCCCACACACGTGCGGCGGTAGGTGGTGAGCTGCGTTGCGCTCATGGTGGTAAGCGACGCGTCGTCTACCCGGATCGATCCGCTAGTCGGCCGCTGGATGCCGGCCAGGCACGACAGCTACGTGGTTTTACCGCAACCGCTGGGGCCGAGCAGTAGCACCAGTTCGCCGCGGTGGGCCTCCATGGTGAATCCGTTGAGCGGGCGCACCGAGTAGTCCCCCTTCCAATACTCCACCACCAGGTCGTCGATCTCGACCATGTCAGGGACATCCGAACGCCGAGGCGGGATCGACCGACGCGATACGGGCGACCCCGGCGATGCCGGCCACCAACCCGACCACGACGGCCAGCAGCGGGAGCAACACGAGCGACCCCGAGCTGATCACGACATCAAGCGGGAAGCGGGGAGCGATCATCGGTGCCAGCACGCCACCGACAAGCGAAGCGGCCAGTGCCACGATGATCGCCTGTAGGCACACTCCGGCACCGATCGCTGGCGTGGTCACGCCCGTGGCTTTGAATACCGCGATATCGCGTGTGCGTTCGAGCGCAGTGAGATAGACGACCGAGCCGATGATGAGGGCGGCCACGATCCATAGCAGGGTGCGGATGAGTTCGACCGACTGCGACGCGCTGGCCAGTGGGCGGGCAAGGTCCAAGCTGGTCTGCGATCGAGAGAAGGCCTTAAGTTCGCTCGGAAGGCTCGACGGGGTGCCGCGGACGAGCACCATGCTCACGAGCGGGCGGCCGCCCACGAGCAACTGTTGCGCGTCGCTCATCGTCACGAACACCGTCGGGGATCCGCCAACGAGCGATGCCTTGTCGACCACGCCGCCGACGAGAGCGCTGGCGCCCCTCACTCGGATCGTGTCGCCGACCCTCGCTTCCAGTCGCTTGGGCACTACCACCGTGCCCGGTGTCGGTGTGGGCGAGCCCGCGATCACCGACACCGGTTCACCGAGCCCACCGGGCTCCACGCCGAACACGTTCACGTCGACGAATTCCGAAGACTGCCCGACCTGTACGGTGGCTCCCCCGAACAACACTCCATCGGCCGTTTCCACGCCCGGCGACGTGGCCACTGCGGCGACCTGCTCGGAGGTGATGCCCGACCCGGCGCTGAACGGCCCGGCCACGCCGGTGGGTGCCACCCACCACTCGGCCCGCTGGTCGGCGAGCGTGTGATCGATCTCGACCGTGAACGCCTCGGCCAAACCGCTCATCAGTAGGCTCATGGCGAACACCAGCGCTGTACCGAGCACGGTGATGAGAAACCGCTTTCGCCGCCACCTCAGATCGCGCAACGCCGCTAGCAACATGCGCTAACGCTCCGGTCTGGCCCACGCGGGTTCGATTTGTTCCGGTCTCGCAAATCGATCAACATCGCAGCCCCCAATGGCCGCCGTCATCAGCGTGACAGAGCTAACTCACAGAATCCTTGCACGATCGTGAGGCCTGGTTTTGCAGGTCGGTGGAATGGTTGAACACGTCGTGATCATCTCCAACGTGCTGCGCAACAACGGCTGTCCGTCCTCCCGGCATCCGCGACGCGGCGTTGACCACTCGCAGGCGGTACTTGCCCAGTCCCGCTGCGCGCGAAGGCGCGTCTATGTGATACGCGGCGTACCGCGAGTTTCCGTGCGCGCACGGATGACGGCCGGGCCCTGACCCATCACTGTGTTTCCCGTACCCATGAACGCTGCGACGCAGCCTTCAGTGACGAAAGGATATGAACCGTGACGACCCAACACACTCGCAACACGCGACCTTGGAGGAGCGTTGGCCCCCACCTTCTCGCTGCACTGCTCATACCGCTCGCAGCGTGCGGATCGACTACCTCGACGAAGTCGACCGCCGTCGCCGCTCAGGCGGTCGCCGATCCCAACCCACTGCTGGCCGACGTTCCGCGCCCGGGCCAGGCCCCGCTTCGGTCGTTCGTCGGTTTGAACGCCGGCCAGGCGCTCGGCGTCAACATCGAGGGCACGACGGGCGATCAGGTCACCGCCTACCTGTGCGATGGTGCTGCCGTGTCGAAGTGGTTCACCGGCACCATCGACCCTTCGGGCACGATCACGGCCAAGAGTGCGGGCGGAGAGACGCTCACCGCCACGATCAGCGGCGACTCGCTGACCGCCACGATCGGATCCACCAGTCATTCGCTGCATGCCGCCACGCTCAACTCCGGGCTGTATCGCGAGACCACGACCGTTGACGGCGCGACGTTCGTGTCCGGGTGGATCCTCACGAACGAGGGCCGACTCGTCGGGGCCACCGGCACCAAGAACCAGGTGGTCGCCGGGAGCAATTCCTCGCTCGACGACGCATCGGGATCCGCACCTGCGGAAACTCCGCCGACCACCGTGGCGGCGGTGCCGAGCGTCCTGTTCCTCGGCCTGCGGTGCGGCGTCCTCGGCTTCGTTCAGGGCCGCGGGCTCGCGAAGGCGAACCAGCAGTCGACCCCGCCATCGGCCGGCAGCCCGGGGCAGGCCGGCCCGGTCAGCGCCGCGACCCAGTTCGCGATCGACCGAGGGAAAGAGCTCGGCTGCAACCCGACTGCAGGAAACGGTGCGACATGAGTACCCGAATCACTCCAGGACTGGCCCGGGTGCTCCTGGCCGCCGCACTTGCGACCACAGCGTGCGCTAGCGGAAGCAACGACTCGACGTCGGCAAACTCGGGTACATCGGCCGCATTGAACTTTATTGCGGCTCCGGCGCGATGGTCGGCCGCCGAAACCTTTGTCGGAACCGACACGTCCAACCGATCCGTGGCGTACGGCTCACCGGGGCGACGTCGGCGGTGGCCTACATCTGCGACGGCGCGAAGCCGGGCACGTGGTTCACCGGCAGCTTCGACGCGACCAGCCGAAGTGGCGTCCTCAAGTCTGCCACCGGTACCGCCCTCGAGTTCTTCCTCGGCTCGCAGCCGGGCGGCACCGTCGGAGGCGACGCGCCAGCCGCGTTCGACCTCAGTGCGGCCCTTCCCGGAGCAGGGCTCTTCCGAGGGACCTACACCATCGACGGCAACCCCTTCGTAGCCGGTTGGATCGTGGGCAACGACGGCCGGGTGGTCGGTTCGGAGACCGGCGGGAAGGTCGGCGCCGAGACCACCCAGACGGCCGACAGTCCGCCGCCGGTGACGGGCGGGGCAACGGCCGCGACGCCAGTGGCCAACAAGGACACCCGCAGCGCGTTCGGCTGCGGCGTGCTGGGCTTTCGCATCCAGTGGAACCGGGCCCGGGGAAACGATGCCGTCGCCGACGGGTTTCAGAACCAATTCAACGCGGACTGCAGGAAAGACCAACAGCAGGCGACCTAGTTGCCGGTGACCTCGGCCATGGCTGTCATCGCTCGACTGAGTCGACGGTGATAGCCGGGGTGGCGAGGGCGAGAGCGACTCGGGTGCTGACGCTGAGTTTTCGGTACAGGGAGCCGAGATGCGATTCGACCGTGCGCTTCGACACGAACAGCGCGTCGTCATCGACCAGATTCGGCTGTTGGCCAGTTGATGAACCCGGAGATTGGCGGGCCACGGATGCGGTACAGGGCCTTCGGCGACCCACCGGTCGCATCCCATTGAGAACGCCTTCATCCGGTCGATGAACATGCGGCGGTGCGCAGGCGGTAGTCGCGAGAAGTCGGCGTCGAAGGCGGGAGGGCTCTGAATTTCACAATACGTCGAGTTGTTCGAGGTGTTCGACGAACCCGTCGACATCCTCGAACGTGGTGCCGGTGTCGGCACCGGACTCGGCGTCGGCCTCCAGCTCACGGGTCTGCCACTCGGCCCGCCAAAACCAGGCCTGGTCGGCCGGAACGGGCACATGGGGCCGCAGCACGATCTCGCCGTCGCGTTCGACGATCTCGACCTGAGCGCCGGGCTGATCGAGCCCGAGACGGGCCTGCAACTCTGGTGGCAGGGCAATGGTGCCACGCTTCTGTGTCGCCACGAACGTTGACATGTCGCCCATCCTAGCGATCAAAGCCGTAAAGCCGCATAGCGGCGTTACTACAAGGCCGCAAAAGCGCCGCGCCGCGGCCGTACCCCACAATCATCCTTCGGCGTTAGCAATCAGCAGTCCATTATCTAGCTACGTATAATAGCTTGGCGTATACTTCAGGTCATGGACAAGCCGCCCGATATCTTCGACCGGAGTGAGGAGTGGGCTCGGCTCACAGCCTTCGTTGGGGACAACCGGCCGGTTCACACGTTGGCGGTGGTGTACGGGCGTCGTCGGCAGGGTAAGTCGTACCTGCTCCAACGGGTTGCCGAGTTCGGCGCCGGCCTGTACTGGGAGGCGTCCCAGCAGAGCGCCCATCAGAACCTTGCCTCGTTTGCCGCAGCATGGACGGCATCGAGCGGATCGGCCGTTCCGTTCCGCCCGCTCGACTGGGACGAGATGCTCACCCAGGTGTTTACAAGCAGTGCCGGGCCGCAGCGCATCGTGATCGACGAGGTCGGTCATCTGATCGATTCGTCGCCCGAGTTCCCCTCCTTGTTGCAGCGATGGTTCAACGAGCGGCCCACGCAGGCACCACGGCGAATCGTGCTGTGCGGGTCCGTTTATGCACAGATGACGAACCTGATTGCCGCCGGCGCTCCGCTCCGAGGGCGACAATCCCTCAACCTCCGTATCGACCCGTTCGACTATCGAACCGCCGCCGCCTTCTGGGGGCTCGCCGACCATCCGACCGACGCGTTCCGTCTGCACGCATTGATCGGTGGCACTCCCGCCTACCTCCGCTTTTGCGGCGGGGCCGGGCCTAGACCCGGCCGGCTCGGGCCCTGGGCGATCGACCATCTTCTCGATCCGGCCAGTCCGCTGTACCACGAAGGCACGCTCCTCATCGCCGACGACCCGAGCCTCACCGACAAGTCGCTCTACTGGGGTGTGCTGAACGCGGTGGTCGACGGGTACAACCGGCGGTCCGCTCTCGCCAAGCAGATGGGAAGGCCGCCGACTTCGCTCGGCAACGCCCTGACAACATTGGAGGCGGCCGGCTGGATCGAGCACCGAGCCGATCCGCTGCACGCCAAAGCCTCCACCATTTTGATGACCGAACCCTTGCTGCGCACCCACCGCACCGTGCTCGTCGGCGAACGCCTACGACTCGACCGAGGTGCCGCCAAAGACGTGTGGGCCGACGCGCAGACCCGGCTGGGCCGATACGTCTACGCACCGCATCTGGAATGGCTGGCGAGCGAGTTCCTGCTTCGATACGCCGACAGCGCCACCGTGGGCGGAAGGCCCCGCCTGGTTGGGCCCAGCATCCTGCGATCCGACGGCGAGGAACACCAACTCGACGTGGTCGCCGTCGAGGCAACCAGCAATGGCGATCGCGTGTGTGCAATCGGTGAGGTGAAATCGGGCGTCCAGCGGGTCGGCGAACGCGAACTCGAACAACTCGATGCGTGCGTCGGTCGACTTGGCAAACGAGCGGGGGAATCGGTGAAACGCATTCTCGTAAGCGAGATGGGATTCACCCGACAACTCGAACGCACCAGCCAACGCCGCGACGACGTCGAACTCATCGACCTCGTCCGCCTCTACACCGAGTCGTAGCGCGCCTGCGGCACACTGTTCAGGTGAAGGGGTTGAATGGTTTGGCAGACACTGAGCAAAACGTATGCTGTACGATACATTATTGGTTGGTGTATGATAAACCATTCGCCTCGGGAAGGTTCTCATGCGTATTGGTAGCCCACGTGAGCTGGGAGTTCTACTTCGGGATCGGCGGCGCGAAATGGAGCTGTCGCAGCAGGCGTTCGCCGATCACCTCGGGGTGCCCCGGCTGTGGGTTACCACCGTCGAGAACGGCCGCGGAAATCCCACCTTTACGAGGTTGCTCGAGGTACTGGGGCGTGCCGGCCTCACGCTCGTCGTGGATGACGGCAAACCCAGCCCGGTTCGACCTCCTCGTGCCGCCGTCGATCTTGACGAGTTGCTGAGTAACTGGTCTCGGGTGTACCGATGAGCTCGCCCGATTCGCTCATCGTCCTAATGGACGGCGAACGCGCCGGCGTGCTTTTGCCTGACAACGCCAACCACATTTTCGAGTACGACGACGAGTATCGACACCGGATAGATGCGACCCCGCTGTCGTTGGGTCTTCCCCTCGCCAGCCGGCGACACACTGGCACGGCGCTCACCAACTTCCTGTGGGGCTTCCTGCCGGACAACGATCGTGTGCTGGATCGGTGGGGCGCTCAGTTCGGGGTGTCATCGCGCAACCCGTTCGGACTGCTCGCTCACGTGGGCGAGGACTGCGCTGGCGCGGTCCAGTTCGTTCAGGTCGACCGCGTGGCGACTCTGGCTCCCGGCTCTATCGAGTGGCTGACCGAAGCCGATGTGGCCGCTCGGATTCGGGCCATCCGAACAGACTCGGCCGCGTGGCTGCCGACTGGAGCGACGAGCGGATATCACAGCCTCGCGGGTGCACAACCGAAGTTTGCGCTGGCACGAGATGGCGAGAAGTGGGGCATTCCGACTGGTGCCCGCCCGACGACACATATCGTGAAGCCGAACCTGAGTCCGTTTGCAGACTTCGACGTGAACGAGCATCTGTGTCTCGCGGCGGCCAACGTGCTCGGACTCCGCGCAGCACGTTCCGAGGTGGTCGAGTTCGGTGGCGAACGCGCACTGGTTGTGGAGCGATACGACCGGCTCCCGGGCACCAACCGTCGTGTGCATCAAGAGGACATGTGCCAAACGCTCGGTGTTCATCCGTTGCGGAAGTATCAGAGCGACCACGGGCCGAGCGTGGGCGACATCGGCCGAGCGATTCGTGAGTACTCCACTGCGAGAAGTGACGACGACATTATGTCGTTCGCCGATGCGCTGGCATTCAGTTGGTTGACGATGGGCACAGACGCGCATGCCAAGAACTACTCGATTCTCCTGGCCGGCGCCCAGGTTCGCTTGGCACCGCTGTACGACCTGTCGACGGCACTGCCCTACCAGGTATCGACGCCGACCAAGGCGCGACCCGGCGAGCTGCAGCCGAGCGGATTGCGACTCGCGATGAAGATTGGCGGGCGCTACGAAGCGAGCGAGCTGCGTGGAAGCGACTGGCGCCTCGCCGCCGGTGACCTTGGAATCGACGTCAACGAGCTCATCGGGCGCGTGGCAGATCTCGCCTCAGGCGTGGGAGATGCGTTCGCCACCGCCGCGGCTCGTTCGCCAGTTGCAGCAACGAGCCCCACCGCCACCATCATTGTGGATCGGGTAAACCGACACGCCCAACGGTGCCGACAGTGGCTTGTCGAGAAACGTTCAACGAAGCGTCGCTAGCCGGGTCTGCGAACGACTGGTCATTCACGAGCGCAAAACTGGTTAGCCCTCAGGCCACTGATCGCAGGTCTTGCGGTGCGAAGGTCATTGACCTGACGTCCACCTGGGCGATCTCGATGCGGTTTGGTGGCTCGCCGGCCGCTCACTGACCTAAAACGCGCATGATCTGATCTTTTAGGGGATCGGGGCCCAGAAAAGTAAAGGTCATTGAGGCTTCTCGGTAGGAGACCTTTACTTTACCGTCCGATAACTCCACCGTCGAAAGTCGGCTCCTACTTATACTTTCTTGGATTCCAAGGTGCATGGGACCCAGGCCGCGCCCCATGGGCCGATGTCGGCCGGTGCTCGTGAGGCACCGCCAAACGAGTTCGCCAATATGATGCGTGTATGCAAACTGTTGTTCTCGGCCCCCGCCCGGCCGAGATTGACGCGCTGATTGAGCTACGGAAACGGCGCGGCATCGATCGATATGACGAGGTTTGGGAACGCTCGTACCACATGGCTCCCGCAGCCCATCCTGCCCACGGGTACATAGACCGTCAACTGGCGATCGTGCTTGATCCGTACGCGAAGCGGGCAGCGCTGCTCGGAACTGGGCCGTTCAATCTCGGCGAAGTGGAAAACTACCGAATCCCGGACGGTGGCTATCACCGTACGCTTCCGACGACCGTATGGGTTCCGACCGTCGCCATTGTGGTCGAGATCGTGTTGCCGGACGACGAGACGTATGCGACGTTCGGCTTCTACTTCGAACACGGCGTCGCGGAACTGATCATCGCCGACCCGGCGGAGCATTCGGTCACGCTGTGGGACCGCGGTCCAGGAGAGTTCGTCCAGACGGATACAAGCAAGCTGCTCGGCGTCGAAGCCGGAGCGATCTCCAGACTGATCATCTGGCCATAACCGGCCTTGCGGCAATGGCCGGAGTTGCGCGATGTAGCCTTGCCTTCATGTCTCGGCTGAATCGCATCGTTACCGACCCCGACATGTGCCATGGTCGGCCGGCAATTCGGGGCCTGCGGTATCCGGTGGAGTTCCTCCTCGAGTTGCTGGCATCCGGAATGACCACGCAAGACGTTCTCGCCGACTACCCCGATATCGAGCACGACGACATCCTTGCGGCGCTTGAGTACGGAGCGCTCGCCGCTGCCGTCAGGCGCGTAGTCCCGCTCACGGCCGCGTGAAGTTCCTCGTCGACGCGTAGCTGCCGCTGCAACTCGCCCGGCTCCTCATCGGGGCAGGTAACGACGTGCTGCATTCCTCGCAACTGCCCGACGGCAACCGAACGTCGGACCGGACATTGGCCGAGCTCGCCGACACAGAGGGGCGCGTCATGGTCACGAAAGACCGCGACTTCGAGACCAGCCACCTGCTCCACGGGCAGCCGGCGAGATTGCTGCTGATCACCACAGGGAACGTTTCGAACAACAGCTTGCTGGAACTCGTCGGTCAACATCTCGGAGCGATCGAGGCGGCGCTTGGGACGAACACCTACGTCGAGCTGTCTCACGCTGCGATCGTCATTCACGGACGCGAAACCGGTTAGCCCTCCGGCCACTGCTCGCAGGTCTTGCGGTACGGCTCGTCGCGTGGGCCGTACTGCTTCCATTCGGCTTGGGTGAGGTTGCGGCCCGCAGCTCGGCACGCGAGGTCGGGCCACGTTGCTGGATCGAACTGCCAGATGCGAACGTGCTGCTCGCTTGCCGACAGCAAGCCAACGGCTTTGCCGGGGAGAGCGGCAAGCGCAGTGTTGGCCACGGGAACGATTGGGCCGCCGATCAGGGTTCCCGTGTCGACATCCCAGAGTCGCCCCGCATCGCCGTTGGCGGTCATGAGGAATCGCCCGTCGTCGGAGAATGCGAGGTACTGGTTCCCCGCCGATGTGACGGTTCCAGCGCTCGTCGAAAACGTGCGTACAACCTCGAAGGACCTGGCGTCACGAATCGCGAACGCACCATCGTTGCTGACGGTTGCCAGCCACCGCCCATCCTGGCTGAAGAAAGCGAGGGCTACCTCGCCGGCGGCGAACTGCGAAGCACGGATGGTCCACGAGGCGGTGTCGACCAGGAACGACCTTCCTCTCGAATTGCTGGCGATGATCAGATCGCCGGACGGGTTCACGGTGAGACTTATCAGAGGGTCGGGCAGGTCGTAGCCGAATGCAGCGAGCTGTGCTCCGGTGTGAAGGTCGTTGACCTGGATGACTGGTGGGTTCGACGGATCGAACGGGTCGACGTACACCTGGGCGATCCAGCGTTCGTTGGGATCGGTCGCCTGGCCCCACAACAGTAGATGGCTCCGGGTGAACGTTCCGGGATGCGATGGGCGGAAGGTGCGGCCGTCGACGACGACGCCCTGGACGTTCTCCAAGAGCTTAGACGGGTCAGGTCCCACCATGAGCGAGATGATGTAGTTAGCGTTGCCGTTGTCCGCGAGCAGGGCCGAGTATGGCTTCGGTAGGTAGCCGGTTTCAGCCGCACATGACCGGACCGACGTGCACCGAAACAGCTGGTCTTCACTTGTGTTCGGCGCATTAAACCCCTTCTCTGTGATGACCCACTCGGCGTTCGGGCCGCCCAAGAGCACCAGATGGTCGCGTGGTCGTGGCACGGCACCGTGCAGCAGTCCCGAGCCGTCGAGACTGATGAATGCAATACCCGAGTCGCCGGCGACGGCGAGCCGGGATCTGTCCGAAGACAGCTCGGAGTATGCCGCGCGCCCGACGCCCGCATTGACGATCGACAGATCCGCGTTGGGTTCGCGGGTGACGCCCATCGTCCCGTTGGCGTGTGTCACGGCAACACGCCCGTCGGGCAAGGCGATTGGTGGCGTGAGCTTCGAGTCGGCAGCATCGATAGGAGACACGTGGAGCGCCACTCGTTCCAGCGTGTTCGCATCGAACACGCCGACGGTCTGGTTCGACTGTCCCGTGATCGTTCGACCGTCGCTCGAGAACCGTACATTGCCCGCAAGAATCTCGAACGGGTCGGCGTTTGTGACCTCGGTCGACAGCATTCTCCTGCCGTTGGAGGCGTCGATTGTCGACAAGAAGAGGCCCCGACCGAACGCCAGTCTCGACCCGTCGGGTGAGAACGCGATGCTGGCCAAGATCGGGATGGTCCTGAGGGCGTCGCGTAATACGGACGGCACCGCCGGGGAGTTGATCGTAGTTCCGGTTGGAATCTGGTCGCCGAAGGACGTGAAGCCGTCGCCTGCGACGGACCACTCGCTCTGAAGACCGGGCAACCGATACATGTGGATACCGCCGTCGTTCCTGACTACGGTCACGCGACGTCCGGCGGGATCGACGGCGACCCGGGTGGCCGACTCGCTCACCATCAGCGAGGCCCCGCGCCGGCGGTCGGGACAACGCGGGCTACTCCGTCCGCATCGATCCACGCCAGCGTGCCACCGCCAACTGAGGAGAACGTGACGTTGTTTTGGGTGCGGTCGCGGATGGGAGGGTCGAACTTGACCTCGGACACCCTTCGCTGGGTCGTCAGATCCCAGGTCGTGATGCTCGATTCGCCGACGCCGATGATGTGCCGGCCGTCTTCGTCGTAGTGGACGAGGCGCAGCGCTTCGTCGCTTCGGAGGAAGCCGAGGTGCGTGTCGGCCTTCACGAAGGCTCGCTGTAGGGCGCCGAGAGCTTCGGGGTTGTCGGGACGGCGGGCGGCTTCGACACCGACGAGCATCGCCAGTGACAGGTCGGCGTCGGCCAGCGTCGAAGCCACTGCGGCGAGTCGGCCGGACTCGGCCTTGAAAGCGCTGTCGGTCGCGGCGCTGCGTTGCGTCTCGGCCTCGGATCGCTGCCTGTCGGCCTCGGAGCGTTGCGTGTTGGCGTCTTCTGCCGCGGTGTCGGCGAGTTGCTTCTGTTCGATGGCGGCGGCGCGTTGGCGTTCGGCCGTGGACTGCTGGCGGAGTGCGAATCCACCGGCGAGGAGCGCGGCAACCAGCGAGATAGCTGCGCCCACCAGCAGGGCCCGGAGCCGACGGTTGGCTCGTACCTGGGCGGCAAACCGTTCCTGGTCGGCGGCGACGTCGGCGGCATGTCGGGCTTTCGACCCATCCACGAACGCGTGCTCGGTCGGCGTGAGCGTGGCGGAACCGGTGGCGAGCCATTCGACGGCACCATCGAGACGCAACCCTCGGTACAGGTCGCCGTCGTCGCGTCCGCCGGTGTGCCAGGCTTCGGCTGATTCGTGGAGGTGGCGCAGGGTTCGCAGGCCGTGGCGATCGTCGTCGAGCCAACCGCGCAGGCGGGGCCATTCCCGCAGCAGTGCTTCGTGGGCGACCTCGACGGTGGCCTCGCGGGTGACGGGATCGCGGTCGAAGCTCAACAGGCGCGCCGCCCCGAACCGGTCGACGATCGCCGAGGTCGCCGGGTCGGCACCGAGTTCACTCCTGAGCGCACGGCGTCGAGTGTCGCCCGCTCCCTCGCCGAGCGACACGAGCCGTGCGATCGCTCGGCGTAACGCCGTCTGCTCGGCGGGTTCGGCCGCGATGTACAGCTCCTCGGCCCGTCGCGCCAGCGCGCCCGACACACCACCCAACTCGTGATACGCGGAGCGGGTGAGCAGGCCCGATACTCGTCGTTCCCACAACTCGGTCAGCACATACTGCAACAGTGGAAGACCGCCGGGACGGTCGGCCACATCGGCGACAATCTCTGACACCAGACCCGGTTCGGGTTCGCACCCGGCCGCCGCCGCCGGCTCCACAATGGCGCGTTCCAGCTCATCGGCCTGCAGCGGCAGTACGGCGACGGTGGCGTCGCGCACCAGGCGGCCGAGCCGATCGTGGCGCAACGGGCGGTCGTAGAAGTCGGCCCGCAACGTGACGATTACCCGCAGCCGTGAGCGTTCCTCGCTCACGGCCGCCACCAGCGCGGTGAGGAACGCGTTCGCGGTGTCGGGGTCGGCAAGCGTGAACAGCTCCTCGAACTGGTCGATGACGAGCAGCACCTCGCCGCGTTCGGGCACAACGGTTCGCATGGCTCGGGCAATGCCCCGCTCGCCGTCGGTGAGCATCGACAAACGCGCGGTGGTGCTCGCGGTGGACACGCGCAGTAGCGCGCCTTCGAGTTCCTCGAACGGATGACGGCCCGGTATAAGGCTGGTGATGAACCACTGATCTGATCCCGGGACCGCCCCCCGCCGCAGCGCCGGGAGCAGGCCGGCGCGCACGACCGACGATTTGCCCGAACCCGACGGGCCGACCACGGCCACTAATCGATGGTCCCCTACTCGGGCGACGAGTTCATCGACTAGTCGCTCACGGCCAGCAAAGTCGGCGGCGTCAGCTTCGTCGAACGCGCGTAGACCCTTGAACGGGTTACGGCCGTCGCCGATGACCGTTGCCGAACCCCCCCGGCCCACGGGCACAGCGGGCCCGGCCACGGCCTGGGTGAGCGCGTCGACCAGGTCGTCGACGGTCGCATACCGGTCGGCGGCGTTCTTGGCGGTGGCCTTCGCAACCACGGCGTCGACGGCAGCCGGGATGTCGGGTCGGGTGAGTCGCACCGACGGCACCGGGTCGTGCAACTGGCGTCGCAGCAGGGCTGCCTGGTTCGCCTCGTCAGGGAACGGCAGCCGTCCGGTGAGCGCCTCGTAGATGGTGATGCCGAGGCCGTGGATGTCGGCGGCCGGACCGACCCGCTCACGGCGGAGTTGTTCGGGCGATGCGTAGGCGGGCGAGCCGGCCGACAGCGCCGCCGATGGGTCGCCGTTGTCGGCCGCTTCGAGGGCGATACCGAAGTCGGCGAGGTACGAATGGCCGTCGGTGTCGAGCAGCACGTTGGCCGGCTTCACGTCGCGGTGCACCACACCGGCCCGGTGGGCAACGGCGAGGGCACCGCCGATCTCGGTCGCCATTTTCACCACACGGGCGAGATCCCACGGCCCGTCGTTGAGCGAACGTTCGAGGCTGCCGCCGCGTAGCAGCCGCATCACGAGGTACGCCGAGCCCGGCTCGCGCCAATAGTCGTACAGCGGGACGATGTGCGGGTGTTCGAGCCGGGCGACCAAATGCGCTTCGGTCTCGAAGCGCCGCACGAACTCGGGCCGGTTGGCCAACTCTGAACGGATCTGCTTG
>JANOSH010000049.1:0-15345 GCA_031415695.1 Actinomycetes bacterium
AAAAGGCGTAAACGACGCCAAACCCTTACCCGCCAACGTCTTAGAAATCGCCGCCGTCAACGTCGTCTTACCATGGTCAATATGACCCATCGTACCAATATTCACATGCGGCTTATTACGCTCAAACTTTGCCTTACTCATGGCTGATTCCTGCCTCGTTGTGTCGGGTTGTCAAAGATCGTGGACTGAAAGGTATTGGACTACTGGCTCAGTGTGCCAACGGCACCCTGAGACCTACTCGCCGTTTCTGATTCGCTGGCTTGCCTTCGGCTCGCTAACGCTCATAACGGCTACTCGCCTCGGACTCGCTTGACGATGACGTCGGCGATGGCGTTGGGGACTTGCTGATACGAATGGAAGATCATTGTGTAGGTCGCTCGACCCTGGGTGCGCGAACGCAGGTCAGTACTGTAGCCGAACATCTCGGACAATGGCACTTGAGCCTTGATGACCTGATAGCTGCCCTGCGCCGACATGCCTTCGATGCGCCCGCGACGGCTCGACAAGTCACCCATGACATCGCCCATGTAGTCGTCGGGTGTCACGCACTCGACCGACATGATTGGCTCGAGAAGAACTGGTGCCGATTTACGGGCAGCTTCCTTGAACACCTGAGCGCCGGCGATCTTGAACGCCATTTCGGACGAGTCAACGTCGTGGTACTGGCCGTCGATAAGCGTTGCTCGCACGTCTACCATCGGATAGCCAGCCAGAACACCCGAATCGAGCGCCTGGCGAATGCCTTGGTCGACAGCGGGGATGTATTCCCGAGGGATGCGACCACCAACTACCTTGTCGACGAACTGGTAGCCGCCGCCAGGACCGGTTGGTTCGAGGTTGATACGAACGACCGCGAACTGACCGGTACCACCGGTTTGCTTCACGTGGCGGTACTCGACGTTCATTACCTCTTTGGTAATGGTCTCGCGGTAGGCGACCTGAGGCTTACCCACCGTGGCGTCGACACTGTACTCGCGCAACATTCGGTCGACGAGCACTTCGAGGTGAAGCTCGCCCATACCTGAAATGACGGTCTGGCCGGTTTCTTCGTCGGTACGAACCCGGAAGGTTGGGTCCTCGTCAGAGAGCGCGTAGAGCGCCTTGCCCAACTTCTCCTGGTCGACCTTGGTCTTGGGCTCGATAGCGACGTGGATAACCGGGTCGGGGATCTCGATGCGCTCGAGGATTACCGTGTGGGCCCGGTCGCACAGCGTGTCACCGGTGATGGTCTGCTGAAAGCCCAGGCCGGCGACGATATCGCCCGCCATGGCCGTGTCGAGATCCTGGCGCTCGTTGGCGTGCATGAGCAGAATTCGACCGAGGCGCTCCTTGCGTTCCTTGGTGGAGTTGTACACCTCGTCGCCCTTGTTGATGGTGCCCGAGTACACCCGGAAGTAGGTCAGCTTGCCGAACCGGTCGGCCACGATCTTGAAGGCCAACGCAGCGAACGGAGCATTCTCGTCGGCCGGGCGGGTAACCATGTTGCCCTTGGCGTCGACGCCTTCGGCCGGGGGGATGTCGAGCGGGCTCGGCAGGAAGTCGACAACGGCGTCGAGCATCGGCTGAACACCCTTGTTCTTGAACGCCGTGCCACACAGCACTGGCACAAAGCTGAACGCCAACGTGCCGATACGAATGGCTTCCTTGATCTCGGCCTCGGTGAGTTCCTCGTCGCTGAGGTATTTCTCCATGAGGGCTTCGTCTTCGCCCGCAACGAGTTCGAGCAGCTTGGCGCGATATTCGTCGGCCTGCTCTTTCATGTTGGCCGGGATGTCACGAAGTTCGTAGTTGGCACCCTTTTCGGTGTCGGCCTCGGGCCAAACAAGCGCCTTCATGCGGATGAGGTCGACCATGCCGATGAAGTCGGCTTCGTTACCGATGGGCAGGTGGATGATGCATGGGGTGGCGTCGAGGCGGTCGACGATCATGTCGACCGTGCGCCAGAAGTTGGCACCGGTGCGGTCCATCTTGTTGATGAAACACATGCGCGGCACTTTGTATTTGTTGGCCTGACGCCACACCTGCTCGGTCTGGGGCTCAACGCCAGCAACGGAGTCGAACACCGTGACAGCACCGTCGAGCACACGCAACGAACGCTCGACTTCGATGGTGAAGTCGACGTGGCCAGGAGTGTCGATGATGTTGATGCGGTGGTCGTTCCACACACATGATGTGGCAGCGGACGTAATGGTAATACCGCGCTCTTGCTCCTGAATCATGTGGTCCATGACTGCGCCGCCGTCGTGCACTTCACCGATCTTGTAGGTCTTGCCCGTGTAAAACAAGATTCGTTCAGTGGTGGTGGTCTTGCCCGCGTCGATATGCGCCATGATCCCGATATTTCGGGTGCGCTTCAGGGGGAATTCACGTTTAGCCATGGGGGGATAACAATCTCTCTTGAGGGCGATCTTGCGTTGCGGGGGTTCATTCGTGCCGATGGCCGGACCTGAGGTCCGGCCAAAATCAGATCGGCTATATTGACAAAAAACTGAGGAATGGGCTCCGGATGACCGAGGTCACCAACGATAGTGAGCGAAGGCTTTGTTGGACTCGGCCATCTTTTGCATGTCGTCACGGCGCTTCATCGATGCACCCAGACCGTTGGCGGCGTCCATCAGCTCGTTCGCCAAACGCTCGGCCATGGTGCGCTCACGACGTGCCCGCGAATACGTTACGAGCCAGCGGATCGACAGCGTGTTGGCACGACGCGGACGAACCTCGACCGGTACCTGATACGTGGCACCACCCACGCGACGGCTCTTTACTTCCAAGGGAGGCTTGACATTGTCGATGGCCTTCTTGAGCGTGGCCAGCGGCTCGGCAGCAGTTTTGGTCTCGATGAGCGTCATTGCGTCGTACACAATGCGCTCGGCCAGCGAACGCTTACCTTCCATCAGAACCTTGTTGACGAGCTGCGTGACCAGCAACGACCGGTACACCGGATCGGGGACGAGTTCACGACGAGGAGCGGGACCCTTACGAGGCATAACGAGACCTACTTAACTTTCTTAGCGCCGTAACGGCTACGGGCCTGCTTGCGATTCTTGACACCGCTGGAGTCCAGCGTGCCTCGGATGATCTTGTAGCGAACACCAGGGAGGTCCTTCACGCGACCACCACGGACGAGCACAATGGAGTGCTCCTGAAGGTTATGACCTTCACCCGGGATATACGCAGTGATTTCCATGCCGCTGCTCAACCGAACGCGGGCGACCTTGCGCAACGCGGAGTTCGGCTTCTTAGGCGTATTGGTATACACGCGGGTACAAACGCCGCGACGCTGCGGAGCACCCTTGAGTGCTGGCGTCTTAGACTTTTCTACCTTCGTGGTCCGGCCCTTTCGGACCAGTTGCTGAATGGTGGGCACACAGACCTCAGAGCTTCGTTGATGAACCGGTAAATGCTAGGGCGAAAGGACCGCCGGGGGCAACCTGGGATCTGTGAGCGACGGACCCGAAGGCGACGACCGCTCCCAGCGTTACCCAGATCAGCTCTCGTTGGCCTCAGTTGAGTACGAGCCAGTGATGCTGGCTAGCCACTGGGCCGGGTCGGCCTGGTCGCTGGAATAGAACGCCATTGGTTGGTAATCCGGAGCGGTGACATCGAACTCGCGGTATCGGGGCATACCCGTTCCCGCAGGAATGAGCTTGCCGATAATGATGTTCTCCTTCAAACCAAGCAGGTTGTCGCCGCGACCGTCGATAGCGGCCTCGGTGAGCACCCGGGTGGTCTCCTGGAACGACGCCGCCGACAGCCAGCTGTCGGTAGCCAAGGAGGCCTTGGTGATGCCCATGAGCTCGGGTCGACCTTCTGCCGGCGCCTTGCCTTCTTCAACCGTCTGACGATTTCGCTCACGAAACACGCGCTGGTCGACACGCTCGCCGGGCAAGAAGTCGGACTCGCCCGGCTCCTGAACGCCTACACGGCGGGTCATCTGGCGCACGATGAGCTCGATGTGCTTGTCGTGAATCGACACACCTTGGTCGCGGTAGACCTTCTGGACTTCCTCGACCAAGTACAACTGTGTTTCGCGAACACCCTTGATCTCGATGATTTCCTTCGGGTCGAACGGGCCGCGGATTAGCGGCTCGCCAGCTTTCACCTCGTCGCCGTCTTTGACGACGAGTTGGTTCATGAGGAACGGGCCGTACATTTCCTCGGTACCGTCGTCGCCAATGACGATGACTGGAATACCCTTGCCCTCGTCCTCGTCGAGACGCACAACACCTGAGGCCCGAGCGAGTCGCGCGGCACCTCGCGGTGTGCGGGCCTCGAACAACTCGACAACTCGCGGAAGACCGCCAGCGATGTCGGTACCAGCCACACCACCGGTGTGGAACGTACGCATGGTGAGCTGCGTTCCCGGCTCACCAATTGACTGAGCAGCGATAACGCCCACGGCCTCGCCAAGTTCGATCATTTCACCCGTGGCTAACGACTTGCCGTAGCACATGCCGCAGATACCCAACTCGGCATCACACGTCAACACCGATCGGCAACGAACTCGGGTGATAACAGGGTCATCACGAAGCGCAAACATCTCGGCGTCGCCCAAGATGGTGTCGGCCTTGATGACCGTGCCATCGCTGAGGGTTGTGTCGTTGAGAATGGCTCGTCCGTACAGCTTGGTCTCGAGGTAGTTACGCTGGTTCCCGGTGTCGGGCCTCACGTTCTCGATCCACACGCCAAGCGTTGAGCCGCAGTCGTCCTGGCGAACAATGAGTTCCTGAGCAACGTCGACCAAACGACGGGTGAGATACCCGGAGTCGGCGGTACGAAGCGCCGTGTCGACGAGACCCTTACGGGCGCCAGGCGTGGCGATGAAGTACTCGAGCATTTCGAGGCCTTCACGGAACGACGACTTCACGGGGCGAGGAATCAAGTCACCGCGGGGGTTGGCCATAAGGCCGCGCATGCCGGCGATCTGACGGACCTGCATCATGTTGCCTCGGGCACCCGAACCGACCATCATCTCGATGGGGTTGAAGGCTTCCTGTCGCAACAAGCGCTCCATGGCTTCCTGGACCTGGGTTGTTGCTTCGGTCCAGATGCGTACTTCTTGCTGGCGGCGCTCGCCGTCGGTGATGATGCCCCGGCGGAACTGGGTCTCGACCTTTTCCGCTTCCTTTTCGAACTTCTCGAGCAGTTCCTTCTTCTCCGGCGGCGTCTTCACGTCGTCGATGGAGATGGTGAGGCCCGACTGCGCCGCATAGCGGTAGCACAGGTTCTTGATCTGGTCGAGGGAGTCGGCAACGACTGCCTTCGGGTAGAACTCAGCGAGATTCTCGGTGAGCGTACCCATGTCACGCTTCTTGATCGGGCTAGTGAAATGCCCAAATCGTTCGCCGTAGTCGGCCGGCATGGTGCGTTCGAACAACATACGACCAGCGGTCGTTTCGAGGTCGGCGCGCCCGCCATCGGCATCACGGTTTCCAATGAGACGAATAGTGGCGTGCAGGCCAATCGACTTCTCGTCGAGAGCCCGCTCGACTTCCCACTGATGGCGGAACACTCGACCCTCGCCCTTGGCACCCGGAACCTGCACCGTAAGGTAGTAGGCACCGATAACCATGTCCTGGGTAGGCGTTACAATTGGACGACCCGATGCCGGCGACAAGATGTTGTTAGCACTCAGCATAAGGACACGGCTTTCGGCCTGAGCCTCGGCCGACAGCGGCAAGTGAACAGCCATCTGGTCACCGTCGAAGTCGGCGTTGAATGCCGTGCAAACGAGCGGATGGATCTGGATGGCCTTGCCCTCGACGAGCACCGGCTCGAACGCCTGGATGCCGAGACGGTGCAATGTAGGAGCACGGTTCAGCAGAACGGGGTGTTCCTTGATGACATCTTCGAGCACATCCCAAACCTGGGGACGACGACGCTCGACCATGCGCTTGGCCGACTTGATGTTCTGCGCTAATTCACTGTCGACAAGACGCTTCATAACGAACGGCTTGAACAGCTCCAACGCCATGAGCTTGGGCATACCGCACTGGTGGAGCTTGAGCGTAGGACCACAAACGATGACCGACCGCCCCGAGTAGTCGACTCGCTTACCGAGCAGGTTCTGGCGGAACCGGCCCTGCTTGCCCTTCAACATGTCGGACAACGACTTGAGCGGACGGTTGCCAGGCCCGGTGACAGGACGGCCACGACGGCCGTTATCGAACAACGCATCGACAGCCTCTTGCAGCATGCGCTTTTCGTTGTTGACGATGATCTCGGGAGCACCAAGGTCGAGCAGGCGCTTCAAACGGTTGTTGCGGTTGATGACGCGGCGATACAGGTCGTTCAGATCGCTGGTGGCGAAACGGCCACCGTCGAGCTGCACCATTGGGCGCAGTTCGGGCGGGATGACCGGCACGACGTCGAGGATCATGGCCTTGGGGTCGTTGCTACGACGGCCAGCCTCGTCACGACGGTTGAACGACGACACAATCTTCAGGCGCTTGATGGCCTTCTGCTTGCGCTGAGCCGACAGCGGCTTACGGCCGTTTCCAGCATCGATGGCTTCACGCAGACGAACCTCTTCGACATCGAAATCGATGCGATCGATCAGATTCTTGATGGCATCGGCACCCATGCCGCCTTCGAAGTAGTCGCCGTAACGCTCACGAAGTTCGCGCCACAAAAGCTCGTCGTCGATGATCTTTCGACTGTGCAAATCCTTGAACTCATCGAACGTACGACGAACGAGTTCGAGTTCGTTGTCGTAGCGGTCTCGCATGGACGAAACGTCCTTGTCGACAGCGCGCTGACGAGACTTCAGATCGGAGTCTTTGGCACCTTCAGACTCGAGCCGAGCAACTTCGTCCTCGGCTTCTTTGAAACGACGATCGATAGCGATGTCTCGCTCTTTGACAATGGCGTCGAGTTCTTCGAGGAGCTCGGCTTCCAGGTTGGTGAGATCTTCATGCCTGCGGTCGACATCGACCCACGTAACCAGGTTCGCGGCAAAGTAGATGACCTTTTCGAGCTGCTTGGCCTTGAGTTCTTCGCGAGCCTCGATGCCGGCGAGTAGATACGCCAACCAGCTACGGGTACCGCGCAGGTACCAGATGTGTACAACTGGCGCCGCAAGTTCCACGTGACCCATACGCTCGCGACGAACCTTGGAGCGCGTAACTTCGACTCCGCATCGCTCGCACACGATGCCCTTAAAGCGGACACGCTTGTACTTGCCGCAATAGCACTCCCAGTCCTTGGTAGGACCGAAGATCTTCTCGCAAAAGAGCCCGTCCTTTTCCGGCTTGAGCGTGCGGTAGTTGATGGTTTCGGGCTTCTTTACCTCACCCGATGACCAGACTCGAATGTGGTCGGCCGTGGCCAGACCAATGCGCATCTGGTCGAACATGTTGACGTCGAGCATGTACGTTCCTCAGTCTCGAAAGTGGGGGGTCAGAAAGTGGCGCGGGCTCGGCGACGAGAATCTTCTTCGTCGCTACCACGCTCGGGACGGCTTATGTCGATACCAAGCTCTTCGGCCGTCCGAAAGACGTCCTCGTCGAGCTCACGCATCTCGATCTCGGCGCCATCGGCGGCGAGAATCTCGACATTGAGGCACAGAGCCTGCATTTCCTTGATGAGCACCTTAAAGCTCTCGGGAATGCCGGGCTCAGGAATGTTTTCGCCCTTGACGATGGCCTCGTACACCTTGACACGGCCAAGTACGTCGTCGGACTTGATGGTGAGCAGCTCCTGCAGGCAGTACGCCGACCCGTAGGCCTCAAGTGCCCACACTTCCATTTCACCGAAGCGCTGACCACCGAACTGGGCCTTACCACCAAGCGGCTGCTGGGTGATCATGGAGTACGGGCCGGTTGAGCGGGCGTGGATCTTGTCGTCGACCAAGTGAGCGAGCTTCAAGATGTACATGTACCCAACCGTGATGGGCTGGTCGTAGACCTCGCCCGTGCGGCCGTTGTACAAGTTGAGCTTGCCGTTGGTGCCAATGAGACGGTCACCGTCGATTGATTCGGGCCGCAGGTGCTCGAAGATCTGACGAATGGTCGGGTGCTTACCAGCGTCTTCCTCTTCGTCCCACTGCGCTCCGTCGAACACCGGCGTAGCGATGAAGGTGGACGGCGTGGTCGTGGGTCGAGTCTTGGTCTCGGTGCCACGAATGGGCACATCACCCACGCGCTCGCCGGTCTTCGGGTTGGTCCAGCCCCAACGAGCGGCGTACCCGAGGTGAGCTTCAAGTACCTGGCCGACGTTCATACGGCTGGGAACTCCAAGCGGGTTCAAGATGATGTCGACAGCGGTGCCATCGGCCATGAACGGCATATCTTCGAGTGGGAGGATCTTGGAGATAACACCCTTGTTGCCATGACGACCAGCGAGCTTGTCGCCAACCGAAATTTTACGCTTCTGGCCGACATACACCCGCACCAGTTGGTTGACGCCAGGTGGCAATTCATGATGCTCGTCGCGGCTGAACACCTTGACGTCGATGACTTTGCCGCTCTCGCCGTGAGGAACCTTGAGCGATGTGTCGCGCACTTCGCGGGCCTTCTCGCCGAAGATGGCACGCAACAGGCGCTCTTCGGGCGTGAGTTCGGTCTCGCCCTTCGGCGTGACCTTGCCAACCAGCACGTCTCCCGGGCCTACCTCGGCACCAACGCGAATGATGCCGCGCTCATCGAGATCTTTCAGAATGTCCTCGGACAGGTTCGGTATGTCTCGTGTGATCTCTTCAGGCCCGAGCTTGGTGTCACGAGCATCGACTTCGTGCTCGTGAATGTGGATGGACGTAAGCACGTCGTCTCGGACGATGCGCTCGCTGAGGATGATGGCGTCCTCGAAGTTGTAGCCCTCCCATGGCATGAGTGCCACGAGCAGGTTTTTGCCAAGGGCCAGTTCGCCGCCGTCGGTGCTTGGACCGTCGGCCAGGATCTGCCCCTTGAGGATCTTGTCGCCTTCACGTACTAACGGACGCTGGTTGATGCAGGTGTCTTGGTTCGACCGGCGGAACTTCGCAAGCCGATACACCTTCTTGCCCTCTGTGGCGTACTCGACGGTCATGGAATCGCCAGACAGCTCGGTGATGACACCATCGTCGAGCGAAATGATCATGTCGGCCGCGTCGCGGGCGGCACGGGATTCCATGCCGGTACCGATATACGGCGCCTCGGAGCGAAGTAGCGGCACGGCCTGACGCTGCATGTTGGCACCCATAAGGGCACGGTTGGCGTCGTCGTGTTCGAGGAACGGGATGAGCGCAGTTGCAACCGACACGATCTGCTTGGGCGAAACGTCCATGAAGTTCACTTCGTCGGGCTTTACGTACGCGATGTCGGTGGTTGCACCGAAGAACACATCTCGCTCGAGCTGGAGCTTCAAGTCGGCAAGGCTGGCTCGCTGAGGCGAGCGACGTACCAGCACGCGTTCGTCGCGGAACGTGCCGTCGGGATTAACCGGCGCGTTGGCCTGCGCGATGACGTATTCCTCTTCCTCGTCTGCCGGCATGTACTGGATCTCGTCGGTGACACGCCCGTTGACGACTCGTCGATACGGCGTCTCGATGAAACCAAACTCATTTACCCGTGCATAGGAGGACAGTGCACCAATAAGACCAATGTTCGGGCCTTCTGGCGTCTCGATCGGGCACATACGGCCGTAATGGCTGAAGTGAACGTCGCGTACTTCGAATCCGGCGCGCTCACGGCTCAGCCCACCGGGCCCGAGAGCGGACAGTCGGCGACGGTGCGTAAGGCCCGACAGCGGATTGACCTGGTCCATGAACTGGGACAACTGGCTGGTGCCGAAGAATTCCTTGATGGCCGCAACAACCGGACGAATGTTGATAAGCGTCTGAGGCGTAATGGCCTCGACATCTTGCGTGGTCATTCGTTCGCGAACAACACGCTCCATCCGGGACAGGCCGATTCGGACCTGGTTTTGGATGAGTTCACCGACCGAGCGGATACGACGGTTGGCGAAGTGGTCCTGGTCGTCGAGCCGGTAACCGGGTTCGTGCTTGGCGAGGTTGAGCATGTAGCTCACCGCCGCGAGGACCTCACAACGGCTCAGTACATCTTGATCGGCCGTGGGCAGGTCGAGCTGCTGGTCGGTTAGGCCATAGAGATCGCCAAGCTTGGCAACTTCATTGCCGAGCTTGCGGTTGAGCTTGTAGCGGCCAACCCGGCTGAGGTCGTAACGTCGATTTTCGAAGAACGCGGTACGGAAATAGTTACGAGCCGACTCGATGGTTGGCGGCTCGCCTGGGCGGGCTCGCTTGTAAATCTCGACAAGGGCCTCGTCTTCGGTCGTGGCGATATGACGATCTTTTTCCCACTGTCCTTCGAGGAAGTCGAAATGGGCCACAAAGCGGTCGAGGAAGCCTGGAGCCTTCTCCTCGTCGTAACCGAGCGCCCGCAGGAGCGTGAAGATACTCATGCGACGCTTGCGGGCGACGCGTGTTCCGGCCGTGACGTCCTTGCCTGGTTTTTGTTCGACGTCGAACTCGACCCATTCACCGCGGTACGGATGGATGGTGCCCTTAACCAACTGATGCTTGGACAGGTTCCGAAGACGGAATCGCTCGCCCGGCTCGAAGATGACCCCAGGGCTACGGACAAGCTGCGACACGACGACGCGCTCGGTACCGTTGATGATAAAGGTTCCCTTTTCGGTCATCATCGGGAAGTCGCCCATGAAGACGGTCTGCTCTTTGATTTCGCCTGTAGCCCGGTTGATGAACCGAGCCCGAACGAAGATCGGCGCCGAATAGGTGATGTCTTTTTCCTTGCACTCCTCGACGGAGAACTTGGGGGGTGGGCGAAGATCTTCATCGTCCGGGTCAAACTCAAGCTCAAGCTGAAGCGTCTCGGAAAAATCCTTGATCGGCGAGATATCACGGAATGTTTCGGCGAGTCCCTGGGTAAGGAACCAGTCGAAGCTCTCACGCTGGACGGCAATGAGATCCGGAATCTGCAGCGGCTCAGTCAGGTTGGCAAACGAATAACGCTCGCGCGAGATCGATCGTGAGGCCATTAGCAACTCCTCGGTGCGCTGGGGGAGGCGAGATATCGAGCGAGGCGGAGGGGTTCTGGAGAGAGGACACCTACAAGAACACGCACGACAGACGGATGCTATCGCCTGAAGACGGGGCACGTCAATGCCAGCCGGGAACTTCGGCGCGTTTCACAAATTGGGTTGATGGGAGGGTAAGCCCGTACTTCGAATCCGTCAAGCACCAAAAGATGCATTTCGGTCTAAAGCATCCCGAAAGGGGCGCTCAGTGACACGACGGCCACGCGAACAACATCAAAAGCGCAATGGCCCAGGCAAACGCCCGGGCCATTGCTCAACGCTACTGTGGCGCTGTTATTACTTGACTTCTACGGATGCACCCTGCTCTTCGAGCGCTGCCTTGGCCTTTTCGGCATCGGCCTTATTGACCTTTTCGAGCACAGCCTTCGGAGCGGCGTCGACAAGATCCTTGGCTTCCTTGAGACCCAGGCTGGTGAGCTCGCGCACAACCTTGATGACCTGGATCTTCTTGTCGCCGGCACCGGTGAGGATGACGTCGAACTCGTCCTTTTCCTCAACTTCGACAGCGGCAGCACCGCCGCCAGCAGCGGCGACCATGACTGCGGCCGGAGCTGCAGCAGATACGTCGAACTTCTCTTCAAACTTCTTCTTGAGGTCGGACAGTTCCAGCACGGTCATACCGGCAATGGCGTCCAAGATGTCGTCTACTGACAAAGCCATGATTTTTCTCCTAGATAACGATGGGTGTGAAAGTTCTTAGGCGGCAACGGGCTCGCCGCCGTTTTTCTCGATAAGGGCTGAAAGGCCGTATGCGAAGCTGCGTGGTACTGCTTCGAGCAGCGAAGCAAACTGCGCTGCAGGGGCCTCGAACAGTCCAGCAATTTGGCTGAGCAGCACATCGCGGCTGGGCAGATCGGCCAGTGCAGTCACTTCTGACGCGCTGAGCAACCTGTTGCCGAGAAGACCGCCCTTCACAATCAGATTTGGATTCGTGCGCGCCGCGTCTCGCAGCAGCTTGGCAGCTGCAGCGGCATCGCCGTTCACAAACGCAATCGCTGTTGGTCCTACGAGTATGTCGTCGACGCCGGTAATGCCAGCTGCAGCAGCAGCAAACTTCACCAGCGTGTTCTTGAACACCTTGAACTCGCCGCCTACCGGGCGCAACTGCTTGCGAAGGTCAGATAGCGCCTTCATGCTCATGCCTCGGTACTCGGTGAGCAACACTGCGTCGGACGACTCGAGGCGCTGTCGCACCTCGTTGACTACAGCTACTTTTTCGGGTCTTGGGTTTTCCATCGTCACCTCCTCTCAATGATGCTCGGGCTCGCAAGATGCGAACACCACGAGCTCATGAGAGCCAGGGAGTTCACCTCGTCTGGTGGGAGGATCCCATTGTCCGTTGTCGCTGCGAGGCGACGCAGGGCCAGATGTCTATGGCGAGCAATATGTAGAACTGAACCGCTGTGTTGTTACGCCTCGGTCTCGATACGGATGCGGTTGGTGTCGATCTTGACGCCAGGGCCCATGGTTGAGGCCAACGTGATCTTGCGGAGGTAGCGGCCCTTGGCCGTAGACGGCTTAGCTCGCTGCAATTCGTCCATGACCGCAGTGAAGTTGGAGCCGAGTGCCTCGATAGCAAAACTGACCTTGCCGATGGGCACATGAACGTTGCCGTAACGGTCGGTGCGATACTCGACCTTGCCGCCCTTGAATTCGGTAACAGCCTTGGCGACGTCGTTAGTGACCGTGCCGGTCTTGGGGTTCGGCATCAGCCCACGAGGACCCAAAACACGCCCGAGACGACCCAAAAGCGGCATCAGGTCGGGGGTTGCGATGGCAACATCGAAGTTGAAGATACCCTTTTCGACTTCGGCGGCCAGGTCGTCGGAGCCGACAATGTCGGCACCAGCGTCGCGGGCGGCCTGGGCCTGCTCGCCATTAGCGAACACCGCCACCCGAACATCACGACCAGTTCCGGCCGGGAGGGCAACGGTGCCACGAACCATTTGGTCGGCTTTACGGGGATCGACGCCAAGGCGGATTGCGATCTCTACCGTTTCGTCGAACGTAGCGGCGGCCAAGCTCTTGACCAACTCGAGACCCTCGACGGGCGTGAAATGTTGATCGCCGTTGAAACGCTTTGCCGCGTCGATGTACTTCTTACCTTGCGCCATGATGGCTCCCTCGGGTGGTAGTTCGGCCGGGCGAGGTATGCGCCGGACTCGACAGTGAAAACGTGGAACTAGCTAGTTACTTTGAGGCCCATGGAACGAGCGGTTCCACGTACCTGCTGCTTGGCTGCGTCGAGATCGTACGCATTGAGATCGGGCATCTTGATCTTGGCGATCTCTTCGACCTGGGCCTCGGTGATGCTGCCAGCAACGGTCTTACCCGGCGTTGGCGAGCCCTTGGGAAGACCGGCCTTTTCCCGGATCAGTACAGGAGTAGGCGGGGTCTTGAGCACGAAAGTGAAGCTGCGGTCTTCGTACACGGTGATTTCGACTGGCACCACAGTGCCAACCTGGGCCTCCGTGGCCGCGTTGTACTGCTTCACGAAGTCCATAATGGCAATACCATGCGGTCCAAGTGCTGTACCCACCGGCGGGGCCGGGGTGGCCTTACCAGCCGGGATCTGGATCTTGACGACCGCAGCGATCCTCTTTTTGGCCATAACGATTTCCCTTCGAAACGAACCGCTCATAACGAGCAGCGCAATAGTGTGCCTGGCGGAAGCCTCGGCTAGCAAGCGGGCAGAACAGGACCGGAGCCTCGATGGACCCGGCGCAGCAGCGACTTAGAGCTTCGCCACCTGGCTGAAGTCCATCTCAACTAGCGTTTCACGGCCGAAGATGTTGACAAGGACCTTGAGTTTGAGATGGTCGATATTGATCTCGGCGACGCTGCCGGTGAAGTCGGCGAACGGGCCTTCCTTCACACGGACGCTGTCGCCAATTTCATGTTCCATCTTCGGCTTACGTCGGCTTGTGGTGGCTGCAGCGCCATCGCCCTTAGCCGACAAGAACGTCTCGACCTCTCGCCTCGACAGCGGCGTGGGCTTTTGACCAAGGCGACCCTGCCCGACAAAACCGGTGACTCCGGGCGTATTGCGGATGACATACCACGAGTCGTCGGTCATTTCGCAGCGAACAAGAAGATAGCCGGGAAAGACTTTTTTCTGGACTACTACTTTGCGACCATTTTTGAACTCCGTCACATCTTCCATTGGGATGTTGACTTCGTAGATCTGGTCTTCCATGTTCATCGACTGGATACGAGCACCAAGGTTCGACTGAACCTTCTTCTCGTAGCCGGACTGCGAATGTACTACGTACCATTGGCCGGGGCGCAGCCACGGATTGTCGACAATCTCCTCGTCGGCGAGCGACTCGTCATCGACTTCTGCGGTGTCGATGGCGACGACATCGGAGTCCGAATCAGATGCGCCTTCAACTGCTTGTGGGTCGAGCTCAAGGGGCTCTACGGGCTCTTTGGAGTACAAGCTCATGTCAGTTGAACAACCAGATCGACAACTTGCCGAAGCCCACATCGAACAAAGCGATCATGGTCGTGAACAGCACGACAGTTGTCAACACGACGATCGAGTACTTCTTTACCTCGGCTTTGGTTGGCCACGCCACCTTTCGTAGTTCGGCCTGCACCTCACGTATGAACTGACGCGGAGGTGTGCGCTCAGCCTTCTCACGCGGAGCGGAACGCTCAGTGCGGACAGGCGCGTCATTTTCGTTCGTGACGCCCATCTTGCGCATTTGGCGCCGTTGGTCTCTGTTCATGCTCTGCGACATACGATTTCGCTTATTCCGTTCCTAGTCGAACTTGCACCACATTTCCGAGCAGGGCAGGAGGGATTCGAACCCCCAACCTGCGGTTTTGGAGACCGCTGCTCTGCCAGTTGAGCCACTGCCCTCGGTTGACGCCAGCCCAGGCTGACGATCCAACGCTAGCAGCCGGACCCTTGCGGGCCCGGCAGCATTTCGCGTTTGTATCTCTAACGGGTCTCTTTGTGGACCGTGTGTACTCGCTCGCTCTTGCAGTACTTCTTCATCTCGATGCGTTCACGATCGTTCATTTTGTTCTTCATCGTGATGTAGTTGCGATTTTTGCAACTGGTGCACTCGAGAGTGATTTTCACTCGCTTTTCAGATTTAGCCATGTTGATCAGTCCTTACTTGAGGATCCGGTTACTTGAGGATCTTGGTGACACGGCCGGCGCCCACAGTACGACCACCCTCACGAATGGCGAACCGCAAACCCTCATCCATGGCAATCGGCTTACCCAACTCAATCTTCATCGTCACATTGTCACCAGGCATAACCATCTCCGTACCCTCC
>JANOSH010000050.1:0-104044 GCA_031415695.1 Actinomycetes bacterium
GGGTTGCGCTATGTGTTGTCGGATCGTCAAGCGTCTACGTCGGTGACGGTTGACGCTGTCACGATGACGACTGAACGGCAGCGGTATTATCCGTATGGGGCGAAGCGTGGTGGGAACACGATCACGACAACCGACCGAGGGTTCCTTGACCAAACCGAGGACGACAGTACCGGTCTCAACTATTTGAACGCCCGCTACCAAGACCCTGTACTCGGCATGTTCATCTCGGTCGATCCGCTCGTCGCGACCACCCGCCAGGCGTATATCTACGGGGCAGGTAACCCGGTCACGTTCTCGGACCCGTCTGGGTTGGAGGCTAGGTCTTGGGAGAACCCGGCGTACTTGTTTTACGTGATTAGTTCATCTCCAACGTATTCAAGTACAAACCAAGGCGGTTACGGGGGGCATTACAGGACGTTCGCCAGTGCAGCTCGGCGCACTGGTCAAGATGAGTATCTGCTTGCTTCGATCTATCAGGCTGAAGGGCCCGGCTATGACATAGTCCCGTGGACAGAGCAGAGATCGATGGACGACGCACACACCGCCATCATGGACACGCGTCGCGGTCATTTCGGGCTTGGCGAAGGACATTTCAACGAAGCTCAAGAAGCTGCGAGTTCGGCAGGTAACCCGATGGCGTTCAGCTGGGCCGACATTAGCGGTGATGCTTCGAAATCGGCTGAGTCCATGGGATGGTTCATGGCGTATTTGGCTGACAAGATTGTTCGAGATGCGAGGTTCAAGGTTGGAAGCGTTGTGTCATCGGCTGATCATGTTCCCGATGGTGCCGCTGTATTTCGGCTTGATGACCTTATAGCCGGGACGCATTATCGGGGCGGGTACTTCGCTGAGCTCTTCACCGAGAAGCGCTATGGTGACCCGTTGTCACCGGAGACTTTTGAGGGGCGTGGCTACGCGCAGACGGTTGTTTCTCGGGCTGATCAGATGCGTTCGAGGGTTCCTGGTCGATCAAACGGGCGCGGTGATTGATTTGCGCCGGTTTTGGTTGGTGTTGCTCTTGGCGTTGGCTGCTTGTCGTGGCGATGATGGCGGTGCTGATCCAGCTAAGCGGTTACTTGACGTCTATCTTGCCGAACTGGAAGGTCAGCCCGGTTTGACTATCAAACGTCAGGATGTCGGAATGTGGAAGGCTCATTTTGATATTCGTTCCCTCGATGTATCGGTTGAGGGATGCCCCGTCGGTCGCCTAACCTTTGTCCTGCCGCAGGGGATGTCGCGTGTAGCGGGAACCACGGCAGGAGTTGGCGGTTGTACGAACGAACTCAACGGCCCGGGGCACTATAGAGGTAGTTTTGAAGGAGTGAACTGTCGGCTGACCTTCGACGTGTACGGGTATGCGCCGTTTGAGGACGCGGAAATCAGGGCAATTTGCCGACCATGAATAAGTTAGTGGTGTGGGCAAATCACCCTCCAACAATGTTCGTTTGAACCCTGGTCGATGCCTCGATTTGGGGCATGGTGTGGTTGTGACCTCGATGCATCCGTTGCAGCGTCTTGATCAGATTCGGACGGTCGCGGGTGCCAATGTGGTGCAAGATGATGTGTTCGGGTGGTTTGTTGATGACACGATGGGGAATGTGTCTGATGTGGTTGGTGGGCAGGTGCAGTGTTTCTCGAATGATCAACGGCAACGTTTGGTGAGCGCGTATACGAACACGTCTGGGAACGGGGGGTGTGTTGTTTATAATGGTGGGGGGTCGAACAGTCCGTATCTGGAGTCGTTCGGGTATAGCTCTGTGGGGAACGTGACGTCGGTGTCGCATAAGGACGCGAATGGTGTTGCGGCTGGCCGGGTGTATTCGTATAACGCGTCGGGGGTGGGGTCGGTTCGTCCGCATGCGGTGAACACGGTGTCGGGTGGTTGGGTGTTTGGTTACGATTCGGCGGGGTTTCAGACGTCGCGGACGGTTCCGGCGGGTCAACCGGGTGCGGGTGTGAGGACGTTGGCGTGGGATAACTTAGGCAGGTTGTGTTACACCGCTGCCGGGAGTGTGGTGTCGGATTGTGGTGCACCGCCAGCTGGCGCGGAACGGTTTGTGTATGGCGTTGATGGGCAACGCTTGGTTCGTGTTGAAGGGGCTGGTGCGTCAGCGAAACGGACGTTGTATTTGGATGGTCAAGAGTTGGTGAGCGTGAACGGTGCGACGCCGACTGGGACCCGGTTCTATCAGGCGGGTGACGCTACGATCGGGGTGCGGACTGCGGCGGGGTTGCGCTATGTGTTGTCGGATCGTCAAGCGTCTACGTCGGTGACGGTTGACGCTGTCACGATGACGACTGAACGGCAGCGGTATTATCCGTTTGGGGCGAAGCGTGGTGGGAACACGATCACGACAACCGATAGAGGGTTCCTTGATCAAACCGAGGACGACACCACCGGCCTCAACTATTTGAACGCCCGCTACCAAGACCCTGTACTCGGCATGTTCGTGAGCGTCGATCCGTTAGTGGCGATGACACGCCAGGCGTACGTGTACGGGAGCATGAACCCTGTGGTGTTTATCGATCCTTCTGGATTGTTTTCGTTCCGGGACGCTATCGGGTGGGGTCGGGGGATTACGAAGGCGTTGGATGAGGGCCGACATCGTATGGCTACGGTTCGGTCCTATGAGGTGTCGAGTGTGAAACGAATGTTGGCATCGGGCAGTTTCGATCCGGTTGGGTTTGTTTTGGAGCAAGCGTCGGCGCAGTCAGCGATTCTTGTCGAGGGCGGTGAATTGTATACGGGTGGTTCGTATTGTGGTCGGGTGGCTGAGTGCATTACGGGTGTCGCTAACCCGAAAGGTGAGTCTGGCGCTATCACGCTGGGGCACACGATTCGCTTTGGCGGGGGTGCGCCAGGTGAGGCTTTTGTTGCCCATGAGGTTCAGCATGTGTTTGATGAGGGTTCTTTAGGTGCTGGCGGGTTCTATGCGTTCTATGGGGGTGAATGGGCGTTCAATTTTGGGTCGAGGTCGAGTTCTACGAGGTATGACGCAGAGGCTAGTTACGAGGCATTGTATCTTGAGCGGCGGGCTAACCGGGTGCAGGGCCATTACGCTGAGGGGTGGCGTCCTTCGCGTGACGGACCGGTTGATACCACTGTTGGTACCGATATTGTGGTGCCGTTGTGAACCGGGTGTCGGTTCGGCGTCCAGCGGAGCGCGGGTGGGGCCGATGTCGGGTTGGTTTGTTGCCCGGCCGGTGTGCGTTCCTTATTGTTTTGGTGGTGTCAGGTGGTTTGGCTGGTTGTCAGGAAGGCATCAGTGTTGGGTTACGGAACGCCTGCCCCACCGCGATTGAGGCAAAGGCAGATGAGGTCCCGGGTGAGCCGGGTCGGGACTGGAAGACGTTTCCGGCGGGTGGGTCGGGGGGTGTCATGCTTGCGAGTAGGGCGATGACTCGTGCGTTTGTTTTTGTTCGGGTTGGTGCCGGTTCGCCTGTGACGTCGTTCGAGGTTCCGTTGGCGGATCTTGTCGTGATGCCTGCCGCTGCAAAGTATGGCCGTGAGGTGTTGGTTTCTGGCCTGAATTGCCCGATCGCCTGAGACGATTTTCGTGTCATCGACAGGTGTTGCGTACGCGGCGAAATGGTATGGCATTTGGCTGAATTGGAGTATCGCCGGGAATGCCGGTGGGCTGTATACGATCGACGCGATTCGTGCACCTAGCGATAACAAAATCCGTGTTGTCGGCACTGTTGCGTCGGGTGGGGTGTGGATGGTTACGCAACCTGCTGGCGGCGCGTTCAGCGGGTCTGATGTGTGGGCGTCGTTGAATTGTTGTGTGTTCGACGTGTCGATTGCTGCTCACCCGGCGACTGGTTTGTTGACGATTAGTGGGCGTAGTAGTGATTGGCAGATTTGGTCGATGACTCAGACCGCGCCTGGTGCCGGGTTGGCCATCTCCCCGTTGCCCGGACGGGTGGTTATGAAGCTTTGAGGGTAGTGCTGTTCCCACTCGATTGGTGGGACGCTGTTCAAGGTGGTGTGGAGCCGACGGGTGTTGTACCAGTTGATCCATTTGAAGATGGCCCGGCGGGCCTCGGCGCGTGTTGGGAACACGCGTCCTTGGATGCATTCACGTTTCAATGATTCCCGACCGAGGGTTCCTTGATGAAACCGAGGACGACACCACCGGTCTCAACTACCTGAACGCAAGATACCAAGACCCTGTACTCGGCATGTTCATCTCGGTCGATCCGCTGGTGAGCATGACGCGGGAGCCATACATCTACGCAGGCGGAAACCCGGCTCGTTACTCCGACCCGGCAGGTTTGGAGAAAGGCGCTAACGGCGAAGCACAGGCGGCTTGTCCACCGTCCGGTTGCAAAGCCCACCAGTACGGCAACTTTGATAACTCCGGGTGGCTGTCGGATTACTACAAGACAGGGGGTCGCGTCGGCCAATCCTGTGTGGCGGCGAAGACCTGCATCCAGGACGCTATCGTTGGCGTTGGGCTAGCGGCGGTGCTATTCGTTGCGATTGCCACCGGGCCGCTAATCGTCGAAGCGGGCGGGCTATCAGAAGCAATAGGAGCTTTATGAGGCGGCTGCGTCCTGTACTGCGACAAAGCCGTTGACGCCATACGCGGCGTCGTAGACCCCAACGCACCAAACCATCTGCCACCAGCCCCAGACACCGTGGGGCTCGTAGACGATGCTGCGGGTGTGGCGTTCCGTTCCGATACGTCGCACATCTTCCGCAACGCGGCCGGCCACTTGGTCGACGATACGGCTGCAAACCAGGGCGCTCATTCAGAGCGCTATCAGTCGTGGAACTCTCGTTGCTGAGCGAACGATTTGGCTCATCGGTGCTTCGCTCATACGAGCGGCTGCTCCCAGATGGTCGTCAGGTGTGGGTGGAAGTTCGCAACGGGGTCGAGATAACCAACGGTGGCGTGAACGCGGTTGCGACGTGACTGGAGACGGTTTGTACAGCTTGAACGAACGCGAAGCATTCGCGGCAGTGACCCTTTTTCTGCACCGGTTTGCCGAACGGGCCGGTGATGATTTGCTGACCCTCCTCGGGGACATCACGCTTAGGCCGGGTGGCGGCACCTTCGATCCTGCCGCTTGGGACGATTGGATGGATTGCGTTCGGGACGTTGCCGATCCCTCAAAGGGGGCCGTCATCGATGTAAAGTTACTCGACGGTGATCAGCGCCCGTTTGCGGAAGACGAATAGGTGATCCGCTGGATTTGACTCGCCATTGCCGCCTCTATCGCGGCGGCTATTTCGCCAGCTGGTTTAACGCAGTCACAAGCGGAAAGCCGTTCAACGTTAAGGCTTTAAGGGCATTGAACCTCGTAAACGCGTTGGGAATGGCTCCGTGAGCGCCACAACCGTCGCTTTCGTTGGGGCCATGACGCACGGGTGCCCGTGGCTCCTCCCATTGTTTGCGGAGCATCTCAGCGATCAGGAGGGTGAGGTGCTTCCGCACCTCTACATGGCTGATGTCGAGAGATGGGCGGAGCGCGAGGTTGATCGGAACCCGACGAAGGTCAGCCTCGAACTTCGCGAGTTGTTAGGCTTCATTGAGGCCGAGTTCGTCAAGCATTCGAATTCCGAGATCGCTGAGGTCATTTCAGCTTCGTTTCTCGAGCATCATCCTCGACTAGGCGAAGCAGGCGCAGCATTGAGGGGCTTCATCGGGCCCACGTGCGCAGCCCGACTCAGGCTGATCGGGTGACGACGTTGAGTAGGGTCGGCTCGATTGTCGTAGCTCTGATCACAGCGACTTACGCAGTCCTTGGCATCAGCGCAGCGCCGGCCCCCGATCCTTCTGGAGATACCTCATGAAGCCAATCACCCATCATGGTAGGGTCGTAAGCGACCGTCAGATTCAAGCTCTAGCTGATGAAGCGGAAGCCGCGATCGATCTCGCGCAACTGAAGCGCCGTCCTGGGCGTCCCTCACTCGGGAACGCGCCCGCAGAAGTGTTTCCCGTCCGACTTGATCCGGATCTTCGGTCAGCGCTCGAAGAGCGAGCTGAGTCTGATCACACGACCGCTAGCGACATCGTTCGCGCCGCCTTGCGTGCGTACCTCAAGGTCGCCTGAACAGCCCCGGCGTTCTCATCAACTCGACGTTGGAGATCAGGTGTTCACCGCTTACGGCGAAACGGTCACGGTCGAGGTATCACTCGGCAACCGCTCGCATACGCACCGCTTATAACATCGAGTTTCGCTCCGCCTCTCACCAGCACACGAACGTTGTATAACCACACCTAGTCTAGGTGAACCTATACTAGATATCGATGCGTCCTGACTGGTTGTTCGATCGCTCCGACGAATGGGCGAGGCTCACATCGTTCGCGCAGGCACGGGGTGCCGGTCTGGCTATCGTGTACGGGCGCAGGCGGCAAGGCAAAACGAGCCTCGTTGAAGCAGTCACATCGGTTAGCGACGGCTTCTATTGGCAAGCGCGCCAGCAATCATCGGCGCAGAACCTCGCGTCTGTTTCGCACGCCATCGCTCAGTGGGGCGGACTGGCAGCCACACCGTTGTACCAGTCGTGGGAAGGCGCTTTCGTCGCCCTCTTCGCCCTTCGCGGGCCTGGGTCTTCGCCGCTTCCTGTTGCAATCGACGAGTTCGGCTACCTCCTCGAGACTGCTCCCGAGGTGGCTTCGATCATCCAGGCACAACTCACCCCGGCTTCTAATCGCAGCGGCTCGACACGTCTCATTCTCTGCGGGTCAGCGTTCTCGCAGATGCGCTCCCTGCTCGCCGGCGATGCGCCGCTTCGCGGTCGAGCGTCGCTCGAACTCGTCGTCGGGCCGTTCAACTACCGTTTGGCGGCCGAGTACTGGGGTCTGCAGGACAATCCCCGATCGGCGTTCGACGTTCACGCCCTCGTTGGCGGCACTCCGGGATACCTGCCCCTTGCCGGTGCTGCGCCTCGGCGTGGCGACGTTCGGTCATGGGCGATCGAGCACGTTCTGCTGCCGACGTCGCCGTTGCACCGAGAGGGCCGAGCGTCAGTGGCCGAGGACGCCGCGCTGGGCGACCGGTCCCTGTATTGGGGCCTGCTCGCCGCCGTCGCGGATGGCAGTGCCAGGCGATCCGAAATTGCCGAGGAGATCAGGCGGCCGACGGGAGCGCTTGCTTTCCCGCTTCGGGTGCTTCTTGAGGCGGGATGGATCGAGCAGCGCGACGATCCCTTGCACAAATCGCGGTCATCTGTGCTGCTCACCGAACCGATGGTGCGCACGCACCGAGTGCTCATCGAGCCCGAGGAACTTCGACTCGCGAGGGGTCAGGCCGCTGCGGTCTGGGATGACGCTTCCGCCCGCGTCGCCACGCTCATCCATGGTCCGCATCTCGAGTGGATGGCGTGCGAGTGGGCGTTGTCGTTTGCCGACCCGAACACACTGGGTGGGAGCCCGAGGCTCGTCGGACCGAGCGTGTGGTCGTACGGCCAGCGCCGCAGTCAGATCGACCTGGTCGCGGTCCAGCCCGACGCCCGGGGAGCCGACCGGGTCATCGCGATCGGAGAGACGAAGGCAACCGCTTCCGCAACCGGTGTCGACCAGCTAGCGCGCCTCGACAACATCGTCGAACGATTGGGCGATCGTGGCGCGCCGATGGTGAAAAGGATCCTCACGGCCCGGGCCGGGTTCACCGCCGAACTCCGCCGTACGGCGCGGTCGCGCCCCGACGTCGAACTCGTCGATCTGGATCGGCTGTACAACGGCTCGTAGTCCAGCCCGCCTTCCCTGCTAAGTGCGATCACGAATGGAGGACGGGAACCTTTCGTGACCGCAGGTGGTCGTTGCGGGTCACCAGGGGAATGCCAAGGGTCTCGGCGAGGGCGAGCGCGGCGTACGAGTCGATCTCGCCGTCAGCGGCGTTGAGCGCCGCATCGAGCGCCACTGCTCGAACCGGAAACCACTCGGTCACGATCCGCCCGATGTCAGCAAAGTCGGCCGCAGCACGCGTCGGTCGGCCCTCGTGCAGAATCACGAGGTATTCCGCGAGCAGAAGGGTCGTGCCATCGAGAGCGACGTAGTCGATCACCTCATGACGTAGCCCCTCGACAATACCCGCCGCCGTGAGCAACCCGCCAGCGTCAGCGACCGCGGTTGCGTACATGCGAGGCCGACTCCTGGAGGCGTGTCGAGCGGCGCCCGTTTACGACTGCCATCGTGGCGTCGTGGCGCTCACGGCTGACGGTTTTGCGGGCCTTGACGGCAGCCTCAAGTTCGCGCGGTGTCAGTACCGCAGCGCGGCGACCCAACGCTTCGCGCATCCACTCCTGCGCGCTGACACCCTCAACGGCGGCCTGTTCGGCGAGCCGTGCAACGACGCCAGCTTCGAGGCCTTTGATACTCACATCCATGAACAATGGTACCATCATTATACCAAGCTCGCCACCAAGACAATGGAGGATGCACGAGAAGGTCGCTTTGATCGGGGTCGGCATGATGACACGGGTGGGGCTCGTCGGGCAGGCCAGCGCAGACCTTGAGTTCAACCAACGAGCCCGCGAGCATCGACGCGTCATTCGTGGAGTGCTATCATGCTTGCATGACCGCAACCTTGACGATTCGGGTCGATGACGAACTCGCAGAATTGGCGAGGGACCGCGCCCATGAACAGGGGGTTTCGCTGAATCAGTACGCGACCAACTTGTTGCGTGCGGCGCTCGACCCTGCGTCAACCGGAGATTTGGTCGAGTCACTGAGGGAACGGCTTCGTCGTTCAGGGCTGGATGTGCCTCGACCGGCGAAGGCGAGCGGTTCCGTTCCGCGACCGGATAACGAGCTTGTTGAGGCAGCAATGAAGGCAGCAGGGAATGGTCGAGCGCTGTCCGACATTGTGACGGACGGTCGCGGGTGACCGCTGCCTACTTCGATTCGTCCGCGATTGTAAAGCTGTATGCCAACGAGTTGCACCACGAAGCTGTACGAGACCTTGCCGTGGTTCCGATTTGTATGTCGCTCGCCCGCGTCGAGGTCACGGCAGCCTTTTTTGGCAAAGCCCGCTCGGGTGAGATCACCGTGGGCGTTGCTGAAGTACTGAGAGATGTCTTTCTCGCCGACTGGCTTGAAGGACGGTTTCTACATGTCGCGCCCGACGAACGGATCGAGGCCGAAGCAGCGCAGCTCGCCTCGGCGTATCTGGTGCGCGGCTTCGATGCTGTACACCTTGCCACCGCCCTCGCCGCTCGTCGAACAGTGCCTGAGTTGGCTGTGTTCGTCTGTTTCGACAAGCGCCTCAGCCAAGCGGCGCTCGGCGAGAGTTTCGAACTGTTAGAGGTCACGTGACGATCACCGCGGGGTTCTGAGGACAGCCCATCGTTGGGGCGCTGGCCACTCCGCTGCACTATCGATACTGTTCACCTAATGCGGCGGTTTGCGTGGCTGGCCCGGATACCCCGAGGCCTCATCGGTGCGGGACTAGCGGTTCGGCTCATCGACGAATGGTGGTCGTATCTACCATCGGGCATTGTCGAGGATCTTCGCCGTGATCTCGATGTTTCGTACAGCCAGGCGGGCTGGCTGGTCGCAGCGCTTGTCGCTGGCGGCCTTGTCGGTGCCCCGCTCAGTGCGTTATCGGACCACTTCAGCCGTCGTATCATCGCCACGGTTGGCAGCGGACTAGAGGTACTCGGCCTCGTCACGTACGCCGTTGCCGAACGCTACTGGTTGCTGGTCGTCGCGTCGCTGGTGCTGGGCGGTGCGAGCGATCTGGTGATTCGTCCGCTCGAATCCGCGTTGGCCGAAGAAGTGGGCGACGACCTCGACCGTGCGCTGGGCCGTCAGCACGTCTTCACCTTCGTCGGCGACATAGCAGGTCCGGCGCTACTGGCGCTCGGGGCCGCAACGTCGTTGGGGTGGCGGTCGGCGTTCTGGATAACTGCGGCGATCATTGCTCTGTTCACGGTGTTCCTCGCAACGCTGACATTTCCCCCGCCGACCGCCCCGGCCGAAACCGTCGCGGGTGCTTTCTCAGAGGCCATGACGCTCGTGCGTCGCCGCGATGTCCGACAGCTGTCGGTTGCCGCCATTGTGCTGCTGCCACTCGATGAACCAATCCTGGGATTCGCCGTCGCCCGCCTCGTCACGCAGTCCTTCGGATGGCAGGCTCAAGGTTTGGCAATTGCGTACGTGTTCGGCGGCTTGGCCGGGTCGCTACTGGTCGGACGCCGAGGCCTACACGATCGCACGGGGTGGGTTGGTGCCTGGTGGCTGCTCGCCGGTACAGCCATCGTTGCAGCTGGCCAATGGCCGCCCGTCGGCATTGTTGGGTTCCTACTGGTTGGGTGGGGAATGGCGTTGGTGTGGGCGGCGCTGCATCACCGAGAACTCACGGTTGTACCGGAACGTTCAGCCACGGTGTCTTCCATCGTGAGTGTTGTGGCGGCGTTTGGTGCGTTCACGCCCGCCCTGGCCGGATTGGTCGCGGACCGGGCCGGGTTGAGTTGGAGCATGGTCACCTTCAGCGGCTTCGCGCTAGTGCTAGTGGTGGTCATGTGGAGCATGCGCCGCGTCGGCCCGGCCGTCTAGCGTGACCCGTCACATTTCCAACTCAAAGTCGAATCGAGCCCCCTGAAACGTCCAAGATGCGACTTTGAGGTGGAAATGTGCGGTTTCGGGGCCCACGTTGCTCCGTCTCGTGTGAGACCGAGCGACATTTGTACAAACAAGAAGTTGTACAAATGTTCCATTGTATAACGGCGCTGGCTGACTCTTATCACCCCGGGCGGTACGATTGCTGGCCGATGGACCTGGCCGAACTGCAAGCCCTTATGCACCGCACCTATGGTGAACGCGACAGCGACCGGGGGATACCGGCGAGCGTTGCGTGGCTGGTCGAAGAGGTTGGCGAGCTGGCGCAGGCGTTGCGCAAAGGAACCAAGGCCGCGCAACTTCACGAGTTCGGCGACGTGCTGGCGTGGCTTGCATCGTTGGCAAACCAGGCCGGAATATCCCTAGACGATGCTGTGGCCATGTATCGCAACGGCTGCCCGAAATGCCATGCCATCCCCTGTGGCTGCTGACCCCGTACGCCCCGGGTACGGCGCACTCGGCGTCGACCGGTACTACGAAGTGCACGCGGCCGACTATCGCAATCCCCACGAGGAGGCCGTGACCCACCTTGTCCACGCCGCCGTGAGCGAGTGGCAACTCGACACCACCCACGTACTTGATTTGGCGTGCGGTAGCGGCGAGGTGACCCTGGCGCTGAGGTCACTCGGTGCCAACCGAGTCGACGGCATCGACCCCTATACCGGGCCCGCGTACCTCGACCGAACTGGTCACGCTGTCGAGAGCCACACCTTTGCCGACATTGCGGCTGGCGCTCTCGACGGCCGGTGGTGGACCTTAGTCGTGTGCTCGTTCGCGCTGCATCTGGCCGAAACCTCGCGACTGCCGCGCATCTGTCGCCGCCTCGCCGACGTGACCGACACCTTGGTGATCATCACACCCCACAAGCGGCCAGAGTTCCAACCGGGTTGGGGTTGGCAGGTTCCACCCGCCGAACTACAGCACGAACGTGTGCGAGCGCGGCGTTACCAACTAGCCGAACGCCAGCAGTGACTCGGCGATCTGAATTGCGTTGAGCGCGGCGCCCTTGCGCAAGTTGTCATTGCTGACAAACATGACCAAACCGCGACCGTCGGGAATGGTGGAGTCGTTTCGTATCCGCCCGACGTACGCTGGGTCCTGGCCCGCGGCCTGTAATGGCGTCGGTACGTCGCAAAGTTCGACACCGGGCGCAACCGCTAGCAGCGCCCGAGCTTGGTCGGGGGAGATGGGTCGGGCGAACTCGGCATGAATCGACAGGCTGTGCCCAGTGAATACCGGAACGCGAACGCAGGTACCAGATACTTCGAGGTCGGCGATATTGAGGATTTTGCGGCTTTCGTTTCGCAACTTGGCTTCCTCGTCGGTGTCGCCATCGTCCAGCAGCTTGCCGATCAGTGGCAACACATTGAACGCGATGGGTTGGGAGAACTTCGACGGCGTACCAAAGTCGACAGCCCGACCGTCGTAGGTGAGGCCCATGGCGCCATCGATAACCTTGCGGGTTTGCTGGTCGAGTTCCTCGGCACCCGCAAGACCAGCGCCCGACGTGGCCTGATAGCTCGACACCCGAAGGCGGATGAGGCGGGCCGCGTCGTGGAGCGGCTTGAGCACTGGCATGGCCGCCATGGTGGTGCAATTGGGGTTGGCGACGATGTTGCGGGGAATCGACCGCAGTTCGTGTCCGTTGACCTCGGGCACGACGAGCGGCACCTGAGGGTCCATCCGAAACGCCGAACTGTTGTCGATGACAATGGCTCCAGTGGCCGCGAACCGGGGGGCGAGCTCGCGACTCGATGTTGCACCTGCCGAGAACAGCGCGATGTCGAGGCCAGCAAGATCGGCGGTCATGGAGTTTTCTACGACAATCTCGCCGCCGTTCCATGGCAGTTTGCGCCCGGCAGAACGCTCTGAGGCGAAAAATCGGATGGTGCCGACCGGAAAGTTTCGCTCGGCAAGTAGCTGGCGCATGACGCCACCTACCTGGCCCGTAGCACCGACGACACCGACATTAACTGGGGAACGCATGTGTATAAGGGTAGCGAACCGTCCCAGTGATAGTCCCACGAATTTGGGTGCGCGTGGCTGTTTGCCCGCATCTCGTGGGCTGAACGACGCAAACTCGACTGCGGGGCATACGATGTCCAGAACCTGGCCGCATTCTCCGGCCGGTGGAAGGGAATTCAGCCATGTCGGGAAGCATCACCTTCAAGCAGCAGCGCACCGGCATCCTGAGTGTCGAGGCCGTCGAAGCGCCGGTCGTCGTCACGTCTGACTGGATCGATGAACAACTGGCCGAGACCTATGCCCGCAATGAAATGCGGCCTGGTCTCCTGCAAAGCGTCGCTGGCATTAAGGCTCGCCGCTGGTGGCCCGAAGACGTCACGTTCGACGAAGCCGCGGCCATGGCTGGCCAGAAAGCCCTCGACGCTGCCGGTATCTCGCCCGGCCAAGTCGGCCTGCTCATCTCTACCTCGGTTTGCAAACATCACCTCGAACCGTCCGTAGCCTGTGCTGTGCATGACCGCCTCGGACTGCCGTCGGCCTCCCTGAACTTCGATCTCGGGAATGCCTGCCTCGGCTTCGTGAACGGTATGCAGGTTGCCGGTTCAATGATCGATAGCGGCCAGATCGACTACGCACTCATCGTCGATGGCGAAGGCAGCCGTCACACACAAGAGACCACGTTGGCGCGTCTACGACGTCCCGAAACCACATCGGTCGATGTGTTCAACGAGTTTGCGTCGCTCACCCTCGGGTCGGGCGCAGCGGCCATGGTGCTCACGTCGCTCGATCTGCACCCCGAGGCCCATCGGGTCATCGGCGGCGTCGCCAAGTCGGCAACCATGCATCACAGGCTGTGCGTTGGCGATCTTGAGCGCATGGTTACCGACACCCACGGGCTGCTTGTGGCCGGTCTCGATCTTGCCGAGACAGCGTGGAAAGACGCGGCCGAGCATTTCGATTGGGAACTGGGTATGGACTGGTACATCGCGCACCAGGTGTCGGCGGTACATACCAAGCTGTTGTGCGAGCGTCTGGGTATCCCCGCCGAGCGGTTACCGCTCACCTACCCCGACTACGGCAACGTTGGGCCGGCCGCCATCCCGATTACGTTGGCTCAGGCAGCACCGCGAATTTCGCCACGCGAGCGGGTGTTGTGTATGGGCATTGGCTCGGGCCTCAATACGAGCATGGTTGAAATCGTCTGGTGAATTTGCCTACCGCCGCCGAGTGGGTTCGGTGGGGCATCCATCCAACGTGGTCGCGGACCGCATCGGTAACCGACCGCCTCGGTCGGTCGAACACGTGGCATTGGTTGGAAACGGGCCCGCCACAGCCCGTCGGCACCATTGTGTGCGTTCATGGGAACCCCACATGGTCGGTGTATTGGCGATCGTTCCTCAAACAGTTCGGTGACCGCTACCGTGTGATCGCTTTCGATCACCTCGGAATGGGGTTTTCGCAGCGCACCGTCCGGCGGCGTTATGCCGATCGGGTCGACGATCTCGATTCGATCATCAGCGCGCTTGGTGTGACGGGCAAGGTCGTTTTGGCTGCCCACGATTGGGGCGGTGCCATCGCTATGGGTTGGGCTGTTCGCAACCCCGAACGGGTACAGGCCATGGTGTTCACGAACACCGGCATTGCCATTCCCGAGGGCCTCAAAGTTCCCGCGCTCATCCGCATTGCCGGTGTCTCGGCGCTCAACAATGTGATCTGCGCTCGAACACCGCTGTTCGTTGGTGGCACCCCCTGGCTACCTGGGACGCGTCTCGACAAGACCACCCGTCAGGCGCTCATGGCCCCATATCGAACGGCTGCTAGTCGCGTAGCTGTGGCCCAGTTTGTTGATGACGTGCCCTTTACTGATCAACGACCTTCAGCCGGTGCCCTGGCCGACGTGGCTTCGAAACTCGGTTCCATAACCGCGCCTGTGCTGTTGGCGTGGGGTGGCCGCGACCCCGTGTTCTCCGATGAGTTCGCCGATGATCTTGCGAGGCGTTTCACCGGTGCCATCGTGTCTCGTCACCGTTTCGCCAACGCCGGTCACTTGGTGGTGGAAGAAGCTGATGTCGCCGGGGTTGCCGACGAGTGGCTTACCACCACGTCGGAGACCCCCGCACCGGCCTCATCGCCTGGTAAGTCCACGTCACGGATTTGGGAGCATTTCGATGACCGTCGGTTAGATGCGGCGCAAGCGTTTGTCGACCTCGGCGACGATCAGCGGATCAGCTTTCACGACCTGTACGAACGAGTCGAACGAACGGCCGTCGGGTTGCGGTCACTGGGCATTCAACCCGGCGACCGGGTGGCGTTACTCGTCCCTCCGAGCATCGATCTGGTGGTCGCCGTGTACTCGTGCTGGCGGGCTGGCGCGGTCACGGTTATTGCCGATCGCGGCCTGGGTTTGCGGGCGTTGGCCCGAGCCGTTCGAGGTAGCGGGCCGAGATGGGTAATCGCCGCGCCCCGTGCATTGCCGGTCGTACGGGCGCTTCGAGCCGCGCCGTCGGCCAGGCTCATTGCCACCGGATCGAAGCGTCGGGTCGGCACCGTTGCCGCGCTCGACATTCTGGCCGTGAGCGGCGACGAACCCTTGGCCATGCCGCAAGCCAACCAAGCAGCCGCGGTGCTCTTTACGTCGGGCGCAACCGGGCCAGCCAAAGGTGTCCGCTATACCCACGAGCAACTTGCGGCGCAACGAGATGCGCTGGCGTCCACCTACAACATCACATCGACCGATCGCCTTGTCGCTGCGTTTGCGCCGTTCGCGCTCTACGGTCCGGCGCTCGGCATCACGTCGACAATCCCTGCGGTCGACGTCACCAAACCGGCCTCGCTCACCGCCGCGGCGCTCTCAGCCGCGTGTAGCGCGGTGGATGCCACAATCGTTTTCGCCTCTCCTTCGGCGTTGGCCAACGTTGTCACGACCGCCAACCACCGGCCAGGCGGGCCGTTCGAACGTCTACGGCTCGTGCTCTCGGCCGGTGCGCCTGTTCCTATTGCCACGTTGCGGGCCGCGCAGCAGTTGTTCCCGGCGGCCAGGCTATGTACCCCCTACGGCATGACCGAGGCATTGCCGGTTGCCAACGCCGATCGTCAGGCGATCGAGGCGGCAGGGCCGGGCCGCGGTGTGTACGTCGGGCGGCCTGTCGTCGGGGCACGGGTTCGAATCGTTACCCTCGGCATTCACGACCACCTCGAAACGGCGACCGTGCCTGTCGGTCATACGGGCGAGGTGTGGGTGTCATCACCCTGGCTATCCGACGGATACGACCGTCTCTGGCGCACCGAACGCGATGCTCGTTGTGCCGATTCCGACGGAGTTGTTTGGCATCGCAGTGGCGATGTTGGCCACGTCGACGGCGACGATTTGTGGATCGAAGGTCGTTCGGTGCATGTGATCACAGCGACCACCGGACCGGTAACCCCCGTCCCCATCGAGGTTGCCGTCGAGCAAGCCGTGCCGGGCTGTCGCGTAGCCGCCGCGGGGGTAGGCCCGGCGGGTTGCCAACAGGTCGTCGTGGTTATCGAACAGGCTGGTGCTACCGCTGGCTTAGCCGACCGCACCCTTGTCGCTACGGTTCGCGCAGCGGTAGCCCCGGTGCCGGTCGCTGCTGTGTTGGTCGTTGCCTCGTTGCCGGTCGATATTCGCCATAACGCGAAAGTCGACCGTACCGCCGTTGGGAAGTGGGCGACCACAGTGCTTGCCGGCGGCACCACCCGGACGGCCTGGTAACGATGAAGATCCTCGTTACCGGGGCTACCAGTCTGCTTGGTCGACGCACCGCTGAACACCTCGTCGCTCGGGGCGACGAGGTGGTGTGTTTACAACGCGGGACCGCCAAGGTCGACTGCCGGCAAGTGTTCGGCGATGTGCGCAATCAAGACACGGTGCGCGACGCCATGGCGGGCTGCGACGCTGTGATTCATGCGGCGGCGAAGGTCGGTGTTGTGGGCGCCTGGGAGGACTACCGCAGCGTCAACGTCGACGGCACGGCCTCGGTTGTCGAAGCGGCGCGTCGCCTCGGTGTCGGGTGCCTTGTCCACGTGTCATCGCCGTCGGTTGCTCACGACGGTGCCTCCCTGGTCGGGGTTGGCGCCGGTGCGCCCGTTGTCGGCCGCGCGGGTGCGGCCTGGTATCCCGAATCGAAGGCACAAGCCGAGGTGTTGGCCCTAGACGCCGTGAGCCCGTCGCTGTTGGTGACAGCCATTCGTCCTCATCTCATCTGGGGTCCTGGCGATACGCAACTCGTTGGCCGCATCGTCGACCGGGCCCGTTCGGGTCGTCTGGCACTTGTTGGTGGAGGCAGAGCGCTTATCGACACGCTGTACATCGATAACGCCGCGTCGGCGTTGGTGGCTGCGGTCGATGCGTTGCGCCCTCAGGCTGCGTGCGTCGGCCGGGCGTACGTTGTTGCGAACGGCGAGCCTCGGCCCATTCGTGAACTCGTCGCAGGCATCTGTGCAGCCGCTGGCGTTCCCTTCAAGCCCCGATCGGTGCCGCTTCGTGCCGCGCTTGGAATTGGCTCGGCAGTCGAACGCGCATGGCGTCAGTTCAAGCCGAACGACGAGCCGCCACTCACCAGGTTCCTGGCCGAACAGTTGGGCACAGCGCACTGGTTCGACCCTCGACCGGCCCACGACGATTTGGGATGGTCGCCGACCGTTTCGATCGACGACGGGTTAGCCCGCTTGGCCAACTATTTTCGCTCGGGTAGCGGAGCCGAGTAAGCCTGGCCCGAATCGAGCCCGAACGCTGTGTGCAGGGCTCGTACGGCCTTCTCCATATTTGGGCTGTCGACGATGCACGAGATGCGGATGGTTGATGTCGAGATCATCTCGATGTTGACGTCGTTGTCGGCAAGAACGCGAAACATCTTTGCTGCGATGCCAGGTGACGTTTTCATCCCAGCCCCCACCAGGCTGACCTTGGCGATGGAACTGTCGTGTGACACGCCAGCAGCACCGATCTCGTGGCCGACGCTGGTCGTGACCGCTTCGGCCACAGCCAGCATGGCCTTGGGAACCGTAAAGCTGATGTCGGTCTTACCGTCGGCCGACGAGTTCTGCACGATCATGTCGACGTTGACGTTGGCCGCGGCAAGCTGTTCGAACAACGTGGCCGAAATGCCCGGGCGGTCGGGTACACCGAGCACGGTGAGTTTTGCTTCGGTGGCGTCGTGGGTGACGGCGGAGATGATTGGTTCTTCCATGGTGGCTTCCTCTGCGGTAACCCACGTGCCCTGCTCCCAGGTGAAGCTGGAGCGCACGTGAAGGGGGACATTGTGATTCCGTGCAAACTCGGCTGACCGTAGGGCCAACACGCGGCCACCGGTGGCGGCCATCTCCAACATTTCGTCGAAGCTGATTCGCTGCAGTTTGCGGGCTTGGGGGCACAGACGCGGGTCGGCCGAGAACACGCCTGTGACGTCGGTATAGATCTCGCACGCATCGGCATCAAGCGCTGCGGCCAGGGCTACGGCGGTGGTGTCGCTGCCGCCTCGGCCGAGCGTTGTGATTTCGTGGGCTGTGGAAACGCCTTGGAATCCGGCGACCACGACGACCTTGCCTTCGGCTAGTGCGGTGCGTACCCGGTCGCCTTTGATCTCGAGGATCTTCGCGTTGCCGTGCATTGTGTCGGTGATGATGCCGACCTGAGAGCCGGTGAGGCTCACGGCGGCTACGCCCAGGTCGGCCAGGGCCATCGACATCAACGCCATCGACTTTCGCTCGCCGATGGTCAAGAGCATGTCCATCTCGCGACCAGGGTGTACCGACGATACGGCGTTGGCCAGAGCGATGAGGTTGTCGGTCTCCTTACCCATGGCCGAGACGACGACGACGACGTCGTGGCCTTGCCCGCGGGTGTACGCAATGTGTTCGGCGACGGACTTCATCCGGTCGGGGTCGGCGACGGACGTACCGCCGTATTTCTGCACAATCAGGGCCACGAGGAGACAACGCTATGCGACGGCGTGGCCGTTGTGGAAAAGAGTTGGCCCACTTGCCGTGTCGGCGCCGCGCTCAGGCCATACACTCTTTCACTCGATGGGCACTGAGAAGCGAGAACGACAAAAGGTCAACCGGCAAGCTGCGCTCGAAAAGCGCAATCGTGAGCTGAAGGCCGCCAAGCAAAAGCGTGATGTGATCAAGTGGGGAAGCATCCTCGCTGTCGCGGTCGTCGCTGTCATTGTTGGGTCGGTGCTGTTTGTCAACAGCAACAAGAACGACGAAGAGACTGCGGTTACAACGTCCACGCCCGACGCCACGATTGCGCTTCCAACGTCAACGACTGCGGTCGGGGCACCGGCGGGTCCGTTCACGTACGGCACGACCGACTGTCCGAAGGCCGATGGCAGTTCGGCCAAGACGGCAACGTTCTCGGCACCGTTCAAGAAGTGCATCGATGAAACCAAGAGCTATGTGGCAACCGTCGAGACCACCAAGGGCACATACAAGGCGCAACTCGACGCAGCCAAGGCCCCTGGAACGGTCAACAACTTTGTGAGCCTCGCCCGCTATCACTTCTACGACGACACCCCGTGTCATCGTATTCTGAAGGGCTTCATGGCCCAGTGCGGCGACCCCACGGGTAAGGGCGATGGTGGCCCCGGCTTCAAGTTCGCCAATGAGAATCCGAAGTCGGCCGAGGAATACGTTCCTGGCACGCTGGCCATGGCGAACAGCGGGCCTGACACGAACGGCAGCCAGTTCTTCACGATGTTCCGAGATGGTTTGCCGCCGCAGTATTCGATCTTTGGCAAGGTCATCGACGGTATGGACACCACGGTCAAGGCCCTCGACGCTGTAGGTGCCGCCTCGGATCCAAGCCCGCCGCTCGAAGCGGTGAAGATCGTCAAGGTCACCATCACCGAAACCTGATAGCCGGGTCGGCCCGCTCGCTCGGCTGTCAGGACGCGCCTTACGCCGTACGCCCTGTCAACTCAAAGTCGAAAATCTGGTAGATAATGTAAACGTTTTCGACTCTGAGTCGGCTGGGTGTCGGTGTTTTGACCGCTCGTGCGGCATCAGTCGTGCCCAGAGTCGTACCGCTCCCACGTTCTAATACATGGTTGACTTGATCGATGAACCCTCATCTTGATGGCTTACTACGGCGCGTCGGGCTGTCGAACGCTGGATGGGTAATTCGTGAACCTGCACACAACCGATGGCTCTCGCCCGGCATCTGGGAATTGGAACGCGACGGCGAGCGGGTGGTCGTGAAGTGGTTGTCAGCCCATCGCGATGGCGGATCGACGCCATACGAGAGCCATTGGACGGCCGGCTCGCATGAGCCCACACGCTGGAACTATTGGCTCCGAGAAGCATTGGCATACCGACACGATGTCGCAGGTGCGTACGCCGACGCCGGGCTGCGCGGGCCGCCGTGCCTAGGGGTTGACGTCACATCCCATGACGCCGTGTTCGCTTTGGCGTTCGTCGAGGGAACACCTGGCGACCAGTGGACAATCCCGCAGTATGCGAACGCCGCCCGTGCGCTCGGTCAGGCCCAGGCACCCTTCGTCACCGGGGGACGACCGATGCCGACCTACGACTGGTTGTCCCAGAACTTCCTATGTACGTACAGCAGTGAGAAGCCGGTGAATTGGTCGCTGCTCGACGACGACGCAGCCTGGGATCAGCCGCTGGCTCGCCAATGCTTCCCGCCCGAGCTTCGTCGGCTGGCGAAGGAACTCCATGCGCAACGCGACAGGCTGTATGCGTTATGCGAAGCGCTGCCGCGCGCGCTATGTCACCTCGATTTCTGGTCGAAGAATCTCATCCTCACGCCAGATGGCTCACACACGCTGCTCGACTGGGCGTTCGTCGGTGACGGCGCCATCGGTGAAGACATCGGCAATCTGATTCCCGACGCTTGCTTCGATCACTTCATCGACAGCGCCGACTTGCCCGCACTCGAAGCCGCCGTCTTGAGCGGGTATGTGTCTGGTCTACGCGTGGCGGGCTGGGACGGCGACGACGATGTTGTACGACTGGGCGTGTGGGCGTCAGCTGTGAAGTACGACTGGCTCACGCCGTTCATGCTTGCCAGCGCCTCGGCGGCTAAACAGATGCGCTACGGCGGTTCCGAGGAGATCGATGCCACACACCGATTCAGCGAGCGCGGCAACGCGCTGCTCTTCAACGCCAAGCGAGGCCTCGATTCGCTCGACCTTGGTTCGACGCTCCGCTACTCCGCCTAAGCAGCATCTTCGACGCTCCGCCACTAGCCCCACATCGTTGAGATTGGTAGAAAGTCGATTCCTGACTCGTGGTGAAAAGGTCTTGGTCCGGTGTGAAAGACAACGCCTGCTGCGAAGCGGTCACCGAGTTGTCGCTTCAGCCAGATCAAGTGGCGCGCGTCGTCCAGCTTGGGAGCTGACGTTGCTTTGATTTCGATGGCGACAACTCTGCCATCGGCGCGCTCGGCAATGATGTCTACTTCGTGGCGGCCCTCGCTATCTCGTAGGTGGAAGAGTCGAATCGGTGACTCGGCCATGGCCAACTCGGCGCGCAATTGGGCGAGCACGTAGCTCTCGATCAGCCGTCCGAGGATGTCGGCATTTCGAAGGACAGATCGTTCGTCGACACCAAGCAGCGGGCCGACGAGTGCGGGCTCCACAAGATGTCGCTTCGGCGTGGTGGTAAGCCTGGACAGTCGATTGGTGACCCAGGCCGGTAGACGCTCGATTACCATGAGGTGCTCTAGCAAACTGTCGTATCCAACGGCCGTAACCCGTTCGATGCCGGCGGCATCGTAGAGCGACTTGTGTTCGACAATTCCCGCTGTGTGCGCCGCGCAGGCCTGTAGGTAGCGCCGCAGTCGAACGGGATCGCGGACCTCAGATGCGAGCTGCACGTCGCGCGTGACGACCTCGTCAATATAGCTGTGCAACCATCTGCTTCTCGATCGGATTACCTCAAGTGCGGCCGCCTCGGGGAAGCCGCTGCGCAGGGCTCGTGCGACGTACCCACGCAGATCAACCGACTCGTTCGGAGCTTGAAGCTCTGACTGCTGGCCGGCAAAAATGCGATCAAGAACGGCTGGCCCTGCTGCCCGACCTTCGAGCTCGCGATCGGTTAAGCCGAACAGTGTGATCCGAATGACGCGACCCGTGGCCGGCCAGCCTTCAGCGGTGAGATCGGATTGCGACGAACCTGTAAGAATGAAACGGCCTGCACCGGTTCCGTCATCTATGGCTCGCTTCACGGCACCGAGCACGCTCGGCACAACTTGCCACTCGTCTATCAATAGTGGCGGGTCGAAGCTGGACAAAGCGATGTCGGGGTCGTTGCTCACAAGTACGGCATCAGCAGGCCGATCGAGGCGGAGCATCGAACGTGACAAGCGGCGAGCCGAGGTTGTCTTACCGGTTGCTCGAGGCCCGACAACGAGGAGAGCGGGAACCTCACGAAACAATTCTGCCAGCGTGGAATCGATCATCCTGGGGATGTACTCGGGCGAAGCCATGTCCCCCACACTATCGTTTTGAACCACTCTGCACTGCTGTTTTCAACCAACTCATGCTACCGTTTTGAACCATTCAAGACGCGTTCGGCGAAAGTGGCTGCCGGATAGTTCCTAGCGAGTTGCGTGGTCATCTTCCGTCGGTTGGCGAAGCAACTCCATGTCAACCGCGATGGGTTGTATGCGATTTGCGAGGCGCTGCCGCGCGCGCTGTGTCACCTCGACTTCTGGTCGAAGAACCTCATCGTCTCGCCAGATGGCTCACACACGCTGCTCGACTGGGCGTTCGTCGGTGACGGCGCCATGAATGAAGACATCGGCAATCTGATTCCGGACGCTTGCTTCGATCATTTCATCGATAGCGTCGATCTACCAGCGCTCGATGCTGCCGTCTTGGGCGGGTATGTGTCTGATGTACGCGAGGCTGGCTGGGACGGCGACGACGATGTCGTTCGACTGGGCGTGTGGGGCGTCAGCGGTGAAGTATGACTGGCTCACACCAGGGCTCGTGCTACGTACCCACGCAGATCAACCGGCTCGTTCGGAATAATTAGGGGGTGCTCAAACCTGCGCTTGCACTGCCAGCCCGTTAGACCCTGATCTTGACACTTCATAGTTGCCTAACTACTGTCATTTCGCAATGAGGCCTTTCACGCGACTGTGTGTGTGTTTGTTTACTGTTCGTATTCTTGACGACAGTACTTCTGGAGCCATCGAGCGTCGGAGCAGCGCCGTCGATTTCTGCGACACGTGCATGCGAAGTATCAGCTCCTGTTGAAGCCGTTTCGAGTGGTGCTGATGTAATCGACGACCCTACGGTCGATTGGCTCCTGAAGAGTCAGACACAGGTGGGCGGTTGATCAGCTGTGGAAGACTTTAGAGCCGTATAAATCATCTATACTGGGAGCGTACGTAGATTTTAAGCGGCGCCGCCTCGTGATCGTCGCCGAGCCTGGTCAAACGAACGTTTCTGCTCTTGAGGCGCCCGTCAAGGCAGCGCAAGGGCAACTAGCAGTTGTAGTCCACGAAGGTTGTCGTTCAAATAGGGTTCTCCAGCCCATCGTCGATTCGGCGCGTCGGGCAGCGGAGCGCAGCGGCGCTGGCGACGCGAGTGTGCGTATCGAGATTGACCCTCGAACCGCAACTGTCGAATTGGCATTTGACCCAAAATCGACCTTCTGGTCAAAGTTCGCACTCACGATTCCAGCTGAGTTGGTAACCGTGCGCTCCCGGCGGGTTGCGCCTGGGGCAAGGTGCGGTGACGGTGTACCGCACTATGGAGGCTCGGTCTACGGCCCCACCTATTCATCGGGGTGTTCAAACATCAGCTTTTGTTCGAGCGGTTTCAAGGTTCGCAGAAATCACGATGGTCGAATCGGCATGTCGGCAGCTGGCCACTGTCGACAACTGAACCCCGGCTGGTCAGGGAATCTCTATTCAGCGACTCAGTACTTCGGAGAATTCTATAATTGGAACTTTGGCAATCTCAATGACTACGGATTCATCTCAGGTTCATCGTATTCAAAGACGATTTATACGGATCCAACACAACCAGCTACGCGCTCAGTGGCTGGGACAACGACGAACAATGTCGGCAATGGGCTATGTGTGTCCGGCAGTTTGACGACCGCTCGTTGCGCCCTGATCGTGCAATCGCTTGGTGCTTGGAATTGTTTCGGGGGCTACTGCGCATTGAACGTTCATGCTCAACGCGCTGTCCCGGGCGTAGTTTGTCAGCAAGGTGATTCTGGCGGGCCTGCTTACTCGTCAACTACTACTACGAATGCGCTAATTCGCGGTACTATTTCTTTCGTCAATGATCCACCTGACAACAACTGCTACTTTAACGACGTTTCGTTTATGCAAAGCGGTGGTTTCACCGTTATGACAACGTGAGGCGAGTTCGTGTTGCTGCGTATGTAATGGCGATGGCCGGGTGTGGACTGTCCTCCCAGTCAACGGTTAGAGGGGCTGAGTCGTCTAACGGACCGCCACTTGATAGCACTGTGGCCATCTCGACGGTCGGGACCGCACCCCCCGCGTGTGACTTTCCGCCGAATGAGGTAAAGGACTACCTCCTTGAGAGGCTGCACTCCTTTACGATCGTTATGGCTCCCGCCGACTGCGTGCTCGAGGTCTTGGCCGTCGACGTTCCGGACGATGTGAAAGCGTGGCTGGCCTCGCGGCCATTTCCTGTACGTCTTGTGTCTCAAAACGTCGTCCCCGGGTAGATCAGGTATCGCACCCGAGGGTATTGGCGCTTCTACAGTGTGAGGTGTGGATCGTCCGGTCGAACCGTCTGCGTGTAGCTGGGCGTTCCCGGACCCGACCAACGCGCCGGGGGACCTGGTGTGTTTTGGGGGCGATCTGCAACCGGGCACCATCCTGGCTGCGTATCGCGCTGGTCTTTTCCCAATGCCCGTGAACCGGCGGCGCCTTGGGTGGTGGTCGCCCAACCCTCGAGGCGTCCTGCCGCTCGACGGCCTCCATGTGAGCCGTTCCTTGGCCAAGTCGGTGCGACGGTTCGAGATTCGGGTCGACACTGCCTTTGTGGAGGTCATGCGGCGATGCGGCGACCCGAAACGCAAGGGTGGCTGGATCACCGACTCGTTCATCGACTCGTACACCGAACTACACCGGCTGGGATGGGCACACTCGGTCGAATGCTGGCTCGACGACGAACTCGTCGGCGGACTATACGGCCTCGCCATAGGCGGCCTCTTTGCGGGCGAGAGCAAGTTTCATACGGTCACTGACGCCTCGAAAGCCGCCGTTGTCGCAACCGTGCACGTGCTCAAATCCAACGGTTTCACACTGTTCGACGTGCAGTGGCGCACGGACCATCTCGCTACGTTGGGCGTCATTGAGTTACCCCGACGCGCCTACCTCAACGAGCTCCAAAACGCTCTTGGAAAGTTCCCACTGTTCGGATAGGGCTCTGAGGTGGAACAATGACCCCGATGGGCGAGCGGGACGAACCATGGATGATGCGCACGTACAGTGGTCACTCCACGGCGCGCGCCTCTAACGAGCTGTATCGAACCAACCTGGCTAAGGGTCAAACAGGCCTTTCGATCGCCTTTGATCTTCCGACCCAAACCGGCTACGACCCCGATTCGGCCATGGCGGCGGGCGAAGTCGGCAAGGTTGGTGTGCCCGTGTCGCACCTTGGCGACATGCGGGAGTTACTCGACGGCATTCCGCCTGGGCGAATGAATACGTCGATGACTATCAATGCCACAGCGGCGTGGATGCTGGGCTTGTATGCCGCCAACGCCGCGGAACTCGGCGTCGAAAGTCACGAATTGCGCGGCACCACCCAAAACGACATCGTCAAGGAATACCTGTCTCGGGGCACGTATATTTTTCCGCCCGCGGCTAGTCGGCGGCTTATTGTCGACATGATTGCGTGGTGCGCAAACAATGCTCCCAAGTGGAACCCCATGAACGTGTGCTCCTATCACTTGCAAGAAGCGGGGGCCACCCCGGTGCAAGAAATTGCGTACTCGATGGCCACAGCAATTGGTGTGCTCGATGCCGTTCGTGAGTCGGGCCAGGTGCCGCCCGAGCAATTCGCCGACGTGTTCGGGTCCATCAGTTTCTTCGTTAACGCCGGTATCCGCTTTATTGAGGAAGTTTGCAAACTGCGGGCTATGACCGAGATGTGGGACGAGATCGGTGAACAGCGGTACGGCGTATCCAACCCAAAGCAACGTCGCTTCCGGTACGGCGTGCAGGTCAACAGCCTTGGTCTCACTGAAGCGCAGCCCGAAAACAATGTCCAGCGCATCGTGTTGGAAATGTTGGCGGTCACGTTGTCGAAGGGTGCTCGGGCCCGCAGCGTTCAGCTGCCAGCATGGAACGAGGCACTCGGTCTTCCTCGCCCGTGGGATCAGCAGTGGGCGTTACGAATGCAGCAGGTGTTGGCTTTTGAAACCGACCTGTTGGAGTACGGCGATATCTTCGACGGCAGCGTGGTGGTCGAGACCCGCACCGCCGAGTTGAAGGCGGCGGCCCGGACCGAACTCGACGAAGTGCTCGAACTTGGCGGTGTGTTCGACTGCATTGACCTTCTCAAAGGTCGCCTAGTCAGCAGTCTTGCTGCTCGCACGCAACGCATCGAAAGTGGCGAGCAGATCGTGGTCGGCGTCAATCAGTTCCGTGAAGCCGAACCGTCACCGCTTGAAGGTGAAGGCTCCATTCTCAAAGTCGACCCATCGCTCGAAGCCCAAACTGTTTCCGATCTGGTGGAGTGGCGCGCCAACCGAGACTCGAACGCGGTCGACCATGCGCTCGATCAGCTTCGACTCGCGGCCACCAGCGCCGACAACATCATGCCGGCCACCATTGCGCTGGCCGTTGTTGGTGGTACGACGGGTGAGTGGGCCGGGGTTTTGCGTGACGTGTTTGGCGAGTACCGGGCACCCACCGGCGTGGCCGCGGCCGTCGGTCGGCGGGCTGCAGGGCTGCAAAACCTGCAAGATCGGGTCAAGAACGTGCCCGGGGGACCAATTCGTCTGCTTATTGCCAAGCCAGGCCTTGATGGACATAGCAATGGTGCCGAACAGATAGCTGTGGCTGCACGAGACGCTGGAATGGAAGTGGTGTATGCGGGTATTCGGCTCACGCCGGCCCAAATCGCCGCGTCGGCGGTCGATGAGGATCCTGATGTCATCGGCCTGTCCATTTTGTCGGGTAGTCACCTGTCGCTCGTGCCTGAGGTTGTTCGCCTAGTGCGTGCCCTCGGTGTTGAGGCGCCGGTAATTGTCGGGGGCATCATCCCCGACGACGACCAGCGCCGCCTGCTCGCAGCAGGTGTGGCCGCCGTGTACACCCCCAAGGACTACGAGCTCGGACGAATCATGACTGATATTGCAGATCTGGCAACTTCGCACAGGAACGGCGCGGCATGACCAACAAACCAACGACACGGTTGACAATTTTGGCTATCGCCCTGGGTGCTGTCGGCCTCGTGGCCGGCGTCGTCGGCTCTATTGCCGAGATCCGGTATGGCGGCGCGATTGCTGGACTTGCTGCTCTCGGCATGGTGCTTATCGTTCTTCTGCAGCCCCGACCCAGCGTGGTCAGGGCTGTGGTCGAAGCTCCGGCCATGGCGTCCATGACCGTCATGCCGTCGAACGAACCGGTCAGTAATGAACTCACCGGCTTGTTCAACGAGAAGTACTTCCGGGCAACGGTCGATACCCGCGTTCTCGCAGCTAAGCGTCATTTGCGCCCAGTGTCTGTGGCCTTGGTTGCCGTGTCGGACGGTCCGCTGCGCAGCAACATGGCCGACATGGTCAAGGTCTCCCAGGCGGTGCGAAGCACGTTGCGAGATAGCGATATCGCCTGCCATCTCGACGACGGGCGGTTGGCCTTCATCTTGGAGGACACCCCTGAAGATGGCGCGGTGTGGACCCTCGAACGGCTTCGGCGAACCATCAACGAGATCGACACCAACTTTGTGCAATGGGCAGGCATTGCCTGCTACCCGGCTCACGCGTTCAACGCAGGCGAGCTCATGGCCAAGGCCGAAGAAGCACTCCAGGCTGCGTGGGAATGGCCCCAGGCCCGCATCGAGGTAGCGACGACGAGTTAGGGCGGAGTAATAAAGCGAACGGTAGTTGTGAGCAAGCAACGCCGAAGGCGAGTTAACCCCTGCCCTAGTCACTGCCACGCGAACACGGGTTGTTCCAGATGGTCCACCCGTTCGCCGTGTTGGCCCTCTAGCCCGACTAGGCGGAACTGCAACAGTACGGCTCCGGTTGGCGCATGAATAAGGTCGCGGCCTAGCCGTAGTTGCACGACGGGCCGGTCGCTTTCGGGGATGTTGACGAAGCGAGGTGAGTCGGTGCGGCACAGTTCGCGCAGGCTGATGCGATGGAGCGAGAACACCTCGTTCGGGTCTGGGTTCACCGTCGGATTCGCGCCGCCCCAAAACACGTATGGCGTCATCACGTAACCGGATCGTGTGGTGTAGTCATCGAGCTGTCCAACGAGGTCGGCTTCGGTGAGATGCACACCTACTTCTTCGTACGTTTCCCGCATTGCCGCGTCGAGCAGGGTTTCGCCTGGGTCGAGCCGCCCGCCTGGGAGCGCCCATTGCCCAGCGTGGCGGCCCATTCGCGTTGCCCGCCGCGTGAGCAGGAATGACGGCCCTCCCGCTGTTCCTTCCATCGAACCGTCGATGACTCCGTCGGCTGACGTGACACCCGGGATGTTGTTCATCTCATCGATGGTGATTCGGTGCGGATCGTGACCGTGTGCCACAGCGTCGCTGTCCACAATCACGATAGCCACAGCAGCCTGGCGCAGACCAGCGCTGTCGTGACGGCGCAGGTCGTGGTGCGCAAGGTTCTCTGAAATGCCAAATCGAAGTCCGTCGGTGTAGCCGAAGCCATGCAATGTCACGACAGTGATACTGCCATTCGTTGCGATCGATAGATGGACCGGCGCGTTGAGCACACGGTGGTGGCCACAGCGCATGTCACCGCTGCGTACGGTAACGCCGCGCCACCAAAGAGTTCGACGGCCAGCACGGTGCACGCCACGGGAGTATTCGACGCCGCCGCAAAGACGGCGACGAATCCGAGCATTGCACCGGTCATCGAGGCCAGGCCCAGCGTTGGGGCCAGAGCGGCGCCCAGCGTAGAACCGATGACAAACAGCGGGGTCACCTCGCCACCCTGGAGGCCGGAACCGAGACTGACCGTCGTGAACACCAGCTTCCACATGAACAGTGTTGAACCGACAGCGCCGCCGGTTACGGCGAGCGTCGACAGTGGCAGCGACAGGCCGAGGTAGTCGCGGGTATCGACAACCCACACAAGGATCACGATCACGAAACCGCCGACCATTGGACGCAAGGGTGGCCACGTGATGTGAGCGGCCAGGCGTTTCACGCCGGTCAACATGACAACGAACACCAACGCAGCCAATCCGCAAGCGACCCCGACAAGTGCGATGCGCCACATCATGTCGACGCCCGGATAGCCATGCGGGAACTGGGGCATGATGTCGTGGTTCACGTTGAGCGAGCGTGCTGTTTGGTCTGCGATTATTGCGGCCGCAAGACTTGGGGCCACAAGCCGAGTCGAGATCCGACCTGCCGTAAGGACTTCGCACGCAAAGACTGCGCCGGCGATCGGCGTGCCGAATACGGCAGCGAACCCGGCGGCGATGGCGATTACGAGCAGGTTGCGGCGAGCGGCCGGGTGGCGACGGGCGGCCCGGGGTAACTGGTCCGAGAGGCCGGCGGCAACCTGGACTGCGACGCCCTCGCGGCCAGTAGATCCGCCGGCGAGGTGGGTAAGAATCGTGGTGACGGCGATAAGTGGCGCCATACGCAGCGGTAGATGACGAGTCGGCTGGTGGATCTCGTCGAGCACAAGATTGTTGCCGGCAACGGCGCGCCCGCCGACGTAGTGGTTCGCCAGTCCGACCATGAGGCCGACTATTGGGAGCAGGTACAACAACCAGCCGTTTTCGTTGCGGGCGGTGGTAGCCCATGCCAGCCCATGGAGGAACAACGCGGCGCCGAGCCCCGACACGAACCCGACGAAGCCAATAGCGACGAGTACATCGATGAGCCGCCTGATCTGTCCCCGCACAATCCGACACGCTACCCAACTGCGCGAGTCATCCAGGCCCTCGATCCCTGTAAGGAATAGCTCTGGTCTCGTCGGGTGGGTTCCCACAAAAAGCAGCCCTCTCGCGCCTCAAAGGCGCATCTTTTACTCCGAGCGGTACGGGATTCGCCTTTGCGGTGGGATAGAGCTGTTTTGCTCGACCATCACCATTCTCGAACGTCGTCGCGGCCCGCCCTCCGGGCCCTTGGAGTCGAAAACGTGACCGTTCCGTGCCACCGTTTCGACTTCGAGTCGGGTGGCGGGCGACTCGGGTAGCGGTCGAGTCGGGTGGCGGGCAGGTTTGGGTGGCGAGCGGGTGTCGAGTCGCATCTACGTTCGGTACGCTTGACCGTATGTCGACCGTTGTTCGTGGGCTGGGAGGGATGGTTCCGTCCACCGTGTTATTGGTCGAACCGTCGCCCGCCAGCCCTATCGCCGCCACTGGCCGCCCGACAGGCGTGTTACGAGATGAACTCCGCCGGATTCCGAACGGACTCAACGCGGTGTCGATCGTGTCGTGCTGGGCCCAGATCATCGGCATCCTGGTGGGTGCGATGTGGTGGGGCCACCCGTTTGGCTGGGTGATCGCGTTCATCTTGATGGGCCGTGCCCATGCTCAACTGGCCGCGCTCATGCACGAGGCGGCCCACCGTCTGCTTTTTCGTCGCAAAGCCGTCAACGACTGGGTGGGAAGGTGGTTACTCGGGTACCCAGGTCTGACCAATGTCGACGGCTATCGGCGTGTGCACATGGCTCATCACCGCCAAGAATTCGGTCCAGACGAACCCGACATTCCGCTGTACATCGGCTATCCGATCACGCCGGCGTCTCTTAGGCGTAAGTTGACCCGTGACCTCACGGGTCGTACCGGTGGGAAGCTGCTCCGTGCGCAACTGAGGTCGTGGCGTTCACCCGACCCAAGGCCTCGGCGCACGCTCTACAAGATTCTTGGCGTGCAGGCCGCGTTGGCTGCGACAAGCGCCTTAGCGGGTTACCCGTTCGTGTACTGGTTGTTGTGGCTATTGCCGTACCTGACTGTGTGGCGGGTGATCAATCGCTTGCGTTCGATCGCAGAGCACGGCGGCATGATGCAGTCACCCGATCGTCGAGAGACCACGCACTCAGTCGTCCAGCATCTGGGTGCGCGGTCATTCTTGGTGCCGTATTGGATCGGCTGGCACCTTGCCCACCATTGCGACTCGGGGGTGCCCATGCGTCATTTGCCCAGGTTTCATCGCGAGCTCATTGCCTCGGGCTACATCGCAGCCGACCTCGAGTACCCGTCCTACCGGGCGCTGTGGCGACAACTGACAACTAGTGGCTGAGCGGTGAAGCGAGCGGTATGGAGCCAGCGAAGCCGAAGGCAAGCGAGTGGCTGAGCGGTACAGCGACCTGTGGGTATCAGGGTGACTCGTGCTCGGCCTCGGCGTCGATGCTGTTTGCATCGTCGCAGCCGGTCGCTATCGCCAGGCTGCGGCAGATTGCCGACATCGTCGAACGACGGGCCTTTCCGACTGATCGGATGAGCTGTTGCTTGTCGACCAACTGAACGTTGTCGAGGTTGACCACCGATTGTTTGCGAACGCCGTCCTCCGGGCCGATTGCCACCTCGGTCGACAACCCGCGAACGGTCGACGTAACGGGCGCGACGATGACCGAGTTGAGATAGCGGCCCATTGGGTCACGGGTGAGTACGACTACCGGTCGCTGCTTGTCGAGCGCCGCAAGCCACACATCGCCGCGACGGGGGTCAGCGGCCATCGGTCGGGTCATCGGCGTACAGTTCGGCCCAGTCTGTGTCGTCTGCGAGATCACGCCAACTCGGGGCCACACGAGCGACGGCGCGTTCCTCATCGCTCTGCGGCACTGCCGTGTACGCCGCGACGTCGCGGCGGATCCGATCGAGGCGGATGAGTTCGCCAAGCGCCACGTCGATCGCTGCAGACGCGCTCGGCGACCCTGTCAACTCTCGCACAAGGGCTAGTTTCGCCCTATCTACCGTAATTGTCGCCTTCTCACGCGCCATACCTTGAATACTATCATTGGTAAGGGAAACACGCCCATCAACCGTTCACCGTTCTTCGTGAACGGTTGATGGGCCACGCGCAAGTAGCCCGATTTACAAGGCGGGGCAAATCGTTTCGACCATCAGGCGGGTGACGGTGTACGGGTCCATATTGGCGTTTGGCCGACGGTCTTCCATGTAGCCGCACCCGTCGACAGTGACCTGGAGGGGAATACGAACCGACGCACCGCGGTCCGACACGCCGTAGCTGAACTTGTCCCACGGGGCAGTTTCGTGCTTGCCGGTGAGACGGCTCTGGATGTCGTGGCCGTAGTTGAGGACGTGCTCCTTCACTCGCTTCGACAATGCGCCGCACGCCTTGTCGATGAGCTTGTCGCCGCCGGGCTGACGCATGCCGAGGGTTGAGAAGTTGGTGTGGGCACCGGCACCGTTCCAGTCGCCCTTTTCAGGCTTGGCGTCGAGCGAGATGACAACGTCGAAGTCTTCGGCGATTCGATGCAGTAGCCATCGGGCAACTGACAGCTGATCGGATACTGCTAGCGGGCCGAGCGGGCCGACTTGGAATTCCCATTGTCCGGGCATCACTTCGGCGTTCGTTCCGCTGATCGACAACCCTGCATCGAGACACGCCTGGGTGTGTAGTTCGACAATGTCGCGACCGACGACGCGGCCGGTGCCAACACCGCAGTAGTACGGGCCCTGAGGGGCTGGGAAGCCGTCGTTGGGGAAGCCCAGGGGTCGGCCGCTAGGCGACATCATGGTGTATTCCTGCTCGATACCGAACCACGATTCGTGGGCGGCGAACTTCTTGGCAGCCTTGGCGCAGGCGGCCCGGGTGTTAGTGGGGTGCGGCTTCATATCGGACAACAGCACTTCACACATGACGAGGATGTTCTTGCCGCCGCGAATGGGGTCTGGGCACGTGAACACTGGCTTCAGGATGCAGTCGCTCTTTTCGCCAGGTGCCTGGTTGGTCGAAGAACCGTCGAAGCTCCACACCGGCGGCTTGTCGCCCTCCTGCATGATCTTGGTCTTGTTGCGAAGCAGCGGCGTCGGTTCGGTACCGTCGATCCAGATGTATTCGGCTTGAATGGCCACGGATTTCCTCTCAGGGTTTGCTTAGTAGTGCAATATTCTGCCGTTGAACTACGTCAGGCTGCCAGCCCACCGTTTCCTCGGCTTTACCTGAGTGTGAACGCTGTGTGAACGAAGTGACGCGCCACCCGTTCGCATTGCTCGTGTCTAAGATCGGGGTCGGGCGGAGAAAGAAGGTACGCATGTCTCGCCGAATAGTTTGCGTTGTCATTGGTTCGTTGCTGCCCGTCCTTGCTGCTACCGCGCAGGCGAATCCTGTTGCGGCGGCGACACCTGCGGTTGGCTATACCGACGTTCTGGTCAGTGCCGCCGATTTGCCGACGGCAATAGCGGCGCTGCCCGACGGTCGCAAACTCGTCGCCGAACGGGCGGGTGCCTTGCGGATTCTGAGTGCGGCGGGTGTGTTGTCGGCCACCCCAGCTATCACGCTCACGACCCTGTGCACCCAAGGCGAGCGAGGGTTCTTGGGTGTTGCCGTGGACCCCGCTGACCCCACGGCGGTTTTCGCCTACTACACGGCCCTGATCGACAACGTGTGCTCCAACCGCGTGGTCAGAATGACCTTGACGGGCGACACTATTTCGCCATCCTCGGTGCAGGTTTTGCTCGACAACATTTCGTCGCCACGCAGCAACCACAACGGCGGCGATATCGAGTTCGGCAAAGATGGCTATCTGTACGTGAGCATTGGCGATGGCGGGTTGAACCCGACCACAGCTCGGAACAAGAGCGTGTTGAACGGCAAGATTCTTCGCATCACAAGTACCGGGGGGATTCCGCCCAGCAATCCGTTCGTGGGTGCGGGAACGCAGCGATGCAATACCACTGGCAACGCAGCGGCGGGCGTTACGTGCCAGGAGATTTTTGCACTCGGTCTTCGCAATCCTTTCCGCTTTGCCAACGACATGAACGCCACAGGAACGCGATTTTTCCTGAATGACGTAGGTGAGGGAACGTGGGAGGAGATCGACGAACTCGCCTCAGGTGCCGACTACGGCTGGAACGTACGCGAGGGAGCGTGCGCCACGGGCTCAACGACCGACTGTGGTGCGCCACCCGTTGGAATGACCAACCCGGTGTTCACCTACGGACGAAGCGACGGGTGCGTGTCGATCACTGGCGGTGCCTTTATCCCGGTGAGTTGGCCGAACTTCTCCGGCGGGTCCTACCTGTACGCCGACTACGTTTGTAACACCATCTTTCGCATCACCCCCGCGGCTGGCGGCGGCTATACCCGCGAGGTGTTCGTGTCGGGTACGCGCAGCATTGTTCACCTCGAGATGATTCAAGACAATGGCGAATGGTCGTTGTACTACCTGACGTATGACAACGGCGGGGAAATTCACCGGGTGACGCCGAATCAGGTGCTTGCGCCCCCCGTTCCTGGACAACTGGTGCCGGTTGTGCCAACGCGTGTGCTCGACACGCGGTCTGGTTTGGGTGGCAGCGTTGGTGTTGTGCGGGCCGGCACTCCAATCACGTTGACGTTTCCAGCGTCCGTTGTTCCCGCTAACGCTGCGGCTGTGTCCTTGAATGTCACGTCGACGTCGGCCGCAGGTCCGGGCTTCGTTTCGGTGTATCCGAGCGGTATCACGTGGCCAGGAACGTCGAACCTCAACGTCACAGTCGCTAATGAGATCGTTGCCAACGCTGTCATTGCCCGGCCGGGGGTGAACAACAGCATCAACATTCTCACCCAGTCGTCCATGCATGTAATCGTCGACGTAACGGGGTACTGGTTGCCAGCCGATACCAGTCGATCTGGTCGGTTTGTACCACTGACTCCGAATCGGTTGCTTGATACTCGCAATGGAACCGGCGGTTTTGCGGGCCGTGTCCCTGCGAATGCCCAGGTCGATCTTCAGGTCACCGGCGCACGCAACGTTCCGTCAACCGGAGTCAGCGCAGTGGCGTTGGTCGTTACGATTGCCGAGCCCACCCGAGATGGGTTTGTGACGGTTTGGCCCACCGGAACCCCGCGCCCGAACGCCTCGACGCTCAACCCCGGCTACGCCAATGACATCCGTTCGAACCTTGCTATCGTCCCGGTGTCTGCCTCTGGGAAGGTCAGCTTGTTCACAGCGGCTCCCACGCAACTCCTTGCCGATGTCGTCGGCTATTTCACCGATGAGTCGGCTCCCGTGAGCGGTGCCGGACGGTTCGTGTCATCGACTGCGGGGCGGGTCTTCGACTCTCGCCTGACCGCGTTCGCACCGAGATTCGCACCGTTAACCGACCGTTCTATCGCTCTGGCATCGGCCCCCGCCGGTACATCGGGTGTGGCGTTCAACCTCACGGCGGCCGGTACTCAGACCGCGGGTTATCTCACGGCGCACCCGGCTGGAAGCAGCGTCCCGCTCGCTTCCAATGTCAACTTCGATGCGGCCGGGCGAACGAGAGCAGCGTTGGCCCTCACGGCAACTGCGTCCCCAGCCAGTGTCCAGGTGTTCGCCAATACCGGTACCGATGTCATTGTCGATGTTGCCGGCTGGTTTACGGGTGCGTGATGTTGGTCATCTTGTCACCGTTGGGCACCGCAAGCTGTTGGGCATTGCAGGACCTCCGGGGTCGGGCAAAACCACATTGGCCGAACAGGTCGCTACGGCAGTCGGCGCTCAGCACGCGGTGGTCGTGTCGATGGATGGCTTCCATCTTGCCCAAGCCGAGCTAGTTCGTCTTGGCCGCGCCGAGCGAAAGGGCGCGCCCGACACGTTCGATGCCGAAGGATTTGTGGCGCTTGTCGAGCGGCTTAAGGTTGCTGGCCCGGCAACTATCTATGCGCCGGTGTTCCATCGAGATGTCGAAGAACCAATTGCGGGAGCCTGTGCGGTCGGCGGCGACGTTTCGCTGGTTGTTATCGAGGGAAACTATCTCTTGCTCGACGACCAGCCGTGGAATCGTCTCGGGTCGCTTTTCGACGAGACGTGGTACGTCGATGTCGACACGGTTCAGCGTCGAGACGAGCTCATTGGCCGCCACGTACGGTTCGGTCGTTCGCTGCTGGCGGCCACCGAGTGGGTGGACCGAAGCGACGAGGTAAATGCGGCGCGGGTAGCGACGGCGCGCCATCGGGCCACGTATATCGTGAACCGCTCAGCCGACCAAGGTTGTTGAGTCTGTCGTGGAGTCCGTTGATAACGGTGGCAGTTCGTCGCTATCGCGGGCCCTGGCAATCAGGTATCCGGTGGCGCGTTCATGGAGCGGGTATTGCTCCATCAGACGCCAAAACCGTGGCGAGTGGTCGGGAACAATGAGATGGCACATCTCGTGCATGATGACTGCGTCTATGACCCAGTCCGGGTCGCCGGCTAATCGAGACGAGATGCGGATGGCACCATCACGGTAGGTGCATGACCCCCATCGAGACGTCATGTTGTCGACCCAGCGGATCTCTTTTGGCTTGGGCAGGTTGAACCGATCGGCCAGGCCGTCGGCGCGTGTCTTGAGATCGATACGCTCGGTTCGGTGTTGCCGTCCGAACCGTCGGGCCATTTCGGCGACCCACTTGTCGACGTCGGCTTCAGTCATCCACGATGGAACAGTCACTTTGAGTAGGTCGCCAGCGAGCTGTGCGCCGACGGTTTTCTTTCGTCGGCTGCTCCTCAGTACCTCCACACGAAACGCTGGAGCGGATGACGGGGCCACGCTCAGACTCTACGCGAACACGCAGGCCAACGGTACGCTGGCGAGGTGGCTGTACTTCGTCTCTTCGCCAGCGTTCGTGAGGCTGCAGGTTTGAACCGCGACCAAGTCCCCGGCGCAACCGTTGGCGATGTGGTGCAGGCCGCGGTCGAACGGTACGGGCCATCATTTGCCGAACTACTCCCGACGTGTCGGGTGTGGGTCAACGGCGAGCCAGCCGAAAGCCATCACGTCGTCGGCCCCAATGACGAGGTTGCCATTCTTCCGCCGGTGTCCGGCGGGTCGGTCCAGTCATAGCGTTGGCGCAGTGATGGACAACGCGCTGTATTTCAGAATCTCGGAGTCCTCGTTTCTTTGTGACGTGGACAAACGATCCATGGCCGAGCTTCGCGTCATGCGCAGCGAATGCGGTCAACTCGAAACCCAACTGTCGTATGCGCGGCGGATTGTTCAGGGCCGTCTCGACATTGTTGAAGCCGAGCGCCATCGGCGGGCACAGGGCCTTGCGCCGTCGAACGTCAGTGAGCTCGTTGCTTCCCTTCCGTCGATTCTTGCCACACGCGGCGCTGGTCAGTCGCAACATCGAATTCGTGACGACCAGGGCCTATGGGTCGACGATGACGTCGAGGTGATGTCCGACACTGACCAGCTCACCGGGGTGCCCAGCCTGACTGACGAAGGTCTGGCCGAGGTTGCCCTGCGGCTAGTGGCCTACGAGCGTGACGTTTCGGGACGTCGCCGGTTGGCCCTAAACGCCTATGACATTCTGTCTGCCGAGGTTGTTCGTCGATTCCGTACCGGTGAAGCGTCGATCGAGGCCGCGTTCTAACAGGGCTGCAGGTAGCCTCGGCTGGTGACCGACGATCGCTTCCCGGATCTTGGCGGCTTCATCAAGGCCCAGCGCGAGCTGGCCCGTCTGTCGGTTCGGGCCTTGTCCGATCTCACCGGCGTGTCGAATCCGTACCTCAGTCAGATTGAGCGTGGGCTTCGAAAGCCGTCTGCCGAGGTTCTCCAACAGATCGCACGAGGGCTCAGAGTGTCGGCCGAGTCGCTGTACGTGCGCGCTGGCATTCTCGATCCCGAATCGACGGAACGTTCGGGCGTCGTCGAGGCAATTGAGGCCGATCCTCATCTCGCTACCGACCAGAAACGTTCGTTACTCGCCGTGTACCGGAGCTTCCGGGAACAGTCGGGATCTACGCCGGGTTGACCCACATCATGGCCATGCAACGACTCGCGATGCTGTCCCTGCACACCTCGCCATTGGCGCAACCAGGCTCCGCCGATGCCGGTGGAATGAATGTGTACGTTCGCGAGCTAGTCGGTGCCCTGGCGCAGGCGGGCGTTGACTGTACGACATATGTTCGCCGGTCGAGCCCTGACCTTCCATCGCAAACCGTGGTTGAACCCGGTTTCAGGGTTGTGCATATCGACGCTGGCGACCCGGATCTACCCAAAGAGCACCTTCCCGACGTCGTCGATGAGTTCGCCGACGGAGTTCGCCGTCACATCGAGTCCAACGGTGGCATCGATGTGATCCACGCCAACTATTGGTTGTCGGGAGTCGCTGGTCACCGGCTGAAGCACGAGCTCAACGTTCCCTTGGTCACAACGTTCCACACGCTGGCGCGTGTCAAGGCTGAAGGTGGCGATCACGAACCGGTAGGCCGGGAGCTTGCCGAGGCAACAATCATTGGATGCACCGACACCATCTGCGTCAGTTGCGACGAAGAGGAACGACAGTTCCGTCGGCTATACGGCAATCCACCCGGTCGGGTCGAAATAGTGGCACCTGGCGTCGATCACGCCTTTTTCGCACCCGGCGACCGAACCGGAGCCCGTTCGGCTCTGGGGCTTGGCATCGTCGACGAGCCGATGCTCCTGTTCGTCGGCCGCATACAGCCGTTGAAAGGGCCTGAGGTTGCGGTGCGTGCACTGGCGCATTTGCGGGTTACGCATCCCAGCGCCAAATTGGTTGTAGTGGGCGGGGCAAGTGGCGCTGCGGGCGACCAGGCTGTGCAGTCGTTGCACCGACTCATTGGTGAACTGGGCCTGGTTGACGCGGTGTTCTTCGTCCACCCGCAGCCGCATCATCTTTTGTCGAGCTACTACCGAGCGGCCGACGTTGTCGTGGTACCGAGCCGATCCGAAAGTTTCGGTCTCGTAGCCCTAGAAGCAGCAGCATGCGGAACGCCGGTCGTCGCGGCAGCTGTGGGTGGTCTCCTGACCTTGGTCGATCATGCCGGAAGCGGATTTCTGGTGCCCGGTCGTGACCCAGTGGTCTATGCCGCCTACATCGACGAGATCCTGTCGAACCCCAAACTTGCTGTCGAGATGTCCATGAACGCAACCTTGAAGAGCCGCAACTACACGTGGGCTCACGCTGCCCGGCAGTTGGTTTCGTTGTACGCCGAACTGATCGACCGCTCGCTCGTTTCGTGCGACTGATGTTTGCCGAGCCCGCATTGTCCGATTCCGAGCGGCTTGACTTGGCCGACAGAGTCTCGAAATGGCTAACCACAGCCCAAGCCGACAACGCCGCGATTTTGGCCGTCGACCGTGCCGAGCCCGGCGATGTAGGCCCTAGTGAGCATCGCTGGTACGTGCGTCTGTATGGTGACGAGAAGGAGTTCACAACGGTGTGGCTCACACTCGGCCAACGCACGTTGCGCTATGAAACCTATGTGATGCCTGCTCCCGACGAGAACGCAGCCGCGCTGTACGAGCAGTTGCTGCGTCGAAACGAGCGGCTTACCGGTTGTCATTTCTCCATTGGCATGGAGGACGGCATATTTCTGCGCGGTGAGATTCCGGCGAGCACGGTGTCGCCTTCGGCACTCGATTCGCTCATCGGAACCTTGTACGCCACGGTCGAGCAATGCTTCCAAGCGTTGATCCGCATCGGTTTTTCCAGCCGATTCGCGTAGCTGGTTTCCGATTCGGGCTCTCTCATCTCCATTGTACAGACAAGGGTGGGGCGGCAAGTTCGGGGAAGGACACCGCCCCACCCTCTAGTCTTGGCAGATGACGTACCGGCTGGTGGTTTTTGGCGGCGGCAACATGGGTGCAGCGCTCGTTGGGGGGCTACTTGCTACCGGTTGGGGCAGCGCCGACGAGCTGGCGGTGGTCGATCCCTACGAGCCAACGCGCCAGTCCCTCGCTGGTAAGTACCCGAACCTCCACGTGTTGGCGTCGTCGCCGCCACAGTTCTCTGCGGCCATTTTGGCCGTCAAGCCTCACGATGTGGTGGGCCTTGGTCCGCTACTTCTCGCCGCCGGTGTCAGCCGGGTGCTGTCGGTTGCCGCTGGTGTGTCTATTGCGACCATGGAAGCTGCTATAGGCGGCGAGGTTGCGGTGGTCCGTTCTATCCCCAATACTCCGGCGCTGGTAGGCGAGGGTGCGGCGGCATATTCGCCGGGACGTTGGGCGTCCGAGGCCGATCTGGCCTGGGCCGGGTCGATTCTCGATTCCGTTGGATCCTCGGTGCAACTGCCTGAACATCTGCTCGACGCAGCTACGGGGCTCAGCGGATCTGGCCCTGCGTACATTTTTCTTGTTGCCGAGGCCCTCATTGAAGGTGGCCTGCTGCAAGGGATTCCCCGGCCTGCGGCCCGGCAGTTGGTGAGCCAACTGTTAGTGGGTAGCGCTAAACTGTTGGCCGAGTCGAACGATGAGCCGGCGGTTCTTCGAGCCAATGTCACGTCGCCGGGGGGCACAACCGCGGCTGGGCTTCGCGAGCTCGAGCGGGGCAGCGTACGGGCCTCTTTCATCGACGCCGTGGCCTCGGCGACGGCTCGAAGTCGCGAACTCGGGGCCAGTTGATACGGCCGTTCGCAGGATCTTGACGAAGTGACACTTTTCACGGCGTGTCATGTGGCCTACTATGTCGAGACGGCCGGAGGAGACTCCGGGCAACGAAGCAGGGTTCGCGCTGGCAACGGCTGCGTCCAGAGTTGGTGTCGTCGGGGGGTCGACACCAACTCTGCTTCCGTTTTGGCCACGTGTAGGACCAGTTCACAGTGAGCGAAGTAGGGTTCATTCGTGGGCCGTCGCTATGAAACCGTGAGTTTTCTCACCGATTACGGGCTGATCGACGAGTTCGTGGGTGTTGTGAAGTCGGTTATTCGTGATCTGGCGCCCCACGTTGTCGTCGTCGACATCAGCCACGACATCCCTCCTTTCGATGTTCGTGCCGGCGCGCTTACCCTGGCGCGGTCCGTCCAATACATGGCTACCGGCGTGGTGTTGGCGGTGGTCGACCCGGGCGTAGGAACGAGCCGTAGGGCCATCGCCATCGAAGTAGCCGGTGGAAATGGTGTTTTTATCGGTCCCGACAATGGACTCCTTGCGGGTGGCGTCGCTATCGCTGGTGGTGCCGAACGAGCGGTCGAGCTCACGAACGAGTCGTATCATCTAGCGGCGCCAGGGGCAACATTCGCCGGGCGCGATGTCTTTGCTCCGGTTACAGCTCATCTGTCCAACGGCGTCGATTTGGCCGAATTTGGCAACCTGGTGTCCGCCGACGAATTGCTCCCCGGCGTTGTTCCGCTGCCACGGCCGGGCGAGACGGGCAGTCTCATCACCGAGGTCATGTGGGTCGATCGGTTTGGTAACGCTCAGTTGAACGTCGGTCTCGACGATTTGGAATCGTGGGGCCAGCGAATCCAGATGCGCTGGGGGAATGCCGATGTTCGATCCGCACGCAAAGTTCGTGCCTATGGCGAGCTTGGTGACGGCGAACTTGGTTTAGTGCTCGACAGCTACGGCATGTTCTCGGTAAGCCTTAACCGTTCTGCCGCTGCGGCCGAGTTGAGTATGGCCGTCGGTACCGAGGTCACCCTGTTCGATCTGGGGTCCACGGTTACTACCCCGCCAGCTACCCCGGTGGCGTTGGGCCGTCGGCCCGAGCGGGCGTAATGTTGTTGCCATGAGACCGGCGACCACTCTTGCCCTCGTGTTGCTCCTGGGCGTAATTCTCGCCGCTGGGGTTGTTTCGTTGTTCCTTGCGGGCTGACCCCCGCCCGCCGCCAACCCATACCGGACTAAAAATGACTTCGGAGCCGACTTTCCTGGTGGGGAAAGTGGGCTCCGAAGTGTGCGAGAAACTCGGGTGTTGGTTAGAGGTAACGCATGTCCGCTCCTTGAGGTTGAGGCTTTGAAGTTCTTCGAAGAAGCAAGCTCGTCGGTACTTCTTCAGCATGCGCTCTGGAACGGAGGACTGCAATGTCATTTTGCGGACATGTCTTGAAGTGGACACAACAAAGCTGGGCTTTCCCAAACGTTACGCAGACGGACTTGACGCAAGTTCATGCGCAAGAAGCCACTGTTTTGCAGGCAATCCGCCGGCAAAGCCCGTGAGGCTGCCGCTGGTGCCGACAACCCGATGGCACGGCACGACAATCGACACCGGGTTGCGGCCAACGGCCGCGCCAACCGCACGGCTCGCCGTGGGGCGACCAATGTCGCTGGCAAGTTCGCCGTAGCTCACGGTCGTGCCGTATCGAATCGTGCCGAGCGCGTTCCAGACCGCAAGCTGGAACGGCGTACCGACCAGATCGAGCGGAAGGTCGAAGTCGTGGCGGGTCCCGGCGACATAGTCGTCGAGTTGTGCAACCGTTTCTTGCAACACTGGATGGCTCAACCCGACACTCGGGGGCAGCTTCACTCGGTTTGGTCGGTCATTCGGCCACAAGATGGCACGAAGTCCGCTGTCGGACGCCACAATGGTCAGAAGGCCGAACGGGGTGTCGTGAGTCAGTTGATACATGGGTCCTCCACGGGGGAAAGGCTGTTCCAAAGATGGGCAAGGGCATAGCTACGCCACGGCCGCCAGGTCTCGGAACGGGCCGCGGCCGAACGGGGGTCGCCGGGCAAGCCGAGTCGAACGAGTGCGTGTCGAACCCCGAGGTCGGTTGGCAAGAACACGTCGGGGTCCGACACCGCTCTCATGACGATGTACCCGGCGGTCCAGGGACCGATGCCGGGCAGCGCGGTGAGCTTGGCCGACAGTTCGGCGCGGTCCTGGCCGGGGTCAATCGTCATCGAGCCATCAGCAAGGTGCCGACATAGTGTCAGAAGCGTGGCTCGACGGCTCGTCGGCATCGGCAACAGCGCGGGATCAAGTTCGGCGAGCGCTGCAGCGCTGGGAAACTGATGGGTCAGCACTCCATCGGGGTCTGGAACTGCCAGCGGCGCTCCGCACATCGCGGTGAGCCGACCAGCGATAGTGCGTGCCGCTGCGACGGAGACCTGTTGACCGAGAACGGCACGCACCGCTAGCTCCGCGCCGTCCACATGGCCGGGGGCCCGAAGGCCAGGCGAGTAGTCGACGAGGGGTGCTAATGCGGGGTCGAGGCTGAGAGATTCACCAATTGAGATGGGATCGGCATCGAGGTCGAAGAGTCGGCGCAGCCGTTCAACCGCTGCGGTGAGGTCGCGCATATCATCGAGCACCAACGAACAAGACACATGATCCACGCCTGGTCGCAGGGTCGCCGTAGCCCCACCAAACGGCAGTCGTAGGACCCGGCGATACGTTGACCTGTCGCACCATTCCACGCCGGGTACGGCACGATGCGACAGGTATCGAAGCAGCGCGGTGGCGTGAAACGGCCCACGAAAAGGCAGCCGCAGATGGAGCACTCCGGGTGTTGTTTGAGGCGACTTGGAGGCGCGAAGGGCGGTGGGCGTGCTGGCGAACACGTCTCGAATGGTGTCGTTGAATTGCCGGATGCTGGAAAACCCCGCCGCGAAGGTCACATCGGTGAACGGCAACGACGTCGACTCGATCAGGATCCGGGCGGTTTGTGCCCGTTGGGCTCGGGCGAGTGCAATCGGGCCGACTCCGAGTTCAACGGTAAGGACCCGGGTGACGTGGCGTTCGCTGTAGCCGAGGTGACTCGCAAGCCCGTGAACGCCGGATCGGTCAACAATGCCGTCGGCAATCAGTCGCATTGCTCTGCCGACAAGGTCGCCTCGCATGTTCCATTCCGGCGAGCCAGGTGAGGCGTCGGGCCGACAGCGTTTGCAGGCTCGGTATCCGGCCTGTTGGGCCGCCGCGGATGTTGGCAGGAACGACACGTTCTGACGCTTCGGCGTGGTTGCTGGACAACTTGGTCGACAGTAGATGCCGGTGGTCGACACCGCGGTGACGAAACAGCCGTCGAAACGAGAGTCGCGCCCGAGCACGGTGCGGTAACAGGTTTCATGGTCGAGTACGACAGGCACACCAGCATCTTGCTCCACCGCAAGCGACGGTACTAGCGGAAAACAGACATCACGCAGAACATCGTTGGCGTCGTTACGATTGGGGTGGTGAACCTCGCGTCGATCATTGAAGTGCACAACGCCGAATCGCCAGCGCTTGTGTGCGGTGATGCACGCGTCTCGTATGGCGAACTTCGGCAACGAACCGCTCGGGTTCGCGGGGGACTGGTTGCGTCTGGCGTTGGTCGAGGCGATCGGGTGGCGTTCGCTGGTGAGAACTCCATCGACATGATCGTTGCCTACCTTGCCATCGTTGGTGTTGGTGCGGTTGCGGTGCCGCTGAGCCCGATCAACCCCACGACGGTCATCGAGCACGAACTAGCTGCCGTTGGTGCTGGAATGCTTGTTGTCGGTTCAGGGACTTCTATCGACATTTCCGTTCCCACGGTCGCAATTGTTGAAATTCGCGACCTTGACCACGGAGACGCTCCAATTGTCGATTGTGCTGCGGATGATCTTGCCGTGCTGCTGTTTACCAGTGGCACCGCAGGGGCCCCCAAGGCGGCCATGTTGTCGCACGGCAATCTGTTGTCGAACCAACAGCAAACCCAGAGTGGCCCCGAGCCCCTGCTTGTGTCCGATGTCGTGCTCGGCGTACTACCGCTCGACCACATCTTTGGGCTCAATGTCATGCTGGGAATCACGCTGGCGGCCGGAGCATCGCTAGTTATTGTGCCTCGCTTCGAGGCGGTCGCCACCGCGGCAACGGTGGCTCGCAATCAAGTGACCGTCATTTCGGGCGTACCCGCAATGTGGGCGCAGTTTGTGGCCAACGAGTCCATTCCTGCCGATTCGTTTTCGAGCGTGCGGTTCGGCTTTAGCGGCGCGGCACCATTGCCCAATGAATTGGTTGTCGCAATGCGCGAGCGATTCGACGTCACATTGTCCGAGGGCTATGGCCTCACCGAGGCATCGCCAGTCGTGACGACTTCAGCCGGGCAGGTGGCGGTGCCTGGCTCAGTCGGTCGTGTCGTGCCCGGTGTCGAGGTTCGTCTCGTCGACGACGAGGGAAGCGATGTGCTCGACGGTGACCCCGGCGAGGTGTGGGTGCGAGGTCCAAACGTTTTTCTTGGTTACTGGAACGATGCCGAGGCAACCAGTCGTGTACTCACGATCGACGGGTGGTTACGTACCGGCGACATCGCAACGGTCGACGACAGCGGCCGCCTGTATCTGGTCAACCGTTCGAAAGACCTCATCATCGTGTCCGGCTTCAATGTTTTTCCGGCCGAAGTAGAACAGGTACTCGCCACCCACCCAACAGTGGCCGAAAGTGCGGTCGTTGGTATCGCGCACTCCACAACTGGCGAAGCCGTAAAGGCTTATGTTGTGCTCAACGAGGGAGCCCTACTTGATCCAGCCGACCTTGTGGCCCACTGCCGAAAACAGCTCGCTCGATATAAGTGCCCATCGGAAATTGTGGCGATTGAAGAGCTACCAAAGGGCGCGGGTGGCAAGGTCCTTCGCCGACTCCTTCGCTGATCGCACACGCGGTGGCGATGAGCCTCCAGCGGTGATGAATCCAGCAAAAAGTACCATCACGCCCACCGCCAGCGTCACCTCGAACGACTTCAATTCGCCGAGGCGGGCCGAAAGCGCGCCTGACGACGACAGAATCAGCGTTCCAAGTGCAATAAGGCCATTGCCGCCAGCCAGTCGCGCTGGATGACGAACGTGGCCCGACGCCTGCCCACGTGTGCGTCCTCGAAGGACGCGCCAAATAGACCAAACAGCGAGCCCGATCACTGCGGTTGCCGAGACCCCCGAACCAACGGCAACGATGACCCGAGGGAGCACGCCAAACAGTTCGCGCCCTGCGGGTAGACCGTCTGGAGGCACATCGCCTCGAATCGCCGACGACCCAATCACCCCGGTCGCCCACGCACTGAGCATGGCCAGCACATAAGCAATTCGCCGACCGGTGTGGGGGCCCAGGATAAGGGCCAAGGACCCGGCCGCTAGCCACGGCACGTTGAGCGCGCCTCCGACGAGGTAGAACATTCGAAATGACGTGCCCGACCACCCGCGGCTCGTTCCCCATGCGAACGCTCCAGATGCAACCGTGAACAGCCACAGCGACACGGCCCAGCAGCCGTCGTGCAGGGCACGCCGTGCCAGCCAACGCTCGCTGATGGCGCACGCGAATGCCGCGGCGACGAGCGTTGCGAGCGCAGCGATAGCCCCTGTAGAAGTAGCCATGAGCCGATAATCTAGCCAGGCGGGCATTTGTGCGCTTGTGCACGCGGTCGGTAAGTTGGGGATTGTGAACGGCGCCGAGAGTGCAACCGCAGGAGTCGTGGCGGTGCAATCCGACGCTTTTGTAGCGCCGCGGCGCCGTATTCCCGAGGCCACCGTGGTTCGGTTGCCGGTGTATCTGCGATCCTTGTTTGAGCTTGCCAGCGATCAGATCACCAATGTGTCCAGCGAGCGACTCGCCGAACTCGCAGGTGTGAACGCCGCCAAAGTGCGCAAGGACCTGTCGTACTTGGGCACTTACGGTACGCGCGGAGTCGGCTACGACGTCGACTACCTTCGATATCAGATCAATCGCGAGCTTGGCCTCAACCGGTTGTGGCCCGTCATTGTCGTCGGTGCCGGCAACCTTGGCCGTGCGTTGGCAAATTATGCCGGGTTCGACGATCAGGGCTATCCGGTGGCTGCTCTCGTCGACATAAACAAGGCGCTGGTCGGACAACGCTTCGGAGCGACCGTGGTGCGCGATGTCGAAGATCTCGATCTGCTCACCGGGCCGCGTGGACAATCCATCGGCATTATCGCAACACCCTCGGCCGGCGCCCAAGATGCGGCCGACCGGCTGGTGTTGGCTGGTGTGCAAAGCATTCTCAACTTTGCTCCTACCGTCATCTCGGTACCGACCGATGTTCACGTTCGGAAAGTCGATCTAGCAGTTGAGCTGCAAATCCTCAGCTATTACCAACTCCGAACGGTTCACCCAAATGGACCACCCGACGATCGGCGAGTACCACGGCCAAATGGTGCCGACCTTGCCTCGTAACGTGTCCGGCTTGTCGATGTCGTCAGCGCGCGGCAGAATACAGGTGTCCGTACGTGTCGGCGATGGACGATCGGAGCAGTTGTGTCGGTAGTCGTTATCGGCCTAAATCACCGCACCGCACCCATTGGGCTGCTGGAGCGTTTTGCTGTTCCTGCAGATCGCCTAGCCAAGGCTCTCGCCGACCTTGCACTTTGTCCGAATCTTTCCGAAGCCGTCGTGCTGTCAACGTGTAACCGGACCGAGGTGTATGCGGTTGCTGAACGCTTCCACGGCGCGTATGGCGATATCCGAGACGTGCTGTGTGATCTTGGTGGCGTCGGCCCCGAAGCACTTACGGATCATTTGTATACCGAGCACGACGAGGGAGCGGTCAAGCACCTGTTCTGCGTAGCGGCCGGGCTCGAATCAAGCGTGCTCGGTGAAACCGAAATCCTCGGCCAGGTACGCACCGCATGGGAACGTGCACACGCCGAAGGTGCGAGCCGAAGCGTTCTCAACTTGTTGTTTCGTCATGCCGTCGAAGTTGGCAAGCGCGTACGAACCGACACCGGCATCAGTCGATCAACGTCGTCGGTCTCGCACGCTGCGGTCGAAATGGCCCGGGACTCACTCGGGTCGTTGGCCGACAAACAGGTTCTCGTAGTTGGTGCCGGCGAGATGGGCGAGGGCGTCGTTGTCGCCTTGGCGGCGTCAGGCGTCGGCGAGGTGCTCGTGGCTAACCGCACCAGTGAGCGAGCCGTTGCGCTCGCCGCACGGGTTGGTGGCTCAGCCGTACTCCTCGGCAGCGTGGCCGATGTGCTGTCCACTGCCGATTTGCTCCTCACGTCCACGGGTGCCGGCCTGGTTGTTACGACCGAGACCGTTCCCGACCGCTCGAATCGTCCGTTGTTGATCATCGACATTGCGTTACCTCGCGACGTAGCCTCCGACGTCGGTGAGCTGCCAGGCGTCACGCTGCTCGACCTCGACCACCTCCGTCGGTGGGCCGAACGAGGTCAGGCCGAACGCCAGGGAGAGGTCGCCGCAGTTCGTGGCATCATCGACGTAGAACTTGTCCGGTACGGCGATGCTGCCTTGGCCCGCCAAGTCGCCCCCCTTATCGCTGAGTTGCACGACACTGCCGAGGGCATTCGTCGCTCCGAGATCGAACGGGCCAGTCGGCGTTTTACCGATCTCACCGAACGCGAGCGCGAAGCGGTTGAGGCACTTACCCGGTCAATCGTGGCCAAGCTGTTACACCCACTCACGTCCCGATTGCGAGACGACGTCGGTAGTCCGCGTGGTGAACGAAACGCCGCTGCGCTGCGCGATTTGTACGATCTGCAATGAAGCATCGGGTGCTCGTCACCCGGGCCACGTCACAGGCTGGGTCGCTCGTTGACGGCCTTCGCTATGCCGGTTTCATGCCCGTCGAGGTTCCGACGATTTCCATCAGCATTGAACGTCCGCAGGTTCCTGCGGCCGATTGGCTGGTGATCACATCGGCGAATGCTCTCGCCGCGTTGCATGGCAGGCCACTAGGGGCTATGCAGCTGGCCGTTGTGGGCCCGGCTACCGCCCGTGCAGCTCGGTCAGCCGGCTATCACGTCGGCCTGGTCGGATCCAGTGGAACTGGTGCGGGACTTGTCGCTGACTTCGCGCTCGGCCCCGGTACCATCACCGTTGTGCAGGGGAATATGGCCTTGCCGACGGTCGCTCGTGGTCTCCAAACTAAAGGCTGGGTTGTCACCTGTGTCGTCGGCTATCGCAACATTGCCCGCTGTGACCTGCCAAGACCCGAGGGCGAGGTCATCACCTTCACGTCACCATCGGCGGCGAAATCGTACGTCTCAGCCTTTGGGCTTGCTGCTGTGCCATTACTTGTTGTCTCCATCGGGCCAACCACGTCGGCGGCCTGTGAGGAGCTGGGAATTCGTGTCTCGGCCGAGGCGGTGCCACATAGTGTTGATGGGGTGATCAGCGCAGTGAGGCGGTTGTTGCCGTGATAGAGGCCATTGTCTTCGATTTCGACGGAACACTCGTCGACACCGAAACCCCCCAGTTCCATGCAATGCAGTCGGTCTACAACGACCATGGCCTTGACCTCGACCCCACGTGGTGGGCCTCGTTCATCGGCACACTCACCGACGCCACCGAGGCTGCTCTCGATCGGCTCACGCCCGAAGTAGCCGTAAGTCGGGCGTTCTTGTACGACTCGGCGCGTGAACGGTATCGTGAGGCGCTCCACAAGTCCGGCCCGCGCCCTGGAGTCGAAGCGTTGCTCGCCGAATGCCGATCCGCGGGAGTGAAAGTCGCGATTGCGACGAATGCCCCCAAAAGCTGGGTGCAACGTCATCTGAACCGTGTGCAACTGGCCGATTGGTTCGACACCATTGTCTCGGTTGACGAAGTCAGGTACGGCAAACCACACCCCGAGCCCTACTCCACCGCGTGTCACAAGATCGGTGCGCTTCCTCAGCGTTGTGTCGCGGTCGAAGACTCGCCAACCGGTGTGGCCTCCGCGGTGGCGGCCGGGCTGTTTACGGTAGCGGTTCGTTGTTTCCCGGCGGCCAGCGTCGATTTGTCGCAGGCACACGTCGAGCTCGATTCGTTGGCGAATGTCGACCTCGATGGTCTTTTCCGTATGCTCTCTAACCGATGAGTTTCCCAATCCGTCGTCCCCGCCGTTTGCGAACGTCGGCCGCAATGCGCCGTCTCGTAGCCGAGTCGCATCTGCGGGTCGATGACCTGGTTGCGCCGTTGTTCGTGCGCGAAGCCATTGCAGAGGCGCAGCCAATAACGAGTCTGCCCGGCGTCATGCAGCACACCTTGGCGAGTTTGCGACATGAGGTGGCGGCCCTGGTCGATCTAGGAATCCCAGGCGTGATGTTGTTTGGCGTTCCGACAGTTAAAGATGCCGTTGGCAGCGGGGCGTGGGACCGCAACGGCATCGTGCAAGTGGCCTTACGCGAGCTACGTGCGCAGCACGGCGACCGCATCGTGATTATGGTCGACTGCTGTCTCGACGAATACACCGATCACGGCCATTGCGGCGTTGTTCGGTCCGACGGTACCGTCGACAACGACGCCACAATCGAATTGTACGCCCGTGCCGCTGTGGCCCAGGCCGAGGCCGGGGCGCACGTGATTGCGCCAAGCGGCATGATGGACGGTCAGGTCGGTCACATCCGTCAAGCGCTCGATGGTGCCGGGTTTGAGTCAACGTCCATCCTGGCCTACTCAGCGAAGTATGCGTCAGGTTTGTACGGCCCGTTCCGAGATGCGGTCGATGTGCAGATCGTCGGCGGAGGCGATCGCAAGGGCTATCAACAGGACTGGCACAACACACGCGAGGCGCTCGTCGAGGTGTTTGCCGATATCGAGCAGGGAGCCGACATGGTCATGATCAAGCCGGCGTTGTCGTACCTTGACGTCATCAGCCGGGTTCGGGCCGAGGTCGACCTGCCGGTCGCCGCGTACCACGTGTCGGGTGAATACGCGATGATCAAAGCCGCCGCAGCCAACGGCTGGATCGATGGTCCAGCCGTAGCGCTCGAGCAGATCTCGGCCATCAAGCGGGCCGGTGCCGACATCATCCTCACCTACCTGGCCCGCGAACTCGCCGAATCCGGAGCGTTGTCATGACGAGATTGCCTGGGACGAACGCCGAATGGTTCGATCGGGCCCAAGCCGCAATCCCCGGTGGCGTCAACTCGCCAATCCGCTCGTTCCGGTCTGTTGGTGGCACGCCCTATTTCGTCGATCGCGCCGAGGGTGTTGCGCTTTGGGATATCGAAGGTCGCCGTTACCTCGACCTTGTTCAGAGCTACGGGGCCATCATCGCAGGTCACGCGCATCCGGCCATTGTCGATGCTATCCAAAAGGCTGCGGTCGATGGCACGTCATATGGCGCGCCAACGCGCCGTGAAGTGTTACTGGCCGAAGCGGTTCGCGATCGCGTGCCGAGTTGTCAACTGGTTCGATTCGTAAACTCCGGTACCGAAGCAACCATGACCGTCATCCGTTTAGCTCGTGGTTTCACAGGCCGCGACAAGGTGTTGAAGTTTTCCGGCAACTATCACGGGCACGGCGACGTTCTTCTAGCCGAGAGCGGTTCGGCATTCGCGGTTTTTGGTCTGCCCGATTCTGCGGGTGTGACGGCGCGAATGGTCAGTGACACGCTCGTCGCCCCGTTCAATGTCGTGCCGACGCTCACCGACGACATCGCCTGCGTGGTCATCGAGCCAATTGCGGCCAACATGGGCCTCGTCCTGCCCCAAACCGGTTTCTTGCAGGGTCTGCGCGACGAGTGTGACCGGGTTGGCGCGCTTCTCATCTTCGACGAAGTCATTTCGGGTTTTCGTGTTGGCCGTGGAGGCGCTCAGGCGCTGTACAACGTGCAACCCGACCTCACGTGTTTCGGCAAAGTAATCGGGGGTGGGTTGCCGATCGGAGCGTTCGGTGGCCGCCACGACGTCATGTCGGCACTTGCGCCCGTTGGCCCTGTCTTCCAAGCAGGCACACTGTCGGGCAATCCGCTGGCCACTGCAGCCGGGTTGGCTGCACTCGACCTGCTCGACGACGTTGCCTACACGCGCCTCGACGCCGTGGGCGAACGGTTGGCAAACGGCATCGACGCAGCGCTTGGGCATGCCGGGATCGCTGCGCATGTGCCGCGTGTTGGCCCGCTGGTCGGAATACATCTGTCGGCTGTCCCTGCCGTCGACTATGCCACGGCCAAAACCACCGATACAGCGTTGTACGCCCGCCTGTTCCACGGTTTACTCGACCGAGGTGTCGCCTTGGCGCCCGGTGCGTACGAGGTGCTCTTCCCCGGCTTAGCCCACACCGACGCCGTCATCGACGAGATCGTCGCTGCTATGGCCGATGCGGCGACCGCCCAATCCAACTTGTGAGGTTATGGCGGACGACGTCCGCCTGTCATATCGCAGGTTTGCTCAGGTTTATTGGTCGGGCGCTAGGCGCGAAAGTCTCGATGCCATCTGGTAGGCAGCTTCGGCCGGGCCGGTCTCGTCGTCGCGTAACAGGTTGAGCGAGAGTCGCAGCATCCATTCGAGGAGCGAGCGGCGATGCAACGACACACGTTGCAACTGGCCAACGAGACCTGGTCGACCAATAGCGTGAGCCAACAGTCGGCCGGTGGCGAAGTACCGGCCGTATCGGTTTTCGAGCGCTTTGGGATACAGCGCCAAGAGCCCGGCGTCGTCGTCGGCGAACGCCTCGATGAGTGTTTCGGCGGCCAATCGGCCGGTCTCGAACGCGTACTCGATGCCGGTGCCGCTCCACGGGTTGACCATGCCGGCCGCATCGCCTGCGACGAGGAACGTCGGGCCGGCAGTGGGCGATACCGAGCCACCCATCTTGAGCATCCCGGCACCAAGCTCGCAGGCATCGCCGAGACGTGACAATTGCCATCGATCGGTAATGGACTCGACGAAGTCGTGGTGGACCTGGGGAAGGTTGAGGCTCTTGAAATCGGCGTAGGTCGATAGCAGGCCGACTCCGACATTAACGGTGCCATTGCCGTGAGGTACAACCCAGCCGTAGCCGGGAAATGACGCCGTGTCGTGCTCACGAACATCTAGGGCAATGTCGACCCATGGCACGGTGCTCTGCTGGCTGGCGAAGAACGCCTGGGTTGCAGTGCCGCTTGGCCATTGCGGGGACCGGGTGGTGCCCAACGATCGGCCGAAACGGCTATTGGCACCATCGGCCACCACGACGTAACGACACGAGATGTGGGCCTGCTCACCCGTGTCGATGCGTTCGGCTCGAACTCCGCTGACGAACCCGCGGTCGGCTACTGGTTGGGTCGCTTCCCATCCTCGCCAGATAGTTGCGCCAGCGGATTCGGCATGGGCCAGCAGCGCGACATCGAGGATGTCACGGCGAATCGCCCAGCCGCCATACAGGTGACCGGCATGGGTGGGCCATTGCAGTTCAACCGCCTTAGCGCCTGAGAGCGACCGGATACCGGTGATGGCGTGGCCGTTCGTCGAGGCGAAATCGGCTGCGCCCATGGCAGCGAGTTGCGTGGTGGCACGCGGCGTCAGCAAACCTGCGCATGGCTTGTCACGCGGTGTTTCGTAGCGTTCGACCACCAGGACGTCGTGTCCGGAACGAGCGAGCCAGTAGGCCGCCGTCGCACCCGCCGGTCCGCCGCCAATGACCACTATCTCAACCGTACGGTCGGTGGCCATCGTTATCGATCACTCAGTGGACGTGGGAACTGCGGCCTTTTTGAATCCCTCTTCTTCTACTTCAAGGAATTTCTCGCCATCAACGGTGCACCACTTGAGGAATTCTTCGCTGGCCTGATCGCCGCCAGCAAGCGTGTACCGCTCGTGGCATACAACCTCAAGGATTTCGACTTCGGACAATTGACTACCCCACGCAGGCATCTGCCCTTTGGCACCACCGATGCGACCTCGTGCCGGGTCGCCGTATGGCTTGCCGTCGTAGCCCTTGGTACCGACATAGACAAAGGTGAGCTGCTCTTCGATCTTTGGGAAGGTTTTCAACACGGAGCCGGCGGCTAAGGGGTAGCCTGCCCCGCCGCCTCCGCCGTCGCCACCATGGCAGCTTGCACAGTTGTTGTACACCCTGGCCCCGGCTGCCAGTGGTCCGACCACCTCGACCACTTCGGGTGTAGAGGCCTTGAGATACAAGAACCCCCACAATGGCAGCAGCGCGAGGATGGGCGCCGCCCAGATTGGGATGCGCTTACGGTCGCGTGCTGCTACCTGATAGGGGCGCAGTGGCTTGGGGGCTGGGGGAGCTGCCGGAACGGCCGCTGCCTTGGCCGGAGCGGCTGCTTTGGCGACAGCAGGGGTGGTGCCAGCGACGACTGCAGGCGTGTTGGTGCCAGCCGCTTCGCCGCCGGGTAGTCCAAGCGCAGCGCGTCGCTCGCGTGAGCGATTGAGGAGGTGTTCAGGTATTTCCGTCACAGCGATTGATTCTAGGTCGTGAAGGCCGCGCGGACGGAATCTTCGTCGTTAGTGTGTGTGATACAAGCGTCACACAGTCGGTTGAGCGAGGAAATGGCGTTCACCGCAGCCCTCCGCACTAGTGTGTGCTTGCGTTCACGAGGCGTAATTTGGACGGAAAGGTTCCCCTGGCAGGATCGCATGGTTATCGCCCGCTACTTCATCCCCTTCCTCAATGTGGCGTTCGTGTTTTCGCTATTGGTCACCATTGCGCTCACGCTCGTCCTCATCCCACTCGCCAAGCGGCGGCCCCTTGGCACCCCGATGTCGTGGGGAGAAGCCATGGCGGCATCGGTATACGCCTTCTTCGTCATGTTCCTCGCCTATGGCGTGGTGCCCCACCAGTTCCTTACACATGCCGGTAATGAGCTTGGGTGGCGCAAAGACAAGCTGATCTTCGGCCCGTTCGAGATCCTCAAGCCTCAGGCATTGGGCGGAAAGTTTCCGTTCACCATCAGCTATGAAGCGCTTCAAGACTCACTTGCTGCTGGTATTTATATCGTGTTTCTCGCACTGCACATCTGGATCTGGGTCTGGTGGCAAAAGCGCGGTAAGGCTGCGAAGGCTGCTGCGGCCATTACCGCAACGTCGAACTTCGGGCGACCTTTGGTGAAGAAGACCTGACCATGGCAAGAACCGATGCCAACCCTCCCATGCCGGAGTGGTCCACTGAATACCAGCTTGTCGAGGTCGATGCCGAGTACCTGTCGAAGGCTGTCAAGCCAAAGCAGTTCATTCATATCGACCAGTCCGAGTGCATCATGTGCGAGGGATGCGTCGATATTTGTCCGTGGAAGTGCATCCACATGGTCACTCCCGACGCAGTTGCCGAATCCAGCGGAGTCGATCTCCCCGGCGTTGATCCCTCCGATCACGTCATTTTCATTATCGACGACGACGTGTGCACTCGGTGCGCGTTGTGCGTCGACCGGTGCCCAACCGGAGTAATTATCATGGGCAAGGTGTCTGATGCGCCCGCTGGTGGCGACTCACACACGCGAACGAATAACCACGGCTACGCCTATGGCATGAGGTTCTAAAGGAGACGACTCGTGGCAAAAATCATCGACGACACACCTAAACCAACCGCAAAAGAGCGCATGACCAAACTGGTCGACGCTACGCAGGGCTCCCAAGCCTGGAGTTCCATCTTCCGGCCAGGTTCTATCTTCCGCAAGGGTTACACCGACAGCCCACGTAACCGTTCGTACGTCATCATGAACTCGGTGCTCTATCACTTGCACCCGGTAAAGGTGAAGCGACATGCCGTAAAGGTGAGCTACACGCTGTGCCTTGGTGGGCTCAGTTTTTTCCTGTTTATCAACCTCACGGTTACCGGCATCTTCCTCATGTTCTTCTACCGGCCAACGGTGGCAAACGCCTGGAACGACATCTACACCTTGCAGACGTCGGTCACGTTCGGGTTGCTCGTACGAAACATGCATCGGTGGGCGGCCCACCTCATGGTGCTGTCGGTCTTCCTACATATGGCCCGCGTCTTTTACCACGGTGCCTATAAGCCGCCCCGTGAGTTCAACTGGATCATCGGCGTCATGTTGCTCCAGTTCACCTTGCTCCTGAGCTTTACCGGTTACCTGCTCCCGTGGGACCAGCTGGCCTTGTGGGCTGTGGCGGTGGGTACCAACATGATGGGGTACACCCCGGTGTTTGGTACCAACGTGCGCTTCGTGCTGCTTGGCGGTGTCGAAATTGGGTCGGAAACACTTCTTCGCTGGTATGTGCTCCACGTCTTGATGTTGCCGTTCGTGACGGTGTTGTTCATGGCCGTGCACTTCTGGCGAGTTCGCAAAGACGGCGGGATTTCCGGGCCGTTGTGACGGTCCTGAATCGACAGCGAGGACGAACATGACTGAGATTCCAGAACATCTCCGAAAGCGGGCGGAAGAAGCTCGGGCTAAGGCCGCAGCGGCGGCCGAAGCCGACGCTGCCGTACCTGCGGCTGGGTCTGCCGTACCGTCGGCGGACGAGGCCGCGGCTCCTGACCCTCGCATTCCGGCGCATCTGCTCGAGCGGTCCAAGGCAGCAAAGGCCAAGGCCGCTGGCTCCGATGGCGGCGGCGCCGTGGCCGTGGTCGATCGGCCCGCCGCCTCGGTGGTCGTCGCGCCTACCGCTGGTGGCGGGGTACCGTTGGCAGCTGGACCCGGTGGCCACACGCAGCGGCTACTCACTGTCGTCAAGTCGGGCTCCATCCAAGAGGCGAAGGCCGCACCAATCGACAAGGTGCATACCTGGCCGCACCTACTTGTTGCCGAGTTCGCAGCTTCGTTGGCCGCAACCGCCTTCCTGTTGGTCTTTTCGGTGTTTGTTCATGCGCCACTACTGCAGTTGGCGAACCCGAACCGAACACCTAACCCGTCAAAGGCTCCGTGGTACTTCTTGGGCCTGCAGGAGCTGCTGACGATGTTCCACCCTATGGTGGCTGGCGTCACCATTCCGGGTATGGGCATGTTCATTTTGATGCTGGCCCCGTACATGGACAAGAACCCGAGTAACAAGCCGGAAGATCGCAAGTTTGCGATCTCGCTATTCACCGTGTTCCTCATGTTCTGGACGGTTCTGGTCATTATTGGTTCGTTTTTCCGTGGCCCTGGGTTCAACTTTGTGTTCCCGTGGCGTGATGGCATCTTCTTCGAGCTGTGAGTTGAGAGGTCGCAAATCATGACAACAACTGCAATCATCGCCCTCGTGCTGGCGGTCCTGGCTGTCTTGGCGTTGGTGTTGGTCATCACTACCGCCCGGCGCAGCGATATGCGTCGAGCCATGGGGTCGCTGTCACGCGAGACCATGTCTCGTGACAGCAGCGGCGAGTCCAACGCGCTCACCGGTCGCGCCTTCGAGCGTGCGGCGCTCGCCAGTGGGCCCGCCACTTCGCCAGGTTCGTCCACGTCAACCGCGTTGGCTATTCCGGCACCTGCGCCTCCGCCAGCAGTGTGGGTAGCTCCCGATGCCGAAGCGGTCGGCGTGACCCGCCGTCACTTCTTCAACGTCAGTGCAATCACGCTGACCTTGGCAAGCACAGGAGCATTTGGGGCGGCATGCATCGGGTTTTTGTGGCCCAAGCTGTCGGGCGGGTTTGGTAGCAAAATCAATGTCGGCAAGCTCGACGACGTCAAGCAGAACATCAAAGGTGCCAAGGGCTTCTTCTACCTAGCCGAAGGTCGAACCTGGCTCACCGAGTACCCGGTCGAGGCTCTGTCGAAGGCCAAATTGGCCAAGTATGCGCCAAATGTTCTCGCTGGCATGCAAGCAGGAGTCGTCGCGCTCTACCAAAAGTGCCCGCACCTCGGCTGCCGTGTTCCAGAGTGCGTTAGCTCACAGTGGTTCGAGTGCCCGTGTCATGGTTCGCAGTACAACCGAGTTGGCGAAAAGAAGGGTGGCCCTGCCCCTCGCGGCATGGACCACTTCGCGGTGTCAGTCGTAAACGGCAATGTCATTGTCGACACCAGCAACCCCATCCTTGGTCCGGCCATCGGTACGAATACCACCGGTCAAGAAGCTGAAGGACCGCATTGCGTTGGCACCGGAGGGAAGCACTAATGCTGGCTGCAATACCCACGAATATCGCGTGGATTCTGCTCATTGTTCTGCTTCTTGGTTGGGCGGTGTACGTCTGGAGCAACATTCGTGCTGGGCGTCAGGAAGCGGGAGCCGAAGCCGAGATTGCGGCGAACCGGAAGCCGTACTACGACGACGAGGTACTCGAAGGTAGTCGTCTTGAACGAGTCCAGGTCTTCGGTCTTGCGATGTTGGTCATCTGCACCATTGGCCTGCCGTTGTACTGGATCTTCGAGCCCGGCCGACAGGCCGGTGCCAAGGTTGGCTACGACGCCCGTTTCGCCAGTTGGGGCAGCGAACTGTTTGCGCCAACGGCCGAGGGCGGCTTCAACTGTGCTGGGTGCCATGGCGGCATGAAGGCTGGCGGCGGCGTCGCCGACTACACCATCACCGATCCCAATACCGGCGAGGTCAAAGCGGTCGCTTGGAAGGCCCCAGCGCTCAACACGGTTCTTCACCGTTACAGCGAAGCCGAGGTTCGTTTCATCCTCGTTTACGGGCGCCCGTTTAGTCCCATGTCTCCATGGGGCGTCGAGGGCGGCGGGCCCATGAACTTCCAGCAGATCGACAACCTCATTGCCTATCTAAAGAGCATTCAGCTCCCGCAGGAGGCCTGCGACAAGAGCGACCCGCTGTGTAAGGGCGTTGGTGCCGATCTCAATACGGTGAAGCAGGAAGAGATCCAAAAGGCGGCCGAGAAGGCTGTTGCCGATGGCAAGGCCAAATCGATCGGCGAGGCATTGTTCAGTCTCGAAGCCGATAGCGGCGCTTTCTCCTGCGCCCGCTGCCACACCACAGGCTGGAGCTATAACAATCCGAAGGTAACTGGCGGTGGAGCCCTTGGGCCAAACCTCACCGGTGGGTCCGAAGGGCGTCAGTTCCCGAATGTGGCCGACAACGAAGCGTTCATTTGCGACGGTTCTGAACTCGGTAAGAAGTACGGACAGCAGGGTCAAGGTTCGGGTCGCATGCCCGGCTTCTGCGGGCAGTACACCGATGAACAGCTTGAGGCTGTAGTTGATTACATCAGGGGGCTCTGAGCATGCTGGCTAACGTTTTGGCAGTGGGTTGGGATCCCTTTTTCAAGGGCCTCACTATCGTCATCATCGCTGTTGCGGTGCTAGCGGGCAGTACCTATCTTCTGCTCGGTACCAACCTTGGAGCTCGACTCGGTTTGCTGGTAGCGCTCGCCGGCCTCATGGGCTGGATGTTTCTCATGGGTGCCATCTGGGCCGTGTACGGCATCGGCTTGAAGGGCAAAGAGCCGAGCTGGAAGCCCAAGGAGATTGTTGTCAACGATCTGGGCCAAGCCCGGTTCGACGCCGCGAGAAATCCTGGCCTCACCGCAGCAACCAACGATGTCACCGTCGACGGATGGGCCAAACTCCCTGACGACAACCCTGGTCGTGGGCAAGCTGTCGCCGCCGCCGACGAAATTCTTCAAATCGAAACGGCCACATTGAAAGCTGGCGACTACCTGCCACTAGCGGTCTACGACAAAGATGGCGGCCGGTTCCCGAATGCCTCATTCGATCTCTGGAAATTTGGCACAGTCAATCTTGATTACCTGGCGTTCTTCCATCGTGAGCACTTTGCCCTCGTCGAGGTTCAACCGGTTGTCAAGCAGGCAACCGAACCAGGTAAGGCACCACCGCTGCCCAAGGCCGACCCCGATGCACCGACGTACTTCGTGCTCATGGAACGCGACCGAGGCAGCAAGCGCATGCCGGCATTCTGGATAACCCTCGGTTCAGGCCTACTGTTTGCCATTCTGTGCAACATCCTTCATCGTCGTGACCGCCTCGTAATGGCCAACCAAGCGGCGCTTCCCCAGACGGTCGGGGTATAGAGCAATGGGTCAGTACCTGCCGGTTCTGGGCTTGATGGTCCTGGCCTCCCTCTTCGCTGGCCTCTCGCTATTGGCTTCGGGGTTGTTGAATAAGAAGAAGCCGACGTCGGCGAAACTGGCACCGTACGAGTGCGGCATCGTTCCGTCCCGTGAGCCACCCGACCGCTTTCCGGTCAGCTTCTACATCGTGGCGATGCTCTTCATCATGTTCGACATCGAGATCATTTTCTTGTACCCGTACGCGGTGTCGCGTGCAGAACTTGGTGCATACGGCTTGTGGGAGATGGTTGCGTTTTCGGCCATATTTTTCATTGCTTTCGTCTACGTCGTTGCCCGCGGCGCACTCGACTGGGGTCCGGTCGCCAAGGCTCGACGGCTCACGTCGGCTCTATCCGACGGCCGTATGGCCGACGACCGAACGATGTCGTCAACCGTTCGTCGTGTGGGTCTCGAAGGCCGCACCGACCTTGAGGACGAAGCCGCCTAATGGGTATCAAGCACATTGCATCTGACGGTCTGAGCGGCCTCGATTACGGCATCATCACTGGCAAGCTCGAAGACTTCGTCAACTGGTCCCGTGCACGTTCGGTCATGCCTGCCACATTCGGCTTGGCATGTTGCGCCATCGAGATGATGGCTACCGGCACCGCCCACTACGACATAAGCCGTTTCGGTATGGAGGTGTTTCGAGCCTCGCCTCGTCAAGCCGACCTCATGATTGTTGCCGGTCGCGTCAGCCAGAAAATGGCTCCTGTGCTTCGTCAGGTGTACGACCAGATGATGGACCCCAAGTGGGTCATCTCCATGGGTGTCTGCGCATCGTCGGGTGGCATGTTCAACAACTATGCAATCGTCCAGGGCGTCGACCAAATCGTACCTGTCGACGTGTATGCCCCAGGCTGCCCACCTACGCCCGAGACCCTGCTCCACGCCATCACCACGTTGCACGGCATGATCGAGAACACCGAGATTTTGCGGCGCCGAAATGCGAATGGCGGCGGCGCACTGGTGCACATCGACGAGCAACCAGCTAGTGGGCGACCAGTCCCGATCTCCTTGTCAAGGCGCTGATTCATGACCGATACCACTCAGGCCACCCCACTGGAGGCCGATCACGCCGAGGCCGCGCCCGAGACCATGCACGGCTGCCTCGTCACGTATAGCCGCGGCCAAAAAGTCATCCACGTGTCGGCTGCGCAGTATCTCGGCGTCCTACGCCACCTCGTCGCCGACGGTTTCACCATGTGCGCCGACCTATGTGGAGTCGACTACCTCACGCACCCAGGCCGGCCATTGCCCGACACGGTGACGGCCGAACGTTTCGAAGTTGTGCTGAATCTCTTGTCGATTACTCGGCGTGAACGGTTGAGGGTTCGCGTTCAATTGTCAGCGTCCGACCCGGTTCTTGCCAGCGCGTTCGATATTTGGCCCGGCACCGAAGCAATGGAGCGCGAAGCGTTCGATATGTACGGCATCACGTTTACCGATCACCCCGATCTCACTCGCATTCTCATGCCCGAGGATTGGGTTGGGTACCCGCTCCGTAAGGACTACGAGGTCGGTCGCATCCCCGTGCAATTCAAGGGAACCCGATAATGACAAGCCGTATCGCCCAAACGAGCGAGACCGCCCAGGAGATCAAGCCTCGCCACGAGTTGACCGCAAAAGAACTGTTGCGCGAGGTGGGTGCCGTTCTTCGTCTCAGCGAGGCCGAGGTCGCTGCAATCGGCGACATCGACGTTGATCCCGAAGATCAAACCATGATCATTAACATGGGCCCGCAGCACCCGTCAACCCATGGCGTGCTACGTCTCATGCTCGAACTCAAGGGTGAAACGGTGCTGAGGTGCAAGCCTGTCATTGGGTACCTCCATACGGGCATGGAAAAGACAGGCGAGGAGCTTTCGTTCCTGCAAGGCGGCACCAACGTCACCCGGATGGACTACGCCAGTCCGCTCAACAACGAACTCGTTTTCTCGATGGCCACCGAAAAGCTGCTCGGCATCGATGGCGACATTCCCGAGCGAGCCACGTGGATGCGAATGCTGCTCTCCGAGCTCAACCGCATGTCGAGCCACCTGCTGTTCATGGCCACCAACGGAATGGATCTTGGCGCCGTGTCAATGATGATTTACGGCTGGCGTGAGCGAGAAGAAGTGCTCCGGTTCTTCCAGAAGGTCACCGGCTTGCGAATGAATCACAACTTCATCCGACCAGGTGGCGTGGCCGCCGACTTGCCTCCCGGCTGGCGAGACGATGTTTTGCACATTCTCGACTCGCTGGTACCTCGCCTTGAAGAGTACGAGATCCTTATGACGGGTCAGCCAATCTGGCGAGATCGGCTCCAAGGCGTTGGCGTCATCACCGAGCAAGAGGCCGTTGCCCTCGGAGCAACCGGGCCCATCTTGCGGTCCACCGGACTGGCATGGGATCTTCGCCGCGACATGCCATACCTCAACTATCCGCAGGTTGAGTTCGATGTCATTGTTGGAAGCTACGGCGACGCCTTCGACCGCTACGCCATCCGACTTCACGAGATTCGTGAGTCGATGCGAATTGTCCGTCAGATTCTCGACCTCATGCCGGCGGGAAACTACCGCATCCAGGACAAGAAGGTCACGCCACCGCCGCGCGGTCGAATCGACGAGAGCATGGAAGCGCTCATCCATCACTTCAAGATTTTCACCGAGGGTTTCAAAGTGCCCGAAGGCGAGGTGTACGTGGCGATTGAAAGCCCGCGCGGCGAGATTGGCTGTTACATCGCGAGCGACGGAGGCCCCAAGCCCTATCGCATCCACGTCAGGGCACCGAGCTTCGTGAACATCCAAACACTGCCCCACATGATGCGCGGCGGGCTCATCGCCGACGCTGTCGCCGTGATCTCGTCGGTCGACCCTGTGCTCGGAGAGGTTGATCGCTAATGGCTCGTTTGTCCGACGGCAACGTCGCCATTGCCCGCGAAATTATCGGGCGTTTTCCACGGCCGAAGTCGGCACTCATCCCGCTGTTGCATCTTGCGCAGGAGCAAGACGGTTATGTCGCCGAGGACGCCATGGCCCACATCGCCGATCTTGTCGATGTCACGCCAGCCGAGGTGTTTGGTACGGCCAGCTTCTACGAAATGTTCAAGTTCGAGCGGGTCGGGCGATACTGCATCAACGTGTGCACCAACATCTCGTGCCAGCTGATGGGCGGTTGGGAACTGCTCGAGCATGCCGAGCACAAGCTGGGTGTTCACGCTGGGGGTACAACGGCCGATGGCATGTTCACGCTCGAAGATGTCGAGTGCATCGCCGCGTGTACCGAAGCGCCGGCGTTGCAGATCAACTACCGATATCGCTACAAGGTGTCCGGCGCTGACTTCGACACCATTATCGACGACCTGTCCCACGGTCGGCTCGACCACGAGATCCCGCCGCATGGAACCCTCGCCCGGCTTCGCCAGCGAACTACTGACCGCTGGACCGATATAGCGGTACAGGCCCAAAAGAAAGTCGATTCTCGATGAGCGAGCGCGCAGCGAAGCGGAGCAGACGAGTCCATCGCCTAGCGGCGGAGAGCGGCCAACGATGAGCATGAGCCAGTATCTGGTGCCTGGGCTTGTGCCTACCGGACCAAAGATTGTTACCAGCCGTTTCGAGCAAGCCGACGGGTACACGTACGACGGCTATGTACGTTCCGGTGGTTATGTCGCCTTGCGTAAGGCCGTGTCGTCCATGACCCCCGAACAGGTGCATGGCGAGGTGAAAACCTCCGCGATGCAAGGCCGGGGTGGCGCAGGTTTCCCGGCCGGAACAAAGTGGGGCTTTTTGCCGCCCACGGTTTTCCCTCGCTACCTCGTCATCAATGGTGACGAGTCTGAGCCCGGTACCTACAAAGACCGAATGCTCATGGAACTCGATCCGCACCAGCTCATCGAAGGCATCGTCATAGCGTGTTTCGCGTTCAACGCTAACCATGCGTTCTTGTATGTACGGGGCGAAATGGCTTTTGCACAGGAACGTCTTGCTCAAGCGGTCAACGACGCCTATGCAAACGGGCTCGTAGGCAAGCACGTGTGCGGTACCGATTTCAGCTGCGACATCACTCTCACCTGGGGTGCCGGTGCGTACATTGTCGGCGAGGAAACCGCTCTCATCGAGAGTCTCGAAGGCAACCGCGGTATGCCGCGGCTCAAGCCACCGTTCTTCCCCGCCAGCAAGGGCTTGTACATGCAGCCCACCATTGTGAACAACGTCGAGACGCTGTCGAATCTGCCGTGGATCATCAACCAGGGTGGGCAGGCGTTCCACGATGAAGGTGCTCCAACGTCAACGGGTATGCGAATGTTCGCGGTGTCGGGCCACCTCAATACTCCAGGAGTTTTCGAAGTTCCTAACGGTACGACCACGTTTCGGATGCTCATCGAAGCGCCCGAGTATTGCGGCGGTGTGCGTCATGGTCGCAAGGTCAAAGCATTCATCCCCGGCGGCGCGTCGGCCATGTGGTTCTACGAGGAACACCTCGACCTTCCTCTCGACAAACCCACTGTCGATAAGGCTGGCTCGATGCTCGGTTCGGGGGCCATCGTGGTGATGGACGAAACCACCGACATGGTCAAGGCCTGCTGGCGAATCGTGCGGTTCTTCGCTCGCGAAAGCTGCGGCAAGTGCACACCGTGCCGCGAGGGAACCACCTGGCTCGAGCGGATTCTGAAACGAATCATCGACGGGCACGGCCGACAAGACGACCTCGATCTGCTGCTCGACGTGTCTGACAACATCTCACCAGGGTTGGCTTGGCCGCCTCGCCAAACGACTATCTGCCCGCTTGGCCCGTCTGCCGTTTCACCAATTGCCTCGGCCGTTATGCGTTTCCGCCCTGAGTTCGAGCATTACATCCAACATGGACGCCCCATCGACGGCGTTGAATGGCACGGAGCATCGTTGCATGTCTGACACTGACACTGAAGCCACAGTGCCCGCACCTGTGCCTAAGACCACCGTGTCGATCACGGTCGACGGCAAGCCTCACGAGGCCAACCCTGGTCAGTTGGTCATCGATGCCTGCGAAGACGCAGGCGTCTTCGTTCCACGGTTCTGCCACCACCCACGCATGGCTCCTGTCGGCATGTGCCGTCAATGCCTCGTCGAGGTGCAGGGCCCGCGGGGTCCAATGATGGTTGTGTCGTGCATGACTGTGGTCTCGGCCGACCAGGCTGTCTTGACCGATACCCCGACCGTCAAGAAAGCCCAAGAGGGTGTGCTCGAGTTCTTGCTCGCCAATCATCCGCTCGACTGCCCAGTCTGCGACAAGGGCGGCGAATGCCCGCTACAGGACCAGGCGTTCAGCCACGGACCAGGCGAAAGTCGGTATGTCGAGGCAAAGCGTAACTACGAAAAGCCCATCCCCATCAGTGATCTCGTTTTCCTCGACCGAGAACGATGCATTCTGTGCGACCGGTGTACCCGTTTCGCCAAGGAAGTTGCCGGCGACCCGCTCATCCACTTCACGTCACGAGGCAACGACACACAGGTCCAAACGTTCCCAGGTGATCCGTTCTCGTCGTACTTCAGCGGCAACACCGTCCAGATCTGCCCGGTTGGTGCGTTGACCGCCAAGCCGTATCGCTTCAAAGCTCGTCCGTGGGATCTCGACCAAACCCGGTCGACGTGCACAACGTGCGCAGTTGGCTGCCAGACCGTTGTCCAGTCGAGCCGTGACGAGTTACTGCGTTACCAAGGCCACGACGACGACGACGTCAACTGGGGTTGGCTGTGCGACAAAGGTCGCTTTGGTTTCGAGTCGCCTAACAGCGACCAGCGTCTCACCGACCCGCTTGTCGTCGCTCACGGTTCGCTCTCCACCACCACCTGGAACGCAGCGCTCGACGCCGCCACCAAGCTCATCAAGAAGGCAATTGCCGACGGCGGACCAACAAAGCTCGCGGTAATCGGCGGCGCCCGTTTGGCCAACGAAGACGCAACGGCGTGGGCCCGGCTGGCCAAGCGCGTTATCGGCACCCCGCACGTCGATGCGCAGCTCGGTGACGGTCTACCGGTCGAACTGCTTGGTCTACCCCGAGCTTCGATCACCGAGGCCTGCTCGGCGTCCACACTGGTTCTGCTGGGGCCCGATCTCAAAGAAGAACTTCCGGTTCTGTACCTTCGCATTCGTGACGCGGCCGAGAAGCGCACAATTCGACTCATCGAAATCAGCCCGACCCAGACTGGTCTGTCCAAGTATGCGTATACGAGCATCCGTAGTGCTCCTGGTGAGCAGGCCGGTGCCGTGCGTCAGCTTCTCATCGACGAAGCCGAACAGCTCGCAAAGGGACAGGTTGTAGTCGTTGCTGGCCGTTCGAACTTGGCCGAAAGCCCAACGTTCACCATGGACGCTCTCGCGACGCTGCAAGCCGGCGTTACTGGCCTCAAGGTGCTGCCGGCATTGCGACGTGGCAACATCGTCGGAGCCATCCAAGCGGGCTTGACGCCGGGCGACGGTGGCCGCGACACGGCAGGAATTCTTCGTGACGCGGCGGCTGGTCACATCGGGTGTCTGGTGCTGCTCGGCGCCGATCCGCTCAGTGATTTCCCCGACTACGAACTTGCCCGTCAAGGTTTGGCGGGTGCCGGTTCGATTATCGCTATCGATACGTTCCTCACGTCGAGTTCGGCAATGGCTACGGTGGTACTCCCTGCCGCGGGGTATGGCGAGCGAGCCGGATCCACGACCAATATCGAGGGTCGTGTCTTGCCGCTCACGCAGAAGGTAAACCCCAAGGGTGTGAGCCGGCCCGACTGGATGATCGCTCGCGATCTCTCCGACCGACTTGGCGGCGACCTTGGCATCGAATCGCTCGACGATGCGCACGATCTGTATATGGCACTCGTCGCCGCGCTCGCCCCGTCCTCCATGCCGTTGTCGAACTCGTCGTCGCTGCCGCCCACTCGAGGGGGCTACGACCTTCGTCTAGTCGTCGGCCACAATCTGTATGACGAAGGTGTGGCTTTGCGAACGTCGCCGTCGCTCAGCGAGCTCAGCCGCGGGGCTCATGCTCGGCTCCATCCAATCGATGCAGGCCGCCTTGGAGCCATCAATGGCACCCGCGTTCGTATCACCGCTAGGTCGGGGCGTACGCTCACGATTCCGGTTTTCGCCGACGACGCCGTGCCCCAGGGTCTGGTTGCGGTTGCCGCTAACCAACGCGATCAGATCAGCGATCTCATCGACATCCACGCGGTAACCAACGACGTAAAGGTCGATCTAGCATGATCTTCGCGCTTGATCCCCTTCTCGGTGGTGACATCGATGTGAGCGTTGTGCTCGTCGTACTTCTCAAGGTCGTCGTTGCGTTTGTGTTTCTTCTCGTTGCCACCATGCTCATGGTGTGGTTCGAACGCAAGGTCATCTCGCGTATGCAGAACCGTGTCGGCCCGAACAAGGCTGGCCCGTGGGGTCTGCTGCAGACACTTGCCGATGGAACCAAGTTCTTCTTCAAGGAAGATCTTGTACCTGAAAGGGCCGATCGGTTCGTCTTCAAACTCGCACCGTATCTGTCGCTCATTCCGGCGTTCCTTGTCTTTACCGTCATCCCGATCGGTGGCGATTTCGCCGACGGCGACGGCACTATCAGCATCTTTGGTCATCGCACACTGCTGCAGTTGGCCGACCCACCCGTCGGCATTCTTCTGGTTCTCGCCATGAGCTCTATTGCGGTGTATGGCATCATGCTGGCCGGGTGGGCGTCGGGTTCCAAGTATCCACTTCTTGGTTCGGTCCGGGCCTCGGCTCAGATGATCAGCTACGAAGCGGCACTCGGCTTATCGATCCTTACTGTCGTGCTCGTCACAGGCACGTTGCAAACAACAGGTTTCGTGGCCGCTCAAACTGGTTTGGCCAACTGGAACATTGTCGCTACCGGCATCTTGCCGTTCTTCGTGTTTGTCGTGGCCGCTACCGCCGAACTTAACCGACCGCCGTTCGACCTGGTCGAGGCTGAACAAGAGCTGGTGGGTGGATTCAATACCGAGTACGCCTCGATTCGTTTCGCCCTTTTCTTCCTCGCCGAATTCATGAATACCATTACGATGTCGGCGCTGATCGTGACGCTGTTCCTCGGTGGACCCCAGGCACCGTTTGGTTTCCTTCGCAACTTGCCCGGCCCACAATGGGCATGGGGCATCGTGTGGTTCTTCGCCAAGTTGTTTATCTTCTTGTTCATGTATGTGTGGTTCCGAGCCACGCTTCCTCGTTTGCGATACGACCAGTTGATGAATCTCGGCTGGAAGCTGCTCATCCCAATCTCGCTGGCCTGGCTCATGCTTCTTGCCTCGTTGCGGGTGGCTCAAGACCAGGGCTGGAATCGACTCATCGTGGTGGTTATCGACATGGTGGTGTTCCTCGTGTGTGCTGCACTGTTCACGGCGGCGTTGCGAGTGAGTTCTCGCAACCGACAAGCGGAAGGTTCTGCTTACTGATGGGCTACTTCGCAGGATTCGCTATTACCGCCCGGCAGATTTGGCGCAAGGACAGCCGTGTCACCCGTGAGTATTCGGGGGGTCGAGAAGCCCACGGTAAAAAGGGCGATGCTCACGACGTGAAGGCTGACAAGCCCGAACGGTTGCATGGTCGCCATGTGCTCAACCGGTATGAAGACGGCATGGAAAAATGCATCGGCTGCGAGTTATGCGCCGGCGTCTGCCCGGCGCGTTGCATCTACGTTCGTGGTGCCGATAACGATCCAGATAACCCTACGTCGCCGGGTGAACGGTTCGGGTACGTCTACGAGATCAACTACCTGCGTTGTATTCATTGCGACCTGTGCGTCGAGGCATGTCCCACCGAAGCGATCACGGAAACCAAGATGTTCGAGTTCAGTTTCCTGAACCGCAAGGACGCCATCTACACCAAGGCCGAACTGGTCGTCGACGATGCCGGCCTTCCCCAGCACCTGCCGTGGGAAGACTGGCGGCCGGGCGAGGACCAGCACACGTCGGCGTGGATGCGCGCTACGTCGCCAGGCGGCGACGCCGATTTCGTCGGCGAGGTTGGCTGGAGCGGCGAACTTGGTTACGGCGTACGTCAGCCCGAGGAGAAAGCCTGATGGTTGAAGTTGCCGTCTTTGTCGTTGCGGCCCTGATCATTCTTGTCGGCGCTGTTGGCGTCGTTGTTCGAAATCATCCGGTCCATAGTGCGCTGTCGCTCGTCATGACCCTGTTCGGGGTTGCCGTACTGTTCCTTGCCCTCGATGCTCAATTCCTCGCCGCAGTACAGGTCATTGTCTACGCAGGCGCAATTGTCGTGTTGTTTCTGTTCGTCATTATGTTGCTCGGTGTCGATAAGGTCGAAAGTCTTCGGGCCGATCGGCTTGGGGGTCAGCGTCCCATGGCGGCCGTCGTCGGAATTGCGTCGGTGGGACTGCTTCTCGCCGCCATTCTTACCGGCGGTGAACGTCGTGTTACCGGAGCGCGCACCGTTACCGACCCCGCTGCAGGTGGCGAAGAAAACATCAAGGCCCTGGCACGTTCGGTCTTTAGTGACTACGTGTTCGCATTCGAAGCAACGAGCGTGCTCCTCGTCGTTGCTGTCATTGCCACGGTAATGCTGGCCCGCAAACCACCCAAGCAGCACAAGGATTCGTCGTGATGTTGGCCGTTCAAACCACGCCCACGTGGTATCTCGTGCTCGCGGCGGTGGTGTTTGCCATCGGGGCTGTGGGAGTTCTCATTCGACGAAACCCAATCATCATGTTTATGTGCGTTGAGCTCATGCTCAATGCCGTCAACCTGTCATTCGTGGCCTTGTCGAAAGCACTCGACGATATTGCCGGCCAGACCGTGGTGTTCTTCGTGCTGGTGGTTGCCGCCGCCGAGGTTGTTGTCGGACTAGGCATCGTCGTGGCGCTCCTGCGACGACAGCCCGGCGCTACCGCCGACGATGTCGCAACGATGAAGGGATAGCGCAATGTTGCAAATGGTCTGGCTTATCCCAGCGCTTCCCCTCCTCGGATTCGTCCTGTTATTGCTTGTTGGCCCCCGTCTGGGCGAACCCAACTCTGGTCGTCTCGCAACGCTCATGGCGGCATCATCGTTCGGCGTGACGGTGGCGATGTTCTTTGCGCTGCTCAACCGCGAGCCCGAAGAACGTGAGTATGTGAAGACACTCTTCACGTGGATTCCGGCTGGCAACCTCACGGTTGATTTCGGTTTCTTGGCCGATCCGCTGTCGATCACCATGGCCCTGTTCGTTACCGGCATCGGCACGCTCATCCACCTGTATGCCATCGGCTATATGCATGGCGATCCGAAGTTCTCCAAGTTTTTCTTGTACCTGAACCTGTTCGTGTTCTCGATGCTGATGCTCGTTCTTGGTAGCAACATGCTCGTCACGTTCCTTGGCTGGGAAGGTGTGGGCACGTGCTCGTACTTCCTCATCAGTTTCTGGCATACCCGCGACTCGGCCGCCACTGCTGGCAAGAAGGCGTTCGTAACCAACCGTGTCGGCGACTGGGGGTTCATGGTTGCCATGTTCTTCACGTTCCAGGCCTTGGGAAACCTCGACTACTTGCATCTCAAAGAGAATGCACACAGCCTCAGCAACACAACTGCAGCTGCCATTGCCCTGTTCTTGTTTATCGGCGCCGCCGGAAAGAGCGCACAGTTACCGTTGTACATCTGGCTACCTGACGCCATGGAAGGTCCAACCCCGGTATCGGCCCTCATCCACGCGGCAACCATGGTTACCGCCGGCGTTTTCCTCATGACCCGAGCCGCCAGCGTGCTTCATGTAGTGCCCGAGATCGGCACCGTCATCGCTATTGTCGGTGCGTTAACCGCACTGTTCGCAGCCACCGTCGCAGTGGCCCAAAACGACATAAAGAAAGTGCTGGCGTATTCCACGATCAGTCAACTTGGCTACATGTTCCTTGCCGTCGGCTCAGGTGCCTATGTCGCCGCCATCTTCCATATGGTGACCCACGCCTTCTTCAAGGCGCTCATGTTCCTCGGGTCGGGATCGGTTATCCACGGCATGCACAACGAGCAAGACATGCGCCGCATGGGTATGTTGCGCAAGCTCATGCCGGTCACGGCCATCACGTTCATCATCGGCTGGCTGGCTATTGCCGGTGTGCCGCCCTTTTCTGGCTTCTGGTCGAAGGACGAAATCCTCCTCGGTGCTTGGGGTAAAAGCCCCGTGCTGTGGGCGGTAGGGCTCGTTACGGCGTTGCTCACGGCGTACTACATGACTCGCCAGGTCATCATGGTTTTCTTCGGCGACGCTCGTTGGGAGTCGCACGCCGAGGAACACGGTGCGCATGGCGATTTCAAGCCCCACGAGAGCCCGTGGATCATGCTGGCGCCCCTCGTTGTACTTGCCGGTCTTGCCGCAGTGGGCGGCGGGCTCAACCTGCCATTTACTCACGGCACCAAGTTGCTAGAGCAATGGCTCGAGCCAGTCGTTGGCGAGTTCGAACACCACTCGAGCGTTACAGCAGGCGGCAAGTTCGGTCTTGCCATTGCCGCAACTGTTGCCTCGCTGATTGGTATCGCAGTTGCGTACTCCATCTACGAAAAGAAGCGGCGTCCGGCGATCGAGCCCGAAATCTTGGCTCGGGGCTGGCGATACGACGAAGTGATCTCGTCGTTCATGGGTGGGCCGGGTCGCAAACTGTTCGAGGTCACAGCGCTCGCCGATGCGAAGGTCGTCGACGGTTTGGTCAACAAGATCGGTAACGACACGCAAGACATCGGCAATATCATTCGCAAGATTCAGACCGGTTACGTCCGTCAGTACGCCGCGGGTATTGGCATCGGTGCCGTGCTGTTGCTTGTTTGGTTTGTCAGCCGAGGGGTGTTGTGATGTTGTTGGCTTCTGAGGCTGTTGCCTCTCCCTTTCCGCTGCTCACCGCGCTGGTCCTCCTACCGCTCGTCGGTGCATGTGTGGTTGCGGCGTTGCCGCGTCGTCGGCCGGAAATTACCCGCCTGGTGGGTTTGCTCTTTACCGTCGGCACCGGGGCACTCAGCATCTATTTGTTGGCCAAATTCCGAGCGGGCGAGGCGGGCTACCAGTTCGAGAGCAAGCACGAATGGATCCCCAGTTGGGGTGCCGGTTGGCATGTTGGCATCGACGGGATCTCGCTGTTTATGGTGGTGCTCTCGGGCATTTTGTTCCCCTTGGCCCTTGTGGCGGTCAAACCTCACCACAATGAGAAGGCGTACTACGCGTGGTTGCTCGTGCTTGAAGCTGGGGTCATCGGCAGCTTTGTCTCGCTCGACTTGTTGTTGTTCTTTCTGTTCTTCGAGGTCGTTCTCGTCCCCATGTACTTCCTCATTGGTGGCTGGGGTTACGACAAACGCATTTACGCGGCGACAAAGTTCTTTGTGTTCACCGTGGCCGGCTCGGCGCTAATGCTGGTGGCAATGGTGGCGACGGCCGCGTTGTACAACAAGGAGTACGGCAGGTACACGTTCGACCTTGTAGAACTCACCACCGGTGGTTCGTTGCCGTACCGGTCGGCTCGCCTCTTGTTCCTAGCCTTCGCTGTGGCGTTCGCGGTCAAGGTTCCCCTCGTGCCGTTCCACACGTGGCTCCCCGACGCTCACACACAGGCCCCAACTGCAGGCTCGGTCATTCTGGCTGGGGTCATGCTCAAGCTGGGTACGTACGGCCTCATCCGGTTCGGCATCGAGCTGTTCCCCGAGGCCTCACATCACTACCGGCACGGGCTCATGGTGCTGGCGGTAATCGGCATCATCTATGGTGCCATTTGCGCCACGATGCAAACCGACCTCAAGCGCCTGGTGGCATACTCATCGGTCGCCCACCTGGGCTTTATCGTGCTCGGCACGTTCGCACTCACCACGACATCTGGAAACGGCGCGGTGCTCCAGATGGTCAACCATGGTGTGTCTACAGGTGCGCTGTTCTTGATGGTCGGCATGATCTACGAACGGCGTCACACCCGACAGATCAGTGAACTCACCGGATTGCAAAAAGTGGCACCAATCTTTGCTGGCGCGTTCACCCTGGTGATGTTGTCGTCGATCGGCGTGCCGGGCCTTAACGGCTTCGTGGGCGAGTTCCTCATCCTTCTCGGCTCCTTCCGCACGGCACGTTGGTATGTAGTTGTTGCCACCGTCGGGGTCATTCTTGCGGCGCTGTATCTGTTATGGGCGTATCAATGCGTGTTCCACGGCGAACCCGACGAAGCCAACAAAACCTTCCCCGAACTCAAGCTGTCCGAGGGTTTGGTTCTGTTGCCGTTCGCCGTTCTCATCGTGGTATGCGGCATCTATCCCAAGCCGATGCTCGACCGCATCGAGCCGAGCATGACGCGCATCTTGCAACGAGTCGAGGCCGAGGTACCTAACTTCGTTAACCCGGACTCTGCCGATGCCACTGAAGGAGAGGGGCACTAATGCTCCCAGTGCAAGCCGAACCCTCGCCGGTGTTTGTTGGACCCAACATCGACTGGTTCTCTCTTAGCCCCATGCTTGTTCTTTTGGGCGGTGCTCTGGCGATTTTGTTGTTGGGAGCCCTGTTCCCCGGCCGTTGGTTCCGAGGTGCTCACGCCCTCATGACCGCAGTTGTTGCTGGCGCTGCGGGCACCATGGCCATTGTCTTGTGGCACAAGATCTCCGACGGCCCAAAGGGTTTGGTCGGTGGTGCGCTCACCCTCGACGGGTTCGGAACGTTCCTCACCATCCTTATCTGTGCATCGGTGCTACTCACGGTACTGTTCACCGACGATTACGTGCGGCGTGAAGGTCTTGAGGGCGTCGAGAACTTCGTGCTCATATTGTTGGCTGCCATAGGCGCAATCATCATGGTGATGGCCAACGATCTTCTCGTCCTGTTCGTTGGGCTCGAGATTTTGTCCATCACGCTGTACGCCATGGCTGCGTCCCATCTCAGGCGCAGCAGCAGCCAAGAGTCGGCCGTAAAATACTTCGTACTGGGCGGCTTTGCGTCGGCGTTCCTGCTGTACGGCATGGCGCTTATTTATGGTGCTACCGGCTCCACGAACTTCACGGTCATCGCACGCTTCTTGTCGACCACGGTGGTGTTCGATAACGGCCTGCTCATGGCGGGCTTTGCGCTCATGCTGGTTGGGCTCGGGTTCAAAGTGGCGGCGGCACCGTTCCAGCAATGGACTCCCGACGTCTACGAAGGCGCACCGTCGCCTGTAACTGGCTTTATGGCATCGGTGGCCAAGGCCGCGGCGTTCGGCGGGCTTATCCGTGTGTTCGTCGTCGTGTTCTCTAGTCGAGTAGCCGACTGGCGTCCTGCGGTCCTGGTGATGACCATTCTCACCCTTATCGTCGGGTCATTTGTCGCCATTGTTCAGACCGACGTGAAGCGCATGCTCGCCTACTCATCAATCAGTCATGCCGGATTCATACTGCTGGGCGTTCACGCGGCAAGCGCATCTGGGGTATCGGGTTCGCTGGTATACCTCGCTGCCTACGCCATCATGGTGCTCGGCAGCTTTGGTGTCGTCACCCTTGTCGGCCGCACCGGCGATGGCAATCACAGCTTGGCGAGTTATCGGGGTCTGGCAAAGGAGCGCCCCGTTCTGGCGTTCGTGTTCGCTATCTTCCTCCTTGCTCAGGCCGGCACGCCGCTCACATCGGGCTTCATTGCCAAGCTTGGTGTACTTCGTGCTGCAGTCGACAACAACAGTTACGGCCTTGCCGTTCTCGCTATGGCGTGTGCAGCGGTGTCGATCTTCATGTACCTACGCATCGTTGTGGCCATGTTTTTGTCCGATCCCGAATCGGGTGACGAGGCTCGTGAGAAGATTCGCGTTCCGTTGTCGGCTGGGGTTGGCCTCGTCGCCGCGTTGGCATTCACGATTGTTGCGGGCGTGCTACCGAGTTGGCTCGTCGACCTCGCCGACAAGGCCATTCCGGCACTCGGCTTCTAGCCCTGCACGAAACGCGCTAGCGGCTGCGACAAGTCCATCGAAGAGCCGCTGTTGTTCAACGTCGACGGCGGCCGTGTCCTCCGGGTGCCATTGCACTCCAACGACCCAGCAGTTCGGTAACTCGACGCCTTCAATGACGCCGTCGGCGGCGGTTGCTGTGACCACGAGTCCCTCGCCGAGACGGTCGATTGCCTGATGATGGACCGAATGCCCGATTGGACGCACTGTGCCCATAAGAAGGGCCGTACGTGACCCAGCGACGAGCTTGACGTCATGATGCGCAAAACGATGAGCAACGCTGGTTTCGCCGTCGCTGATGTGCTGGTGAAGGGTGCCGCCCAACGCAACATTCAACACCTGGTGTCCTCGGCAGATGGCGAGAATGGGTAGCCCAAGTTCGAGCGCGCAACGGGTCAAGGTGAGTTCCAACTCGTCGTGTTCGTGACGCACTCCGTACAGGGTCTGGTGGGGGTCCTGGCCGTAACGGCCAGGGTCAACGTCGGGACCGCCAGGTAGGACAATGCCATCAAAACGGCTGAGCACCTGGGGTAATTGTTCGACTGCAGCCGGGTCTGGGGTGATGATTACGGGGAATCCGCCGGCGCGCACCACTGCTTCGCAATACGTCGAGCCGCTGGCGAAGGTTGGCACGCGCCAACCAGTGGACTGGTCGCTGTAGCGGCTCGGAATAGCGATAACAGGACCGGTCATGTGTCGTGAACCTCGCGCGCTTGGTATCCAGCAGCGTCGAGTTTGGACATCAATGCTTGGCCGTGCGCTCGGTCTCGAACCTCGATAGCGAGTTGGATACCGGTCTGTCGTACGTGCAGTTCGACTCCTTCGCGCACGTGTTCCACCTCGATGACATTGGCACCAAAATCGCCAACCAAGGTCAACAGCTTGGCCAGGACCCCGGGCCGGTCGGTCAACCGTGCAAAGAGGATGAGCCGACGACCGGATCGGGTCTCTTGACGCCTGATGAGGTTGGGGAGCACGCCGAGATCAACGTTGCCGCCCGACAGCACTAGGCACGTGGTGCCACTTGTTCGCCGCGGCACACGGTTGGCGAGCAGCGCCGCCACGCCGACCGACCCGGCTCCTTCAACGTAGAGGTGGGCGTGTTCCATGAGGAACATCATGGCGTCGGCTACTTCGTCTTCGGTGACGATCAAAAGCTCATCGACGTAACGTTCGATCAGAGGGCGTGTAATCGTGCCGGGTCGCTTGACTGCGATGCCGTCGGCCAACGTATTGATGGGACCAGTGGGTGTGACACCTGTGGCATAGGGTGCGCATGCTTCGACCTGAACGCCAACAATTTTCACATCGGGTCGGGCGAGCTTGATTGCTACGGCAACTCCGCTGATGAGGCCTCCGCCCCCGACAGGAACCAACACTTGGGACATGGCGGGAATGTCGCCGAGGAGCTCGAGCCCGAGTGTTGCCTGGCCAGCCACCACACCCTCGTCGTCGTAGGGCGACACAAAGGTGGCGTTCAGTTCGACAGCCCGAGCCTGGGCCGCGGCAATTGCCTCGTCGACCGAGTCGCCCCCTTCATGAACGTGTGCGCCGTAGCTGCGGATCGCCTCGCATTTGGAGATCGAAGCGCCACTCGGCACGAAGATCTCGCACGGCACGCTTCGTACCCGGGCCGCATATGCCAGTGCCTGCCCATGGTTGCCAGCGCTACCGGCCACGACGCCGGATTGCGCAGTGGGACCAAGTTCGGCCACCTTGGCCAGCGCGCCGCGAAGTTTGAAACTGCCCGTCCGTTGAAGGTTTTCGGCCTTGAGTACGACGGTGCCGCCATACCGTTCGGACAGCGACAGCGATTCGATTACCGGTGTGTGGCGTACTACGCCGAGACCGGCGATTCTCGCCGCTTCGATTCGCTCGGGCGTAATGGCGCTCACGGTGCTTTAGTGTATGGGAACAGACCAATTGGGGAGAAGGAACCACAGCGCAATGAGTCGTCTGCAGGGAAAAGTCGCGTTCATTACCGGTGCCGCCGGAGGACTCGGACGCGTGGCTGCCGAGTTGTTTGCGAGCGAAGGTGCCGCAGTAATGATCGCCGATACGATGCCGGCCCACGACGCTGTCAACGCAATCGTCGCTGCTGGGGGAACCGCTGCTTCGGTGCGCTGCGACGTCTCGAACGACGCCAGTGTGGCCGCTGCCATTAGTGCCACGGTGGGAATCTTTGGCGGACTCCACATCTTGTACAACAACGCCGGCATCAGCCCCGGCGACGACGACGGTCCGGTGAACACGAGCGATGAAACGTGGCAGGCCGTTCTCGACATCAATGTCACCGGCGTGGCTCGGTGCTGTCGCCATGGTATTCCAGCAATGCTTGCCAGCGGCGGTGGAAGCATCATCAATGTGGCCAGCTTCGTTGCTCATCTCGGAGCCGCGACCCCTCAAATTGCCTATACGGCCAGCAAGGGAGCGGTGCTATCCATGACCCGTGAAATTGCGGTCATCTACGCCCGTCGAGGCATCAGATGCAACGCCTTGTGCCCCGGCCCGGTTCTCACCCCGTTGTTGGCAAAGTTCCTTTCTGACGACGCCAAACGAAATCGTCGGCTCGTTCATATCCCCATGGGACGCTTCGGTGAAGCCCGAGAGATCGCCAACGGCGCTCTGTTCCTTGCCAGCGACGACAGTTCATTCATGACTGGACAATCATTGTTGATCGACGGCGGCATAACTGCTGCGTACACCACGCCGGAATAGGAGACTTCATGGACCCGGGACGCAACCGCCCGCTTTCTACCCAACAGCTCACATCAGCCATTCGTTCGGGCGAGATCGACACCGTGCTGGTGGTCTTTCCGGATCATCAGGGCCGTCTCGTCGGCAAGCGTTGCGACGGCGACTTCTTTTTGGAGGTGGTGCTTCCCGAAGGCACGGAGAACTGCAACTACCTCATTGCCACCGACATCGACAACAACGCCGTACCGGGGTACCGGTTCGCCAACTACAACCTCGGTTACGGCGACATGAAGGGTCTCGTTGACCCAACAACCATACGGCTGTGCCCGTGGATTGAAAAAACAGCTCTGGTCTTTTGTGATCTCGTCGAGGTCGCCGACGACACGCCGATTCCTGTTTCGCCGCGCCAGATACTTCGCGACCAGATCGCCAAGGCCGAGGCTCACGGGTTCACGCCGATGTTTGGTAGCGAGATCGAGTTCTTCTTATTTTACGACACGTATGAGGAGGCCTCGGCTAAGGGTTTTCGTGATCTGCGGCCGCACTCGTCGTATCTCGAGGATTATCACATTCTCCAGACCACAAAGGACGAGTACATCGTCGGGCTGATTCGTCGGTACCTCAAGAGCGCTGGTCTGCCGGTCGAAACGAGCAAAGGCGAAGCCGGTCGGGGACAGCACGAGCTGAACATGACCTATATGCCGGCGTTGGAGATGGCTGACGCCAACGCGTTTTACAAGAACGCGGCTAAGGAGATCGCCGCGCTGAATGGGCGTTCCATCACCTTTATGGCGAAGTACGACTTCGACGATACCGGTTCGAGCTACCACATTCATTCGAGCTTGTGGACTAGTGGCCGCTCGGTTATGGCAGGCCACGACGCCCACCATATGAGTGACACATTTCGCTGGTACCTCGGCGGGCTCATGGCTACGGCACGTGAGTTCTCGCTGTTGTATGCACCGACTATCAACAGCTACAAACGATTTCAGCCCGACTCGTGGGCACCAACGGCGGTCGGCTGGGGTGTCGACAATCGCACGTTGGGTTTTCGCGTCGTGGGACATGGGCAGGGGATGCGAGTCGAGTGTCGAATTCCAGGAGCCGACGCCAATGGCTACCACGCGTTCGCCGCGCAGCTCGCCGGCGGCCTCCACGGCATCGAAAACAAAATCGAACCGGGCGACCCGTACCTATCGAACGGCTACGAGTCCAAAGATCTGCCCCGAATACCTTGGAACATCGTCGACGCCATCGAACTGTGGCGTAACTCGGTCACCGCTCGCGCCTGCTTTGGTGACGAGGTGCACCATCATGTCCTTAACGCCGCTGAGCAGGAATGGCGTGCGTTCAACCGTTCGGTGACCGAGTGGGAACGCCGCCGCTACTTCGAGAGGATCTAGCGATGCGCGCTCTTGTGTTCGCCAACGTCGATGACGACGATGCCGGCTTCGTTGCCGAGCGCCTTATCAACCGCGGGTTCGCCATCTCCACCGTGTATCGCGAGTCTCTCCAAACGGCCGCTTCCCTCGATGGCATCGATGTGGTTGTCTCGCTCGGTTCGGAATGGTCCGTCTACTGGCCGTCCGTCGGGCAGTCAGTCGCGGCCGAGGCCCAACTGATTCGGAACGCTCACGACGCCGGTATCCCGGTTCTCGGCATCTGCTTCGGTGCTCAGCTCGCGGCGTTTGCGTTGGGCGGCCGGGTGACCCGGGCACCCCTGCCCGAGATTGGCTGGTTCGACGTCGATCCCACCACGGCTGGTGATGGCGTTATCGATGCCCGCCCGTGGTTCCAATGGCACAACGATCGCTTCGAACCTCCACCGGGTGCAACCATTCTCGCCACGAGCGCTCGCTCCTGCCAGGGCTTCTCGGTTGGCCGCACTATCGCCGTGCAGTTTCACCCGGAAGTCACTGCTGAGATCGTGGAGCGGTGGATCAGCGTGGGCGACGCCGACCTTGTTCGCAATAGTGTCGATGCCGCGTCGATGCTTGGCCGCACGGTCACCGAGGTGCAGTCCAGCCGGTCTGGCGCCCACCGGTTAGTCGACATGGTGCTGGACCAGGCGTAGGCCAACATGACAATCGAGGTGATACTTCGACCTGTCAAGGCCGGTAACACGTTCGAGCAAACCGTGGAACGGCTTGCCCAGGCCATCAAGCTTGGCGCCGTGTTGCAAGGCGAACGGCTGCCGCCCGAGCGCGAACTGGCTGAACGGCTCAATGTGAGTCGGGTGACACTTCGTGAGGCCATCAAGGCGCTACATGCGGCAGGCTTTGTCGAGAGTCGGCGAGGGCGGACTGGTGGAACCTTCGTCGTGTACGACACGTCGTTACGCCAGTCAGCGACGCCAGAAATTACAGCACGCATTATGGGCCCGCTGCTTCACGATGCATTGGCGTTTCGCCGAGTCGTCGAACCCGGTGCGGCCGAGCTGGCGGCGCGCCAAAAGCTTGACCTCGATCAGCGCAGTCGGCTCGAAACAGCACTCGAGTCCGTTTCGACCGCTCGACCAACTGCTCGTCGTACCGCTGATTCGCAGCTGCATTTGCTTGTCGCAGAGTTGTCGGGTTCTGCGTCGCTCGCCGTCGCCGTCGCCGATGTTCAAGCTCGTCTCGACGACATGCTGGCGGCCATTCCGGTACTGGCTCGAAACATCGAGCATTCCGATAACGACCATGTCGCGTTTGTCGAAGCGATACTCGCGCGCCGCCCGGCACGAGCCCGTAAGGTTATGGAGGCCCACGTCGAGTCCACCGCAGCCCTGCTTCGCGGCTTTCTGGCTTAGTGGCGGAGCAAGCGACTGGCTTTGGAGCGGATCCGTGTTGTGACACAACGTCGATCCGCTCCAAAGTGGCGCTTGGCTGGCAGATCACCACGTGGTAGGTCGTCAGACCCAATCGAGTGCGGATCCTGACCCTTTCGAGAACCAATTCGGCGACACTTGGTTGGTTCTTTAGTAGTAGCGAAGTCGTTACGAACGGTGATAGCTGATACTTGTTGTCATGATGCGGGTCCGAAAATACTGGTTTGTGATCGCAGCGGCGCTGCTTGTGGGTGGCGTGCCGTCGATAGCGGCATTTGCGTCGCCACCTGGCATGGTCCGAGTTGTGATGGCCGGTGATCCGGGCATGTCAGCTCTAACCAAGGCAGCGGTACTCAAGGCGGGCGGGCTGTGGGTCGACGATTTGGATGTGCTCGATGGCGGGGTGGCCGACGTGCCTGCCGATGCAGTCGGGCGACTCCGTGCGACTCCGGGTGTTCAATCAGTCGCCGTCGATACCACTGTCAGCTTGAAGTCCGCGGTGCCGTTGCCTCAGGCGTCGGCGTCCGGATCGGCCGACTCGAAGGTGATTCGTGCGGCCATGAATATTGAAAAGGATGACACCAAGGCTGATGGTGAGGGAATCGACATCGCTCTCATTGACTCGGGTGTAGCGCCGGTCAAGGGCCTCGAGGTCAAGCAACTGCTGTTTCTGTCACCGACGACTGGCCAACTGGTACCCGGTTCCGAAGCCGTATACGACAAAGTGGGGCACGGCACCCACATGGCCGGGTTGCTCATCGGGAAATCTGGAGGAGTGAAAGGCCTGGCTCGGGGTTCTCGAGTGGTGAGCGCCAACGTCTCTGATGCTCAGGGCCGTACGTCGTTGTCGCTGATTTTGCGGGCAATCGACGCCACGATCTCCAATTCGCAGAGCAATGGTCTGAACATTCGGGTGATGGTCATGGCGTTTGGTTACCCGCCCGACACGATTGCTGGTCGCCTAGTGATGGTGGCGGCCGAGAGGGCGGTTGCGTCCGGCATTGTCGTTGTTGCCGCAGCCGGGAATGGCGGGACAACGACCGGAAAGCTCGACGCTCCGGCCGCGAGTCCAGTCGTTCTTGCCGTAGGAGCAGCCGATGTACTGAGCGGGTCTCCGAAGATGCCTGCATTCTCGAGCCGTGGAACCGGCAGGTCGCCGGATCTCGTCGCCCCCGGCGTTGGTATCCTCAGCATTCGCGATACTGGCTCGTTCCTGGACTCTGAGTTTCCCGAGGCGCGAGTCAGCAAGGAGTTGTTCCGGGGTAGCGGTACATCGCAGGCTGCCGCACTTGTTGGCGGCCTTGTAGCGATGCTGTTGGAGGAGCTTCCCGACCTGACTCCGTCGATGGTCCGTGCCCGGCTTGAGCTTACCGCCACGCCGATCCCTGGGGTGGCGACGAATGAGCAAGGCGCTGGCATGGTCAACTATGGCGATGCTCTCGACGAGGATGACGTTGACTTCCCCGTCAACGCTCTAACGGTGCTGCTTCGTTCCGGAACCGCCCCGGCCGGCGAGCTCGATGATCCCAACGCCGGAGATCTTAATGGGACCCGTTGGGCCGGTACACGTTGGGCGGGCACTCGTTGGATGGGCGACGGCTGGACAGCGGCTTAGGCGCTCGGTGGCGGCGACGTGAGGTCGACGAACGCCGGCCACGGCGGCTCGATGGTCGGTCGAATTGTTCGCAGTGCGACCATCGCTGATCGAGCGCAGCGAGGGCGTCGGTCGGGGTCAGTGTGAAGAAGTGCTTCGATCACCGTCGCTAGGCGCTTGCCAGCGCCACTAGCGGGTCGCCATCGGAGTTCAGAGCCGGGCAGTGGTGGCCGACGATTCGTGACCAATTCGGCCAACGTGGCTCCCAGTCCGTATATGTCGGCGGCCGCTGTCGCGGGCTTGCGAGAGGCCTGCTCAGGAGCCATGTATGCCTCGGTTCCCCAAACTGGCCCCGAGGGTGCGGGTGAGCCGATCGGACGCACAAGGCCAAGGTCGATCAGAACGATGCGGCCATCTCGGAAGATCACATTGTCGGGCTTCACATCTAGATGTGCTAGTCCGGACCTGTGCAGGTAGTCGAGGGCCATCAAGATCTGGAGACCGATAGTTGTGGCATCAGTCGGACTGAACGGGCCTTCGGAGTCGAGAACGTTCCCGAGGGTCGGGCCCTCTACGTACTCGAGTACCACATGCGGGTGATCGGTGGACGTGCCGTCTTCATACAGCCGTGGAAGAAACGGGTGGCTCAGCTTGGCTAGTAGCCCTGCCTCGCGAGTCAGGGCGGAGATCGACCGGGATTTCGTGACCTCACTCGGACCTAAGAGCTTCACGACAGCAGGGGCAGTCCGCACGAGTGACCAGCTGAGCCACGTCTCGCAGCGTTCTCCACGCCCGAGACATGTCCAAGCAACATAACCGGGCACGATGGGTTCACCCGGTTGAAACGACCACTGAACAGTTCCTTGCGCCCGGTCTCTCGGTGGTTCTTGTGTCAAACCTATTCGCCCTGTCTGTTGAGAAATCATAGAACGTTGGGGTCAGCGGCACGCGTTCCGCTGACCCTCAACTACTAGCTGCTTTGGGACTTAATGGCAGCCCCCACCGGAGCCCCCACCTGAGCCGCCGCGTGAGCCGCCGCGTGAGCCACCACCTCCCTTGGATTTGCCCCCTTTGGAGCCTCCCTTGGACTTACCTCCTTTGGAACCACCGTTCCCGTGGGATCCGGAGTACCAACCTGATTTTGCTTTTGACATGTTTCACCTCCTTGTCGTTGATTAGAGATACTCGGAGCGCGCAGTTGCCTGCCTTGTCCGCATTCCGAAGAAATGGCCGCGAGCCGAAAGCAGCTCCTGCGGTGAACCCATCTCGATAATGTGACCGCGTTCAAGCACAATGATTCGGTCGCACTCGAGGGCTAGGTCGGTTCGGTGAGTGACCGTGATGCAGGTGCGGCCCACGCTCGCTCGTCGAATGGAGTCGATGACCAACTCCTCTGAATGCCCGTCGAGCCCCGCAGTCGGTTCATCGAGGAGCAAAATTGGTGTTTGTCGCACGAGAGCGCGCGCTAGGGCAACGCGCCTTCGCTGTCCACCCGAAAGGCGGGTACCGTCGGCCCCCACCACGCTGTCGTAGCCGTCTGGCAGGTTCGCCACGAACTCATCGACTAGCGCCAACCGTGCCGCCTCGATCATTTCATCCCACGTTGCGCCTGTACGGCCAAACGCTATGTTCTCGGCGATCGAGCCTCGGAAGAGATCTGGTTCCTGGGGGACGGTTGCGATGAGGCTTCGCCAAGATTCCAGATCGACTGCACCCAAGTGGACACCGTCAATGCTGATACTGCCGCTGCTCGGATCTATCAGGCGGGGAATTAGCGATAGCAAAGTGCTCTTCCCAGCACCAGTTCTGCCGACAATACAGATGCGTTCTCCGGGTTTGATTGAAAGGTTGATTCCCGCGAGCGCTTCGAAACCATTGGGATAGCTAGCAACAACGCCATCAAATCGCATCTCACGGTGAAATGTTGGCTGCATTGCCAAAGGGCTCTGACGGACGCTCGGTTGGGCGTCAAGCAGTTCGCAAATCCGATCAGCGCTGGTCGAGGCACGAGCCGAAGCAGCGGAGATACCGGCGAGGCGGCGTATCGGTCCGTAAACATTCCCCAGGTAGGACAGGACGACGAGAAGTGTTCCGGTGGTCAAGCGACCTGAGCGAATCTGGGTGACGCCGAAGACGATGACCACCATTGCACCGATCGACAGAACTAGGTCGGTGGGTGGGCGAAACCGAGCCTGGACTCGATTGGCTACGAGTGAAGCCGAGACGAGATCGTCATTGACCAATGCGTATTTGCCGCGAACGTGACCTTCCTGTGTGAACATCTGAGCGAGTTGCAGATGACGGAGGTGTTCTATCGTGGACGACTCGAGTCGGCCGCCTGCTTGGCGCATTTTGGCCTGCGCGTCTCGAGTTAGCCTGCGACGCAAACGAGTCAAGCCGAGAAGGGGCGGCAGCACGATCACTACGACAAGTGCGAGCCGGGCGTCGATGAAGCTCACAACAGTGAGCATTCCGAACAGCAAGGCCACATCGGGGATGACACCGGTGGCAAGCAGCAGCACATTGTCCTGCACTCGGTTCACGTCGGTACTGAGCCGACTGGAAAGCTCGCCGGTGTCGTATCGCTCGTGAAAGTCGGGTCCGAGCACTTGCAGTCGCCGCAGAATAGAGGACCGCATGTCGCGGGCGATGTACTCGCCAGCTCGGGCCGATGTCATCGAAGAGACGTACGTCATGAGGCTCTCGATGAGCGAGAGAAACGTTCCAGCAGCCGCGGCGACCATCGCAAGACCTAGGGGTCCGAGGCGGGTGATAAATCCAAAACTCGATGGAAGGTCGGCCGAACCGAGGACATGATCAATAACGAGCTTCATGGGCCACGGGAGCAAAAGTTGCAGGCCGACGCCGAGGACCTCGCAGCCGAGAGTGACCGCTATGAGCCTGCGGTAGGGCCGCACGTAGTGGTGAAATCGGGCGATTGTCAAAGGCGTGTTCTGGCGAGTTGATTTCACAAAGTCCTCAACTTCCCCAACGGCAATTCATGCACTGGTCTGTTTAGGGCTTTTCTGAATCGTATAACTCTGAAATTGCTCAAGAAATCAGCAAGATGGCATCTCATTGATGCTACTCGCAAGTATTTATCAAGAAATCTTATTCAGATGTCACCGAGGGAATTGGCGTGGCCACTTCAGAGGCGTCAATCAATGCCTGTTCGAACTGCGGCTGCTCGATAAGTCGGCGACAGTTTTCGAGTCGTTGGTCGGCATACTGGCGAAAATCTGTGGTGCTCAGTTCCGAAATGGCTTGTTGCACGACGGCCCACATGCCTTCGCGGAACTCGCTCATGATCTTCATGAGCTGCAGACAGGCATGATCGGCTTGGGTGACGCGCCCAAAATAGGTGTGTAGCAACCCCGCGTCGGCTTCCTCATCGAGCTCAGAGTTGACGCTGAGATTGCCGAGGTCGAAGTAGCGGTTGTTCATCCCGGCGTACTCGAAGTCGAGAAGAACTGCATCATCGCCGTCGAAGAGCACGTTGGCCGGTAGTAGGTCGTTGTGGCAGGGAACCACCGGTTCGCCACGCGCGCAAAATACTTGCTCGATCCTGGCGCTGTGTCGATGGAGTTCTTCGAAAAGACTCGGCGTGGCAACGCCGAGTCGCGCGGCATCACGGGCGTGCCACTCGACGACCCGGAAAATCGGAAAACGATGCTTGAGAGGGCCACTGTTGTGAAACCGCTTGAGGAGGTCGACGACGACAAGTAACCGCTCGGGCGTGAACTCAGAGTGGCTTCCAGGCATGAAGCGTGTGACGAGCGTGCCGAGTTCTGGGAGTTCACCAATGACCGCCGGGCCAACTCCGATCTGAGCGGCACGCATGGAGGCTTCGACCTCACCTGCCCTGTCAATGCCTAAGAGTTCGCTGCGAGCACCGGGCGCCCGCAGCACGAAGGCGCTGCCATCGTCGAGCGTTGCCAGGTAGTTAGTGTTGGTGATACCTCCCGCCAGCATGCGCCACGTGATTGTCGCGTTGGCCCAGCCAGGGATCAGTCGTGCAAGTCGCTCAATCTCCGGAGGAACGGGAGGCGGTAACGGCGGCTTGGCCATCGGCTAAGTGTACGTACTCCTACACTGGGACGATGACGCGTCGGTCGATGCTCGAAGCCGCAATATCGTCCTTGGCGGGCGCGCTTCTTGCGCTGATGTGGACGAGTCTTCTGCTCGCTGCTGGTAACAACAAACGCGGCGTGTGCTGGCTTGCCGGTGCCGGTTTTTCGTTGGCGGCTGCAGTGCTCGACGTCGTTCCCGCACTGGTGTGGCGGCCGATCTTTACAACACCGGCCGGATTACAGATAGGGGCGGCCCTAGTTGGCGGCATGTCGGGTTGGGTGAGCGGTTCGTTGGGAACCTACGACTGGCGGCGTCGCGGCGTGCTTCAGTTCGTTGCCGACGTCACCTGGGGGCTCACGGGTTCAACGCTGGCGTGCCTTGTCCAGGCCGTCAACCTTGTGTGGCGATCTCGCCCGTCGACATCCGACGGGCGTACGAGCGTGGTTCGCTACGCCCAAGGATTTCGTCCGCGCGGCAATTTCGCCATGACGGTTGGGCCGGTGATGAGTAATTGTGATCAGGGGCCTGGCCGCCCACTGTTCAAACACGAAGCGGTACACGTCTTCCAACATCGAGTGTTCGGACCGACATATCTGCCCACGTATCTTGCGTGGACACTTGGCGTTGGCGCGCTCGGGGGAGTGGTGGGACTGTTTTCGAAATCGATGGCCAAGAGGGCTGAGGCACTCGGCTACTACTCGAATCCGTGGGAAGTGTGGGCATATGCCGTACATGCAAAGGCCCACGGTGGACGCGAAATCCGCCTCGTTTCTGCGCCGCTGGCGTGGTCGGTCTGGCGGGTCGCCATGGTTGCTTCGGCCTTCTTTTCCGCTGCCGGGGTAGCTGTCCTGTACATCGTTCTTGCGGTCTTCTAGCCGCAGGTTTGTTCCCAGGTTCACCTCGGCAGGTAATGTTCGCGATTGATGTCTCAGTTTCTGCGGAGTTATCTCACGATCGTCATCTTTGGCATCACGGCGGTCGCTTTGGTGTCCATGCTCCTCGGCCTCGGCAGCCTCATCCGACCCAACAAGCCAAACCCGGGAAAGATGATGCCGTACGAGAGCGGCGTCGACCCTGTAGGTGACGGTTGGTCCCAGAGCCAGATTCGCTACTACATCTTTGCGGTGCTGTTTGTGATCTTCGATGTCGAGGCGGTGTTTCTGTTTCCTTGGGCCACTCGACTCGAGGAATATGGTGCGTTTGGCCTCATCGAGATGGGCATTTTTGTGTTCGTGCTGCTCCTTGGTTTGGTGTATGCCTGGCGGAAGGGGCTTTTGCGGTGGGTATAGTCGATCGAGGGCAGCTACCAAAACCGCTTACATGGTTGTTCAACACCAGCCGGTCCTATTCGTTGTGGGCCTACCAGTGGGGTCTTGCTTGCTGTGCCATCGAGATGGGCGCGGCGTTTGCGTCGCCGCGTTATGACGTCATGCGCCTTGGGGTCATTCCATTGCCGGCGAGTCCACGTCAGGCCGATGTGGTTATCATCTCGGGCACGGTTACCGACAAGATGGTCCCGTCGATCCGTCGGTTGTACGACCAGATGCCCGAGCCGAAGTACGTCATTTCGATGGGATCGTGCGCTAACTGCGGCGGGCCGTATTGGGATAGCTACTCGGTCACTAAGGGCGTCGATCAGATCATTCCGGTCGATGTGTATGTTCCAGGTTGCCCGCCCCGTCCCGAGGCGCTGCTCGAAGGCATCGTGTTACTCCAGCAACGGATTCGCAACGAGGACATGGGCAAGAAATGGCGAGGTGACCCAATTGTCGTCGACGGCTGAAACTGCAACCGATAGCGCTCGCGAAGCCCTCGTCGCTCGACTGACCGAGGTTCTTGGCGACGCTGTCGTCGGGTCGTACATCAAGCCGGGGCTCGACGTGTGGGTTCGGGTTCGTACCGATGCCTGGCGCGCCGCTGGCCACGCCGTTCGAAGCCACCTTGGCATGGACTACTTTGATTTCCTGTCGATGATCGACTGGTTGCCGTCGCCGTTTGGCAAGGGCGAAGACGACCCAACCGAGCCACCACCCGAGCGTTCCACCGAGGTTGTCCAGGGATACACCGGCGGCGACACCCGATTTCAGATGCTGGCCCGCGTAATGAGTTCGTCGAGCCATCTCGGTATCACCTTGAAGGCCGACGTTCCCGATGAACCGTTTGCTGTCGACTCGTGGATTCCCGTGTATGCCGGTGCCAATTGGCACGAGCGCGAGGCCCACGAGATGTTTGGCGTGTCATTCGTCGATCACCCGGACCTTCGTAATCTGTACTTGCCGACGGGTTTCGAAGGCCATCCGCTGCGCAAGGATTTCCCATTGCTCGCTCGAATGGTGAAGCCCTGGCCGGGCATTGTCGACGTCGAACCCATTCCCGCCGAATTCGACCAGGACGCTGCCGAAGAGCCCGCCGAGGAGGCGTCGACATGACGTTGATGTCCGATCGGAATCAGTTGGCGTATATCGCCGCGCAAGCTGCCGACTCGCGTGTCAACGTCGAGATCGAGACCGAGGGTATGACCCTCAACATTGGTCCACAGCATCCAGCAACCCACGGCACGCTTCGTATCGTCGCTCGTCTCGACGGCGAACAGGTTGTGTGGGCCGAGCCGGTGTGCGGCTATATGCACCGTGGCTACGAAAAGCTCACCGAGGTTCGATCGTTCCCGCAGGTCACAACATTGATCAACCGGATTGATTGGCTCGGCAGCTTCGCTAACGAGGTGCCGTTCATTCTGGCAGCCGAACAGCTTATGGAGGTCGAGGCACCGCCTCGGGCCCAGTACATCCGCACCATTTTGTTCGAGTTGTCGCGTATCTCGAATATTGCATTGTTCCTCGGAGACATGGCAGCCCAGCTTGGGGCCGTTACACCGGTGTTCTACGCCTTTCGCGATCGCGAGTATGTCCTCAACCTCATCGAGGGGGCTACCGGTGGCCGTTTCCACCCGAACTTCGACCGTATCGGTGGCCTGAAAGACGATCTGCCTGCTGGCTGGATCGACGAAACCAAAGCCGTCATGAAGAAGATGCGAAACTTCTGTGACGAGATGGAAACGCTGCTCGTCGGCAACGAAATCTTTCAGCATCGTACGCGGGGTATCGGCATCATCCCGGCTGCTGTGGCGTTACAGTACGGCCTTTCCGGCGCCAACTTGCGAGCCAGCGGCGTCGATTGGGATCTGCGCCGCGATCAGCCGTCACCCATGGCCTGGAACAAGGCCGACTGGAAGGTGTGGACCCATCCCGACGGCGACAGCTTCGCCCGGTACTGGGTGCGGTTGCAGGAGACCCGCGAGTCAACTCGCATTGTCGACCAGTTGCTCGATTCCTTGCCGGCCGGGTCAGTTATGGCCAAGGTGCCGCGAATCATCAAAGTGCCCGAAGGTGAAGCCTGGGTCTCTACCGAGAACCCGCTTGGCGAAATGGGCTACTACGTCGTCTCGAAAGGTGACACCGGCCCATTCCGGGTAAAGATCCGCTCGGCCAGCTTCAACAACGTGTCCATCTCGTCGTGGGTGCTTCGTGGTGTCTACGTCCCCGACGTCATCACTATTCTGTCGTCCCTGTACTTCATTTTGGGAGACATCGACCGGTGAGCATGTTGTCGGTAACCGTTCCCTACTGGGGCCAATCCATCTTTCGGGTTGTTGGCGTGCTCCTGGCCGTGCTTTTGCCGGCAGGAACGTTCGTCTACGTCTATCTGTTCAAGATGGTCAGCTTCATGCAGAGCCGTCTCGGACCCATGGAGGCAGGGCCGTACGGCTCTATGCAGTTACTCGCCGAGGTCGGGAAGTTTCTGCAGAAAGAAGACATCATCCCCGAGCGGGCCGATCGTCGAATTTTCGCGATGGCACCAATCATTGTCATGGTGTCCACGTTCGTTCTATTTATTGTGGTCCCGTTCGGTCCCGACGCCGTGTTCCATGGCGGTCCACAGGGCATCACGGCTGGTGTCTTCCTTGCCTTGGCATTGTCGTCCATATCGGTGCTTGGAATTCTCATGGCCGGTTGGGCGTCGTCCAACAAGTACTCGCTCATGGGCGGCCTGCGAGCAGCAGGCCAGCTCATTGCCTACGAACTTCCCATGGTGCTCTCAGTGCTCGGCGTGGTCATCCAGGCCGAAACGCTTGATATGCAAGGCATCGTCGTCAAGCAAAACTCGGGCTCGATCTTCGGAATCGATTGGTTGGGGAACCCCTACATCCTCACCCAATTCGTGGCTTTCGTCATCTTCATGATTGCGGTCCAAGCCGAGCTCACCCAGAACCCGTTCGATATGCCAGTGGCAGAATCCGAGCTGGTTGCCGGCTACATGACCGAGTACTCGGGGTTCCGGTTCCTCACGTTCTTTATCGCCGAGTTCGCAACTGCTGGGGCATTCTGCGCTATTGCTTCCACATTGTTCCTTGGCGGTTGGGGCTTGCCGTATAGCTGGTTCGGGTGGAGCGCCGACAGTATCGGCAGCGTCGGCAATTGGATGAACGTCGTTGGACCTCTCATTCTGTTCGGCAAGATGATGGCTCTCGGCTTTGTGATCTTCTGGGTGCGGTTCACTTACCCACGTTTCCGCGAAGATCAGCTCCAAAAGTTCGCTTGGAAGGTACTTATCCCGTTGTCACTCGCCAATATCGCGGTTACGGCCATTTTGAAGGTGGTGTTCTGACATGGGCATTGTTCCTGGAGTAATCACCGGCCTTGGTCTCACACTCAAGACCACGATCAAGACAATGGTGAAAGGTGCCGACACCGTTCAGTACGGTGCCGCCGGCGCTCGACACGAAAAAGAAGCACCGCCCGTACGAGCCCGCGGCGTTATTGCGTTACGCGAAGACAACTGCACGGTGTGCATGCTGTGCGTTCGTAGTTGCCCCGATTGGTGCATCTACATCGAGGGTCACAAGGAAAAAGCTCCCCCTCGCCGCGCTGGTGGCAAGCCTCGAACTGTGGCTGCCCTCGACCGCTTCGATATCGACTACGCGCTGTGCATGTATTGCGGAATCTGCGTCGAGGTATGCCCGTTCGATGCCTTGTTCTGGAGCCCCGAGTACGAGTATTCCGAAACCCGCATCGCCGATTTGCTCCACGATAAGGACAAACTTGGCGAGTGGATGGAGACCGTTCCCGAAGCCCCCGAACTCGAGGTTGGGGCCGACAAGAAGGGCAAGAAGTAATGGTTCTTGCTGCCGAGAGCGTTGCCCAAAATATCAGCTTCGCCATCATTGCCGTCATGATGGTTGGCGCTGCGTTGCGAGTTGTCACTACCAAAAACGTTGTTCATGCTGCGCTGTGGTTGGTAGTCGTGTTGTCGGGCGCTGCTGCTATCTACATCTTGTTAGCAGCCGAGTTTGTCGCCGTCACCCAGGTGCTGGTGTACATCGGTGCTGTCATGGTGTTGTTCCTGTTCGGCACCATGCTTACCCGGGCTCAGGTTGGTAAGTCCACCGATACCGACAACGCCAACCGGGCCCCGGCGGTCCTGGTCGCGGCGTTGCTTCTTGGAACCGTCGGCTACGTCGTCGTCGATGCCTTTAGCGACGAGCGCCTTCCCACCGGCGTGGTCCCTGTCCCCACAAGCGACGTGAGCGACACGCTGTTTTCTACCTACTCGATCCCATTCTGGGCACTGTCGATTCTGCTTACGGCCGCGGCTATCGGCGCAATCGTCCTGGCTCGGAGAGACTGATCATGCTGCTCAACCAGTTTCTCTTGCTGTCGGCCGCCCTATTTTGTATCGGCGTCTACGGCGTACTTGCTCGTAAGAACGGCGTCATGGTGCTCATGTCTATCGAGCTAATTTTGAACGCGGTCAACATCAACTTGTTGGCGTTCTCGTATCGCAACGGGGGCGACGCCGCCGGCCACGTGTTTGCACTGTTCGTCATTGCGGTGGCTGCGGCCGAGGTGGCAGTTGGTTTGGCCATTGTGCTTTTGATCTATCGGAACCGGCGCTCTATAGCGTTGGACGAGCTGTCACAGATGAAGGGCTGACCCATGTGGTTTCTTGAACACGCGTGGCTTATTCCCGTCATCCCTGCGGTTGCCTTTGCTCTGATCATTGGGTTTGGCAAACGCCTACCGATGAAGGGTAGCGAGCTCGGTGTGGCGTCCATGGCGTTGTCGTTGGGCTTTTCGTTGGCTACGGCGTACCAGTGGATCCAACATGTGCATAACGCTGGCGAGCCGGGCGCGCATGCATTGTCTGCATTCGGTCGTGGGCTCCTGCCACAGGCCGAGGAAGCTGTCACGTTTGTCGAGCCGGTGATTCGCTCGTGGAATTGGTGGCAGTCGGGCGGCATCAACTTCGGTATTGGTCAACATGTCGATGGCCTTGCGGTGATGCTTCTGGTTGTCGTGGCGTTCATCTCCACGCTGGTGCAGATCTACTCACTTGAATACCTGCGAGACGACCGGCGATACACCCACTTCTTCGCCGCTCTTACGCTGTTCTCCGGCGGCATGTTGGCCATGGTTATTGCCGAAAACATGGTGCAGCTCATTTTGGGCTGGGAAATCATGGGCCTGTGTTCGTTTCTGCTCATTGGTCATTGGTGGGAAGATGGTGCCAATAGCCGAGCCGCACTCAAGGCGTTCCTCACGGTGCGCGTGGGTGACATTGGGCTTCTCGTTGGCACGGCAATTCTGCTTGGGGCGTCCGGCACACTGTCGATTCGTGGCATTTCGGAATGGGCGCTGTCGGGTACTGGCTCGCAGCGGGTCATCTTCTGGGCGTCGGTGGCGCTGTTCGTTGCAGCCATCGGCAAGTCGGGTCAATTTCCGCTCCATACCTGGCTTCCCGACGCCATGGCTGGCCCTACGCCGGTGTCGTCGTTACTGCACTCGTCCACCATGGTCGTGGCCGGCGTGTTCCTTGTTGCTCGGCTGTACCCGGTGTTCTGGATCGGTTTCGATATTCCCGGTGGCAGCTGGAACTACATGGCAGTGATTGGTGGCATCACCATCTTGATTGCCGCGCTCTTGGCTTTCGTGCAGAACGACATCAAGAAGGTCTTGGCGTACTCCACTGTCAGCCAACTCGGCTACATGATCATGGGCCTCGGCGTGGGCGCATGGACACCTGCTGTGTTCCACATCTTCACCCACGCATTCTTCAAAGCCTGTCTCTTCCTCGGTGCCGGGTCGGTCAGTCATTCGGGCTCGCATCACTCCTTCGATATGAAGAAGGACATGGGCGGGCTAAGAAAAAAGATGCCGTTCACGTTCTACACGTTCTTGGTCTCGACGCTGGCCCTTGCCGGTGTGCCGTTCCTGTCTGGGTTTTTCTCCAAGGACGAGATCATCGATAACGCCGGGCACAACGGTTATAACACGTTCATGTACATCGGGTTGGTCGGCGCTTTCATGACCGCCGCCTACATGACGCGTTGCATCTACCTCACGTTCCTCGGCGAGCCCCGGGGTGCAGCGAGAGGCGAACATCACGACGACGCGCATGACGCGCACGACGCTCGCGATTCCCATGCCGGTGCAGCGCACGGCCCGCATGAATCTCCACCGCTCATCACTGTGCCGCTCGTCATTCTCGCCGTGCTCGCGATTTTCTCGGGTTATCTCAATGCCGCGCCGTTCAAGACCGAATACTTCACCGAATGGGTAGAACCGTCCTCAGCGTTGGTGAAGATTGGTGCCGAACCAGGCCAGGGCGAGTCTCGTCTCATTCGTTCCGGCGAGGAACCGGTGGCTCCTGCCGGCGCGGCCGAGGGTGATGCGGGTCACGCTGCAGCCGAACCCGAGTGCGGGCGAGGCATCGTGCCTGAACCGGGCTCTGCGTGTGTGGCACCCGCCGTGGATCACGCCCCGTTCTCGTGGGCTAAGGCGTCCATCTCCATTGTACTTGGGCTCTTTGGTGCCGCCATTTCATTCCTCATTAGCCGCCAGCTGTATTCGCGTCGGTCGGGTCCGTTGTTCGGGCTTACGAAGCGCATACTCGTCCTGCGTGACCTGCACAGCTTTCTTGTGAACAAGTACTTCCTCGACGCGTTGTACGAGAAGGTGATTGTGCGCGCTGTGGCGCACCCCATCGCCAAGCTGGCCAACTGGACTAACCAGAACGTCATCGACGGATTGGTGAACGCCGTTGGCAAGGTTTCGGCGCTTCTTGGGCGCTTCGTGTATCGGTTCATCGATCAAGGGCTCATCGACGGTGTAGTAAACGGTTCAGGCCGTTCTGCTCGTGGTGCGGGTGGAGCGTTGCGTCCAGTGCAATCCGGCAAGGTTCAGGCATACGGCGCGTTGCTCTTCGGAGCCACCGCAGTCGCCGCTCTTGCCCTCGTTATTTTCGTCCAGGCTAAGTAGGAGCCAGTTGGTATGGAACATCTGACCGACCAGAGTGGGCTGTTGAGCCTCGGAGTATTTCTGCCGCTAGTGGGCGTGGCGGTGATGATCTTTATACGTCCAGCCGAGCAAGCCCTTGCCAAGCTGGTCGGCCTGGTCACTGCTGTTGCCACGCTCGCCGTTGGTATCTACACCGTTGCACAGTTCGACTACGACAAGGCTGCGTCGCTGCAGTTCTATACAAATCGTGGCTGGATCGATGTGATCAACAGCCGGTTCATCATGGGCCTCGACGGCCTTGGTTTACCGTTGTACCTGCTGTCGATGGTTGTCACCGTGTTGGTGATGATCTACAGCTGGAACCACATTCCCGAGCCGGGCAACGCCAAGTCGTTCTTCATGCTCATGCTCATTCTGCAAGTGGGCATGGCTGGCACGTTCGTGGCTCAGGACCTCATCTTGTTCTTTGTGTTCTTCGAGATCGTGCTGCTGCCGATGTACTTCATGATTGGCGTGTGGGGTGGCGAGCAGCGCCAGTACGCCTCCATGAAGTTCTTCCTGTACACCCTGTTCGGCTCGGCGTTTATGCTGCTCGGATTCTTGGCTCTGTACTTCAAGACGGGTGCCGAGAGCTTCTCGATGGAGTTCCTCGCACAGAACGCACCCAGCATCGCCCGAGGCACTCAGCTGTGGATCTTTGCCGGCTTAGCCCTCGGGTTTGCGGTGAAGGTGCCCATGTTCCCGTTTCATACCTGGCTGCCCGACGCCCATACCCAGGCACCGACCCAGGGTTCAGTAATCCTGGCTGCCATCTTGCTGAAGCTCGGAACGTTCGGTTTTGTCCGGATTGGTATTCCGATCCTGCCCGAAGCCGCAAAGGCCTATGCGCCGTGGATTGGTCTGCTCGCCGTTATCGGCATTATCTATGGTGCCCTTGGTTGTCTGGCGCAGACCGACATGAAGCGTCTCATCGCGTTCTCGTCGGTCGCTCACATGGGCTATGTCATGTTGGGCATCTCGACACTCACTGCCATGGGCATCAACGCCGCCATGTTCGGCATGGTTGCGCACGGGCTCATTACTGGCATGTTGTTCTTTGTAGCCGGTTCGGTAAAGGACCGCTATCACACGCTCGAGATCAGCCGTTTGTCTGGGCTACTCAAGCAGGTCCCGCACCTCGGGTGGATCTTCGGCTTTTGCGTTATGGCGTCGCTGGGGTTGCCGGGCCTCGCAGGATTCTGGGGCGAGTTCCCCGCCATTTTGTCGGCCTATCAACCGGCACCGGGGCTCAACGTGAACCTGTTCCGCGGGTACATGGTTGTCGCTGCCGTCGGCACCGTCCTGGCGGCAAGCTACCTGCTCTGGCTGTTTCAGCGAACTGCGTTCGGCGAGCCAACAGCCGAGTTCGGCGGTGTGGCGAGCGGCCATGACGCCCGCGGTCACAGTGTCCACGGGCACGACGACGGTCACGATTCGCATGGCCAAGACGACGACCACGGCGTCCTTGCTGCCCACGACGATCACCGTGCCGATATCTACGATGTCACGCCGCTCGAATGGTTGGCCTGGTCGCCTCTGCTTGTTGCCATTGTCGTGCTCGGTGTAGTGCCAGGTCTCATGTTCAAGGTGCTCGACCCTGCCGTGACCAATATCGTCGATTCGGCCATGAAGGTCCTTGGAGGCTGATGATGCTCGCCGCCGGCTGGGTCGCTCCGGTCATCGACGCGCATGCCTTGGCGCCCGAGATCGTTCTGGCCAGCGCGCTCTGTCTGGTCATTATCGCCGACCTCTTTTTGTCGGAATCGCGCAAATGGATCACGTCGACTCTGGCGGGTCTAGGACTCCTGGCGACGTTTGTTCCCATCATTACCCTGGCGGTCGACGGCAACGATCGTTCGATGCTCAGCGGCGGCTACGTCGTCGACAACTTTGCGCTGGTAATGAAAGCCGTGTTCATCATCGGCGGTTACGTGGTGGTGCTGTTGTCGTCCACCTATCTCGAAGAGGGCGACTACTACCAGGGTGAATACTGGACCCTGTTGTTGTCGAGCATCCTGGGCATGTTGATGATGTCGTCGAGCCGCGACCTCATCAGCATCTTCGTGGCCCTCGAGTTCCTCTCGATCCCGTCGTACATGCTCGCTGCATGGCGCAAGCGTGATCTCAAGAGCAACGAAGCCGGTCTCAAGTACTTCCTTCTTGGTGCGTTTGCGTCTGCGGTCATGTTGTACGGCATGTCATTCCTCTACGGCCTGGCCAAGACCACGAACCTTGCCGGTATCGCTGCGTATGTGAAGGAGGCCGGCGACACCGGTCTCATTGCCATGTCGGTGGTGTTTATCATCGTCGGGTTCGCGTTCAAGGTGTCGGCAGTGCCGTTTCATACCTGGGCCCCCGACACGTACGAGGGTGCACCAACGCCGGTTACGGCGTTCTTGTCGGTGGCATCGAAGGCAGCCGGTTTCGTCGGGCTTATCCAGATTGTTCTGGTCGGTTTCCCCGCAGCAAAAAACATTTGGCAGCCGTTCTTCTGGGTGCTCGCTGCGCTCACCATGACCCTTGGCAACCTCATGGCCCTTCGCCAGGACAACATCGTGCGTATGTTGGCCTATTCGTCGGTGGCGCAGGGTGGATTCATACTGATGCCCTTGGCCGTTGCCTCCACGTCTGGCACCAAAGCCATCGAAGCCACCGTTACCTACCTGGCCATCTACACCGCTACGAACCTCGGTGCATTCGCAGTGGTCTTGGCTGTTGCCAGGAAAACCCGTAGTGCGTCTATCAGTTCGTTCGGCGGCCTCGTCAAATACGCGCCCGGTCTTGCCGTCGCCATGACGATCTTCTTGGCGTCGCTGGCTGGAATACCGCCAGCTGGCGGTTTCATCGCCAAGCTCACGGTCTTCCTTGCTGTCATTAGCGGGGGCGGGGCGTGGGGTATTGCATTGGCGAGCATTGGTGTCGTGAACTCGGTTATTGCGTTCGGGTACTACGGCAATGTCATGCGCGAGATGTGGATGAAGCCTGCGCCTGATGGCGACGAGTCGCCTATCCGTATTCCACAAAATCTGCTCGTTGCGCTCGGTATCACGACGGTTGCGACCATGCTCTTCGGCGTTCTTCCCCAAGCCGTGCTGCGCTTTGGCGACTTGTCGTCGTTCTTCTCCGCCGGCGGGTAGCACTCGGTGAGCGAGCCGATCTGGCCAGTGTCGTACGCCGACTTTGTCGAATGGGCGTTGTACGACGAGGCCGATGGGTTCTATTCGGTACACGGTCAAGCGGGTCGGCGGGGCGACTTCCTCACATCTGCGGAAGTTGGCCCGCTGTTCGGTGCGGTCGTGGCGCGGGCGCTCGACACCTGGTGGAAGGATCTGGGCTCGCCCGATCCGTATGTAGTCGTCGACGCTGGGGCGGGTCCAGGCACGTTGGCGCGTGCGATGGTTGCGGCTGCGCCCGAATGTGTTGGAGCGCTGAGGTTGGTGTTGGTGGAGCGGTCGGCCCGTCAACGAGAACGGCATCCCAGCTTCGTGACATCGCAGGCCGAGCTTCCTGCCATGGCCCATGTCATTGTGGCGAACGAACTACTCGACAACATTCCTTTCGACCTGCTGGTCTTCGATGACGGCTGGCGAGACGCGTGGGTAGCACAAGGCAACGATGGCCAGCTCGTCGAAGTGCTAAGGCCGGCGGTAGCGGTTCCGACGGGTGCTCCCGTGCGTCCGGTGCTCGGTGCTCGACTCCCTCGCCAGGATCGAGCAGTGCGCTGGGTCGATGACGCTATCGGTCGGCTCGTGCCGGGCGGCCGTCTCGTCGTTGTCGACTACTCGTCGACTACTGCTGCCATGGCCCAACGGCCATGGCGAGACTGGTTGCGCACCTATCGTGGGCACGAACGAGGCGCGCATCCGCTTCGTCAACCCGGTACCCAAGACATCACGGTTGAAGTAGCGCTCGATCAGCTTGCGACACCCACCTCGATCACCACTCAGGCGCAATGGCTCGCCTTGCACGGCATAGCTGAGTTGGTGGACGAAGGCAAGAGTGTTTGGGCCGACCGAGCGGGTATCGGCGACCTTGCCGCGCTGAAGGCACGTAGCCGTGTACGCGAGGCAGAAGCCCTGTGCGATCCAGCCGGTTTGGGTGGCTTCACTATTGCCGAGTGGAACAAGGCGCGCTAGCACGGAGCGGTTCGGGCGTAACATCTGCTCCATGTCCGAAAAGGCAATCGACGACCTGCTGCTCGAGAACCGAAAGTTCCCTCCGTCGGAGAGTTTCAAACGGCAAACGCTGGTGGCGTCGGGGTTTCTCTACGACGACGCCGCTCAGGACTATCAGGGGTTTTGGGCCCGGCAGGCGGCGGAGCTCTTGGACTGGTCGCAGGAGTGGGAGACCATCTGCGAATGGAATCTGCCGTATGCCAAGTGGTTTGTTGGCGGGAAACTCAATGTCAGCTACAACTGCCTCGACCGTCATGTGTTGGCCGGCAAGGGCGACAAGGTGGCTATCCATTTCGAGGGAGAGCCGGGCGATACCCGCACCATCACCTACAGCGAATTGCTGGTCGAGGTGCAGAAGTTCGCGAACGTGCTCAGGGGCCTTGGTGTAGCCCCAGGCGACCGGGTCAACATCTATCTCCCCATGATTCCCGAGGCGGCAGTCGCCATGCTCGCCTGCGCCCGAATTGGCGCCGCCCATAGCGTGGTGTTCGGCGGCTTTAGCTCGCAGTCGTTGTCGGATCGAATCAACGATGCCGAAGCGAAAATCCTGATTACGGCCGACGGCGGCTGGCGGCGCGGCGAAGTCTTTGGCCTCAAATCGGCGGCTGATGTTGCGTTGGCCACGACACCAACGATCGAGCACGTGGTAGTTGTGCGGCGAGGCGGCAACGACGTCGACATGCAGGCTGGCCGCGATCATTGGTATCACGACCTGATGGCCGACGCGAGCCCAGTGTGCCCGGCGGAACCCATGGACTCCGAGCAGCTCTTGTTCTTGCTGTACACGTCGGGCACCACCGGCAAGCCAAAAGGCATCATGCACACCACCGGTGGCTACCTCACTCAAGTCGCCTTCACCCATAAGTTCGTGTTTGACCTACACCCCGAGACCGATGTGTTCTGGTGTACGGCCGACGTTGGTTGGATCACCGGCCATAGCTATGTGGTGTATGGGCCACTCTGCAACGGGGCCACCCAAGTTATGTACGAGGGCGTGCCGAACTTTCCGTCCAACGATCGAATGTGGCAGATCATCGAGAAGTACAAGGTCACGACGTTCTATACGGCGCCAACTGCTATCCGCACGTTCATGAAGTGGGGATCGGAGCACCCCGCGAGCCACGATCTCACCAGCCTTCGGCTGCTTGGTTCGGTCGGCGAGCCCATCAACCCCGAGGCGTGGATGTGGTATCGGGAACACATCGGTGGTGGGCGCTGCCCGATTGTCGACACGTGGTGGCAAACCGAGACCGGGGGCATAATGATCAGCCCGTTGCCGGGGGCAACGACCACGAAACCCGGTTCAGCTACCTTTGCGCTGCCAGGCATCGGGGCTGAAGTGGTCGACGAGGCTGGTAACCGCGTCGAACGAGGTGGCGGCTATCTCACGCTGACGCAGCCGTGGCCTGGCATGTTGCGAGGAATTTGGGGCGACGACGAGCGATTCCGCGAAACGTATTGGTCACGTTTTGCGGGCCGCTACTTCGCTGGTGACGGCGCCAAGCTCGACGACGACGGGTATTTGTGGCTGCTTGGACGGGTCGACGACGTGATGAACGTGTCGGGCCACCGAATCTCGACCACCGAGGTCGAATCGGCGCTGGTGTCGCATCCGGCGGTGGCCGAGGCGGCTGTCGTTGGTGCCAACGACGCCACTACGGGTCAGGCAATTATTGCGTACGTCACGTTGCGAGGCGGGCACGATGTAGACGAGACCGTTCTGCGGAACCACGTTGCTCGTGAGATTGGTGCAATAGCGAAGCCGAAGGCCATCTATTTCACGCCTGATTTGCCCAAGACTCGTTCGGGCAAGATCATGCGGCGACTGTTGCGCGATGTGGCTGAGGGGCGCAATCTTGGCGACACAACGACGCTTGCCGATGCTTCCGTGGTCAATGAGCTACAGCGTCGAGCGGCCGAGGTCCCACCCGAGGACTAGCGCTGCGTCGATCCCAACTGTCGACCCAGCGCCCGATGCCACTTCTACTCCACTTCTACGACTCAAAGTCGAAACACTGCCGGTTGGTGCCCAGACTTTCGACTCTGAGTCGGAAAAGCAGGTGCACGTCGGCCGCTGTCATGGGCTTGTCGACGCGACGGACCCGGTTCGGGCTAGTCGCGTAAGTTGTTGAACTGGAGGGGTAGCTCCAGGTCGGCTTCCTTGAGAAGTGTCATGACCGCCTGCAGGTCGTCTCGCTTCTTACTGTTCACACGAATCTGCTCGCCCTGGGTCTGGCTGGTGACACCCTTTGGGCCTTTGTCTTTGATGAGACGGTTGATCTCGCGGGCCTTGTCAGCAGAGATGCCCACCTTGACCGTGACGACCTGACGAACGGTGCTACCACTGGCGTCCTCGATCTTTCCCCAGTCGATTCCTCGCAACGAAACGCCTCTTTTGACAAGCCGTTCTTCGAGCACAACCTTTACGGCGCGGATTCGGTCCTCGCTGACCGACCGGAGGGTCAGGATCAAGTCGGCCTGTTCGATCGAGGAGTTTGTGCCTTTGAAGTCGAACCTGGTTTCGAGTTCGCGTATGGCTTGATCGACGGCGTTTCGTACTTCTTGGTGGTCGACTTCGGAGACAACATCGAACGTAGGCATGGGATCTAGCTTACGCGCTGGAGTGCAGTACCAACTTGGCGCTAGTCTCAGTGGCTGCACAATGGGTCGGTGCCCGAGTGGCCAAAGGGAGCAGGCTGTAAACCTGCCGGCGTAAGCCTACGGCGGTTCAAATCCGTCTCGGCCCACAATCACATAGCGTTCCCCGTCACTGTGGCGGGGAACGCCTTTTGTCATTCCTCCGGCAGTACGCAGAGATGACGTTCACTTGACGAGTTCTTCACTCTAAGCAGTTGGTCTGCAGCGTAGCGTCGTATTTCAGTTCAGAAGGATTGTTCGAAGGCGGATGTGTGCTTCTCTCGGGTCGGCTAAATCCCCCCAAACAGATGACGATTGACCAGCCACCAGCGGTGGTGTTTCTGCGCGTTTGCATGGTTGCGGTGACGGCTGCCGTGGTGATTGGGCATGGGTTGCAATTGTCGCCGTCGTCGCCTATGGGCCAAGTTGTGTTCCTGGGCGGCTATTTGCTGGTGGGAGTCATTGCCGCCGGGTTGTTCTTCGCTCGCGGTGCCACCGATGTCACGGCCTCGCGGCTGTGGCAGCTGATCGGAATAGCGGTCGCCGCCTGGGCTGTCGGCGCTTTTCTGGCGTCAGCCCGATACGTGGGCTTGATGTCGTTCGCCTCACCATCCGTGTCGGACCTCGTCCGGTTGATTGGTTACCCATTTGCGTTCTTCGGACTCGCCTCGCGTGTGCGCAGCGGACCGCTTCGTCGAAGTGCCTGGGTTGATGCGCTCGTGTGTGGGTTTGGCGCACTTGCATTTGAGTCGGCGATGACACTGGGCTGGATGCGGTCGCGAACCGATCTCAGCATGCAGTCGATGTTGATTACAGTTGTCTACGGGCTCGGCGACGTGGCGCTCGTTGTCATCCTTGTCGTCGGTCTCGGTGGTTGGCGACGGAGCCGCACATGGGGATTCATGACGATTGGACTCTTATTGTTTGCAATGGCCGACTCACTCATGGTGGTGGCCGGTCCCTCGTCTCCGACTAACGATGTGTTGTCTCGTTCTGTGAGCGCTGTCTGGCTCATTGGGCTCTGTGTCGTGGGGTTGTCCTCCTGGTCAGGATTCGCTACGTCGGCAATCAGCGATCGTCGCGAGAGCTCGTTGTTGCTGCCGTTCAGCTTCGCCGCGGTTGCGGTCGGGTTGATCCTTGTCGACAGGTTCCAGCGGATCGACGTGGCGTCTGTCGTGTTGGCGACTCTGTGCATTGTGCTCGCGGTCGTGCGGGCCGGAATGGCGGTCCGAGACCTTCGCATGTTGTCGGAGAGCCGTAAAGAGGCGCGTACCGACGAGCTCACGGGCCTCCCGAACCGACGGGCGTTCACTGAAATGATTGCCGAGGCGGTCGAACGGTCAGCGTCCGTGTCGTCGCCGCTCGCCATACTGATGATCGACTTGGATGGTTTCAAAGTAGTGAACGACACGCTCGGTCATCACAGCGGGGATGAACTGCTGCGCGAAGTTGCTCGACGATTCGCCACGACGCTTGCCCCCGGTGACGTTCTTGCTCGATTGGGTGGTGACGAGTTTGGCGTTGTCGTACAACCCAGGCCGGCTGCGGGGTGGGCGTTTGAGGCTGGGGCGAGGTTGACCAAGAGTCTGAGCGAGCGATTTGAACTCGACGGATTGGCGCTTCGGGTGAGTGGCAGCGTAGGCATTTCGTTGTACCCGGATCATGCCGATACCCCGTCGGCCCTATTGCAGCGTGCCGACGTTGCTATGTACGAGGCCAAGCGGGCGGGCGGGGGAGTTCGCTTCTACAGCACGAACTTCGATCGCAATAGCCGTGAGCAGCTCGAGCAGCTGGAGCAGCTGCGGGTAGGCATCGAGTCAAGCCAGCTCGTTCTGTTCTACCAGCCGAAGGTGATGTTCTCGGACGGGAGCCTGAAGGGTGTCGAAGCCTTGGTCCGTTGGCAACATCCAACCCGGGGTCTGCTGACGCCCGACCAGTTCTTGCCCTTGGCAGTCTCGGGTGGGCTGTTGCCTAACCTCACCCGCGCAGTGCTCGGTCTGGCGGTGGCCCAGGCCGGCCGCTGGCAATACGAAGGTTCGCCGATTTCGATAGCGGTGAACGTCGGTTCGGCCGACCTTGTCGACCCGTCCTTCCCTGATCTGGTGCTCGGGCTTATTGGGTCGTATCAGCTGCCGGCCGAACTGCTGACGATCGAGATTACCGAAGATGCTGTCATCGACGACCCAGTCTTGACTGCGGCAGTCGTGGCTCGTCTCCGCCATCTCGGCGTAAAGGTAGCGGTCGACGACTTTGGTGCTGGTTATGCATCGCTGTCGCATCTGCGGGAACTCGACGTGGATGAGTTGAAGATCGATCGGTCGCTGGTCGATGGAGTGGAACATTCAACGAGAGAGCAGGCGCTGGTCGCGAGTGCCGTCGGCCTTGCGCACGCCCTCGGGTTGGTCCTTGTGGCCGAAGGGGTCGAGACGCCCGAAGCCTGGGACCGTCTGAGAGAGATGGGCTGCGACATTGCGCAGGGGTATCTTGTGAGCCGACCATTGAGCGCCGGGGACCTACGTGAGTGGATTGTTAATAGAAACAGGCCGGTCCCCATCTCTGGCCCGGTGTTTCTGGCATCTGAGCAGCCCGTAGCCCGCCGCGACGTGCGTCATCGATCGCGGCGGCGTGATGCCATCATTCACGGGTCGGCTGATGCTTCGCTGACGGTGCCGTTCGACCGGGTGGGCAAAGCGACGAAGGCAAGCTAGAGGCGAGCTAGAGGGCGGTTCGCTCGTGCAGAAGGCATTGCATGAGTGCGACATCTAACCATCGCCCAAACTTACGGCCTACCTCGCGCTCGACCCCTATGAGCGTGAATCCACATGCCACGTGAAGAGCACGCGAGGCGCTTCCGCTGGCCTCGATCCTTGCGAAGACCGCATGAAAGCCGTGCTCGGCGGCTTGATCGAGAATGGCGGTCAGGAGTTGTCGACCGACCCCGCGTCCGTGGACGGACCGGTCGACGTACACCGAATTCTCGACGGACGTCCGGTATGCGGCGCGCTCTTTGTACGGCGAGAGCGAGGCGAAACCGATGACCTTGTCATCGGCATCGGTGGCGACGATGGCAGCGAATGCTTGAGACCTGGCGAGTATCCACTCTTCTTGCTGGACGAAGCTGCGTGGGGTGAGATCGAATGTGGCGGTGGTGCGCTCGACCTCGTAGTTGTAGATCGCAAGTATGGCCGCAGCGTCGTTTCGGACGGCCAAACGGAGGTTTGCGGGTCTTGCCGTGGCGTGGTGCGACATGACGTATGACGCTATATCCGAGGCAGAACTCCGTGTCGTAACGAAATGGGTTGTTTGTCCGACCCTGTTGCCCGCTATGATCTCTCCCTTGGTCCGGGGATTTCTCCGCGTCCGCCCTCTTAGCTCAGTAGGTAGAGCACAGCCATGGTAAGGCTGGTGTCGTGGGTTCGACTCCCACAGAGGGCTCGAGCACCGGTTCGCCGGGACGCCCTGGCGGCGTAGCTCAGATGGTTAGAGCACACGGCTCATAATCGTGTGGTCGTCGGTTCGAATCCGACCGCCGCTACAAAACCCACAACCAACCCTGATTAAACACGGAGCACACGATGAGTAAGGCAAAGTTTGAGCGTAATAAGCCGCATGTGAATATTGGTACGATGGGTCATATTGACCATGGTAAGACGACGTTGACGGCGGCGATTTCTAAGACGTTGGCGGGTAAGGGTTTGGCGTCGTTTACGCCTTTT
>JANOSH010000051.1:0-306408 GCA_031415695.1 Actinomycetes bacterium
ACTACTTCACCAAAAACACCAACACCAACCACCAACGCGACCGAGCCATCAAACAACTCCACGAACTCGGCTACCAAGTCACACTCACCCAAACCGCCGCCTAACCACCCGACGCGACCAAGGCTATTCTCCTTACAGTCGGGTAAGGGGTGATTTTTGGGTCGGGTCGGGTCGGGCCGGGGGCGCGCCCGATTGCAACGGGGCTAGAGCATGCGGTTGGCGCGACGGATCTCTCGCGCTGCGGCGCGGGCTTGGCGCTCCGCTTCCAACAACGCGGCAAGAACGTCGTCGCGTTTGTTAGCGGCGAATCGATCGGTGAGCACGCTGAGACGATGATGAACATCATCGAGGATCGAGGCCAACGAGGACATCTCGGCGTCATCGGAGAGAGGCATGGGAATCAGTCTGGCCTAAGCGCTGGGGTCGGAGCTGCCGGGCCGAATAGCCTGCACGATACATGTTGCATTTCTTGGACCTTCGCGCCGTAACCGGCGATCTTCGGCGCGTGTTGCCACGACCTGTCGCTCCCGAGCTTGGGCCCGTCGAGGTGGTTCACGACATTCTGGCCGATGTCGAACGTCGGGGCGATGCGTGCCTGCGGGAACTGACGGCCCGCTTCGATGGTGTCGAACTCGACAGACTGCGGGTGGAGTCTGCTGACTGCTTCGCAGCACTTGACCGCATCGCTGCTCCACTGAGAGTCGCGCTCGAGGCCGCACACGCTGCCATAACCGACTATCACCAAACCCAGGTACATCCCCCCGTCGACGTCATGCGCGACGGTTTGCGTCTACGCAGTAGATCCGTGCCTGTCGATCGCGCCGGTTGCTATGTACCGGGCGGTCGTGCACCGTTGGCGAGCACGGTGCTCATGACGGCCAGTATCGCCAACGTTGCGGGCGTTCCCGACGTGGTGTTGTGTACCCCGCCTGATCGGCGACTTGGCCGTCCCGTCGATGCCATTCTTGCCGCCGCAGCCATTGCGGGGGTCGACGAGGTGTACAGCGTTGGCGGAGCCCAGGCCATCGGGGCCATGGCCTTCGGGACCGACAGCATCAAAGCGGTAGATGTGATTGTTGGTCCGGGCAATGTTTACGTGTCGTTGGCCAAGCGTGAGGTGGCTGCTGCGGGACGGGTAGGCGTGCCGTCGTCGTTTGCCGGGCCGAGTGAAGTGGTCGTCATCGCCGACAACACGGTGCCCGCTCGCTCTGCTGCTATCGACGTTGTGCTGCAGGCCGAACACGGTCCCGATGGCTTGGCCTGGCTTATCAGCTGGGATCAGGCGGTGCTCGATGCCGTCGTGGCCGAGATCACCACTATCACGCAAGCCAGCCCTCGACGGGCCGACATCGCGGCCAACTTCGCGCAAGGCGGCTATGCCGTATTGGTACGTGATGCAGCGCAGGCCATCGAGTTGTCGAACGCTGTAGCCCCCGAGCATCTCGAATTGCTTGTCGCCGACCCCGAGGCGCTTCTGGCAAATGTTCGTCACGCCGGGGCGGTGTTCACGGGCCATTGGATGCCAGCTTCGGTCGGCGATTACATCGCGGGGCCATCGCATGTCCTGCCTACATTCGGGTCGGCCCGTTTCGGCAGTGCTCTCACGGTGTCTGACTTCCAGAAGCATCTCCATGTGGTGTCGGGTGATGAAGCGGCGCTGCGCGGCGTTGCACCGCACATCATCGCCCTCGCCGAAGCCGAAGGTCTGCCCGCCCACGCCGATTCCGTGCGATTTCGGGTACAGCTATGACCAGAGTTCCCATTCGCCCCGACCTGCAGGCCATGGAGGGGTACCACTCGCCTCAGGTATCGGTGTCCGTCAGGCTCAATACCAACGAAGCTCCCAGTGGTCCACCGGCGGCATGGCGCGACGCGTATGCGGCCGAGGTATCTCGTATCGAATGGCACCGGTACCCCGATCGAGCGGCCACTGAGTTACGAGCGGCAGTGGCCGAAAATTTGGGGGTACGCGCCGATCAGGTGTTTGTTGGCAATGGGTCCAACGAAGTGCTGCAAACCTTGCTGCTGACGTTCGCCGGGCCGGGCCGCACCGTCGCGACGTTCGAACCCACGTATCAACTCCACGCTCATATTGCCCGCATCACAGGTGCCACTGTTGTCGAAGGCGAACGCGCCGACGACTTTGGTCTCGACATGGCCGAGGTGCGTCGCGTGTTGCTCGACTACGAACCACTGGTGACGTTCTTGTGTTCACCGAACAACCCCACCGGTATGGTCGAGTCCGAGGCGAACATCCGCGAGACCCTCGCGCTTGCCCCCGGGCTGCTCGTTGTCGACGAGGCGTATGGACAGTTCGCTCCGTGGTCGGCGTTGACGTTGTTGGCCGACGATGTCAACCTCGTGGTAACGGGCACGTTCTCGAAGACTTGGTCGATGGCCGCGGCACGACTGGGATACCTGGTCGGGCCAAGTTGGCTGGTCGCGGAACTCGACAAGGTCACATTGCCGTACCATCTCGACACGGCGAAGCAGCTCGCTGGTCGGTTGGCACTGAGGTTCGTCGACGAAATGAACGAACGTGTAGCCGCTATTGTGGCCGAGCGCGAACGTCTAACGGCTCGGATGCTCGACTTGCCTTTGCAGGTGTGGCCCAGCGGCGCCAACTTCATTTTGTTCCGACCCGAACAACGCAGCGGAGCCGACGTGTGGCAGGGATTGCTCGATCGAGATGTACTCGTTCGTAATTGTTCGTCGTGGCCGCGCCTCGATGATTGCCTTCGGGTCACTATTGGTACCCCCGCCGATAACGATGTGTTTCTCGCCGCTTTGGAAGAGGTTGTCTGATGCCCCGTACCGCTGAGATTTCTCGTACGACCAAGGAAACCTCGGTTCGGGTGTCGCTGAACCTCGACGGGTCAGGGCAGTCGACTATCTCGACCGGCATCCCGTTTTACGACCATATGCTCGATCAGCTTGCCCGTCACGGCTCATTCGATCTAGTGGTCGACGCCGTTGGTGACCTAGATGTCGATGGCCATCACACGGTGGAGGATGTAGCGATCGTGATCGGCGAGTGTTTCAAAGCGGCGCTCGGTGACAAGACAGGCGTTCGTCGTTTCGCCAGCGGTTTGTACCCACTCGACGAGGCGCTCGTGGAAGTTGCGCTGGATCTGTCGGGTCGACCGTTCTGCGTTGTCTCGCTGGGGATCGACACGTCGCTCGCCCTTGGCCAGCCTCCGTTCAACCCGGAGATGACAAGCCACATTTTCGACAGTTTCGCTACGGCGGCTGGCATCACACTGCACGTGAACCGCAAGGCCGGCGTCAACACGCACCACATCATCGAAGCATCGTTCAAAGGTCTGGCTCGGTGCTTGCGCGACGCGGTGCGTGTCGAGAGCGACCAACTGCCGTCGACCAAAGGCGTTTTGTGACGGCTCGCCCTACCATCGCGGTCCTCGACTACGGCATCGGCAATCTCGGCTCGGCGTGCAAAGCGCTCGAACGCGTTGGTGCAACTGCGCTGCTTGTCACAAACCGTTCGCAGGCCGAGGCCGCCGACGGTGTAGTGCTGCCGGGTGTCGGCGCATTCGGCGCGTGCATGGAAGCCCTGGAATCCAGCGGCCTTGATGTCGTGGCGCTCGACGCCGCTGCATCGGGCCGACCATTTCTCGGCGTGTGTGTTGGTATGCAGCTCCTGTTCGACGGCTCTGACGAGTTGCCGGGCCGCCAAGGCCTCGGTGTCATCTCGGGAATGGTGCGATGGCTGCCCGACACAGTGAAGCGACCTCAGATGCAATGGAATCGGTTGCACCCGACTCGGTCCGACCCGTTGCTCGATGGCTTGGATGACGCGTGGGTGTACTTCGTGCACAGCTTTCACGCCATTCCAGCCAACATGTCGACGGTGGCGGCAACGTGCCAGTACGGCACGCAGGTCACTGCCGCCGTGCGTCAAGACAACGTCTTTGCCACCCAGTTTCATCCCGAGAAGTCGGGCCGCGACGGTCTGCAACTGCTCGCAAACTTCGTGGCGGTGTGTTCATGACTGTGCTCTATCCCGCTATCGATCTGCGAGCGGGTCGTGTTGTTCGCCTGCGCCTCGGCGACTACGACCAAGAAACAATCTACGGCGATGATCCCGTTGCCGTGGCCCTGGGTTTCGTCGACGAAGGCGCCACCTGGATACATGTCGTCGACCTCGATGCGGCCCGCACAGGCGAACCCGTCAATCGTCACGTGGTCGGCGCCATTGCGCATGCGGTCGCCGGGCGCGCCCAGGTGCAAACGGGTGGGGGAGTGCGCACCGAAGCAGCGGCCGGTGCCCTCGCCGACCTGGGGGTGGCTCGGGTCGTCATTGGCACGGCTGCCATGGACAACCCGGCGTTAGTCACCCGAATCGCTCGCCGCCAGCCGGTCACGCTCGGTCTCGATGGTCGTAGCGGCGAGATTGCCGTACACGGATGGCTGAAAGGGACCGGGGCCACAGTGCTCGACGTACTACCGCGATTCGAGGAAGCTGGTGTTGCTGCGGTTGTGATCACCGAGATAACACGAGACGGCATGCTCACGGGGCCTGATGTCGATGGGTTGGCTGCAGCGCTTGCTATGACCACCATCCCGCTGATTGCGTCGGGTGGCGTGTCGTCTCTCGATGACGTTATTGCACTCGCTGTGTTGATGTCGGGTGTCCGTCGGATGCATGGTGTAATCACCGGCAAGGCGTTGTACGAAGGCCGATTTACAGTCGCTCAAGGAGTTGCAGCGTTGGCCAGGATCAGTGCGACATGAAAGTCGCTCGGGTGATCCCGTGCCTCGACGTTACCGATGGTCGGGTTGTGAAAGGCGTCAATTTCGTGGGACTGCGCGATGCCGGCGACCCGGTGGAACTGGCGGCGCGTTACGACCTCGAAGGCGCCGACGAACTAGTCTTTTTGGATATAACAGCGTCGTCGGATGCCCGCGACACCATGGTCGACGTTGCCCGACGCGTGGCCGACCAGGTGTTCATCCCGTTCACGGTTGGCGGCGGAATCCGCACGGTCGACGATGCCCGACGAATGCTGCGAGCCGGGGCCGACAAAGTGAGCCTCAACACGGCTGCGGTTCAGCGTCCCGCCGTTGTTGCCGAAGTAGCGACGGTGTTCGGTAGCCAGGCAACTGTGGTGGCTATCGACGCCAAAGCCCGCATAGGCGCTGGCGGCTGGGAGGTCTTCTTACACGGCGGACGTACGGCCACCGGCATCGACGCAGTGGCCTGGGCTATCGAGGCCGCAGCGCTTGGCGCGGGTGAGATTCTCTTGACGTCGATGGATCGCGACGGCACGCGAGACGGCTTCGACCTCGCTCTAACCCGCGCTATTAGCGACGCCGTAAATGTGCCTGTGATCGCGTCGGGCGGGGTAGGCACGTTGCAACATCTCGCCGACGGCATCACCCTTGGCCATGCTGACGCCGTACTGGCGGCGTCGATCTTTCATTTCGGCGAACACACTATCGGCGAAGCCAAGTCGGTGCTGGCCGCCAACGGCATAATCGTCAGGCCCGCATAGGCCCGCTAGAGCGGCACACCTCGAACTTGAAGTGCCGACGAGACTCAGGTCTCGGGGTTGTTCGAGATCGTCGGCCGCAGCTACTCCGCACCCCTAAAACCGCCCAAAAATCCGCTCAGAGTCAAATAACGTCACTAAAACAGCGCGAGATTCGACTCTGAGCAGGTTTTGGGCTGGTCGGCCCGAAGCGCGTTGCTTTCCGGCGACGATGACACTGAGACCCGGCTAGTAGTTGAAGACGAGAGCGCCGCCCTCGGTGAATTCGAACAGCGAAGGTGCGCCCTTGACTTCGGCGCCCGGCACCCAATCGGCCCCTTCTAAGCCACGCTTCTTGACGCACACGGGGCAGGCAAAGAACCGTCCACCAAGTTCGATGAATTCGGCGTGCAGGTCGCCAATGGCCGGCGCTCCCGCAACTGAGATAGCGGCCGCGTACCCGGCAGTGGCGACGTAAACGCCATCCTTGGTCAACCACATGACCACTTGCTTGCCGGCACGAAGTGCTTCGACTCCGAGCAGATAACCAATTAGGACTGCCTCGGCGTCATCACTTCCATGAGTTTGGCCGATCACGACCTTGTCGTCGACGGACATGAGTGAACTTCCTTTCTGGCTTAGGGGCGGTGGGCGAGGAACGCGTAGCCGAACACGTCGAACGAGCGGGCCTTTGATTCACCAATGGCGCCTGCGAAGGTGTCGACGGCTGGACCCACGGTAACCTGGCCGAATCCGGAGTTTTCGAGCATCTGTTGCCAGCCCGCACGGGGCAGCCCTCCGGCGATTCAACCGGTCCAGAGATCGACGTCGCGCATGGCTTCGATGGGCACCGGACGTCCGTTGGCGATGTCGGCAAACTGCAGCACCCCACCGGGGCGCAGAACCCGGAAGATCTCGGCGAAGACGCTCCGTTTGTCGGCGCACAGGTTGATTACTCCGTTGGAGATGACCACGTCCGCCCACCCAGTGTCGACGGGCATAGTCTCGGCCAGTCCTTCACGGAACTCGACATGATCGTACCCAAGTTGGCTGGCGGTGGCCCGAGACTTGGTGAGCATCTCGGAGGTCATGTCGATGCCGACTACCCGCCCGGTCGCACCGATTTGACTGGCCGCGATAAACGAGTCGAACCCGGCACCGGAGCCAACATCGACAACTCGTTCACCCCCACGAAGACGGCGCAACGAGAACGGATTACCTACCCCGGCGAACGACTCGACCGCTCGGTCGGGCATGGCATCGACAGTGGGCTGGTCATAGCCGAGACGAGCCGCGAGCGGACGGCCGGTGTGGAAGTGATGTTCGCCGTACGGGTCGAGAGCGACATCCCGGTACTTCTCTCGCACTTGCGTTCGAAGCGTGTCGACATCGACAAGCAGGTCTTGGGGCACGGCCATCATCCTCCGACTCGTGGGCAGCGGCTTCGATATTCAAGGTATTGCTTGAATACATCGAATGCAAGAGCTATATTCGAAAAAGGACTCCTCCGTAGTTTGGGATAATGGCTCGTGTCGCAAGTTGTCGCGCTTATGTCCGCAAGATGATCAGGCTGATGCCACAAGTTGTCGAACATGAGGCCCCACGGCGGCCGCAGGAATCCCAGCGTCCGAACGTCTTCAAACCAGGAAGCAAACGGCGACGACTCGGAATACGTCGCACCGCCGACGACTCGACCAATGCGAACCATAATCTGCTCTGCTAGTTCGGCCACGGCCAATCGAGCCGGATCGCGCCACAGCAGTCGAGTCGAACGACATGACTCTGGGTCGCCGACATGCCGGCCCCGTCCCACGGTTTCGTAACGGTGAAGCCGTCGCAAGCATGGCCCGCCACGAGGGCGCGGGTATCGAGGAAGAAGGCCGCAGGTTCTGACTCGCCATCGGGAATGGCCGTGGTGAACATGTATGAGCAGATGCCAGTGCCACTGCCGAAATGCTTGTCGCCGGAGACCAGATATCGGCGGCCAGGAAACAAGGTCGTCTAGCTCATCAACGGGCGCGGCCGTGGAACGCGTTCTCATGATGTCGCCCCCGCTGCCCGGTTCGGACGTGAGGGTGCCCCACTGTGCGCCACCCGCTGCCGTGGCGAAGACGGCCGCGCGTTGCACTTCCCAGGCAACGTCGCCCGGGGCCTCATTCGCCAACCAGAACGACAACACCGCAGGATGCATCGCCGAGACGAGCGCCGGCGACGGGTCGGCGGCGGCGAGTACTCGCAGCGCGTCGGCAATCGGGCGGACGGAGGACTGCCGATCGCGCCAGGTTCCCCCAGCCGCAACAGGAAGCGAGAGGTCGATGAGCGCCCGACAAATGATTCGAGCCCGATGGTGAGCTCGGGCACCGGCACCCCGCGATTCGATCGTGACGGTGGTGCTAGGCCGCGAGAGCCCGCGCTCGAAGTGCTCAGCCTGAGCAGCTTGTCGGTTGTGCCATCGACAACACGGCCGATGCCGCAGCGGCGGCGATGACAAGCACCCAGCCGCGATCGTCTCTTTTAGAAGTTACGAGTCATCCATTCCAAGTTCGATTGCCGCCGCTCCACTCGGTGTTTCCGGCGCCACGAATACTGGCGGTACTGTCGGGCCTTCGTCGCCGATAAGTACCAACGACGTGGGCACGATTTCACCAGCGAACTCCTTGACGCCCACGATTACGACCCCACCGGACTTAGCTATCGAGAAGTCGAATCGATCGTCTATGGCCTGTCCTTTGCCGGCCACGAAGCGGTCACGGCATTGCTCTGCACGGTCTACTTTGCCTACTTTCCCCGGTTTTGGCGCGACTGCGGATTGTCCTATCTGGACGCTTTCGCGAGGAGGTCACCATGGGTGCCGATGACATGGGCATGATCCGGGTTTGCGATGATGAACCCGGACTGTGCACGGGGCTCGATCTGGAGCGGTATCAAACGCGCGGCGAAGTGGCGCGAAAGACCACGTCGTCGCCACGGCTACGTCAATCGCCGTCAAGTTCAAGTTCCGACTCGAGCCTGATGCCCTGGCGTCACTCTGACGCCAACGGCCTGGCCCATATGTACCCCAGCGCGGCGACGGCGGGTGCGGCGTCGCCGCTCTAGCAGTCGGCTACTGCGCTCAGTGCGGCACAGAGTTCATGATGGCGTCGACCGAGGTCTCCCAGTCGACGTGTGAGCGCATACTTCGGTCGACGGTCAATGAATCGAAGTTTGCCGCGCACTCCCGGTCCAAACCCTCGTCGGCACCGAGTAGCAAACAGGTTGGCAGCGTTCGCAGTCGCGTGGTGAGCGGCGCAACAGTGACTCGGTCGCGCGCCGCAATGGCTGCGTCTCTTTGGATCACAAGCGCCGGTCGGGCCTTGTGATCGGGCAATTCCATCAGCCAGATCTCGCCTTGTCTCACCAGTCGTTCTCGTCGAGAAGAGCAGCTAGGTTCGCTTCGGCAACTTTCATTTCCTCAGCGGTGTCAGGCACCCGAGAATATTCCTCGGCATATGCCTGATCGATCTGGGCTCGCTTGTGTTCCCGCGCGAGAGCAGCCAAACCAGCCCGAAGAACGTCGGAACGCGTGCCGTCGCCCGACATTTCATCGAGAATCGCCAACTCGTCCTCGGAGAGTCGAACCTGCACCTGAGTTGGTCATGAGTTGATGGTATCAACTGGGTGACATTTCGTCACTCGCTTTGGTGACAGCTCCTTCAGGTACGCGGGCGGCAAGGAATGTGCCGACTTCGCGTCGGACTTCGCCGAGCCGGCCGTTTAGGAAGTGATCGGCCATTGTCACCTCAACTACCGTCGTTGCCGGCCACCGGCGAACCGCTGCCGCCAACGCCCCGGGCTTGGTGTACTGATCATGTTCGGGTAGCAACAACAACTTCGGTGATGGGTCGGCACCCGCCGCCATATCAGGATGGAACATGGCGGCAGGGGGCGCTACGCCGATCCACGCGTCGACCTCGGGTCGGCCCGCGGTAAGGGCAACCACTGCGCCAAAGCTGTAGCCGGCCATCACCACCGACATGCCAGGGCCCACGCGGCGTAACACCTCATCGACTGCGGCCATGGCATCAAGTCGCTCGCCCACACCGCGGGCGTGAGTACCTGCGCTCGCACGCACGCCACGAAAGTCGAATCGCAGAGTAGACAACCCGGCTGCCACACACGCTTCGACTAAGGACATGACCACGGGATTATCCATATTGCCGCCGTACAGGGGATGCGGGTGGCACACAACGGCACCGCCCACAGGGGCCTCGGCCGGGTGAAACACCCCTGACAGCGTGATGGTGTCGAGCGTTGCGAACGTAACGTTTTCGGTGGTCACAGCCATTGACGGTACCGTGTGCGCCAATGAGTGACAGCGGCAAGCTCCCTATCAAGATGCTCAACGACCGATTGCTGGTCAAAATGGGCAAGGACGAGGGCGAGCGTCGCACCACTGGCGGAATTCTCATTCCTGCGACCGCCCAGATCGCAAAGCGTCTGGTCTGGGGTGAAGTTGTAGCGCTTGGTGCCAGCGTTCGTACGGCCGAGATCGGCGACCGCGTGTTGTTTTCGCCCGAGGACCGCTATGAGGTCGAGGTGCAGGGCGAGGATTACACGATGCTGCGCGAGCGTGATCTGCATGCAGTAGCGGCCACGCGAGTCGACGGCTCCACCGGTCTGTATCTCTAGCGGCGTAAGTCACGGGGCCGACGACCGACATTCACCGTAGGCTGTAGGGCTATGTCGCACGGCGTCATCATCCAACCGACCCCCGACCAACTGTCGTCGATCAAGTACGACGCTCAAGGTCTCGTGCCGGCCATCGTGCAGGCTTACGACACCAGGGCCATTTTAATGATGGCGTGGATGAACGCCGAAACTCTCGCGCTTACCCTGTCGGAGGGCCGTACCGTGTTTTGGAGCCGTAGCCGCCAAGAGGTGTGGCGCAAGGGCGACACGTCAGGCGAAGTGCAACATGTTCGCGAGGCGTACTTCGACTGCGACGCCGACTGCTTGTTGTTCATTGTCGATCAAGACGGCGCGGGGGCGTGCCACACCGGCGCGTACTCGTGCTTCTTTCGCTCGTTTGGCACCGAGGTGAATGCCTGATGCGTCTGGCCTTGTCGCGAGACGAGTTTCACTGCCTGGCCGAGGGACATACCGTGGTGCCGGTATGGGGCGAGGTACTCGCCGACGTCGAGACGCCGGTGTCGGCATATCTGAAACTGGTGGGCGACGGCGACGGATTCCTGCTCGAATCGGTGGAGCATGGCGAACGCTGGAGCCGATATAGTTTCGTCGGTCGCCGCCCCACGGCAACGCTCATCTTGCACGGCGGCCGTATCTCGGTTCGAGGCGACATATCGCCATCGGTGCCGCTCGATAGGGGCATGTTGGCTGCCCTCGATGTGTTGCTCGACGTGTACCGCGCCCCGGTTCTGGCCGACCTGCCGCCGCTGCAGAGCGGCGTGGTCGGATTCCTTGGCTACGACATCGTGCGCGAGGTGGAGCGTCTGCCCGACGTGCCCCGTGACGATCGTGGAATCCCCGACGCCATCATGAGCGTGATTGGTTCGCTGGTGGCCTTCGACCATTGGCGCCAACGGGCCTACTTGATCGAAAGCGTGCCGGTGCTGGGCCTCACCCACCAGCAACGTGACGCCGCGTACGACAGCGCGGTTGAACGGGTGCACGCCACGGCGGCTGACCTCGCTCGCCCGCTCGTCACCGTGGTTGCCGCGCCCCCCGAACCCGCAGAAGATCTGCCCGATAGTCGTTCAACGATGCGCGGCGGAATGTACGAACGAGCCGTCGAGGTAGCCAAGGAGCTCATCCTTGCTGGTGACATCTTTCAGGTGGTGTTGTCGCAACGTTTCGACATCGACCTCGATGCCGACCCCTTCGACTTCTACCGCGTTTTGCGCCAAGTCAACCCGAGTCCCTATATGTACTTTCTTCGCGATTCCGGCATCACTATCGCTGGATCCTCGCCCGAGCCTCTCGTACGAGTTAACGGCTCCAAAGTCATCTCGCGCCCAATTGCCGGCACCCGCCGCCGAGGACGCACCGACGAGGACGACCGACGCATGGCCGGCGAACTACGAGAAGATCCCAAAGAGGTCGCCGAACACATCATGCTCGTCGACCTAGCCCGCAATGACGTCGGTCGTATTGCTCGGTTTGGCAGCGTTCATGTTGATGAACTAATGACCCTGGAGCGTTACAGCCACGTCATGCACCTCACGTCGGAGGTGTCGGGCGAACTCAATCCTGGCCTGACCCCCATTGATGTTCTGCGAGCAACCATGCCTGCCGGAACGCTGTCGGGCGCCCCCAAAGTGAGGGCGATGGAGATTATCGACGCGCTCGAACCAACCAAGCGCGGCCCGTACGGCGGGGTCGTTGGCTACATCGACTTTTCTGGGAACCTCGATACCGCCATCTGTATTCGAACTCTGATTGTCGGGCCCACGGGCGCGTCGCTCCAGGCAGGGGCCGGCGTCGTTGCCGACAGTGACCCCGAACTCGAAAACCTGGAATGCCGCAACAAGGTCGCAGCCATGCTTGCGGCCGTGCCCGCTGCCCGTCGCATGACAGCACAACGCAGAACCAGTGAAGGCCAAATACCCCAAGGCAAGGACACCCAATAATGGACGCCGTGACAATTACGGGCACCGACGCCCGCAGCTATCTCCAAGGCCAGATCAGTCAGGATCTTGCGATTGTCGATCGTGATGGTTCGGCGTGGTCATGGATCTTGCAACCCACAGGCAAGGTCGACGCGCTCATCCACGTATGCAAGGTAAGCGACGACTCATACCGGCTCGACGTCGATTCCGGCTATGGCGAGGCCCTACTTGCCCGGCTGTTGCGATTCAAGATTCGCGTGAAAGCCGAGGCAGTCCTCGTAGCCGAGGGCGGCGGTGCCGCACCTCACGACACTGAACGCGAACGCCTCGAAGCTGGATGGCCCAAGATGGGCAGCGAACTCACTGATGCAACCATTCCCAACGAGACCGACATAATCGCCCAGACCGTCAGCTTCACCAAGGGCTGCTACACGGGTCAAGAACTCGTGGCGCGAATTGATAGCCGGGGAAACAACGTGCCCAAACATCTGCGCAAGCTTCGACCAACGGGCGGCAGCCTGCGCGTTGGCGACGAACTACTCGTCGGCGACAAAGTCGTAGGACGCGTCACGTCGTCGGTGGGCGACCTGGCCTTAGGGTTCGTCGGACGCGACATCATGCCCGGCGGTTCGGTGACATCGACCGCCGGTCTTTCGGTCTTGGTCGAAGCAGTACCCGGCGCCTCATCGTGATCCTTGTCGATGCTCAGAGCATCAGCGCGTCTCGCCCCGGGCGACCACTGTTTACCGATGTACACCTCACGGTCAACGACGGCGACCGCATTGGTATCGTGGGCATTAACGGTTGCGGCAAGAGCACCATGCTCAGGATGTTGTCGGGCGAAGACGAGCCCGAGACAGGTGTGGTTCGGCGGGGGCGCGGCGTTCGTGTCGGCGTTCTTACCCAACAGTCCATCCTGCCCAAGGGTACGGTTCGCCACGCTGTGGGTAAGGAATGGCTCGGCGAAAGCGTGCTCGACCGGCTCGGCATGACACCGTTGATCGACGTCTCGACCGACCAACTCTCAGGCGGTCAGCGCAAGCGGGTAGCTCTGGCGCGGCTGCTCGTTGAAGAGTTCGAGCTCTTGATTCTTGACGAGCCAACGAACCATCTCGACCTCGATGCCATTGCGTTCGTCGAAGATCAATTGGCGTCGTTCACTGGCGGGCTGCTAATCGTCACCCACGACCGCCACCTGCTCGACCGGGTAACCACCAAGGTGCTCGAAATCGACCGTGGTGGCACGTACCTGCACGTGCCCCAGGGATGGAACGCCGGCAGCGGATATGCCGCATACCTCGCTGGGCGAGAAACTCGTGAGGAGCAAGCAGCGACCAGCGAACAAGCACGAAAGAACCTTGCCCGTACCGAGTTGGCATGGCTTCGCCGCGGAGCGCCAGCGCGATCCACCAAACCCAAGGCGCGCATGGATGCCGCCAAAGCCATTGTTAGCGCCAAGGCCCAGTCAGCGGCGCGTACCGGCGATCTTGGTTTGTCACTTGGCACCACCCGGCTTGGTTCCAAGGCCATTGAGATTGAAGGCGTTGGCTTTACCTGGCCCAACGGGGCCACGGTCGTGTCGCCGTTCGATCACATCATCGAACCCGGTGATCGCCTCGGCCTCGTAGGCCAAAACGGTGCCGGCAAAAGTACGTTGCTCGACCTCATCGCTGGGCGGTTAAAACCCACGGTTGGCAAGATCGAACTCGGCAAGACGGTCAAGTTGGGCTACTACGACCAACTCGGCCGCGAACTCGACCTGACCAAGCGGGTGCGCGACATCGTTGCTGGTGATCGGGGTGCCCCGTCGTATGACGATGTGCGGCTCATGGAACGGTTTTGGTTCGATGGCGATGCTCAATGGGCGCCTGTGGGCACCCTGTCGGGTGGCGAGCGGCGTCGCTTGCAACTGCTGCTTACCCTGATCGAACAGCCCAACGTACTGCTGCTCGATGAGCCCACCAACGACCTCGACCTCGATACCCTTCGGGCGCTCGAAGACTTCCTCGACACGTGGCCCGGTCTGCTTGTCGTCGTCAGCCACGACCGCGTGTTTCTCGACCGCACCATTGAAGAAGTGATGGTGATCGAGCCGGGCACCGCACCCAGGCTTGTGCGCGGCGGGGTAGCCGGATGGATGGCCGAACGTGCCGCGAACACCGACAGCCGAAAGGGAAATCTTGCTCCCCAAGCCGCCCCTCCTGTCGTCGCAGATGGGGCGCGGGTTCCGCCAGTGGCTCGGCCCTCTGGGCGCACACCAAGTACGTTGCGACGGTTACTGAGTCAAGCCGAACGTGAACTCAAGGTAGCCACAGAACGCCGGGTCGGTTTCGAGGCGGCACTTTCGTCGGCATCTGATCACTCAGCTCTAGCCGCAGCCGCGGAAGGCTTGGCTGCAGTGCAAACGGCAATGGATACCGCCGAAAGTGCTTGGCTCGACCTGGCGGCCGAGGCCGAGACGCTTGGCCTAGAGGTGTGAGCCCGGGGCGAGGGGAAGCCGAAGTACAATGCGAGCGCCGCCGAGTGGGGATTCTTCGGCCGCAACGTTGCCGCCCATGGCGCTAACGAGTTCGTGGACGATAGCTAAGCCAAGCCCCGAACCTGATTCGTTTCGCGTTGGTTGATGGGCCGACACATACAGCCGCTCGAACACGTGAGGCCGATCCTCGGGCGAGATGCCGGGGCCATCGTCGTCAACCCACAGCATCGCCACCCCGGACACGGCGCGCGTCCCCACGACAATGGACGCTCGGGCAAACTTGGTGGCGTTGTCGACCAGGTTGGCAACGATCTGGTCGATCCGGTCGCGATCACCGTCAACCGGAACCGGGCCGTCGGTGTCGGCCCGAACAGCGATGCTGTTGGTGGCGAGACTCTCGGTTGCGGCGACCGCCGCGGCAGCAAGATCGACCGGTTCGTGTTTCAACGAGAAGGCCTTGGCTTGCAGTTTGGACAGGTCGAGCAGGTCCTGCACGAGCCGTTCGAGCCGTCGGCTCGAATTCAAGATGACAGCAGCGGCCGCGCGCGGGTCTTTCGCCGTGCCATCGGTAATCGCCTCGGCGAAGCCACGAATCGATGTCAGCGGCGTGCGTAGGTCGTGCGACACCGACATGAGGAACTGTTGTTCGACCGCCTGAGAACGTTCAAGCGACGACGCCATGTTGTTCACCGACCGGATGAGTTGCGCCAGTTCGTCCGTGTCGTGGGCCGGTGGTTCAGGGATTCTGGTGGCTAGTTCACCCGACGCGATTCGCCGTGCCGCATCGTCGGCGAGCCGAATGGGCCTAGTGAGCCGCCGTCCGAGCACTGTGGCCACCACGGCACCCAGCACGATGACCACAACCGACGACAACGCATTCCAACGCAAGGCACCAAGGGCGTTAACGGAATCTCGGCGCGTCAAAATCACCAACAGGCGAGAGCGCCCTGCGCCTTGAAGCACAGTGGCGGCGTAGGAGGTTCGGCCTGATCTGCCGCTGAAGGACTGTCCGACGGTGAGATCCTGCGCCGTGAGCAGTTCGCCCGAAACGCCTTCGGGGAGCGGGCCCACGAGGCGGTTCTGAGGATCAACTCTGATGACGGAGCTGTCGCTGACCTGCAGCAGCTTGCGAAAGGCCAACTTCGAAACGATATTTTGCACAGCGACGTCGTCGGGGTCGGTGACGAGTTGAGCAATGCCAGCTACCTGGCGGCGTAGCTCGCGCTCGTCGGCCGCTCGTGCTGCCCGCGCCGAGAACAGAAATGTGCCAAGCCCAGCGAGAACAAGAGCAGCGGCGGCGGTGCCGAGGATGGCCAGGATGAGTCGTCGAGTCATGATCAGCCGAGCCGGTACCCGACGCCCCACATTGTAGCGAGGGGCAGGTCATCCCCAAGCTTCCTTCGGAGCTGTCGGACATGAACGTCGATCGTGCGGTCATCGCCGAGCCAGTCGACACCCCAGACAGCATCGAGAATTTGTTGGCGGCTGAGGGCTACACCCGGGTTGTCCGCGAGGTAGACAAGCAGGTCGAATTCTTTGGTTGCGAGCGGCACACCAACGCCGCTGACCGTGACGTCGCGCCGATTGGTATCGACCAAAATTTCGTCGGTCACCTCGATGACAGATGCATTCGCGGTAGTAACCACCGTACCGCGCCGAAGAATAGCCTTAACCCTGGCGACGACCTCGCGGGGCGAGAACGGCTTGGTCACGTAGTCGTCCGCTCCGAGCTCCAGACCCAAAATTCGGTCGAATTCGCCGTCCCGGGCTGTCAGTATGAGCACCGGCAGGTTTCCCGACACACGGAGTCGGCGGCAGACCTCGAAGCCGTCGATGCCGGGTAAGCCGATGTCGACGATGGCCAAGACGGGCCGCTGGGTGGCGATCAATTGCAGCCCCCGCTCACCGTCTAGGGCGAGCAACACCCTAAATCCGGCCTCTCTCAGGTACATGTCGAGAAGGTCCGCAATGCTGGAATCGTCCTCGACGACCACAATCGACTGTTCAGCCATGTTGCCCTCCCTGCCGTCGTGTGTCCAAGGTCAGTAGTGTTGCTTGAAAGTGTTGTGAATCTATGAATGGCAGTGACTTGAGCCTATGGCTACTTACCTTGATCGAATTCTCGACCATCATCGCAACCTCGCCGCCCTAGAGACGCGGTCGTTGTCACAATTGGTAGCGCAGGCCGTTCGCATGCCCGAGACGCGCCGCTTCTCGCACAGCATTGCGAGAACTCCTGCCGGAGAGATAGCGGTGATCGCCGAGGTCAAGCGCCGGTCGCCGTCGAAGGGCGACCTCAACATTGATCTCGACCCAATCGTCCTCGCCCGCCAGTACGAGCGGGGCGGGGCGGCGTGCCTTTCTGTCCTCACCGATGCCGAGTTCTTCGGCGGATCCCCGGCTGACCTCCATGCGGCGCGGGCCTCGGTGATCTTGCCCGTCCTTCGCAAGGACTTTACTGTCTCGCTACACGACGTGTGCGACGCCCGTCTCATGGGAGCAGATTGCGTGTTGCTGATCGCAGCGGCGTTGTCGAAAGCCGAGTTGTCGTCGTTCCAGGGTCTCGCCGTCGAGATTGGTATCGAGGCCCTTGTCGAGGTGCACGACGAGGCCGAACTCGACATAGCCATCGAAGCGGGCGCCACGATGATTGGTGTGAACCAGCGTGATCTCGTTACGTTCAAGGTCGATCACGAGCGGGCCGAACGTATGGGATTGCTTATCCCGCGAACGGTGGTGCGCGTGGCTGAATCTGGAGTACGTGGCGCTGCCGATGCCCGTCGGCTGAAACGCGCCGGATACGACGCTGTTCTCGTTGGTGAAACGCTCGTCACCGCTGACGACACGGCCCAAGCCGTGCGTCAGCTGCGCTGTATGGATGGTCCGATATCACCGCCCCGCTAGCACCTGGTGAGTTAGCGTCACACACATGTTCGTGAAGATCTGCGGCATCACGAACGAGGAAGACGCTCTGCTAGCGGTAGCGCTCGGTGCCGATGCGCTCGGCTTCGTGTTTGCTCCATCAACGCGTCAGGTCACCCAATCCCGTGTCGCCGCTATCACCTCACGGCTGCCGCGCCATGTACTCACGGTAGGTGTGTTCAAGGATGAAGCACCTAAGCGTGTTGTCGAATTGGTGCATATGTCGGGGCTGCGGTATGCGCAGCTGCACGGGCACGAATCGCCAGCTGCGTGTCTCCAGGTGCGCAGTCAGATCGGCGGCGTCATCAAGGCGTTCACTGCTGGCAGCGAGGTTCTTTCCGACGCTAGCGACTACAGCGCCGACATGATTTTGGTCGACTCGCCGACACCCGGTTCGGGCAAGGTGTTCGATTGGGGATTGCTCGAAGGTGTGCCAGCTGGCGCGCCGCCGGTTCTGTTGGCGGGTGGTCTCGACGCGTCGAATGTTGCGTCGGCCATCGAGGTGTGTCGGCCGTATGGCGTCGATGTGTCGTCAGGCGTCGAGGCGTCGCCTGGGCGCAAAGATCCCCGGAAGCTCAGAGCGTTTATTCAGGCGGCCCGTTCGGTTCCGCCGATCGTTCATATCGGCTCTCAAGCCTTCCCGTACGACTGGCTCGACGAGTAGGAATCGCTAGAGCGGCCGAGCGATAAGTACAGGGATCTGTCGTTCGGTCTTGAGCTGATAATCGCTGTAACTGGAGAACACCGCAATGCAACGTTCCCACCATGTGTCTCGCTCGGCACCCGTTACTTCGGTGACGGTAACGGCGAATGGTTCGGGACCATCTTGCACCGTGACGTGGTTCGGGTTGGCCATCAAGTTGTGATACCAGACGGGATGAGCGGGTCGACCGCCGTACGACGCGACAAGTGCGTATTCGCCATGGTGCTCGACGCGCATGAGCGCAATCTTGCGCACGTCGCCGGTCTTGTTGCCAAGCATGGTGACCACGATGATCGGAATACCCGTGTCTCGCAGCGTGTTTGCTTCGCGGCCACCCGAGGCTTCGTATGCGTCAACCTGCTCTCGGACCCAGTCAGCGGGGCTTGGTACGTATCGGCCATCAAGTGTCATGGCCGCACTCTACGAGATCGCCGGGCTGTAGTTCGCCGCGCACCCATAAACTGAACACCATCTCGCCCGGCTGCGGAGTCGGTTTTCGTTCCCTGACCCGGCACTAGATGGTGTTCAGTTGGAGAGCTGGCGTGTGGACGTGTTGCTTGTCAAACCTTCGAGTGAACACGATCTCGCCCGGCTACCGCGTCGGTTTTCGTTCCCTGACCCGGCACTAGATGGTGTTCAGTGGGGGTTCGTTGCGCCGCCTCGCCGCCGAGTGGGCGGCCGGACGCGCTGGGTGCAGACACTGTGAGGATCTCTTGACCGGCGCGCCGTTGATCATGAGGATGCGGGCGAGAACGATGGCCCGGGGGTCGTACTCGCGTCCAAATGTCTATCTCTCGTCGAAAATTCATTGCCGGAACTGCTGCGACGGCTGCGCTGTTTTCCGTGCCCGGTCGATCGGCGGATGCGGGCGAATTGCTCGCTCCAAACGTTGATTGGGGTCGGTTCGAATTGCACCGACCGTCACGCTGGTGCGACACCCGCGCCGGTCAACAGGGTTGGATTCGTCTCGATGAACACACCATGCGTGTTCCGCTGGCAGGCGGCTCCGAGGGCGTGCTTGCACTGGCGGTCAACGTCACGGTTATCGGTGGTCCGCGATCCGGATTCGTCACTGCCTACCCGGCGGGTGCGGCGCGGCCGAAAGGCTCGCTGGTTAATGTGAGGGCAGGCGAAACTCGGGCCAATGCCGCACTGCTCAAGGTGTCTCCAGCCGGACTCGATCTCTATCTGTCGGCGGCATGTGACGTGATCGTCGACGTCGTTGGCACCTTTGTTCGGTCGGGGCCGACCGGGTCGGGACGGTTCGAACCGACTACTCCTACCCGCTTGGTTGACACTCGTGACCAGGCCGCGCCCTTCAGAGCTGGTGAGGATCGGACTTTCGTCGCGCCGGTACCCACAGATGCGCTTGTGGCCGTTTGCAATCTCACCGTTGTCGACTCGCTGGGAGCGGGGTATTGGTCTGCGTGGGCCGGCGGTGCTCGGCCGCACGTGTCGAATGTGAATACCGATGGGTCGGGTCAAACCCGCGCCGGTCTTGCGTTTGTTCCGCTGCACAACGGCCGTTTCAACCTGTTCTCCGCTGTTGGTGGGCACATCGCTATCGACTGCGTTGGCTATTTCACCGGCGGCTCGGCACCCGTTAGTGACATCGGGTTGTACACCGCGATCGAGCCGCAGCGGTTACTTGACAGTAGAACCAACGGTGCCCGCCTCGTGTCGGGTACCGAGCGTGAGGTAGCCATCAATAGCGACGGCGGCGTCGCCATGTTGAACGTGACCATGGTGGAACCGGTTGTCGCTGGTTATGCCGCGGTGCGTGCAGCGGGCTCGGCGCGACGACATGTCTCGAACCTGAACGCCCAACTCGGTGCTGTGATACCGAATTCGGCTCTGACAGCTGTGAGCGAACGAGGCGTGGCGCTGTATTCGGATGCATCGAGTCACTACGTGGTGGACCTGTACGGCATGTTCACGGGGCCACGAGTTGCGGCGACGCATGGTCTGGCTGGGGTGGTGCAGTTCGGGTTACAGCAGGCGAACCTGGAATTGGCCTGCGACGAGTTCTTCGACGTCGGAATGTCGGCGACGGGGCTACCGCTCCGCGTGTTTCGTGTTGGTTCCGGGCGTCGAGTTGCACTCATAACCTCGCATCTTCACGGTGACGAGTGGACGGGCGAGTCGATCATTGCGGACATTGTGCAGCGTGGACCCATAGCCGGGTGGACGCTGCTACTCGCGCCTTCGATGAACCCGGACGCCCGTGCGAGGAACTCACGATTCGTGGGTGTGGATATGAACCGTGACTTCGAGGTTGGCTGGTCTTCAATCGCGCCGGGCACACCGTCGGGATGCATTGTCACCGGCACAGGATCGCAGCCGTATTCGCTAAGCGAGAGTGCGGCGTGGCGTGATGCGGTGTCGCACGGGCCGTTGCAGCGCGCCGAGTTGGTGATGTCGCATCACGACAACTACAACTGGGTCGCGCCACAGAATGGGCTACCGGGCGTGTACCGACCATTGGCCGACGACTATGCATTGATAACGGGGTTGCGAACGTCGTCGCACCCGAAGGGAAATGTCCCGACCAATACGTCGTGGACGCAAGTGCCGGGAGGCTTCGAGACGTTCTGCTTCGCGACCGGTAAGCCAACCATCCTCATCGAGAACAAGGCCGGTTACGGCGGCGCATGTCATCTTGGAGCCTTCGGCCATCAGCCGTCCCCAGCTGCAGTTTCGAGCCATTATGACGCCCTTCGTTCCCTGCTTGGCGATGCCCGACTCCCGCTCCGGTAGCGGTCCCAAACTCACAGCTACCGCTCGCTTTAACGCTTCGCCATCTAGCCTTCACGTATGACTTCTCTTATGACAGAACCCACCCCCGAGGGTCGGTTCGGCGAGTTCGGTGGACGTTACGTTCCCGAGACGCTCATTCCGGCCTGTATGGAACTGGAGGAGGCCTTTCGAACCTACTGGGCCGACCCTGCCTTTCGGCTCGAACTCACCACGCTGCTCAACGAATACGGCGGCCGACCCTCGCCGCTCACGGAGTGCCACAACCTGTCCCGCCAGCTCGGTTGTCGAATACTGCTCAAACGTGAGGATCTGAACCACACCGGCAGCCACAAGATAAATAATGTGCTCGGTCAGGCGTTGTTGGCCAAGAAAATGGGTAAGACGCGCCTCGTCGCCGAGACCGGCGCAGGTCAACACGGTGTTGCCAGTGCCACCGCAGCGGCCCTGATGGGTATGTCGTGCAAGGTGTACATGGGTGCTGTCGATGTGGAACGACAGGCGCTCAATGTGTTTCGAATGAAGCTGCTTGGTGCCGAGGTTGAGGCAGTCAACTCGGGTAGCCGAACGCTCAAGGACGCCGTCAACGAAGCAATGCGCGATTGGGTGGCAACGGTTGGTGCAACCCATTACTGCCTCGGCTCAGTCATGGGGCCACATCCGTATCCGTGGATGGTTCGCGAGTTCCATCGTGTGATCGGCGACGAAGCTCGCGAGCAGTTCGAGGCCCGTATCGGCGGCGTGCCCGACTATGTGGTGGCCTGTGTCGGTGGCGGGTCGAACGCGGCCGGAATTTTCTCCGGGTTCGTCGACACCGATGCACAACTGATCGGCGTCGAGCCGGCGGGTGGTGCTGCAGTTGGTAGGGGAGTGCCCGGGGTGGTTCACGGTATGAAGAGCTTCTTAATGCAGGACGAAGCGGGTCAGGTACTGGAGGCGCACAGCATTTCGGCCGGCCTTGACTATCCGGGTGTCGGGCCTGAACACAGCCATCTGGCAACGATCGGGCGAGCGCGCTACGAGCCTGTTACCGATGCTGAAGTCATCGAAGCATTTCAGTTGCTCTCGCGCTCCGAAGGCATTATCCCTGCGCTCGAACCGGCCCATGCGTTGGCCTGGGTGGTCAAGTCCGTGGATGAGCTTCACGGCAAGACCGTCCTGATCAACCTGTCGGGACGCGGCGACAAAGATGTTGCCCAGATGATGGAGATACTCGGATGAGCGGACCACTCGAAGATGCGTTGCGCACCAAGCGTGCAGCCGGGCGAAAACTGTTGGTGCCGTATCTCACCGGAGGCTATCCGGGTTGGGAGGAAGGAATTCGAGCCGCCGCGGCCGCTGGTGCGGATGCCATCGAGATTGGTATCCCGTTCTCGGACCCGGTGATGGATGGTCCTGTCATTCAAGCAGCGAGTCTCAAGGCATTGGAGGGTGGGGCGACACCAACGTCGATTATTGGCGCCGCCGCTGGCATCGATGCCGGTATCCCGCTGGTTGTTATGACGTATTACAACACGGTGTTTCGTGCGGGTCACGAACGGTTCGCGGCGATGCTGCGCGGTGCGGGCATCTGCGGGGCCATTGTCCCCGACCTACCGCTGGAGGAGAGTGGACCGTGGTGCGATGCCGCCGACTTTGAAGGTATCGAAACCATCATGCTCGCGGCTCCAACCGCTCCCGACAGCCGCCTTCCGTTGATCTGCAGTCGGGCCCGAGGTTTCGTCTACGCAGTTGGGTTACTTGGCGTCACTGGCGAACGTGATCAGCTTGCACGTAGCGCGTTGGAAATGGCGCGGCGGCTCAAGGCAGTCACCGACGTTCCCGTACTTGTCGGCGTCGGTGTTTCTAATGCTCGCCAGGCAATCGAGACGTGCACCGAAGCCGATGGCGTAATCATGGGGGCGTCGATGGTCCGGCGTTTGATGGATGGCGGGCCCGATGCCGTGGGTGATTACGTCAGCGAAGTGCGACTAGCCCTCGACGCCCGATGACGAAACCTAACGATTGCGACCTGTGCGAAGCCGCACGGATGACTCGATGGTTTTTCGAGGACGACCTGTGTTGGGTAGCCGACTGTGAGTTCTGCGATGTTCCGATGATCGTTTGGAAGAACCATGCCCCTCGGCCCGACGAGGCCACCAAGGCTGCGTTACATGAACGACTACTCGCTGTTGTCGCCGAGCACTTCGACAGCGAAGTCTACATCGATGACAACATGAGGAATATCCCCGACCACTATCACGCACATGCTCGCTTGCGCGGTGGCGGGTTCGGCCGGACACTCAAGCCGAAGACCTAGGAGCCCGCGCCAATGTCATTTCCTCTTCCCATCGATGTTCTTCCCCATCGGCCGCCGTTTCTGTTCGTCGATGAACTTGCCGCGCTCGAACCGGGTGTCTCGGCCACCGGGCTGTGGCGGCTCACTGGTGACGAAGCGTTCTTCGCCGGACACTTTCCAGAGCGACCAACGCTGCCCGGGGTCTTGATGTGCGAAGCGTTAGCTCAGGTAGCCGGCATCGCCATTCTGACGTCGGGCCTTTACCCGGGCAAACTCGGTTTGTTCGGTGGCATAGACAGCGCCCGCTTCCGTCGCCAAGTCGGGCCGGGCGACACACTGGAACTGTCGATTTCCCTCAGCCGTTTGTCGGCACGCGGGGGCAAAGCAACAGGCATAGCTTCGCTTGCTGGCAAGGTCGCCTGCGAGTGCGAGATGATGTTCGTGCTAGTCGACGCCTAGATGGCGGAGCGTTAAAGCGAGCGGTAGGAAGCAAGCGACGCCGAAGACAAGTATAGCGCGAAGCGTTAGGCCGGTCTTCTCGCGTGACGTCGGATGATGATGGTCCATGCGACTACACCGATACCACAAAAGCTAAACCACTGGATGGCGTACGACAGGTTGGTGGCACTGCCGAATCGGGGAGGGTCGATCAGCTCGACACCGTTGGTGACTGAGGTTGCCTCGACATAGAACGGGGCAACTGGATACGGCGACTGCTGCGAGATCCTTGCGATGTCAAGCCGCTTGAGCACCGGTAGCCGGCCAGTGGCGGTGTCGGCTGCCCCTAGCCCTTCGCGTTTTTGGGATGGTCGTACCCGACCCGTGATGGTCACGGTCGCCTTGGGGAGTGCTGCAATGATGGGCAGCTCGCCGATCTTGCGACTCGACGGAACCCAGCCGCGATTGATGAGGACGACTCCGCCCGCATCGAGCAGCAATGGGGTAACGACGTGGGCGCCGGGCTGGCCATGCCAGGACCGATTGTCGACCACGACTTGATGATCGGTGTCGAAGCGCCCCGTGGCAGTTACCGTTCGCCATTCGAGGTTGCGGGCCGATTCGTAACTGGCGCCTTCGGCAAGTTGATCGACCGGGACGGCTACGAGCGACGACCGCGTGCGTAGGTCGTTACTTTCCTGTTGTGTCTGGCCCGACCGTTTGAGCTGCCACGCGCCCAAGCTGATGAAGAGCGCGGCGCATACCGCCCCGAACGCCAGAAAGCTGACCCACTTTGCGGATCGGAGAAACTGGTAACTCATTGCAGTTCTAGCCGAGCCTTCGGTCCTTCAATCGTAACCATCAGGAGCGGGTAAGGGCCATGGTTGATGGTCAAAGCGCACTGCAGAGCGTCGAGGATGGGCGTCACAGATTCGGGTTCGGGGTGTTCGGCCCGAATGCTCACGAGCGTGGCGCGAGGAGCAACCGTCGAGGACGGGTGAGGGGTGTCGCCCCAATCGAGCAGGAACGGAACGAGCCCGCCGTCGCTTCCCATCACCCGGCTCGTGAGTCGCCACCGCAAGAGGTCCCCCTCGGGCGTAGCGCGTTGCATAGCCTGAGCACGCCCGGGGTCGAACCCGGCTTCGACGGCGTGCGCGATTGACGCGTCGATGTTGGTGCTTCGGATAGCCCACGTCATAACTCGCTCATCGCGGAGTTCGTCGATGCCGAATGGGCGGGCATCGGCTGGGTCGGCTTGTTCAGGGTCAGGGCCGATGATCTCGAGATACGAGCCGTTGCCGAAGCTCAGTAGGTAGTTTCTGGTGCCTCGTCCAACGTGTTGGCCACCAGCGATAGGGCGCACGCCAAGTTGGCCAGCGATTCGTTCAACGGTGGCAGCAAGGTCGGTCGTTGCGTAGACCACATGGTCGAGTGGATGCACGGTGCTGACGGTAGTTCACCGCCGGAGTGTTCCGCCGCTCGGCTGGCTTTGTCAAGGTTGTTACCCCGTTGTTGACTTTCGGTAGAGGGCTAGCTTGAACCTCCGTTGCACGGCCATCGAGTTTGCGGTGTTGGTCGAGCGGTTGACGCGGCGCATGGTTACTCCCGTATCCTCAGCGGGAATGGTCCTTCAGGCGTGCCATTCAGTCGGGGCCACTTGTGACGACCGACTCCAGAATTGCAGATTCAGATGCCTGAAATGTCAGATACAAGCTCCTGAAATTGCCTGGTATACTGGGAGCGTGAGTCTTGTTGATCGCTCTATCGGTTCGTCGATCAACTCGTTAATCGACGAAGAGCCAGTCGTCATTGTTCAAGGTCCGCGAGCGTGCGGAAAAACCACCCTCGTTCAACAACTCTGCACCCAACGTGACCGAGACCTTCTAGATGTTGGCCAACCGTCCGAGTTTGTGGTCGCATCCCAAGACCCCGCCGCCTACCTGGCCGGACGAGATGAGCCGGTGTTTATTGATGAGTTCCAGCGAGTGCCAAACCTGCTGGCGGTGATCAAAAAATCGGTGGACCGCACACCACGTGTCGGTGCATTCGTACTCACCGGATCAACCACCCAGGACCTACTTCCCAAGGGCACCGAGACGCTCGCTGGGCGCAGCGCCGTCACCACCATGTGGGGCTTCTCCCAGGGCGAACTTCTCGGTGTGCGCGAACGGTTCATTGATCGACTTTTCGATTCGCCGACAGAATTGATGGATCACCGATCGACCTTGTTGCGGCCTGATTACGCGAAAGCGGTCGCAACGGGGGGGTTTCCAGAAGCCATCCGCAGAACCCGAGTAGACGCAAAGCGACGATGGCAGCTCGAATACGCGGCACGGGTCGCCGATCGCGACCTAGCAGAACTCGTGCAGATTCGGCGACCAGGCGTCTTTCGTTCAGTGCTCGAACTGTCCGCTGCCCGAACATCAGATGTGACGAACATCAATAAAATGTCCAGCGATCTCGGCGCAGGACGCGAGGCGGTCAACGGATACATCGAGCTCCTCGAACGCGTCTTCCTGCTCCGAAGACTGCGCGTCTATTCCCGCAATGTCGGCGTCAGAGTGACGAGCCACCCCAAACTTCACGTCACCGACAGCGGCCTCGCCACAGCCCTCTCTCGGCTTGACGAGAACACCATCGGACGCGATGTCCACTTCGACCATCTCTTGGAGTCCTTTGTCGTAGCCGAGATCGTTAAGCAACTCGGCTGGTCTCAAAGTCGGTGCGAACCCTGGTTCTTCCGTGACCAAGAGGCCAACGAGGTTGACCTGGTCCTCGAACGTCAAGACGGTCTACTCGTCGGCATAGAAGTGAAAGCTGGCGTAACGGTTGGCCCGCCAGAAGCCAAAGGACTACGCACGCTGCGAGCAGCCGTTGGTGAACGATTTGTTCACGGCGTCGTTCTCTACACCGGCACAGGATCATTCCGAATCGATAACGACCCGCAAATCTCAGCCCACCCTGTGTCAACGCTCTGGGCGAACTGACCTTCAACACGACGACCCACAATCGGTTCGGATGTCGGTTTGCTCTGCGAGTTCTCTCACCCGGCTCAGGTAAGACTGTGATCGTGACAGACGACGTCTTTCCCGACCGAAGCATGAGCGAGCACGACAAGATCTCGTGGATGCTCGAAACCGACGGCTGGGCATTGGTTCCGGTTCGAGCCACCTCGTCGGCATCGGGGCCGGTGCCTGGTTACAGCTTTACTATCGGCCTGGGTGCATGGTCGTTCCCCGATGTTGTTGTCTATGGGCTGGCGCCGGTCGCAGCTCGGGGCATTGTTGGCGAGCTGGTCGATATCCTCAAAGGCGGCGGCGACGTTCCGATCGGCGCGCCGTTCGTCGGGCTGTTCGATGGAGGGCTGAGGTCGGCGTTGTTGAGCATCGACGATCTAGCTGGCCGTTTCCCCATCGCCGATGCTTGGTACGGCTCGGCTACGTGGCACATGGTGCAGTTGACCTATCCCGACCCCGATGGTTGGTTGCCGTGGGAGCCGGGGTTCGACCGCCGGATGGTTCTCGCCCAACCGCTCATCGGACGAGTTCCTACCTGAGGGTTAAACCGTCGTGAGGCTCTTTGAACGTTCCTCGAGGGCCCAGCGCGAGCCGTACTCGACGAGTAGGTCGAGGAATGGCACCGAATCGAACGCCTCGGGACCGAACACGCCGGCTCCGTTCCACACCCCGGTGGCCAAAAGCTCCAGAGCTATTACCGGGTTGATAGCGGTCTGCCACACAACGGCCTGGTGGCCGTACTCGCGCATGGTCCATTCATTGTCAACGAGATGGTAGAGGTACGTCTCGCGTGGCCGACCGTCGGTGCCGATCCCTCGCACAAGGGTGCCAGCGCACGTAGTGCCCTGTAGTCGACTACCAAGTTCGGCGGGGTTTGGTAGCGCGGCGGCCACCACAGCTCTCGGGCTCACCGATGACTTTCCAACGGTGAGGGGAGTGGTCGAATCGAGTCCAAGCTTGTGAAGCGTTCGCAAGACGTCGATGCAGTCGCGCCCGAGTCCGTACTTGAATGTGACCCGCCCGCAATCGATCCAGCGGGGGATAAGAACGACTTCTTCATGTTCGACGTTGACACATTCGATCGGGCCGATTCCTCCCGGGAACTCGAAGATCTCGGGCTCGCTAAAAGGCTCTGTCGTGAACCAACCCCGAGACTTCTCATAGATCACCGGCGGTGCCAGGCACTCTTCGATCATTGTCCAGATCGAGAATGTGGGGGCGAAGTCATAGCCGTCGACGGTCATGTTCGAGCCGTCGCGGATGCCAATCTCGTCGATACTCGAAAACAAATGGTCGGAGGCGTACCGGGCGAAAACGTCGGACAGCCCGGGTTCGATACCCATGCCTCCCACAGCCAGAAGGCCGCGCGACGACCAAGCATCGTGAACCGCGAACTGTTCATCGCCGAGTTTCACGCCGCACTGCTGGTAGGGGCGTAACGGATGGGGGATGGACGGGTGCATCGCCATGTCGATGTAGTTGCAGCCGGCGGCGAACGCGGCGTCGAAGATCGGCCGGTTGAACCGGGTGTCACAAGCGTTCACGATGACGTCGATGCGGTGGGTCGCTGCGAGGGCAACGAGGCTTGATACATCTGTAGCATCGACGGCAACTGCCACCATGTTGGCGGGTGCGCCAGCGGACTCGATGGCCCTACGGGCTCGGTCGTGATCGATATCGGCCACAACCATGACCTCGAAGAACGTTCTGCGGGCCGCGATGGCCACAATGGCCGCTCCCACACCGCCGGAACCAATAACAAGGACTCGCATTTGGCGACCTTTGCACATGACTGACCCGTCAGTCAATCACACGCCGAATCAAATATTCTGATTCGCCGAACTGCAGCGCGCCGTTTTGAGTTGTCGCTGCTACGCTTCGTGACGGGTAGCTGGGAATTCCAGCGAAATGATGTGGGAGGAGCGGTCGTCATGGCGACAGGCACCGTTAAATGGTTCAATAACGATAAAGGCTTCGGCTTTATCGCCCGAGATGGTGGTGCCGATGTCTTTGTGCATCACTCGGCGATCCAAATGAACGGGTACCGCAGCCTGGTCGAAGGGCAGCGCGTCGAGTTCGAAATTGCCATGGGTGAAAAGGGCGAACAAGCCCGCGACGTGCGCGCCGAATAGCGCATTCATTGCAGGCCGGGCCTTCCGAGAGCCGACGTTCGAGCGCGCTCGTGGCTACACTGGGTGAACAGCCCAGGCGGAACCGGGCCACACCACACTTATGACATCTTTCGCCTCCCTCGGCGTACCTCCGTTACTGGTGGGCGCACTTGCCGCTAGCGGTATCACCACGCCATTTCCCGTCCAACTGCTTACCATTCCTGATGGGATGGCGGGTCGAGACGTTTGCGGAAAAGCTAAGACCGGCGCCGGTAAGACGCTTGCGTTCGGGTTGCCAGCACTGGCGCTAACCCCCAAGGCAGCGCCGAACGAGCCAACAACATTGATTCTCGTCCCGACCCGTGAATTGGCGCTCCAGGTACATGACGTCCTTGCGCCTCTCGGAACCACGGTCGACCGTGTTGTTTCGGCTGTCTATGGCGGCGCCAAAATGGAACGGCAGATGGCCCAGTTCGACGCCGGCGTCGACATTGTTGTGGCGACGCCGGGACGGCTCATCGACCTGGTCGACCGCAAAGCCGTATCGCTCGAAGCTATCTCCATGGTGATTCTCGACGAGGCCGACCGCATGGTCGATATGGGCTTCTTGCCTCAGGTTGAATGGTTGTTGCGTCACATCAAGGGTCGACACCAGACCCTACTGTTCTCGGCCACGCTCGACGGTGCCATCGACCATATGGTCAAGAACTATCTGCACGATCCAGTTCGCCACGAACTTGTGTCGGCGTCTATCACGGTCGAGGAAATGGCCCACCGATTCTTGCTGGTTCACGAGATGGATAAGGTGAAGATGCTCGGCGCAATCTCTCGCCATCACCCTCGCACCCTCGCGTTCGTAAAGTCCAAGCGAGGTGCCGATCATCTGGTGACTGCGTTGCGTAAGGAAGGCACCAATGCCGGCGCAATCCACGGCGATCTCGACCAACGCCAGCGTGAGCGAGCGTTGTCCGATTTCACCGATGGCAAGTTGGCTGTGCTTGTTGCAACCGATGTGGCCGCCCGCGGTATAGACGTCGATGACATCGGTGTCGTAGTGCACTACGACACCCCCATCGACCCCAAGGACTATCTCCATAGGTCGGGGCGTACTGCTCGGGCCGGCGAGAGTGGCGTCGTCGTCACCCTTTTGGCATGGGACGAGGAACTCGACGTACGCCGGTTGCAAAAGCGGCTGCGACTCGATGTTCCGATTGTGCGAATGTTCTCGAACGATCATCGGATCGAAGACCTTGCGGGCTGGATTCCCCAGGCCGACGAAGCCATCAACGCGCGATAGCTCATGATTACAACAGGTGCCGGGCAGCGGCCCACGCCGTCAGTTCGTATCGGCTCGAAAGTTGCAGCTTGCGCAGCACCGCCGAGACGTGAGTCTCGATGGTTTTGATCGACAGAAACAACGAGCCTGCTACTTCTCGATAGGTGTACCCGCGGGCGATGAGTCGCAGCACTTCTTGCTCACGTGGGCTGAGACGGTCGAGGTCGGTGTTTGCCGATGGCGATACCGGCTCAGCGGCGAAGGCGTCGAGAACGAAGCCCGCGAGCCGGGGAGAGAACACCGCGTCACCGGCGTGCACCCGGGAAATTGCGTCGACAAGATCGTCGGTGCTGATGGTTTTCGTGACATAGCCACGAGCCCCGGACCGAATAACGGCAATGACATCGTCAGACGCGTCCGAAACCGACAGCGCCAGAAAGCGAACACCAGGCACCTCGCTGTGAACACCGGGCGGCACAAGTACCCCACCCCCGCCTGGAAGATGCACGTCGAGCAGGACAACGTCGGGTTGGGTACGAAGGATTACCTCGATAGCCGAGGCCACATCGGCGGCTTCTCCCACGACATCGACTCGATCCTGAAGCTCGGATCGAACACCGGCGCGAAACAGGCCGTGATCATCGACGATAACGACCCGAATCATCGATCCTCGATCGGCACGGTCATTGTGACTTCGGTACCTTCGCCAAGTCTGCTATCGACCACAACGGTGCCCCCATGCCGTGCGAGGCGACCACGGATCGAATCTCGCAGGCCGAGTCGATCGTCGGGTACGTCGGCTTCCACAAACCCGACGCCACGGTCGCGAACGAACGCAGACACATTGGTTGGTGTGGCCTCGACATACACCGAGATAGTTGCGACACCAGCATGTTTTGCCGCGTTGGTGGCCGCCTCTTTGACAGCACCGATTAACGCAACCACCGACGCTGACGGTTCGACCTGACCAACCGTGACTAGGTCGATCTTGACGTGGTGCGCCGCTTCGATGTCGTCGACAGCGTTCTGCACCGAGCGGGCCAGCGTGAGCGCTTCGAACGATCGTTCGGAATACAACCAGGACCGCAACTCGCGTTCCTGACGTCGGGCTAGTTGAACCGTCGCGGCTGGGTCGTGGGCCTGACGTTGAATCATCGCCAGCGTCTGAAGCACCGAATCGTGCAAATGGGCACCGATCTCGGCCCGTTCCTCGGTGCGAATTCGTTGCCGTCGTTCGTTACTGAGATCTGCTAGCAAGCGCGTGATGAGTGGCCCGCCGAACAGTGCGCTGCCGACTGCTAACGCGACAAGAGGACCAATGAGGCCGCCGAGCCGTGAAACCGATTGCACGCCGATGCCGAGTGACGCCACACCAATTGCGGTGAGAGCCAAACCGACGACCAGCCGTCCCGGCGATGGTGGCGACTGCAGCAACGAGCTGATCCGGCGCAGGTCGGTATCGGCACCCGGTCGGCGCATCCAGACCACAAGCGAACCGGTGAGCAAAATGGCCAGCGGCCAGGCCCATTGATCGCCGATCCAAAGTCCAGCTCGGCGAAACGCCAACAGCGCCCCAACGCTGAAACACACCAGTGACGCGGCTCGCTCGCCACCGTTTCGGGGTGGGGCAATTGGTCGTACGGCCCCGGGTGGTTGGGCGAGTAGCAATCCCGCTACGTATAGGCCAAGGCCCGCACCTCCGGCGACTGACAACATGATGAGCGCAGCCCGAATGATGAGTGGGTCGACACCAAGGTGCTCGGCCAAACCCCCAGCAAGCCCCGAAATCATCTTCTGGTCCTCGCTACGCGAGAAGGCCAGGCGAGGCTTGAGCCCATGCATGGACGGCGATGCGTTGGGCGGCATGGTTCCATCGTCGCGCATTGCGAGTGCCAGCGTCATCAGGGATGACCCTGAGAAGGAATCAGGGTACGTACAGGGCCACCCCCGATGTGCGCGTGTATTCGTAACCTGGAAGATGGCAGCATGAACGAGACGATGGACAATCAGGCCAATGACGGAACTGCACTACCGGACGACAACGGGACACCCACACCTGCGCCGCGCCGCTTGGTTCGCTTACCCAAACCCGATGCCGAGATTGCCGGTGTCGCGGCGGGTCTTGCGCACTACCTAGGGGTGTCGGTTGGCGTGGTGCGGGTGGGTTTCGTCATTAGCACGTGCCTAGGCGGTGCAGGCCTTGCTGCATACATTGCGGCGGCTTTCCTGCTTCCTCGGCCTGACGACACCGACTCATTGGGTCAGCGGCTGAGCGGGGGTCGTTCCGACGTACTGCTTGGCATAATCGGTGCCCTGACGCTCGGTCTCGTCGGGCTGTTTGGTGACTACAGCTGGGATCTTGGGATGATTGGCCTGTTGGCTGCGGCCGGAGTTGTGCTGTGGGTTCGGTCGTCGTCGAGCACTCGGTCAACTTCATGGGCACCGCCATCGGTGTATACCCCAGGTGTCGCGAACGTCGTGTCTGCTCGCCCATCAGGAAGTTCCGAAGCTCGATGGCGCAAACTGCGTTATGCCTGTGTGGGCGTTGCCGTGGCAGTCGTTGGCGGGCTTATCGCAGCCCCATTCTCGAACGTCACCAACGTGCTCGTTGTCGCAGGCGGGATTTTGCTGGTCGGTCTGGCCGTGGGTGTTGTTCGGGGCTACGGATGGACGCTTGCCTTGCCGGCGCTTCTCACCGCGGGCCTGCTCCTGCCCGCGAGCTTTTACGACCATGCTGGAGTCAGCCTCCGGGCCGGCGCCGGCGAGGTGTCAGCGACTGCACAACAAGTTGCTGCCGGGCGTCGGACGTTTCGATACTCGGCCGGAAGCATCAACCTCGACCTGCGAGGTCTTCAACAATCCGAAACGTTAAACGTGGCTGTCGGCGCCGGTGAGATCATCATCGTGGTGCCCGATGGAGTGTCTGTCGAGGTGGCGGCTCGAGCGGGTGCCGGTGAGATCCGGCTGTTCAACGAAGTGGTCGCCGGCACGTATATCTCGTCGTCGTACGGCGGCCCGGCTGAAGCGGCGCCACTCAAACTCACCCTGAACGTTCGGGTAGGCATGGGCCAAATCATCGTGAGCAGAGCGACCGGCTCGGGCGTCCTGAAATGATGCCGCTGTCGGGGGGATGGCTTGGATTGTTGACAAGTTTGATCTTGACCGTATCTATCGTGGTGTCCACCAGTTGACGCTGCTGCTACATTGACGGCTGCATCAAGGAGGACACGATGCGCACACCACCACCAGCGAGCGGCGCCTGGCGTCCCGGCGATGAGCCGGGACGACGGCAATTCATCACCACCCCTGCTCATCGTCCAATGGCGCTCGAACTTGGTGGCCGACTGACCGGTGTAACGCAGAGTTACGAGACTTGGGGCACGCTCAACGTCGGCGCCGACAACGCAGTGCTGCTGTGTCATGCATGGACTGGTGACTCTCACGTGACCGGAGACGCGGGGCCAGGTCACCCGACGCCGGGCTGGTGGGAGGGTGTGGTCGGGCCGGGATTGTCCATCGATACCGAGCGGTTCTTTGTCGTTTGTGTCAACGTGCTGGGCGGCTGTCAAGGGTCTACCGGGCCGGCATCGTTCGACCCGGGTACCGGCCAGCCGTACGGTAGCGATTTTCCGATCGTGACAATCCGAGACATGGTGCGAGCCCAGCGGCATGTGGCCGATCACCTTGGCGTGACTCGATGGCACAGTGTTGTTGGAGGTTCGATGGGTGGAATGCAAGCCCTCGAGTGGGCCATTACGTACCCCGACCGAGTGTCGTCGCTGGTGGTGTTGGCATCGTGTTTGCAGGCAACGGCCCAGCAGATTGCCTGGGGTGCCATAGGGCGTCGGGCAGTGCGTCTGGATCCCAAATGGCGTAACGGTAACTACTACGACGCCGAAGCAGGCGACGGGCCGCACGAAGGTCTGTCGGTTGCACGCATGTTGGCGCAGGTCACCTTTCGCAGCGACGACGTGTTCACCGACCGGTTCGGGCGCCAGCTCGCCGCCGACGGTTCCACAGGTATGTGGCAACGCTTCGAAGTCGAGCGCTATCTCGATCATCACGGTGACAAACTCGTGCGCCGTTTCGATGCCAACAGTTACCTATCGGCCAGCAAGGCCATGGATCTGCACGATGTTGCCCGTGGGCGTGGTGGCCTGGAAGCGGCCGTTGGTCGTATCAAGGTGCCTACTCTGACGATGGGGATTTGGAGCGATGTGCTGTTCCCGTCGTATCAACAACGCCAGATCGCAGCATTGCTCCAAGCCAACGACACGGCCGCTCGTTATGTCGAAATTGATTCGGAGCACGGCCACGATGCCTTCTTGCTCGATCTGCAACAAGTCAGCGATGCCGTGGGCCCCTTCCTCGACAAGCCGGAGCAAGCGTGAACCCGATTCATCCCGACACCACTGCGATAACTGCGGGCCGCGCCGCGAATGGTCGGTCGCTCAGTACACCGTTGTGGAACTCGACCGTATGGGAAAGCGAATCGCTCGACCAGGCCCGCCGGTCGGCATCGAGTACGCGACCGGCCGAGTTCTATGGTCGATACGCCAACCCAACGGTCAACGCGTTCGAGGCCGCCATTGCCGAGTTAGAAGGAGCCGAGGCGGCACTGGCGTTCGGGTCAGGTATGGGTGCGGTGGCGTCGGTGATCATGGCGTTGTGCTCACCGGGCGATCACATCGTGTCGCAACGCCATATCTATAGCGGCACCCAAATGTTCCTCGAAGGCGTGTGCCGACGTTTTGGCATCGACGTCACGTTGGTCGACGGCGACCAACCGGGTGCGTTCGCGGCGGCTGTACGACCCGGTAAGACAATGTTGGTACTGGCCGAGTCGCCGGCGAATCCGCAGATGAGCGTCGTGGATCTCGATGAACTTGGCGCCATTCGGGGTCCGTTCACCGTGGTCGATTCCACCTTGGCCACGCCGTATCTGCAACAGCCGTTGCGCCATGGCGTAAGCCTTGTGCTGCATTCGGCCACCAAGGGCATCTGCGGGAGCAACGACGCCAGCCTCGGTGTCATTGCTGGTGACAAGGACCTGGTCGATGACATTTGGCGGTACAGCGTGCTGCACGGCTCGGTGGCGTCACCCCACGATGCGCTTAACGCCTTACGTGGCATTCGGACTCTGCCGGTGCGGCTCGAACGTCAGTGTCGCACGGCGCAGACGCTCGCCGACTGGCTTGAGAAACGGCCCGAGGTGTCCATCGTGAACTACCCCGGGCTAGCAAGTCACCCCCACCATCTGCTTGCCACGCGTCAGATGCGAGCGTACGGATCGTTGGTGAGTTTCGATCTCGCCGGCGGTCTCACCGCAGCGCGGACCTTTGTCGAACGGCTGCAACTCGCACGGCTGGCCACGTCGCTCGGTGGACCCGAAACATTGGTGACTGCCCCTGCACTCACGACCCATGTCGGCATCGATCCCGACGAGCAGATTGAGGTCGGCATCACGCCCGGGCTCGTACGGGTCTCGGTTGGGCTCGAACATCCCGACGACATCATCGCCGACGTTGCTCAAGCGCTCGCCGACTAGGCGCCCGGACCGTCAATCGCTGTGCCCGAGGGAATCGAAGTCGAGATGTACCGACGGGCCGCCGAACGTGTGGTCGGTCGAACAATTTCTGTGGTTCTCGCACCCGACACTCTCATGTGTCGAGGAGCAACAAGCCCCGAGCAGCTCGTAGATGCACTGACTGGTGCTCGGATACTGGCCGCTCGGCGGCTTGGCAAACTCCTCATGATCGACACCACCTCGGTAACTCTGGGCATGCGGTTCGGTATGACCGGGCGCCTCATTGTCGATGGTGTCGCGGCGATCGAGGAGCTGGAATATGGAGCGAAACGTGACGACGAGGCGTGGAATCGGTTTGGTCTGCGGTTTCTCGAAGGCGGGGAGCTGTGGCTGAATGACTCGCGACGCCTCGGCGGTGTGGAACTCGACCCGGATGTTGCGGCGCTTGGCCCCGACGCGTTCATCGTCACGTTGCCTCAGTTGGCCGTGGCCCTTGCCGGGTCCCTGGTATCGGTGAAGGCCCGGTTGTTGGATCAGCACCGAATTGCTGGGATCGGGAATCTGCTCGCCGACGAAACGTTGTGGCGCGCTGGCATTGATCCGGCCCGCCGTTCGGCGGATATCTCGGTGGCCGAAATCAAGGCGCTGCACCGAGAACTTCGCCGGGTTCTCACCGAACTCACCCGCCGAGGCGGATCACACCGGGGGGACCTGCAATCGCAGCGACACCCCCATGGGGTATGCCCACATGATGGAGCGCCGCTTCGTCGCCGTACCATTAGCGGACGAACAAGCTTTTCGTGCCCGTTGCATCAACGCTGATGCTTAAGTCGTGCAAAACTGTTCGTCTCATGCGACGAGTTGTGCTCTGGATGGTCGTGTTCGCCTCTGTCCTTGTCGCGCCCGGTGTGGCAAGGGCCCAAACGCCGACGTCAACGGTGCCTCCCGCCACGACCGTACCTACAGCGGTCTCGGTCGCCACAAGAGCCCTAGAGGTGCAAGACGTCGACGATGGGTCGGCCACCGCATTGCGGATCAAACGAATCGCAGCCAGTCTGATTGCCTTGTCGGTGTTGATTCTTGGCATGACCGTATGGTTTTGGCGCCAAACCAAACCAATGCACCGCTATCTCGAGGGATTGTCACTGATGGGAACTCGCCGTTGGGGACGCGCCGACGCTGTCCATCGAGCGGCGCTCCTGGAGGTGCTGCGGTCGGCCAGGGGCGTACCCGCCGTGCCGACCGTGGTAGAGGCCGACGACGTAGCCCGGGTGTACTTCGATCACAACGAGTCCGCTGCGACGATTACGGGCCCGATTCCCATCGTTGGTGACGAGACAACACCTGAGATCTTGGTCGAGCCGTCGTTGGTCGAGCTGTCGCTGCTCGAGCAGGTCGATACACTGCACAACAATGTCTGACGAACTCGACGTCGAAGCTATGACCGAACGGTTCCGTAAGCGGGCCGATGCGGTCCGCAACCGCAACCTGCCTCCAGTGGGTGGCGACGAACGGCGTGCCTTCATCCAGCAGGCCAAGACCGACTTTCAGGATTTCGCGATTATTGGCGATGCAGTTGCATCGATGGAAGACGGGATTTTGGTTCTCAGGATCGACTTGCGGCCTCCAGCGGCGCCTTCGGCGTAACCCAGCGAGGCGCGTGCCGTACCGAACTGGGTTGTAATGACCCGGCCGTTACGCTCCAGAGTGCTGGGGGCGAGGTCGGCGACGATAAAGGTGCGTTGCAGCCACCGGTCGGTTCCGTCGTAACGGGGGGTGAACGGTGAGCGGCCGTGCACTGCCCGGGTGTTGTCGATGATCAGCAAGTCTCCTGGCTCCAACACCACCGAATGCTGGCGTGCCCGCACGGCGAAGGTGAGCCGTTGCAGGGCCCGCGTCCCGTCGGTCGTCGTCGACGCCATTAGTTCCTCATCGAAGGTGAACGTTGGTGCATCGTCGGGTCCTGTTACTACCGCCATAAGTGGGCCCGGTTCGGCGACCGCGCCCTCGCGAAGGAACGACTCGTCAGGACGGGTACGAAACAGCGGCTGGCGCAACGTGGCCTTTGTAGCGTCGTCGAGATTGGCCAGGGCATCGCTGACCGTGCAAAAGGTGGTTTTGGCGGTGTGGTTACCGCGCAGACACAGCAATGCGAGAAGCCGCGGCTTGTGCGGGTGAAAGGCCGTTTCGGTGTGAAACGCCAGCGTGACCGCTGACGATGTGGATACCTGACGGGCCGCAGCCTCGCGAACGGGGACCAGGTTCTGCACGATGTGGCCGCCAAGCTCGGGCAGGTAGCCAACCGGTTCCCCCGCCGCACTGGCGATGGTGAGCAATGTGAACTCGCTGCGTCGATCCTTGGCAACAATGGCGTCGGGTTGGGGAGGTGTGGCGGGCAGATCGCCGACGTCGACACCGCGCACGAGCAGGACCTCGGGCCCGTTGCCGGCGACGAGGTCGGAGAGCGCCGAGGTGAGCTGACCTGGAAGCTGACGCTTGGCTGCGACACACGCGTCGATGAAGCCGGGTGAACCGATCGAATGGTCGGCTATCGACGTGGGGACGTCGAGCGACACGGGCAGGGTGAGGCACAACATATTCAAAGGTTGCCACAGCAACCTTCAAAGGTCAAGGATGTTTACCTTATGGTTCTGCCCGGTTCAGCAGCGCTCGAAGTTCGTCGCGGGTTGTGGACAAATGCTCGACCATCGCCCTGGCTGCGCCATCGGGGTCGCTGCGTCGGATGGCGTCGGTGATCCGAACATGGTCGGCCAGGCTGTCGGCGGATCGACCGTCGTGCCACAGTTCGTCGGCCGGTTCGAACAAATCCCCCCGAGCTTGCTCAACCGCCGCCGCCAGCCGACCACTGCCCGACGCCTTGGCCAGAGTGGCGTGAAAAGCCACATCGGCCAGTCGATAGTCGCGTGGGCTCGTCACCCGTGCGAGGGTGCGGTTGGCGCGATCGAGCGTGGCGAGATCGGCGGTAGTTCGCCGTTCAGCCGCAAATCGCACCGCCTGGCACTCGACCGCCACCCGGAAGTCGACCAGGTCATCAAGCTCTAGGCGCATACGACGCGCCCAGGCCCGGAACGGCGCGTCGAGCGTGGCGACGAACCGTCCGCCACCGCTGCCGCGGCGCGCAACCAGGTATCCCTCGGCGTCGAGCAGGTCGAGCGCATCGCGAAGGCGGGGGCGGGTGACGCCGAGCCCGGTCGCCAATTCCCGTTCGGGAGGCAAGCGGTCGCCGGGGCCGAGTTCGCCCCGGTGAATCCGACCTCGGATCGCGGCAGCCAGTTCGTTCGGGCTCGGCAATGGCACGAGTGCAAGCCTGCCAGACCGGGACGTGTAAAGCTGCGAGCGCATGCGACGTAGTGGGTCGGGCGCCAGACCCGGCGACGCAATGGCCTTGGGCACCGGTGTAACAGCTGATATGCTCTCGACCCGTACGCGGATGTGGCTCAGCTGGTAGAGCATCACCTTGCCAAGGTGAGGGTCGCGAGTTCGAATCTCGTCATCCGCTCCACAGAAACACCTGGTCAGCGGCCCTACAAGGGCCGCTGGCTTGCGTTTTCGGTGGGTTCGTGCCCATGAGATGCCCATTGTGTGCCCATGGCCGCCGCTCCCGGACTCGTTTGCCGAAGGTGCTGTTTTGAGCGGAATTGTACGCTTCGATTTCTTGATGCCTCGCCGCGCAACTTGGTCGAAGTTGTACGGTACGATTATTTGAGGCACAACGTACAACTTGGAGAGAGTATGGCAGGACGCCCGCGTCGCGAAGACATCTACAACCGTCTTGATGAAGCGTTCGACGAGCTCCGCACCCGGATGGGTGGCCTCCCGAGTCCGGTCGAAGCCGAAGGCATCTGGACGACGATTTGGTTCGAAGAAGCGCACCATTCGACGGCGATCGAGGGCAACACCCTCGTTCTGAAGCAGGTTGAACGGCTCCTCGCCGAAGGGCTCGCTATCGGTGACAGAGAACTGAAGGAGTACATGGAGGTGCGCGGCTACGCGAACGCTGCGCAATGGGTCTATGGCCAGGCACTCGAACCCGGTGCCTGGACGACCGGAGAACTACTCACCATCACGGAAGTTCGCGAAGTGCACGCCATGGCACTGACACCCGTCTGGGGTGTTGCGTCGCATCCCAACGCCACCGATCGAGAACGGCCAGGCAGCTTCCGCGAGCACGACATCCAACCGTTTCCCGGCGGCATGACACCTCCGCCATGGCCCGACGTGCCCAACGCAGTACGAGATTGGGTCGACTCGTTGAACGACGTCGCCCAGGCCGGCCGACCGATCGAAACGCTCGCACGAGCGCACAACCACTTCGAACGCATCCACCCTTTCCTCGATGGGAACGGGCGCACAGGCCGGCTACTGCTCAACCTGGTGTTGGTCCGCCTCGGTTACGCCCCGGCGATCATCTACAAACGAGACCGCACCAAATATCTCAAGGCGCTCCGTTCCGCTGATGCCGGTGACCCTGGGCCGTTGGGTGAAATGTTGGCTCGCGCCGTGATGGACAACCTGTACCGATTCATTGTTCCGGCAGTCGCCGGACCGAACCGGCTCGTACCTCTCGCAGCACTCGCTGGCAGCGACGTCAACGAAGGAGCGTTGCGGACTGCTGCGAACCGGGGTCGCCTCCGCGCGCAAAAGGGGCAGGACGGACAATGGCGGAGCACCCGCGCATGGGCCGACGAGTATCTCGCCACCCGCCACCGTCGCGTCTGATCGGACGGCTACGCGGTCGTTCACAAGGCAAGCTGACGAGCACATAGCGCGCGGGTGATGGTAGACCTGTTGTCGGCGTTCAAGTAATGCCGCAGTGTTTGGGGGTTTCGTTCAAGTAATGCCGCACTCCTCGTTCACGTAATCCCGCAGTTGGGGTGGGTGTTCGGGGGTGTGTCCACCAGTTCGGTTCTGCCTTTAGGTAGTACCTCTCGTGTCAATCCGGATGCGAGGAGAACTTGTGGCAAGGAGAACGTTCGAGATGATCGACGTCGTCGAAATTTTGGAGCATTGGCATGCTGGCCGTCCGAAAGCGGTGATCGCTGCCTCGGTTGGTGTGGATCGTGGCACGATCGCTCGTTATGTGGCTCCGGCGGTCGCGGCGGGGATCACGCCGGGCGGGCCTCGATTGTCTCGGGCGCAGTGGCTGGTGTTGGTGCAGGGTTGGCACCCGAAACTTGTTGACGCGAAAGCGCGGTCGTTCACGTATCGGGTGATCAATGCGCACCGGGCGTTGATCGCGACGATGTTGGCCACGAACACGGTGACGACGGTGCATCAACGCATGCGCGATGACCATGGTTTGGACGTGAAAATTTCGAGTTTCCGCCGGTATGTGCAGCTCGAATTCCCGGCGCGTATCGAGGTGGCGTCAGTCACGGTTTGGCGTCCGGATGTCCCCGCTGGTGACGAAGCCCAGATCGATTACGGCTATCTCGGTCAATGGCATGACCCGCTCACTGACCGGGTCCGGCGGGTGTGGGCGTTCGTGATGGTGTTGGCGTGTTGCCGTCACATGTTCGTGCGGCCGGTCCTCATCATGGACACGACTGCATGGCTCGAAGCCCACGTCGCCGGGTTCGAATTTTTTGGTGTGACACCAGCTCGCCTGGTGCCGGATAACTTGAAGACCGGGGTCATCAAACCCGATTTGTATGACCCGAAACTCAACCGTGCGTACGCAGAGTTGGCGGAGCATTACGGCTGTCTGATCGACCCGGCTAGAGCCTCAAAACCTAAGGACAAGGCCCGGGTCGAACGGATGATGCCCTATGTTCGCGACAGTTTCTGGCAGGGCCGAACATGGACGTCGCTCGAAGCAATGCAAACCGCCGCTGTTGTGTGGTCTGGCGAGGTTGCGGGGATGCGCTCTCATCGTGGGATCGACGGCGCGCAGCCGGCCGTGGTGTTCCGGGCGGTCTCCCAGTCGAAGATGCGGCCGTTGCCGCACCAGACGTTCGAGCTTGCCATGTGGTCCCGCCCGAAAGTCGCTCCCGACTGCCATATCGCCGTTGGGGGCGTGTTGTATTCGGTGCCGTGGCGGTGGATCGGCACTAAGGTCGATGCCCGCCTCACCGCCTATCGGATCGAGGTATTTGTCGGTCTTGACCTGGTCAAATCCCATCAGCGGGCCAGCAAAGGGCGGGTCACCGATCCGGCCGATTACCCACCGGACAAGGTCGCGTTCTTCCAACGCACCCCCGTGTGGTGTCGACACCGTGCCGCCGAGATCGGCCCGAACACCATCATCGTCATCAACGACCTGCTCGCCGTGAACGTGCTCCATCAGCTACGCGCCGCCCAAGGAATCATCGGACTCGCCACCAAACACACACCCGCCCGGGTGGACGCCGCGTGCCGACGAGCCGTCGAGGTTGGCGACCCGTCGTATCGCACGATCCGAGGCATCCTCGCCGCCGGGACCGAGAACGACAACCAGCCACAACCCGTCGCCCCCCAAGCACCCGCCCATCTCCACGGCCCAGCCCGCCTCTTCGACAGTGACCAGGCCGCATCATGACCCCGCTGTTGGCCAGCCAACCGACAGCGGTCCAACCCAACCCTGAAAGGCACCCATCATGACCAGAGACCATCAGATCGAACCGGTGTTACGCACCCTCAAGCTATCTGGGATGCTCGACACGCTCGACGCCCGACTGGCTCAAGCACGTGCCGGGGACCTCGGCCACATCGAGTTCCTCCAAGCCCTCTGCCAAGACGAGATCGGCCGCAGGGACGCCACCGCGGTCATCCGCCGGGTCCGGGCCGCCCGGTTCGAGCAAACCACCAGCCTCGAAGATTTCGACTTCGGATACAACCCTGCGATCCCCGCCGCGGTCATCCGAGATTTCGCGACGTTGCGGTTTCTCACGACCGGCGAATCGATCTTGCTGCACGGCCCCGTCGGCGTCGGCAAAACGTTCATCGCCCAGGCCATCGGTCATCACGCATGCCGCCACAACCATTCCGTCGTGTTCACCAAAACCAGCCGACTGCTCGCCGACCTCGCCGGCGGGCACGCCGACCGCACCTGGACCAACCGGCTACGAAAATGGTCCCGGCCGGACCTGCTAATCCTGGACGATTTCGCCATGCGCGACTTCACCGCCGGGCAAGCCGACGATCTCTACGAGCTCATCACCGACAGAGCCACCAAATCGATCGTGATCACCTCGAACAGAAAGCCCGAAGACTGGTACCCGCTCTTCCCGAACCCCGTCGTTGCCGAGTCCATCCTCGACAGACTCACGAACACAGCCCACCAAATCCACATGACAGGCCGCTCCTACCGGCCAAACAAGCGGCCCGCCACGACAACGACAGCCGCCACAAGCTAAAACATCAACACAGAACCAACTGCGGGAATACTTGAACCACCCCCTGCGGCATTACGTGATCCCCGACACCTGTATACGAACTAGACGGAACAGACGGACTTCCCGGACGGTTTTTCGAACTGTGGAGTACTGCAGCGCACTAGACGGGCTGTACGGACGGTGACCACAACCTTGCCAAGGTGAGGGTCGCGAGTTCGAATCTCGTCATCCGCTCCACAGAAACACCTGGTGAGAGGCCCTTTCGAGAGCCTCTCGTCGCGTCTGGGGTCAAGTCGCTCTACCGTTTTGCTCTACCGTTTTGCTCTACCATTCTTGATGTAGTCGCCGTCGGCGGGACCGAGAACAGACAGGGAGGCCTGTGATGGGAGCCTCGAAACAAGCATTTGTGGAGGCCAGTTCGCCGGTCGCGGACGGCCCCGAGCCGGGTGGTTCGGCGGCTTCGAAGCGTCTCCGGTCGAAAGGGAGTGTTCGTCGAGGGGTTCGACCTCAACGCCGTCGCGGCCGTGACGGCGCTCGAACGACGCGCCGCGACGGTCCACATCGAATCGCTCCAAGCGAAGTCGCTTGTCGTGCGCGCCGACAAGGGTAAGGCGACGCGGTTCCGGTTGCTCGAAACGGTCAAAGCGTACGCCGAAGACCGACTGGTCGACACCGGCGAAGCCGCCGTGGTGCGTGACCGTCACCTCGCCCATTTCCACAAGCTCGCGATGGTTGGGGGTCCTTCGAATGGGCCGCCGACCACGAACAGTGGGTCACCGCCGGGGAACTCGCGAACACCAGCTTCGAGGCGTACTGGCTCGATGTCCGGCTCGCCGAACTCAACAACCTACTCTCCCGAGCCGCAGCCCACGGTGAGGCGCTCGGACCCGACTTGCACGGCTGCATCACCGTGCAACGCTGGGGTTCATCGCTCCTCCTGAGCGAGTTGGGTCAGTGCATCGCTCGGCTCGCAGAGCTGCACGCGATGCCGCTTGCGGCGTTCCGATCGATCGGGTGGAGACTGAGCGCGTTGATGATCGCGGGTGTGGAGCCGACGAAGGTCGAAGGGTTTCTCGCGAAGGCACAAGCCGAACTCAATCACAATGATGATGCCAACACTGGCCCATCCGACGTACTTGCCGCGACCTTGTTGTGCGAGTGGGCTGTCCGCCAGAACTCGGCGCTGATAGGCGGCGATTTCGAAGAGGCAGCCGACGTCTACCAACGTGTCATCGCGGCGCCAGGCAACGTCATGCGCAGCGTTTGGATGATCTACATGTCGGTAGAATCCGCGATGGCGGAAGTGATGATCGGCCGGCCGGACGTCGCTCTGACAACGGTTGCAGCTCTCGACGAATACGACTTGCCGACCATGGACGGGACCGATGTGCGGGCCCTGGCCCACCTCGCGCTCGGCGACATCGACAAGGCCACCGAACACATTCGTCTACACGCCAAGCGAGCAGCAACCGGCCGCTACTCGCGTGAGTCCAATGACGCGATGCTCCTGCTCGCCGCACTCGCCCACCACAACGGCGACGACGGCGCTGCACGGCGGCTCATGCTCGACGCAGGTCTCGGCCGCTCATCCAGCAGCATCGGCCACGCACTCCACCTCGCGGGCCAACTCGACATCGCGGACGCCTACGCCGCCGGCATGCACGAGCTGCGTCAGCCCGGCAACCCCCATGGACCCCTGGGCGCCCGGCCCCTGCCGCCCTCGGCCGGGCCTCACACGCGGGCCGTGGCGTTCACGACGGTACCGATAGCGGGGTATTCGAAGCGGCCCTCGGACCCGATCTGACCAACTCCCGGAGCCGATCTCCCTTGATCAGATGGACCGCCATCTGTGGCCTTCGTACTTCGCTCGGCCGAAGGCCTCCAGCTCGATCATGTGTGCCGTCGAACGGGCTGAGCACCACCGTCGACGTCGGGCAGCAGGAGCGGCTTCACTCGAACGAGGAAGTCGGAAGCGAAAGCCGGCGTGGATCGGGTGTGCGGAGCGCTGAACCGTCGCGTGCCCGTCGCGTATGCTTTGGTCGGAGGTGACGACGTGTTGACGGATATCGAGCCTCGGGTGAAGGCCCGAGTCGAGCAACTCATCGACCAGGTGGGTGTGGAGGAGTTCCGTCGCGGTGTCGCGCAGTTCACCGGCTGGCGTATCGACTCGATGACGCTTGACGACGTGATCGGGTTGTATGTCATGGCCCGCCGAGGACGCGTGCATCCGCCGGAGCGGACGCGTCGGGCGTTGGCGGTGTTGCCGACGCTGCCGGGCCGCACTGACGATGACCACTTTCGGGATCGCAATGGCCGTCCGATCACAGCTGAGCAGTATGTCGAGATGCGGACGGCGCTGAGAGTGGGCCTCGCACAGGCGTGAGCGACGACGAACCGGAGTACGACCTCGCCCGAATGATCGACGTGCTGGAGCACCACGGCGTCCGGTATGTACTGATCGGTGGGTGTGTCGGGAACGTTTCACGGGATGATCGAGTACCGGACCAAGGACGTCGACGTACTCGTGCAGGACTCGATGGACAATTTCGCTCAGTTGGCTGCGGCGCTGATGGAACTCGGCGCTCGGCCGGCCAGGACCAGCGACCGACGTCCGATCACGGCCGAGGACCTTGCGATCGCGAACACACAGTGGGATACCGACGCAGGAGCACTGGACGTGCTCGTGTCGGCCGCTTGGCCACACGACTCGACCGTCGTGTATGCCGACATCCGCCGCAACGCCGGGTTGGTCGAGGTTGGGGGCCACGCCGTCGCGGCGGCGTCGCTCGACGATCTGATCCGGATGAAGGAAGCCGCCGACCGCTACAAGGACACCTCGCCCTTCCAGAACTCCGCCGGCTCCGCGGCGACCGGTATCCAAACGAGAACAGCGGCTACGACCCGTTCGGCGTGTTCAACATCGAAGATGGCACCGACGACTGAGTAGAGCGATGGTAGAGCGCTCTACGTTCTCTGCGGATTTGGGCGGATTTGGTGGACTCGGGCGGACGTCGCATGGCGATCTACCAGGTGAAATGGATCCTCAGGACGGTCTCGGGAACCTTGCCAAGGTGAGGGTCGCGAGTTCGAATCTCGTCATCCGCTCCAACGTAATACCTGGTCAGCGGCCTTTTTCGGGGCCGCTGACCTCGCTTTCCGGGGGTGTGGGTCTACTGAAACGGTCTACTACGCCGTGCAAAAGCGAGGTGAGGGCAGCCCGTTTGCGCTGCTTCGCCGGGGCTTCTTGACCGTTTTCGAACGCAACGAGATGCCGTTTGCCGGGTGGGTCTGCTACGGGAGCCCGAAAGCGCTCCCTGGTAAACCTGTATTCACCGCCCAGGAGTCGACGGTCGCTCGCGGCGGAAGGCGCCGGCCACGAGGCGCTGGTGGCGTCGTAGCGTTGTCGCCGGGCGTATGGCGGGTGGATGTTGAGATTTCGGCGGACCCGGTGACGGGGGAGCGCCGCAGGGTGTCTCGTCGTATTCACCGACCCGACTAAGCGCCGAACGATTCGCCAACGCAGAGGTCCGTGGCATTCGCCCCACCGCCGATTTGGCCTCGTAGAGTCAGTACGAGCTTGTCGCCGATTGGCAGCGCAACTTGGCATGATGCGCTCGGCCAGACTTGGATCGCTCAGCGTTAGCTGGCGGCGCCGACGAGACCGGTGTCGGTGAACGTGACGGTGACTTCGACACCAAGAGCGGCGGCGATGCGGTCAAGCGTTGGGAGGCTCGGAGAGATGTGTCCGCCTTCGAGCCGAGCGATGGCGGACTGGGTGGTTCCGACGAGTTCGGCGAGTTGACGTTGGCTCAGACCCTTCTTCTCGCGAAGCGCGCGGAGTTCCATGGCCAGTCGAATGGCGCGTCCGGCGCGGTCGTATCCGTGTTGACGCTCAGGACTCTCTGCCCTGCGGGCCTTGATTTCGTTCCAACTGGTGGTGGTCATGAGTCCTCCTCGGTGGCCGTGACGTGGCCCTCGTTAATGCAGCGCTTCATTGCTCGTCGAGCTCGATCGATCTCGGCTCGCTCTCGCGGTTTGGTCTTGGTGAATACGGTGAGGAGCACGATGATCCTTCCGGTGGCGGTGTAGTAGCTGATTCGGGTTTGTTGGCGGTCGAGGTGGAAGCGCAGCTAGCGGAGCTTGCCGTCGAGTTGTCGGGTGAACGGTTCGCTGAGGTGGACGCCTTGTTCGGCGAGCAGATCGATGTATCGCTCGACCTGACCGAACTCGTCGTCCGTCAACGAATCCAACCAACCGGCTACTCTGGTTCGGCTTCAATCAAACCCCAACCCATAGCAGACATGCTATCACCCATCCTGGCGGAACGGATGGCACTATTTTGCAGGCACGGGGCCGCAGAGTCGACACGCCCGCCGAAAATCGCTGTTGCAGCCAGGCCTGGAGGCACCTTGGCTGGCTGCAACATGCAGATAGGGGATAGGCGTCAAGGTTGGCGCTCAGCGTCTTGGGGGTGGGTCGAATCCGAGGGTTTTGTAGCTGGCTAGGCGTTTGCTGTGCATCTTTCGGAAGACGGCTCCGGGGTCGACGTTGTCGTGGACTTCGATATCGGTCTTGCGGTCCGTGGTCCGCAGGATCCGGCCGATGTATTGCACGACCCGCCCGCGGAATGCGAGCGGGAAGGCGAGAAACAGGGTGTCCAGCGTCGGGCAATCGAATCCTTCGCCCAGGTAGGAACCTGTTGCAAGCAGGAGTTGGCCACGAGCGTCGGGTTTGTCGAGTTCGGCAAGGATCGCTGCTCGTGCCTTCTTTCCAAGGCCTCCCTTGAGGATAAGCGGCGCGATGTTGCTGCCGTTGAGGGAGTTGGCGATGGCATCGAGGTGTTCGGTCCACTGGGTCAGTCGCCAGGTCGAGGGTTCGCGCCGTGATGCCGAGGCGGCGTTGGCGCGGTTGAAGGTGGCGGCTGAGCAGCGCAAGGTGACGTCAGGTCGGGCGTCGGCGCGCTCGGTTCGTGCGGTGCTTGATCGAGGAGATGTACGGCGCCATGCGCACCGACGGGGCGTCGTCGGATTGGGTACGCCGTTGCGCAACGGTCCTGTCTCGGTCGCTGGACTTCGGCCGCAAGCGTGGCCTCATCGACAGCAACCCGGCGAAGGACGCCGCGGCCCTGAACGTTGAGGTCCGAGAGACGGTCGTGCTCCTCGCAGGTTGAAAGGAGCGATGATGAGTGCGGCACCGTGGCAACCGCTGAGGTACGCCGGCGCCGAGTTGGTGCAGACCTCGGCGGGCGCGGCTGTTACGCCCCGTGGGCGGGTGAGGAACGCCGAACCGGCGCGCACCCCTCGCGTATGCTTGGCCTCGGAGGTGACGACTTGTTGACGGACATCGAGCCTCGGGTGAAGGCCCGAGCGCAGCAACTCATCGAACAGGTGGGCGAGGACGAGTTCCGTCGCGGCGTCGCGCAGTTCACGCGCTGGCACATCGACACAATGACGCTCGATGAGGTGATCGGCCTTTACGTGATGGCACGCCGCGGTCGAGTGCTTCCGCCTGAGGCGGGACGACGCGCAGTCGAGATTTATCCGACATTGCCGGACCGAACCGACGATGACGCCGGGTTCACCCTCGACGGTCGCAAGGTGACCGTCGAGGAATGGGTCGCGTGGCGCACGGCCCGCCTCGAGGGGCGTCTCACGGCATGAGTGGCGAGGAGCCGTCGCCGTGTCGGTTGGACGTCGTGACAGCGGTGATGGCACGGCATGGTGTCCGGTACACGACGATCGTGTCGTTGGCTCCGGTCGCTGAAATGAGGCTATTGGTCCGTGGTACTCCCGGGCGACCGGAGACCGTTGATTGTAAACACTCGTACCATCTCGGACTTCCCTGTGAACATCTCCTCACCCAGTGGCTCGCTGCTGAACCCGTCACCGAGTTCATCGTGGGCGGCGCCGTCAACCAGCACCCATCGCTGCACGACCTTAGTGTGCGCCTCAAGACGAGCCGCACGATTGACCGTGTCGCCGATGCACGTATAGGTCGCCCGGTGGTGTGTACCCGTGTAACCAGCGACCATCTCTCCTGTCGCGATGCCGACTCCGACGCGTAGCTCACGCAACCCGAGGGACACCCGCTCGACACTCAACATCTCGACCATCTCGACCATCTCAAGTGCCGCTCGAACCGCTGCCGCGCTGTGATCAGCGAGCGCTAACGGGGCACCAAACACGGCCATCAAGCCGTCACCGATCATTTGGTTGACCACACCGCCGTGCCCGTTAATCGCATCGAACATGAGGGCGTAGTAGTTGTTCAGCAGTTCGATGGTTTCATCGGGTGTCTGCGACTCGACGAGTGAGGTGAAGTCACGAATGTCAGAGAACATGACCGTGGCGGTGACATGGCGACCACCGAGCGCGAAACCGGATTGCTGCACGTCGTCGGCTACCTCGGACGTGGCAAATCGACGCACCATCGCCCGCTGTTGATCCCGTAGTTGCTTCTTCATCAACCCGGCACCGATACGAGCCTTGAGTAACACCGGATTGACCGGCTTACTCAGGTAATCCTCCGCGCCGAGTTCGATGCAACGCACGACGCTGTCCATCCCTTCGACCGCCGAGGTGACGATCACCGCTACGTCAGCGAGTTGGGCGTCTTTTCTCATCTGCTCGAGCACGTCGAAGCCGTTCATCTCCGGCATCTCGATATCGAGCAGCATCAGGTCGAACGATTTTGCTCGCAACATATCGAGCGCTACCCGGCCGTTCTCAGCGAGCTCGACACGGTGTCCCTGTGTTTCGAGGTGCCGGGCCAACAGCAACCGGTTGACCCGGTTGTCGTCGACGACGAGGAGCAACGCGCCGACGTCAGCCACGTGCGATGACCCGCAACTCCGTGGCAGCCGCAGTGTACGCGACCTCGAGGCGGTCGACCACAGCTGTGTCGACATCCGTGTCACCGTAGATGCCCCGGTGCTCGGCATCGCGAGCCAGCGCGGCAAACGTGAGCGCACCGAAGGTGTGGCCATTCGCTTTGAGCGAATGCGCGGCGCGACGGTACCCGTCGGCATCAGCGGCAACCAGGGCGATACGCAACTCCGCGAGAATCCCGGGTGCTTCCTCGCAGAAGGTGTCGACCAACTCGATCGCGAAGTCGTCACCGACCGCATCGCGGAGCTCGGCGAACGTGGCCAAGTCAATTGTCGCCTTATGGACGGTCACAGGGTCAATGTCCAAGGGGTTAATGTCCAAGGGTTCCATATCAGCTCGTCCGCGCAGTCGCGCCGTATAGGGCCTCGACCAGTGCTCCGACGCGAATTGGTTTAGTGACGTAGTCGTCCATGCCCGCGGCAAGGCACATCTCCCGGTCACCTTCCATTGCGTTGGCCGTCATCGCGATGATCCGCGGACGATCGTCGGGCCATTTTGCCACGATTCGTTGAGATGCTTCCAGACCGTCCATCTCGGGCATCTGTACGTCCATCAAGATGACGTCGTAGACCTGACGCTGGACCGATTCGACTGCCTCGATTCCGTTCGAGGCGAGATCGGCTCGGTAGCCCATCTGCTGCAACAGTCGCAGCGCGAGTTTCTGGTTGACGACATTGTCCTCGGCAAGCAAGATCCGCAGTGGATGGCGGCTGGCCATATCGGGATCGAACGTCAACGTCGCAGGAGCGGTCGGCGAGGTGAGCGTGACGCCATCTCCGAGCACGGTTACCAGGGCGTCGAACATTTGCGATTGGCGGGCCGGTTTGGCGAGGAATGCGTTGAAGAGATCCGGCTCGGCGGTCTCACGCCCCGCCAACGAGGTGAACAGGACAAGCGGGAGCTTTGGCCGCAACTCCCGGATTCGCTTCGCTAATTCGATGCCATCTATTCCCGGCATATGCATGTCAAGCACGGCCACGTCGAACGCCTCGCCCGCTTCCAACCAGCGCAAGGCCTCAGCGGGGAACTCGGTATCGCGTGACGACATGCCCCACTTCGTCGTTTGCAATCTCAGCACTTTGCGGTTCGTCGCGTTGTCGTCCACGATCAACACCCGGTGATCGCTCAATTCGCGTTGGGCTCCGGCGTAGTCGCGCTGGTTTACCGACAACAGTTCGGCCGTGGGCACTGAGATAGTGAACTTGAACGATGACCCAGTGCCGAGCCCGTCGCTCTCGGCCCACATGGTCCCGCCCATCAGTTCGGCCAACCGCTTGCTAATCGCGAGGCCGAGACCTGTGCCGCCGTACTTGCGTGTCGTCGAAGAGTCGGCCTGCGAGAACGACTGGAACAGACGGCTCATGCCATCCTCTGATAGTCCGATTCCAGTGTCGCGGATCGTGAAATTCAGCTCGACCGAAGGACCCATTGGGCCATCGCCCGAAACGGAGCTAGCTACCGTGAGCACCACCTCACCCGACTCGGTGAACTTTACCGAGTTCGACATGAGATTGAGCAGGATCTGACGCAGACGCGTGACGTCGCCGCATACCCCGCGCGGGATCTCACCCTCGAAAAGGTACGCGAGGTCGAGGTGTTTCTCGACCGCGCGTGCATTGACCAGATCCAATGCCGACTCCACGCAGTCACGCAGATCGAACGGTTGCGATTCCACTTCCATCCGGCCGGCTTCGATCTTGGAGAAGTCGAGGATGTCGTTGATGATCGTTAACAGCGAGTCGCCGGAATCACGGATCGTCGTTGCGAAGTCACGCTGTTCGGCATTCAGCGGTGTGTCGAGCAGCAGGCCGCTCATCCCGATCACAGCGTTCATTGGTGTTCGAATCTCGTGGCTCATCGTTGCGAGGAACGAACTCTTCGCCTCGTTCGCGCCCTCGGCGGCGGCGCGAGCCTCGGTTGCCTCGGTGAACAGTCGGGCGTTGCGTAGCGCCACTCCGACGTTGGCGGCAATGGTGGAGAGCAGCCGTTGGTCGTCGGCGTCGTACACGCCTTCACGGGTGGTGTTTTGCACACTGATGACGCCTTCGGTTCGGTCATCGACGACGATCGGCACGCCGAGATAGGAGAGCGATTCGCGGCCCATCGCGGTCGTACCCAGTTCCACACTGCGCCGACCCACGTCGGAGTTGAGGATCAGCGGCTCACCGGTGTGGATGATGCGGCTCGTCAGGCCGTCGCCGTAGGGGATCGAGTCGTTGTCCTCGCCGTGCTGGTAGACGAAGTCGATCATGTCGCGTTCGCGGTCGAGTAGCGCCACGTAGGCAATGTCGGCCGTGAACACCCTGGTAATCTGTTCACCGACCAGTTGGATCAAGGCATCGACATCGAGTCGGCCGGAAAGTTGTTGCGAGATGGCGTTGACCGTGTCGAGTTCCGCGGCGCGCTGTTGGGATTCGGCGAAGAGGCGAGCGTTCTCCATTGCCACGGCCGCCTGCATCGAGAGTCCGCACAGGAACTGCAAGTCGTTGTCATCGAATGGTTGACCGGCAGTTCGCCAGACAACCATTGCACCCTTCACCACACCGCCGACTAGCAAAGGTGCCACCATCATTCGTTCCAGGTGTTGCTCCTCGGTGCTGGCTATCTGCACGCTGCGTGGGTCCACCCCGGTGTCGTTGATCAGTTCGGCGCTGCCACTCATCACCAATCTGCCGATGATGCCCTGGCCGGTTAGTACCGGGTCGGCGCGCAGTTCTTCGGCGATCTCGCCGAGCGCAACGATCGCCCGGTACTGCGCGCCGCCGTCGTCGGGTAGATAGATCGCGCTCGTGTCTGCACCCAACAACTCCATGGCGTGAACCGCGATTCGCTTCATTACGGTTTCCAGGTCGAGTGTGGCCGACACGTCACGTCCTACTTCGGCCAACGCCGCGCTCTCACGTGTTCGCCGCTGGATCTCGTCGAACAGCCCGGCGTTCTGTAACGCCACGCTCATCGAACCGGCGAGAGTCTCAAGCAGTCGCACGTCGGACTCGCTGAAGGCGTGTTCGCGTTCGTAGTCGGTGATATTGACCAAGCCGCGGGCCTCGTCTCCCCATATCAACGGCACATAGAGCGCCGACTTCTCCGCCGACGAAGTGCCGGGAAGGGTGTAAGCACCGAAACGGACCATTGCCGCAGCCAAGTCCTCACACAGCAGCAATGTCTGGCGGGTGCTGAGAACATGAGCGGCGATGCCCCCGACCGGAACCGGCTCGATCTCGATTCGCTTGCCGCCGTCATACACGAATGGGAACTCGATGAGGCCGGTCGCAGGGTTGACGATGCGGATGTCGATGTCACCGTCGTGGAAAATCTCACGGATTTTGTGGCCGACAGCGTCGTAGATACCCTGCATGTTCAGTTCGGTGGCCAGTGCCTGTTGGACGGCGTTGATCACCGCCAGTTCAGCGGCGCGCTGCTCGCTTTCGGCGAACAATCGCTGGGTCTCGGCGAACAGCCGGGCGTTCTCCAATGCCACACCCATGCTCGCAGCGATGGTCTGCAGTAGTCGCACCTCGGTATCGCCGAACGCGTATTCGCGCTCGTAGTCCTCGACGAGAATGGCTCCGAGTACGCGGTCGCTGCCGACAATGGGTACTTGCACCATCGACTTCGACTGATCGGTACCCGGCACCTGTGGGATGCCGGAGGCAATCAAGTCTGCTTCGTCGTTGATTACGACAGGTCGCCGATCCGACTGAATCTCGTTCCACGGGCGTCGAGGCGGCGCATCCGGGATGTCCAGCCGCACGCCGTGCTCGAACTCGTACAGGTAGCGGATCACGTTGGCCGGTTCGTCGAACCAGCGGATACCGACCTCGTCGGTGTTGAGCACTTGGCGGATCTTGTCGCCGACGAGATTGACTATTGCCTGGAAGTCGAGCTCTGCAGCCATCCCCTGCTGAATGCTGCTGATTACTGCTAGCTCTGCGGCGCGTTGCTCGCTCTCTTTGAACAGCCGTTGCGTTTCGGCGAGCTGGTGCGCGTTCTGCAACGCCGCGCTCATCGCCCCGCTGAGTGTTTCCAACAAGCGGACGTCGGACTCGCTGAAGGCGTGTTCACGTTGGTAGTCGGTCAATGAGACGAACCCACGTAGCTGGTTGCCCCAGATTAGCGGCACCCACACGGCGGACTTCTCGTCCGACGATGTGCCGGGTAGGACAGTTGCCCCGAGTTTTTCGACTTCCTGCGCGAAGTTCTCGTTGACCACCAGCGTCGTTGCCGTGGCCGCCAGGTGGCTGAAGAATACACCCTGACGTTGGGGCTCGATCTCCAGCCGTTGGCCCTGCTCGACGACATACGGGAACTCGATCAGTCCCGTCAGCGGGCTGAGCACGCGGATATCCATGCTGTCGGCGTGCGGGAAGTTCTCGCCGATCGTGTCTCCAACGGCCTCGTAAATGCCTTGCATACTCAGCCCGGCGGCGAGCGCCTGCTGCACGCTGTTAATCACCGAGAGTTCGGCCGCACGCTGCTCGCTTTCGGCGAATAGCCGCTGCGTCTCGTCGAACAAACGCGCATTCTCTAGTGCCACGCCAATGCTCGCGGCCAGTGTCTCGAGCAGAGCAACCTGAGTAATTCCGAACGCGCCCTCGCTTTCATAGTCGGCGAGGCTGATCAGCCCCAGGACGCGGTGGCTACCGACGATAGGAACGTCGACAAGCGACTTTTCGTGGCGCGTCTCGTCGGGCGGCGGGAAATAGCCGGCCGCGGCCTGCTCGGCCGTGGAGTTGACGACCTTTGATTGTCGCGACGCGGCGATCTGTTCGAACGCGCCGCCCGGCGTGGGGGTTCGCGGTTCGATGGCGATCGGCGCACCGAGCTCGTAGGCATAGAAGGTGTGCAGCAGGTTGGTCGCATCGTCGTGCCAGACGACGCTGACATCGGCATTACCGAAGGCCCGCCGGAGAGCGTCCCCGGCAATGTCGACGATGGCCTGGAAACCGAGGCGTGCCGTTATGCCCCGTAGGATGCTGTTGACTACCGCCAACTCGACGAGCTCGGACATCACCCGACCTCCGATGTCGGCACGGGCTCGGCTATCGCGGCCAACACGGTCTTCATCTGGAACGGTGTCAGTCCAGGATGCTTCGCCAAGACGAGAGCGATCAATCCGGCGACATGTGGCGCGGCGAAACTGTTGCCCGTTGCATTGATTGTGGAACCGTCCGCCCAGGCTACGTCCACATCGACGCCCAGGGCCCCCCACTCCGCGGGACCCGCAGCGTTGTAGCGAAGCTCGTACGGGTTGTCGCCGCGAATTGCGGCCGTGGAAAAGACCGAGGAGAACTCGCTCGGAATCGTGGTTTTCGGATCGTTCGCCATTGCCGAGACCAACATCACGCGGGCGAACGCAGCGCTGTCGGTGATCTCATGGAACATTGGTACGTAGTTCTGATTGGATGTTGACAGACTGAGGTTGACGACATGCATACCCGCGTCAATAGCCCAGTCGACGCCCGCGGCAAATATCCAGCCCTTTCCCGTGAGGCGCTCGCCAAGCACGCGCACGCTATACAACTCCGCATCGGGAGCCAGAGAACGGATGATCGCGGCGCATGCCGTTCCATGACCATAGAGATCTTTGTGGGGCCCTTCGATGATGCGGTAACCCTCCTCGGCCGATGTGTCCGGCTCGATAATCACACCGCCGTTCACACTCCCGACACTCGGATGGTCGGCGTCGATACCGCTGTCGATCACAGCGACCTTCACCCCGGCACCGGTGCTGCCACCGATTGCCCATTCGCGAGTGATCGGGCCGATAAGCCCGAGACGAGGGCCGACGCGTAGACGATCGAGTTCGAACGCTTCAGCCCACGCGGGCAGTGAGCTGGTCATCAGCGAACCAGAAGCAGTCGCCGCACGACGAACTCCGCTTCAGCGGACGCGTCGCCGTGGCCCGTCACCGCCGCGATGAAGGGTTCCCGCTCGATTGCCCGCATCACAAGATCATCAATCGCAACCACGGTCGCTGTTCGCGGGATATCACGCAGCAGAGCGATTTCACCAAACGAATCGCCGCTCGCAAGACTACGAATGTGGTCACCGCGGATCGTCACTTCGGCCGAACCGGACTCGATGACATAGAAGCGGTCGCCACTGTCTCCCTCATTGAAAACGTGTTGGCCGGCCGACACGGACATCGAAATTGATCGACGAGCGAGTTGCTCGAGTACCCGTTCGGGGAGCATCCCGAGCATGGGCACGCCACCGAGCAGATCGAGTCCGGCCGGAGCGAGCGCGACCTTGTCGATTCGGCGCAGGCCAGCAGTCGCAAGTACCGCAACGGCCGAGACCGCCAGGCTAAGGACCACAAGGCCGCGACGCAGACCGATCGTGTGGATCAGGATTGGCATCAGCAGTGCGCCGAGCCCCATACCTGCGACGACTGCGCTCTCCATTGCTCCGAAGACCCGGCCCATGACCGCGTCGGGCACAAGCCGTTGGAGGATGGTGAAGGCATTGACGTCGACAACCGAGTTGGCCAATCCGATCACCGCCATCGCAATGAGCGCTGATGTCAGCGTTGGCCAGGCTGCTATCAGCAACAGCGGCGTGGCCCAGAGCAATACACCGACACCGAAGTCACGAGCTAGTGTCCCGCGGGTCGCCAACAACAAGGCGACGAAGCCGCCGATTAGTCCGCCGACGCCGAGTGCGGCATCAAGCAGGCCCACACCGCTGTTGCCCAGATCGAGCAGATCCAGCGCAATGGCGACTCCGAACACGGCCGAGGCGCCCGCGACGACCGTCTGTGCGCAGTACACTCCAACGAGTAATCGAATGTCTCGATTACCACGGATCTCGCGGAATCCGTCCCCGAGACCGGCGAACAGTCCTTCGGGCACCGCGTCGATCGTCACCCCATCGGCCATCGCTGGATCAGCTGGCGTACTGATCGCCGACTGCTGAACTGCGTGGCGGAGGGCGAGCACTAACGCGGCGGACCACACGAACGTGACCGCGTCGAAGATGTAGACCGCGGTGACCCCGCTGAGCGCAATTAATGCACCACCGATGGCCGGGCCGACGAAAAAGCCGACACCGTCGATCGTGCTCGCAGCAACATTGCACGCAGTGAGCTCGCCCGGATGATTCGCCAACAACGGAACGATCGCGGCCTGCGCCGGTCGAAACGCCGTACCGGCAACCGAGGTCATCACCGCCAGCGCGTACACCGCGATTGGCGGACCGTTCTGCCAGATGAGCAGCCCGGCGATGACCACTAGGGCTGCCCGCGACACGTCGGCCGTCAACATCACCCGGCGTCGTTCGACCTTATCGGCGAGCAGCGAGGTAAACGGTGCGAGTAACGCCATGGAGACGTAACGCACCAGCGCCAGCAGGCCAACCGCAGTGGCCCCACCACGCGTATATGTGTAAACGGAAACGCCGACCGCGTAGGCCCCGTCGCCGACAATCGAACCGGCAAGTGCAAGGTTCAAACGCCGCAGGTTGGGGTTGCGGAAAACCTCGCCAAGTGAAGCTGTGGCCTCGCGGACCGACTCACGGAGGCTCATCGTCGAACGCGTCGCAAACTCGTGCGTTGCTGCGACCCAGCTATGTGGGCGGTGAATTGCGCGACAATGCGCGTTGCAGCAGCCCTACTCTCGGTACCGAGCGCGGCAAGTTCGACGTACAGTGCGGCGAGTTCGGCAAGATCGGCCGATGCGCCGATGGAGTTTTCTGCGGCGTTTCGAAGCTCGTCGGCCAAGTCACCACTACCCGCAGCGGCCAGCGTGCTGGCGACCGTGTGCCCGAGTCCGGCGTTCGTGGTGGCGCGAAACAACATAGACGCGGCCAGGCTGGCAAAGCCCGCGGCCAAGGTCATATCGGCCCGACCGGCATCGAGCACTGACAGCACGCCCAATGTTGCGTCGGCATGTGCGATCGGAACGACCAAGAGTGCAGTCGGCACGTATCCCGTAGACTCGGCGATGTCTGCGGCAAAGCGGGCGTCGCGCGTCACGTCGGAGATCGAGAGTGCCTGCCCAGAACTCGCAACGTAACCGGCGAGACCACGGCCAAGCGCCAATCGCGTTCCGATGATGTGTGCTGCTCCTGCGCCGGCGGCCGCGAGGTAGCTCAGTTCACCAGCTGATTCATCAATTACCGCGACGGAACACGCCGCAGCACTCAGGCTGAGATGGGTGACCTCGCACAACGTCGTGAGACCGGCGCTGTCGTCCGCAGACAACAGCGCCGGTCCCAGTTCGTCGAGTAACGCCACCAGTTCGGTGAAGTCGCTCACGGGATCGGTTAATACTTGAGATGGCCTTCGGTGTCGTCGCCTTCGGAGTCTGCTGGCTCGACTCGGGCCTTGAGGTGGCCTTCGGTGTCGTCGGTGTCGGCGCTGTTGATGTCTGTGTTCTCTTCGTTTGTCATAGTGTTGATCCTTGTTGATTGGCGAGCCAAGCTCGTTGTTGTTGTTGAGTTACATTATCGACCCGTTGTTGCGTCGTGTCTGTGCGTTTCGAGACGTCCGCCGTGTGCAATTCGGAACACAGGCCACCGCTCATCGCGCCCGCTTCGCCAGCGCCATGCGGTCAGTGACCACGATCCGGCCGCGCGCGAGTTCCACGAGTCCTGCCGTGACCAGTTCGTGCAATATGCGATTGACTGCGGGACGGGTTGTCCCAGCCATGGTCGAAAGTTCCTCTTGCGTGATCGGAATCTCGACGCGCAGGCAGGGCGCGGATTCGCCGAAGGCATCGGCAAGGAAGGAAAGCCGACGCTTCACTCTTTCGTCGACCGGGGAGTACAGTGCCTCTACCAGGCTGTCGCTCAGACGGCGCACCTGTGTGCTGAGCACATCCGCCAACAGTCGATCGATGCTCGGATCGGTGGAGCGGAGCTCTGAAAAGAGTCGTGCGTCAATCGTCATCGTCTCGACGTCGCCCAGCGCGATAACGCTTGCGGTGCGTCGTGAGTTCACCGATAACAGCGCTTGCTCGCCGAAGAAGTCTGTTGGGCGGAGCACTGTCAACGTTGCTGTTTCACCCGCCAACGTGGTCACCCTGACGGCCACGAATCCCTTCACCAGCATGTGCAGGGTGTCGCCTGGGTCACCTTCGTGAAACAGGATGTCACCCTTGACGAATCGCCGACGCACGGCGAGGCGAAGCACGGCCCGGCGCCTTTCGTCATCGAGGCCGGAGAGGAATGAGTTCTCGGTGACGTTCAGCTCCTCGAGAAAAACACCGAGACAACGCCTCAGGTGGATGGAGGATACACCGTCTAGCGGCGCTCTAATTGCCGACGACGTGTAACTACAATCGACGAGCAATTCACTACCCGAAAGCCTCCTTCTCACCACATAAGCCGGCGAGCAGGAATCTCCTTTGCATTGCAACACGGGATGACTCTTGGTATGGTTGTCGCATGGCGACGCAACTTGCGGTAAGGTTCAGCGACGAAGAGATTGCCGTTCTCGATGAGGTTGTTCGGGCGGGTGAAGCAGACAGCCGATCAGCCGCGGTTCGTCTCGCGCTTGCACATCTCGCAGAGGTTCGCCGAGTTCTTCGCCTCGCCGAGCGGGACGAGGCCGCGTACGCTGCTCATCCTCAACTCGACTCGGAACACGTCTGGTCCACCGCCGCTGCGACAGCGATGATCGAAGCCGAGGATTGGAACGAGTGGTATCCCCCCTCTGTCGGTGCGGCGTGATTCAGGGCGACATCTGGCTCGCTGAGATACCGGGTAAGACCAGACCGGTACTGGTGGTCACACGCACTACGGCGTTGGGTGTCATGCGGTATGTGACGGTTGCGCCAATCACGTCCACGATTCGAGATTTGCCATCTCATCTCGTGCTCGGTGAGGGTCAAGGTCTTCACCATGAATGTGCGGCCAACTTCGACGATTTACATACCCTGCCGAAGGCGTACCTGGTCCGCCGGCTTGGCCACCTTGGTACTCGTCAACACGAGTTGTGCGCGGCACTTCGCGCCGCGGCGGATTGCTGAGACCGCGAAGCTGAACCGTCGCGTGCCCGTCGCGTATGCTTTGGTCCGGAGGTGACAACGCACGTTGCGTCTCAGTTCGGCAGCGTGACGACGCCAGAGTCCGCCCCATTCGACCTTGATCGGATCGTCGACGCTCTCGCTGCGCATGACGTCACCTACATCGTCATCGGCGGCACGTCGGGACTCCTTCACGGCGCCGTCGAACACATCACGCGGGACGTCGACATGCTCATTCGCTCCGACCGTCACAATCGGCGTCGCCTTGCCGAAGCGTTGACCGATCTCGGTGCGGTGTCGGATCATCCGATCGATGCGGTGACTTCGTTGGCAATACGCAACGGGAAACCGACCATGCCCGCGATCCGTTCGGGGACTTGTACGCTCGCCTTCCTTGGGGGATTCGACGTCGATTGCTCATAGCCGACGTCGACGTCCACTTGTGCTCCGCGAGGCCGGTTGTCCGAGTTCTAGCGGGTGAGGGCTGTCGCTGTGGTGGTGTCGGCGAGGAGGTGGCTGAGGTCGAGCTGGACCCAAACGAGGTTGGTGTCGCGACGTACGACGCGGGCACGCCCAGGTGGTTCCTCGTCGTCGCCGATTGTGAGCCAATCGCCTGGTTGCGGGTTGAAGCCCGGGTCGAGCGCACGAGGTCCGTGGCTGATCCATGTTTCGACGACCAAGTCGCCGCCGACGCTGTTGGCGTCGTACCACAGGTCGTAATCGGCGATTTCCATGAAGACCATCGTAGCCGTCATCAGCTGGGCCGCTAGGCGGGGTTCGGAGAACCCCCAGAACCCCAGCGCTGGTGGCATTCCTCGACGGACTTCTGCAGGCTGGTGTCGGTGAGGGTGACGACACCGAAGCGGACGACGAGAAGTCCTGGGACAAGGTTGTCGTCTCGGAGCGTCACAGGCAGGGCCACACCCCTGACGTTACCGAAGGGTCGGCCGCCGTGCGGTGACAACGCCCGTTCCACAACTCACAAACCTGCCACCCAGACGAATTTCCCGAACCTTGTCGTCGACTCAACAGGCTCGAAGCGATTGACGCTCCGCGGTCGATGTTGGCACCACCCGACGTGGTCGAAATCATGCAACTGCCGACGACCCGCCGTGCCACCTGCGCGCCACGTGCCAAGGGTGTCGGGGATCACGTAATGCCGCCCGCTGCCGTCAAGTATGTCGCAAACCGGCTCGACGACATTGCCTGCTCCCACGCTGCCCGATCGGAGGTAGACAGGGCAGCCACGCCCCGTTAGGCCGGCCTCATGAGACGACGTGGCATGTTGGGGTGCAGAGCACAGTTCGCAGAGGTTAAACGCGTCAAAGTGCGTCTCGGGCGGCCTCGACACGAAGAGGCCGCAGCCGGTTGTCGCCAGGGCGACGAGGTTGGCGCTGGCCCCGCGGCCGGCGAGATGCGTTCCTGCTAACGCTATGTGGGGAGCAGGTGGGCTCGGCGTAGAGCGTCGGCTTAGTCGAGCGGGTCGCCTGGGAGAAGTTCGAGGTGCACCACTACCGGTCCGGCTTCGTGTCGGGTGATCGCATAGACCTTGGCGAACACCGGGTCTTCCTCGTCGGCCGTAATCACAATCGCGCCGACCTCGATCCGCGACGGATCGCGTGCCTCGCTGAGTAATGCGAAGGGCATAGCGTGCTCGCCCATCTGCTGGGGGTCACACGGGATATCGATTTCGACTGACGATGCGTACACGATCACCTCCGACGATGCTTGTACTCGTTCAACAATCGAGCAATGTCGCGCGACCCATCGACGATTCTGGCGTCGCGCAGTCGAAGCCGGTGCGCTTGGCCCTCAACGAGAACGTCTGCTTCGAGTCCTCGACGTTCGTCGCCAGAGAACCCCACGACGGCGACGAAGCGCCGCGTGATTCGCTCCTCGCCCAGGGTCGGCTCGATCAGCACTGACGTTGGGTTGTGCCTCAGCGAGAATCTCCTTGCTAACGACCGGCTTGGCAAGCAGGGCCGATAACAGCGGCGGTCAGGAAGAAGTCGCAGTGTCGGATGGGGTAAAGGATGTTGGCGTCGAGCAGAACCAGGGCGCCGACCGCGGGTCTGGGCGTGCTCATCGGTCACTGTTCGTTGAGGATTGCACTGGCAAAGCGGTCAGTCGTAGAACCCGAAGGCTTCGGCGTCTTCGGCGAGGATGTCGAGTGCTCGGCGTCGCCGTTCGAGATCGGCGCGCAGATAGTCGAGAGCGTCACGACGGGAGATGCGCCGATGGCCACGCGTCCCATGGGTACGACGGAAATGGGATCGCTCCGGTGTCGAGCAGACGAATGAGGGTCGGCCTGGAGACCCCAATGAGCTTGGCGGCTTCCTGGGTGGTGAGATCCGACGTGCTGTGCGACAGCATCTCGGCAACGGCCGCCTGGAATGCCTCGATGAGGTCGGCGCTGAGGACAAGTTCGTTGCCGTCCATATCGCGTAGACGGACGTCGCCGTCGAGCATCGTGACCGCAGCGCAGAAGCGAGATTATCGGTGCACTCAGCCGGGGAAGTGTGCCTGAGCGCGGTTTGGAAAACTTTGCGGTGGGAACTGCACGATTCGCCGAAGCCATCGACGACCAGCTCGCCGAAGTCGCCGCTGGGTCCGGTTCATTCAAGGCGATCCGCGGTGATTACGGAAGCGGCAAGACGTTCACTGTCCGCTGGCTTGCGGACCGCGCTCGCCGTGCCGGGTTCGCCACGAGTGAAGTGCAGATCTCCGAAGGCGAGACGCCGCTGCACCACCTCGAAACGGTCTACCGGCGAATCGTTGAACGCTTGGCTACTGGTGACTCCCATGGGGCGCTGCGCACGATCGTGGATGCCTGGTTCTACGCGTTGGATGAGGACGTCATCGCGTCAGGTGTCGTCGACGCTTCCGATGCGGCGGCTTTGGCGGCTGCTACGGACCAACTGGCCGAACGCCGTCTCGCCGGCGTGGCCGGTCGCGCCCCCGCCTTTGCTGCGGCACTTCGTGGTTATCGGCGCGCGCTAGCCGAGGGAGATGCCTCGATCGCCGAGGGCCTGTTGGCCTGGATCAGCGGTCAGCCCCACGTGGCCGCTTCGATTAAACGCTTCGCTGGCATCAAAGGCGAACTCGATCACACTGCCGCGCTTGCGTTCCTCGCCGGGCTGCTGACCGTCTTGCGCGATGCCGGGTACGCCGGTATTGTCGTAGTCCTCGACGAGGTGGAAACGCTGCAACGAGTTCGCAGCGACATTCGCGAACGGTCACTCAATGCACTTCGCCAGCTGATCGATGAGGTCGACGGCGGTCGCTACCCTGGGTTGTTGTTGGTGATCACGGGTACGCCAGCATTCTTCGACGGCAGCCAAGGAGCGCAACGCACCCCGCCGCTCGCTCAACGGCTCCACACCGACTTCACGGCCGACCCGCGCTTCGACAACCCACGTGCCATTCAGCTCCGACTGCTCGGCTTGTCAATCGACGGACTATGCGAGGTCGCGCAGCGAGTACGCGAGCTGTACGCCGACGGCGCGAAAGATGCCGAACGAGTGCTTGCTCTAGCGAACGACACTTACCTGCGTGACCTGGCCGTTGCCATCACCGGAAACCTCGGCGGCAAGGTCGGTATTGCACCACGTCTCTTTCTCAAGAAGCTGGTCGACGTGCTCCAGCGAATCGATGCGTTCCCCGATTTCGACCCGCGACGCGACTACACGATCGCGGTCGTGCCTTCGGAAATGACGGCTGTTGAGCGCAACGCCCACGCTGGGATCACGGTCGACGACATCGAACTCGACCTCGACGTCGACCTGCACGAGTCGTGAGTTTCGAACGCCTCCACCCGGCACTGCAGCACCACATCGTCAATAGCCTCGGCTGGCAAGACCTGAGGCCGTTGCAGGCAGCAACCATCGATCCGATCCTCGACGGCAAGACCATCGTGGCGGTCGCACCCACCGCCGCTGGCAAGACCGAAGCAGCGATGTTTCCGTTGCTCTCCCGGATGGCCACCGAAGGTTGGCCCGGGCTGAGCATTCTGTACGTGTGCCCCCTCAAGGCACTGCTCAACAACCTCGAACCGCGGCTTGCGAACCTCGCCAGCTTCGTCGGTCGCCGAGTCGGGCTCTGGCACGGCGATGTGGGTTCGGGAGCGCGATCACGGTTACTCGATGATCCGCCCGAGATTTTGCTGACCACGCCCGAGTCGATCGAAGCAATCCTGATCTCGCGCCGCACTGACCACGAGACGTTCTTTCGTAACGTACGAGCGGTAGTCGTCGATGAGATTCACGCGTTCGGCGGTGACGACCGCGGCTGGCACCTACTCGCCGTCGTAGAACGGGTCTCGGCGCTCACCGCTCAACCGATTCAACGCGTCGGGCTGTCGGCCACAGTCGGCGACCCTGCATCGCTGCTCGAGTGGCTTCGAGGGTCCAGCAACGCGCCTGCTGAGGTCGTGAACCCATCGGGGCAAGCGACTGCCGCACCCGAGCTGACGGTCGACTACGTGGATGACGCTCCGCCGTTGAGATGATGTGGGAGGCGGCGCACGCGTCTCGAATGCGCTGCGGCCAAGGGCCCTCTGCCAGCCTTTACGACATCGGGCTCCTTGGTCTGAACGCGCAGCCTTACCCCGACGGCGGGAACCGGTGTTGCTTCTCGATTTGTCGCCGGGCCGGCACAACCAGATGCTCGTGTCTATTGAACGCCGGGCGATTGGCGAAGGTGTCGGGGCGTTGACTATGGCCGATCAGACCCATCGCGATTGCCTGCCGGATTCCGGTCCGCGACGCGTGTCGGAATCTTCGTCGTCCTTGCGAAAGCCGGTTGCCCTCCGGAATGGCGAATCTGTTTCGCTTCTAGATGAGCGCGTGGTGGTCAGTCGGGCGGCCGAATGCAACCCATGACCCTTCCGCCGGCCCTCTTCGTGAGGTATTCTGAAGGCATGTCCACCACCCAAACCCTTGCTACGGAACGTGACATCGTCGCGGCCCTGAAGGGCATGCACGAGGTGGATGGCGTGCGCGCCTGCGAGTTCATCCTCACGTACGACGACAAGTTCGACGAATGCGTGGCGAACGTGGCGCTCATCCTGGACGAAGCCGAATGGAATGAAGCCGCTTCCCTCGCATGCGAATCTGCTCGCGCTGCCGCATGGGAAGCGTTGAGCCCCCTGGGGGTAGTCCCGAACCTCCTGTGTCGCACGGCGAGCGAACACGCCGATCTCAAGCGGCGCGAGCCGGTCTGGACCCCGATTGACCCCAGCAGTGTCAACTGCTGAGGAGTTTCTCGACGCAGCCGAAACGCTGCTTGACCACGGATCGCATTCAGGGCATTGGCGGAGATCGACGTCGACGTCGTACTACGCCTTATTTCACGCGCTCACCTCCGCCGCGTCGGTAGCGGTGTTCCGTGACGAACTGACACAGCACGCATCGCTTCGCTGGTTTGACCACGCAGCGATCCGGCGAGTGTCGCGCGCGATCAGCACTGCGCCAGCGGATGAGAACGATTCGAAAGTCGTGCGATGGGTCAGCGAGGTCGGTGGCAAGCACGGATTCGCCGAACTCCCCGAGCATCGGGTCCAGACAATCTGCCAGTCGTTCGTTGATCTCTACAAGCGCCGAGAACAGGCCGACTACTACCGCGCCGGCGAAATCGACACCCAGCGAAAGCTCAGCTCGCGACAGCCTCGACAGCGCCAAACGCTGCTGCCAACTCGTTGCTGACGTGAGCGACTCAGCCGACTTCTACCTCATGGCAACAGGCATGCTCCGTGAGTCAGTCAGCCGACGAACTCAATAGCGCTACCTGAGCGGTGTGCCGCTTGCTGCTATCGCCGACCCTGGGCGTTGTGCAACCAAACCGCAACCTGCTACCTCGGATGTTGGCCGAGCAGCTCGCAGCACAACTTCGGCACGCCGGATTACTGGAAAGCGAACCCCATGATCCTCCCAGCCTTGGCATCGGAGCGAGAGTTGTGGAAACGTGGACCCTGCCGAGCGGTGTCGACCACGACCTCACTTACAATCTTCTGCCAGGTTCACAAAACGCGGACGCGGAGGATGTTGCAGGTCGGCGTCACAGCACGATCATCCGGCCCGACTCCGAAGGACACGTGGTTCTGGACCCGCAGATTTGTCCCTACTGTCACCGTGAGAGCTGCCGCCTGTGCCACTACGGTTTAACCGAGTGTTCGTGCTGCAGACAGCCGGTCTGCAAGGTTTGCTTATCGGCCCAACCCGATCTTCTGTGCCAAGCTTGCGCGCATCTGACGAGAGCAAACGTTGTCGAGCGTGTTCGTCGAAAGAGACTTCCGGCTGGCGCGACGCTCTACATCGCAGGAGACCAACTCCATACCGTCGAAGTCGAGTTCGTTTCTGGCCGGTGGAAGGCGCGGCACATCCCGAGCATCGGTACATCGAGCGATCACACTATCGACCCAGTTACGGCAGAGCGGCTCATCACTCGGGCTGGCAAACGCTGAATGTTCGTTTGATCTGCCGTGCCTTGTGTCGCCTTGCAGCGTCATTTCATCAAGGTGAGCGCCGACCAATGCTAAAATTTTGCCTTGCTGGAGCTAATCGGGGTTGAACTTGTTCGACTTGAGGAGATGGACCGTGTGGACGACCGTTGACACCACGGCAGCGCTAGTAAGGGCTCGCAATGATCGTTTGTCGCTGACAGCGCTCAAGAAAGGTAACACCTCCGCCGCGGCGGAAAAGACAGGTCAATTGCTTGAGACGCTCGGTGCCGTTGTCCCAACTGGTGTGACGGCGGCCTACACAACCGTCGCCGTCGCCGTCCATCAGTTTGTCGTCGCTGCCGAGCGTCCCGATCGACGGTGTACCTTTGGTGTGAGTTGTTAGGTAGCCGACACAACAAAGGGGGCGGGACACGTGAAGGTGCCCCGGCCGCGCAGGGGAGTGACGAGGTGCGAGTAGAACTTACGCTGCCCGGTGCCGACGGTGCTGGGCGGAACTTTCTCACTTGGACGCCGGTTGAGGCTCGTGCCCGTTTACTCGACCCGTCCGGGGTTGCGCCCGTCACCGTGACGTTGCGAAATGGAGCAGTGGCTGGTCGGGTCCGATTTGCGACGACGCGAACGCATCTCGGGACTGCGACCTTGCCGATTACGTTGCCGCTTAGCGGAGCGCCCGTGCGGTTCTTTGTGGCTGGCGAGTTCGGGCGTGCTAGTACCGCACTCGACGATGTTGTGATCGAAGCGCTCGGCAGCGGCAACCTCGGTGTGCTCGGCACCAAACGGGTCACGGTTCGAGTCCGTAAGAACGCTCAGACTTATTTACCGGCCGAGCGTGATCGGTTTCTTGCCGCGCTAGCCACGCTAAACGGTGGTGGCACTGGCCGCTTCCGCGATTTCCGTGATATTCACGTTACCGCGGCGGACGCTGAGCAACATGGCAATGTCGGCTTTCTGCCTTGGCACCGAGCTTTCATCCTGGATCTCGAACGAGAGCTACAAGCGATCGACCCGAGTATCGCGCTGCCGTACTGGCGGTTCGATCAGCCGGCACCGAACTTGTTCACCCGACAGTTTATGGGAGTCTCTGATGCCGTAGGCCGGGTGCAGTTCGCGGCCGGTCACCCGCTTGGTTCGTGGCGCACCGACAACCAACTAGGCATCCTCCGGAGGCCGGCCTTCGTCACCAGCCAGGCACCGCAGCTGCTCAGTGAGACTCAAACGATCGCGCTCGGCGGTGCCGCTCCGACCGCTGTGTACTCGCAGTTCGCGCAGATGGAGGGAAACCCGCACGGCTGGGCGCATACTAGCTTTCAAGGCGGGTTTATCAGGTCTTCCAACACGGCACCGCGAGACCCACTGTTCTTTATGCTCCACGCCAATGTCGATCGGCTGTGGGCCAAGTGGCAATGGATTCATCGACGCACCAATTCGACCGATCCGGGCGCGTTCGCCCCTGCGGTCCCGAACCGGATCGGCCATCGCCTTGGCGATACGATGTGGCCTTGGAATGGGTCCACCATCTTGCCGCGGCCGGCAACGGCGCCCGGTGGTTCGTTTCCCGCGTCGGCGTCGACGGCTCGGCCTGGAAGCTCACCGACCGTCCGTTTAATGATCGACTTCCAGGCGGTGGCCGGCGGCGACGCGCTCGGGTTCGCGTACGACGACGTTCCGTTCGAGGTATGACCGACAGGGGTGAAGGTGATCCGTATGGACATTGACCGGTACCGCAAGCAATACGAGGCAGAGCTGGACAAGGACGCGCGCCGAAAGCCCCCGCCGCCGGGCCGAGCTGTGACGGTCGGATCGGCCGATGAGAGCAAGGCGACCGCGGTGGATGAAGAACGCGACCTGACCGAGCGCGTCGCATCGCTCGTCGTGACGCTGCTCGATCGTAAGCAACCCGTCGCCCTCCGCTCGGCTGCGCTGAACGAGCTCAGTGGGCTCGCCTTCCTCGGCCCGCGATTTGCTCCGTTTCGCGCCGACTATAAGCAGGCGCTGCGCACGCTCGCCGTCGACCCACGCAAGAGGTTGCGCGAAAGTGCGCTGGAACTACTAGCGATGGACAAGGATCCGTACGCCCGTGAACTGCTCGTGCGAGGGCTTGAGCAGGCCGACCAGGCGATCGTGTCCGATGCGCGGGCACTGCAGCTTCTCGGGTACGACGACCATGGCGACCTGGCGCCGCTGGCTCGGCGGGTATTTCGGCGAGCCACCGGGTCTACTCGCGAGGAGGCATTGCGCATGCTGGCGACCGACCCGAAGTCTGAGAAACTGTTCAGCCGGCTACTCAAAGATAAGCAGGAGATGTCGAACATCCGCCGCATAAGCGCTTCCGGGCTGCAGAGTCTGAATCCATCCGCTTTCGAGCGTGCAGCGCGAACGATCGTCGCAGATGACAGCGACTACAAAGAGATTCGGGCCACGAGTCTTGCCGCGCTCGCCCACGGGCGAGAGACGCGTGATAAGGCGGTGGACCCGAAGCTAATGGAGGTCGTGACGAAGCTGTCCAACGAGACGCGCTCACCGATGTTGCGCGCTTCGTGCAAACGCTTCTTGCGGGCGACAAAGCAATGAAGCAGCGACCCGGAGCTACACGGGTCATGCTCTCGGCGGTCGATCGCGCCGCTCAGATCGACGCAGCCCGGTTGCGACCAGACGCCGGGGCGGTGCTTGTCGACTTGCTGGCCGAGCAATCCCCGTTGTATGCCGGGCTCGGCAGCTCGGAAGCGGAGCGACTCCGCGGCTACGTGCTAGCGAGCTTCGACGGGATTGGGCTGCCGCCCGAGGCCATTCCTTGTATACTTGAAGCACTCGAGACGGATCTCAACCCGTATGTGGTGGCCGCTGCCGGGCGTGCTCTTCGCAACGCGGCGGCCATTCCGCCCGAAGCGTTAGAACTCGTCGTTGCGGCGATCGCACGATTGCGATCGAACGATGACGTGGTGTCCTTCGCCGACTTCTCGCCGATCCCCGATCCCGCGAACGCCGTGTCAGCCCTCACCGACCTCCTTTTGACACTCACACAGCTCGGACCGCGAGCGACCCACGCACTCCCTGCACTCCAGCTACTCGTTCGGCGGGACGGTGCTGGCTACTCGACAGTCGTGCGTGCGGCGATGGCCAACGCATTGCGGGCCATGAGCGAGCCCGACGCATCACCGACAGGCTGTTGCAACGCCGATCCCGACCATCATGGCGACGATCATGGCGATGTGTCGAGTTGGCGGCCGCCCTGTGCTTCGATGATCCGCGCCGCCCTTGGCGAGCTCGAACTCGAGAACCAGGACGGCGACCGGCTGACGTTCTCGAACGCCTTTGGCGGCAAGCCGACTGCTCTTGCGTTCTTCTACACACGATGCATGAACCCGTCAAGGTGCTCGCTGACCGTCACGAAACTTGCCCGCATCGCCCTCAGGCTCGCCGACGAGAGAATCGACGCCAACGTCGCGGCCATCTCGTATGATCCGCGTTTCGACCGTCCGGGCCGATTGAAGGCCTACGGCGCTGATCGTGGGATGCGGTTCTCCCCGAGTTCGTCGCTTCTGCGCACGGTCGGCCCATTCGACCCGCTGCGCGACACGTTCGACCTCGGGGTCGGTTTCGGCCCAGTCACCGTGAACCAGCATCGAGTCGACCTGCTGGTACTAGACCACTCGCTCGCAGTGACGGACAGGTTTGAACGCCGCATCTGGGACGATAAAGCCGTCCTCGCAGCTCTTTGCCGCTCGTCGCGTTGCGCCGTGACCGCGGTGTAGCGTTTGTTTCTCGTCAGAGGTTCAGGTGACACCGATGCGACGCCGGGGGGCTACGTGGAGGAAGCGGGAGTCCGAGTCGGTCAGCTCTCGCTACCAACCGGCGGCGGTTCACTACGCGCGATTGGGGAAACCTTTCGACCGAACCCCAATACGGGGGTTGCGGCGTTCACGATCCCGTTGCAAACGTCGGCGTGTCGTGGTGCCGAGCCGGATTTGCATCTCGGTTACAACTCGGGCGCCGGTAACGGAGTGTTCGGGCTCGGATTCAGCCTGACGATTCCGAACATTGCGCGCAAAACCGAGAAGGGCTTCCCTCGGTACGACGATACTGACATTTTTGTGTTGTCGAACACCGACGATCTGGTTCCGGCACTCGTGGATCGTGATGGCGGATGGCAACCCGATGAGCAGATCGGCGAGGGCCTCATCTGTCGCCGGTTCCGACCGCGAACCGAAGGCCCGTTCGCGTTGATCGAACAACGCGTGCGTCAAGATGATGGCGATACCCATTGGCTGGTTGTCACAGCCGACAACGTTACGAACACCTATGGCTGCAGCGAGAACGCGCGGGTCGTAGACCCCGATGACCCTCGTCGCGTCTATCAGTGGCTGCTCGAAGAAAGCTGTGACGCCAAGGGGAATCGGACGCGCTACGAATACCGCGCCTCGGTCAGCGTGGCGTTGGAACGGATCGTGTACGGCAACCACGTCGGACCGGCCGGTGAGCCGCAATGGCACTTCGAGTTGACCTTCGATTACATCGAGCGACCCGACCCGTTCCGAACCTTTCGGGCCGGGTTTGAGATTCGAACCGAGGTGCTGTGTCGGGCGATCGAGATGTATCACCACCTCGACGGCCGCACGTTTCCTGTGCATAAAACCCACTTCGACTATGACGGTTCACCTCATGTGGCCAAGCTGGTCAAAGTCACCGGAGTCGGCGTCCGCGATGACGGCGATGGCCCTCGGACCTTGGAGCTGCCGCCCCTGACCCTGCGTTATTCGACGTCGGTGCCGCTCGACAATGACATCGCCGCGGGGTTCGTCACCTTGACGACTAGCAGGGCCGGACACGACGAGACCCTGCGTGAACCAATCGACGAACTAGTCGATGTGTACGGTGATGGCCTTCCCGGCATCGTGTACCGCGATGGCCAGAGCCTCACGTATCGGCGGGCGCTGGGCCAAGGCCGGTTCGGCCCCGCATCGCTTCCAGCGCGGGTACCGGTAGAAGCCCACACGACATCCGGCCGGCTGGCGTTGGTGGACCTTGATGGCGATGGACGACTCGATATCGTTACCCACCCGACCATCGGTGCAGGGTATTTCCGGGGCCACACCGATGGTACGTGGGAGGTGTTCGCACCGTTCGGCGCTCACGCGTTGGAGGCCGCTGGTCCCGACCACCAGTTCGTCGATCTGACCGGGGATGGCCTCGCCGACCTCGTCACGTTTCCGCCTGGACAACTGCGCCTGCACCCGTCGCTCGGGGTGGAGGGATTCGGTGCGCCGATCAGTCAGATGTGTCCGGCCGATCTTCCAGTTCCGGGCTCGGGCGCCGACGACGCCGTGATCCAGTTCGCCGATATGTTCGGCGACGGCGGGCGTCATATCGTGCGAGTTCGCGACGGTTCGGTTGACTGCTGGCCCCACCTTGGGTACGGACGTTTTGGCGCAAAAATGACGCTTGGTAATGCACCGCGATTTGGCGGTCAGTTCGCGGCGTCGCGGGCCTATCTCACCGATCTGGACGGCTCGGGTACCGCCGATCTTGTCTACGCTCACCATAATCGCCTCGAGATCTTCCGCAATTGCAGCGGCAACGCGTTCGGGGAACGCGAGATCCTTAGTTTGCCAACTGGTTGCAGGATTGACACCCTCAACCAAATCCGGTTTGCCGACATCCTCGGCACAGGTGCCGCGTGCCTGGTCATGACCTCACGGGACCCCGACCTTGGCTTGCGGCACCACTACTTTGACTTCAGCGGCGGCACCAAACCCCATCTTCTTACCGAGATCGACAACCATATGGGCGAGGTGCGCCGGCTCACCTATGCATCATCTACTGTGTTCTCGTTGGCCGATGCCGCTAACGCCCGACCGTGGGCCACGCGTCTGGCCTTCCCGGTGCACGTACTCTCGTCGACCGACGTCCACGACGAGATCGCCGATACGCACGGGGTCACCCGGTACGCGTACCATGACGGCTACTTCGATCCGACGGAACGAGAGTTCCGTGGTTTCGGCTTCGTAGAACAATGGGATGCCGAATCGTTCGCCGAGCCCACTGGCCCCGGGCTGGTTGCCCCGGTATGCACGAAAATGTGGTTCCACTCCGGTGGTCGCTTCGGCAACGAACGAGACGCCTACTACTGCGGTGACACCGCCGCGCACCAGCTAACGCCGAGTGGTCCCGAACCGTCTGGCGTTCTGGCCGTTGATGATCACGCAAGTGTTCAGTACGACTGCCTGCGGGCCTTGCGTGGTCATGAACTGCGCCGAGAAATCTATGGTGACGACGCCACCATCAACCCGACGCTCGCGCCTCACCCCTACCGCGTGACCGAATCCAACTTCAGTGTGCGGGTGGTTCAGCCCCGGGCGGGTCAATCCCACGCCGTGTGCTTCCCGTATCAGAGCGAAACAATCGCCTACCACTACGAGCGTGAACCGGGCGATCCGCGAGTGGAGCATGACTTCATGCTGCAGGTCGACGACTTCGGACACGTGACCCGGTCGTGTCACCTGGTCTATCCCCGTCGAGTCCGAGACGCGGCGATGGAGCAACGCCAGCCTCGCGCCCTCGCCGCCGTGACCGTACTCGCCCATGCCGTTTCGTCCTCGGGCGAGGCCCGCCCATGGCGAACGCTCGGTGTCCCGGTCGAACACCAAACGTTTGAGCTCACCGGAATGGCCCGCTTGTTGACCGAAGCTTGGCCCCGTTTGTACCTGGCGATCGACGAGATGCAATCCCATTTGGCCACCACACTCGACCGCCAGCACACGAGGTCAGCCGACGCTCGGCTCCTCGGTTGGGAGCGGCATTTTTACTGGGACGCCGACCGCGGCGGCGCCTTGCCCCTTGGCCACGTCAGCCGCCACGAACTGCTGCATCACATCGAACGCCTGGTGTTCACTGACGATCAGCTTGCCGACGTCTTCGGAACAAAGGTGACGCCCGATCTTCTTGTCGCCGGAGGCTACGAACGCAACGCCGACGGCTGGTGGGCCTCCGGGCTCATCCATTTCTATTTGAACGAGGAACAGTTCTCCCAGCCCTCGGGTCATCTCGACCCGTTCGGTGCCCGCACGACCATCGGTTACGACGTCGACGCGCTCTGGCCCACTGAAGCCATCGACGGGTTGGGAACAACGATCACCGCGGAGATCGACCGGTACACGCTGCAGCCCCGGCGTATCACCGACGCGAACGGTAACCACCACGAGGCGCATTTCGACGAGGTCGGTCGGGTGATTGCCCGGTCAACCTACGGCACCGACCAAGGGCGTCCCGGGGGCGACCGCGCTCTGCCCACCACCCCCCAACGGCCCGTCGACACGGCGGCCGTCATGGAACAACCCGAGGTTCTTTTAGGTGATGCCACCGAGGCGTTCTGGTACAACCTCGATGGATGGCAGGCGCAGCCGCCGGTCCCGCCGCACTCGATTGAGGTGCGCCGGCTCACCCATGTGTGTGACGTACCCGATGGCGAAGCCAGCCGCCTACAGGTAGCAGTGAACTATGTGGACGGTTCCGGACGTGCCCTCCAGCGTCAAGTATCTGCGGACTCGGGTGCGCAATGGCTCACGTCGGGTCGCGTGGTTTATGACAACAAGGGGAACACGGTTCAGCAATTCGAGCCATTCTACGCCGCTTCGTGCAGCTACGACCCTAGCGCGAACCTGACGAACGGTGGCGTGGGCCGAGTGCATCACTACGACCCGTTGTCCCGAGTGGTACGAGTCGACTCGCCTGACGGTTCATTTTCGTCGGGCCGTTTCAGTCCGTGGCATGAGGAGCACGCCGACGCCAACGACAACAGCGCCATCAGTGACTGGTCGTCAGTGGTCGAAGCGACCGACCACCAAGACGCGTTGGCCAAGGCGCGCCGACACCGCGACACTCCCGATGTGATGTTGCTCGACACACTTGGTCACGTGTTCTTGTCGGTTCGGCAACTAGCCACCGAGGACGGCGATCCGCCGGTGGTCGAGCGGCTCGAGACGTATCATGCCGTTGATATTCAAGGACATCACCGCTTCAGTGTCGATCCTCGCCTCTACGACAATTGCGGCACCGATGTGCACAACGTCGATTACCGCTACGACATGCTCGGTCGCTGTCTGCGGACCGTCAGCGTCGATGCCGGATCGATGTGGATGCTTCCGAATGCGCTCGGGCAACCCGCACACATCTGGAACAGCCGCGGCTTCCACATCGCGACTCGATTTGATTTGGGTCAGCGACCGGTCGAGCAAATCGTTGATGGCGGCGACCACGGGGCCACGGTGCCACATGTCACCGAACGCATTGTGTATGGAGACTCCGTAGCCGAGGCCGTGTCGCGCAACTTGGTCGGCCGGGTGATGCAGCACTTCGACCAGTCGGGCGTCACAGTTATCGATAGCTACTCCCTCGACGGGCAACGCCAGGACGAGACCCGCCAACTGCTGAGCAGCGTTGCTGAGCTGACCGACTGGAGCCGCGACTTCGTGGCATTAGACGATCAACGGTTCACGCGAGCCTCCTCGTACGATGCGTTCGGCCGACTTGTCACCGTGCGGGAACCTGATGGAACCGAGTTGCGCTACGACCATCATGACGAGGGGTGGTTGCGGTCCATCAGCGTTCGCGCTTCCGCAGACCAGGTGGCTTCGGTAGTGGCAACATTTGCGTATAACGCCCGGGGCCAACGAACCAGCACCCGCCTGAGCAACGGTGTCACCCGTCAGTTCACTCACGACCCCAACAGCTTCCGGCTCACGGGCGTGCGTTCGACGCGTGACCGTGATGATGTGGTGCTGCAAGATATGACCTTCGTATCGGACCCTGTCGGCAACATCACCCGCATCCGGGATTCGACCCATGGCGGTACGGTACGCGACTTCACCTATGACTCGGTGTACCGGCTCTGTGCGGCAACCGGGCGCGAACGCGTCGCCGTCGGTGGGCCGACCTCGCCGTTCTCCGAGGCGTATACCTACGACCGTGCCACTAACCGGCTGAGCATCGAACACACCGGCCGCTCATCGTGGGATCACCAGGTGCGGGTGGCCCCGGCGTGTAACCGCGAGATGGTCGGCGTGGACGACGGTACCAATATCGACCGTCGATATGACCCGCACGGCAATCTGCTCGAATTGTGCACGTCTCGCCACCTCACATGGGACTATCTCGATCGCCTTGCGACCGTGGTTCATAGTGGCCAGCCCGATGATGGGCAGGATGTCGAGTCCTATGGCACCGACGGTTCGGGCCACCGGGTACGCAAACGACGTGAGCGTTTTGATGCCGCAGGGTTTCTCGTCGTGGCGCACGACACGGTGTCGCTCGGCTCCTACGAACGGACGGTAGAAGGCACGACGGTGTCGATTCGAGATGGCGCTCACCATATCGCCGTGGTCGAGAATGTTGGTGAGTCCAGCGAGGTCCGCTACTACTTGGATGACCAGTTGGGCTCGGTCACGGCCGAACTTGATGCCGATGGACAAGCGGTTGGCTTCGAGGAGTTCTACCCATACGGCGCCAGTGCCGTGGCCGACGAACGCGATGATGTCGTCGCTAAGCCGAAACGTTATCGGTACTCGGGCAAGGAACTCGGCGACGTCTCAGGTCTCTACTTTTACGGAGCGCGTTATTACGCACCGTGGATGGGTCGCTGGATCAGTCCTGATCCGGCTGGCACCATCGACGGCACCAACCTGTACTGCTTTGTTGGGGCCAACCCTGTCAGTTTCAACGACCCCAACGGCATGGCCGGCGAAGGCGTGTTGTCCCAAATGACCGGCGTTGCGACCTCGCTTGGCGCGTATCTGTTACCCGCGCAGGAGAGTCATGCGGCGGGTGGCGGCGGTCGCGTGGCGAAATTTGTGAACGAAGCAAACCTCGTTCACCAAGCCCGCGTCGACATTGCCACCACCCACGCCACCGACGCGTCCACCGGAGTACGGGCCGTGGCCGCGCTTGCCGGGTACATCCCGGTTGTCGGTAAACCGGTCGCCGCTTTCGCCAGTATGGACGCGGCCGGCCAGGTGTTCGACCAGATTCGGGCCTTCGACCACAAGCAACTGCGACGCACACGCCCCGAAGTTGCCAACGGTGTGCCGGGCCCCATCTTGCTCAGCGATCGCCGTAACGCTCTCACGTCGACCAACATCCGCGACCACGCCATTCTGGGCATTTTGCACACGAATCACGAGAACCATGCCAACACTGCTTCGGCGGCCATCGTTCCTCATGGTGGCCTCATCCGACGAGGATGGAACATGGCGGCCGGGATATTTCGGGCCGTAACCGGGCGACATTCCGACGAGCAGATCCGTGAACGGCTACTCGTCGCCCACGGCCGCAACATGCAGACGGCAACCAACCGAACCGCACCCACATCGGCGTTTAGGAATATCTTGCGGCGCACCAACCGTGTGTCACCCGGCCCAGGTCACTAATGAAGCCCAGGCGTGGAGACTCCCGTCCGTCGACATGCGCAGCGTAGCGGTCAGTGGACCGCACGCACGGGTGTAGCGTTCGCCAATGAAGGCACACGCGGGGCTGCGGTCCGACGAGTTTCATCTGGTCCTGAATGTGCTTGACGACCTTCGCGGTCATCATCACTCCACGACATTCCACAATCTCGACGAGACCGTGGCCTCGTTCCGACGCGACATACCGTCATTCGACGAGACGTTCGGGCACCTCGGTGTGGGTGCGGTTGGCCCGAATGATTCGATCTTCAGCCCGGCGGCCTACTTCGTGGATCTCATGCGGTTGGTTTCGACCCACCTGAGCCACCCCCAGCCGTCCCTATCATTTCAACGGCGACGCCCCGATCTGTCTGCGTTGCTGCTCGGAGCCGAGTCCACGGTTACTGAGGTGCCGTACCTGCAGATCGTCAACGACGTCTTGTGCACCCGGCTGGGTGGCCCGCTCTATCACCCTGATGACGTGGATGACCGCGAGGTTGCTCTTCGCCATATCGCTCGGCACCCCGAACTGAGTTCGCATCTTGGGGCGCTTCCGTACAACACGCCCTTGGCCGAGGTGCGCAGCTATCTCGTCGCGTTAGGTATCGATCTGGCGTCGGTCTACCAGGGCTTGGCCGTCGGGGAGGGCCCCGTCGCCCGCGAGCGAATGGAACTGTCGATCGAGGAACTCGACCTTATTACCCATCCACGGCTAGCGCCCGATGGGAAACCGGTGTTGACCGGTGAGCAGACATTTCTTGGCCTCGCGGCGAAGCTTGGGTGGAATACCGCCGATCTCACCGTAGCGATGTCGGCTTTCGGGGGCGGGTTCAATTCCGTGACCGTTCGCCAACTTGAAAGCGTCCAATGGTTGATGCACCGCTTCGACCTACCGGTCGATGTTGTGTGCAGCTTTCATGCCGACATGATGCAGATGAGCTGGGGGATACCGACGTCGGATCTGTTCGTGCGCACGTTTGGACGTGACTGCGACGGTCTCACGGGACTCCTGCCGCCCGCTGGCTCCGAAGGCCGCAATTGGTTGTGCACCTCGTTGCAGGTGACCGACGCCGAGTTATCGGCGCTCATAGCTGCGCTCGCGACTCGGTCGTCGCCGGGCCTGGCCGAACTGTCGATGACGTTACGCAACCTGACGCGGCTCTACCGGCTTCGAACGCTTTCGACCATTCTGCGCTTGAGCGTCGCTGACACACTGTTGCTGCTTACGATGCTTGGTTGGTTCGATCGGGTAGCCGGAACGCAACGAGATGCGCACGGCAGTCTCGAGCAGGTTGTCGCGTTAGTCGAGTACGTCGATTGGCTCGGCCAAGCCCGAATCTCGGTACCCCAGTTGTGCTATCTCGTTACCGGGGAAATCGTTGTCGGGGTGGACATCCGGGGCCTTGACACCGACGCCGTGGCGGTGATGTTGGGTGCGTTGTCAGTGACCATCGCTCACGTCGAGCCATCCGAGCGTCGGGCCCAGGTGCTCGCCACTTGGGCGAGCTTTTTGCGGACCGATGTCGGGTTGCTCGGCGGCGTGTACGCACTGGCCTACGACGCGAACGAACAAGCCGAACATCTCGCCGCTATCGATCGCGGCGCCGCATTCGATCTCGACGCGATGGTAGCGGTGGTGGCGGTGCTGGCGAGATTGCTAGCCACGGTGCGGGCCTTGTCGTTAACGACGGCCGATGTCGACAACATGCTGGCGCACGAAGGACGGTATGGGTTAAGCCTTCCTTCGACGAACTGGCCGACGGCCAATTCGTTGCAACTCGTGCATCAGGTCAAAACCGGCGGCTTGCCCTTCGGCGGTAACGACCATGCGCTGGGCCTGCTGCACGCGATCGTGTTGGATAACGCGGTTCAGGTGGCGGGGAGGGCGCTGGCTAGAGCCGAGTTCCGTTACCAGGATGCCCTGTCGTCAGGCCGTGACGCCGACGTCGTCGTCATTAATGAACCGGCCGCCGACGTCGAGGCCCGACAGACCGCGTTTCGACACACGCTGGCCACCCGTGATGCTGCCGTCCAGGCCCTCGACGCTGCGCTCAAACCGCATGTCGATTCCATCGAACAAGCCACCAGCGCGCCGCAAGCCGAGGTGGTCCGGCTGCACGTGGTGAACTGGTTCCGACGAACGGACTACTGGCCATGGCAGACCGGACGATGGGCGCAAGTACTCGTTGCGATACAAAGAACGTTCGGCCTGTGCACCGTGGCTGGGGTCGAGCTCGATGTGTTGCTGTCGCTTGGCGACTTGGCCACTTTGCCCTCCGTCGCGGTAGGTGACATCAACCATCGTTGGCAACCGGCTCAAGATGAAGCGTGGAAGGTCTATTACCGATGCTCCGCCGATCTGGCCGCCATCGTGACGGCCCGATTCTCGGGCGAGTTGGCCACTCGGGTCATCGCTCCGATGCAAGACCGACGGCGCGAGCAGCAGCGCTCGGCGCTGGCCGTCAGCTTGATGAATCGACTCAATACCGATGCCACCGTAACGGCCGAGTTCGCAACGTTTTCGACCTTGGACCAACTGTCCAAGTATCTGCTCGTCGACGTCGAGATGGGTTCGTGCACCACCATCTCGCCGGTCCGCGAAGGTCTCAACGCTCTTCAGATGTACGTCCACCGGTGTCGCAGCGGTCTCGAGACCAACGTGCACGGCGAGATCCCTGACGCCCATTGGGCCTGGATGTCGCACTATCGGGTGTGGGAGGCCAACCGGCGAGTGTTCCTGTATCCCGAGAACTTTCTCGACCCCACCCTCCGAGCGCGTCGTACCCCGTTGTTTCAAGCTCTTCAGGGTGAATTGCTGCAAGGCGATCTCAGCGGTGGCTCGATTCGTACGGCGTACACAAGTTATGTCGAGTCGTTGGAGCAGCTGTCGCGCCTCGACATTGTCGGCAGCTATTTCTGTCCGGTCGAACGGGCCGCCCATCCCGAATTCAGGTATCTGTTCTCCATGGGAGGCGCGGCCGCGCCGGATCTCAATCTCGGTCGGATTCCGGCGATGTTGCGTGATGGATTCACGACATCGGGCCGGGCGCTCAGTGAGTTGGCCTCCGTACAACAGCCCCCGATCGAACCCAACGAGAACTGGGTAGTTCACGACGGCGCTATCGAATATCGGCTGCGCCGCCATGCCCAGCACATCAAAGTCCATCAACGAATGATCGCCGAGACGACCAACACGCTGTTCATCGTTGGGCGCACCAACACCCACCCTCAGACTCACTTCGTGCGTACAGCCGAGATGAACCTCTACGCGGCAACTCCACACGTCGTTCGATGGATGCCATGGGAGCGAATCGATCTGGCCATTAACGCCGAGGCCGTATCGCCCATCTTCGCGTTCGGAAAACTGTTTGTGTTCTGGATCGAGCCGCGCATCGAGCGGCGAACCAAGTCCGGCCCCAGTGTCGTGGTCGGGTCCAAGGAAGTCCTGTCTCGCGCCAGCCTTAAATTTGCGTTCCGAAATGTCAATGGCCGATGGTCGTCGCCCCAGCCGGTCGACTTGCTCACTGATCACGTGTTCGAGCGCATCGACGGTGATGCGGCTGGGCCGAAATCGGCAGCCGACGATTGGAAGTCGGTCCACGTAGTTCGACTCCCACCTATGGGCGGCGAACCCGAGAGAATCCTTGTGGGTTATGGCCCGTTCGGCGACGAGGTCGATCCGTTCTCGGTGCGGTTGACGCTCACCGCCGACTTTGATGAACGGCTCACTACGCTCGACACGCGTTCACCCCTCTCTTTCGTCAGCGTCGCGTGCGTTGTCGGGAACGACAGCCTCAAGTTGGCCGCACTCGGTACGAGCTTTCCCGATAATGCCGTCAGGCCAGCTAAGACAACATCGACCGACGCCAACAAACCCCCGGAAATTCTGCGCGCTCTGACGTCTACCGCTCGGATCATCCCCGTGCGCAACCAACCCGAGTGGCAGATCCTCGACGTCGGCGACGAGGCGTACTTGGTGATGCGCCTGGGAACCAGGGCGGCGTTTGTCAGCGAGAACCTGTCGTTCGTTGGGCAGAGTCCCACGCTGCCTGTCGTGTCCTACAACCCCGGTCCCACCGCCCAGGGCGAGGTCTGGCTCAATCGGCCCGTGGTGTTTGTGCGCATTGGCACCACGGTGGCGCGACAGCTTGGGCGCACCCTTTCCCACGGTGGCCTTGACGAACTTCTGACGCCCAAATCACAAAAGCGTCACGAGCCACTGTTCAACCGATTCGCACCGAACGATGCGAGAGTCATCGGCCCCAAAGAGCACGACAGTCTCGACTTTCGCGGCCCGTACGGCGAGTACTTCTGGGAAGTGTTCTTCCATGCTCCGTTCCTGATTGCCGCCGCGTTGAACACCCAGGGCCGATTCGAGGAAGCACAGCACTGGTTCGAGCGCATCTTCCACCCGACCTCACCCCCCGAACCCGATGGCCATTCCCGAGATCATCGGGCCGATCGGTGCTGGCGCTTTCGCCCATTTCGTCGACCCTCGACATCGAGTTTGCACGACATGTTGACCGATCCCCATTCGGTTGGCGTCTTTGAGGACGATCCGTTCGATGCCGATGGCATCGCCCGTTTGCGCATCGGCGCGTATGAACGCGCCGTGGTGATGCGTTACATCGACAACCTGCTGGATTGGGCCGACGCGCTCTTCGCCAAGGACACGTGGGAGGACACGTCGCAGGCCGCGTTGTTGTACATCCGCGTCGCCGATCTGTTGGGACCTCGCCCGGCCAAGACGACTGAGGCCACCGTGAACTCGCAGCGCAGCTTTGCCACCCTTGAGGCCGATGGAACCGCCATCGTCGCCGGACTTCGCCAAGGGAACCTGGTGGCCAAGTTACGCCCAAGGGTCCAAACCGCCACGGTTGCCGACCCCACTCCGTCGAAGTACATGCCGTTTCAACTGGGGGACTTGTTGCACTTCGGGGTACCCGACAACGAAAGGTTCGTGGCGTACTGGGATCAGGTCGAGGACCGGCTGTTCAAGTTGCGCCATTGCATGAATGTGAAAGGCGACGTGCGTCATCGTGCGCTGTTCGATCCACCGGTCGATCCCATGCAATTAGTGCGATCAGTGGCGAGCGGCGCGGGCATGCCTGGCGATGGTTTCAGCTTTGGGCAACCGGGTCCGTCGATCTATCGGTTCTCGGTGTTGTTGGCGCAGGCCAAGGCCATCACGATGTCATTGTGTCAGCTTGGTGGTGGGCTGTTGGCCGCATTGGAAAAGAACGATTCCGGTCAGCTCACACGGCTCCGAACTGTTCACGAACGGTCGATCCTGGCCTTGACCACCGACGTGAAGCAACGCCAAGTTGACGAGGCGGTGCAGGGCCTGGCCCACGGGCAACTGAGTTTGCGCGCCGCGCGGGAACGTCGCGCCCACTATCAAGGGCTGGTTGACGCCAGCCTGTCCGCAGCCGAGCAACTCAGTGTCGCCAAGATGGATGCGGCACTATCGAAGATGAAGGCCGCGCACGATTGGCGTGTGGCGGCCATTGTGGCCAACCTCGTGCCGACCGTCTTCGGGCTTGCTGATGGCGGTTTCCAACCCGGCCCAAGTATCAGCGAGGCCGCCGGGCTGCTCGATGCCGAAGCAGGCATAGAGAATCACCGTGGCGCGATGGCGGTCACGGCGGGTCAGAACGCGCGACGGTTGGATGAGTGGCAGCTCAACGTCACGTTGGCAGACCACGACATCGAGCAGTTGAGTCAACAATTGACGTCGGCCACGATCGGTCAGGCGATAGCCGAAAAGATGCTTGACATTCATAACGCCACGGTGACGCAGTCCGATCAGCTGGAGGACTACTTCAGTAACCGATTCGGTACCGAGGAGCTGTACCAGTGGATGATCGGGCGATTGCGTACCATCTACAACGACACGTATCAGTTGGCGATGCAGCAGGCGTTGTCGGCGCAACGGGCCTTCCGGTTCGAAAGGAGCCGCCCCGCGGCGACGTTCATCAACGCTAGTTACTCCGATGGACTTCACAGCCGGCTGCTGGCGGGTGAGGAACTGATGGCCGCGCTCGAGCACCTCGAGGTTGCGTATCGCGCTGATGACATTCGTGACTTCGAGATCGAGAAGACCATCTCGCTCGCCCAGCTTGGTGGTGGCGCGCTCGACGACCTTCGTCGTGACGGCACGGGTCGGTTCAATCTGTCCGAGCAAATGTTTGATCGCGACTTTCCCGGGCACTTCTGCCGCAAGATCGCCTCGATGGCTATCTCGATCCCGGCCGTCGTCGGGCCGTACCAAAACATCCAGGCCCGCCTCGTTCAGAATGTCAACTATCTGGTCCTCGCTCCTGACGTCAACGCCATCGCCGGGCTCCTGCCTGGTGGCGACATCTATGCCGTAGACCCGGCGCACTACGAAGTTGATACGCGTGTCACCCAAGTGGTCATTTCCAAAGGAATCAATGACGCCGGGGTATTCGAGCTGAATTTCCGGGACGAGAAGTATGGGCCGTTTGAAGGCACGGGAGCGGTATCGGATTGGACGTTGGAGATACCGAAAGCCGCTAATCACTTCGACTTCAACAGCATCTCGGACGTTATCGTTCACCTGCGATACACGGCTCGAGACGGCGGCGAAGACTTGCGCAACCGCGTGGTCGAACTCCCGGCCGTAAAGACGTGTTCGGGCGCCCGAACCCTGAGCGTCCGTCAGGAATTTGCTCCGGCATGGCGCGCGGCCACCGTGGCGTTCGAAACGGCCAGGGCCAACAGTTCGGATGCAACGCCCGAGTTTGCGGTGACCTTCCCGGTCACCGCCGACCTGTTCCCCCGAAATCTACGAATGATCGTGCCCACCGAACCGACGCAGCTCGACGTGGTAGCGCGCGGCACGACCGACCCGCTTAGGGTTGCTGTCAGCACCGACGATGGAGGCTTTGGGCTGGGCGAATGGACCATCACCATCCAGCCTGACCCGGGCCAATCGCCCACGATCGACGACATTGTCCTCACGATCCCATTCGACGCCAAACTTCCCTGGAAGCCAGATCTGCTGCACTACTAGTGGGTGGTGATGCACCCCTGCCGTGGCCGCTGTATCGGGTGTTACGCGTGGACGCAGTTCGTAGCCACCGAAGTTGTCAACGGTCTTGCGTTCGGCCGGGCTTGAATTGCGCTGCGTTAGCTGGCGGTGCCGACGAGTCCGGTGTCGGTGAACGTGACGGTGACTTCGACTCGGAGAGCGGCGACAATGCGGTCAAGCGTGAGGAGGCTGGGGGGAGATGTCCGCCTTCGAGGCGGGCGATAGCGGATTGGGTGGTTCCGACGAGTTCGGCGAGTTGACGTTGGCTCAGCCCACGTTTCGCGAAGGGCTCCGAGCTGTAGGGCGAGCCGAATGGCACGCCTCGCGCGTCACGGGTGGCGCACCAGCAACCCTGTGAACATCAAGCCGGACGAACCTGCGTGAACCGGAGATGAAGTCGTGCTCGGTCGGCTATACCGGCGGGTAGGGGGTTGGGGTGACACCGCTCATCTGGCTCGCATAGGTTTTGTCGATGGCAATGCGAATCTGGCGGGGAGTTTTGCCTTCACTGAGCATGCGGATCACGTCACGCGTGACCCCGAGGCACACGCCTCAAGTGGGTGCCATCGAGTCAAACACGGCGCTGCCGTCGGGGTTGACCTTTTTGATGTAGCAGTCGCGGTTGTTGAAGTGGTCGCTGCCGCTGCAGCCACAAAAGCACGGTATGTACCGCGTCAACGCACCGCTGGTGAGTTGAAACTCATAGAGGCGACGGACGTCGCCGGGTGCGTTTTTTACGAAGTCGGGCCACACGACCTTTGTCGGGTCGGCGTCGGGTTCGTCGGTGGCGACAAATCCGGCGAACCGGGCGGACAGGTCAGGAGTCGCCGCACCAGTCGTAGCGGCAGTTGATCCCTTTGACTGTCCTGCACATGCGTTGAGTACGGCGGCCGCGCCAAAGACGGCGATGGTGCCGAACCGTCGGCGGGAGAACCTGGCGTCGGGCCGGGCGCGTTGCAAATCGTCCATATGTCTTACATACTGTAGTAGTGACTGGGTTCGTGATGTCAAGACGCCTGTTTGTTACCGGTGCTGCGGCGTCGGCTGTAGTCGGCTGCTCGAATCGTGGCACTTCGTCGGGCTCTGCGACTGCGCCGGTTTCTCGTGCGACCGAACCGCCTGCCGACGCGAAACCGGCTGTCACCGCCGTGTACCGGGCTCGGGCGACCGAGGTCGATTTCGCCGGGCGAGTTGTCAAGACGGTGGCCTACGACGACGCGGTGCCGGGCAAGCTCCTGCGGGCCCGCAAAGGTGACCTTGTCGAGGTCACGGTTCACAACGAGATGACCGAGGCGACGACGATCCATTGGCACGGCCTCGCGATCGTTAACGCGATGGACGGCGTGCCCGGTGTTACGCAGCCCGACATCATGGCCGGGTCGAGCTTCACGTATCGGTTCGTGGTGCCTGACGGCGGCACCTACTGGTTCCATCCGCATCACGGCCTGCAACTCGACCGGGGCCTGTACGCGCCGCTTGTAGTCGACGATCCCGACGACACGGCCGCCGACCAGGAGTACGTGTTGGTGCTCGACGACTGGCTCGACGGTGCCGGCACCACCCCGGAGGACGAACTGGTCCGGATCCGCGAAGCGGGCGCGGCCATGGGGTCAATGAGCGGCATGGATCACAGTTCGATGGGTGGCATGGCCCGCTCACCACTTCTCGGTGGCGATGCCGGTGACGCGCTGTATCCCTTCCATCTGATCAACGGTCGCCCACCGGGCGATCCAGCAACTCTTGACCCGCAGCCGGTGGCGGGTTCGAAGGTACGGCTCCGGATCATCAACGCCGGCGGTGACACCGCTTACCGCTTCGCGGTGGGTGGTCATCGACTGACCGTTACCCATACCGATGGGTTCGCGGTCGAACCGACTGTCGTCGATGCGCTCGTGATCGGGATGGGTGAGCGGTATGACGTGGCATTCACGGTCGCGTCGGGTGCGTGGCCGATCGTCGCGCTCGCTGAAGGCAAGGACCAGCGGGCGGTTGCTGTGTTACGAACACGCGACGCTACGGCCACGACCGCGCCCAACCTCACGACCGGCCCTGCCGAACTGGAAGGCAAGTGGCTGCGCTACTCCGACCTGCGAGCCGCGGAGCGTTCGGCGCTGCGCCCACCAGCCAAGGTTCGCAGCATCCCCGTACGCCTCACCGGCGGGATGGGCGCGTACGACTGGGCGATCGACGGGCGCGGTTACGGCAACCACAAGCCCATCATCATCAACGAGGGCGAATGGGTGTCGCTCGACATCACCAATTCCACCATGATGTGGCATCCGATCCATCTGCACGGCCACACGCCCCAACTCGGCGCCGCGCCGGGTTCGATACGCAAGGACACCGTGAACATACTGCCGATGAACTCTGCGAGCCTGGTTTTCCAAGCCGACAACCCCGGCAGGTGGATGCTGCACTGCCATAACGCCTACCACCTCGAAACGGGCATGGCGACCACCGTCGTGTACAAGCCGTGAACCGATCAGCGTTGGCCACCAAAGCAGTGATTGTCATGACGATTGCCGGTGCGGTCGCGTACTTCGCGCTCGGTATGCCGGGTATGGATCACTCGACCTCGAACGGCACAATGCCAGCCGGGCATTCGATGCTCGGCGCCGTGGCACCGCAACGATTCGCCTCCTTGATCGACACGGACGATGCGTTCGTGGTGAACGTTCACGTGCCGTACGAAGGCGAGATCGCCGGCACCGACGCCTTCGTCGACTACCGCACTATTATCGACGACAAAAGCCTGCCCACCGACCGCACCAAGCCGATTCTTCTGTATTGCATGAGCGGTCGGATGTCGCAGTTAGCCGGGAATGCGCTCGTAGCCGCGGGGTACACGAACGTCACTCATCTCGACGGCGGCATGCAGGCATGGGAACGAGCCAATCGCACCGTCAAGCAGGTGGCAGGGCGGGCCTAGGTCGGCGTCGCTGCTACTAGCTGGCCAGGACGAGTCGGGTAACCCACCGCTGTGCGGTAGAGCCGGGCGGATGACACGCGAACATCGTTGCGGTAGCCGTAACGGTCGGGTCGGTGATCCAGATGGCGTCGGGGTTCACGATGAGGTGCTCGGTCACGGTGTACACCACCCGACGGCCGGCGACCGTGAAAACGACCTCGTCACCGATCTCGAGCGTGTCGATGTAGCGGAACGGACGGGTCTTGCTGGTGCGGTGCCCGGCGACAACCATGTTCCCCAATTGTCCCGGCCGAGGCGAGCCGGGCATGAGCCCCGGCCCACGGTCGAGCGTGGGCAGATCCCAGCCGTCCTGCAATCGTTGGTCGACCCCGAGCTTGGGAATCTCGATGCGCCCGATGCCGAAACTGTCGTCGACGAACACCGGGGAGTTATCGGTGTCTAAGTCGGCCGGCAGCGCCGGCAGGCTCGATGCTGCTGCGACCGTGGCTGTCGTGGCGGCTACAGCCGCTGTCGTGGGGACGGTCCTAGTAGTCGTGGACGTAGCGGGGGTAGATGTCGTGGTCGTGGTCGTGACGACCGGCGTAACAGGCGCAGTGGTGATAGCGGCAGTAACGGTCACGGGTGTGGTGCTTGTTGCGCACGAGGCGAGTAGGCCCGCCACTGCCAGGAATCGGATAGTTCGATGCATGGTGTCTCCGCCAAATGTGAGGTTTAGCCGGGTCGCACCGCGACGACGACACGGCCCGGGTCGAGGGATGAGATCTTGACCACGTCGCCGGTCTGTGGGGCGTGAATGTACCGCCCGCCGCCCAGATACATGCCCATGTGGCCAAGGTTGATGTTGAAGAACACGAGGTCTCCCGGCGCCAGCGCGTTGAGAGGTACCCGCGGGAATGCGGCAGCCTGTGACCCGGTGTAGTGCGCCATCGATACTCCGGCTTTGGCCCACGCCCATTGCGTCAGCCCGGAGCAGTCGAACGTATCGGGGCCGTCGGCACCGAACACATACGGCTTGCCGAGTTGACGTTTCGCCTCGGCGATCGCGATCGCCGCCGCACCTGAGGGGGCCGGGTAGTCGGGAATGTCGACCGGTGTGGTTGAGCGTGGACGAGCGGTGCTCGTCGGCGTGCCGCGAGGGGTCGGCGCTGCAGGTGCAGTCGTTGCCGCGGTGCGACGTCGTGCTTCGGTAGCGCGACGCGCGGCTTCCTCAGCTTGGCGGGCCGCTGTCTGCTGGCGCAGCGCATCGGCCTGGCGCCGGGCTTCGTCCAGCCGCTTGCGCTCCTGTTCTAGGGCGACGCGAGCGGCCTCGGCTGTTACAGCCTCTCGGAGTTCGACGGCGACGCGAGCTTGGTCGGCAGCGAGCCGCTTTTGCGCGACCAGCAGCGCAGCAGCTTGATCTTCGATATCACCGACCGTGCGCTGCCGACGTTGCTGCTGCGAAGCGGCGGCACGCAGCAACGTTTGGGTGTCGGCGGCGTTGCTGCGGAAAGCGTTGATCAAGTCGGTGGTATTTCCGTTCACGACCGAGAGGTATGCGCTTCGCACGACCTCGTCACTAGCACCATCGAGCCCACCCGCAAGCAAGCCGACCGACTCGCGGCCCGCGCCGTTGACGTACGCTCGAATCACGCTCTGCGAAAGATCGGTGCCGAGCTTCGAGATCGACGCATTCTGCGCGACGAGTTGGGTGTTGATGCGGAGCAGGTCTCGGTCGATGACGATCAGTTCGTCCTTCTGGCGGACGAGCAGCTGGTTGAGTCGTTCGGCCTCGCGGATCTGTGCTTCTTGTTGTTCGGCGAGGCGCCGGATCTCTGCTTGTTTCGTGTCCACCGACTGCGCCTCGACCCGACCACCGGTCAGGGGCACGAACGCAAGCGCGACAACGGCAGCTATACAGGTCCGCGCCAGTTGTCGATGCATACAACTTTCCGATCTCGCACTAAACTACACAGTGTAGGATTGAGGCGGTGTCGTGTCACGTCACTCGGGACAGGCGTTGCCTCGGGCGGCTCTTGACGTGCCAGAGTTTCCACCGAGTCAGGTGGGGCAGAGCGCTGCGATCAACGAGCCGAGGTGATGGAGTTGCAGTAGTGACAGCACGGCGGTGCCGGCGATACCGGCGAGAATGGCGACGACCAGTCCGCCATGCGGCGCGGCTGGAGCTGGTGACAGGAGTGCTTCGGCGCGGGCGGTGACACCGAGCCCGGCGAAACCGAGCAGCGCCGCCGTTGGTTCGGTGGCGAAGGCGACTTTGGCGAGCGTGTGGGCTACCCGCCGCCGATCGCCGCAGCGGCGTGCGGCTGTTTCGTCGGCCCACCGTTCGAGCGAGAAACGCAACCGCTGCGACAGCGGCCGCAGCAGCGGGCAAGCGGAGTCGGCCATTCTTGCGACGAGGAGCATGCGGTCGTGGCGGTATCGGGTGTGCGTTCGTTCGTGGGTGAGCACAATGTTGATCTCGTCGTCGTCGAGCAGGTCGACCAGCCCGGTGGAGATCACGATGCGGCCACCACGACCGGGGATCGCGACGGCGTATGGGTTCGGGTCGTGAACGTGCTCGACCGGTCCCGGTGTGTGCATGAGCAGCTTGCGGTGAGTACGCCACGCGCTGAGCGCTCGCCAAGTTCCGATCGTGGCAGCGAGCAGTGCCGGTATGGACACGAATCGAGGGACGCGATCGTGCAAGCCGAACACCATCGAGCACCAGCGGAATCCACCACCGATCAGCGGGGCATGGGCGAGAAACCCCAGCCCGATGATCCACAGCGAGGGCAACGCAGCCACGCACACCAGCACGAGGGCCGACGTGGCGACCCGCGCCGCGAACGCTGGCGGCAACCGGCGATGGATGGCGGTCACGGCGACAGCGAGCAGCGCAGCGGTGAGGACCGGAGCGAACAGGTTGGTGAGCATTAGGCCTTGTCGAGCAGCGCCCGTAAGGCGCGTCGCTCTCGTTTGGGAAGTGCACCGATGAACCCGGCGAGGACCGCAGACCGGTTATCGGTTCCGGCGAGGATTTCGTTGATGCGTCGCGAGGCGAGTTCGGACTCATCGACACATGCCTCGTACACAAACGCGCGACCGTGGCCGAAACGGGTGACAAGACCCTTGGCCTGCAGCCGGGCGAGAATCGTTGCCACGCTCGTGTACGCAAGATCGGACTCGAGTCGTTCCTGCACCTCGGCCGGCAACAACGGCCGTTCCGCTTGCCACAACACGGCTAGCACATCGTGCTCCAATGACCCGTCAGGCCTCTTCGACATCGTTGCTCCTTCCTGCCATCACCGTAGTACAGCATCGTGCTAGACTGCTACACCGTGTAGGAGTTAGTCGCTGAGACGAACTCATGCTACCCCAAGACTATGCGCCGCCGACTTCTCCGTCTCCTTGTGCTTGCCACGGTATGTTTTGGCGCGATTGCGCTCACGTCGCAACCGGCCGCCGCTCACAACTCGCTCGCAGGGAGCGACCCCGCCGACGGGCAGACCCTGGCGGCGGCACTCGGTCAAATGGTGATGGATTTCGCCAAGTCCGTGCCGCTCGAAACGATGTCGGCCGAGATCGTCGACGCCGCTGGAGTACGTTCGGCGCTCACCGGTTTGAAGCACGGTGCCGCCGATACCCAAGTCGTGGTGCTGCTCCCTACGCTCGCTCCGGGGACCGCCACCGTGCGATGGCGGTTGGTCGGTGCCGATGGCCACCAGATCACCGGGCGAGTCGCGTTCACCCTGTCACGGTCGGCCACCTCCACGGCATCGGCCACCTCTGTAGCCCCGACATCCGCAGCCGCCGTCGCTGCACCCGCCTCGACAGCGTCGGTCACGACGATCGAGGCCCCCGGCAGCGCCGAACCGGCCGAGGTGGGGCTTGAGTTTAGCGAGCCGTATGCCACACCAGCGCTCGTTCGGTGGCTGCTTCGTATGCTGGCCTACGTCGCGATCATGGTCGTTTGTGCAGTCGCGGCGACGGCAGGGTTCGTTTGGCAGGGAGTGTGGGACGAACCAGTCGTCCAGATAGTCGTCCGCTACGCGCTCGGTACCGGCGTCGTTACGGCCGTTGCACAGCTCCTGGTGACGGCCTCGGACATCTCCGGTGATCCACCGTGGTCGTCGACCGGTCGACTTGGCGGCGCGCTGCAGACAGATGCCGGCAAAGCCCTCGCCATCCGAGTCGTGGTGCTTGCGCTGATCGTCGTTGCGTTGTACATGGTTCGCGAACTCAGCGACAGCGACCGCTGGACGGTCATTAGCTCGCTTGCGCTCCTCGCGTTGGCGACTTGGGCGTTCGCCGGGCACTCGAAGTCGATGCGCTGGGCGCTGATGGGCGTGCCACTCGACGTGATTCATCACGCGGCGGCCGCGGCATGGCTCGGCGGCCTAGGCATCGTCGGCATCGTCGCGTACCGCGTGCTCGACACCGCCGACTTCGCGCGCGCGGTCGACAAATTCGGTCAACTTGCGGCCACGGCCGTTGCGGCGATAGTCATCACTGGCGTACTCCAGACGTTCCGGTTGATCGGGAACCCGTTCCGGATTCTGTCGGTCCGACACGGTCAACTCCTCGTCCTCAAATTCGTCGTCATCGCCGTCATGCTCAAGGTCGCCGACATCAACCGCAAACGCGTCGCCCTGCGATTCAAGACCGCCGAACGATCCAGCCCGAAGGCCGCCGATATGCTGCGACGGGCCATGGGCACCGAACTCGGTATCGGTGCCCTCGCCATCGCCGTCACCGCCGCCATGGTCGTCTCCCCACCCGCCACGGCCCAAACCGAAAGCGCAACACCCCCGACCAACACCATCGCCTCGTCGGCCGTCAGCCCCACCGCCACTCAAGCGCCAACCCCAACCAGCGCGCGACCCGCTACGACTCCAGCGCCCGCCACGCCGTGCGCGATCGCCTCGGCACTCCGACTGGGTGCTACGGGCCCAAATGTCACGTGCCTACAAAACGCACTCATCGCCGGCGGCTGGCTCAAATCCGGCGCCACAGGAACATTCGACACACCGACTGACACAGCGGTCCGCGCCGCGCAAACCGCCAATGGTCTTACAGTCGACGGCATCGTCGGTCCCCAAACCGGCCGAGCCCTTCGCATCTGGCCAGTCACCTGACATGCCAACAGCTACTACAATGTGTAGTATTACACGTCCTCCTTCGAAAGGCTTACCCATGAAACGCACCACCCTTTACGCCACGCTCGCCATCTCCATTCTCACGCTTACTGCGTGCGGCGGATCGTCAGCAACGAAGACGGCCGCAACCAACGCTGCACCGGCCGCCTCGTCAGCGTCGACAAAGTTCAACGACGCCGACGTGGTGTTCGCGCAAGGCATGATCCCGCACCACGAGCAGGCCATCGAAATGGCCGATATCGCACTCGACCCGAGCATTGGCGCCGGTGCGAAGATCAAAGACCTTGCCACCCGGATCAAGGCCGGCCAGGACCCAGAGATCAAACAACTCACCAGCCTGCTCAAGGGCTGGAACAAGCCCGTCGCGATGGACACGAGCGGAGGCCACGACATGTCGAGCATGACCGGAATGATGTCAGCCGACGACATGAAAAAACTCGGCACGATGAAAGCCGCCGATTTCGACAAGATGTGGGCCGCCATGATGATCGAGCACCACAAGGGCGCAATCGACATGGCCAAAACCGTCAAAGCCGGGGGCTCGAACGCTGACATCCTCGTACTCGCCGCGAAGGTCATCACCGCGCAAGACGGAGAGATCAAGGAACTGACTCCACTCGCCACGTGACCCGTTTCGTCCGGAAGCGGTAATCCTGCTGTGTCCCAGACCCGGAGTATCAGCTGCGCACGAGTCGGGCGACCGCAGCGATGGCTTCATCGATCTTGTTCGGGAGTGGCCGCTCGCCCGTGTCGTTGGCTCCGGCAATGCAATGTTCGAGGTGGTCGTGCAGGAGGCCCAGTGACACCTGTTGCAACGCTCGGGTGATAGCAGCGACTTGGTCGAGGATCTCGATGCAATAGCGGTCCTCGTCCACCATCCGAGCGATCCCTCGGACCTGTCCCTCGATTCGTGCCAGTCGTCTGGCGAGGTCGGGTTTCTGCATGTCGTAGCCAGCCGTGGTCGCCACTGCTCAGCTTGCTGACTTGAAGCGCTGTAGGCGCAGGCTGGTACCAACAGTCGCTGCCAGGCCGAAAACGGCAACCAGCCCCGGACCGAAGACACCGAGTCTCGAAGCCGTTCTCACCCGACGACCGCGAAACCAGCCTCGTCGATTGCCGCCGCGAACGCATCCGGATCGACCGGCTGATCCGACTTCACGGTCACCGACCCAACACCAAGGTCCACTTCGACATTGGTCACTCCACCGAGTTTCGACACCTCAGCCGTGACTGCTGCAACGCAATGGCCGCACGTCATTCCCTCTACCTTGAACGATTCGACATTCATGAAAGTTCTCCTTGCGCCCGTGACTGGTTGGCGGCCAAGATCGGTTTGCTGTCCGGCTTGGGAAATACAGCATAGTACCCCCAGGGGGTATATGCGCGCTCTTCATTCTTTGGACGCGCCTCACGTCCGTGCGGTCGCGATTCGTAGTCGGAACACGTGGCCAGCTGCGGTGGTCAACGCGAGCAGCCATGCGAGGCCGAGCAGGAGGTAACCGGTTTGGTCGAAGTGTTCGGTGAAGGCTCCGTCAATCATCACTCGTGAGGCGCCGCGTGCTGGCAGGAAGGCACCCCATGCTGGAGGACCGCTGGGCAACATCACGTTTTGACCGAGTCCGACGTCGATGAATGCGAGCAGCAGCATCAGGTACAGACCGCCGAGTCGGCCAGTGAGCGGGCCGACGAGGACGCCGAGCATGGCGTAGGTGAGCGCGATGAGGAGGTTGGCGGCGGCGAAGACGAACCATTGGCGGGGCGGGTACCACGCCCCCGATACTGCAACCGCGACAGCGGTAGTCAGCGCGGTCGCTGCGGCGACGACGCCGACGCGCCCGGCGAGCACCTCGCGAGACGGGAATCCGGCCAGTACGAGCCGCCGGTCTCCGCCAGCAGAGCCGGTCACCACGAACAAACCCGTCAGTCCCGCCAGGAACGCCGACGTGACCGGAACCATGGTGGCGGCGTGAATGCGACGTTCCGACAAGAACGCTGTGAAGTGCCGACCACCGTCCACGAGCGCTATAGGCCCTGGCACGTCGAGGGTCACCATGATGGCCATGCCGATGAATATGGCGGGGATGATGACGAGCAGCGCCCACAGGATCCGGTTGCGACGGTGCTCGCGCATTCCAGCGTGCAGCATCGCTATCAGTCGTGCGCGAACTGGAACGCGTCGAGCGGTAACGATCGTTTGGGCGGTCGCGACCGGCTGGACAACCACGGGAACGATCGGCGGGACAGACGGCGAGGCCGGATGCGCGTCTGCGGTCGTCGCCAGCACCGAGCCGCCGATTGCCGTCTTGGCACGCGTGGCGCGAGGTGCGGCCTCTGGTCGGGTCGTGATAATGAGACGCACGATGGCCAGCGTTGACAGACCTGCCGCCCAGAGCAACGACCAGGCAACGTCGCCGAACGGGCCCGCGTGACCGGTGACCTGCCCGGTCAAGACAAGCGTCGGGAAGTGCAACGGGAACACCCGGGTCGCCAATGAGGGTCCGGATCCCATCGCCGGGCCGAGGAACACGTCGAACACCCACGCCAGCGTGACGAGCAGGGCACCGTTCATCTCTGTCGTGACGACCGTGCCGACGAGAACACCGAGTGCGAGGTAGATAATCGCGATCAGAACCGTCGCGGCGACGGCACGGAGTGGGTCGGTGATCCCGGTGCGCGCCGCGAGGGCGACAAGACCTCCCGTCGCAGCCAGCATTGCCAAACCGAACGAGGCACCCAGACGTCCAGCGACGACAGAACCATAGCGTCCGCTGGCGGCAGCCAGTCGACGATCTGTGGCGCGAGAACCGGTCACTTGGAAGAACCCGGCAAGCCCGGCCAGTGCCGCCGCTGCCCACCCGGCGGTGGCCGCTTCGATCTCGGCGCGATCACCGGACCCACCGAACAGTTTGGAGAACTCGGTCAGCGATGGACCCCAGACGAATACGAGCACGACCGGGACGACAACCAGCAGCACGAGGTTCAACGGTCGGCGGCTGTAGTCGGCGACCGCCCGTTTGCCGACGAGCAAAGTCATCGTGTTCGTCACTGCACGGTCCGCCCGTCGCGTAGTTGAACGATGCGGTCGAAGCGCTCTTGGTCGGCGACGAAGTGGCTGATCACCACGACGCTGCGTCCGCTCGCACGCCGTTCGGTCGTCAGGTCCCAAAACCGGAGGTAGGTGTCCCAGTCGAAGCCCGCGTAGGGTTCGTCGAGCAGCAGGACCTCGGGGTCGGCCAGGAGCGCGATTGCCAAGTTGAGCTTGGCTCGGGTGCCACCGGATAGGTCCGCGACCTGGGATGTGCGCCAACGGTCGAACCCCAGCGTCGCGTACAACGATTCGGCCGCGGCGTTCACGGCTTGTTCGTCCATGCCGTAGGCGACGCCGAACAGTTCGAGGTGCTCGTCGCAGGTCAGACGCTCATAGAGCACCGGCTCCTGGGGGCAGTACCCGATCCGGCCCGAGACCTCCACCGTCCCGGCGTCGGCCGCGAGAGCTCCGACCAGGATCTTCATTAACGTGCTCTTGCCCGATCCGTTCTCGCCGACCAGGCCGACCACTTCGCCAGCACCGACAATCAGATCAGCGCCTAGCAACACAGACACCTCGTGCCTGCGTGGCCAGATCCCGCGCCGGTACGACTTCGTGATCGCCGTCGCCCGCAAGCCCGCGCCGACAGCATCCGAAGTGGGCCGGGCCGTCGAAGCCAACGAGGTCAGTTTGTTCATAGTGCATCTTCCCTTAGGTGTCCTCTGGCGATCATCGCACCGAATGCGACCGGGGCCATCCGGGCGAATCCCGCAAGACAGTGCGGCTGACTACGGACGACACTCGACCGGTCAAGGTCCTGTTTGCGCGCTTCGATCCGTTGCTCAAGCGGACGCCGAGGATCCGACCCCTACGCTACTTTGATCGCTCGAGTGGTCGACGGCGGTCCGGCACGCCTGCATGGGCCCGCTGAAGTGGAGGTACACGAGAAGGCTGAGGATGGCGGCATAGAAGCACCAGACCGACACGAACGTGGTCACCGAGACTTGGTAGGCGGCGATTGCCAGGATGAGCGCAAGCATGCCGAAGACATTGATGCAACGGTGCGTGGAGAATAGGCCGCTGACACAGGTTGCGAGCAGGTAAACGACGATGACGCCGATGACGTAGAAGTGTGGCGAGTCGTACGTGATGCTGCGCCCGTGAACGTGTGCTGTGACTGGGAACCGGACCAGGAAGTAGAGGAGGTACAGGCCGACGGCCAGTCCGAGCGCTTGAACCACCCCGAGCGCCTGCTTGCGCCACCGGCGGGTTTCGACCAGCAAAATGGCGAAAGGTACGAAGCTTGGCCATAGGACGTGGGAGAACATCGAATAGACGTAGGTGGCGACGGTCTTCAACGCCGGAACGTTTTGAGTGATGCTGATCCAGAGGACACCTTCGGTGAGCTGTTGGATCCCGAACAGCAGTGGCACCATCGCCAGCGGGAGTTCGATCTTCCCGTGCGACTTGTGGACGGTCAGACCGCCAACGGCTGTTAGTGCAGCCCCTGCCGTGAAGCTCGCTGCTGCGGAGAAGCACACGGTTACGGTCCTGTCCTGACATCGACGACGTGAGGGCGCGTGTCCTCGGCCTGTCCGGTGCGGACCTTGTCGTTGTCGTCGCGCGAATCTCGAGCGGGCCACGCGAGGCCGCCCGCCAAGCCGGCGAGGACAAGCGTAATCCCGGCTAGTTGGCGGCCTGCTGGGTACTCGCGAAGCGCGATGGCACTGAATGTCAGACCGAACACCGGCGTGAGGAATGTCCAGAGGGCGACAGCGGCGAGGGGCGCGCGTCGGACTTCTGTGAACCACAGGACGAAGGCGCCTGCCGTTCCGACGAGCGCGAGGAACGCAAGTGCGGCGATGAATCGGAGCGACCAAGTCACTGCGGGTGCGCCGTCGCGGATGAAAGCGAGTATCGACAGTCCGGCACCTCCGATGAGGAAGTGCCATGCGCTGACAACGAGGACGTCGATGTCGTGCATTCGGCGAGCGAGGAGTGTTCCGGTTGTGATGGCGGTGGCTGCAACGAGTGCGAGGGCAGCGCCGCTTGTCGTCCCGATGGATGCACAAGCGGTGATCGCTAAGCCGAGGAAACCAACGGTTGCAGCGGCTCCTACAGAACGTCGAGGTCGTTCGCCGAACAGCCACCAGGCAGGCAGCAGGATAAGGAGCGGCTGGGCGTTCGACAACACGGTTGCGACACCGGCGGAGAGTGCGGCGGCAGCGGCGAACATGGCAGCGAACGCTATGGTCACGTTGAACAGGGCGAGAACGCTGATCTGGCTCCATGCGGCCGATCCGTGCGGGCGGGGCCGATGTTGCGCGAAGGCAACGCACACGAGCGCGCCCCCCGCAAGTAGTGATCGGAATGCGGCGAACCAAAGGACCGGCGCGTCTCGCAGCCCCCAGTCGATGGCGACGAAGCACGAGCCCCATGCTGCGGTGATAATGAGCATGCGGGTCGGTCGCGGCCGGGCGAGGAGGGCTTCGGTCATTGGATCGCCGCTCACGGTCCGTTCATCGCGCTGGCCTGGGCGGATGCCGACAACGTCATCGATCGTTGGGACGACCTTGCACCGTGTGCGGCGGCGGCGGTGGCCGACTTCCGCTGTGGTCCATTCCGTCGTGGTCCATACCAGCGTCGGTCTGTGCATCTTGGTTCATGCCACCGTGGTTCATACCGCGCATCATCAGAGCCATCATGGCGGTGCAGGCGACTGCGACGAAGATGAAGCTGGCATTGACGACTCCCGTTGCGACGAGGCCGATAGCGATCGCCAGCATCGGGATGCAGCAGGCGATCATCATCCAGGCGTGACGGCCGCCCTTTTGTTTCCGGTCTCCGGGGGGCGGAGGCTGGACGTCGTGAGTCGGGCGGTCGATCATGCCACGCCCCGAAGTGACGCCGGTACGTGGCCGAGGCGTTGGTAGAGCGGGCAATGTCCGAGGACACCTGTTACCACCAGATCAAGTCCGGCTGCGATGAGGAGTACTTCGAGAACGACTGCGAGTGCTGAACCGGCCGAAACGAGGAGAACCACAGCGACGATGACGGCGGCGAGGCCGATCGCGATCCGGCCGCCGCGTTCGACTGGAGTGATGTTGACGGCAAGTCGGCGTCGTCCAGAACCTGTGGATCGGCTGGTCGCATCACTGGCGGCCGTGCTCGTGAGATGCGGGGCCGGAGGTACGTTTGCATTCATGATGGACTCCGCACCTCGGTGGAGTGTGCGGCGTGGTCCTTGGGCAGCGACGTCTCCTTATGCTTGGCTCCACAGCAGCAAGCTGCACCTTCGGTGAGCGTCAGGATCTGAGGTGATTGAACAATCTCGTCCGGCTGATCGTGGTTGTCGTCAGGATCGTCGTGGTTGCAGCAGCAGCCACCGTGTTCGCCAGTCATGTCTTGCTCCTTTTTCAGCGACCAAAGTTCGCTTTGGTGTTGTCATCTTGAACCCGGTCGTGGTGTGTGGCATCCGCGCCGGCTACGCATTTCAACTTCGGCGATCCCGCAGACGTGGGCAGTGCGGATGCGTGGCTCCGGGAGAGCGATGCTTGGTCCGCGTAGTAGCCCGCAAAGCAACTGTCGCCAGGCACGGATGCGGAATGCGTTTCGATCGCCGATGCTGGCCTCATGAACACGCAACAATCGAAGCAGTCCGAGATCCCGCAGACGTTGGTGGGGATCTCGTTCGAGAACGCCTTCCGAGCCCAAGAGTTCCTCGTTGCCGCGAGCGGTCTTGCCGCAGCGGGAAAACTGAAGCTGAAAGACGCAGTCACTGTCGTCAAAGATGACTCCGGCAAGACAGTCGTGTATGAAACGGTCGATCCCACACCGTTGAGTTCGGCGCTCTCGGGCGCGATGTGGGCTGGCTTGTTCGGGCTGATCCTCGGTGGGCCTGTCGGATGGATCGCGGGTTTGGCCGTCGGGGCCAGCGCAGGCACCCTCACGGCCAAGGTCATCGACTTCGGCGTTCCCGACGAGTGGGTCACCTGGTTCAAGGACGCGGTGCAACCTGGCACGGCGACCGTCGCGCTTTTGGTGGAGGATCTCCACAGGGACGCGCTTGTCGCCGAAGCTGCCCGTTTCACCGGTGCCAGCCTGGTGTACGCCAACCTCGATGACGCAACCATCGAACAGGTCAGGGACGCGTTCGGTCATCTCGTCCCGTCCGCCCCCAACAGCCTCTGAGTTCGACAGCCGGATATGGCCTTGACGCCTGTATCGGTTCATGCAGGGGTTGGCCGGACAGCATGCATGCCTTGCGTGGCCCAGCTCAACTCGCCAGCAGACCGGCTCGCAGCGTTGCTCGCAGCTATCGCGACCCAGAGCGAACCCGTCGTTACACTCACCTATCTGCTGCAGTTGTGCCGTGACGAGCACATGGTTCTTTGGGAGCGAGTCGGCGATTCCGAGTGCCAAGACCACATCACCGCGACCGCCTGGGTAAGCACCACTCTGCGATGGAACCGATTTCGACGATCGATCGTTCGATGCGAGCGCTGCTCGCATCGTCGTTCGACTCGATTACCGACGTTCCGCCTGTGGTTGTCGCGCATGCGCTCGCCCAGTTTCTCGACGATCGTTATGCCCATACGTTCGCCCGATTCTTCCGCGATCGCAGCCCCTACCAGCCAGCGGTCGGTGACCCGGTTCCGCTTGACTTCCCGAACTTGCGGGAGCTCACACCTATGCCGTTCACGTCGCCTCCGTGGCGTCTCGCCAACCGCCTCGACCAAACGCGACATATCCGACTCGCTGGAGATTGGGCCGTCCAATACCGACTGGTGTTCGACTACAGCCTCACCGACACCCTCGCCAGGCTGATCACGGCCGACACGGTGATCGCGACCTGCCATCCGAACCGCAGCGTCACCGAGTTCTCTCTGCCCCGTGACGCGAGGGGCCGGTCGTTTCCGATCCAACCAATCGACCTTGATCGCCAACGCGAGGAGATCAACCGGCTCATCGGTGTCGCCACCGAAGCCGGCGCTGCAATCGTTGTGCTTCCCGAACTGTGCGTCACCGAGGAACTCGCCATTGAGCTCCAAAGCTGGGTACGGCGCCCGGACGGACCTCGGCTCCTCGTGGTCGGCAGCTATCACCACCGACACCGCGACGCCGCAGCGCGATTCCCGAACCGAAAGCGCAACACAGCGCTCATGTGGGCCCGCGGGTACGACGAGCCGATTACTCACGACAAACACTCGCCCGGAGAATCACCGATCGCAGAAGACATTCAGCCGTCTGGTTGGCCAGAGCTCCGCGTGCACGTCATCGACGGCTGGCACCTGGTGATCGCAATCTGCCGTGACCTTCTCAACCCGGAAGCCGTACACGCATTGACGGCGATCGGGGCGAACCTCGTCCTGGTCCCAGCGATGAGCGAAACCCTCCTGGCCTTCGGTGGCCCGGGTTCCAGTCTGGTTGGCAACTGCCAAGCAATCGTCGCCGTTGCCAACAACCCGGGCGAATGGCCCTTGGACAGCCGACCGCCCGGCCGGCCCGCACGCGCCCTGTTCGGCCACCCAGGGCTCGTTGAGCAGACCATCGCGGTGCACTCTCCAGAACCCGGCCCAGGCGTCGCGCTCTTCGCAGTGAGCTCGGCTCAGGTCACCTGGATTGCTGCTGCTGATCAATCAACCACCATTCCCACCAGGGTGGATGGTCAGGAAAATGACCGACGATCGTGAGCCGGGTTGGCTCGACACCATCAGGATCAGGGTGGAGCATTGCCGATCGGCAGACCCCGATCCGAGCGTCAACGGCGCCCACAGGACGGCTGCCGTGCTCGTCTTGCTCAGCGGCAACGACGACGGACCGACCATTGTCCTCACAGAACGCGCCGCAACGCTAACGAACTACCCTGGAACGCTTGTCTTCCCCGGCGGCTCAACCGAAACAGGTGACGACGGACCCGTTGCCACAGCCCTTCGGGAATCAGCCGAAGAGATTGGCATCGACCCAGCTCACGTTCACATCATCGGGTCGCTGCCTCCGCTATGGCTCTCCGCGACCCGATTCCTCGTGACACCGGTCGTCGGCTGGTGCACCCGACCACAACTGACCGACATCCTCAACCCCGACGAGGTCGCCGTCGTCATCCAAATACCGCTCCGCGAGTTCGCTAAGACATCGGGCCGGGTGCAGCGCAACGGGACCACCGACCGGGGTGGCCAGCGGTACAGCTTCGAAGGAACAGCTGTTGGAGACATGACCTCCACCGTCATCGACGCGTTGCTCGATCAACACCGGTGAACTCCGGCGCCTGCCGGTAGGTGTTCGGGCACGTTGAGCGTCGCTACTCCGATCCGACTGTCGGCCATGCCGTAGTAGACGTCATAGCGATTTGGTGACCCGATGTCGCGGCGCTGATCGATCGCAGTGGGAAACACGACGTTGGCCACGACCCCGTCGCGTTCCTGCGCCAAGTGCGGTGTCAATACTGGCTCGCTCGATCGATAGCGGACATTGTCCGGACGCTCCTTCGAGAGGACCATCACGCCAGCCGAATACCGCAGCTTTCGCTGTGTTTCGGATGAGGGCAAAAGCTCACTGACTCCGTGGTAGACGGTGAGCCACCCGTGACGGGTGAGAACGGGGGGAGCCCCGCCGCCGATCTTGACCTGTTCCCACGCCGCTACCGGGACGGCGAGGCGGTGATGTGAGCCGAAATGACGGAGGTGAGTTGGCCCACAGTCGGTCATCGCGGTGGAACAGTAGGAAATCCAGATGCACTCACGCGAGCGATCGACGTTGTGGGGCGAGTGACATTGAGCGATTTCTTCGGGGCGAGTGCCCGGAAAGAGAGGCCGGTGCATGATAGCCATCGACATCTGCCCGGACGGATCGGGAACGGCGACAGGAAAGATGCAGGCATCTTTGTTGTCGACGCCTTCGAACTCGATGCCCTCGTGCGGCCGGAACGTGGCCAGTCCGAGCCGCTCCCAGCTGAATAGGTCGTCCGATATCGCGAGAGCGATCCGCGGACCGAGCGGTGAATACGCGGTGTAGGTCATCACGTATGGTGAAGCGGTTCGACGAATGTGATGCGCGGGTCCTCGCAGCCGCCGGTACCGTCCGGTCGCAGCTCATAGTCCGTTTCGGGTTCCAGCGCGATACCCAGACGATCCACGCCGTCTGGATCGCCAGCGCTATCGAACGTCACCCGAGCGATGCCAATGCGCGAGAAGTTGCCCCGAGCGACCAAACGAGGAAAGAGATAGAGCTGGCCATCTGGGCCACGCGCCGAGGCCGGGTTCAAGACGCCTTCGACCTCCAGCAGATTGCCGGGCTGTGGCTCCATCACCACGCCGAGGCGCTCCAGTTGGAACTCAGTCATCGATCTTCTCGTAGTGGACAGGGCTCTCGTCGGCGCGCTTGGAATCCGTCGCTGAGTCGTCCTGGCCGTGTTCTTTGTGCCCAGATTGCGGTGGCCGCCGATGCATCGAGTGTCCGCGGTGCATGCCGAGGTGCATCCACAACATGCCGCCGATCAACACAAGCCAAATCCAGTTGCTGCTCAACCAGTTCATCTCGTTCTCCTCCGCTTGTTCTTCGCACTTCATGCTGGCCCCAAATGGATGTTCCGCACATCGGGGCAGCACACGGATCGAGCCCGGGCGAACTACGGAGCGTTACCTGGCACCCGACCTGCCGCCATCGAACGACGCCTTCTGCTCGCCAGTTGGAAAGGTCGGGATGCCTGGGCGGCCTGGTGTGCGAATGAATAGAGTCGTCCAGAGATGAACACTCGGCTCTCATGGTGGCGGATGCCGAGAACCGACGCGGACACGTCGATCGTGCCCGATCGGCCGTCTCGGCCGCCCATGGGGGTGGGCAACGTTCGATGGTCAGGCTCGGTGGGTCGATGAGAAGGACGTTGGTTCGTCGACCGGCTTTCGGTGGACTCGCTTGGTGGTGTCGTGTTCTGGTGGTTTTCGCTGGCGTTCTGGGGCTACGGCCTTGGCAGTGTGCTCGGATGGCTCGTTCATCTGGGTTTGCGCCGCGTCGGGCGCAGACTCGGTGCCCGACTCCGGCGCGCTGCGTGGGCGACGCGCCCGCTGGTTGTCGTGGTGATGCTCGTCACCGTGATAGTGGTATGGCCGAGATGGCAGAACGCCCAGCGGGTGCTCGTGGGAGCGGCGGACGTCGTCATATTCGATGCCCTGGCGAGCGTCGTCGTTGCGGCCGTGTTCGTGTTGGTCCTGGGAGCCGGATGCCGGTTCGTCTGGTGGCAGGTGAGGGGCATCGACCGCTGGTTCGACCGGCGCGTGTCGCATTCGGTTGCTCTCATCGGGACCGTGGTGATCGTCACACTCGCGGCCCAAATCGTGATGCGCGAAGTCGTGTGGGGGCGGCTTCGTCTCGTGGGCCAACAAGGTGTACAGCACCGCGGATAGGACTACCGAGCCGGGGGTTGCGGAGCCTTCGACGCAGAACGTGTCGGGCAGCGCGGCGTCGCGGGTGACACGGCGATCGTGAGTATGCAGTATTCGTATCTGCCGAGCTGGATCACGTTTTTGATCGACCACACGGCGTCGGCCCCCGCTGGTTCGATCCTGTTCAACGCGGTCTATGAGGAATAGGCCCGTCGGCCGGTGACAGCCCAGCCGAAGCTGTTGGTGTTCGGGGAGAGTCTTGGTTCCCACGCCGCCGAAGCAGCGTTCGCCGGATTCGACTCCTTTACGTCGATGGCCAACCTCGTCGCCCGCACTGAGGGCGCCTTGTTCGCCGGACCGGTGGCGAGCAACCCGATCTGGAGCACGATCGTCAACGAACGGGTTCTGGATCACCGTCGTGGCGTCCCGATTTCAACGATGGCCGCACGGTTCGGGTGTTTGCCGGCGTCGACGATTTGACCGCGATCGACCCGGCGTGGCCCAAGCCGCGTGTCTCGTACCTCGTGTACCCGTCTGATCCGGTACCGGTGTTTCGTGCGAGCACGCTTTGGTCGCGCCCAGGATGGACGCATGCGCCGCTCGCCTACGACGTTCCGGGCAGCGTTGGCTGGTTCCCGATCGTCACGTTCGTGCAGTCCGTCGGGGATCTCGCCAGCGGGTTCAACGTCCCCCCGGGCCACGGACACACTACAACGTCGACTTCGTTGGTGCCTGGGCGAACGTGCTTCCGCCGGACGGCTGGACGGACACAGACACTGCACGTCTCGAACAGTTCTTAGCCCACCAGTGAACCTTGGGCCTGGCCTACGTCACCACGTCCGCTCGGATCCGGACGGCTCGCCCGCGGGAGCCCACACGTCGGGATCTCCTTCGGCATGTCGGCGTAGTGACGAAGGCCTCTGTCCCTGATCGACTTCGATCGATTTGTTCGTGATCGAACAAGCTTGGTCCCGGCACCCAACCGCCATGTCGTGGCCATCTATTTCAGCTTCGTTGACAGGTCAGCCCACGCGCTCGAACTCATCCGGGCCGAGCTCCCCGAATGCTGCCGAGGACACGCCACCGACGTAGCTGCTGCTCCGTGACCACGCGCCGGTTCGTAGACCGGCCGGACCCGTCAGATGAGCACGTTGGCAAGGACCTGCCACGCAGGCAGAAACGTCCTACCGGGTTCGCAATCATGCGTCGGATGACGCAGTTGGCGAAGTGTCGTTTGTTGGAGCGTCGGACAGTCCCCGCCTCAACGACTCGCGAGGCTATGTGATGTCGAGAGCGCGTGTCGTTCCTTCGAATGTCCAGCCCAAGACCTTGGGGTAGCCTTTGGCGTAGTACATGTCCATCGGGCCAACGTACAGCCCGGCTTCTTCGATGATCGATGGGATGTCGCGATCAAGGTTGCAGCCGCACGCCAGCCGGCGTTGTAGAGGATTCAGTCGCATCTGCCATTTCAACACTCGCAGATCCGGCGAACAACCATGTTCAACAAACCGGAAGATGCCACCGGGACGCAGAACTCGGCCGATCTCGCGCACTGCGGCGACGGGATCTGGGATGCTGCACAGCGTCCACGTGGACAGGGCCGCGTCGACGGAATCGTCACCGAGTGGCAAGGCCTGACCTGCCCATCCAGTCCGACGAACTCAACCGGTACCGGACTTGTTGCAATGCGTTCGGACGCGAGGGTCGGCAGCGGACTATCGGATCGTTGGGTAAGTGACGAAGTCGCGTCGGCCGAAGCAGTCGGCAGTCATCGTTGTTGGCGCGGCCGGGCGGCAGCTCAGCTGGTGATGCGTTCCAGCCAGCCGGTGAGGAGGTCGGCGAACTCTGAGGTGGCGTCGAGGTGTGGGAGGTGTCCGGCCTCGATCACGCGGCGCGTCTTTGGCTCGTTGGCGGCGGTGTAGAGCTGGTCGGTCTGGGCCGGAGGTTGGAGTTTGTCGTGGTTGCCGTGGATCAGCAGGACGGGGCGGTGGAGTCGATGGATGGCGGCCGGCCCGTCCCATGTGTCGATCAGCTCCCGGTAGGTCGGCATGGAAAGCTGGCGTGCTCGGGTGATAGTGGCATCCCGGTTGATGCGCTCTACCCAGGCGGGGTTGTCGGTCAGCTGTTCGTAGGCGTAGAAGTGGTTCACGCTGATGCGAATCGGGACGATTCTCGAAAGAAGGAGCGCTATGCGGTAGAGCAGTCGTCGTGGTCTCGTGAGCAGAAAGTCGGCGACGTGTGCGGGGGTGTTGGAGGCGATGACGCTGCCAATGTGGGGGTCGCGTTCGCCTGCGAGGATGGCGATCATTCCCCCGAGGCTGTTGCCGACGAGGTGGACGCGGTCGAGCCCGTGCTGGCGTGCGCAGGAGATCGCGGCCAGGGTGTCGTTGGCGAGGTCGGCGAGCGTCCATCGGCCGCGTGGTCCGGTGCTGCGGCCGTGACCGCGATAGTCGAAAGTGATGGTATTGATGCCGCGGGTGGCAAGTTCGGTGGCGAGGGGCTCGTATTCGAAGGTGTGAAAGCCGAGTCCGCACAGCAGGACGACCGTGGGGCGGGTGAGGTCGATTCTGCGGAGCCGCCCGTACAGCTCGGGGCCGTTGTTCCCGAAGGTGAGATCGGTGGCGTCGCTGTTCATTGGTGGTCCTGTCGATCAAGTCGGCGAAAGATAGCGGCGAACCAAGCACGCCAGCCCGGGCGGTCACGGAGGTGAAGGTCGGGTTGGGTGAGGGAGGGGTCGGTAGCCGGTGGGTCGAGCTCGGCTCCTCGTTCGAGGTATTCGGTGTTCCACGCCACGATCGACCGTCGCAGCACCGTCGGACCGGACGCACTCGCGGCCATATCGACCATGGCGGTGTCGTCGCCTGCGACGTCTCCGTGGCTCGGCGATAGTCGCGTCGGAGGTCACGACAAGAGCGCCGCGATGAGACCGACAAGCCATAGCCCGACGACGACCAGCAGCAACCATCGGAACTGAGATCGGATTGAGAAGTTGACAGCGGTCATGAGCGCTACTGATCCACCACCGGCCGCAGCGAGCACCGCTACGGCCGTCTGGTCACCGTTGCGGACAGCCGTTGCTGCGACGAAGATCGTGAGTAGCCCAGCTGAGAGCGCGTGGCCGCCCAGTACGACGAAGACGTGGCGCAGCCATGCGCGTAGGCGTGGTACGGCTGTGTCGATCTCCTTTTCCTGTTGTTGTAAGAAGTGCAGATCCTCAGGAAGCAGTGCAGGCCGAACGAAGATGAAGAAGATTCCCATCCCAGCGAGCACGAGGCCTTCCAGCCCGAAGAGCCACGCGGCCAATAGGGTGCCACCGTGGTCGCTGCCGTCGCCGCCCTGTGCGAACGCCGGGGCAACTCCAGCCCACAGCACGACAACTGCGATTATCGCGACCAGCGAGGCTCGGCGGAATCTCGTGGGTCTCGTCAAACCAAATGATGCGCCCTGGAATGAAGCGCTCCGTCCGGTCACCCTAGGTCCCAGGTCGCGCTGACGGGCTTGGGGAGTCCGTCGATGGTAAGCGTCGCTGTACCTGTTGCGGTGCCAGCCGCTTTGAAGCGAAGTTCCCCTTCACGGTGGTGCCCGCTCGGGCCATCACCTGACCATGCCATGGCGGGCCACGGGGTTTCGCCGACAACGAGGCGGGCCTGGCGGACGATGTCCTGGTCGAGTTCGATTTCGTGTGTGTCGAAGCTGATCTTGAAAACGGCGCCGTCGGCGTCGAGTTGACCACGGTGAATCTTGACGGTGACCGAGCCCGCCTGGACGGTGCGATCGGCGGAGGAGGTGGCGGCCGGATCATTGTCGGCACGGGTCGATGACCCACAGCCGGCGAGGATGAGGACCAGGCCCGCGCTCGCGACGAACGCGAGGATCGTTGCCGTGATGGCGTTCCGTTTCTGTCCGCGAATGTAGGACGCAGTCACGAGTGCACCCATGAGACGGCTTTGTGGTTCGGTTTCTTTGGGGTGGTTTGGCGCAATCGGTGGGCGGCGAACGCTATGCCGATGATGTTGGCTCCGATGCCGACGATCATGAACGGGATGCGGTATTCGATGAGGAAGGTCGCAGCACCGGTCGCTCCGATGAACGGGGCGAGTTCGGCGATGTGGTGGGCGCAGCAAGCGACCATGCCAGTAGTCGATGCGCCCATCCCAGCACCACCGGCGACGGCGGCAGCGTGCTGGAGGCGGTGACGGCGGCGGAGTTCACTGACCAACGCGACCTGGATTGCGAATCCGCCCAGGATCATGGCCAGGTAGTACCAATCACGGCGTGCCCGATCGACGAGGTGGTCGAACGAGCCTGACGCAGCCCAGACGACACCGACATAGAAGACCAGCAACGTTACGGTTGCGATCCCAGCGGTGCGTGCGCTGCGCGCGTTCATGCGAAATGTTCCGAGGCCGAGTCGTGGGAAGTCTCTGTCGGGCTCTTGGTTCCTGCGATTCGGTGCGGGCCGCGGCTAGAACGGCGGCCGCCGGGGCTTGAGGTTGAGCAGACGGCTGCGCCGAGGGCAACTTGATTCGTTTGAGCATCACGGCGTTCACGGCGACGATGATGCTGGAACCAGACATCGATAGGGCAGCGATCTCGGGGCGCAGCACCAGACCGAACGCTGGCTCGAACACGCCAGCGGCGATCGGGAGCGCGATGACGTTGTAGCCGAGGGCCCATCCCAGGTTCTGGCGCATCTTGCGCAACGTTCCACGTCCGATCTGCAGCGCGACCGGGACATCGAGGGGGTCGGATCTCATCAACACGAGATCGGCTGTCTCGATGGCGACGTCGGTGCCGGCACCGATCGCAATGCCGATGTCCGCTTGTGCGAGGGCGGGGGCGTCGTTGACCCCGTCGCCGACCATGGCGACCTTGCGACCCTGGGCTTGTAGTTCGGCGATCTTGGCCGATTTGTCGCCGGGCAAGACTTCGGCGATCACCGTGTCGACCCCGAGGATCCCGGCGATCCGTTTGGCGGTTGCCTCATTGTCGCCGGTGAGCATCACCACTTCGATGTCGAGCGCTCGCAGCGCCGCGACGGCCGCAGCGGCCGTCTCACGTGGCGCATCGGCCATCGCAATGAGCCCAACGGCTCGCCCGTCGACTGCTACAACGACTGCCGTGCGACCGTTCTCAGCGAGTTGCTGGCGGCGATCGGCGAGCGGGCCGAGGTCGATTTTTTCGCGTTCCATCAGCCGACGGTTGCCAACAGCAACCCGTCGTCCGTCGACGGTTGCGATAGCGCCGTGGCCGGGGACGCTGTCGAAGTCCTCTGCGCGCATTTCGGCTGCGCCTCGGGCCTCGGCGGCGAGAACGACCGCCCGGGCGAGCGGGTGCTCGGATTCGCGTTCGACTGCTGCGACGAGCGCAAGCATCTCGGCTTCGTCGATGCCGTCGGTGACGATGTCGGTGACTTCTGGTTCGCCTTTGGTGAGCGTGCCTGTCTTGTCCATCACGACGGTGTCGATGCGTGCCGCGGTTTCGAGCGCCATCGCGTTCTTGAACAACACTCCCCTCTGCGCGCCGAGTCCGGTGCCGACCATGATCGCCGTCGGGGTCGCTAAGCCCAGCGCGTCGGGGCAGGTGATGACGACCACGGTGATTGCGAACAGCATCGCTTCTCCGACCGAACGGTCGGCCAGCAGGTACCACACCGCGAACGTGGCGGCGCCGCCGAGCAGGGCGACGAACACGAGCCAAAACGCGGCCCGGTCGGCCAGGCGTTGGCCGGGGGCCTTCGAGTTCTGTGCTTCCTGCACCAGCTTCACGATGTGGGCTAGTGCTGTGTCGGAGCCGACCTTGGTGGCGCGGACGCGCAGTGTGCCGGTTGTGTTGAGGGTTGCGCCGATGACCTGGTCGCCGGTCGTCTTGTGGACGGGGAGACTTTCGCCGGTCACCATCGATTCGTCGAGGTCGCTGTCTCCGTCTTCAACCACCCCGTCGACGGCCACCTTCGCGCCTGGGCGGATCAAAAGGAGATCGCCGACAGCGACCTCTGCGGTGGGTATGTCGATCTCTTTGCCGTCGCGCAGAACGGTGGCCTTGGGTGGTGCGAGATCGATGAGGGCCCGGATTGCTTCGTTGGCGCCGCCGCGAGCACGCATCTCGAACCAGTGGCCGAGCAGCACGAATGTTGTGAGCACCGAGGCTGCCTCGTAGAAGACCTCGCCGCCACCGGTGAGAGTTACCACGAGCGAGTACAACCATCCGGCAGCGACGGCGACCGCGACCAGGACCATCATGTCCAGTGTGAGCGCCCGCAGCGCCCGCGCCGCGCCGTCGAAAAAGATCCAACCCGCCCAGAACACGACCGGGATGCTCAGGATCAGTTGGAAGACGTCGTCTCGGAGATCGAAGGGTGCACTGGCGTTGAAGTTGAGAACATCGCGGCCAATGGGGGACCACAGCAGGATAGGGATCGACAGTGCGGCCGCGACGAGGAACCGTCGGCGCATGTCGGCGACCATCGACGCCATCGACATGCCCGCGTGCCCGCCGTGGCCCATCGCATCGTGCGGCGACCGCGTCGCCGACGACTCGCCGTGACCGGCCGGATGTATGACAGGCTCGGGTTCGTGAGCGGCGTCCAGTCCGTGCCTCACGTTGTGACCAGGCTCCTGCATCGGCATGCACACATGGCCGGGCACGGACTGACCAGCGCAGTGGTAGCCGCAGTCCTTTATCCACGCCTGAAGGTCAGCGACTGACGTCGCGCTCGGGTCGTAGGTGACGGTTGCGGTCTGCGCCACGGGGTTGGCGTCCACGTGCAGGACGCCCGGGAGGCGTTGAAGGAGCGACTCTGCTACAGCCTTCTCGGACCCCCAATGCAGGTTGCCGACGTGCAGCACAGTCGTCACCAAATTGGCAGCGTCAGCATCGTGGTGGTTGTGAGTCGTGGTCATGGGTCCTCCTGCTGCACGGGCGCGTCGCAGGCGCTGCAGCTCATGCCCGCAATCGTGGCCTGAATAAGGCACGGCATCATCGGTACCGGCTACGGAACCTGCCTTCGGGTCGCCCGCAATCATCGGGAACTATCACGGAGTGGAGGGTTTGGCTCTCCCGTAACGTGGGTACTACTACACTGTGTCAGTGGAGTCGACGACGACAACGCAAGATTTCGATGGCGGTGCTGCTGGCTGGCCACTCAAGGTTCAGACGCTGCTCGAGGCGGTGTTGGTGTTGTCGGGCGAGCATGAGTTGGACACGGTGCTTCGCCGAATCGTAGCGGGTGCCGCCTCGATCGCCGAGGCGAAGTACGCCGCACTTGGGATCTACAACGAGGCCGGCGCAATAGAGTCATTCATCCACCATGGCGTGGACGATGGCGCGGCGTCCCGCATCGGGAGCCTTCCCGACGGACATGGCCTACTTGGTGAGGTGATTGTCGCCAGCGGACCGATCCGGCTCGCAAACCTGGGCGCAGACGCCCGATCCGGCGGGTTCCCTCTACATCATCCGCCGATGCGGACGTTCCTCGGCGTACCGGTCGGCAGGGGTGGTCGACGGTACGGCAACTTGTACCTGACCGAGAAGACTGACGGCGGCCCCTTCGCCGATCAGGACGAGGCCCTCGTGGTCGCATTCGCCGCGTTTGCGGTTGGAGCGATCGAAAGCGCTCAACTCGTGCAGGCAGAGCGCGCACGAGCCGACGCTGTCGCCGACCTCGCCGCCGCGACTGAGCGTGTGGCGTTCAAACGCGAGATGTTGGGTGAGATCCTCAACGCACAGGAGGCGGAGCGCGCACGGGTGTCGCGCGATCTCCACGACGACGTCGGCCAAGCCCTGACCTCCGTACTACTCGGCCTCCGGCTCGTCGAATCCTCGCTGGCCAGCGATGAGGTTGCGCTCGACGATGCCCGAAGGCGCACCGAGGACGTTCGTGCGCTCGTCGCCGACGCCCTGCGCCGGACCCGCAAATTGGCCTTCGATCTGCGGCCTACGGTTCTCGACGACGTCGGACTGGTTCCGGCCTTGGAACGTTTGGCCCAGGACATGACCGCCCGCGGCCATACGACCGTCGCGTGTGCCGCCCACGGTCTCGCTGCAGACCGGCTGCCACCCGAGATCGAGACGGTCGTCTACCGGGTCGTCCAGGAAGCGTTGACCAACATCACCCGCCACGCCGGTGCTGCCACGGCAAGCATCACGGTGATCGTGGCCGAAGGACGAGTGCGAGCTCTCGTCGAGGACGACGGTGTCGGCTTCGAGACCGACGCTGCACCGACGCGCGGGCATCTCGGGCTGAAAGGCATGGCCGAACGGGCCGACCTCGTCGGTGGCACGTTCGAATTCTCGTCGACCAGGGGCACTGGCACGACGGTGCTGTTGGAGCTGCCTCTTGTCTGATGTAGTGCGGGTCGCGCTATGCGACGACCATGGCGTTGTGCGCAGCGGTCTGCGACGAATCCTAGACGCCGAGGACGACCTGGAAGTGGTCGGCGAGGCCGGAAGTGTCAACGAGGCCGTCGCCGTAGCTAGTACCTGTCTACCTGACCTGTTCGTGATGGATCTGGGTCTGCCAGACGGGAGCGGGATCAACGCGACGGCCGAGGTGATCCGGGTCAGCCCAGCGACCCGCGTGCTCGTGTTGACCGTCCACGATGACATCGCTTACCTGCGTCGGGCGTTCGAGGCTGGCGCGGCCGGTTACCTGGTCAAGGAAGCCGCCGACATCGAATTGGTTCAAGCCGTTCGACAGGTGGCCAGCGGGCGGCAGTATGTGCATCCGACCTTGGGCGCCGCCTTGCTCGCTCCCGACGCTGCGCCCGCTCGTCTCGCGGGACCCGGAGGTGAGCTGTCTGATCGCGAGCTCGAGGTGTTGCGGATGATGGCGCTCGGGCTCACCAATGCCGAAATCGGTGAGCGGCTGTATGTGTCGGTGCGCACCGTGGAGACTCATCGATCCCACATCCACCAGAAACTCAATGTCCGCAACCGCGCCGAATTGGTCCGCCGCGCCAAGGAGGCCGGGCTGCTCGACGACGAAGCCAGTCCGTGACCTGCCGAAGCACCGCTCCGTAGTCAGCGCGGATGCCCCATCGGCCGCAAAGTCGCAGGATAGGTGAATGACGACAACGCGCGGCGAGGTGTGTGCCGTGTCGACCCGCCCGCCGCACGTCGTGCTGGTCGTCGTCCACCGCGCCATGCGGGCCTTCATCGTTGAACTCCTCAACCGCGACCTTGGCTGCTGGACTGTCTCAGAGATCGACAGCGTCTCGCAAATCAGCCACGATGCCCGGCTGCACCCCGACCTCGTGATCGTCGACACTGCCGATTTCGCGACGGTTCGTCGCCAGCTGCCCCGAACGTTCGCGCTCGCACGGGTCGTCGTTATCGGCCCTGAGCCCGATCCTGCGTACCGCCAGGCTGCGGTTCATTTCGGCGCCGGCGCGTGGCTGAGCCGCGATTGCATCGCCGATGAGCTCTGCTCCGCGCTCCGCTCAGCTCTCGTCCGAGCATACGAGTCACACCCAGTGCCCTTCGGACAACCCCCCAATTCGACCAACTGCCAAAGAAGGACTTCTGAATGATTGACGACGAAGGCCGTGCCCATGCCACCGGAGACGACCTAACGGCGCTTGACCGATGGTGGCGCGCCGCCAACTACCTGTCCGTCGGGCAGATCTACCTACTCGCCAACCCGATGCTGGCCGAGCCACTCACCGCAGATCACGTCAAGCCCAGGCTGCTCGGCCACTGGGGCACCACACCTGGCCTCAACTTCGTGTACGCCCACCTGAACCTCGTGATCCGCGCCCGTGATCTGAACATGTTGTATGTGGCCGGACCAGGCCACGGCGGGCCTGCTGTCGTGGCTAACGCATGGCTGGAAGGCACCTACACCGAGACCTACCCCGACGTCACCCTTGATGCAGCAGGGATGCAACGGTTGTTCCGTCAATTCTCGTTCCCGGGCGGCATCCCCAGCCACGCGGCGCCCGAAACTCCCGGATCGATCAACGAGGGCGGCGAACTCGGGTACTCACTCGCCCACGCCTATGGGGCGGCGTTCGACAATCCCGACCTCATCGTCGCCTGTGTCATCGGCGACGGAGAAGCCGAAACCGGCGCACTGGCGGCCAGTTGGCACTCCAACAAGTTCCTCGACCCCGTCCACGACGGGGCCGTGCTCCCCATTTTGCATCCGAACGGCTACAAGATCGCCAACCCCACGGTGCTGGCCCGTATCCCTGACGACGAACTCACCAAACTTCTCGAAGGCTACGGACACCCTGTCTATCGAGTCGAGGGCGACGACCCCGCGACGATGCACCAGCACATGGCGACCACGCTCGACACCATCTGCGACCACATCGGCGACATCCAGACCGCCGCCCGCAACGGCACCGGTTCTGAGCGGCCGCGTTGGCCGGTGCTTGTCCTGCGCTCACCCAAAGGCTGGACCGGTCCGGCCGAGGTCGACGGCCTTCCGGTAGAGGGCACCTGGCGATCGCATCAAGTACCGATCGCCGGCGTGCGCACGAACCCCGACCACCTCGCCGAACTGGAACGGTGGCTGCGCAGCTACCGCCCAGACGAATTGTTCGACCACGACGGACGACCGGCAACGGACATCGCCGCGCTGGCGCCAGTCGGGCCACGGCGAATGAGCGCCAACCCCCACGCCAACGGCGGCACCCTCCTGACCGACCTGGCACTGCCCGACTGGCGCGATCACGCAGTCGAGGTGCCCGCGCCCGGAGGGACGCGCACCGAACCAACACGCGCCCTCGGACGACTGCTGCGTGACGTCATGAGGCTGAGCACTGACGACCGAAACTTCCGCATTTTCGGCCCCGACGAAACCGAGTCCAACCGGCTCGGCGCCGTCTACGACGTGACGGGCAAAGCCTGGCAGGCCGAAGCGGGACCACTCGACAACCATCTCGCCGCCGACGGGCGCGTCATGGAGGTCCTCAGTGAACACGTGTGTCAGGGCTGGCTCGAGGGCTACCTGCTAACGGGACGCCACGGCCTGTTCTTGTGCTACGAGGCGTTCATCCACATCATCGACTCCATGTTCAACCAGCACGCCAAATGGCTCAAGGTCACCGGTGACATCGAATGGCGACGCTCAGTTGCCTCGCTGAACTATTTGCTCACATCGCACGTCTGGCACCAAGACCACAACGGCTTCTCCCACCAGGATCCCGGCTTCATCGACCATGTCGTCAACAAAAAGGCCGACGTCATCCGCGTCTACCTTCCACCCGATACCAACACGCTGCTGTCCACCGCCGACCACTGCCTGCGCAGCCGCAACTACGTCAACGTCATAGTCGCCGGCAAACAACCGACCCTGGACTGGCTCGGCCCCAACGACGCCGCCCAGCATTGCGCCCGCGGCCTCGGCGTGTGGGAATGGGCCAGCACCGACAACGGCAACGAACCCGATGTTGTCCTCGCCTGCGCGGGAGACACCCCGACCCTCGAGATCCTCGCCGCAACCGACCTCCTTCGCCGCTATCTACCCGACCTGCGGCTGCGAGTCATCAACGTCGTCGACCTGATGCGCCTCCAACCCGCCAGCGAACACCCCCACGGTCTCACCGACACCGACTTCGACGCCGCGTTCACCATCGACAAGCCCGTGATTTTCGCCTACCACGGCTACCCATCGCTCATCCATCAGCTCACCTACCGGCGCACCAACCACTCCAACATCCACGTCCGTGGGTACAAAGAAGAAGGCACTACCACGACCCCGTTCGACATGGTCATGCTCAACGACCTCGACCGATACCACCTAGTGATGGACGTCATCGACCGAGTCCCCGGCCTTGCGCAGGGGGCCGCCAGCATCCGACAAGAGATGGTCGACCGACGTTCCCGAGCCCGAGCCTGGACCCGCGACCACGGTGAGGACCTGCCAGAGGTTGCCGACTGGACATGGCCCGGCTGATGCGGCTCCTCGCCGTCAACGCCGGGTCAAGCACCCTCAAGCTGCGCCTCGTCACCGACGATGAGCAGATCGAGGACACGTTCGACCTCGACCCGTGGGACGGGTCGGCCGATGCGAACGAGGTCAGCGAATGGATGCGCGGCCTCGCAGACGTCGATGCCGTCGGTCACCGAATCGTCCACGGTGGTGCCGTTTCACGAGCGCAGTCCGGATCGACTGACCTCAGCCCGCCCGCACCCTCGTCGTGACCTCACGGGATGACCTCGAGATCGCTCGGCAAGTTCGCGAGACCCTCCAGTAAAGGCCTCTGCTCTCAACCTCACGTCCAGAAGCTTGCGAGCGCGTCAGTACTGTCCCGCAATCGGAATCGGTGGAGGCTACCGATGCGTCGACGAGTTCCAAGTGTCCTAATGAAACACTGAGACGAGGAGGCCAATGCCATGTATCGGAGTTGGAACGACAGTTGGTCGGGATGGAACTGGGCGCTGATGATGATCGGAATGGTCGCATTCTGGGGGCTTGTGGCTTGGGCGATCGTGGGTCTGTTCCGTTCGCCGAATCGGCCACGAAGCAGCCGGAGCGACTCGGCAGAGGAGATTCTCGCCGGACGGCTTGCGGCCGGAGAGATTGAAGGCGATGAGTATCAACATCGCCTGGACGTGCTGCGCTCGGGCAAGGTTCCCACCGGTAAGTAGTCGCGAACGGCGACCCCTCACGAAGAACGGGAGCCGCTCAACCCGGAGAGTGGGCGAGGTTGCGAGGTGTAGGCACGACAACTCGGAGCGCGCTGGGTCTGCTGGCCGACGACGGCGTTGATGCACGATGCGCCGGGTCGACATCCAGTCATCTGCATATCGCTCTGAGACGTGTCCTGCCCGAGGGGTTTCCCGAAAGGAAATCAGCGTTTACCCCCGATGTCCTGCTCAACACACACGGTCATCATGAATCCATCAGGTCCAACCAAGGAGTCCAGCCATGAAGCAAAAATTCACCAAAGGCGCGATTGTCATTGCACTAACGATCGGGGGTCTTTCCGTCGCCGGGCCCGTCGCCGCCCATCCCGCTCAGGATAAACCCAACTTTGGAAGCCACGTGTCGCACTGCGCACGCGTCATGGGCGGCTTCAGCGGCGGCCACAATCCGAGCATGATGCACGGGACGTCTTGGGCTGAGCACAGCTGCCAGATGTAGCGGCGTGTATGGCGAGCTTGGCGAGATCGAAGCCCATGCCGCCGCCGCAGGACAGTCCTCGCACTGGTGGCGATCCTCGCCTGAACCGTCAGCGGCCCTTCGCGGTCTTTCGACGTTAGCGCATCCTCTGGTCGGCCATGTCGGTGGGCTCGCTATATTTGGCGGGATCAGCTTGGGAAGTAGCTACCCTGCACCGGCCACAACGGTGCCCGAGCTGACGACCACTGGGGTTGCATAGATGACTATCGCCTCGCTTGTGCAGGGTGGGTGGGGCCACTGAAGATGTGGTGAGCCCCATCTCGTGAGTAATGGCGGTTAGTCGAACGAGCGCAACCCTCGTACAGCGAACGTTCCGAGTACGAGCGCACCAGCGACAGCCACGATTAAACCGGGCATGACTGCGTTGGCAGTAACGTCGCCGAGGAAACCGGAGCGAGCCATATTCAGCAAGCTGGTGAACGGGTTCCACCGAGCCACATGCTTCAGCCACCCCTCCATGAAGCTGATCGGCACCTGCACCGACGACATGAACGTCACCAGGAACACGGCCATGAACATGATGGGCAACGCCTTGAAGCTTTTAAGGCGCAAGCCCATGCCGATGCCCCAGCCAGCACCGGCCAGGCATGCCCCCTCAGCGCTGATTACCAGAACGACGAGGCCTAGGACACCGCCAGGTAACGCAGCACCCTGAGCGAAACCCAGTACACAGACCATTGTTGTTGGCACCAGCGTGCGCACCATGGCGGCCAGATACAGGCCAGCAATCAATGCCGCCCGGTTAATGGGAGCCATCAGCAAGCGGTCGTAAAAACGGGTTTCGATGTCACGGATAAGGCCGAGACCCGTTGTCATTCCCACGATCATCGACGACTGAAGCACCGTGAACGGCAATATCCACGTGACCAGCTTCTCGGTGGGGAAGCCAGGGGCTTTGGCCACACCGGAATAGGCACCGGTAAGCGCAACGATAAACATGAACGGAAAGAGCAGCGACGGCATGAATGCCGAGGGCGTACGCAGAATACTGATGAGATTTCGTTTGGCCACCGCACGGGTAACCGCCCAGAAGCGTGCATGGCGAATTGGCGAACTCGCCTCGACAACGGCGGTCATGAGATGTCTCGCAAGCGACGGCTCATGGCCAAGGTGGCAAGCGTGACACCGAGCACAGCGACGAGGATGGGTATGACCGTGGCCTTCAGAGCCGATGTCGTGTCGAAACCGTCGAGGATGAGGTCTCGCATGGCGCTGATTGTCCAGTCGATTGGGTTGGCGCCGACGATGCCACGGAACCAGCCGACCATATTGTCCTTCGGGAAGTAGGCCGACGAGAAGAAGATGAACATTGTGAAGAGCGGGGTCATTGCCTGCACGGTCTCCGACGAACCAGAACGAACCGCAACCGCACACGATATGGAGCCGATGCCCACCGCTAGCAGCCCAGCGGCTAGAGCAATGACAGCTATGGCCGGCGCACCGCCAGCAACCCGGGCCCCGAACAACGCCAGAACAATCATGATGACCGCTGCCTGGAAGACCCCGAGAACCAACGATGCCGAGAGGCGACCAAGCAGAATGGCCGGTCGGGCAATCGGCGAGGCGACAAGCCGATCAAAAAACCCATCTTGAATGTCGATCGCGAGATCGCCGCCGCTGTTCGATGCAGCGAACAAAATCCCCTGCACAATTACCGTCGCCAGAGCAAAGTTTAGATAACTGTCTACGCCCTGCTGTCGGATGACCTTGCCGAGAGCACTGGTGTTCACAGCAAGTAAGAGCAGCGGAAACAAGAACGAGGGAACCCATTGCTGGGGTTGACGAAGCGTGTTTCGAATGGCTCGTGCCGACAACGCCAACGTCTGAGCGACCAGAGAAATCTCGCGAACGGTCACCACCACCGTGCTCATCGTCGCCGACCTTTTCGACCCGCTGGCGGTCCGCTCGTTGCAGCCCCGGCACCCTCGAGACGCTGGCCCGTTGCGGCGGCGAAGACATCGTCGAGACTCGGGGGAGTGAGTTCCAAGTGTTCCAAGGTAAGCCCGGCGACGTCGAGAGCGCGGATGACGTCGGCCATTCCTGCCGCTCCGGCGGCTAGACCGATGCCAAGACCCTTGGCTACCTGGCGTTCCTCGCCAAAGTTCGCCAGCACCACTTTGGCCGCATCGACTGACCCCGGCGCAACATCGATACCCAACGTTGGCGTGCCCACGGCAGCCTTCAGGTCGGCGGGACGGCCCGACGTTACGATCTTGCCCCGGTCGATAATGGCGATACGGTCGGCTAGCTGGTCGGCCTCTTCGAGGTATTGCGTGGTCAGAAGCACGGTGGTGCCGAGATCGGTGTTCAGCCGCCGAACTTCCTCCCACAGCGCCACACGGCTGGTGGGGTCGAGGCCGGTAGTCGGCTCGTCGAGAAACAGGACCTCGGGCTCGTGAATGAGAGCCAACGCCAGATCGAGTCGACGCCGCATGCCACCCGAGTATGTGCCCACACGCCGCTCGGCCGCCGCGCTCAGACCGACACGCTCAAGCAACTCGTCGGCTTTGCGGTGAGCATCGGCCCGGGCAATCCCGTGCAGAACGGCTTGCAGATCGAGCAGTTCTCGCCCGGTCATGATCGGGTCGATGGCGGCGTCTTGTAAAGCCACACCGATCACTCGGCGTACCTGTGCCGCCTCGGTTGCCACATCGAATCCTGCAACGCGGGCGCTACCTGATGTGGGTCGCAAGAGGGTGCACAACATGCGTACAACGGTGGATTTACCCGCGCCGTTTGGCCCAAGAAACCCAAAGATTTCACCGGCATTCACCTGAAGATCGACACCGTTGACCGCTACGACCTCGCCAAAGGTGCGCACCAACCCTTCGGCTTGGATGGGGAATGTTTGTGTCACCCCGACAACGTAACCGAGCGTGCGCTAGACGGCGTTGATTGCGCGCCACACCCGCTCGGGCGTAGCTGGCATATCGACGTGCACGACACCGAGGTGGCTCAGAGCGTCGCTGACAGCCGATTGGATAGCCGGGGTGGAACCAATGGACCCCGACTCGCCGATGCCCTTTGCGCCAAGCGGATTCATCGGGCTTGGGGTTTCCATATGGATAACTTCGAAGCTTGGCAGCTCTGACGCGGCAGGGAAGGCGTAGTCGGCGAAGTTCGAGGTGTTTGGGTTGCCCTGAGCATCGAACTTGACCTCCTCGAACAATGCCTGAGCAGCGCCTTGGCCGATGCCGCCGTGGATCTGACCATCGAGCAAGAGCGGGTTCAGCACCTTGCCAGCATCGTCACATGCAACCATTCGAACAAGCTTGACCTTGCCGGTCTGGGTGTCGACATCGACAACCGCGACATGAGCACCGAACGGGAACGTAGCGTTATCGGCAACAAAAGTATGCTCGACTGCAAGCGGGTCGCCTGCGGCTTGGCCTGCCATGGACAACTCGGCCCACGACTTGGCAATCGACGGAGTTCCAGCAACATGGAATGCTCCAGCGTCACGATCAAGGACCACATCGGCCTCGTCAGCTTCGAGCAATTGCGCAGCGAGCTTGCGGGCCTTCTCGACGATCATTTCCGCGCCTTGGAAAACTGCCACTCCACCTTGTTGTAACGAACGCGAACCCATGGTTCCGCCACCAACCGGCACCAAATCGGTGTCGCCATGCAGCACCTTGATCTTGTCGACGGGGATACCGGTGTGCTCGCTGGCCAACATGGCCCAACTCGTGGCATGACCCTGGCCGTGCGGGGATGTGCCGGTGTATACCGTGGCCGAACCGTCCTCGTTGATAACCAGATGTGCGGACTCCTGCTTGGGGTCGACACCACCGGTGACTTCGACATAGACGCTGACGCCGATGCCCATTTGCACGACATCGCCGTTAGCTCGACGACGAGCCTGTTCGGCCCGCAACCCGGCGTAATCGGCGGCGGCCAGGGCCTTATCAAGAGCAAGCTCGTAGGCACCACAGTCGTACGCCGCGCCCATTGGGGTGTTGTGTGTGGAGTTGAACGCCGGAAGCAGGTTCTTGCGACGAACGTCGACCGGGTCCATGTTGATGTCGGCGGCGAACCGGTCCATCGCTCGTTCGATGGCGGCCGCAGCTTCTGGTCGGCCCGCGCCGCGGTAGGCAACGATGGTCGGGGTATTGGTAACGACGCTACGAGCGCTGCACTCGGCGTTCTTGATGTCGTACACGCCGGTGGTCATGAGCCGGGTCATAAACGCTGGCAAAATGGTGCCAATGTTCGGGTAAGCGCCAACGTCGGCAGCGATGGTGAGCCGGTATGCCAAGACCTTGCCGTCGCGCGTGCCGCCAATAGCGATGTCTTGTACCTGGCCACGACCGTGACCCAGATTGTTCATGCTCTCAGACCGATTCTCGTGCCAGCGCACCGGTCGGCCAACCACCTTGGCCAGGGCGGGCAACAACATGTCTTCCGGATACGGAGCAATCTTGGCACCGAAACCACCGCCAACATCGGGGGTGATGACACGCGGGTTGCTGTCGGCATAGGCACCGGCGTAAATGTCGCGGACGCCTTGGGCATGCTGGGTGCTGGTCCACACGTACAACCGGCCCTCGACCCAGGCGACGGCCGTGCTGCGAACCTCGAGTGGGCACGGTGCGACACGCTGGTTGATCGTGCGGAACTCGGTAACTACCTCGCAACCATCGAACAGACCGTCGACGTCTTTTGGCATACCCATCGCCACGGTGTCGAAGCAAATGTTTGTACCAACATCCTCGAAAAGGATGATGTCACCTTCGAGGGCGTCGATCACATTGATGACAGCCGGGAGTTGGTCGATATCGATGATAACCGCCTCGGCGGCGTCTTCACCTTGGCTTGGCGTCTCCGACAAGATAACAGCGACCGGTTCGCCCACGTGGCGCACCTTGGTAGTGGCCAACAGCGTGCGCAGGAACTGGGGCGTGAACGGACTGCATGGCCCCATTTCCAGGCCAAGGTCGGCTCCGGTAAGCACCGCAACGACACCGGGCATCGCCTTTGCCTCGTCGGTATCAATCGACACAATGGTGCCGTGGGCGACCATCGACCGAACATAGGTGGCATAGACGGCACCGCTGAGAAGCGGCTCGTCGAGATCCGACAGGTACACGCCGCCGGTAGTAAGGAACTTGGGGTCTTCTGTGCGCAGTACGCGAGTGCCGAGGATGCTGGTGCCGGTCATGAGAACGGACCTTATCCGTTCGAAGCAAACCCTGTCGTGCTTGTCACTGGAGTTGCGCCGGTTTTTGTAGCGACGGTGGTGGCCGGAATGGAATCCGGGTACGTGAGTCGTACCGTTACCAAGTCCTGAATGACCGTGTACGGCCACGCCGCAGGTAGGGGATTCGGTGCCGGAGCCGGAAGCACAGCAACGACCTGGTCGCCGTTCTTGACAAGATTGTACCGCTCACGGGCCAACCGCTCGACCTCCTCTGGGGTTTGCAAAGCCTCGATCTGGGCTTCCATTCGGGCGTTGGCAGCATTGACTGCATCGAGCTTGACCAGATCGTCGGCATACTGACGACGCTGGCTGAGCCAGGTGCGGGTAGGAACAATGAGCAGGGTTGTCGTGCCGACACCTAGTCCGACCAGCACCGCGACAACGACAATCCAACGGGGCACATGACGACTGGGGCGTAGCGGTAACGTAATGCCGTCGATTTCGAGCACGTCGTCCGCAGCCGCGACGCGCAACGGTCGATCCTTGCGTCGCTCGCCACCACTACGGCTCACCGGCGCAGCCCGCGGGCCAAGGCGTCTCGACCGCGAAAGCGCGCCGCCTCGCCCAACTCAGCCTCAATTCGCAAGAGCTGGTTGTACTTTGCAACCCGATCGCTTCGTGCGGGCGCGCCAGTCTTGATCTGTCCGCAGTTGGTGGCTACCGCAAGGTCGGCAATGGTCGTGTCCTCGGTTTCGCCCGAACGGTGGCTCATGACGCTCGAGTAGCCCGACCGTGTCGCGAGTTCTACGGTCTCGAGGGTTTCGGTGAGGGTGCCGATCTGGTTGACCTTCACCAGCACGCTGTTAGCGACGCGTCGCTCAATACCGAGTTGGAGCCGGCTGGTGTTCGTGACGAACAAGTCGTCGCCCACAAGCTGAATCTTGTGACCGAGGGCAGCAGTGAGTTTTGCCCAACCGTCCCAGTCATCCTCGGCCATGCCATCTTCAATGGACACGATTGGGTACGTGTCGACGAGGCGAGCCCAGTATCCAACCATGTCGTCGGGTGACAACACCTTGCCTTCGCCTTCGAGGTGATAGTTGCCGTCTCGATACATTTCGCTAACGGCAGGGTCGAGAGCGATAGCAATCTGCTCGCCCGGTACATAGCCGGCGCGTTGTATGGCCTCAACCAACATCTTCACAGCGTCTTCGTTGGCGGCCAGGTTTGGAGCGAAGCCACCCTCATCGCCCACGCCGGTAGCCAGCCGGCGTTCCTGCAGGACCTTTTTGAGGGTGTGGTACGTCTCGACGCCCCATCGCAAAGCCTCGCTGAAACTCGGAGCGCCCACGGGCATAACCATGAACTCCTGGAAGTCGACCGAGTTATCGGCATGCACGCCACCATTGAGAACATTGAGCATGGGGCAAGGAAGGACATGGGCGTTCGCACCACCTACGTATCGATACAGCGGCACGCCGAGATCCTGCGCCGAGGCTCGGGCGACGGCCATCGACACACCCAAAGTGGCGTTGGCACCGAAGCGTGACTTGTTGTCGGTGCCATCGAGCAACACCATCTCGTTGTCGATACCGCGCTGGTCGTGCGCGTCGCGCCCCGTCAGAGCGGCGGCCAGTGGACCGTTTACCGCAGCGACCGCCTGGAGAACGCCCTTGCCGAGATAACGGGTACCACCGTCACGCTTTTCGGCAGCCTCGTGTTCGCCGGTGGATGCACCCGACGGCACCAACACCCGACCGGTCGCCCCCGACGACAACCATGCCTCGACTTCAACCGTGGGGTTCCCTCGGGAATCCAACATCTCGCGTCCGACCAACTTGGTGATTTCACTCATTGTCCTAACGGTAGTGGTAGAGCCAGGCCCAAGGTGGTGATTCAGCCGTTGCGCTCGGCTCGTTCCTCGGCCTTGATGCGTTCCCAACTGGCTGCAAGTTCGTCGATAGTGTGGAACGTCTCGTCGCCAAAGACGTGAGGATGACGTCGAATCATCTTGGCGTTGATCGTTTCGGCCACGTCGGCCAGCGAAAATCGGCCGTCTTGCTCGGCGAGTGCGCAGTGAAGTACTACCTGAAACAAAACGTCGCCGAGCTCGCCGATAAGTTCGTCGTCGCCAGCACCATCGCGGCCCAGTTGGCCGATTGCCTCGACCAACTCGTTGGTTTCCTCGACGGCATATTTGGCCAAGGTTGCATGGGTCTGGGACCGGTCCCATGGGCATTCGACTCGCAGGCGTCGCGTGGTTTCATAGAGCGCCATGAGTTCGCCAGCTACTGGTCGACCGAGCGCAGGGATGTAGAGCGCCGTCAGGTGATCAGGCTCGACGTTGCGGTCGAGATCTTCCCACTTGACCGAAGTAATGAGCTCGTCGTGGCAACCAAGGCGTTGTAAGACGATGACCGCCTCGGTTGGTTCGTCGTCGATCGCGAGCTTGATGTCGGACATGACTCGCTGGTCGTGGCAGTGGGCGACGAGTAGCGGCCCTCCAAGCCCGGCTGCCGACACCGCGAATGTGTGGCCATCGATCAATCGGACTGAGGCTTCGATTGGATCGATGTGCAACCGGGCATACGCCAGATCGAGAAACGACATCCCGGCGACGATTCGGGTATCGATGCGGGCGTCGGCCAGCAGATAACGAACGGTGCGTTCCAAAACCCACGGCGAACCTGGCACCGCATAGAGCACCTCGCCGTGTTGTTGCGCTGCGGCACAGAGTTCGTCGGCTATGGAGTGATACACCATCTCAAAGGTGTCGTACCGTTCGTACAGTTCGTCGAACGACGTTGCGTCGGCCAACACCGATGCCGCAGGATGGCGTGTGGTACGAACAAAACGGTGCGCAACGCGATCGATCTCGCCTTGCGCCTGAGCGGTGATGAGCTCAGGTCCTGCTGGACCAAGGCCAACAACCACTACCGTGGGTTTCATGGGGCAGCCGGTTCACCCGTGTCGTTCGGAGTTATTTGTCCCTTGGTGGGGTCCCACGTGCCAAATCGAGGGTCGACCGTGACCTTTGCCGACGTTGTGGCCTGCTTCAACCACTCGGGGAACGGCGCAAATCGATCGCGTTCGGCCGTCTCTGCCAGCTGCGGTTTGATCGACTCGAATGACGCAGGACCGACCGGTTTGGCGAGCTGTATGACGTGGAAACCGAATTCGGACTGTACGGGTTTGGATGGCCGACCGACTGTTGCTTCACGCGCACCAGCGACAAACTCAGGGACGAGCTGATCAGCCGTTGGGCACACCCCGTCGTCACCGACGAGATTTCCACCTTGGGCGCCGCTGCCGGTGTCGGTCGACATTGCCTTGGCCACATCGGCGAATGATTTGCCTGCGGCGATCTGCGCGAGGGCATTGTTCGCCTCGGCCTCGGTTGGAACCAGGATGTGAGCAGCGCACACATCTTCCGGCAGTGAACCCTTGGCCTTCTGTGCGGTGTAGAGCGCTTCAAGACCGGCGTCGTCGACCGCGGGCAGTTTCATAGATTCGTTGAGTGCCACGTAGCTCGACGTCATGCCATGCAGCCGTGCACGCATCCTTGCAGGCAACAAGGCGTATCCCGCCTTGTCGAGCCCGACCACCTGCAGTTCGACATTGGCTGCCGACTGTTCGTCGTTGGCGGTGGGTGTGAGCTTGCGGGCTTTTGCCTCGATGTCCATGATCGACAACAAGATGTAGTTGTTGAGCAGCTGACCAGCCGCAGCCGACGACGCCGTAGCGCTCTTCGGCCCGGTTGTAGTCGGCGCTGTTGGGTCTTGCAGAGCAGCGGCCTTGGCGGCTTCGTCAGCCCCTTTTTCTTGGAGCTTAAACAACGCCTCGAAATCGGCCTCGAACTCTCGCAGATTGATTTCCTGGCCGTTCACGGTTGCGGCTGGAGGATCTACCGTGCCACAGGCCGCCGCGCCCAGCAGTAGGGCTATTGCAAGTGGAAGTCGTCGTTTCATCGCACTAAAGGATAGCCGGTAGCCGAACTAATGGCGGCGCGGTGGTCGAGCGGTAGTGAGCCAGCGACGCCGAAGGCAAGCTAGAGAATCAGCATCTTGAGTAACTCGACCAATTGGGCCGCTGGATCGATGCCGCGCCTGCGGGGAATGACGAGTTGATTGATTGGTTCTTTGTAGATGGCGTCGCGAACGACGCGTTTGAGCCGCATTTCCTCGCTGGTCTTGAGTGTGATTGGTGAAATCCGACACTCTCGGTCGGTCACAGTCACCTCGCGGGCGCCGACCCGGAAACATTCGGCACGAAGTCGGCCAACGAGCAACAGCGCTTCGGCCGCGGGTGGAACCGGCCCGTATCGATCCTCCCACTCGGTTCGAATGTCGTCGACCTCGGCGTGGTTGGTCACGGCGGCTAGCCTGCGGTAGGCCTCGAGGCGTAATTCTTCCTTGGTGACGTACTCCACCGGCAAGAAGGCGTCGGTGGGCACGTCGAGTTTGACCTCTGCGGGTGCCCGCGCTTCCTCGCCCTTCATTTCCGCCACCGCCTCCTGCACCATTTGGCAGTACAGGTCATAGCCAACAGCGGCGATGTGACCCGACTGTGATTCGCCGAGCAGATTTCCTGCCCCCCGAATTTCGAGGTCGCGCATAGCGATCTTGAAACCAGAACCGAGTTCGGTGGCTTCACCGATGGTCTTAAGCCGCTCGTAGGCTTCTTCCGTCAACCGTTGGTCGGGCGGATGAAACAGATACGCGTAGGCGCGCTGCCCGCTACGGCCAACGCGACCGCGTAGTTGATGTAGCTGACCGAGTCCGAGGCGTTCGGCCCGGTCGACGACAAGTGTGTTGACCGTAGGCATGTCGATACCGGACTCGATGATGGTCGTGCACACCAAGATGTCGTAGTTGCCTTCCCAGAAATCGACGACGATCTGTTCGAGGCTGCCCTCATCCATTTGTCCGTGGGCGATGGCGATCCGAGCCTCGGGCACCAACTCACGTAGCGACGCCGCCTTGGCGTCGATGTCGACGACCCGATTGTGAACATAGAACACCTGACCCTCGCGAAGTAGTTCGCGCCTGATGGCTTCTGCTACTGCTCGTTCGTCGTAGGGTCCGACATAGGTGAGGATTGGTTGGCGGTCGGCGGGTGGCGTTTGGATAAGCGACAAGTCGCGAATGCCCGTAAGGCTCATCTCGAGGGTTCGCGGAATCGGAGTCGCCGACATGCTGAGGACATCCACGTTGGTCTTGAGTTTCTTCATTGCTTCTTTGTGCTGCACCCCGAATCGCTGTTCCTCGTCGACGACGAGCAGACCCAAATCCTTAAACACGATGTCCTTGGCCAACAGTCGGTGCGTGGCAATAACCACGTCGACCTCGCCTGTTGTAAGCCCAGCGATCACCTTCTTGGCTTGGCCGGGCGTGAGGAACCGTGACAACACCTCGACCCGTACGGGATACCCGGCGAACCTGTCGGCGAACGTGTTGTAATGCTGCTGCGCGAGCAGCGTGGTTGGCACCAAAATCGCCGCCTGCTTGCCATCTTGCACCGCCTTGAAGGCTGCTCGCACCGCTACTTCGGTCTTACCAAAACCAACATCACCGACAATAAGACGATCCATCGGATGCCCTGATTCCATATCGGCCTTGACGTCGTTGATGGCCTTGAGCTGATCAGGAGTCTCGACAAAACTAAAAGCGTCTTCAATCTCGTTCTGCCAAGGCGTATCGTGCGCGAACGCGTGGCCAACGGCGGTCATTCGCCGTTGGTACAAAACGACAAGCTCCTGCGCCACCTCTTGCACCGCCGACCGCACCCGCGATTTGGCGGAGGCGAAGTCGCTACCACCTAGACGATGTAACGACGGCGTTTCACCCCCCACATAATGACGTATGACATCGATCTGATCCGATGGAACATAGAGCTTGTCGCCGCCCTTGTATTCCAAGAGCAGATAATCACGCTCGGACCCGCCGATAGTGCGTTTCACCATGCCGGCATATCGCCCGACACCATGATGGAAATGAACGATGAAGTCGCCGGCCTTGAGATCTTCGAAGAAACCCGCAGCTGCACGCTTCTTGGGTCGCGGCGCTCGATGCGAACGTCGGCGGCCCGTGATATCGGACTCGGCAAGAAGAGCCAACTTGGCTTCGTCGAACACCGCACCTGCGTGCAGTGGAGCCACAATGAACGTCTCGGGGTTCAGGTCGATGCCCGCATCGCCCAGCAGCTTTCGAAGCCTGACCGCCGAACCTTCGCCGTCGCTTGCCACCACAACGGTGTACTTCTTGGCCAAAAGCGACTTCAGCCGGCCAACAAGCGCCTCACCTCCGCCCGCCACCGGCACCCACGTGCTCGTGGCGATCACCGGTGTGTCGGGCGAGTCGGGCGACGGGAGCAACGTCCACGTCGGCAGATTGGCCGCTACCGACAAAAGTCTGTCGTGGGCAACATGCAGGCTCGGGAACGTATCGATCGTTGCGCCCCATGTGCTAGCGAGCGTGCGTGCGAGATCGGCTTCTTCTGCGATCACATCGAGCGCCCGGTCGCGCAGCCGTTGAGGTTCAACGAGCAGTATCTGCGCCGGGTCTTCCAAGAGGTCGGTCAGGAGTCGTTCGCCGTTTGTCAGCCACGGCAACCAACTCTCCATACCGTCGAAGAATGTGCCTTCTGACAGCCGTTCCCACTGTTCTCGTCCCCATGGCTCCGTGGCGACTAGAGCCGCAGCGGCGGCCCGCACCTCGCTCGTGGGCAACAACTCTCGTGCCGGAAACAGCTGCACCTCGTCGACATCGTCGGTGGAGCGCTGATCGCTGACACTGAACTCGGTGAGGCGATCGACCTCGTCGCCCCAACAGTCGATTCGAATGGGCGACTCGGCGGTTGACGGGAACACATCGACAATCGAGCCTCGCAACGACACCTCGCCGCGATGTTCGACCAATTCCTCACGTCGGTATCCCGCCAGCACGAGTTGTTTCGCCAGTTCGGCCGGGTCGACCACGTCACCGGGACGCACAACGATGGGCTCGACATCGTCGACGTGCGGGCCGAGTTGTTGAAGGAGTGCTCGAACCGACGCCACGATGATTTTTGGTTCGTTGCCATTGCGCAGGCGCCACAGCACGCGCAAGCGGTTACCCATTGTTTCGACCGATGGTGAGACTCGTTCGAACGGCAGTGTCTCCCACGCGGGAAAGAACTCGACCTCGTCAGGGTCGAGAAACTGGTGCAGATCGTCGACGAGCCGGGCTGCAGCGGTTCCTGTTGGCATGGCAACGACCATCGGCCGCCGCGAGCTGAGATGAGCGAGCGCCGCCAGGGTAAGGGCGCGCGCAGGCTCAGATACCGCGAGCGTGGCAGCTGTTCGACCGAGCACCTGGCTGAGTGCCGGGTCGGCGCGAAGTAGCGGAGGAAGGTGGGCTAGGGAAGCCCTTGAAAGGTTCACGCTCTAGGTTTCTAGCTGACGTCGGTTGATGTCGGCCATTGCGGCTGCGACGCCGTGGCCGATGATCTTTTCCACCGCGTCGGCTGCGATTTCGACTGCCACGTCCAAGACGAGTCGTTCGACCGGTGGAACCTTCTTGAGTACATGGTCGGCCCCGCGAGCAGCCGACGGAGGCTTGCCGACACCGATTCGAACCCGAACATAGTCCTGTGTTGACAGGTGCTGCGTGAGGCTGCGAAGCCCATTGTGCCCGCCTAGTCCGCCACCATTTTTGATGCGAACAACGCCGGGGTCGAGGTCGAGTTCGTCCTGCACCACAATGATTCGTTGCGGATCGTCGACCTTGAACCAGCTCGTCAAGAGATGCCCCGCCTGACCCGACTCATTCATAAACGTCGTCGGCAAGGCAAGAACAGTGGAGGCTCCGCCGATGGACGTCGTGGCAACTAGCGCCTTCAGCTTCGACGTTGTGAGCGTGACGCCCTTGCGGCGCGCAATTCGCTCAATACACTCGAAACCAACATTGTGCCGGGTTCGGGCGTATTGCGCGCCCGGATTCCCAAGCCCAATGACGAGAAAATCGACCGCCATGCGGGCGGCTATTTACTCGGCTGCGGCTTCGCCCGCGACTTCTTCAGGTGCTTCGCGGGTGTCGATGGTGGACACCACGGTGACGTCCCCGGCAACAGGTGTCGAGCAACCAACAGGCAACGTCAGGTCGGCAACCGTAATGGTGTCGCCCATCGCCATGTTGGTGATGTCGATTGAGATTTCTGACGGGATGTTCGCCGGCGTGGTGCTGATAGTGAGGGTGTTGATCTGAGGATCGACCATGCCCCCTTCGGCGATAACCAACTTCGCTTCACCGACCAGAACGATTGGTACCTCGACTTCGAGCTGCTCTTTCAGGTTGACAACAAGAAAGTCGACATGGTTGACCGTTCGGCGAACCTTGTCACGCTGCAACTCCTTGACGACGGCCGGATGGACCGCGCCATCGATGGTGAGGTTCAACAATGCATTGTTCCCGGCCTCGCCGGTAAGCGCGAGCCGCAAGTCGCGTCGGTTGACCGTAACGCTGATGGGACCGACACCGTTGCCGTATACGACCGCTGGGATGCTGTCGACCCGGCGCAGACGGCGCGACTCGGGTGAGCCGGTGGTACGACCGGATTCCAGGGTGAGGCTAACTTGCGACATGACGAACTCCTCGGGCGACTACGAACCGAGCAATTCTAGGTGGTTCGCGCCATCGCACGCCAGAATCCCCAGTCGACGACGCGGACAGATGCGGAGTTAGGCTTGGTTTTCGCCGCCGAAGATCTCGGACACGCTGGTGTCGTCGAACACGGCAGCGAGCACGTCGGCGATGATGTGGGCGATCGACAACACTTCGAGCTTGTCGAACATCTTGTCGGCAGGCATTGGCAGGGTGTTGGTAACAATGACGCGGTCGATCGGGGCGTTCTTCAGTCGGTCGACCGCGGGGCCTGACAAAAGCCCATGAGTGGCCATGGCCCACACTGTTGTGGCACCACGCGCCTTCAAGATGTCGGTGGCGGCGACAATGGTGCCAGCGGTATCGATCATGTCGTCAACCAGAATGCACGCACGGCCCTCGACATCGCCAATGACATCGCGGGCTTCGGCGACGTTCGTAGTTCCCTTTGGACGACGTTTGTAAATGAACGCAAGGTCGGCATTGAGATGCTGAGCCATACGCTCAGCCACTTTGATTCGACCGGCATCGGGGCTCACGATGACCGGATCGACTGCATGAGCGCGGATGTATTGTTCGAGCACCGGAATTGCCGTCAGGTGATCGACAGGGCCATCGAAGAAACCTTGGATCTGGCCTGAATGCAGGTCGACCGATACCATTCGTTTCGCCCCCGCCGCCTTGAACAAATCGGCAACAAGCTTGGCGGTTATGGGTTCCCGGCCTTCAGCTTTGCGGTCCTGGCGGGCATAGCCGTAACAGGGGCACACCGCCGTAATTCGCTTGGCCGAGGCGCGCTGCGCCGCGTCGATCATGATGAGTTGTTCCATGATTGAGTCGTTGATCGACCGCCCGTCGTGGCCGCCGTGAGTTTGCAGGATGAACACATCGGCACCCCGCACGCTTTCGGAAAAGCGCGGCCGTATCTCGCCGTTGGCAAAATCGACAAGATTTGGCTCACCCAACTCGATACCGAGATGGCTGGCGATCTCGGCGGCGAGTTCCGGGTGAGTGCGACCCGAGTAGAGCGCTAGGACCTTTTTGGTAATCCGTTCCATTCGTTCTCCCTCACGTCCCCAACCGTTGCTGCCAACGACATCGTGCAGCGGCACTGCCCCGATGCAGTCTAGATCGCGGCACTCGACAGATCCTTAGCCCGCCCGCGTCAACGCGGTTGGTCAGCCTTGAAAGAACGGTCCGGTGACAGCGAATGGTGCCACGACGGCGCCAGCGGCCAACGCGGCGAAGGGGCCAACTCGAGCCCCATGGCCGATAGCTGACCGAGTTGCGACAGTGTTCTCGACAATGGCGCCATCGGCAACTTGGCAATCGGTCAACCTGGTATCGGGCCCAATCTCGCAGCCGTTGCCGATAACGGTGTCGCCCTGGAGGATGGTGCCTGGATACAACGTGACGTCGCGGCCTACGGTGACCGTCACGTCGATGAATGTCTGGCGGGGATCGAACATCGTCACGCCTGCAAGCATCCACGCTCGGTTGGTGCGGGCCCGTAACTCGCGTTCCGCCATAGCAAGTTGATAGCGATCGTTGACGCCTTGCACTTCGGTGGCGTTGTCGACGACGACGCCACCGATGGGATAGCCGGCGCTTCGAAGCAAGCTGATGACATCGGTGAGGTAGTACTCGCCCTGGGCATTGTCGGGGCTGAGTTTGCGAAGCGCAGGGCCAAGCAGATCGCGTCGAAACGCATAGATACCGGTATTGATTTCCCGAATGGCTCGCTGGTCGGGCGTGGCGTCTTTGTGCTCGATGACGCTGGCCACCATCGAGTGCTTGTCACGAATAACGCGGCCATACCCCGAGGCATCGTCCATCACTGCCGTGAGCAGCGTTGCGGCCGCACCGCTCTCGTTGTGGGCGCTAACCAGCATGGCAACGGTCTCGGGCCGCAGCAACGGGGTGTCGCCCGGAAGTATGAGCACAGTTGACTCGTCGTCGATGTCGTCGCCGTCGAAAGCGGTCATGCCAACAATGGCGGCGTCTCCGGTACCGCGTTGAACGCTTTGCGTTGTGAAAACGACACCGAGATCGGGTGGCGCCTGTTGAACCACCTTGCCGGTTACTCGGTCGGCAGCATGGCCGACGACTAAGGCCGTGCGGGTGACCTTCAGGCTGGTGAGGGCGTACAACACATGCATGACCATTGGGCGGCCACAGACCAGGTGCAATGGTTTGGGGCGGTCGGAGCGCATACGCGTGCCCTCTCCGGCCGCAAGGACAATGGCGTAGGTCGCCCGTTCATAATTCACGGGAGAGTTTTAGCAATTGACCGGGACCGTTGGAACGGGCCGTTCGGTCGATTTGCGGTGTAGCTCGGGGGAGAGGCTTCGAACCCCTATTCTCTGAACCAAAATCAGATGTCCTGCCTATTGGACGACCCCCGATGGGGCCGATTGGGAACGCTACCGCGTTCGGGCTAGCGTTTCCTCCTCGTATGGGATCCTTGATCAAGAAGCGCCGTAAGCGTATGCGAAAGAAGAAGCACAAGAAGATGCTTAAGCGCACGCGCTTTCAACGCCGCAACAAGTAACTGCTGCGCATTCTTCGGCGTGCGTTTGTTCTGGGTTGGTAGAACCGACCGACCGCCCGCCTACGGGCGGTCGGTGCGCGTCTGGGCTATTAATGCGGGTCTGAGCCCCTCGGCGACAAGCGCATCGCGTAGACCATCGACATGACCTTCAAAAAACCAGGTCGAACCGCTACCAGCCAACGTTGGACGTCGCCCCGCTAGAGAAGTGAGAACATCTCGCCATCGTGCCAACTCGGGCGCAACAGCCACGGCGGCATCCTCCAGATCGTTGGGACGGTCCGAACGTGGTCCCCCGAGTGCATCCCAAGCCTGAAACGCCTGCACCGTTGACACTCCAACCGGCGGGGTGACGAGCGTAAACAGCCGGGAGAACGGTTCGAGTGGTTCGACACGATCGCCGATGCCAGTGACGCGCGCTCGGCCCCCGACCACACAGAACGGCACATCGGCGCCCAACTGTGTGGCAATTGTCACATCGGAAACACCAGCCCAACGAAGCACGGCGGCCGCGTCGGCCGACCCGCCGCCGAGTCCACCTTGGGCTGGGATCTGTTTGTCGACATGGACCCGTGCGCAACGGTGGCTCGCAACTAGCGCTTTCGACACCAGATTTGAACCGTCGAGCGGAAGCCCCTGCGCATACGGCCCGCTCATTGACAGACCCTCACCCTCGGAAAAGGTGAGCGTGTCGGCCAGGGCCAAGCTCACCATCTCCGCGTCGATGAGGTGATAGCCGTCGTTTCGCACACCCGTGAGGCGCAAGCTGACCGTCAGCTTGGCGTGCGCTCGAACGACGAGTCCCATCGGTTTCTAGCTTGTCACGTTTTGTGCCATGCGCACCCAAGCCGCCAGGTCGAGTTCCTCGGCCCGGGCGTCGGGCCTAACCCCGCTGCGCTCGATGGCGTCGGCGGTCATCACCCCAACCAAGGACCGGCGCAGCATCTTGCGGCGTTGACCGAAACCGGCAGTGACCAACTGGAACACTAGGTCTCGTTCGGGGCCGCTCGGAAGTGGTGGCGGGACGATGCGAGTAATTTCCACCAAAGCGGAGTCGACCTTTGGTCGCGGAATGAACACCGTTGGCGGTACTGCGCCGACGATCTTAGCTGTCGCCCACGACGCGACCTTAACGCTCACACCCCCATAGATCTTTGATCCGGGCACGGCGCACAACCGTTGGGCAGCCTCTTTTTGCACCATGAGCAGCATCCGCTCGATCGACGGAACACCATCGAGAATGTCGGCAATGAGCGGAGTGGCGATGTTGTACGGGAGGTTAGCAACCAGTACCCAGTGCTCCGACCGGCTCAGTGTTGACGACCAGTCGATGGTGAGTGCATCGGCCTCGATGATCGTCGCCCCTAATGGCACCACCTCGTCGCGAAGATAGGCAGCCAAACCTCGATCGACCTCGATGCCCGATACGTGGGCTCCCGTTTCGATGAGTGCCCGCGTAAGGGCACCAAGGCCAGGCCCGATTTCGACAACATGGTCGCCAGGCCCAACGCGGGCGAGTCGAGCGATTTTGCGAACAGTATTCGGGTCGACAACAAAGTTCTGGCCGAATGCTCGCTGCGGGGCGAGACCATAGCGCTCGAGCAGGTCGAGCGTGTCACGTGGATTGAGAGTCAACGAAACGCCTACCAGTTGACACGAACAGGAATCGGCGACTCGATGAGGTCGGCGATGTCCTCGAAAACCTTGTCGCTGATGGCCAACACATGCCCGGCGGCCAGATCGAGTTGGGTAGCCACTACACACGTAGTGGTTCTGCCGTTGTTCAAATTGGTGACGCGCACGGTCGTTCCGCCTGGAATGGTCTTGCTGCGCGACACGCAGGGACGCGGCAGGTTGTACCACGGCAGCGGGAACGCCCGCCATGCCGCCAGACCGTCGGACTGGGTGGGCGGGGCTGGCGCCGGAACGCCAATGAGCACTGGTGCTGGCTCGACAGTGCTGGAAGGTCCGCTGAGGTAGCCGATCTCGGCAACTGTGTTCGGACTCGTTGATGCAGTCGTTTGCGAACGTCCCACGCCCAAATCATTGCCGGGTGCGCTTGCAGTCGCTGGCTGGCGTTGTGGTGACGGGTTACGCAGCAGCGACGGCAGAAAAGCGGCAGTGACTACGGCCGCTGCAAGCATTCTTTTGATGTCTCCTGATTGCATACTCACGGCACGTTCACTCTCCCCTCTGTGCTAGCTGAACCAGAGATCCTCTCAACCTAGGTCGGCAGGCAACCCGAAAGCAACGACGGTGTTACGAAACGTCCAATCGGCAACCGCAACTGTGGGCACGCCGCGCACCCCCGCGATGGCCTCGGCCACGATGCGGACGAGCGCGGGCTCATTGGGCCGACCACGGTATGGAACCGGTGTGAGGTACGGCGAGTCGGTCTCGACCAGCAAGCGGGTGGTCGGGCACAAGGCGGCAGCTTCACGATTATCGGCGGCATTTTTGAAGGTTACGACACCCGAAAACGAGAGATAAGCGCCCCGATCGAGGCACTTTCGCGCCTCGACTGGGCCAGCCGTAAAGCAGTGAAAGATCGTGCGATCGGGCAGACCTTCGGCGTCGAGGATGTCGAACGTGTCGTCCCATGCGTCACGGGTATGGATCACGAGCGCTAAACCGTGCTGTTTAGCCAACGCAATCTGGGCGGCGAAGACATCGCGCTGAACCACCCGCGGAGAATGGTCGTAGTGATAATCGAGTCCGCATTCACCCACAGCAACGACATTGGGACGCGAGATGAGGGGAACAATGGCATCGAGCCCGTTTGTGGCATCGTGAGGATGGAGACCCACGGTTGCCCAAACATCGGCGTACTGGCTCGCCGATTCGATCGCCTGAGCGCTGGTTTCAGCGGTGGTACCCACGTTCACAAAACCGACCACGCCAGCGGTTCGGGCCCGACGGAGAACCGCATCTGGGTCCTGGGAGTCTTTGCCGTAACCGAGATGACAGTGGCAATCAATCAGCTTCACGATGCTGGTTTGGGCGGGGAGAAGCGAGGAAACAACGACTCGCCCTTGTGGACCTGCAGGCCGCCAGGATAGCCGCCCCACTGAGCCGCCTGCGGCAACCGCTGGTCGTCGACGTTGCCCGGTAGCCCAAGCCGGGTCCAGATGGCCTGGCAGCTGGTGGGAATAGCCGGACTCGCCAGAATCGCAACGATTCGCAATGCTTCGAGTGCGTCGCCCATCACCGCGTCGAGGTCGGGTCCCGGCTCCATTTTCCACGGTTCATGTCGCTCAAGATGGGCGTTGGTAGCCCGAACCAAAAGCCACGTTGCCCGGAGCGCGTCGGATGGCTGCACCGCCGCCCACCCCTGAGCCGTATCGACATACGCCTCGTGAGCTAGCTGGGCCAGCGGCGAGCTCGGTGATGGTGCCGGACCGACACCACCACATAGCTTTCCGACAACGGTGGCAACGCGGCTCAAGAGGTTGCCAAGGTTGTTGGCCAGGTCGGCGTTGTAGCGAGCGACCATTTGCTCATAGCTGAAGTCGCCGTCTTGCCCAAAGACAAGATCGGCGAGGAAGTGATAGCGGTAGCCGTCGACCCCGAAATCGGCGACAAGGTCGTTCGGCGCGATCTGGTTCAAACGGGTCTTTGACATCTTTTCGCCGCCGACGAGCAGGAAACCCGTGACATACACGTTGAGAGGTGGCTCAAGCCCAGCCGACATGAGCATTGCGGGCCAGTACACACAATGGAACCGCAAGATGTCCTTGCCGATCATGTGACGGCCTGGCCACCACCCCTCGAACCGTTCAAGGTCGGCACCATATCCAACCGCGGTGATGTAGTTGGCCAACGCATCGAACCACACGTAGGTGACGTGAGCTGGGTCCCACGGGAGCGGCACGCCCCAAGTAATGGACGTTCGCGAAATGGAGAAATTTTTCAGACCCTGCTTGATGAAGCCCAGCGCCTCGTTGCGTTTGGTCGCGGGTGAAACAGCATCTGGATGCGCTGCATACCAAGCAAGGAGCCGGTCCTCGTAGTTCGATAGCTTGAAAAAGTAGTTCTCCTCGACAAGGTGTTCGACGGGTCGACCGTGAATTGTGCAGTTGCCGTTGTCGAGTTCGGCTTCCTCGTAGTACGCCTCGCACGCCACGCAGTACAGGCCCTCGTACCGGTTGAGTTCGATATCACCGTTGTCGTAGCAGGCCTGCAAGAGCGCCTGCACGCCACGGTGATGCCGGGGCTCGCTCGTACGGATGAAATCGTCATTTGCAACATTGAGGTCGCCCCACACGTCGACAAATCGCTGCGCCGTTCGATCGGCCCACGACTGCGGGGTCTCGTCGTGGGCTTCGGCGGCTCGTTGGATCTTGAGTCCGTGTTCGTCGGTTCCCGTGAGGAAATGCACGTCTTCGCCCAAGAGGCGATGCCAACGAGTGACGGCGTCGGCTGTGACAGTGCAATACGCGTGCCCGATGTGGGGCACGTCGTTCACGTAATAAATCGGGGTGGAGAGGTAGTACCGGTCGTTAGGCACAGGGCGCCCCTTCAAGTCCCTTGATGGCATCCGCAGAGGCTACGCCTGTTCGGCCGACCATGCGGAGCGGTTCGCCCTCAACGCGCGGTTCGTCGCCCGTATCTCATGCCAGCTGCGAACGTCGTTCCGGCCACAACGGCGGCACCGGCCGCTGCGCTGGAGGCCCGAACCACCGACTTTCGTTTGCGGCTGAAAACCACTCTTGGCCAACCTCGATGTTGTGCGTGGCGTGAAAGTGGACCATCTGGATTTACCGCAACCGGGTGACCAACTAGTTCAAGCATCGGGATATCGGATGCAGAGTCTGAGTATCCGTAGCACAGATTCATGTCGTAGCTTTCCCACCGGGCCAGATCGATGATGGCCTCGACCTTGCCGACCCCATAGCAAAACGGACCGACGAGAGCACCCGTGTACAGTCCATCAACCACTTCAGCAACGGTGCCGATTCCACCGGTCATGCCGAGCGCGGCGGCCAAGGGACCCACGAGTTCGATGGGTGATGCCGACACAATGTAGGTGTCGTGACCGTGTTCTCTGTGACGTTCGAGCAGGCTACGTGCCTCGGGTCGGATCCGGTCAAGAAGTTTCGGGATTATGACACCATTGAGCGCCGCTAGATCGGCTTGCTTGACGCCAGCGACCGCCGAGAGCAGCCGATCGCGTGTCTGATCAGTCGTGTTGTCTGACGCTCCCGATACCCGAAACAACAGCGCCTGGACGGCGTCGCGAGCGAACTGACTGCTGGGGACCAGATCATTGCGCCAAGCGGTAACGCCGAAGACGAAGGCGGAAGATCCGCTGATTAACGTCCGATCGAGATCGAAGAACGCGGCGGCGCGGGTGCCGTGAAGGGGAACTTCCACGCCGCGAAACTTATCGTCAATTACCGTGAATAGCGCTCAATGAGCAGTTCGGATCCTACGGAATGCACAAACCCGTCGCGGGTCCAACCGAGGCGGCTCCAGAATGCTGCTGCTCGATCGTTGCCCTTCACGCAAAACACTCGAATATCGGAGAACCCCAGGGCATTGGCCGCAGCGACACCTTGATGCACTAGGGGATCGAGCAAGCGTTGGCCCCACACAATGGGGTGCGCGTTGAAGCCGAAAAGCACCCCGGTCTTGGATGGATCAAGTTCGGGACCCAGCCAGCGAACTACCCCGAGACTGCCAACGGTCGCAGCGCCCTCGGTCGCTACTCCCACCCACGAATCAGTCAGCCCGCAGCGTTGACGCCAGTATCGCAACAGTTGGTCCGGTCGAGCCGCCGCAAGGTCGGCGGTGGAGCCGAACGAGTACGGCAGGGCGTTTGCAGCGGGGGGCTCGGCGTCCGGCGACGCGTAGGTCCGATGTAGATAGGCAGCATGCACTGCAGCCATGGCGCCATAGTCGGCCGCTTCAGCTCGTCGATAGTCGACCCGATTTCCTCGGCCGAACGGCGCTGGCAGCCGAGCGCCCGCAGCGTCGGCGAGTAGATGGAGGTCGGCATAGGCACGCTCGCTTGGTTCGGGCCCGGCGTTGTTCAGTATGTGGGCCTCGATATTTAGGCAACGCACGGGTCGACCAACGATGAATCCGCGACCGTCGAGATGGTCCCGGTCGTAGCGGAACTCGCGTCCGCCTTCCAGATGTTGGTGCAAATCGTTGGTGAGAGGCTGTAGCTCGACGCTTCGACCATCGGCGGTGGAGGCCCGCATCCACCCCGGTGTGTGTGTGCTAACTGCGCTGTAGCCGAGAACGTCGAGAACGTGAATGGCCTCGTTCAATTCATCCGCAGCAACCGAGAGGTCGAGATCGTTGTGAACACGTGACTGTCGGCCCACAAGGGCGTCTATTCCCCACCCGCCTTCGATGATGGGGGCAACCTCGGCGAGGTGCAGCGCATCGAGCACTCGCAGAACGTCGTGGCCGGTCATCACAACGCTAAGTGTGTCCTACCAGAGGTGTCTCGCGTTGTGTTCGGCCGACTTGTGACAGCTCGAGAGCTCGCGAATACGCCAAATTGCGCGAAACCCCGAGCCGTTTGGCCACGTCAGACGCGGCGTCACGCGGTCGAACGCCTGTAGCGAGTGCTGACGCCAATTCGGAATCGAGATCAACCGGAGCTACTGGCGCAGCGGCCAAGATAACGACGTATTCGCCGCGCGGGGCAATGTCAGTCACATGCAAGCGTGCCTCGTCGACGCAACCGCGCCAGACCTCCTCGTGCAGCTTGGTGAGTTCTCGGACCAAGACGACTGCGCGAGACCCGGCACCAGCCTCACTGAGTTCATCGAGCAACCGGTGCAGGCGATGAGGGGCTTCGTACATGACGACGGTTCGTTGTTCGCAAACCGCCTCGGCAACTCGCAACTGACGCTCGCGACCGCTGCGAGGCAGGAAGCCTTCGTGCACGTGGCGCGCCGCTGGTAGGCCGCTGATAACTAGCGCGGCCGTGGCGGCCACCGGGCCCGGCACAATGCTGATGATGGCGCCGACCTCAAGTGCAGCCAAAACGAGCCGCTCGCCCGGATCAGCAATACCAGGCGTGCCGGCATCGGTGACCACAGCAACGACGGACCCCCCGGCCAAGAGCTGTGCCACAGCCGTGGCCGCGTGGGCTTCGGTGTGTTCGTTGGCGACGATGAGCCGTTTGCTCGTCGCCCCAATCCTCTGGAGCAAGAGGCCCGTACGACGGGTGTCCTCACAAACGACAACGTCGCAAGTAATTAGCGCCTCAGCTGCACGCGGGGAGAGATCACCTAGGTTGCCGATGGGCGTTGCCACCAAAACGAGCCGCCCGGCGCTCAACGGCGCAACTCGATCTTTGCACCGCTGCGAAGTCCCCAACGGTCGAAGGATCCGGCCTCGGCTTCGATAACTAACGCTGCATGACGGACGGGCCTTCCGACACGATGGCGTTTGAGACGTTCAGTGCGAAGCACGATTCCTTGTCGATCGACATAGGCGACATCGATATCGAACTGCATGCCGAGAGTATGGACCCAACGTGTCCGTTCGAGCACAAGACAGCCGCTGAGACCGGGCCGCCCGAGTAACCCGATAGCCCGCGCTCGGCGAATCTCGGCAACTTCCGCAGTGGCCAGGACTCGGCCATCGGTCAACAGCCACGCAACATGGGGTGGTGGCAGCGTCGGGCCCATCGACTACCAAGGCTACTCAGAAGACGAAGACAGCCGCGCCCGCTCCTCTTGGTATTGGCCGATCGCTGAGAGTTGGGCGGTAAGGGTTGCGTCGACGTACTTCGTCCCAGCGCTCATCACCTTGTCGTAGGCCTTTTGGACTGGGTCGAGATGCCCGGTGAAATGGGGCATAACGTATTCGGCAAAGAGTTCGTAATGGCGAACCGTTGCCCGCCAGTCGCCAAAATCGGCCCCGAGCATCAGGTAGCTTCCGAAACCGCCCGACCTTTCCTGCAATCGCTGAATCTGTGCGATAGCCATTTCTGGGGTTCCAATGACTGCTCGCCCACTTTCATTCATCTGGTCGACGAGGTCGTCGAAGTCGGTGGGCAGGGGCTCGTCGCCGACAGGAATAATGTGACTGAGGTAGTTGAATACCCATTGCAGGCCGTAGCGACATGACTCTTTAGCTTGCTCAAGAGTATCGCCAAGGAACATTGGTCCCATGAGCCGCCAGCGATCCCGACCGACTATCTGCCCGTTCTCGGCGGCGTTTTCTTGAACGATGTTCCAATGGCTGGCCAGCATCTGTGTTCCGAGTGGATCGGTTGCTGCGATCGACAGCAGCCCTGTGCCGTATTTGCCCGCGAGTTTCGAACCCGACGGCGATATCGAGGCCGCGACCGCAACCTCGAAATCGGTGTACGGCTTCATCTGCAGTACTGCCTGGTCGCAGGTAAACCAGTCAGTTTGCCGTGTGACAGTCTCGCCTCGAAACAGCCGCATGATCACGTCGAACGCTTCTTCCATGCGGGGTCGTTGCGTTTCTGGGTCGATTCCGAGCATGTAGGCGTCGGTGGTGAGTTGGCCAGGGCCAACACCGAACATCATTCGTCCGCGAGTGAGGTGGTCGAGCATGACGATGCGGTCGGCCAACATGTAGGGGTGGTGATACGGGAGAGAACTGACTCCGGTACCGAGCTTGATATGGCGTGTCCTTTCGGCTGCGGCAGCAATAAAGATTTCGGGTGAGGCGATGAGTTCGCTGCCTGCCGAGTGGTGCTCACCGATCCATGCCTCGTGGTAACCAAGCTCATCAAGCAACTCGATGAGCTTCAGGTTTCGATGGAGGGCCAAATGTGGGTTGAGGCCCACCTTGTGCATTGGCGGCATGAAGATTCCGAAGCGCATCGGGTTAGCTTGCCGCGAACTACGGCGCGCGCCTTAACTTTCCAGACGAAATGTCGACAAGTTCCACATGTTTCTTGGGCAGGGCGTGCGTACGCGCGGGTCAATGATTGTTGCCACTATTTCTACGCTAATACTGGCAGTTGGGGCATCGGTGGTTCCGCTAGGGAGTAACGGTGCGAGCGCAGCTCCGGCCGTCCAATCGAGGTTTGTCCCCGTATCTCCGCAGCGCCTCATGGATACCCGCAGCAGCTTCGGTAGTAGTCCGGTCGGAAAACCGGTGGCCGGAGGAACAGTTTCGACTCTGGTAGCCGGTCGCGCGGGAGTGCCATCGACAGCGACGGCGGTGGTCCTGAACGTCACGGCCACGCAAGCTGCAGGCGGCGGGTACGTGACCGTGTTCCCGTCGGGAACGCCTCAACCAACGGCGTCGAACCTGAACACCGAACGGGTGGGCCATACGATCCCCAACCTGGTAACGGTTCGGCTCGGTTCCGATGGCCGAGTCGCGATGTTTACGGCCATGGGAGTGCATCTCATCGCCGATGTGTTTGGCTACTACGAGCCAATGCTTACGACTCGTGCTGGCCGCTTTGTGGCCATGGCGCCAAATCGTCAGGTCGATTCGCGTTCGGCTGGAGGAATCGTCGCCGCAGGCGGTGTTCGCCGCGTTCCCCTTCCGGCGGCGCCAGCGGGTGCTAGTGCGGTCGTGCTTAATGTAACGGTAGTCAGCGCCACCGGTGCCGGCTTCTGGACGGTGTATGCGGCAGGATCTGCTCAGCCTGGGACTTCGAATCTTAACGTGACCGACGCTGGCCAGAGCATTGCCAACCAGGTGATTCTTCCCGCGGGTGCAGGTGGTATTGACATTTTCAGTCAGGCAGGCGGGCACGTGATCGTCGATATGGTTGGTTCGTTCACGGGCGCCGCTGATGCGCTATCTGATGTTGGACTCTTCGTCCCGATGGCCCCGACCCGGTTCCTTGATACCCGCGGTGACGGTGCACTCAACCCGCTGGGCCGACGAATGCGACTGCTTCCAGGCTGGACTGTCGAAACTCCCGTCATTGGCCGATCAGGCATCCCCTCGAACATCTCGGCTGTTGTTATGAACACCACGGTCACGGAGGCCACGCGGGGCGGATTTGTCACACTGTTCGGTGCAGGCGCAGGACGGCCGCTCGCTTCGAACCTCAATGCCGAACGGTCTGGTCACACGGTGGCGAACCACACCATTTCGCCGGTCACGAGCCGCGGTGTTTCGGCGTACGCATCCGGAGGTACCCACCTCATTGAGGATTTGACCGGCTACTTCACAGGAGTACCCGCTGCCGCTATGTCGTCGTCGCCGTCTAACGCCGTGCCGCGCCCGGTTTTCCCGATGCAGTTGTCCATCCCCGAGATTGGGATGACGACGCCCTTCTACGACAACATCGTCGATTCCACGCTCACCACGGGTGCCGGCCATTGGCCCGGCACCGCCCTGCCGGGCCAGGACGGCAACATGGCCGTCTTCGGTCACCGAACAAGCAACACCCGTCCGTTCGGCAACATCGACCAGCTCAACGTTCGTGACGAGGTGATCGTGAAGTCGGCCGGATATACGTATACCTATCGGGTCGTGCGAACCTTCATCACGAGTCCATCAGACGTGGAAACATTTGGCGGATGGACCCCGACGCCATCGTTGTCGCTTGTCGCATGTCACCCACCGGGCTCCGTTGCCGAACGCATTGTGGTGCGAGCTGAGCTGTATGACGTCAGCGCCAACTGACGAACGCTCTCTCGGATCGAAGGATGTCGATAACAGCGTCGTCAACGCTCCTGCCAGATTCCGGTGTGCTTACATCGACTCTTCGCGCCTCAGCAGCAAGATCTAACCACGGTCCCACAACGAGTAGCGGGATTGCCTGAGCGATTCTTCGACGATATGCCTGCACAAACCGGCGATGGAAAACGTACGGGACTGGGTTGAGTTTGGCATCGGGTGGCGGCTTGATTAGCGCCAACTCGAGCAGTGTTGCAGCGATGTCATACGCAGGGTCGCATGCGGTGGCGTGGCCCCACCCGATGACCACGGGGCCCTGGGGCGACAGAATGACGCACGCTGGCGACAGACGCCCATGTCCTACTTGCTCGCCACCGCCTGGTCCGGCGGGGAGCTCGACGGACACTAACGAATGCACGCGAAGTTGGAGTTCGGCAAGTTCAATACCAAGCGGTCGCGCTCTCCATGGGTGAGACGAGAGCTCATCGAGCATGGTTGGTCCCGGCGTGTTTTCCTCGATGACGCCGAGGCGTCCTGCAGCGACGTCGATGCCGAATGCCGCTGGCAATGGCGCGCCGGACCGCCACAACTGATCGATCCGTTCAAGCTCGCGCACGGCATCGGATTCCGAGTACCAGTCAGGGAAGAAGCGCAGCACACGCCCGTCGTCCCAGGGGATCACAGCACAAACGCGGCGATGCCAAGGGGCACGAGAATCCAGGCCAGCAGGGTGAACACGATGGCAAGAATGGCGAACGTTCGCGAGTCATCTTTTGGAATCTCGCCGCATGCTCCGATGGTCTCGAACAGCGCCTTGAGCGGCTGATCGAGAGTCAGGCGTATACGCCTGCGGGCTACTGCGGCCGAGAACAGCACCACCCAACTGAGCGCAGCGAAGATGAGGGCCAGGACGATGGCGGCGATGATCATGAACCGTTGTTCTGTACGCACCGTGCCACCGAGCGACTTGAGGGCGGAAACGATGGTGGACACGAAAGCGCCGCCGAGCAGAAACGTGGGAAGGCCGAGCGCCTTACCCTTCAAGTCAGGAGCCACGCGCTCGACATCGATTCGCGCCCGGCGCAACATCCTGTGCTCGGGGCTTCCCCACACAGTGTTGGCCTCACGGCGGCTGTACAGGTGGCGGATACGGTCGACCACTTTTTGTTGATAGTTGCGAACGATGAGCCGTGTGAACAACTGCACCGCCCATGTAGCGACGGGCTTTAGCGGACCGATCCTAGGAATGGGGGCGTTACGCGGGCCGTTGCGGTCGAGAACTTCGAGCGCCCGCATGATCATCCGGTGGGCTTCTTCGAACCGGTTGGGCAGCCATAACGGTTTGATGGCAGCGAGTTGTAGAACGATGTCGGTTTCTGTCTTACCGCTGGCTCCGAGCGTCTCGAGCATCTGCCCCGCTTGCTCCGGATCGTCAACCCGTAGAACTCGAAGTGCGTCGAGTCGCTGCGAGAGTTCGTCTAGGACGAGGTTGCCATCACCGTCGTTGGTCACGCCTCAACGTTACGCGGTGCGCAGAGAATCTCGCGACTTCGACGACAGGCTGCACGTCATTGTGGGGGGTAGCGACCACCATGAGCCGATCGGCCCACCCAAAGTGCTTCAATAGCCTTCGGTGTGCGTCAGTGTTTTGGGGGGCGCACCTGTTTCCCGCCTACATCTACAAGGAGTACACAGCGTTATGGCCAAAAAGGGTCTAATCCAGGAATTCAAAGAGTTCGTACTGACTGGCGACCTCGTCGCAATTGCTACGGCATTCATCATCGGTGCCGCCACAGCGGCTTTGGTGACCTCATTCACCAAAGACATTGCTATGGGCATCGTCGGCCTGTTCGTAAAGTGCAAGGACCTTGCCGATGGTTCGAAAGACTGCTCCGGGCTCACCGGCAAGGCCTGGAAGAGCGTTCAGTGGGGCAACTTCCTCAACAATGTTGTCACCTTCCTCATCATCCTGGGCGTTGTTTTCTTGATCGTAAAGGCCTACCGAAAGGCCGTTGCCGCCAAGATCGAGGTCGCTGGCCCGAGCGAAGCCGATCTCCTCGGCGAGATCCTCGCCGAGCTCAAGAAGCGCTGATTCTTTCTCGATCATGAAAGGGGAGCGCCCCGTTGGGTCGCTCCCCTTTGTTGTTTTGGTCTACCCTCCCGATCCATGAAGGTTCCACTCACCGTTCGAGACCATCTCCGCCGCGCTGAATTGGTGTATCCCGACCGGATCGCCGTAGTTGACGAGCCCGATCAGCCTGCCCCCGCCTGGCCGTCGTACACCTGGCGACAGATGGGCGTTGCGGCCCGGGCCCAAGCGGCGGCACTCGACCAACTCGGTATCGGAGTTGGCGAGCGAGTGGCGATGATAAGTCACAACTCGGCCCGGCTTCTGTCGGCCTTTTATGGCGTGAGCGGTTGGGGGCGCGTGCTCGTGCCGATCAACTTTCGGCTCGTGGCCGAGGAGGTGCAATACATCGTCGACCATGCCGGTGCTCGGATTTTGATGATTGACCCCGAGTTGGAAGAAGCAATGGCGTCGGTCCGATGCGAGCGAAAGCTCGTTATAGGCACCGAAACCGACGACCTGATGCACCGCCACGGTGTGCACCCAGTCGAGTGGGAGCTCGACGAAGACGCCACCGCCACTATTAACTACACCAGCGGCACAACGGCGCGCCCGAAAGGCGTGCAGCTCACGCACCGCAACCTCTGGATCAACTCGACCACGTTCGGCTGGCATCTCGGGGTGAGCGACCGGGACGTGTATCTCCATACGCTTCCCCAATTTCATTGCAACGGATGGGGCATGGTGTACGGCGTAACCGGCATGGGTGGTCGCCATATCATCTTGCGCAAGATCGATGGTGCCGAGATTCTCCGACGGATAGAGGCACACGGTGTCACGCTGTTATGCGCCGCTCCTGCTGTGCTCGCCGCCGTCCTCGACGCTGCCGGCACATGGACAGGTGAGATTCCTGGGCGGAACCGGGTGAGGGCTGTCGTCGCTGGTGCCCCACCTCCAACAAAGACCATCGAGCGGGTCGAGACCGAGCTTGGGTGGGAACTTGTGCAGATCTACGGGCTGACCGAGACCTCGCCGTTGCTGACGATTAACCGAACCCGACAGGAGTTCGACGACCTAACGCCGGGAGAACGAGCCCAAAAGCTCAGTCGCGCCGGCGCCCCTGCCCTTGGCGTTGAGCTTGCGATGTCGGACCAGGGTGAGGTGCTCGCCCGTTCGAATGTCGTGATGGAGGGGTACTGGAATCAACCAGACGCAACCGCCGACGCCGTTCGGAGTCATGACGGCACACTGTTTTTTCACACGGGCGATGGCGGATTCATCGATGATGACAACTACCTCACGATCTCGGATCGAAAAAAGGATGTCATCATCACCGGTGGTGAGAACGTGTCATCGATCGAGGTCGAGGACGCGCTCTTTAGTCATCCCGATGTGGTCGAGGTGGCTGTCATTGGGGTACCCGACGCGAAGTGGGGCGAAATGGTCATGGCGCTGGTGGTTAAGTCGGCAGCGTCTGCGCTGTCCGAGGACGAACTCGTTGCCTACTGCAAGACCAAGCTCGCCGGTTACAAATGCCCGAAACGTGTCGAGTTTCGAGACGAGTTGGCTCGAACCGCCACGGGCAAGCTACAGAAGTTCAAACTTCGCGAGCCGTATTGGGCCGATGGTGGCCGCCAGGTCAACTGATTAGGGCGCCAATGCGCTGAACGCAGGAATATTGCGTACGACGGTAAAGACAGCCATTGCAGCCAGTAGGCCACGGCCGGTTCGAACCGATACACTGCCACGAACCGGTAGCTGCCTGAAGCCAAGAGTGGGGGCGGCCCACGCAAGCCACGAAACAACAATGAGGCCCAGGATCACGGGCGTGAAAAGGTTGTAACTCAGCGCCTGTATTGGGTGACCCGTCACGAGCGCATACGTGCCGCGGGTCATGCCGCACCCAGGGCACCAGAGTCCGGTGAGCGCGTGCAGTGGGCACGCAGGCAAGACGGCCCGCCTCGTTGGATCCAAGGCGACTAGTGCCGCGAGCGCGCCGATGCCCGCCACGCCCGAGACGACCGCGGTGGTGGCCCGGTGGAGTCCAATGGTCATCCAGTCATAGTACCGAGTGTCCTCGTCCTTAGAGTTGGTTATGGCTTATGACTACACGACCCTTGACGTACATGTTGTCGACGGAATTGCTACCTGCGTCATCAACAATGGTCCGATCAATCTTTTCGATCGGGTACTTTTCCCGGAAATGGCGCGTCTGTCAGCCGAACTCAGCGACGACGACGATGTCCGCGTTGTGGTGGTGCGCAGCGGCAACCCCGAGTTCTTCATCGCTCACTTCGACGTGGAAGCAATCTTGCGGTTTGCGCCGCGAGCGGCACCGACCTCGTTGAGCGAATTCCACCTAATGTGCGAACGATTCCGCACGATGCCGAAGGCAACGATCGCCGTCATTGAAGGGCGTGTTGGAGGTGGAGGCAGTGAGCTTGCGCTGAGCTTCGACATGCGGTTTGCTGCGCTCGGCAAGGCGATCTTCAACCAGCCCGAGGTGGCACTTGGCATTATTCCCGGCGGTTCAGGGACGGTGCGTCTGTCTCGCCTCATCGGGCGCGGCAGGTCGTTGGAAACCATCCTCGGCTGTGACGATATCGACGCTCGAACCGCTGAGCAGTGGGGATGGGTCAATCGGGCGTTGCCTCCGGACCAACTGTGGGAGTTCGTACACCGCCTTGCGCGGCGTATTTCCGGGTTTCCCCGCCACGCGGTAGTTGAGGCGAAAGCCAGTGTGTTGCGCGTCGAGGGCGACGTTCACCAACATCTGCTCGATGAGGCGGCGGCATTCGCTCGGTGCCTTGCGGAGCCATCGGCGACTCGGGCAATGACCGGGTTCCTTGCTGCTGGTGGGCAAACGGTGGACGGAGAACGACGTCTCGGCGCTCTCGCTGGTGAAGTGACCTGATAAGCACAAAGAGTGACATATCTCATGAAGTAATCGTACGACTACTTGAGGTGACTCGTCAGCCTCGCCGTGTCAGGGCTGTAATTTGTCTCGATGGGTAGACCGACCTAGGGATTTTCAGGATTGTGTCCGTGCAGAAGCAGAGGATGAGCAAACTTCCGTAGCGCTCTATCGCCACCCTGCGTGACAGTCCATCATCGAGGTATGGCGAGACGTCTTGTGCAAAGTGCAGTGGCAGCAGCAATAGCAGCGGGAGCGCTCACAGGGGTGCAGCCGGCATCGGGAGCGTCGGGCTCGCTATCGGGTGTGGTGTTTCGTGACTACAACGCCGATGGCATCCGGTCCAACCGACTCGGGTCAGGCAATGCGCTCGGACTAGAACCCGGCGAGGCCGAGATCGTCGTATCGGTGACCGATGTAGCGGGCACCGTTTGGACGACAACCACCAACGCAGCCGGAGCGTACCGACTCGACGTTGCCAACGCGTCGAGTTCTCGAGTTCGGGTCAACTTCGAGGTACCGCCCAGTAGATCCTTCCTCCAGATTGGTGTAGCCGGGCCGAATGGCTCGTCCGATGTTCAATTCGCGTCGCTCGGTGAATCGGGCGTCGACGCATCGGTGAGCAACCCGGCCGAGTACTGCCAACACGAGTCCAGAACAGATCTGGTCACGTCGTGCTGGAAATTCGGTGACCAGCAGTCGGCAAATCGGTCGGTGATAGAACGATTTCCCGCATTGTCGAGAGGCCGCACTCCGGCGTCCACCTCGGTATCCACGGAAAAGCAAGTGGGAACCACCTACGGGCTGGCGTACCGATCATCGGTCGGCGACCTGTTCTCCTCCGCGTACATTCGTCGATACGCAGGCCTCGGGCAGGGCGGCACTGGTGCGGTATATCGGACCACCAAGGCCGCAACCGGAGGGGGAGTGACCGCCCTGTGGGCCGATCTTAATACACTGTTTGGCGCCGGCACCGCTGGGGCTGATCCACACCCATCCGCAACACTTGGCTCGTCGGGCTCCCGTCCGTGGGGTGGAGGCGTTGGCCCACTCACCCCCGCCGAACGTGCCTGGTTTCACGATGTCGGAGCGTTCGACAGCGCTGGAAAGGTGAGTTTGGGCGACCTCGAGATCACCGAGGATGAAAAATGGCTCTTTGTCGTGAACTTGGCGGACCGCCAGCTCTACCGACTTTCGGCGACTCAGGCGCCGACGACGGCCGACGAGGTATCGCGAGTTGGGATACCCGTAGCCCCCAACTGTGCCCCCGAAGACAGCCGCCCATTCGCTACTGCGTTCCACGACGGCGTGGGTTTCGCCGGTGTCGTTTGTACCGCTGAATCGACCCAAGACGCGAGGCAACTGCGCGCCCACATCTTCAGCTTCGACCCTACCTCGATGGCTTTCGGATCGACGCCGGTCGTGACGGTCGATTTGTCACTCCCACGGGCAGGCACCCCGTGGCAGGCGTGGTCACCCGAGCTACCCCCTGCACTGTTGCGGTATGGCAATGACCGCACCGTCTACGCCAAGGGCGAACCGCAGCTCTCGGCGATCACGTTCGACGGAAACGACATCGTGCTGGGTTTGCGCAACCGGTTCGCCGATCGCATCGGCTATTTCATGGGCGATAACGACGTGACTAGCGACAAGATGATCATGCAGCCGTACGAGGACACATACGGGGGGCTCATGCGTGTTTGTCGAGACGGCAACGGTGGCTATCAGGCCGAGCAGAAGGTTGTCGCCGGATCAGCGTGCGGCAGCCGCACCAATGGTCCACCGAGCCAACGGAGCTTTTACAGCCGGAACAACGATCATTCGATGGGTGCTGTCGTAGCGTTCCAAGGCACGCAGTCAAGCGTTCCAGGCGGCCGAATTGTCACCACCCGCCTCGATGCCGGCGGTTCGTACAGCAACGGTGTCGTTGGCGTAAACTCGACCTACGGGTGGGACATTGCCGGATCGGCATACGACGTCTACGTCGACGATGAAACGAGCAGCTGGGCTCCTGAATCCGGAACGTTTGGGAAAGCCGCCGGTCTTGGGGATCTCGAAGCCTTGTGTGACGCCTCGCCGATTGAGATTGGCGATCGAGTGTGGGCCGACACCGACGCCGACGGTACACAAGACGCCGACGAGGACGGCATTGCTGGTGTGCGGGTGCAGCTCCTCCATTCAGGTCGCGCGATCGCCTCGGCGGTAACCGACAGCACCGGTGGGTACATTTTCACGAATCGAGTAGGGCCATCGACAACGAGCCGCATCCATGGCGTTACAGCTTTGAAGGTCGGTGCGACTGCGCTCTCGGTCTGGGTGAGCCCCACCGATGCCAACCGGCCGACCGGGACAGGTCTCACCTACCAAGCCGCAACCGAAGCGGCGAACGACAGCGATGCGTTCAGCGATGGATTCAGCCAACAGTTCGCCATTGCCACACGAGGGCTCGTTGACCACGGATTCGATGTTGGTTTCGCCGCCAATGTCCTCCAGACCGATATGTTCGCTGTCGGCGATCAGGTGTGGGTCGACATCAACGAGAACGGCTTGCAGGAATCGGCTGAACCTGGGCTCGCCAACGTCGGCGTCGAGTTATTCCGCAACGCGGTAGTTATCGCTCGAACAGTTACCGATAGCTCGGGTCGCTACCAGTTTGATGGATTGGCAGCTGGAGCGTATCGACTTGCGTTCGATGCCGGTCCGCAGCGGCGCTGGACAACCCAGGGAAGTGGCTCACCGCTTGACTCTGACGTTGACCCCACTGCGGGCACTGCGGACATCACGCTCGACTCCAGTGATGCAGCTCTCACCCCCCTTGTATCGAGCGCGACGAGACGAGCGACCAAAGCAAGCTGGACGCTGGACGCCGGAGTGCTACCCCTACCAGCTGAGCGGCCATTCGATCTGCCGCCAACGTAGCCGGCACCGCATGGATCAGTGCTTGATCGAGACCGGCACAGCAGCTCGATGTACAAGGTCGAAAAAGTCGTTCCCCTTATCGTCAACCACGATGAACGCAGGGAAGTTCTCGACGTCGATCTTCCAGACCGCTTCCATACCGAGTTCGGGGTATTCGAGAACCTCGACATGACGAATGCAATCCTGCGCCAGTCGGGCGGCCGGACCGCCGATTGAACCTAGGTAAAATCCACCGTAGGTCTTGCAGGACTCGGTGACTTGGGAGCTGCGGTTGCCTTTGGCGAGCATGATCATGCTGCCGCCCTCGGCTTGGAACCTCTTGACATAGCTATCCATTCGACCGGCCGTAGTGGGGCCAAATGATCCCGACGCCATACCCTCGGGTGTTTTGGCCGGCCCGGCGTAGTAGACGCAGTAGTCACGCAAATACTGCGGCAGACCGTCGCCTCGGTCGAGCCGTTCAGCGATTTTCGCGTGAGCGATATCGCGGGCCACGACCATTGGGCCATTCAACATCACACGAGTCTTAACCGGATGTTTGGACAGTTCGGCGCGAATGTCAGCCATGGGTCGATTAAGGTCGATGGTGACGACCGTGCCTGCGTCTTCGTCGTGGTTAACGGCCGGAAGGAAACGGGCGGGGTCTTCCTCGAGTTGTTCGAGGTATACACCTGACGCGGTGATCTTTGCGACGGCTTGTCGATCAGCAGAACACGACACAGCAATGGCAACGGGGCAACTCGCACCGTGCCTCGGCAGCCGAATAATCCGCACATCGTGACAAAAGTACTTACCACCGAATTGCGCGCCGATGCCGGTTTTCCAAGACAACTCAAGAACCTCGCGCTCAAGATCGAGATCTCGAAACCCTCGTCCGAGAGCATTGCCCGTTGTCGGAAGGTCGTCGAGGTATCGCGCCGAAGCGAGCTTCGCTGTTTCGAGCGCAAACTCTCCCGACGTTCCGCCGATAACGACTGCGAGGTGATACGGCGGGCACGCGGATGTGCCGAGTGTTTGAATCTTGTCGTTGATGAACGCAGGCAACGCTTTGGGATTCAGAATCGCCTTAGTCTCTTGGTACAGGTAGCTCTTGTTCGCGGAGCCGCCGCCTTTGGCCATGAAAAGAAACTTGAAGCCATCACCGTCGACGGCAGAGATTTTGATCTCGGCCGGAAGGTTGTTGCCGGTGTTTCGCTCGTCGTACATATCGAGTGGTGCCATCTGGCTGTACCGAAGGTTCGACGTGAGGTAGGTGTTGTATACCCCACGGGCAAGCGCGGCTTCGTCGCCGCCGCCGGTGAAGACGAACTGGCCCTTCTTGCCCTTGATAATGGCGGTGCCTGTGTCCTGGCACATAGGCAGTACACCGCCGGCCGAGATACTGGCGTTCTTGAGAAGGTCGAGGGCTACGAAGCGGTCGTTCGCAGAGGCCTCGGGGTCATCCAGGATGTTGCGAAGCTGTTGAAGATGGCCGGGTCTCAAGAGGTGCGCAATGTCGCGCATGGCGGTCTCGGCTAACAGCGTTAGTGCCTCAGGCTCTACTTTGAGGAATCGCCCGTGCGGCGTGTCGAACGTGGACACCCCGGCAGTTGTAACCAGCCGATATGGGGTGGTGTCGTGGCCGACCGGCAGCAGCTCCTGAAATTCAAACTCGGGCATATCCCGACCATATCGTTCAGTTGTACCAACCAGCAGAGTCGGCAATGACATGGGCGCCACCCTGGCAATAGATCCGGATATCGCCAGCCGCGCCGACTTTGACAATGGCGTGGTTCGGTATTGTTTGGCTTGCGCCGGTTGCGTTCAAGGTCGACGCATCGTGACGAGTGGCTCCATTCGGCCATGCGGTGACGAAACCGCCTGTGGTTGTTGACGTGATCGTCACGTTGATGACCGCAGCCGACATGCCTGTCGCTGGTAACCCGCCGCGTCCGGCTGCGACCATGTTCAGATCAGTGCCGGGAGCAAGCTTGACTCGACCCGCGTCCGAACGCGTGTCTAGGAGCCGAGTTGGGCTCACCGGGGTGAATAAGCCGGTAGCTGCGGACGCAACGGTCGAATCGGTGAAGTATCCGGCGACATCGGCAATGAGGTGGGTTCCGGCATCGCTGAAGAAGCTGACCTTTCCGCCCACGCCGACGGGCACGATCACCTGGTTGGCGATCGTCTGATTGGCGGCCACGGCGTTTAGGTTCGAGACGATAGGACGCAACGTGCCTGATGGCCAGGCGGTGACGAAGCCCGCTCCCGTTGTTTGTGTTGCAGTGACATTGAGCGCAACCGCCGATACACCCGCGGCCGGAACGAAGGCCCGGCCGAGCATGGTGACGTCGATGATTCCGCCTCGAGCTATTTTCGAGGCGGCTCCTGTAGCGTTTCGCGTATCGAGAATGCGGGTTGGGGTCATTGGCACGAAACGTCCCGCGGTTGCCGTTGTCGCCGGGGTAAAGTAGCCAGCGACATCGGCGATGATGTGACCTCCGCCCGCTGTGAAGACGCGGACCTTTCCATCGGCGGGGAGTCGTACCGTTACCAGGTTCGCCACGGTCTGACCGGCGTACATGATATTGAGATTCGACGCCGTTGGCTGCGAAACGTCGTTCGGCCACACGGTGATATAGCCCGCTCCGGTCGTTGCAGTGGCCGTTACGTTCAGCACGACTGCAGTCGCTCCGCTAGCCGGTACCCCACCACTTCCCGCGACCTGAACCGTGCGAGTTGCCCCGGGTGCGATGACGCCCGCAGCGACACCAAGTCCGGTGCGACTGTCCACAATCCGCGCTGGGGTCACAGCAACGAACCGGTTCGTTGTCGAAGTTGGCACAAGGGGGAGTTCAACTAGGAGTGGTTGACCCGAGCTTCGAACGTTGATGGGTGTTGACGGAACGATCGCTACATCTACAACGGAGTTGGTACCGAGTTGCCCGCGATCATTCTCGCCCCAGCATGTGACCGCCCCGGTTGAGAGACTGGCGCAGGTATGGGCCTCGCCAGCATCAATGGCAACGACGGTGGTTGCGCCAACCGGGGTGAAAGCCGCGGTTGGAACGCCCTCGGCGGCCGCCGCCGAATTGCCGAGCTGGCCGAAACTATTGTCTCCCCAGCAGGAAACTTGACCGTTGTCGAGGATGGCGCACGTATGCGATTCGCCCAGAGCAAGAGCGGTCGCCGTTCGCCCGGCAGGCAAGACTGCGTTTGGTAGCGCCGACATGGGTTGGGTGCCATCGCCGTAGCCTTGACCATCACCCGTACCCAGTTGGCCATTCACGTTGCTACCCCAGCATTTGATGGACCCGTTGTCGAGGAGTGCGCATGTGTGGTCTCCCCCGGTGCCAATGGCGGTTGCCGATCGCCCGAGGGGCACGGTGGCCAAGCCGTCCCCCATCTGCGTGGCGATGCCGCCGCGGCTGGAGAGGTCGCCTAGGCCGAGCTGCCCCGAGCCGTTGCCGCCCCAGCATTTTACCTCTGTGTTGTCGAGCAGCGCGCAGGTGTGTTCATAACCAACTGCAACCTCGGTGGCGGTTCGTCCTGTTCCGAGGGAAATAGCTGGCAACGCGTCGCCCATTTCGCCGGCGTTGTCTCCCATGGTGACTGATGTGCCAATACCGAGTTGCCCAAAGTTGTTCTCACCCCAGCACTTGATGGTGGCGTTGTCGAGCAGCGCGCACGTCCGGTAGCCCGACGAAGCGCTGACGGCCGTAGCCGTACGTCCCGAGCCAAGGTCAACGCTCGCCAAACCTGCGATCTCGCCTGGACTGTCACCGCGGTCGCCGGTGTCACCGAGGCCAAGCTGTCCGCGATTGTTCCAACCCCAGCACTTCACAACGCCGGATTCCAACATGGCGCAGCTCGTGCCGTAGCCGGTGGACACACTCTTGACCGGACCACCCAACGCAAGGGGGGCAAGTGCCTCGATCTCGCCGGGCTGATCTCCCTGAATCGCCACATTGCCAACACCGACCTCGCCCCAAGTATTCGCGCCCCAACACCGCACCATGGCGTCTACGAACCGTACGCAGTTGTGTTCGACGCCGGCTGAGAGGTGCCCCGCGTATTGGCGAGTGACAAGCGGGGCATTTGAACTGTCAGCCTGGGCAGCGTGAAAGGGAAACAAAAGCAGGAATGTTAGAAGTACAAGAAGGAATCCGGTTCGACACCGAGGGCTCAACGACACCCCGCCAGCGTATGCGGGCTCCGTTTAGACGAGTGCAGGACTTCCACGAAATGCGGCCGGGTCTGCGCCTGTTGGGAGATCGGGTTTTGACCACGCTGTTGTTTTGGCAATTGCTGAACAGACACTGCGCCAATCGGTCGAATTCCAGCCCTCCGCCGCGGCCGCTACATGGCCGTCGGCCCTCAAGAAGATGAAGGCAGGTAGTCGTTCGAGTCCAAATGCCTTCACGGCCTGACGCTCGGGATCTGCGAAAACGAGAAACTCTTGTGCATATGGACCGAGAAAAGTCCTGGCGTCGTCGGCTTCAGCCGTCACGATGAAGTTCACGCGCACAGCGGCTCCGGTGAACGCGCGCATAATGCGAACGGCGGTTGGGAGGATCCAAGAACTTTCGTTCGTATAGGGGTCGACCACGACCGATGCAAGGTGAAACGTCATGAGCCAATCCCTCAACGGACGGCCTTCGCCATCGAGGGGGACTAGTCGGAGATCGGTAGTTGGGTCCTTCGCCACACGAAGAACGTAGCGCGCCATGAGTATTGTGTCCGAAATGCACCCCATCGAGCGTCTGCGTTACGTCGCTCGGGCCTCCACCGACGACGCCTCGTTGTTAGTGCGCGAAGCAGCCGGAGCACTAGGCGGATTGGGCTCCGATTTGTCCGGTGTCGTTACGGCATGTCGACGAATTGTCGACCGGCAGGTGTGGTGTGGGCCACTGTGGTGGTTGTGTGCTCGGGTTTTGTCTGCCGGCGATCAACGTGGCGAGCTTCGGCGAGTCGTTGCCGATATCGACGCCGACCGAACGCTGTTTGAACTGGGCCAGGCTCTTCCAGACGATGCCACAGTGGTCATTGCCGGTCGTATCGGCGGACTCATCGATGCGCTGGCTCCGCGTGGAGATTGCCAGATTATCCTGATCGACACGCTCGACGAGTCCAATTACTCCCGACGTCGGCTTGAACGAGCCGATGTCGACGTCACCTATGTATCGGGTGGAGCGATTGGGCCCGCCGTGGCCAGAGCCAATCTCGTGCTGCTTGACGCTGTTGCGGTGGGGCCCCATGACGCACTTGTTCCGTCGGGTGGGTCTGCAGCGGCGGCGTGCGCATACGTTGCAGGGATTCCCGTCTGGCTTGTAGCCGAGGTGGGACGGCTTCTACCGGCGCAAATGTGGGAGGCCCTGCGCTCTCGATACGCCGACGAAGGTGATCCATGGGATCTCGACTTTGAGGTGGTGCGCATGGAGTTGATCAGTCAACTGTGCGGCCCAAGCGGTCCTGAATCGGTTGCCGATGGTCTTCGACGAACGGCATGCCCGGTAACGCCCGAACTTTTCCGCCCCACGGCCTTCTGACTAGGCGAAGCCTCGCTGCGCTTCAACGAGTATCTGCTGGGCCTCTCGCAGCCGACCTGCAGGAACGAAAATTTGAGAAAATGGGCGAGCTCCTAGTGATTCACCGGTGAATCGTCCTCCTCGATCTTCGATCGAATACGACGACACCCCGGCGTCCAAGAGGGCCTGGACGACAACTTCGGCCTCCCATAGCTCGACGACGCCCGCTTCGATCATGGTGGCAGGATCGACAACGAGTTCGTCGCCGCCGAGCAGTTCGACAAGACGTTCCCTCCAACCCATCGCGCCGACTCTACCCAGCGCGTCGGCCTCTCAGCGACACCCCTGGTGAACGGGTCAGCAGATGCTCAACCTTTGCCGGGTTTGGCCGATAGGGGCCTATGAGCGCCTCTCGCCTTCGTCGTACGTCTATAGCGCTAGCGATTCTTGTCGCTGGTGCATCGTCGGCTTGTTCGGGCGACAAACAAGCCAAACCGGTCGAGACGACTACTGTGCCGGTTCCTCGGGCGGCTCCCAACGTTGAGCCGTGTCTGTTGTCGCAAGAGGAAGTGAAAAAGGCGACGGGCATGGATCCGGTCGGACCGGGCGAGGGTGCCATCAACTCGTGCTGGTACAGCCTCACTCCCAAGGGCGGCGGAGAGCCCACCCGATTCGAGATTCGGGTCAAGCCCTGGGTGTCTGACATTTCGGTCCTGGAGGCCGAGAAGGTGAGCCGTCCGAATCGTAAGCCGATTGAGTTCTCTGATGTCAGTCAAGGCATGGTGACGTTCGAGCCTGATACTCAGTTCGCCGATCTTCCGGTGTTCATCATGACCACCAAGGGGTATGTCTTCCTCAATTGGGTGCCAGCGCGCCAGATCGTAAAAGACGATGGGAGAACGTCGATTAGCCTCGGCAAAGCAGTGGCCAAGAAGCTTGATTCATTACCGATCGAGGCAATCGCTAACGGCTGATTGTCCGAGGCCAACCATCTGCAACCGACCGTCTGCTAGGGACGCTTTGTACTGTTCACCGGTCAGCATGTTGTTCTCCCAGATTTTAGCTTGATTGTTCACACAGGCGTCGGGCGATGACCTTCAAGCACAGCGTCTCGTCGGCACCCTCGAAGATGGATAGCACACGAGCATCGACATACAAACGACTCACCTTGAACTCTTCGGCGTAACCCATGCCGCCGTGGATCTGTAGCGACTCACGGGCGACCCATTCGGCGGCCTTGCAGACATACGCCTTGATCATGGACGCCTCCATTGCGCCCTCGCCCTTTGCCATCATTCGTGCCACGGAATACATGAACTGACGACTTGCTTGGATGATCACAGCCATTCGGCCGAGTTTCACCTGTGTGAGTTGGTAGTCGACGATGTTGTGCCCGAAAACCTTGCGATTCTGTGCGTAGTCGAGAGCGGCCTCATAGGCAGCTTGCATAACCCCGACAGCACGTGCGGCCGTTTGCAGTCGTCCGTTTTCGAAGCCTTCCATCTGATAGTAGAACCCCTTGCCGAGGCCGTCCGACCCGCCGATGAGATTGTCGGCTGGAACCCACCAGTCCTCGAAGGCAATTTCGTAACTATGCATGCCTCGGTACCCGAGCGTGTCGATGGGGCGTCCTTCCATCTTGCCGGCGCCGTGATCCTGGGTGAATTCGAAACCGTGGGCAGCGCCTTGGGGCTTGGGCACGATAAACAGTGACAACCCCCGGTGAGCCTTGGTTCGGTCGGGGTCGGTGCGAGCTAGCAGCATGAGCACGTTGGCGCGTGCTGCAAAGGTGCACCACGTCTTGACCCCGTTGATGACATAGCCAGCCTCGCCGCTTGCCCCAATCGACGGAGTTGCGGTGACTTTCAAGCCAGCCACATCGCTGCCATAGTCGGGTTCGGTGACGGCCACAGCAGCCATCACCTCGGCGCTCGCGAGTTTGGGCAGCCAATACCGGCACTGTTCCTCGGTGCCACCCTTCACGAGTGCTCGGGTGAGAATTTCGGGTCGGGTAATGAGCGAGCCGCCGATGCCAAGGCTGCCTCGGCTCAATTCCTCGGTGGCGATGACCATTCCCATGTAGTCGCTCTCGCCCCCCGCAGCGAACCCGTCGTATTCCTCGGGTACCGACAGGCCGAACGCGCCGATCTCGGCGAGTCCTTGGATGATTTCTTCGGGGACATCGGCGTTGTGCCGATGCACATGTTCGGCGCGGGGTGCTATCTCGTTGTCGGCGAACGAGCGAAAGACGTCCTGAACCATCTCGAAATCGCTGGCCAGGTGTCGCGGTCCAGCCGTCGTAGCCAGCGAGGCGATGAATTCGGGGTCACGGTACGTTTCGAGAAACGCCTGCGTCGCAGCTAGCGGATTCGGGTCGAGTCCCCAGAGGCGTTCGCGTCCGGTGAGCCGACCGATGATGTCGTGCAGGCAGTCGGCAACGAACGCGCAGGTGAGTGCGGCTTCGACGTCTCCCTTGTTGCCATAGTCCAACATGCCCCGTGAGGTTTCGATCGCGGCAGCGCTGTGGGCAAGGTCGTATGCAAGAACCTGGTGCGAATCGGGACCGCCAGCTGCGGTGAGCTGGCGGACGCCCTTGCCAACGACAGACGAGCAGAGCTCGATTACGGATTGCGCGGCAGCGAGATCAGGGGCCACCGTCCCAGAAGTAGACATGGTTCGCAGGCTACCAATGGCAGACTGGGAGCGATGATTCAGCGAGTGTGTGTGTATTGCGGTTCAACCCCGGGGGTCAAGCCGATCTATCGAGACCTAGCCATCGAGCTCGGTCGGAGCCTCGCGGCCGAGGGCCTTGAACTCGTCTACGGCGGTGGGCGCGTCGGGCTTATGGGTGCGCTGGCCGACGCTTGTCTTGAGGCCGGTGGTCGAGTAACCGGTGTCATTCCACGAGACCTTTGGGACCGAGAAGTAGGTCACACCGGGCTAACCGATTTGCGAATTGCGTCTGATATGCACGATCGCAAAGCGGCCATGGCCACCCTCGCCGACGGCTTTATTGCTCTGCCGGGGGGCTTTGGCACGTTAGAGGAGTTGTTCGAGCAGCTCACCTGGCTCCAGCTCGGTCATCATGCCAAGCCGGTTGCTCTCCTCGATGTCGACGGGTTCTACGGTCCGCTGGTCGAATTCGTCGCCAAGGCGAGCGAGGCCGGGTTCATCAAACCTGCGCATCGCGACTTGCTACAGCGAGCTGAAACGGTGGCGGACGCTATACAGGTTCTGAGAAATCCGCCGGTGGCGGCGGTATCCAAATGGGTTGAGGAGTGACTGTTTTGCACGAGATTGATACTGCCTTGGCTGTGCTCGAAGGACTGCGCGGCGACGACGGGGTCAGCCTCGCCACCGTCGTTCAGCATCGCGGCCGCATTGTGGCCGAGGCCTACGGGCCCGACGTTGATGCGGATACCACGTTGATCTCGTGGTCCATGGCCAAAAGTGTAGTGCAGGCTCTGCTTGGCATCTGCGTGGATCGAGGGCTCATTGATCTCGACGAGCCTGCACCGGTCGACGAGTGGCGAAACGACGAACGCCAGGCCATCACGATTCGTCAGTTATTACAGATGCGTTCGGGGCTGGCGTGGAACGAGGACTACCTCGACGCGCAGGTCTCGGACGTCATCGAGATGCTGTTCGGGTCGGGGGCTGACGATGTTGCTGCTTACGCCGCGGCCAAGCCGTTGGAGCATGCGCCCGGATCCACATGGTTGTACTCATCGGGAACGACCAATATTTTGGCCCGGATTGTTGGCACGCTCGTCGGCGGTACCCAATCAAGCATGCACGAGTTCATGTCGGAAGCGTTGTTTGATCCTTTGGGCATGTCGAGTGCGACCCCGAAGTTCGACACTGCAGGAACGTTCATCGGGTCGTCGTTTTTGTACGCAACTGCTCGTGACTTCGCAAAGTTCGGCGAGCTATACCGCCTCGGTGGCATCGGTCCGACCGGTCGGCTGATCAGCCAAGCCATGGTGAACGTGGCGTTTGAACCGGCGCCGGTGGTTCTCCCGCCCGACGAGCGTTTTGGCTACGGCGGCCACTGGTGGTCGTGGGATCGCCAGGGCCTTCCCACGACATTTGGGGCTCATGGTTACGAGCAGCAACGAATCCTTGTCGATGTACCCAGAGAATTGGTAGTCGTGCAATTGAGCAAGGTCGACGCCGAGCACGGCCCTGCAGTCGATGCGCAACTGGTACGGATCGTCAACGCCTTTGAATCTAGGTAGCACCAAACGGTGCTCCGACGGCGCTAGTCTCGGCAGATGAGGTGCTGCGCAGTCATTACGCGTGGTCGGCAGGCATGAGCCAACCCCGACCAGCAGCTCTGGGCCTCAGGTCCGAAGCACGAGCGGCTCGTCCCGGCCGCCGGGTGGTCGGCAATGCCGTCAAGGTCGCCTTCGGGCTGTTGTTGTTCTTTGTATTCGGCCTGCCGGCGCTTGCCAAGGGGCGCGAGGGTTTCCAACTTCTTGCCGACGTTAGCCCGTTGCTACTTCTGTGCGGCTTTGGGCTGGAACTCGCAGCCCTGTTCTCCTACTCGCTCATGACAAAAGCTGCACTTCCGAAGCAAGCGGTATCGCTGGCGTCGCTCACTCGAATTCAGTTCGCCACCAAGACGCTCACCAATGTTGTGCCAGGCGGCAGCGCTGCTGGCTCGGCGCTCGGCTACCGGCTGCTCACGTTGGCAGGCGTCTCGGGCGCCGATGCCGGGTTCGCGCTGGCGACCGTTGGTTTGACTTCGGCTGTGGTCTTGAATCTGCTGCTTTGGGTGGCGTTGATAATATCGATACCGGTCATTGGCTACCGGCCCATATATGTGATTGTTGGGATTGTTGGTCTGGTCGTTATGGGTCTGTTCGGTGGTGCGGTCATTGCACTAATGAAGGGCCACCAGCAGTCCGAACGGGGTCTTCGCTTGCTCGCTCGGCGAGTGAGCTGGTTGGACGAGGACCGAATTGGCGAACTGGTGCAGCGGTTGGCCCGTCGGTTGCGCGAGTTGCTTGCCGACCGGTCGTTGCTGCGTCGCCTGGTCATTTGGTCATTGGCGAATTGGCTGCTCGATGCAGCTGCGTTGTGGGTGTTTCTCCGGGCGTTTGGAGTCTCGGCTCGGCCCGACGGGCTGATTGTCGCGTTCGGCGCGGCCAACGTCTTGGCCGCGTTGCCGCTCACGCCGGGTGGGCTGGGTGTGGTCGAAACGGTCCTGACCACCATGCTGGTACTCGTTGGTGTCGGTACCGCCGAGGCCAGCTTCGGCGTCAGTGTGTACCGGATTGCGCAATTCTGGCTGCCAATTCCTGCGGGAGCCATTGCGTACCTGTCGCTTCGGCTCGGCCCGTGGAGAGTCGACCGTGAACATCGCCTCGGTGATCTCAGAACCGAAGCGGCCTCCGTTGTACGCAGTGGCGAGAATGTGTACGACTGGTTCGAGCAGTTCGATGCAAGCCGACCCGCACCGGCGACCGGCGTCATCATCGAGTCTGACAAGGATGCGCCCTGACGTCGCTAGCGGCGCTTGACTCATCCCTCGTTCTCGCGTGGGGAGCAACGAGGCTGCGGGATTTGCCGTGGCGCGCCACTCGGGACCCGTGGGCAATCCTCGTTTCCGAGGTCATGCTGCAGCAAACGCAAGCGGAACGGGTGATTCCGAAATGGTTGAGTTTCATGGAGCGGTGGCCAACCGTTCAGGCATGTTCGGCTGCTTCGCTCGGTGATGTCCTGCGAGTGTGGCAGGGCCTTGGTTATCCGCGCCGTGCTCGAAACCTGCATGAGACGGCGACCATTTTGAGTAGCCAAGAAGGGGTGTTTCCCGACACGCTGCCGGGTCTGCTCGCTCTGCCCGGTGTGGGGGCCTACACGGCGAGAGCCATTCTTGCGTTTGCCTTCGAGCGTGACGCAGCGGTGGTCGATACCAACGTGGCCCGGGTTTTGGCTCGAATGAGTGGGATGCGCCTCACATCCTCGGACGTTCAGCGCCTGGCCGATGAGCTGGTGCCGAGCGGCCACGGTTGGGTGTGGAACCAACTCATGCTCGACCTTGGGGCAACGGTGTGCACCGCTCGTTCACCTGGCTGCAGCCGGTGCCCTGTTGCCGGGGGGTGTGCCTGGCGCTCGGGCGGATCTCTGCAGTCCGATCCGGCGGTTGGCTCGGCCGGGGTGTCTGGTCCGCAGGCCCGCTTTGAGGGTAGCGATCGTCAGGCGCGCGGTCGACTGCTGCGCCGGCTGGCAGCCGGCCCTGTCGAACGTTCGGCTGCGCAGGCAATACTGGCCATGAGTGATGTGCGACGCGCAGAACGGATCGTTGTAGGCCTTCTCCAGGACAGGCTAATTACCGCAAGGGCAGGCCAGTTAGCACTTCCCGAGTAACGTCGCTGCCTGTCACATGACCTCAGGGCAATCAGATGATCACGTTGTTGCGGCAAGAGTGCCGACGCAGCGACCTAGTTGAGGAACCACCCGGCAAGCCCGAGTTGCTTCGTTGCTAGCCGTTGGTCACCGCCTTCAAGATGGCCTCGAAGGCCTCGTCGGCGTAAGTGCGCATTTCGTCGTCGGTACGGTCTTGTATGGGGTGAGGCGTAAAGACACGAGCGGCAGCGAAGCCGAGAGCCACGGATTGCACTTCGGCGGCCTGCACGAACTCTCCGGACGCCACAAATACTCCCGGCAACCCACGTGATTCGAGATCGGCGATGTCGTGCACACTGCACGACGTGCAACTGCCTCAATCGGCGAGCGCTTCAATGACAACTTCGCATTGCGTCGCGATTTCGTGGCGAAGGTCGACCGGCGCCGGTTTGGTAAAGGTAGGTTTGCGATAGCGACGAACGATGGCACCGTGCTCGACGAGACGAGCTTCGATCTGATCGAGGAAGACGTTGCCTCGGGGTTTGGAGATGTCGAGCAGACCTACCGTGCGACCACGTAGTGACGCTGGTCGTTCGACTAAGGCTCGGGTGGTGATGCTGCGTTCGCTACTCGGGTCGAGAACAGTGAGGGCCATATGGGAAACCTACCTCCAAGAATCGATGGGTGTGCACACGGGCTGGCTGCCGACTGTTCCGTTGGCCCAGCCGCCGATGACGGCGCTGAACAGTCCGGCACCTCCGCCGGCGTGGACCAGCAGCAGGCCATTGGGGCGGAACTTGGGAAGGCTGGCCGAGGCCAGGTGTTCGGGGATACCTTCGGCGATGCCGCCGACGCCTCGCGCTAGCTCACTGCCCGGCCGAATAGTTCGGGTATTTAGTTCGTCGAGGACGCGTTCACGGTTCCAACCTGCGTCGGCAAATACCCGTGCGTGCTCGGGACCTACGACGACAATGGCATCAAATCCAAGTACCAACTTTGGGTGGTGCATGGTGGTCAGAACCGCAGCCATACTTGATGCCAGGCTTTCGGGCGTGCGGCTGAGTTGGTCGACAATGGAATGGGGTGCTTCGCCCGGGAAGAGCGTGACGGTGTTGACCCCTGCGTCGTAGCCAAACTGGTGCGACAACGCCGACCACGGTGACGCTTCCTCGTCCTCGGCGAAACACAAACCGATTTTGCCCGGGTTGCCGTGGGCGGCTCGGTCGATGCCCTGTGGCCGCCCGCCGCCGACGTTACGTATTACGAGTTGCAGCGCCCTACCAATAGTGGAGTTGGCCCGGTTGCCTTGGCCGAGGACATTGCCAGCCGAGTTCATGCCGATGTCGCGTCGGATGGGGCCGTTTACTACAAGTACAGGACCCACGGACATGGTTGTGGCTAGTACTCCATGCATGTTGAACTCGTCGGTGCACGCAGCCGCGACTGCAGCCAGAACTATCGGGAGATACTCTGGCTTGCATCCGGCCAGTACGGCATTTATCGCAACTTTTTCAACCGTAACGGGCACGAGGTCGGGAGGTACCGTGGCGATGATCTCGTCGGGTGAGCGAGAGGTTCCGGCGAGCATTCGTAGCACCCGTTCGGGCGTTGGCGGAACAACTGGTAGGCCGTCGCTCCAACCTCGGTCGAACATCGCCTCCCACTCGTCTTCCAGACTGGCGAACTCGACACGTCGGCTCCGCAGCACTGATCCCTCGAATCGCACCGCTAGCTCGATGGCCCGATCGGGGTCGACCGACAAGGACCCGCAACCCGGTCGATACGGTGCGAGTCCTGCACCGAGCGGCTCGATACCGACGAAGTCCTGCCATTGCTGTTGATTCCACCCTTCGACCCGTCCAGTCACCACGCCACCGGTGACTCGCAACAGCGTAGGAACCGTGTCGATGTCGTGGTGGTAGCTGACCCGTAGATCGGTATCGTCGATGACGTCGAAACCGGAGGGGAACTGAGGATCGTCCTGGCTGAACACCGCCGTGAGCACACCGTGCTGGCGTAGTTCGTCGAGGACTGGCACGACGAAGGTGCAGGTGGGACAGTCCCTCTTCAACACAGCGACGACACCGTCCGAAAGAGGGGCAAGAGAAGGGTCGGGCATGGCGCGAACCTACTTGCATACAGTGAATAGAGCGACAGCGGGACAAGCCATCGTGAGACTTTCGTCACGATGCCTCGTCCAAGACGTTCTGCGCGCCGTAGGGTAGTAAACAGCGGCATAGCGAGCTTAGGGAGGGGGAAACCGGTGCGAGTCTCGTTCTACGGTGTGCGAGGGTCGACGCCATGCTCGTGCCCCGACCTCGCCCGTTACGGCGGGAATACGTCCTGTGTTGCTGTCGAGGCGCCCGGCGAGCACCCAATCGTTCTGGACCTCGGTACTGGCGCTCGATTCTTCGGGCAAGTTCGCCCTGGCCACGAGACGTACGAGGGCACGGTCTTGTTGAGCCATTTACATTGGGATCATGTACAGGGTTTGCCGTTCTTTGGTCCGGCGTTGGCCCGTGGTGCCTCAATCGACATTTATGTGCCGGAACAGGTGGGTCAGACCGGAGCCGAGGCGTTCAACGGTTTCTTTCGGCCGCCGTACTTCCCAATAACTGTCGATCAAATGCCAGCCACTATTTCGGTGCACGACTGCCCGGAAGGAATTATGCACGTTGGTGGCATCGAGGTGCTGTCGCGGCTTATTCCTCACGTCGGTCCAACATTGGGCTATCGGCTCACCTGGCAGGGGCGGTCAGTGGCGTACCTTCCGGACCATCAACAACCCGTCGATGATAGGCACGTGTTTGCCGAGGCTGCTCTTGCGCTGTGTGCCGATGCCGACCTCGTTATTCACGACGCGCAGTTCACTCGCGAAGATTTTGTGTCTAAGGCACATTGGGGTCATTGCACGGTCGACTATGCAGTCGAACTCGCCATACGGTCAAAAGCGCGGCGGCTTGCTCTGTTTCACCATGACCCGTCGCGTACCGACGACGCGATCGACGAACTCGAGCGGTGCGCTATGCAGGTCGGCGAACGATTCGGACTTCAGGTGTTTGCTGCGAGCGAAGGCATGTCGATCGAGCTCTAGCCCGCCTTCGGCGTCGCTTGCTCTCTACCGGTCGCTTCATCGCTCCGCCATTAACGCGTACTGTTGTGGCGTGAGCGACTTCGACACCTCAACGTTCCGCCAGGTGCTTGGCCATTTTGCAACCGGCGTTACGGTAGTGGCGAGCGACCCCGTGGGTTCGCCGCCAGTTGGCATCACCATTGGTTCCTTCACGTCTGTGTCGCTCGACCCCCCTCTGGTCGGGTTTCTACCGCAGAAGTCGTCGCAGTCATGGCCGTCCATCGAACGTGCCGGTCGGTTCTGCGTTAACGTCTTGGCCGCCGATCAAGGTGATTTGTGCTGGCGTTTCGCCAAGGAAGGCAACGACAAGTTCGACGGCATTAGTTGGTCTCGATCGCCCGGCGGGTCACCAGTGCTTAGCGGAGCGTTGGCGTGGATCGATTGCGAAGTGTTCCAGGTGGTCGACGCCGGAGATCACCTTTTTGTGCTCGGCCTGGTCACAGGAATGGGCAGCGCTTCGGGCGACCCGTTGCTCTTCTTCAAGGGCAAACTCGGAGGCTTCCAGCCCTCATGACCGTGGCCGTGGTCACGGCTGGGTCCGTTTCCGCCGTGATTGTAGGGGCAACGTTGCTCCTTGCCGGAGCCACAAAGCTAGTCAGGCACGACTGGAGGGCCGAGGCGACCGCTTTGGGGGTTCCGGCGTGGATAGCTCCAGTCATAGGCCCAGTAGAGATGGTGATCGGCTCGATGGTGGCCGTCCGCGTTGCTCGGCTCGTGTTCGCCGTAGCCGCGTTCGCGTTACTGATGGGCTTCACGGCGTTCCTCCTCAGTACATGGGAGGAACGTAAGGGCATGCCGTGCAACTGTTTCGGTCCGCTGTCGAATCGGCCTGTGTCGGCGCGGACAATTGTGCGAAACCTTGTTCTTCTGGCCTTAACCCTCGTTGCCGGCTTTGCCCGATGAACTCAGCCGACTGAAGCCGGGTTAGCCGAATTTTGTCAGTGAACTGACCAGCTGAAGCGAATCGGTGTGGGTTCGCTCTGCCGCCCACTCCGACACAGTTGGGTCGCCCGTGAGGTAGACGATTTGGACCATGTTGCTCAAACGTTCGAGCGCGTCGAGGAGATCGCGGGTCTGGTGGGCGCTGAGACCGAGCAGGGGCTCGGACAGCACAGCAAGCGAAGACGTTCCCCGGCTACCAGCGTTGCGGGCTCGACCGAGCCATACCAGGAGCCGTTCGACGAGTTGTGGCACGGAGGCAGCGCCGTCGTGGGTGCTTGCGTTCAAACCTAGGTCTCGGGCCGAAATGTGGGTGATGCGGGGCAGATCTTCGGGGCCGGGAACCGTCGAATCGCCGGTGTCGGCGCCGTCGAGGATTGAGACGCGGCGACGACCGCCGCTGCGGCGTACGAGCAGTCGCCGACCCGATGCATCGAGGTATCGCAGTTCGGCATGATCCACGGCACCGTGCATCGAGCGATGCAGGAGTTCGACGACCTTCTCGCGTTCGGCTGTGTCTAGCCCGGTTAGGACCGACATGCGGCCGTGAAAGTTGAGACGTACGATGCCGTCTTCCTGCATAACGATGAGCTCTTGCATCCGCATGCATGTCTCATCGGACGTTACACACAAGCAATGAGTCAAGAAGTGTCCGTACGTTCTGTGGTTTTTCTCTCGTTGGGTTCACGAACCGTATGTTTTGGATCGGCGTAAGGTGTCCGACCTAGCCTGATAGTCATGCGGGTGTGGATTGACCAAGACTTGTGTACGGGTGACGGCTTGTGCACAGACCATTGTCCTGAGGTGTTTGTGCTGCTTGAGGACGGAATTGCCTATGTGAGCCAAGATGGCGCACCCGGCAACGATCCGGGCGGTTCGGCGAGCCTCGTCGAGGTCACTGAGCGCCACGAGAGCTCGGTTGTGGCCGCAGCGAGCGACTGTCCGGGCGAATGCATCTTCATCGAGCACGACAATATCGACCAACAGTTCGAGCTCGCTAGTGGTGCGCACTAGCGCAAACGAAGCCAGCGACGAGGTAGCAAACTCGCTGGGGGATTGTTACTATCTAGGTAGGAGAAATCCTCTGACGTTTCAAGGAGACGGCCATGTCGGCACTAGAGCTCGATCTCAGTAAGTACAAGCTCGGTTGGAGCGACGGTGACGAGTTCGTGATGCGTCCCGAAAAAGGGATCAACGCCGCCGTCGTCGAGAACATCAGCCGCATCAAGAGCGAGCCCGACTGGATGCGGCAGTTCCGACTGCGCAGCCACCGGACGTTCGACAAGAAGCCCATGGCCGAGTGGTTTGCCATCAACATGCCCGATCTCGACTTCCAGGACATCTACTACTACATCAAGCCAACGAGCGACGGTGTGGTCGACGAGTGGGATTCACTGCCCGAGCGCATCAAACAAACCTACGAGAAGCTTGGTATTCCTGAGGCCGAACGAAAGTACCTAGCTGGGGTCACGAGCCAGTACGACTCCGAAGTGGTGTACCACAAGAACCGCGACGACCTTGAAAAGCAAGGCATCTTGTTCTGCGATATGGACACTGCAGTTCGCGAGTACCCCGAATTAGTCCAGAAGTACATGGGATCCATTATCCCCCCGGGCGATAACAAGTTTGCCGCGCTGAACTCGGCCGTGTGGTCGGGTGGCTCGTTCATTTATGTGCCGCCCGGAGTCAACTGCGAGATGCCGCTGCAGGCGTACTTCCGCATCAACTCCGAGAACGCCGGCCAGTTCGAGCGTACGCTCATCATTGCTGACGAGGGCTCCCAGGTTCACTACATCGAAGGATGTTCGGCGCCGGTGTACACCACCGATTCGTTGCATTCGGCCGTCGTCGAGATTGTGGTGAAGCCGTCGGCTCGGGTTACCTACACCACCATCCAGAACTGGTCGCCGAACGTGTACAACTTGGTGACAAAGCGGGCTCGTGTCGAGGCCGAAGGCCACATGGAATGGATCGACGGCAACATTGGTAGTCGCCTGACCATGAAGTACCCAGCGGTTTGGCTCGTGGGCCCCAAAGCCACAGGCGAGGTACTCTCGGTGGCGTATGCGGGTGCAGGCCAGCATCAGGACGCCGGTGCCAAGATGGTGCACGCTGCCCCGGAAACGACCTCGAAGATCGTGTCCAAGTCCATCAGCAAAGATGGTGGTATCACCACGTATCGAGGTCTCGTCAAGGTCGAGGAGGGTGCATATGGCTGCAAGAGCCATGTCCAGTGTGACGCGCTTATTCTTGACGATGAGTCCATCAGCCGAACCTTCCCGTACATGGAAGTTGCCCAAGAAGATGCTCAGATCGGTCATGAGGCAACAGTCTCGAAGGTCGCCGATGAGCAGCTCTTCTACCTCATGAGCCGTGGCCTGACCCAAGAGCAGGCCATGGGTTTGGTCGTGAACGGCTTCATTGAGCCGGTTACCAAAACACTGCCCATGGAATACGCCGTCGAGTGGAGCCGCCTTATCGAACTCCAGATGGAAGGCTCAGTCGGCTAACTCTACCGATTCGACGGCGGTTTGCTCTGCGGGGCTGGGTCGATAACCCCGCAGAGCCAGTACGCCGTTAGATCTCTGTGACCTGTAGTGCCAGCGCCTTTTCGCGGCGCACTGTCGTTCGCCGTTTCCACGCCTTTTGCTTCCAGTGACGGAATCGGTTTGGTTTTTTCAGTTGAGCAACCGCCTTTTTAGGATCGTGATGATGTTCGGGTTTCCATGCTGCTCCTGGCTCGACCACATCGTCGGGCTCGAGGCCCGAGGCCACTAGGCCCGCAACGTTGTGGAGCTCGCCGCTTATTCGATGGCGCTCGCTGCGGGCGTGGGCCCGTTGCTCGTACCTGGCAATAGGCGCAGCTTCACGGTCGGTTCCGTTCGCCGCACTTGTTCTTGCTTGGCTCATCAAGTTCCTCCATCTCTGGACGTCTGATTGCCCCCCTGTGACGAACGTAACACGCTGAGCGAGCCGAGGGAAGTACCTTGTCCTCGTGATTTCGTTCACGATTGTCACCCCTTGGTGCGCACCGTGGCAGCATCCGGCGAACTAGTCTGTCGATATGCCCATGCGGGAGGAATGCAAGAACTACGAGAGCCGTACGTATGCCAACGGTGAAACCGTTCGCAAGTGCAATCTCGACCTTGCACCCGATTCGCCATGGCGATGTCCGGCCGAGTGCGCCAAGTACGAGCGGCGATTGGTCGATGTTGGATGGGCGCGCGGCTCGCTCGTTTCTTCGGTGCCGCAAGCTGATCCGCCCGGGCTTGACGACGGAACCGCGGCCGCGGTGCTCGACGAAGCCGAAGACTTTTTGAACTCAATCGGAGCGCAGGTAATGGCCGAATTCGCGGCCGAACAAAACAAGCGTGGCAATCGTCCGAAGGGAAATCCGAAGGGTAAGAAGAAGCGTTTCGGTCGTTAGGCACTTGCGGCGTTGGGGTTTCTCCTACCGTCGTAGTAGTATTTATCTGCTGTGTTTGCCTCCCTGACCCCCGAACTCTCTGCCTCGCTCCGCGGTCCTGCATGGCTGGCCGAGCAGCGAATTGGCGCAGTCGAACGTGCAGCGGGCTTGCCCTGGCCAACGACGCAGGACGAGGTATGGCGGTACAGCCGAATCGGCGACCTCGACCCGGCCGCGTACGACTGGGCACCCACCATCAGCACTATCGATAGCCCTGCAGGTTATGTCGAGCGAGCTGCCGGCGTCGCAGTACCGGCTGCTGCACCCATCGACCTCTTTTCGGAACTCGTCCTTGGGTTCAACGATGATCCTGTCGTTGTGCGCGTGCCTGCCGGTCAGACTGTTTCGGAGCCGATCATTGTTACCCATTCGCTTGTCGACGGTGGTATTACGCTTCCAAGACTGTTGGTCTTCGCTGGTTGTGACAGCGAAGTAACGGTAATCGAGCGGTTTTTAGGAAGCGGTAAGGGGCTGATGGTGTCATCGGTCGAAATCGTGGCCGAGGCCGCGGCTCGGGTGCGGTATCAAGCAGTCAACGAACTGGGAATCGATTCCTGGCTCATTGCTAACCAGTCAGCCACCGGTGAACGCGATAGCACACTGTTCCTGGGCACGGTGTCGCTCGGCGGCGACTACAGCCGCGTTCGGACCGAAGTACGCCTGACCGGTCAGGGTGCTCACGCCGAGCAGGTGGGCCTAAGCTTTGGCGAAGGCGACCAAATGCACGACTTCCGAGTCACTCAGGTGCATGCTGCGCCCAAGACCACCAGCGACTTGCTTTTCAAGAGCGCGGTTGAGGGTCGATCTCGTAGCGTCTACACCGGGTTGATCCATATCGAGAAAACTGCTCGTGGCTCCAAGGCATTCCAGACCAACCGCAACCTGAAGTTGTCGGACCTTGCGTCATCGGAAAGCGTGCCGAATCTCGATATCGAGAACAACGACGTGAAATGCAGTCATGCGTCGACGTCAGGCCCGGTCGACGCCGATCAAAAGTTCTACTTGGAAAGTCGTGGTGTCCCGCCATCAGTCGCCGAGCGATTGATTGTGCTCGGGTTCTTCGACGATGTCATCGACCGGCTACCAGCAGTTGGGTTGCGCCCGGTCTTGCGGGCGGAAGTAGCGGGAAAGCTCGATCGACGACTGGAACACGCGTGAAATCACACAAGCACCGCGTGTGCGCTTTCGACGAACTCGGAGCCGCCGAGGCCCGACGGTTCCTCATCGATGGTCAGGCCATATGTGTGGTTCGAATCGACGACGATGTGTACGCCATTGCCGACGCCTGCAGCCACGGCGACGTGTCCCTATCTGAGGGTGAAGTGCTGTGCGACTCGCTCGAGATCGAGTGTTGGAAGCATGGCAGTGCCTTCAGCCTCACGTCTGGCGTGCCGTCCACGCTGCCTGCAACTCGCCCAGTCCGGGTCTTCGATGCCAGCGTCGAGCAGGGACATATCGTTGTGGCCATCTCGAAGGCACGTCCATGAGCGGGCTAGTTGTGCGCAACCTAGTTGCGTCGGCGGGCAACAAGCAGATTCTCAATGGTATCGATCTTCACGTGCAGCCTGGCGAGGTCCACGCGGTGATGGGTCCAAACGGCGCGGGTAAGTCGACGTTGTCGGGCGTGCTCATGGGCAAGCCTGGTTACACGGTTCACGGCGGTACAGCCACTCTCGACGGTACCGACCTGTTGGCCCTGCCAACCTGGCAACGGTCCCTGGCGGGGTTGTTCCTAGCGCTCCAATATCCCATCGAGGTGCCAGGCGTGTCGGTGCAGCATCTGCTGAGCGAAGCACTTGTGGCCCGAGGTCTTTCGGCTAGCGAACTCGCCGACGTGTTGACCGCCGAGGCGAACAGTGTTGGGCTCGACTTGTCGCTCCTTGATCGCGCCGTCAATGTTGATCTGTCGGGCGGCGAGAAGAAACGCAACGAGACAGTGCAGCTCGCTGTCTTGAAGCCACGAATCGCCATACTCGACGAGCTCGACTCGGGGCTCGACGTCGATGCGCTTCGCGCCTGTGCCCGTCGAGTTGCGCGATTGAGCCGTGAGTCTGGCACGGGGGTGCTTGCCATTACCCATTACAACCGGTTGCTCGACGAGCTTCGGCCCGACGTCGTTCATATCCTCGTGAAGGGCCGCATCGTGGCGTCTGGCGGGCCCGAGTTGGCCACCCAGTTGGAAATCGACGGTTACGCGGCGTTTGCAGCCGACGCCGACCCGGTCGAGGCACCTACTGCGTCGATGGCCGACCTGTTCGGTGACCCGTTCGCCTGACGTGGACTGGAACCATGCGTCACCCAACACGGTATGGCATGGCGACAACCTCTCTGTCCTAGCGGAGATTCCCGAGGGGTCGTTTCGGCTTATCTACATCGACCCGCCCTTCAACACCGGTCGAGCGCAACAGCGTGTCAGCGTCAAAGCGACACGTTCAACGCAAGGAACGCGGATTGGATTCAAGGGGGCAACATACGAGATGGTCAAGGGAACGGTCACATCGTACAACGATGTGTTCACCGATTACTGGGCGTTCCTCGAACCCCGCTTGATTGAGGCGTGGCGAGTTCTCGCCAATGACGGCACGCTCTACCTGCATCTCGACTACCGCGAGGTGCACTACGCCAAAGTGCTTCTGGATGCGCTGTTTGGCCGGGACTGCTTCCTTAACGAAATCATCTGGGCCTACGACTACGGAGCGCGAGCTACTCGCCGTTGGCCAGCGAAGCACGACAACATCCTCGTCTATGTGAAGGATCCGTCGACCTATTTCTTCAACAACGCCGAGGTCGACCGAGAGCCGTACATGGCACCGGGGTTGGTGACACCCGAGAAAGCCGAACGGGGAAAGCTACCGACCGACGTCTGGTGGCACACGATTGTGTCGCCGACTGGCAAGGAAAAGACGGGCTATGCAACGCAAAAGCCAGAAGGGATTCTGCGACGAATCATTCAGGCGAGTAGTGAACCCGGCGATTGGGTGTGCGATTTCTTTGCCGGCAGCGGTACCACTGGCGCCGTGGCTGCGAAGCTCAATCGCCGGTTCCTCTTGGTTGACGAGAATCCGACTGCCATCGCGGTGATGCGTCAGCGGCTTGGCTCCGGGACAGCGGCTGCTCCCATTTGCTATCTCGACACTATTGCGTGATTTGGCGATCGCGACTCTGGGCTCTGGGTGGTAAGGCTGGCGCAATGAGCAGCCCGACAGCTCCTACAGTTTCGATCTGTTCGAGCCGCGGCGACATGCGACGTTCTGTCCATGGTTGTTGGCGGGGTTTGACGTCGTAACGCCGACCGAAGGCTCGATGCTTGCGATGCTCGACTAATCGTCGAACCAACGTGCCGATAACCAGGGCCCCACCCGCGGCCTGGCGCAGCAAGGGACTTTCCCACAACTTCGGTGAGGGCTGTATGGAACCGTTGCTCGTAGGCCCAGTGCTGCGAAGTGCCACAACCTTTGGATCGACGTTGCTGGGGTCAACAGTCTGCAGATGGAGATCCCGTTGGGTCACTTGTTGTTTGAGATCGTTGGTTGCGAAGAGTACGTCGCTGATGAACGGACTCACGGCGATGAACCCACCGATCAGCGCCGCGCAGAGCCAGAGCAGCGTCCGTATTCCTCGCATGTACGAACGCCCCTTCTGCCAGACCTACGTTCGGTCTATCGGCGCTGGGTTGGGCTTAAGGGAGTTCTGGCTGCGTAATCAGAAGCATTCTGGCCGTTTGCTTGAGACTGCGGAGACCGGACCTCCCCGGGGCTCAGGCCGCTGGCTGATACTCTGCGATGGTCTTCGCATCGGACGTTGCGAGAGGTTTCGCCTCTGTGGAAGGAATCGGCTGTGGGGTTTGCCAACGCTCAACGGCGTCTCGTCGACCGGATTGCAAAGAAGGTTGCCCGCGAGGTTGCCGATGAGATCGCGGCCCGGACCCCGGTTCACTCGCCGCCTTCTGCCCAGGGCAGTGAAGCGACTATTGCGTTGGACTATCCACCCCATCCTCGGGTGCGGTATGGCTATGACCTTCCGGCACATTTAGAACTGGCGGCCCTTTTTGCTGCAGGCGAGGAAGAATACCGACAACAGCTTAACGGGTTCGCTCTGCATGCCGATCGGATGCGACAAATACCCGTTCAGCTATCACAGGCGGATTGCGAAATCCCGGCTTGGGTCAACGGGTGGTTGCCCGGGCTCGACGGCCTCGCCATCTACGGGTTCGTGTCCGAGAGAAGTCCTCGACGATATGTCGAGGTTGGGTCGGGAAACTCGACAAAGTTTGCGCGGCGCGCTATCCGAGATCATGGTCTTGCCACCACGATCACATCGATCGATCCGGCACCGCGAGCCGAAATCGACGGCCTGTGTGACACCGTGATTCGCTCGCCGCTGGAAGATGCCGACCTCAACTTGTTCGACCAGCTCGAGCCAGGCGATGTCGTCTTCATCGACAACTCGCACCGCAGCTTTCAAAACTCTGATGTCACGGTGTTCTTTCTTGATGTGCTCCCCAAAATACCAAAAGGGGTACTTGTCGGAATCCACGACATCTGCCTGCCGTTCGATTATCCGGCCGCCTGGCTCGGCCGCTACTACTCAGAACAGTATCTTCTGGCTGCGTTCCTTTTGGGTGGACATCGCGGAATGCGAATTGTGCTGCCCGCGTTCCATTGTAGCGTGGCCCGGGAGTTGACCTCCGACCTCGACAAGGTCTGGGACGAACCATATTTCGCTGAGGTGCAACGACATGGAGCAGCATTCTGGATGGAAGCTACCTAACTACTTGTTCCGCCGGGGCTTGCGCGGTCGAGAAGTTGATCGAGGGTGTTCCACGCCAGCGTTGCGCATTTGATTCGCACCGGAAACTTGACAACCCCGCTCAACGCCTCAAGGTCGCCGAGTTTGATAGGCGGGCTGGTCACAGTTTCGGTGTCGGACTCAACGCCATCGAGATCGTGTCCGTGACCATTCATCATGCCCTTGAATGTGGCGAGCACAGCGCGTGCTTCGCCAATGGTCTTGCCCTTTACGATTGACGACATCATCGAGGCCGAACTCTGGCTGATGGAACAGCCCTGCCCCGAGACCTTGATGTCGGTAATCCGGCCTTCGTTGACGATCAGAAAGACACGGAGCTCGTCGCCGCAGAGCGGATTCACACCCTCGGCTACGTCGGCCGGGGGCGTAGGTAACTCGCCGCGATTGCGGGGGCTGCGGTAGTGATCGAGGATGATCTCACGGTAGAGGTCGTCAAGGCCGGGCATCAGATCTCCTAGAAAGCGAACAGGTCTGATGCCAACGCGAGGGCATCGACAAGCGCATCAACGTCGTTGTGGTCGTTATAGAGGTAGAGGCTCGCCCTCGCCGTTGCGCCGACGCCGAGCTCTCGCATGAGCGGCTTGGCACAGTGGTGTCCGGCTCGGACGTACACATTGGATTGGTCGAGCACCTGGCTGACATCGTGAGGGTGAATGTTCCCTAACGCGAAGCTGATGGTGCCACCACGCAGTTCGATGTTACGACTTCCATGAATTGTAATGCCGTCGCCGTAGCGGTCGGTGAGCTGCCCGAGCGCGTACGCTGTGAGTTCGCGCTCGTGGTCGCGTATAGCGGTCATGCCAATCGACTCAAGATAATCGACCGCAGCGCCGAGCCCCACGACCTCGACAATTGGTGGCGTGCCAGCTTCAAACTTGGCCGGCAACGGTGCACACGTGAAGCCATCGATGCGAACGTCGACAATCATGTTTCCGCCGCCGAGGAACGGCGGCATCGCTTCGAGCAGTTCGGTTCGGCCCCACACAATGCCGACGCCGGTTGGGCCACACATCTTGTGGGAGCTGAAGACCATGAGGTCGGCACCGAGCGCCTGAACATCGGTGGGGTTGTGCGGAACGTACTGGCATGCATCGACAATCGCAACTGCTCCTGCGGCGTGGGCTCGATCGCACAGATGCCGCACCGGATTGATGGTTCCGAGCACGTTGGACATAGCGGTGAACGAAAACGCCTTGGCCCCGTCGAGAAGATTGTCGAGGTTACTGAGGTCGAGCAGGCCATCGGCGGTGATCGGAACCCAGCGCAACGTGATGCCGATCTCGGCCGCCAACATGTGCCATGGCACGATGTTGGCATGGTGTTCCATATGGGTGAGCAGCACGATGTCGCCGCGTTGCAGGTTAGACCTGCCCCACGACTGGGCGATGAGGTTAAGGCTCTCGGTCGCATTCTTCGTGAAGATGATCTCGTGCGAGTGCGCAGCATTGATGAAACGAGCGACTTTGTCTCGGGCGTTCTCGTAGATGTCGGTGGCGTGCGCAGCCAGGTGATACGCGCTGCGGTTGATTGGCGCATAGTCGTCGCTCATGAACCGAACCATGGCGTCGATGACCTGCTGAGGCTTCTGGCTCGAGTTCGCCGAATCGAGGTAGACGATTGGTTTGCCATCGACGAGATGACTGAGGAGTGGAAAATCCCTTCGAATTGCGGCAACGTCGAGTGTCACTTCGTCACCTGAAGCTCTCGTATCCGTCGCGCTCGACAGTCTCGGCCAATTCCATGCCCCCGGAAGCAACGATGGTGCCGTCGAGCAGGATGTGAACATGATCGGGTCGCAGCTCGTCGAGCAGGCGTTGGTAGTGGGTAATGAGGACGATGCCGAGTTCTGTACGGTCCTTTTTCACCTCTCGGATACCCGACGCAACGATTCGAAGTGCATCGATGTCGAGCCCGGAATCGGTCTCGTCAAGAATCGCGAGCTCCGGTTCGAGCACCGCCATCTGGAGGATTTCGTTGCGCTTCTTCTCGCCTCCGCTGAAGCCCTCGTTGAGGTAGCGGTCGGCGAAGGAACGGTCCATACCCAACCGTTCCATCCACTCCATGATCGACAGCCGTAGTTCGAGTACCGAGAGGTCGAGACCCTTTCGGGCCGACAATGACTGGCGTAGGAACTGTATAACGGAAACCCCGGCGATCTCCTGGGGATACTGGAATCCGAGGAACATGCCCTGTTTCGCACGCACATCGGTCGGCCAGACCGTGATGTCGTCACCCTTGTAGAAAATGCTACCGCCCGTGACTTCGTACTCGGGGCTGGCGAGCAGCGTTGACGCCAGCGTCGACTTGCCCGACCCGTTCGGTCCCATTACGGCGTGGGTTTCGCCCACACCGACCGACAGCGTGATGCCGCGCAGGATGTCAGGAGCATTGCCCTCGTCGGTGACGGGGCGGGCCCGAAGTTGATCGATTCGAAAGAGGGGAACAGCGTTACTCACAACCAGCATTCTATTACCACTATCCCCATAGTGGAAATACAAAAGGGTCGAAACGGCGCTAGTGCAACAACATGGGCCGCCCGAGAAGGTCCTCTTTCCACGTTCGAAATCGGGCGTGCGAATGGCCCGACGGACCTGTGCCAACTCCCGATCCATCGGGAAACAGCCGGAACGTGCACTGGCGGCCAAGGTTTTCGGCGTCAGCTGCCCAGTAGCGGGCATCGCCATCGACTGCGGGCCCCGCCCTCCACAAGACCCACGGTCCTATCCTTCGCTTGTAGGTGGCTATCGGAAGGTCGGGGAGATCCGAACCCAACGCCAGCAGTTGCTCGGGTGCCTCGACCCACGCCGTTGCAACGATGTTGCGGTCTCGAGTTGGGGTCGAAGGAAGCTCAGCAGTGTGAATAGCGGTGGTGTCATCTGGGCGTTCGTCGTAGCGCACTCACCAGCCCCGATCTACCCATTCGCTCAGGTGGGGGCGCTCGGCCCCGATGGTGGTGTCGAGCCCGTGGCCCGGCAACACAATGGTGTCGGCCGGGAGCGTGAAAAGTCGGGTGTCCAATGACTTAATGATGGTGTTGAAATCGCCGCCCGGAAACTTCGTGCCACCAGGACCGCCAGGAAACAACGTGTCACCGCTGAACAGGAGCGGATAACCCTCGACTCGAAAACAGATGGATCCTTCGGTGTGGCCTGGCGTCATGATGGCATGCAGACGCAATCGGCCAACCTCGATGACTTGGGCATCTTCGAGGAACACGTCGTAGCCGACATCGGCAAGCCGGGGCGCGTCGAGGGCAGTGACTGCAACCTCGTAGCCGGCCTCACGCATGGCAGGAATTGCCTGGATATGGTCGTGGTGGCCGTGAGTCTCGAGCACCCGCTTGACCCCTAGACGCCTACACAGCGCAAGGAGCTGCTCATGCTCGTTGGCGGCATCGAGCAAGACCGCCTCGCCGGTGTGGGTACAGCGCACGACAAACACGTTGTTCTCGTAGGGTCCAACGACAACGCGATGTACCTCGATGCCCGTTGCTGCGATGTCGGCTCTTGGCCAATGGAGGGTCATGGGTTTCCTGCTTTCTGCAGCCGTAAGTACTCGTCGTAATCGTCAACATACTCGGCTCGGTCGTAATGCTCGGAGGCCAACACAACAAGGACTGCCCCGGTAGAGAATTGGTGCTGAATCCCCCACACCATGGGGGGAATGTGTAGGGCGAGGGTTGGGTGATTGAGGACTACCTCGGCTCGGTTCTGGCCATCGTCGACGGTCACGTTCACCGAACCGCCGTTGACGATGAGGAGTTGATGGCATCGCTGGTGGGCGTGGTCACCTCGAAGCTCACCGGCCGGAACGCCATACACCTGGAACATGCGCACCGCGATGAACGGAAAGTGAACCGGTGCGGCGGCAACGGTCAACGAGCCGCGCTCGTCGGGAAAGTACGGGAATCGGTGCAGCGTTGATCGGCCGACCCCAACCGCAACAAGACCGGGTTCGTCGGTTGGATGGACTCGGCCGCCGCCGAGGGCGCGATGTTCCATCGAACCCTGGGGAAGCGGTGTCACGACCAGCCTGCTAGGAACGTTGCTACCCGATCGATTTCGTCGGGCGTCATGTGGGCGTGGCAGGGAAGCGAGACGACTTCGGCGCAGGCCAGCTCGGTCACGGGCAACGACACGGTTGGACCGCGTGCGCTCGCCTGGTGGTGGTCGGGAATGGGGAAATGGATGGCGGTGCCGATGCCGGCTTCGTGCGCTGCTTTGCGGAAACGGTCTCGCTCAGGAGTGCGGGTAACGGCAAGATGCCCGACGTACGAGTCGTTGTTCTCGCCAGCCCACCATAGATTCGGTGCAGCTGTGCGGTACACCTCTGCGACTGCTCGCCGCTTGGCGTTCCACCGATGGACGTGGGGCAGTTTCACGCGGAGGACCGCGGCTTGCACCTCGTCGAGACGTGAGTTTCGACCCGCCACCGACGCGACGTGGTACCGATCGTCCCAGCCGTACTGGCGAAGCTGGCGAAGCCTCGTCGTTAGCTCGGGGTTGTTGGTGGTGATTGCACCCCCATCGCCGAGCGCACCGAGGTTCTTCGTCGGATAAAAGCTGTACGTTGCCATGTGGCCGTAACTGCCCACGGCGTGACCGTCTCGCGAGGCCCCGTGGGCTTGCGCGCAGTCTTCGATGAGAGCAACGCCAGCGTCGCTGGCGATGGCGCTGATCGAAGCCATGTCCGCCATGTGACCATAGAGATGTGTGACCACGATTGCTCTGGTTCGCTTCGTGATCGCCGCCGCCAGAGCTCCCAGATCCATCAGTAGGGTGGTCGGTACAACGTCAACAAACACCGGGGTAGCACCGACGCAATGGGTGGCTGTCGATGTGTAGCCGCCTGCATTGGCTACGGTGATGACTTCACTCGTCGGCCCTACATCGAGCGCGAGCAAAACTAGTTCGAGCGCGTCGGTTCCGTTGGCAACGCCAACTGTGTGAGCTGCCTGTGCGAACCCCGAGAAGCTCTTTTCGAAAGCGTCGTGTTGCGGACCAAGGACATACTGGCCCGAGCGGAGCGCGTCGACCACGACCCGCTCTAGCTGGTCAGCGAGTTCTTGATACTCGCGACGAGGATCAGTTACTGGTACGGGCTGACTCACGACCCAATGACAGTAGCCGCTTTGGTGCAAACTGTCTGCGCTTCTGGTCAGCTGCTCATGACTAAGAGTCCCAAGGCCTCCGCTACCGGCATTTGAGCCGCATCGAACGTGAGGTATGTCGTTGGCCGGGGCAGCCGGTCGGCCGCACCGAGGTGAATAGCATCGGCGATTCTGATCGGATGTAGTCGTGCCAACTCGGCAGCTCGTTCCAAACAGGCATGATCGACCGGTACGACGGTCATCCGCCCCCAGTCGTCACGAATGGAGCGCCGCAATTCGTCGGCGGTCACTGGGTCGATCGTTACGCGATCGACAATCGCTAGAGCCTCGGCCAGAGCGAGCGCGCTCACGCACCAATCGTGATCGTTCGCCATCAGTTGCTCGACGAGGTCTCGGCCAGGGTGATCGAGGTACCTCACGATGAAGGCTGTCGTGTCAAGAGCGAGCACGCTAGCGACCTCGTAAGTCGCTCATGATGCGGTCGAGTCGCACACCAGCCCAGAGCGGTATGCGTCGGCTGCTTGGTGGTCGGTCGGCTCGGATGGGCAATTGCACGAGCCCCCGTGCTGCTAGATCGACCAGCGTTGGCTCGGGGCCGAGGGTTTCGACGGGGCCAAGCTGGGCTACTGGTTGTCCGTTGATCGTTACCAGGATGCGCTCGCCGTTGCCAGCGCGGCGGACGGCGGCCGCAAGGTCGACGCGTAGTTCTCGTACCCCCACTTGATCCACCTTGGTAAGTGTACACATGCGTACACATCTCGACTGGTACCGGGCGTGAACGGGCTGGCAGAATCGTCGTATGAACTTTGCCTTTTCCGAAGAACAAGAAGAACTCCGTAAGACCGTCCGCGCCTTCCTCGAAGCCAAGTCGTCCGAGGCCAGCGTTCGTGAACTCATGGAAACCACCGAGGGTTACGACGCCGCCGTGTGGCAACAAATGGGCGCCGAACTTGGCCTGCAAGGTCTCGCCATTCCAGAGCAGTACGGCGGTTCCGGGTTCAGCTGGGTAGAACTTGGCATCGTGCTCGAAGAGATGGGCCGGTCGCTCTTGTGCGCCCCGTTCTTCTCCAGTGTCGTTCTCGCCGCCAACGCATTATTGCTGTCGGGCGACGAGAAGGATAAGAGCGAGTATCTGCCGGGCATTGCGTCGGGTGAGACCACGGCCACCATTGCGTTCACCGAAGCGAACGGCAAGTGGGACGCTAGCGGCATCACGCTCACGGCCGATGGCAGCCATGGCAACTGGAAGCTCAATGGCGAAAAGATGTTCGTGCTCGACGGTCACACCGCTGATCTCATCATCGTTGCTGGGCTGTCCAGCCAGGGCGTGTGCCTTTTCATCGTCGACGGTAACGCCGAAGGCCTTACTCGCACGGCACTGTCCACCATGGACCAAACCCGTAAACAGGCCAAGCTGGCCTTCGCCGACGTGTCGGCCAAGCTCCTCGGCGAGCAGGGCAAGGGCTGGGATGTCATGAACCAGGTGCTTGACCTTGCTGCCGTGGGTCTTGCCGCCGAGCAGGTCGGCGGAGCGCAGAAGGTTCTGGAAATGGCTGTTGAGTACGCCAAGGTACGCGTGCAGTTCGGTCGGCCCATTGGTTCGTTCCAAGCCATCAAGCACAAGTGCGCCGACATGCTGCTCGAGGTCGAGTCGGCCAAATCCGCTGCGTATTACGCTATGTGGTGCGCGTCGGAAATGAACGATGAGCTGCCATCGGTTGCCTCGCTTGCCAAGGCCTACTGCTCGGAAGCGTACTTCCATGCAACCGCCGAGAACATCCAGATCCATGGTGGTATCGGCTTTACCTGGGAGCATCCGGCCCACCTGTACTTCAAGCGGGCTAAGAGTTCCGAGTTGTTGTTCGGTGACCCCACGTACCACCGTGAGCTGCTCGCTCAGCGCATCGGTATCTAACCCGAGGGCGTGCTGCCCCCATGGTGCCTGTTGTTCTTGTCGTACTCGCGGCCCTGATCGTCTTTGCCATTGCAGCGGGCGTTATAGGCCGCGAGTCTCGGCGCCTCGACGCTGTAGCCCCGCGAGTTATCTACGTCTTGGACGACGCCATAGCGTTCGTGTGTGACCATGTCTCATCCAAGGCTCAGGCACGCCTTACGCCCGGCGATGTGGGCGACCTCCTCCGGTCCCACATGGCCAGGCTGTATGGCAAGGGCCTGCAGCCGCTCGACGTGACCGACAGACCTCAAGACCTAGATGTCTTGATCCTTGATGAGATCGATGAAACAGCGTTCGTCATAGGCCAGGCCACCGACAGCCACCTCGATGTGATTGACCAAGACGTAGCCGAAGTCGTTGCCGCTCATCTTGGCTATCTCGACCGCATTGGTGCGGTAGGGCCCCGCAGTACGCAGTTTGACTAGGCCGCTACGGCTCGGTGTCGTAACCGTTTGGTCGTGATGCATGCCAGCGGTACGCACTTTCGATGATTTCGTCGAGGCCATACGCCGGCTCCCAACCGAGCACCTCACGAGCCCGCCGGTTGTCGGCGTACACGTGCGCTGGGTCACCCGGTCGTCGCGGTGCCATCTCGTGGGGTACCTCGCGTCCAGCCACCTCGGCGGTAGCTTTCAAAACCTCGAGCACCGATGACCCAACGCCGGTCCCTAGGTTGACAACGGTGGTGTTCCCGCCGCGCTCGAGGTACTCAAGTGCTTGTAAATGTGCCATCGCCAGGTCGACGACGTGGATGTAATCGCGAACACCTGTGCCATCGGCCGTTGGGTAGTCGTTGCCGAAGATGCGAACCTTTGGCCCGCGTTCGAGGACCGCCTTCATAACGATCGGCACCAGGTTGAGGGTGACTGTCCAGTCCTCGCCGATATGGCCGTCGAGCGATGCCCCCGCAGCATTGAAGTAGCGAAGCGACACGGACCGCACGTCGTGGCACTGGTCGTACCAGCCGAGAATCCGCTCGACCATGAGCTTGGACTCACCGTAGGGATTCTCGGGGCTAGTCGGCGCTGACTCGGAAACCGGGCTCGCGGTGGGTGTGCCATACACCGCAGCAGTCGATGAAAAGACGACACGTTCGACACCGGACTGCTGCACGGCATCGAACAAAAGGTTGCCGTTGGCCACGTTGTTCTTGAAATATTTAGCAGGCGCATGCATCGATTCGCCCGCGGCCTTGTATGCCGCAAAGTGGATAACCGCATCAATGCTGAAACGACGGCACGTCTCGCGAACCAGGTCCTGATCCTCGATGGCACCAACAACCAGCGGAACATCGGAGGGAAGCGACGCTCGGTGCCCGAGTTCCAGCGAGTCATACACGACACAATCTCGACCCGACCCACGCAGGAGATCAACGGTGTGCGAACCAATGTATCCGGCACCACCGGTAACGAGAACAGCCATGCCAACATTCCTACCACGGCTAGTCTGGGGTCATCATGGACCGACCGACTCGATTCGAACACTTCCGCTATGTCGGCGACAAGCGATCCCAGATCGTGCACGATGTCGACAGTTGCCAACAACCCGACGTAATCAACGAGTTGATGGCGTCCGAGGCGTACTTGAGTTTCGGACCCGACACGTTGGCCGAAGCGCGTAACCGTGGCTACCGAGCTTGTGGCTGCTGTCGAAACTGATAGGCCGTGGAACGGCACCATCCTCAGCGACGGGCATCGGCTCGCCCGTTACCTGGTGGCTCCGTCGAGTCGTGACGCCTCGCTGGCGCCGACCGCAGGTCTTCCTGCGTTTTTGCTGTGTCACGGGTTCCCAAGCGCGCCTCTCACCGCCCGCCAGTCGGGCGTTACCTTCCCGGAGCTCGTAGATCGGGTACGCAATACCTTGGAATGGCCCGCAATGACGTTCACCTTCCGTGGCTGTGGCGACAGCGAAGGGTCGTTCTCGGCGCAGGGGTGGTTGAACGACCTTCGCGCCGCTATCGATCACCTGGAAGAACAAGTACAACCGTCCGAGATTTTCCTGGCTGGAACCTCGACGGGCGGGGCCCTTGGCCTCTGCGTGGCGGCAACCGACCCGCGGATTCGCGGCCTTGCGCTTCTCGGTGTACCTGCCCATTTTGACCATTGGATAGCCGACCCCAACCGATTGTTGAAAGATGCCCGAGATGTCGGGGCCATTCGCGACGACGATTTCCCGGAGTCGTTCGACAGTTGGAAGAACGAACTTGGTCTGTGTGCTCCAACCGAGGCCGCTCGGCAGCTAGCCCGGCGTCCAGTACTGCTACTGCACGGTGACGAGGACGACGTCGTGCCCCTGTCCGATGTTCATGTGTTGGCCGAGGCACACGGCAGTGCCGAAGTCCGCGTGATCAAGGGCGGCGGACACCGATTGCGCCACGACCCGAGGGCGGTAGCAATGCTTCTGGGGTGGCTAGAACGCTCGGCTGGTCAATGACCATTGCCAGCGTGCGGGTTGTGGTCGTCACCCATTGCGCGGGGGAGCGGCTGCGTCGTTGTATCGAGCATCTCGTGGCAACCCGATGGCCCGCCGACCAGCTCGACATCGTGATCATTGACAACGCGTCGACCGACAACAGCGTCTCGTCACTGCCAACTTGGGCCAACGTTCGGGTGATCTCGGCCGAATCGAACCTGGGCTTTGGAGGAGGGGTAAATCTAGCGTTGCAAGACCTAGCCGGCGTCGATGCCGTGGCGCTTATCAACGATGATGCGTATGTGACGAAGGACTGGCTCAAACCGCTGGCTTCAGCGCTCGATGATGACCTTCGTCGCGGTGCAGCGTGCCCGAAAATCTTACTCACTCAACGCTTCGGACTAGTCGAACTCGCGTCCGACGACACGGTGTTGGAGCTTATGGGACCATCGTCGATACGCCCGATATCGGGTGCCGCGCAAGTGGAGCCGGGGCGTTGGCTGACCAACGGCAAACTTGTGCGAGTTGCCGTTCCGTTTGGTGAGTCAGCTCGGCTCGTCGTGGGTGCGCCTCGTCCACTGGTGCTGCACATCAATGGTGCTCCCACGCAGCTTGTGAAAGGAACAAACGAGTTAGCGATCACGGCGTTCGCACAGTCGGTCGACCTCATCAATAGCGTCGGCAACGAATTGACCGCTGATTACTACGTGCGCGATCGCGGGTTTTGTGAGGTCGACCGCGGACAATTCGATCGACCCGGTGTCATCTGGGGTTGGTCGGGCGGTGCGGTGCTTCTCAGCGCCCAGATGCTGCGAGAGATCGGGAATTTCGATAGTCGCTTTTTTCTCTACTACGAGGACGTCGACCTGGCGTGGCGAGCACGGTCCCGGGGATGGATCTTTTGTAGCGAACCGCGCTCGGTGGTCCGCCACGACGTGGGAGCGTCACTCGGGTCGACCTCGCCGCTGTTCGATCGTTTGAACCGTCGAAACCGTCTTGTCGTGATCGCCCGCTATGCAGGCATAAGAATTGCGATTCGCGTCTGGTGCCGCGAGTTTGCCGAGGCAGCCTGGTTCACCGGCAAGGATGGACTTGCGGCAGTGCGACAGGGGTCACGGCAACCGTTACGACGCCCAGCACGTCGGTGGTGGGCGTTTGGCGGGGCAACCCGGCTGGTGCTCAGTGGCTCGGGTCGTGAAACGCCTCGGCGGCCAACGCCATAAGGTCGGTCGGCGGCTCGATCCCTAGAGATTTTCGCAGCAACGTGGTTGAACCCACCATTCGAACGACGCTCAACGGCTCTCCCAGGTCATCAATGGTCAAGTCCAGGCCCAAGTATTCTGCCATGGCTGTAGCAAGTGCCCCGAACGTAACACCCACTCCGCTGCAGATATTGACGATTGGTGGCAAAGGCCCTGAAACGGTGCAAAGCCGTTGAAGGGCGGAGACAACAAACGACCGCGGCACGAAATCACGGCACGTTGCCGCGTTGCGAATGGTTAGCGTTGCGGTGTGGTCAGCCTTTGTCAGGGCGAAGGCGAATTCGCCTACCGGCTGGTGCACTGAAAGACTTGGTCCGACCACGTTGAAAACGCGTGCTGAGACGCAATCGACTCGGCTGCTAGCTGCATCGACTACGAGGTCGGTGGCACGCAACTTTGTTCGTGCATATGGCGTCAACGGCTCACAATCCGCAGTCTCATCGACTATTTCGCTCAATGCCCCGTACTCTGCGGCCGAACCAATGTGGACTAGGCGTAACCCGTGTATCTCGGCAAGGCGCAGAGTATTGGTTACCACCGTCACGTTGGCCGTCTCGAGCTCCGCACTAGTTCCAGACTTGAGCCCCGATGCGTTGATGATCGTAGTAATTCCGAATTCGGTAACAGCTGCATTGAGCTCATCGAAGTCGCTTGGATCAAGCCGGACCATGCCGGGACCACCGGCGCGACTGGAGGCCACGGCGCGCGTACCGAAACGACGAGCAACTGCTGCACCCAGGAAGCCCCGACCACCAAGGATGAGGACGTTGGTCATTGTGTGAGGAACGTGTTCGGCTGTGCGATAAACAGTTCATTTGCAGCCCGCACATCGTCGACGCGTCCAAGATCGAGCCAGATACCATTGTGCTCGACGCAGTGAACCAAGTGGTCACCCATCAAGTTCACGAGCAGATCGGGCATGTTGCAATGACGGGCGGGACGAAGATGCTGGTTCACGTGTCGCCCCGCAATTACATTTACACCCATGCTGACGACTTGTTCGATGGCTGGCTTCTCGTGGTAGCCAACGAGACCATGCTGATCGTCGATTTCGAGCACGCCAAACTCGCTAACGATACGACGGCGATGACACGCAACGGTCGCCGCAGCCGAAACGCGGCGGTGTTCGAGCACGAGTTGACCAAAGTCGAGGTTGGTCAGCGTGTCTCCGTTGACGACAAGCACATTGTCTGAATCATCGATGGGCTCCATCAACCCAAGTGCGCCAGCGGTTCCCAAGGGGGCCGGTTCCCTGGTGTATGTGACCCGAGCGCCAAGGCGCGAACCGTCGCCAATGACCGCTTCGATAAGGTTCCCCAGATAACCAATACTGACGGTGATCTCAAGGATTCCAGCCGCCACAATCTGGAGCAAGAGGATCTCGAGAATCGACTGGTTGCCCACTGGCACCAGCGGTTTGGGGATGATTGTAGTAAGTGGGGCCAACCGGCGGCCCTCGCCGCCTGCTAGCACGAAGGCCTTCGTTGCCATCACTGTCCTTTACGTATCGAGCCGACCAAATCAACCCAGGCGTCGACCATACTGGATCGTGTAAACCGAGCGGCGAGCCCTTCGTTGCTTGTGGTGCGCTGTAGTTGGCGAAGCGTCTCGGGCGACTCGATTAACTCTGCGAGCACGCGGATCAGATCGTCCGGCGACGTTGGATCGACAAGTCTGCCATTCTGACCATCGGCGATGAACTCGGCGATTCCGCCCACAGTGGTGGAGATCACGGGCACACCGAGCGAGACGGCCTCCATTGCCGTGAGAGGTATGCCCTCGACTTCGCTGGTGATAATGAGTGCGTCAGCATCGGCCACAACACTCATCGGGTCGTCCACTTCGCCGAGGTATGACAGCGCTGCGATTTCAGCGGCTTGCGTGCGGGCGAGCGTACCTAGTGGCCCGTCGCCAGTCATTACGAAGTCGGCGTACGCTCCAAGCTCGAGTGCAGCCGCGATGAACCATTCCGGCCGTTTCTCCGCCGATTGACGGCCAAGCCACACAAAACGGGGTCGCCGGCGCGCAAGCCTCGATTCGCTCGGCGGTGCGCTGGGTGTGATTCCGACGTAAATCGTACGTATCAACCCACTGCGCTGATAGTAGTCAGTCAACAAACGCCGTAACCGATCTGAGGCGGTGACCGTGACGTCGACGAGGTCTGCGCTGTCGACATTGAGCGCTAGGTGACCGGTGTGATTGAACAGATAGTCAACGACGGCACATCGACCAGGCACTGCGCTGCGAAGCTCGTCGAGATGCTTGTACGCCCATCTGGCACCGATGACGATAATCGTAGCGTCCTTCAGCTGGCGCAGTATCGGTAGAACCACGCCAGCAATGTCGCCATCGCGGGCTAGCTCATGCACGTCGTAGACATACGGGGTGATCTGCAGCATGCGTTCATGTCCGGGGGCTGCGCCAACGGGACCGGGACTAAAGCCGAAGGTCACTACGGTTCGCCCGTCGGCGACAAACGCTGTTGCGAGATCTCGGGCCACAGCATCGCCTCCCCCTGTGGTGAGGAACCACGCGAGGCAGAGAACGATTGGTGACTTATCACCCGCTGGTACATTGACGCACCGGGCCGTGTGGTCCCAGCCGCTCTGTCGGCTACGTGGGTGATCGGGAAGTTCTTCCGTCGACAGGTTTGGGTAGAGTTGGCTGATTCGTCGCCGGAAGTCGGGCAGCGATTTTCGGGCCGCTGCGTCGCGACCGTCGACGTCGGAATAGTGATAGCGAAAGAGTGGCTCGCTAAGTGATGCTCCTCGAAACCCGAGGGACGCGGCATGGGCCCAAAAACCCCAGTCCTCACAACCGTCAGAGAAGTGCTGCGAGAACCCGCCGGTAGCATCAAAGATGGCTCGTCGAAACACTGCACAGACCGGTATGTGGTTGGCCTGTGCCATCAGTCGAGGGTCAAGCGGAACAGTTCGCCACACTTCGTGTAGCGCGCCTGAGGTTTGAACCCACGGATACACGATGTCAACCAAGGGGTCGGTTTCGAGTCGTAGCACCGCTTTTTCGAGGTACGTCGGCGCGATTTCGTCGTCGGGATCGAGGCACGCCAGGTACGAGCCAACTGATTCGCGGATTGCAGCGTTCCGTGCACCGACGACACCCTGGTTGGCGTCGCGAAACACCCGAATGTGAGCAGACGTGATGGTTGCAAGTAGCGCGGCTGTCTCAACATCTGGGCTTCCGTCATCCCAAACAATGAGTTCCCAGTCGCGAAGCGTCTGCTCCTCGACGCTATGAATGGCAGCGAGCAACGTCGCAGCCTTCCGATACACGGGCATGATGATCGACACCAATGGCCTACGAATCGGCTCTGATGTGCGCAAAAAAGTCCTCACCCGTGGTTAGGGCCATGCGGCCCGACCGTCGCCTGATGCTAGCCCCACGTCGACCACTGCGAGCGGCGTAGCGCATTTCCCAGTACTCTGGCCCTTGAAGGAGCGTGACGTGAAGCAACACGAACTCGAAGACTTTTACGCGAACCGACGGGTCCTTGTCACCGGTGGATGTGGCTTCATTGGCAGCCATCTGGTCGAGCGTTTGGTATCCCTTGGCAGCCGGGTCAGGGTCCTCGGTCGATACAACAGTGCAGGATCGGCGGGTCACCTCGAAGGAGTTCGGTTACGTCAGGCCGATCTTGATATTTGCCTTGGCGACATCGCCGATGGCGACTTCGTGAGCCGATGCATGGAAGGTGTAGACACGGTGTTTCACCTTGCCGCGCTCATCGGCATCCCGTACTCCTACGTGGCCCCCGGACATTACGTATCGACCAACATCACGGGCACGCTCGGGGTCTTGGAGGCAAGCCGACGCTGGGGCACTCGTCGGGTCGTCCATACTTCAACGTCGGAGACATTCGGCTCGGCGCAGTATGTGCCGATGGACGAGAGTCATCCCATCGTCGCCCAGTCGCCGTATGCCGCCACGAAGGTTGCTGCCGACCAACTCGCGATGAGCTATTTCCGGTCGTTCGAAACGCCCGTCGTTGTCCTCCGTCCTTTTAATACGTTTGGCCCTCGCCAGTCAATGCGGGCGATTGTGCCGACTGTTATCCAACAACTACTAGCCCGACCCGAGGTTCATGTCGGGTCAGTCACGCCCATACGGGACTTCAACCCAGTAGCCAACACCGTCGATGGTTTCTTGCGCGCCGGAGCGGTAAACGGGGTCGAGGGGGAACTCTTCGTTGTTGGCTCCGGCCAGGGACACACGGTGCAACAAGTTATCGACCTCGTTGGCGAACGCTTAGGCGTTGTGCCCAAGGTCGTCACTGCGAACGAACGGGTTCGCCCGTCAGCGAGCGAGGTCGACCGCTTGATATGTGACTTCACAAAAGCCAACGAGCGACTTGGCTACTCGCCCAGAATGTCATTCGGGGAATGCCTCGATGCTTCAATCGACTACTGTCGACAGCATCGCGTGGACCAACTCAGCTACGCCATATGACCTCATTCGAGGGCGCTGATCCAGACCTCCGATTCGCGCTCGAAGCCGAACAAGCCCGGGTCGAGTCGTATCGGGCTGAGATCCTGCGCCTAGAGGCCGATTTGGAACTCGCCCGTCAACGGTCGGCGCGACTCGACGCCATTACCTCGTCGGAGACATGGCGAATCGGCATCGCTGTCGGTCGCCTCCTGCGGCCGGTGGTGACGGTCGCCCGTCGTGTACGCGGCCGTCGGCGTCGGCGATCCCGAACGGCTGCTACCAAGGCTGATCAATCACCGGCCCACACCCGTCGAATAGACATTTGCGTACTCCATGATGGTGACTCCGTTTCGGCGCAAGCGGCTTTCGCTTGCGTTGCCAGACAGACGGTCACGACATGGGAGTTCGTCGCTGCCCGAGGGGTCGACGTAGGTCGCGATGCGGCAGCGTCCGTTGGAGTTCGAAGCGTCGCAATGTTGGGCAAACCATCGGCGTGGGTCGAGGAATACTTGTCCTGTACTGCACGAACGCCATTTGTGATTTCGTCCTCATCGCCGTATCTGGCCGATCCGACCTTTCTAGAACGTGCGCTGTTTCGTCTGCTGAGCGAGGTCGACGCAACGTCTGCTCGCCACCGAAACCCGAAACAAGAAGCCGCTCACGCAACCCTCTTGTCGACAGGCGCCCTGGTTCGCTCCTGCGCCCTCCGCTCGGGTGAGTGGGGTCGGGTGGCGTGGATGGACTCTGCGTTGCCGAGCGCACACAAGGCAAACCACCAGTTCGACCGTCGCTTGGCGACAACGACGTGGGTGTATCCGACCGCCACGAGGCCGCTTGTGCTCGTGATGTCGACCCCTGTAGCGATTGCTAACGAGATTATCGAGTGGTGCCTGGCTTGCGGTACAACGGCAATCGTGGTGTCGTTGGGAATGCTTGGCGATGGTGGACAAGAACTACGTCGGCTGACTCCATATGTGTATGAACTGCCAGCCATTCTGGCCAGAGAAGGCTGGCCGGCGATGCTCAGCTCATTTTTCCAACGTTACTTTGACACCGTGATGGTCGGCTTGTGCGACCCGTCTCACCCAACGTGGATTGCAGCGTCGAGCCAAGGTCCCTCAATTGGCGTTGCGCACGACCTGCAGTGGTCACTGGGACTAGTTAGCCGGACAACGGGAGTCTCGACAGTGGTCCCGGTAAGCCACGAGATTGCACACTGGCTGGAGCAGCATCGCGTGGGCGGAGTCTGCGCTCCGATAGACCTAACGACTTTGAACTCGAGTACGCAGGACGCACGTCTGTGGGCAGCGGTGGTAAAGCAGTCGGTTGGCATCTACGCTCGCGCCAAGCAACTCTCCGACGCTCAACGGGTTCTCGCCGCCGGGTGCTAACGCACTGCGCCGAAGCGAATTAGCGTCGGAAAGGGTCGCCACCGCGAGTCGTGAGTGGACGTGCAGGCACCCCTACTGCAGTTGTGCCTGCCGAAAGATCTCGAAGCAACACCCCACCAGCCCCGAGCGTGCTTGCATCACCCACATTGACGCGCTCCTTGACGAATGCGGCACTTGCGACCAGCACCCCTTCGCCGAGACGAACATCACCGCTCACGATTGCACCGGGCAGCACACTTGTGAAGCTGCCGATTCGTGAGTCGTGGCCAACCACCACGTTCTGTCCGATGTATACATGACGGCCTATGCGGACGTTTCCCGAGATCCGGGCACCAGCAGCAATAACCGTTCCCTCCCCGAGCACGGTGGCTTTCGGAACCGTGGCACTCGGATGGATTAAGGTTGCGAACTGCCGCTCGCCGCCTACACCAGCGGTGGCAAGCTTCTCGCGGCCCGCAGGCCACGCTATGCCGATGACCACAGCCAGGTGAGTTTGCCGTGCTAGATCAGCCAAAGATCCAGCGCAGCTGATCCCTCGCTCAACGAGGCGTTCGGGTTCCGGAACCCAGTCAGCAAAAAGGCCGACGACCTCATAGTGATGACCGTGGGCGTTGATGGCGTCCACGAGATCGAGCATGTCGCACGCGTGGCCCCCAGCTCCCACAATGGCGAGCGGCGTACTCACAGGCCGCCAAGAACGACTTCAACGATTCGTTCAATATCGGCATCGCTTAGATCATTTGACATCGGCAGCGACACGATGCGCTGCGAGAGCATCTCGGTGGTTGCGAGGGTGCCGCAACGCTTAGCATTGATTGCAGCGGGCATTTCATGAAGCGCAGGAGAGAAGTACGCCCGTAACTCCACACCCTGTCGAGCCGCGTTCGTGATGACGCTGGCCTGGTCTAGTGAGTCGGGTAATAGTGCAGCCACGAACTGGAAGGTCGACGACGCGCTCTCAGTTTGGAACATGAAACCGGCGGGGGTGAGATGATCGCGCAGTAGACACGCTGCTCGGCGTCGGTGCGCGAGCGTGTCGGCGTACGTATCAAGCACGGCTAATGCGCAGGCGGCATGAAGTTCGCTGAGTTTTCCGTTGAGCCCCCACGCAGTTGTTGCCTGACGTTGATCGTCGAAGTCGAAGTTGATAAGGCGTCGCACCCGGTCCGCCAGTGCTGGTCTCGTCGTCGTGACGAGCCCGCCTTCGCCGATGGCGAACGGCTTTGTTGCGTGGAATGAGAACACCTCGAGGTCGCCCTGAGTTCCGAGGGGCGAGCCGTCAGCGTTCAGCGAACCGAAGCCTGCCGCCGTGTCGACTACCAGTGGCACCTGCGCGTTACGGCAGAGCTCCTCCCAATCGCTACGTTGGCTGGAGCTAGGTGCAGTGCCAAATGTCGAACAGGCAAGTACCGCCGCAACATCGTTGCCGTACCTCCCGAGTGCATCCGACAGGCTTTGGGCGTCCAGATGCCACCCATCGCTGCTCACATCACAGAACACCGGTTCGCAGCCGACCCACTGCACGGCATTGAGCGTGGCTATGAATGTGAACGACGGCATAATGACGCAACGTCGTGGAGAGTCGAGAGGAATGACCGACCGCAGTGCCACCATGAGCCCGATCGTGGCGTTGTTTACCGGGACAGCGGTAACGCCTTGCCCGAGGAATCCCTCGATTCGCTCGACGAGTAGTCGTTGGCAGGGGCCGTTGTTCGAAAACCAGCGATCGTGCTCGGCGAACGCGAAATACGCACCGACGGCCGACTGGCTCGGCAGGAGCGGCGCCTGAAAGCGGATTGGGCTACTCATTCGGCAGCTGGGATCCGGCGGGCCAGTTTTCGGGCGAGGCGCAAAGGAAGGCTACTGATCGGTCGAATTCGCTCGCTGAGACGCGGTTCGGGTGGGCTCAACAATGCACGTGCCTGCTGATCTTGTAGCCGTGCATTGTCAACCCAGGCCAGCTCCGCCACCGACTTCCAATGATCCCTCGCCTGAAGAAGTTCCTGCGACCAATGCCGCAGCTCCTCGATCATCCGGGCCTCTGTCGTACTCGCCGTCTCATGACGCTGCGTGAAAAAAACTGTCGCCACGGTGCGGTCGATGAAGTGAAATTTTACGCCTGCGTCCCACATTCTACGGGCGACATTCCAATCGCCTGGCTCGTCCGCGAACCGGCAATTCAAGTCGTAACGAAACGCTGCAAGGCCGACGTGATGGATCGCTGACAGAAACCCGAACTCGCCCCGAATTGGTGGATAGGAACCCATTTCGACAATGGGCTGATGCGTAGTGCCGTCGACCACAGCGAGGCGACCGTACACGACTTCGGCCCGCGAAACGCGTGCAGCGTCTAGCAGCACGGCGAGATGATCATCATCCCATTCGTCATCGTGATCTAGCGGAGCGATCCACGATCCTTTGGCCTGCGCTAGCGCTGTGTTCATCGGCCCGATCCCCGCCACGTACCAACGCGCTTTCGCTTCGGTTGGGTACGGCCCACGCACGTCGAGGTTGATGAACCGAATCCTGGGATCGCCAATCGCTGCAATGCGTGCGGCCGTATCGTCGGTGCAGTTGTCGCCTACGACAATCGCTTCCCAGTTCTTGTAGGTCTGGCGGAGTAGCGATGCTAATGCCCTGTTGCAGAGCAATTCAGCCTGATTGAAGGTGGCAATGCGGACTGTTACGAGTGGCTCGTCGTCATATGCACCATCGAAGTTCTCGTGATCACGTGCATTCGCAAGCACTTCGTTCCATGAGAAAGTGCGTTCGTACGTCCGTGCGACGAGCGCTTGGGTGTTGCGAAGCTGCGTCTCGATTTGACCAAGCCGGAAAACTACTGATCGTGCGTCGGCAGGAGTAATGGTGAATTCATCTGCGAGATCGACGTAGTCATTGCCGATCATCGTGCCTGCCAGCCGTCAACGAGTAGCGCGAACGACTTCTGCATCGCTACGACGTCGTATCGTTCTTCGAGGCCAATTGCCGCTGTGGTGGTCTGTAGCCGGGCAAGCCCGACCGGATCATCGAGTAAGTCGCCGATCATTTGTTCCAACTCCTTCGTCCGACCGTCGGTCAGAAATCCATTTATTCCCGTGCGAATTAGTTCATCGAAACCGCCCACTGCCGTGGTAACCACGGGTGTGCCGAGTGCTATAGCCTCCATCGCCGCAATCGGAATTCCTTCTGTGGTGCTGGTCATAACCAGCAGATCTGCGGCCGCCAGAACAAGATGAGAGTCGGGCACAAATCCAAGATACTGCGGGGCAGCCGACGCGCCGATCCGGTCAATGACTTCGTCTCGCAATGGCCCGTCGCCGGTCATCACGAAGCGTGCCTTTCCCGCGAACTGCTGTGCAAGCTCGACGAAACGATGCGGATCTTTCTCGGGTGACAAACGGCCAGTCCAGGCAACAAGTGGACCACCGGTACCTAGACCCAACAGCTCGCGAGCTTGCCTGCGATCTTGGCGGCGCGGCGGATGAATGCCGATCGGGATGGTGAGCACCTCGGACGTCTGGCCGAGCGACGAAATGACTTCGGCGAGGCGCTTGTAGACCGCTACGGTGATGTCGAGGTATGACCGTGCCGCGAGGTTGCCAGCTAAATGTCCGACGTTGTTGAACTGCACATCGATAGTCGGTCCACGGCCGCCGAGCAAACCCGCATTTCGCAATGCCCAGTCGGAGCCAACAATGAGTTTGGCTGGGTGTGCGAATCGCTGGATGAGCTCGACACAAAAGCTTGCCCAATCGGGTGCTCGAAGCATCTCGGGTAGCCGATATGAGTGGGCTAGGAGCGGGCGGTATCGCTCAATATCGTCGAACATCCGCGTGCGGACGGTATCAGTCTCGATGAGGACGACTGCCCGACCGTTGCTGGCAAGTCCCTCAATGATGTCGTAAAGGACGCTTCCCGGAGCTACAAAGGGGGCGAATACGAACACAGGACGCCTGAGGCCAGGCGCCTGTCGCCAAACGGGTGCACTCATTATTTGGCGAGGTTCTATGTTTGGTTGTCCATAGGTCTCGACAACACCATCGGTCGAGAGGATCCGTGGTAGTCCTCTGCGGACGGCGTAGTCGGCTTCGGGGCCATCAGGTAACGCAGACGTATCGCAATCGCTGTGGAGTTCGATGACTCTCGTGATTTGGGTTGGTCCAAACCAAGTCGTTGTGCTCACAGCCTTGCGTTCGATGCAGCGTCCGAGCGCGACTGTGCGTGGTATCACTACGCCGTGGCGACTGGGTTGTTCGACGTCGAGGAAACGCGGAAGTGGTCGACGATGCTGTCGGATGGAGGATCGTGGTCCCCGGTACCATTCAGCAGTTTGCCTGAGCAGAGCGACTTCGAGGGCTGTGTTGGCTAGCGTCGATGCAGATGGCCATCTCAAGACATACATCGACGTTGCACGCCCTGCCGCTCGATCGGCTGTCGCGTCGTCGCCGGGAAGCAGTTCCACCTTCAGCGGAGTGCCTTCGGCGATCAATTCTGCGCGTACCTCTTGAGACGTAAAGAGCCACATCACCCACGAGACACACGTTTGGCTCTCGACTTGAGCAATGAGTCGCCTTGCTTGGCTGGCTGATGGCGCCGATGCAACAACAGTGACTAGGCGTTGCATCGGTACGGTGTCGTTGCGACCCAATGTGCGCTTTGGTCTGGAGCCGCTTCGCTCATTGAGTGCTTCGGCGTACCACCAATCCTGCTCTTGTCGAACCAGATATGCCATATCCCGATGGTGGTCGATGATCGCCTGGATTGCTGATTCACGTAGCTGATCAAACGCTGGATCGCTCATGCAGATTGGGACGCCCACGAGACCCCAGACATTTCCATCGGTTACACAGACTAGTCGTTCAGCACTGTGGGCAGCGGTTCAACCCGACGTTGGGAATGATGCCGTCTCGGAGCAACGTGGCCTTGCTAGATTACCCGCCTGGTTGTAGATCGGGTGGTGTAACGGAGGATGACTATTACGGGTCGGTCGGCATGTCTCATTGATACGGGTTCGGCCGGGTTCGATGAAATACAGGCTGCCTACCGTGCTCATGGATGGCAGGTGATTGTGTTGTCGATTCCTGATTTTGACAGTCACTCCGATGACCTCCCGGTTCCCGAGTGGTCGTTTCGTTCCATTGCCTACGCCAACTCGTTGCGGCTTGCACTAGCGATCGAGAAGATAGCGCGAACGACGGATATCGCGCTTGTTGAGTTCCCAGATACCGCTGGCATCGCAGCGATGACCCTCAAGCGTCGTCGGTTGCTGGGCGGTCCGCTCGAATCAACCATCATCAGCGTCAGATCAATGACCGCCGCAAGCGAAGGAGCGCGTACACGGTCGGACAGGGTTGGGGACTGGTTGTGTGCCTATGCCTCAATGCATGCCGATCAGCTCGTTGAGGCGTCTGGGGCACCGGCGTCCTCGGCGGCCGTGAGTCCACCGGTCATGCTTCAGCCTGTAACAACACCGCTGGTCACGGTGGTAATTCCCTTCTACGAAATGCACGAGTACATCGAGGCAACGATTGACTCGGTCGTAGGGTCCAACTATCCCGAAATCGAAATTGTCGTGGTGGATGATGGCTCCAAAAGTTCCGAAAGCCATGAGGCGCTCACTCGACTTGCGCAGCGCGCTCAGGGTAGGCCTTTGAGGATCGTGAGTCAGAGCAACAGCGGGCTGGGCAGCGCCCGAAACCGAGGGATATCTCTCGCACGTGGTCGCTATGTCTTGCCCGTTGACGCCGACGACATCATCGGCCCGACGATGATCAGTACGATGGTGCTGGCACTCGAGCGCAACCCTGAGCTAAGCGCAGTCTCGTGTTTTGTCGAGTACTTCGAGGATGAAACGACATTGACGCCTGTCGACTTCATCGCGCCGTACGACCTCGACCCTGTCCTGATCACGCTTGAGAACCAGGCCGGTGTTGCATCGTCGATGTTGCGCACCGAGGTATTCGCCGATGTGAGGTACGACGAGTCGCTATCGGCCTACGAGGATTGGAGCCTGTGGTGGAGCATGGCCGAGGCGAACTGTCGGGCCGAGGTGATTCCCGAGGTGCTGTTCCACTACCGACGGCGTGCGGGTTCAATGGTCCGATCTATCGAACCCGGCCGAGTGATGATGCTCATGGAGCGAATCGTCGATGCGCATCCACGGCTCATGGAACGTCATGGCGTCGAGGCGTTCAAACTGGCAATTCATGAACTGGCAGCGACCCGATCCGATCTTGATGCACTTCACCAATTTCGAGCTCAACCTTCCCAATCCGACACGCTTGCCTTGGCCGCCTTTCGCGAGGTCGCCGCATTACGGGCATCCGGAAGTTGGCGCGCCGCCCGTAGAATTCGCCGCTTGCTTCGACGTCCCAGGTCGCGGTTGTTAGCGACGATCGTCGTTGATCAGGTGACGCCATTTTCAACTGGGGGAGTTCGCTTTTCCGACGACACGGTGTACCTCACCGGCAACGCGTCGTATGTCGGTACTTGGACAGACGCCAACGACTCAGATCCATTTGTCTTGGCAGTCAAGCACACAGACCAGCCCGGCTCGTCGGTCGTAATTCCGCGTGATCACGAACGGTGTGGTGTCAGCGTCCGGATCGGCCCACGCCAAGGTGTGGTCACTCTTGTCCAGGATGGTCGTCGTACAACGATCAATCTGAACGCTCCGACGCAACGTTGGGTAGAGCTCGTCGTGGGTCCGGATCGTGACCCGTATCTCCGGGACCAACTCTTCTAGCTCGACGGCACAACCCATCGTGGATTCAGCGTCACGATTCCGGTCTCCTCTGTTGGTGTTCCTCGCAGGACGTCGAAACGAAGCGCATGTTTGAAATGGTCGAACTGGTGGAGTAGGGCGAAGTCTCGTACCGTCGAGTGAACGTCGTAGGTTCCGTGCAAAAGCGTCAGCTTGGGGATAACGATATCGACGGTGCCTTTGCCGGACAGCACATCGGGAATTTCACCAGCGTCGCGACTGGTCGGCGACGAGAGGACGACACCCGATAGCTGGGCGATCTCGATAGAAAAAACCGGTTGACGAACTGGCGTTTTGGCCGTGAAATGGAGGCGAAGGATGATGTCGTCGCCAGTTCGAACTCTGGTTGTAGTGGTTCCCTCGGGGCCGATGAGTTCAATTGCTTCGACTTGAACTTCACCGGATCCCCAACGAGTGATGGCCTCGCCGGTGTCGTCGACGACCCGCTCCGCAAGCGTTTCATCGGCGTAGGTGTCGACTACTTCTGCCGCTCCCCCCGGCTCATGCATTACCCCGTATTGCAGCCACATGGCGCGATCACACAATGCTCGGATGGAACCAAGATCGTGAGTGACGATGATGAGCGTCTTGCCGTCATTGCGCATCTCGGCGAACTTTTCCGCGCACCGCAATTGGAACGATGCGTCGCCCACGGCAAGTACCTCGTCGATCAGCAAGATGTCCGGATCAATATTGATGGCAACTGCGAAACCCAAACGAACGTACATGCCCGACGAGTAGTTCTTTACCGGTTGGTCGATGAATTTTGACAGCCCTGAGAATTCGACGATGTCGTCGAAGCGAGCGGTCATGTCTTTGCGCGTTAGGCCGAGTATCGCCCCGTTGAGATACACGTTTTCACGTCCGGACAACTCGGGGTGGAACCCTGCCCCGAGTTCTAGGAGCGCCGACAGGCGGCCATGTGCCGTGATCTGCCCTTTGTCAGGTCGGAGTATTCCGGCCATGCACTTGAGAAGCGTTGACTTGCCCGACCCATTCTCGCCGATGATGCCGAACACCTCGCCGTGTTTGACCTCGAACGAGACCCCCTTCACTGCCCAAAATTCTTCGTACCGAGCGCGCCGCCCCCGCAGCAGCGAGGCTTTCAGATACTGGTTGCGTTCTTGATAGATGCGGAATCGCTTCCACACGTCTTCGACAGTTAAGGCGACTTCGGACATGACCTTAAAGTTCCTCGGCAAATCGTGGTGAAAGGCGGGCGAAGATGGTGAGCCCCGCGGTGAGAGTGATGCCAGCTACGACCACCATGTATACGAACTGCCCAATCGTGGGTGACCTGAGGTCGTACAGCACCGCTCGAATTGCTGTGATGAAAACTGCCATCGGGTTGAACCGGCTGAATGCCTTCAGCGTTGGATGCCCGTCAAGCAGTGCTGCTGTGTAGGCGATGGGTGTCAGGTAGAACCATGCCTGAGCGACGATGCTCCACAGGTAGCCGATATCGCGGAAGAAGACATTGAGTGCCGAAAGTGCGAGTCCTACGCCAATCGAGAAGATTGCAAGGAGCGAGACGACAATGAGTAGGACCGGAAGCCAGAAAATGAGCCGCCAATTGCCAACAACAGTAAGCCCGACAGCCAAGAGCGTGAGTTCAATACCGAGCGAAACGAGAGATGACGCAGCGTTGGAGATAACGAGAACTTCGTGAGGGAACCGAACCTTCTTTACCAGGTTGCCGTTGCCGATGATCACATTCATCGATCCTCCGGCGGTGTTCGCGAAAAAGCTCCATGGCAACAGACCGCAGAGGAAATACAGCGGAAAAATCTTCAAACCGCTGGGGTCACCAACTGGCTTGGCAGCTCCGAAGATGCCGAAGACAATAGTGAAAATGATCATTGTTGAAATTGGGTTCAACATCGACCACAGCCATCCGAGCACCGAGCGTTTGTATCGGCTCCGAAGCTCTCGGAGGGTCAGATTCCAGAGGAGCTCTCGAGAACTTCTCAACTCTTGTATCCGCAAGCTTTTCGCCAATCTTCCATCTGCCAAGGGGCTTGTCGTTCGGGCCTCAACGATAGTAGTCGGACTGTTCAATCAGAACGTCTCACTAGTGACCGGGCTCGACGTGCAAAGGAGCGAAAGGCTCGCGTTGCAGCGTTATTCGGCATAGCCGCATTGAGGCCGTCGATAACACGTTTGCGGCGGCTGATCCTTGGACGCACCCTTCCTACAGGTGATCGCGGAGGCAAGTCCGAGAGCGATGCGGTGTATACATCTTTCAATATGTAGGTGCCTGGCTCCGACGGCGCAACGGGAATCCATGTCGAAGCAACACGTGTCGTGCGCCAGGTTGTAACGAGATCACACGCTTCATCAAGCACAGCTAGATATCGTGACGCTTGGAGCAACGGCGACCACTCCAGCAGGGCGGATCTGCGGGCCTGGCCACCGATTCGCGCTCGTAGCAGGCTGTCGCTCAGCAAGTTGTCTAAGCCTCGTTCCCACTCGGCTGGCGTAGTAGCCAGAATGCCGCTTCGGCCAGACTGAATAGCAGCGACAAACGGTTCAGTGGGCGAGGCGATGGTTGGCGTCTCGACGAGCGCGGCCTCGAGCCATTTGATGGCGCTCTTGGACTGGTTGAAACGCCCATCGAGGGTCAAGGGCGCGAGATTCACGTCGAGATCGCGAAGCCGGATCACAAGCTCTGGCCATGGCGTGAATGGCAGTCGCCTGACTCGCTCGCCGAACTCTTCGAGCCCCGCCGACGGCTTTAAGTGCCCACCTAGCCACAGCTCGACCTGGTCGTAGCGTCGTAGGACGTTTATGACGCTCGGCTCAATGCTCAGCCAGTCGTCATCGTGTGTTGTGGTTCCGCTGAAGTATCCAACCCGTAATGGTCCGGGCGCTCGTACCTGTCGCAGGGCCTGGGTGGAGGCCTGTGCGAGCAAGATCCCAACGCCGTTATCGAAATGAAAACTGGGGATGTGGCTCACCGTTTCAGCGTGGCGACACAGCTCCGGCGTTGAACCGATAAAGGCATCGCAGGCTTCAAGTGTCGTGCGATACCGCATCACGCCGTTGAGCCACAACGCCGACTCCTCGGACGCAAGCTGCTGCATCGCCGGGATCTCGTCAGCGATAGCCGGATCGAAGATCAGGTCATCGACATCAAAAAGGAGTGGCACTGCTGGCGACAGATTCCTGATCTGGTCGAGTATTTCGAGTATCTCGGTCGTCGCTGGCACCCGGTACATCACCACCACATCGCTATCAAGAGCCAGGCCGAGCACCCTTGGGTCCTGATAATGGACAACGTCAGTGTGAATCCCGACAAGGTTCAGTGCTTCAGCGGGCAGGTGGGCCCGATAACGCAGGGGTGCTCCCTCGATGCCGCAGACGAACAACACTTGCCGAACTTGAGATCTCGGGGGAGGTGAGGTGTCGGCGAGGAGAAGTCCTTCGTACCGATCAACCGTCGAGGTGATGTGGGCGTTCAAAGAACGTACGACCACCTTGCGTGCGGTGGTACCCATCGATCTGCGCAGGATGGGGTCATCAATAAGACGCGTAACAGCAGTAGCAAGTAGTTCCGAGTCACCGGTCGGAACGACGTAACCATTTTCGCCGTGTATCACGACTTCTTCGGGTCCAAGCGAGTCGGAGCAAACGACGGGGACTCCGGCTAGAAGAGCCTCGCGAGTAAGCAACGAGTGTGACTCACGCATGAGCGACGGCAGCACCAGGATGTCGGTTGCCGCGAGTATGTCGGTCAGTTGGTCGGGTCGATAGCTGGGAGCTGTATGCAACCGCGGATGCGAATGGTTGGGATGAGCAATCAAATAGTCATCGAAGTCGTGAGCCGTGAAGGTCCACGGCGCGGCGGCGGTTATACGAGGCACAGTGGCCCCTATAACCTCGGCACCCTTCATACTGTTAGAACCACCGCAATACCGGACGCGCACGATGGGATCGGCACCCGCCAAGCGACCCGTCAGAGCGCCCGGATCCTGGATTCCGTTCTCGTCGACCTCGACGTTGCCTAAGCCGTTCGCCCGCAAGACAGCTGCTGCGCTCTGCGATGGAGCGAGGATCAAGTCGGCGCAACGTAGGTGTTCAAGAAGCCAGCTACGCCGCTCGGCTGATTCGTGTGTAGACGTCGAGCAGGCGCACGAACCACAGACGGCCACCAACGAGCATGGGTGATCTGTCTCGTCGACCAGAAACTGCCGTGCGCAAATCCACCAAAAATCGTGCATTGTGAGAACAACTCGTGCCCCTGATGCTTTCGCTGCACTGACCATGGCGCCACCCATCGCTTGCAACGAATGAAGGTGCACGATGTCGGGCCGTTCATGTTCTAGATAGACGGCGAATCGTTGGACCACGGCAGGGTTGTCAAAGTTTCTTCGATCGTCCCAACCAATCCAAGCCGACGTTGCGATCCAATGAACCCGCAGCCCGGTTTCATCGATCTCGTCGAACTCGGACAACGATTCTCGCTCGCCGAGCCAGCCCGCAAAGACGGAGACATCGTGTCCATGGTCACGCACACCGCGGGCTAGCCGTTGAGGAACCAGGGTGCCACCACTGACAAAGTTCGGTGGATAGTGGGCCGAGATGACAACGACCTTCACGTTCGACCCTGTCTGACGATGCGCTCAATAGTCGACCCCAGACCTTGCTTGTCGAGGTGATCAAAGCCTTTTGCCAGTCGCCCAAACACGGCCGAACGAACTCGCTGAACACGTCGCGCAGCAACCCCCCCGACAATGCTTTGGTTCACCCGTGCGGCGTCGGCAGATCGTGACGGATTGGCGCAGAAGTCGACCAACGGTGCGAGACATGTCGCCCAAGCCAATTCGTGTGCGAGTTGCCGGCTCGTGTCGCTGCAGCGTTCGGCCAGCACCGAATCGGAGAGAAGCCGTTGGATCGCCAGGCTCAACGCTTCGACATCGAGCGGCGCGACAGCAAGCCCTGCGCCCCGACTCTCGATGAGAGACGAGAGGTGTCCGCCTGTTGTCGTCACGACAGGCAGCCCGCACCACAGGGCGTCGAGGAGTCGCGTTCGAAACGAAAAGTGAGTCTCGACAGAGTCGAAATGGGTGGATACAGCAACGTCGGCTTGCAACAACGTGTTGTGCCGTTCGTCTGCCGGTACCCAGTCTTTGTTGAAAAACACATGCTTGCCAGTCAGGCCAAGCTCGTCAGCAAGCAGTTGTGCATCAGCTGCCATCTTCATTGCCGGGACCTCTGGATTTGGGTGGTCAAGGGCCATGAAAAGAAGACGGAGGTCAGGAATCTGATGCCGTAGCTGATCGACAGACCTGAGCAAGGTGAGCGGGTCGAACCAGTTGTAGATTCCGCCGCCCCAGATAAGCAGTTTGTCGCCATCACCAATGCCGTCGATTGTTTGTCGCGGACCGGGCCCGCTGATTTCGGGCGAATGAGGTTCGACGCCGAATGGAACGGTGGCAATCAGTGACCTGAGGGTTGGGTCGGCGGTGTAGGTGCGTGGAGTGAGTCGGCCAAGCGCCGACATATGGCCGAGCCACATCGAACGCTGCGTCTCACTGGCGCACAGCACAAAGTCGGCCCGAGACAACTGTTCGTCGAGGGTGCGAACCGACTCGGCGACGAGCGAGTCTTGATCGGCTAGGTGTTGACCAACGACGAGTTGTGCCAGGTGGAGCGGGTCGTACACATCGGCAATGACCACAACCTTCGCCGGCAGGTGGAAAAGCCGCCCGCGCAGTACGAAGCCCTGCACAATCACGATGTCGGACTGGGCGGCAAGTTCCTCGGCTTGCTCAGCGTCAACGTGCATGGTGCGGTATTCCTTCACCGCTCGGTCGCATGAGCCCGTGGTGGCGAGGGTTACGTCGTGGGTGCTGGCGAGAGCGCTGGAGATAGCCATGGCTCGCAGGGCCGGTCCAGCAACTCGCTGGCCGAGGGTGTCGCCGGTAATCACGGCGATAGTCCGTCGAGTTGTCTCAGTCACGGCAATGTCCGTAATTCACAGGAGAGATGATGCTGCATCCTGTCATCGGGTGCCAGTATCATTGGCGCGGGTTCTCCGCTGCCATGCCAATTTCGTCCCGCACTCATCGATTCGCTCTCCTGGGAGCAGCGGCGACGACTGCACTTGTTGGGCTTCTAATGCGCTGGTGGGTACTGCGTTCGGAGTTGTTCGGTTACGTCGATGCCGACGAAGCTGTAACCGGCCTCATGGCGGCCAATGTGCTTCGGGGTCACCTTCCGGTTCTTGTGGCGGGAAATCGATATGGCGGCACAGCCGAGGCCTTCTTGCTTGCACCGCTCTTTGCGGTGTTCGGTGCTCGCCCGCTTCTGCTCAAAGGGCTAGCGGTCGCACTGTGGGCCGTTGCGTCATGGCTGGTATACCGCATTAGCCGACGGGTAAGCGGCCTGACTGTCGGCGCGATGACAGGCCTCATCTTCTGGGTGTTGTCAGGTACCTGGATCGTGCTGTCGACATTCAACTATTCGGGCTACCTCACTGGTTTGGTGGCAACGCTGGTCGCTATCGATCGTTCGTTGTGCGTGGTCGAATCAGCCAGTCCGAGTTCGCTTCATGCCATAGCGATTGGGTTCGCATCGGGATTTGCGATCTGGTCGCACCCCATGTTCTTGTCGGTCTTGCTCCCTGCGCTAGCCGTTGTCAGCTGGCGGTTGCGTCGTCACGTCCGACAGTGGTGGCTGCCGACCATTGCCGGTGGTCTCGTAGCCCTGGCTCCTTGGCTCACCTACGGCGTCACCCGCGGGTTCGATCAAGGCAATAGCTCTCCATCGCGGTTCTCCTATGTCGGCCGGCTACGCCTGTACTCATCACAACTGATTCCAAAGGGTATGTTCGGACAACGGTCGTGGGGCGCGGCTGATCAACCGTTGCCGCGTGGGGCGGGCCCCTCGACGGGCGGGGCCGATTGGGTGTTGGGCGCAGGCGGCAAGGTGATCTACCTCGCCGGGCTTGGGGTGATTGTGACGGGCTTGATGCAACTCGTTCGCCTCGGGTGGGCTGGGCGATCCGTTGCTGCGGCGGCCATTGTGTCGCCGCTGATCATGGCGGCTTTTGGTCCACTCTGGTTCACCGCTGATGGGCGCTATTCCATCGTATTCGTGGCACCGATGGCTGTAGCGTTAGGTGCCGGGTTCGGTGTGGTGTTTCGCCAACGAGCGTCGGTGCTGTCGCTTGTGCCGCTCGGCTGGTCGCTCATGATGTGTTTGCCGGTGCTCGCCTACGATCTGCCTGCGAAGTTTGTCGAGCCTGATCGGGACCTGTCGTTGACAATTGCGGAGCTCGACGATCGGTACGTCACGTCATTGTCGGGTGATTACTGGCATTCGACGCGCATCACTTTCGCGACTGGCGGGCGTATAGCCGTAGTCAACGAACGATTTCCCTATCTCGGTGCGCGGCTCCGACGAGAACATGAGTCCTACGAGGTCTCGTATGTGTTCTACGGCCCCGTCCGAGACAACCCGCTCGACAAGGGCCTACTTTTGGAGCAATACCAGCGGATCGTCCACGGACCATTCATTTTGTACCTACATGCTTCTGAGACTCGAGACCAGCCATGAGTAGCGACGCCTACTTCGAAACCCGCCTTGCCCCCAACGTTGCCCGTACGCAGGTGTGGCGGCACGTCACCCAGTATCTGGGCAAGTATGTGGCCGCCGACGGTGACCTGCTCGACCTTGCGGCGGGTTATGCCGACTTCGCAGGGTTTGCCACCGCTCGCCGCAAGGTGGCCATGGACATTACCCCCGATCTGGCAGCGCTAGTCCCTGCGGGGGTCGAACCGGTTGTCGGCGATTGCACTGATCTCTCGCAGTTTGCCGACAACGAGTTTGCCACGGTGCTTGCTAGCAACTTCTTTGAGCATCTGACGTGGGACCAGCTTCCCGACACCCTGGAACAGGTTCGCCGAGTGCTGCGCCCAGATGGCCGACTACTTGTCATACAACCAAACTTTCGCCTCTCGCCCAGCCGGTATTTCGATGACTACACGCATCGCACTATCTTCACCGACCAATCGCTGGTGGATTTCCTGACCGTCAGTGGCTATTCAATCGAACGGCTCGAGGCGCGTTTCTTGCCACTCAGCTTGAAGTCGAATCTGAGCTTCGGGCATCGGCTGGTGCCGCTCTATTTGCGTTTGCCTTTTCGGCCTCTTGCGGGTCAAATGTTGGTAGTCGCCTCCCCACGAAAGCAGGCATGAGATGTGGCAGGGCCGAACCCTGGCTGTCGTCCTACCGACCTATAACGAGGCCGACAGTATCCGCGAGTGCATCGAGCGGTTCGAACGGCTTGGCATTGTCGATGACATTATTGCGGTCAATAACAACGCGCATCCAAACACCACGCTAGAGGTGGCGCTGACGTCGGCACGCGAGGTGTTCGAGTCACGTCAGGGGTATGGCGCAGCCATACGGGCGGGGTTTGCGGCGACAACCGCCGATCTCGTGTGTGTCTGCGAGCCCGACGGCACGTTTGACCCGGCCGATCTCATGAAGTTATTGCCGTTCCTCACGGACTCCCACGTAGTTTTCGGCTCCCGGACGGTCACCACTTTTGTCTTCGACGGTGCCAACATGGGTCCGTTCCTGCGGTGGGGGAACTGGGCTGTGGCCAAGTTGATGGAGGTGCTCTTCAATACGGCGTACCTCTCCGATGTTGGCTGCACGTTCCGTGTGTTGACTCGCGACGCAATCAATGAGATTGCACCGGCCTTCGAACGTACCGGGTCCAGTTTCGGCCTCGAGATGATGCTCCACGTTGTGACGAACCGCATCTCGTTCGTGCAGGTACCCGTTCGGTATCTTCCGCGTGTTGGTGAAAGCTCTGTTACAGGTGATTTCACCAAGACGGTCAGACTGGGCCTGGAAATGATCGGTATTGTGCTTCAGGCTCGGATTCGTCCGCGCAAGCGGCGCAGCATGGCCCGTGGCACCGCCAACGGCGACAACACATCGGAATCGAGCCAGTCCCCCCGGTAGGGTGCCAGCCGGGGGTGCCCGAATGGGTCCGAGCGCAGTCGATGGCCCCAACGCTGCTCGAGCAACGCATCCTCGCTTGCCGAGGCCGAACCGGGGCGTGTGGCCGATTCAAAGTGGTGGAGTACGGCGAACGGCGTAACGACGGTTCGCAGCCCCAGGTCGGCCGCCCGCAAACAGTAGTCGACGTCGTTGAACGCGACGGCGAAGTCGGTGTCGAATCCACCCAATTGCTCCCAGACGCTGCGCCTTGTGGCGAGCGCCGCCGCAGTCACGGCGCTGCACTCGCGTTGTATGGCCAGGAGCCCGCCTGGTCCGGGGTGGTCGCCGTTCCAACCGGAGAACGCGTGGAGCGCATGACCGTTGAGCAGCACTCCACCGTGTTGCAGCCGCCCGTCGGCAAAAAGTAGCCGGGCCCCTACAGCTCCGCACGTGCGCTCTGTCGCCAGACCGACCATGGTTTCGAGCCAATCCGATGAAATGACTTCGGTGTCGTCGTTGAGAAGCACAAGGACCTCGCCGGTCGATGCCGCAGCAAGATGGTTCATCACTGCCGAGAAATTGAAGGGTCCCTCGACATGATGCACGACAAGCCGCTCGTCGACCCGAGCGCCGAGCTCCTGTACGACTGATTCGGGGGTGGTTGGGTCGACAGCCACATGAATATCGAAATTCGAATACGAGGATCGGGTGCGAATCGAATCGATGCAGGCCAACACGTGAACACGGTTAACGCCCCAGATCGTTGCAGCCGCGCCGGCCGTAGGGATGAGGAGGCTCACCGATGGCTGTACGAGTTGACGGCGTCGCACTCTGTACCAACCAGGAGTGTCTGGCATGGTGACTTCGGCGTCGATGCCCACCCGGACGCAGTGTTCGGCCACCGCTCGGCGACCTGCCTCGAAGGCGTACGGTTTGGCGGTTGCGTCGCCCGCAACCGAGCCTGGCGTGACGCACCAGTGGTACAGAATCTTGGGAATGTGGGCGATCGTTCGGGCCTTTTCGGTAACCCGCAGAATGAGATCGTGGTCTTGCGATCCGTCAAATCCGGAGCGGAAACCGCCAACATCGACCACTAACGAACGCCGAATCACTGAGAGGTGGCAGCAATAGTTTTGGCTGCGAAGCCGCTCGGGTGACCAGTCGGGCTTCAGGAATGGCTCGAACCGTTGGCCATCAGGCCCGATCTTGTCCTCGTCGGAATAGGCATAATCGATGCTCGGGTCGCCGGTAAGAACGGCTGCCATTTCCGCGAGGGCATCGGGCGTGAGTTGGTCGTCGTGATCGACAAGTACGACGAATTCTCCCTCGGCCATGGCAATGGCGTCGTTCGACGCGGCCACAATGCCGCCGTTGGTTTGGCGGCGCTGAACACGTATTCGAGGGTCGACGGCGGCGGCTTGTTTGAGCACTTCGCAGATGTGGTGTGCGGTCGAAGCGTCATCGACAACACACAACTCCCAATCGCCAAATGTTTGTGAAGTAATCGACCGCAGACACGACGTCAACAGATGGGCTGGAGAATTGAAAACAGGGGTGACAATCGAAAAACGAGGTGCCATTGTCAGCGTGGTCGTAGACGTCGTAACTGGTGCCGCAACGTCAAGGCCGGAGCCAGCACTCGTGCCATGCGGGCGCGACGCACGGCGTTCGCCGCTTCGAGCTCGACGATGCGCGCCCGAAGGCGCCCTGCCTCGAGCGCTACTTCGCGTGCGTATGCCAGCGCACTTGCCGCGTCCTTGCGAAGTTGCTCGCTGTCGTGCGTGTTGGTCACACCGCTAGCTTAGGGCGTTGGGGCCGATCGTCCTTGGACAACCCGGCGGCGCGTTGGTTCGCCTTCCAAGCCTTCACGGCGACAAGCGCCTCGGGCGAGTCGACATCGGCGACAGTTCGAGGCTGACGGTCGGAGAATACGCCAGCTGCCTGCCGCCAACCTCTCGGCCGAACGTTGAACTGTTTGCCGAGAACCGCGATGGTGATTCGGATCTTTTCGTCGGCGAACCCCGGTAGTGCTCCTAGGCTGTGGTAGAGCGCTATCCCCGATTTGGCGGTGAGCCAAAGGGTCTCGGTCGGTTCGTTTCGATGGTGCAATACCACCGCGAGCTCGTGAATTCGTCGGGCCATGACGGCCGGGAATCGGTGAATTGTCGGCTTAACGCAGGCGATGGAAACGAACTCGTCAACGCTGAGCTCGGCGACCACTTGAGGGCTCAAATCGCCAAGTCGCTGCGCCAGCGTGTACGGGCCCCGGAACGCCCATTCGATGGTGATTTGTTGATCGAGTTGCATGGCGACGAGAAGAGCAAACGCGTTGCTATTGACGAGGTGGTCGGCTTCGGCCAGACCGGTTGGGCACAGGGGCATCGCCACGTGTCTACCAGTCGGCGCGCTACCGTCCACAACGCTATGACCATTGTTGTTTTCACCGACGGTGCGTGTTCAGGAAACCCAGGCCCCGGCGGCTGGGGGTGGGTAGTCGCTCCCGACGGTACGCCGTCGGGCAGCGGCGGAGAGGCCGTTTCGACCAACCAACGCATGGAGCTGATGGCCGTACTCGAGGCATTGCGTTCGTTCCCGACCGACAATATTGAGATTGTGAGCGACTCCACCTATGTGGTCAATTGCTTTAAGGATCGCTGGTGGGCTGGCTGGCTGAAGAAGGGTTGGAAGAACAGCCAAAACAAACCGGTTGCCAACCGTGATATCTGGGAGCCGTTGATCGACCTGTATCGATCACGCGCCGACCAGATCAGTTTCAGGTGGGTGAAGGGGCACTCGGGCAATCGAATGAACGACCTTGTCGACGAACTTGCTGTGACAGCATCGAAAGGTCCGTTTGGTCCGGCTCCTGCGCCGAAGTCGCCGACCGACCGATTGTTTTAAGTACCGGAGATCTTGGAGTGAGCGTTCCCGATTACTTGTTACCAGTGCCCGAAGTTGGGAGTTTTCGCCATCGGCTTGGTTTGCGACCGTTGGATCTTAAGGACTGGTTTGTCTTCGATGACGACGTACCCTCGATCATGGCGTCTAAGGCCGACCTCATGGCCCGCCGACCCGACGATGTGATGCAGGTGAATTCCGACACGCTCGCCGGGTGTCACGAACTGTTGGCGTTGGTGACCGCCAACATGGCCACCTATCACCCTGGCGAGTCGGCCGCAGCCACTGGCTCGCATCCGCTAGCTCGGGCAACCAGCATTGTGCCCGATGACTTGGTGTTGCTTGACGTGGTCGATCCCGACGTCATCATTGTCGCCGCTTCGGTGTGCGCCCCGAATCGGTGGAAGCTGGGCGTGAAGTTCGCGACCGGTATGGAGCACGTGCATCGCCCCGTCCCCGGGTACCAGAGCGAGATCGGCGAGCTTGTCAATAGAACGTTGTCGCGTCTGAACGTCGAGCGGCCCGTGTGGCGCAGCAATTGGGGAATCACGGACTCCTCAGCTTGGTTTCAGCCAGCTGCACTCGCTATACCTAAGCCAATTACGAACCAGGGCGCAGCTGCCGACCGGCTGCATCTACGAGTCGAACGTCAGACACTGCGTCGACTACCCGACAGCGGGTTCGTGGTGTTTGGTATCCGAACCTTTCAATGCCCGCTGTCGGCATTTTCCGAGATGCCTGCTCAAGCCGAGGCCTTTCGGTTGGCGCTAGCGCAACTTCCCGATGCAATGGCCGACTACAAAAAAGTGCTGCGGGCTCGACCATTGATCGACGCGTGGCTGTCGTCGTGTGCGTCTCGGTAGGCTGAACCCGTAGCCTGTCCGAGGTCATGCACGCAGATTTCGAACGCCGTCGGCAGTTACGTCTGATGAAGACCCGCGCTACCGGGCTTCTGATTGTGGTGGCGGCGGTGTTCGTTGTTGCTCGGCTCAATGAGTCGGGTCGTGGTTGGGTTGGTTACGTCCGAGCGGCAGCCGAGGCGGCCATGGTTGGCGGTTTGGCCGACTGGTTTGCAGTCACTGCATTGTTCCGTCACCCCCTTGGCCTGCCGATTCCTCATACCGCTATCGTGGTGAACCGTAAGGATCAAATCGGTGAGAGCCTCGGCGAGTTCGTCCAGGAGAACTTTCTGTCGGCCGACGTACTTGCCGACAAGCTCCGAGACGTTGGGGTAGCGGCCCGAGCAGCTACCTGGTTGAGCAATGTGGAGAACGCCCGAACGGTCGCAGCCCAGGCCGGTACCGCTGTGAGCGGTGTTGTCGAGGTGCTCAAAGATGATGATGTTCGCGAGATCATTGACCAGGCAGTCGTCGATCGAATCCGTGCCATCCCCATGGCGCCCCTTGCCGGGCGTGCCCTCGATGTTATGACCGAATCGGGGCGCCACCACGAACTGTTCGAGGCTGCGCTGAACGGGCTCATCAACGCGCTCGACGAACGACGCGAGAGTCTTCGAACCCGCTTCGCCGAGGAATCACCATGGTGGGTGCCGGAGCCGATCGATGACCGTGTTTTCGACCGGATCTTCACCGGGTTGCGCGGGTTCGTGGGCGAGGTTTCGACCGACCCTCGCCACGATTTGCGCCGCCACGTCGATGAGCGAATGCGCGAACTTGTCATCAGTCTGCAGCAGTCTCCCGAGATGCGTGACCGGGGCGAGGCGCTCAAAGAGGAGCTCCTCAATCACCCAGCTATGCGTAGGTGGTCTGCTGCGCTGTGGGACGATCTGAAGGCGTCGTTACTCACTCAAGCCAACGATGAAAACTCGCCCTTGCGTCAACGTTTGGAACACAGCCTGATTTCGATCGCTTCGACAGTTCGTGACGATCCGACGTTGCAGGCCAAGGTCGACAAGTGGATCACCAGCGCGGTTGCGTATCTCGCGCAGCAGTATCGCGGCGAGGTTGCCGAGCTGATATCGGGCACCGTTCGCAAATGGGATCCGAATGACACCGCCGATCGCATCGAAACCCAGATAGGCCGCGATCTTCAGTTCATCCGGATCAATGGCACCATTGTTGGTGGCCTGGTCGGGGTGATTCTTCACGCCGTGAGCGGCGCCATCGGCTAAGGCAGGCTATTTGGCCGGAGTGAGAATGATGTTGTCGATAAGGCGGACCTCGCCAACCCATACTGCCGCCGCAAGCAACGTGGGCCCAGTGAGATGGTGTACCGGTTGCAATGTGGCCGGGTCGCGAACGTCGAGATACTCGATGCGCGCCGCGAGTTCCTGACCAATGTGTTGGGCTGCCTGTCCGGCCAACATCGCTGCCGACCGCTCGCCCGCAAGCACCGACCGCTGCGCAGCTTGCAAGGCTTCAGGAATGCAACGGGCCGCCAGGCGATCGTCGGGTGAAAGGCGTACGTTGCGGCTGGACTTGGCAAGACCGTCGGGTTCGCGCACGGTGGGAACACCGACGATGTCGATGCCAAAGTCGAGGTCGTCGGTCATCCGACGCAGTATCGCCAACTGCTGAAAGTCTTTCTCGCCGAAAATAGCCACGTCGGGTCGAGTTGCGTTGAACAGTTTGGTTACGACCGTGGTGACCCCCTTGAAATGACCCGGTCGTCCAGCGCCGCACAACGAGTCGGCGAGTTGGCCCGGAACCACATATGTCTCGTAGCCAGCGGGGTACATGACTTCGGCCGTCGGAAGGTACAGGGCGTGAACGGTTCGTAACCGGCACTTGTCGGCGTCGTCGTCGATGGTCCGTGGATACTTGGCGAAATCGTCGGTGCGGTTGAACTGGATTGGGTTGACGAAGATAGTCACGATGACACGTTCGGCATGTTGATGAGCGATGTCGATCAGGTGCAGATGGCCTTCGTGTAAAGCGCCCATGGTGGGAACGATGGCGATGCGATGGCCGGCACGACGTTGCTCATCGGCCCAGTGCTGCATGGGGCTCGGTGTATGAAACTGTTTCATCCGGTGTGCTCCGTCACTTATAGGCATGTTGCTCGTCGGGGAAGACGCCCTGTTTCACTTCGGTGATGTAGCCCTGTACAGCTTCGACAGCTGCGGTGTGGAGATCGCCGTAGCGTTTGGTGAACCGCAATGCCAGGTCCGACAACCCCAGTACGTCGTGCAGTACCAGAACCTGGCCGTCGCAGTAAGGGCCTGCGCCAATTCCGATAGTCGGGATGTCAAGCATTTCGGTGATTTCTCGGGCCAAGGTAAGCGGGATTCCTTCGAGCACCACCGCCATTGCACCTGCCTGCTGCACGGCCAAAGCGTCCTCGATGACTCGCTCTCGGCTGCCGGGAGCCGCTGCGCCGATCGTCGAGCTCTTGCGGCCCTGCACTTTGTGGCCACCCATGCGGTGGTAACTCTGAGGGGTGAGGCCGATGTGGGCCATGAGAGGTATGTCGACCCGGGTGATGCGTTCGATGGTCTCGGCCATGTGGAGGCCACCTTCAAGCTTGACGACCTCGACTCGGCCTTCCTTGACGAGTCGAATCGAGCTTTCAAGTGCTTGTTCGGGACTGACCTGATACGACCCGAACGGTAAGTCGCCCACGAGCAGCGGGCGCGTTAGTCCCCGCGCCACGGTACGGCAGTGATACACCATCTGATCAAGCGTCACCGGCAGTGTGTTGGGCAGGCCCTGTACGACCATGCCCATCGAATCACCGACAAGAATGGTGTCGATCCCGGCTTCGTTGAGCAGCCCGGCAAATGTTGCCTCGTAACAGGTGAGCATGGTGATTTTTTCTCCACGCTCCTTCATTGCGCTGAGTTCGGGAACGGTGATTTTCTTAGGAGCATCCACGCCAGAAACCTATCGGGGCCAGCGGCGCTTCTACACGCTGGCTAAATAACCCGACTCGACCGCTTCGAAGATGGCGCAAACACGGCCTTGGTCCATGAAGTTGACTCCCATGGCTTGGCGCACCGCCCGATGTGGTTCGATCAAGGTGACCTTGGTTCCAGCGCTGCGCACGAGCCGTGTTTCGGACCGAACGAGGGTATGCAATCCGAGCCGTAACGCGTGGTCGGCAGTGATTGGTCGACTGCCGGGTGGCGTCGACATGGGCGAAATCACAACGACCTCATCGAGATGCATACCCGCAAGCACGTCGGCATTAGTCGGCGACCAGAACCCGCCATCGACATAGTCTTCGCCGTCCACCGTGACAGGTGAAAACACACCCGGCACCGCACAACTTGCGGCAACGGCAAGGTCGATTGGTTGTTCATGGGATTGATGCCACACCTTGCGCTGCCCGGTGTTGCGATGAAGTGCGCAGATATGGAGCGGCTCGGGCCATCGCGTTGGAAGGACGCCTGAGAACTCGGCGGCGATCTCCAGCGAGTCGATCGCTCCCTCACCGAAAAGACTGGTACCCCACAAAGCAACTCGCGCATGGCGACTCGCCGCAACTCGCCGAGAACGTTCGGGTTTGCGCAGGCCTGCGAACCCCGGGAGTTCGAGGGCCAAAAGGCGGTCGATTGGGCGTTGCAACTCGGGCGTTGCTGTCCGGTCGACGAGAGCTTGTTTGAGGTGTTCCAGTGTGATGCCGCTGGCCAGTAGCCCACTCACGAGCGCGCCGGCCGATGTGCCGACGACGATTTGGGCTTGCGACGGGTTGATCAGGCCGCGATCTCGAAGCTCGATGAGTTGAGCCACATGAAAGGCCATACCACCGAGTCCGCCCGCCCCGAGTACCAGTCCTTGCCGCACGAATCTAGTGTGGCCTGGGGGGTGCGAACCTTGGTCAAGGGCCGGTCAAGAATTGGCGACCTTTAGGTCAGCGATTCGCATACCGCGAGACCGGCACGACGTCCCGAATACAGTGCTCCTTGGATTGATCCTGTGTCGCGATGATCACCACAGATGAACAGGCCCTCCCCGAGCGACACGCACTGCTTGGGAGAGAAGGGTGGTTCCTGGGTGGGTTGCCCGTGGGCAATGGTGTCGGTTCGTAGGTGTCGCCAACGGTCGACGCTTGGCCCCCACCATCCCCTCAGCTGTGATCGCGCTGCCGATTGAGCATCGGGCAGGAACAGTCCTGGCAGCGAACAGACGATGAGTGCCTGACCGGGGGGTGCATAACTGGGCGCAACTTCGGACATCACTGCAACATTCAGCACTGGTCCGGTGCCTGTTCCATCGAGCACGATATGGCGACCCTGAACCGGTGCAGTATCGGCCGCAAACCACACTGCCGTCGCCGGTTTGGAGCCGACGGCCGGTAATCCAAGCAGCGCCGCCGCCGTGGGTCCTTCGGTGGCGACAACAACGACCCGCGACGTCAATACCTGGCCGGTGGTGGTGTGAATGGCTGAGCCCGAGACAGATGAGACCCTGGTGTTGAGTTTGATGGAGTTCGGTGGCAACCGACTCGCCATCTGGTCGGGGATGGCACCCATGCCGTTCGCGGGCACAACAGCATCTCCCTCGGACAGTGAACGCAGAATGATGTCGAACATCCGTCGGGAGTCCGAGAGCGCCGGATCGAGTTGGATACCACCTACGAGGGGACGAAAGAACGACTCGACAATGGTGTCCGAAAATCCGGCTGTACGAAGCGAGGCGACCGTGGAGATATCGACGCCGCGCAGCAGGTCGGCAGCCGGTCCCTTCAGCACACGACGGCGCAAGAGGCCGATGCGGACTTTGTCTTGAAGCGAGCCGATCCGACTTGTGAGGGTCGACACGATGCTTCGGGGCTCTCGCCACGGGTCAGCCACTACGTGTCCTCGGCCGTTGGCCCAAACGAGGGCCCCAGGTGCGAACGGCCGCATTTCTAGGGCGGGCAGGTCGAGTTGGCGTTGTAACTCAGGGTAGGCCGACAAGGCGATCTGAAAACCACGATCGAGTCGGAAACCGTCAACGATATCGGTTCTCACCCGACCGCCAACGCCGTCGGCTGCTTCGAGTATCTGGAACGAATAGCCGGCATCGTGAACCACCCGTGCACAGGCAAGCCCCGCGAGGCCGGCGCCGATGATGGTTACATCAGACGTCTCGAGCTGAGCGCTCACGATGCGAGTAGGTGCCGCAACGACCCATCGAGAGTGCTGTAACGGAAGATGTATCCGTCGGCCTGCAGGCGTGACGGTACGACATTTTGACCACCGAGCAGCAAGTTGTCGACCAATTCGCTACCAAAGAGGAGTTTGGGTCCGAAGGTTGGAATCGGGAATGGCGTCGGACGCTTGAGCACTGTGCCCAGTGTGCGAGTGAACTCGGCGTTGGTGACCGGAACCGGCGCGGTGAGATTGACGGGACCCGAAAGTTCGCTAGTCAACAAATGTTGCATAGCGGCGATTTCGTCGTCGATATCGATCCAGCTTTGCCACTGCTTGCCCGATCCCATGCGGCCGCCAAGCCCAAGTTTAAACAGTGGCAGTTGCTTCTTGAGCGCGCCGCCCGTTGCCGACAGAATGATCCCGCTTCGCAGGTGAGCGACACGAATGTCGGCGTCCTGAGCTGCCTTGGTAGCTCCTTCCCACTGGACGCACAGGTCGGCGAGGAAGTCGGACGCTAGGGGGCTTTGTTCGGTGAGGACCTCGTCGCCGCGAGAGCCGTACACACCAACGGCCGATGCCGACAACATGACCGATGGCTTGCGGTTGAGGCTGGCAATGGCAGTGGCCAACGTCGTTGTTCCCTGCACTCGGCTGTTGACGAGTTCGGCCTTGTAGGCCGGTGTCCACCGTTTGTCGCCAATGCCAGCGCCGGCAAGGTGAATCACCGCGTCGATACCCTCGAGTGACGCCGCGTCGATGGTTCCCGCTTTTGGGTTCCATGCAATTGAGTCTCCGGTTGCAGCGCCGCGTACGAGTCGGATGACTCGATGACCGGCCGATTTCAGGGTAGGTACGAGGAGGGACCCAACGAGGCCGCTACTTCCACTAATGACGATATCCATGCCTCAGTGTTACACCTGCTAAGTGAGCTTGGACAAGAGCTCGTTGAGTTTGGCGTCGGACAGGACGCCGAGTGACCGTTTGGCAACGCCGGTCGAGTCGAGGAACACCCACGCTGGTTGTGCGGGCACGCCGAAGCGGGCGAACACAGCGCCATCGGGGTCGATTGCGTTTACGAAGGTGAGTTTGTGGCGTTTCACGAAGGACTCGTAGCTGGCTTGATCACCCTGCCAGCTCATGCCCACGATGTTGATTTGCCCTGCGTACTTCGTTGCGACCGCCTCGACCGAGGGGGCTTCGAGATTGCAGGTGCCTCAATTAGGCGACCAGAACCAGAACGCCGTTGGTTTACCCACATACGCACCGCCATCGACGTTTCCACCGCCGATCTTCGCGAGACTAAAGGCAAGCGGACCAGATGTCGGCGTTGCGGCACCGGCGGTGGGTGCTGCGGGTGCCGCGGCTTGACCGGGTGCCGCTTGTGTTGGCCCTGAGGTATTCGCACCGCATGCCGTAACCGCAAGTAGGGCTACAACGGCCCATGGTCGTCTGTTCATGCCTGTCACGGTAACCGGGACAGCGTCCGTAGTGGTGTCGCCTGCGAGTACCCTTTGGGGCTGTGAGCACACGTCGTCTTATCGTTGCTGCACTCGTCTGCATGCTAGCCATCTTGTTGGCGGGTGGCTTCTTCCTCTTTTCCACAGCGACTAAGCAACGCGAGTTGAGGGAGGGTGCTTTGGTCGTTCACCCTCCTACGTTCGGCTTATCGGATACGAACGATTCGGTCGGACTGGGCCGGTACGACATCGCCGTGTAGTGCCCACGCCAGGGCTTCGACCCCGTCAACGAGTCGTGGTCCGGGTCGAACTGTGTAGGCGTTGGCGTCGATCGCCCAGACTTGCGCGCCAGCGGGCAAGCGTGGCAGAACGGTACGGGCCTGGTTGACGGCGTCGTCGAGGCCGAAGCCGCAGGGAGCCACGACTACCACGTCGGGCGAGGCCGCTACTATGTCGTTCCACCCGACGGCGATTGACCGTTCTCCCGGACACGCGAGGATGGCGGTGCCGCCGGCGGCAGTAACAAGTTCGGGCACCCAATGGCCGGCGATGAATGCTGGGTCGGTCCACTCCAGCACGAACACTCTCGGCCGCTTCTGATTAGCCACTGCGTCAGCTACGGCGTCGAGCCGATTCTGGAGGCTGTTCACTACTTCGACGGCAGCGCCTTCGGCGTCGCAGCAGCTGCCGATAATGGTGATGGTGGTGAGCACGTCGGCGAGTGTGTGAGGGTCGAGGGTGACAACTTGGGCAGTGCAACCGAGCGCCTCAAGAGCGGTGGTGACGTTGTCGGCTGGCAGGGCGCATACCCGGCATAGGTCTTGGGTAAGAATCACGTCGGGTGCGAGACCCTTGAGCTGTTCGAGGTCGAGGGTGTAGAGGTTCTCGCCTGCCGCAATGCACGATCGCACGAGGCTATCGATCTGTGCGGGCGTAAGCCCCGCTGTGTGAAGGCCCCCTACAACGACCGGGTGGACGGACCGGGCGAACGCTGGTTCGTCGCATTCGAAAGTAACGCCTACCAGCTGATGCCCAATGCCAAGACGGTAGGAAATTTCGGTAGACGATGGCAGCAGCGACAGAATTCTCGGCGCCGCCCTACGGGGTTCAGGCACTGCTGGCGATTCGCGCTTGCAGCCGGCGCATTCCGGCCAGCCAGCGGTCGATATCTGTGGTCTTTCGCTGCCAGTAGGTGAGTACCTCGGGGTGAGGGAGGATAAGAAATCTTTCCGCGACGATGGCGGCCAGTACGACTTCGGCCACGTCGGCTGGTTCGAGAACCACTCCGCCGGCACGAACAGCCGAGGCGCCGGCGGAATCGACTCCGGAGTTCAACATATTGGTGTTGACGCCCTGCGGACACAGGCAGCTGACCCTGACGCCCTGGTCGCCGTACGTGATCGAGAGCCATTCGGCAAACGCCACTGCGGCATGTTTCGTAACCGAGTACGGAGCCGAACCGATTTGGCTGAGCAGCCCAGCAGCCGATGCGGTGGAGACGAAATATCCCTCGCCCCGAGCTAGCCATGTTGGCACGAGGCGTCGCGCCGCGAAGTAATGCGACTTGACGTTGATGTTGAACGCCGTGTCCCAGTCGGTGTCGGTGGTTTCGAGATCGGTTCCAAGGGCCACGCCAGCATTCGCCGCATACAGGTCGACGGTGCCATACCGAGACTCGGCCATGTCGATCAATCGGGTGACCTCGTTGGTTGTGCCAATATCGGCCGAGATCGCTAGCGCACTGTTTGCCCGTGCGTCGTTGAGCTCGTCGGCGAGGGCGTTGACGCCGGCGGTGTCTCGGTCAGCGACGACAACGCCTCGGGCCCCGGCGGCGTGAAGCCGACGGGCTATGGCCCCGCCGATACCACCTGCGGCTCCGGTGACGATGACGTGTCGGTTGGCAATATCCATCCGGCGAGATTACGCTCCGACGGCTGCGCGCATGGTGTCCTGAACCACTTGGAACCGATTGGGCCCCCCGGGCAACGCCATGACGCGACGCTAACGGCTGTGGAATTGGTTCGTTCGATGCACGTCGCGTCCGGTCCACATGGCGATACGATCCACGAACGGACATTGGGTCCAGCTACAGTGAGGAAAACTCCTCAGGAGGACGTCATGACCAGCACCCACGAGCCCGATGTCATTACCGAAGCGCTCGCCATTATTGATCGCGCCTTGAGCGAGATGGTCAATCGTGAGTTGGTGTCCACCGGCGAGATGTCTGATCTACTGCTCGATGTGCGATCACTGCTATCGCATCCAACGGCCCAATAGGTTCCTCGCTATACGGTTCGAGCGAACCGGGTGGCGGCATCGACCAATAGGCGACGCAGCAATGGCGGGTCGGTTATTGCGGCGCAGTCGACATTGAGGCCCATGTCGAGGCTACCGCAATAGGACATCAGCGTCAGGTTGAATGCAACGCCACCGAGCGGACCGATGGGATGATTTCGTAACACCTTGGCGCCAGTGATGTACAGCGGAAACGATGCGGCGCGTAAGTTCGAGGTGGCGAAGTCGACAGTTTGGGCTTGGGCGCGAGCCATGCGTGTAATCAATGCCGTTGGGAGCGTGGCGGCAAGCTGAGACAGTGAGTCGAGCGAGGCAGCGCCTTGTTGACCTCGGGCCTCGGCGATGGCGGTACCAATGGCGGTGAACCGTTCGCTCACCCCAATGTCGGCGGTGGGGGCCATGAAGCGGGCGAGCGTGAACGCATTTGCGCCCGATGCTTCGGTGCGGGTGCTGATGGCCATGGATGCTCGAAGATGGTCGACGGGCTCCCCGAGTTGTCGATGGTACGCGCCGGCGGCATCGGCGGCGATGGTGAGGAACGCGGTGTTGAGGGTTCCTCCGAGCGCGGATGCCACGGCTCGAATGGGGGCGAGCGGGGCCTGGAGCGGTTCAAGTTTTCGACGAACCGATCGCTCGGCCCACAGCCGCGACCGCGGTTGGTCGACCAGCGGCGCCAAGACCGTGCGGGCCACTGTGGCGGCGGACTTGAGAGCGTTGGTGTTGGTCGGATCTGCCATAAACCCGAGTATCTGACGACTGACCGCTTCGGCCAACCGTCCACGGTTCGACCCTTCCGATGGTGCAGGTGCCGGCGGGGCTGGCGGGGGAGTCTCGAGCCGAGGCGGGTCGGCGGCGTCACGTTCTGTATCGAGGAACTGCAACGAGATGCGCAGACTTTCCTCGCCGTCGGCCAAGCTGTGGTGCATTCGCTGGATCATGGCTCCGCGACCACCCCGCAGACCTGTGATAAGAACAAACTCCCAAGCCGGATGCCGAGGGTCGAACGGCGTGACAGCGGCCAGGGCCGCCACGTCGTACAGGGCTTGCAGCGAGTTGTTACGCCCGAGGCTGAGCGCCCGCACGTGGTTTGCGATCTCGAAATCGGGATCATCCTCCCAGTGTGGGTTGTCGCCAGGCGTGACCCGTTGACGCAAACGTGGGGTGATGACGCAGGCTCGTTCCATTCGTCGGCGGAAACGATCGAGGTCGACTGGTCGGTCGAGCACGCTCAGGTTGGCAAAGGTTGAGGTGAGGAACGGGTCGGACTCGAGCCGCCACATCAATGCCTCGGCCGCGCTCATTACGTTGTCTGAGCGGTGCTGGTTGGTCACGCCTTCATCGTATGAGCAGAAAGGCCGAGCCGAGAACGGCGCCGACCACGACGCCGCCGACGATGTCCGACGCGTGGTGAACTCGCACGTAAGGTCGGCTAATGGTCACAACCAATGCAATGAGTACCCACACGGACCACCACCTGGTGTGGTCGGCGCTAAGCAGCATGGCGGCAACGGTGGCGGCTGTGGCATGTCCACTCGGAAAACTACTGGTCGATGGACGTCGGACGTGATGGGGGTGGTCGCCGGCAAAGGTTGGTCGGGCACGGCGAAAAAGTCGTTTGATTCCCTGATTGACAAGCAACGATTCAGCCGCGATGAAGGCGGCGAGCCGTACAAACTGGTTGCCGCTACGCCACCCAGTAGCCAGACCGGCACTGTTGATGAGATGCCAGATGAGGCTCCAATCACCGAGTCGTGACGCGGTGTAGAACACTCGATCGGGGAATGCGTGACCGCGGATGGAATCGAGCATGGCGTCGAACGCTGCGTCGAGCCGGTCGACGTTCCCGGGTGGGGCTGGGTTCATACGGTGATTGTGGACAGCTGGGTTCCAACAAGCGCGGCGTACACGGCTGGCGCTTCGTCGCTTGCTCGTTCTGGATCGCCACCGAATGACGGGCACCATGCCTGGAATGAGCAGGAGGGACACAACGCGCTTGGTCGTGCCACGAACGAGCCGCTTGAACAGGCCTTTTCTACGGCTGACCACACAGCCAGTGTGCGTTTCGGTAGGAAGTTCACTGACTGCTCGGTCGGTCGAGCAACGATGGTTTCGCCGGTGGACAGATACATCAGCTGAATGCGAGATGGCCGCTTGCCGAACAGTTGTTGACAGAGGAATGCGTAAAATTGCACTCCACCGAGTTTTGACTGTTCCTGACTCTGAAACGGCGGTCGACCCGTCTTGTAGTCGGTGACTACCAGTTCGCCGTCGTCGTCGAGTTCGAGCCGGTCGATGATGCCCCTGAGGCGCAGATGGCCAACAGCTACCTCGAGGCGTAGTTCAATGCCAATCTCACGAATGGTGGCTGGGTTTTCCATTGTGAAGTACCGCTGCATGAGGGTTTCCGCGTCGGTCATGAATTTTACAGCTGCGGCGTCGTCGAGCCGCAAGCCAACGTAGTCGGGCTCGATCTCGTATTCGGCTCTGGCTTCGATGAGGCATTGCATGCCGTTCGAGGGTGTCCGCTCGGCATTAGGAAGCGAAAAGAGCAGTTCCAGCGCTCGGTGAACAAGTGATCCTTTGGTTGCGGCTACACCGGGTGGCTCGGGAAGCTTTTCGATACTGGAGAACCGGAAGGCCAGCGGGCATGTAGTGAACGAATCGACCCGCGACGGCGACAGGTTGGTGGGAACTTCGAAGGACCGAACAACCACCGACATACCCCCATCGTAGAGGAGGGGTATGACAGTTGAGCACATCATGCAGATTGCAGCAGTTCTTTTCCCTCGGGTTACCGCTCTGGACATCGTGGGTCCCTACGAAACGCTGCGAGCGGCAGCGAGCAAGTGCGGCCGAAGGCAAGCCTAGTGACGAACGGCTTCGTCGAAATATGAGCGAGCGGCCTCGGCAATGAGCCCGGGGGCTTCTTGCGGCCCGAAGTGGGTAAGGAAGTCCCACCCATAGCTTGTTGCGTTCGGCATGAGCGGCGCCAGCTTGTCGGCCACAACCGCAGCCCCAAAGGGTCCGACGCGGCCATGCAACACAAGAACCGGGCAGCGCACTTGACCGAGGGAGTCCCACGTTTTGTGCAGCCCCCCGCCTTCATAGACTCGCGCCTCCATCTCGGGCGCACATTTCAGCTCGATAGTGCCCTCGGTTGTGGTTCGAAAACCATGTCGGACATATGCATCTCGGCATGCGGGATCAAACGCCTTCATAGGGGGCTTGGTACTGAAGTTCTCGAGGGCTTGGTCAAACGTGGCGAACGTGGATCGTCGTCGGCGGGCACCCTGGGCGAGTGCATGGTCGGCAGCAGGGCGAGGTCCGTTGGTAGGAAAGATGACTGGTTCATAGACAACGAGGGCAGCGAAGGTTCCTGGCCGTCGAATCTCGGCCATCAGGAGCGCTGCTGCACCCTTGGAATGTCCGAGGCCAAACAGGCGTCCGCCGAGATGATCGGCGACAACGCTTGCGTCCTCGCCGAACCCTTCCCATCGCATGTCGCCACTCTCGGGTGAATCGGATTCTCCGTGACCGCGATAGTCCACGGCGATGCTGTGATATTGGTCGCTCAGTCGGTCGGCGATCGGCTGCCAGATTCGACCGTGGAAGCCTGTGGCGTGGGACATAAAGAGCGTTGGACCCTGGCCGCCCAGGTCATGAAGGGCTAGCCGGACGTTGTCCGAACTGTCAAGAACGTTCACGCTCCGCATTCTGACGGTCTAGTTGACCTATCGTCCAAGCTGTGAGTGGCTCCGTGGTCGACCGTGCCGCAGTCTTGGCGGCAAATATTGCCTTTTATCAGGCGTTCGAAGAAGGCAGCTTCGACGTGATGAGCGACCTCTGGGAGCATTCCGACCGGGCGTCATGCACTCATCCTGGCTGGCCCACGCTTCGCGGGTGGTCACGAATCAGCGCTAGTTGGGTGGCTCTTTTGCGATCGGGTGCTGGCAACCAGTTCATCATCACGAATGAGCATGTCGAGGTAGTGGGTGACACGGCTTGGGTGACGTGCGACGAGAACCTCCTTGGGCCATCCACCGGCGGCACTGTGGCCTCGGTGAATATGTTCGTGCTGAGCGACGGTCAATGGCGGGTAGTCGTTCACCACGGCAGTGGCATCGCCTCGTAGGTTAGGCGTGCGGCTCGCGGGGCAAACCCAGCAGACGTTCGCCGATGATGTTGCGCTGTACCTGGCTGCTGCCTCCAGCGATACGGCCACCCGGCGCCGACAACATGCCGGCAGCTTCACCCGAGGCAAGCTGAGCATCGGGACCACCAAGGTCACCTCGAAGCATGGCGGCGTCGAACATCATCTCGGTGATTCCCAGCTTCATGAGCGATGCGGCAGTGGAGGCAACTGCACCCTGGCGTTGGCCCATCGCGGCGTAGGCTCGCCCCGAGCTGAGAAGCCTGATGAGTCGGTCACGCTCCACCGTTGTGAGGTTCTTGTTCGCAGCCATGGCCGACATTGACGCGAGACGACGCTCGAGACCGATCACCGATGCGCCGATGTGGCCACGTTCATTGGTCAGTACCGCCATGCCGACGTTCCAACCCTCGTTCTCAGGCCCGAGCAGTGCCGTGTCGGGTAGCTCGACGTCGGTGAAGAACACCTCGTCGAATTCGGATTCCCCTGTCATCTGACGCAACGGTCGGATCTCGATTCCCGGCAGCGTCATGTTGCACAGGAAGAACGAGATGCCCTTGTGCTTAGGTGCGTCGCTGTTGGTTCGGGCCATCAGAATGCCCCAGTTGCTGTACCGGCCGCCCGAGCACCACACCTTCTGGCCGTTGACGATATACCGCTCACCATCTTTGACCGCCCGCGTGGAGAGGCTCGCAAGGTCGCTGCCAGCACCTGGTTCACTGAACAGCTGACACCAGATGTCATCGGTGGTCAGAGTGCGCGCTAGGTGGCGCTGTTGTTGCTCGGCGGTACCAAACCGCAACAGGGCACCTCCAGCGAGCACGATGCCGACCATGTTGATGAACGGGGGAACGCCAGCACGTGCGCATTCGAGAATCCACGTTTGGGTGTGGGTGATGGTCAGACCCTGACCGCCATGTTCTTTGGGCCAGTGGATGCCAGCCCAACCATGCTCTACCAGGAGGCATTGCCAGGCTTTGCCGTGTTCGAACAGCTCGTGCGGGAGGATTGCCCCATAGTCACGCGGTGCGAGGGTCGCGTGCTGTTCCAGCCATGTCGCCGCGGCATGACGAAAGTCGTCGAGGTCAGTGGGTTTGGCCATCGCCAGAAGCTAGTGGCAAGGCCTTAGCGGCGAGTTGTTGTAGGACTGCTGCCGATCTGGGGGCATTCGCCGTCGGCCTTGTTATACCGTGCCCAGCCGATATCGCGAGCCGAACCGACTCGAAAGACGGTGCCGTTGGCCGATACGAGGAAGCTTCCAATGCCCGACAGCGGTGTGACCTCGACAACCTCGGCGTCGGTGTCGGTAGGCGGACTAAAGTTTGGAAGTTCGCCGAGTCCGGAAGGAGGGTTGCAACGCGTGGGCAATTCGGCGGCCCGAACGCTAGGGAACGGGTCGATGGGCGAGCCATCGGGTCGGTGGATCTCGAAATGAAGGTGTGACGTTGCCTCGGAATCGCCACTGTCACCCATGTAGCCGATGAGCTGACCAGCAACGACTCGTGACCCAACGCCGAGGCCTGGAGCGTAGCGCCAACCTTCCGGATTCGATGCGTCGTCGGTGCCCGGCTTGTCGTTGTTCATGTGGTAGTAGCGGTAGTCCCAACCCTCATCGTCAGTGATAACCAAGCCCCAACCGGCGGTGACGTGATTGTTGACGGTGTGAGTGATCGTGCCATTTACAGTCGCAACGAGCGGTTGCAACTTGACGCCGATCATGTCGACGCCAATATGGAAGTTCGTGGCGATATCGGCTCGGTAGTCGCCCCAACCGCCTGAGTATGGGGTTGGTCCAAGTACGGGAAACACCATTGGCCGAATGGGCCAACCGCCAACCGGCGTGGCAGGAATGCCCTTTGGCAGCACCTTGTCGGGTTCGATGGTTTTGGCGACCGCAGGAATCGTTATGGCTGGAAGCGTTGTTGTGGTGTTCGCTGCGCCCGCCGCCGCGACCTTGATGGTTGTTGACGTCGTTGTCCCCAAGGTGCCAGTTGCCTTGGTGGTGGACGATGCCGCGCCGACCGAGGTTGACGACCCGCTGACGGTCGACGACGAGCCACCATCGGCTGCTGACGTCGACGAGCCGGTGCCTGCAGATGTGGAGCTGGAGGTCTCACCGCCGTTGGCTGAGGTAGATGAACTGGCAGCGGATCCGGACGACGATGGTGTCGAAATCACGGATGACGCTGGTGTTGCGGAAGCGGAACCGGTTGCTTTGGGTGCTGTGCTGCCCGTTGCATCTACGGCCTGGTCGCCGGTGGCGAGAGCAGGGGCAGCAGCAATGGTTGCAGTGACAACCAGGGAGAGGGCGAGGAGGGTCCTACGAGACATAAGGAAGTAATCGGCTGGTTCGTCCGCGAGATAAGGCAAGAGATGCCATGAATACAGTTCCGCAACTTGATTCATTCACGAACAAGGAGCCACTTGTGTTTGTTCAGTGTTCAGAGGGTGACGCAGACTAACAAGAACTGAACACAACAACAACGGCCCCGGTCAAGCGACCGGGGCCATCGTTCATGTGATGTTCAGATATGCCTGCTGGTTAGCGGCGATCCTGCAACTTGGCAAGCAGACGCAGCAGTTCGAGATACAACCAGACGACGGTGACCATGAGGCCGAACGCGGCGTACCACTCCATGTGCTTAGGCATCCGGGCGGCAACGCCACGCTCGATCGAATCGAAATCGAGCGCCAGGTTGAAGGCAGCAAGGCCGGCCGCAACGACGCTGAACAATATGCCGAGACCCGACGAGCTGTTGAGGAACGGCACCGTGACGCCGAACAAAGACAGCAGCATCGAGATGCCGTAGAACACCATGAGGCCCATGGTTGCGCCAACGATTGTTCGGCGAAACCGATCAGTAACCTTGATAACTTGGGTCTTCCACAGGAAGAACATCACACCGGTCACGGCCACCGTAGCGCCGACGGCTTGGACGACAATGCCGCTGTATCTTGCGTCGTACAGATGCGAGATGGCACCGAGGAACACTCCCTGCACGACCGAGTAGATGGGCGCAAGTATTCGTGCGAGTTGCGGCTTTCGGCTCAACAAAATGGCCATCACGAAGCCGACAATGATGTTAACAATCAGCCAGCCCGGGAATTTGATACCCGCTTCGGTGACTTTCACGAGTGACCAGCCGACGGCGGCGCTAGCAAGCAGCACGGCAAAAAGCACCCCAGCAGCGGTTGATGTGCCAGCCAAGGTCATGTGCTCTGAGCTGTACGCCGAGACCGGGCCATCGCTCAGGGGGGGAACGGGTAGGTAGGTCGCCGCGGGGTTGGGAGCAGCCCATCCGGCGTTGGTAGCTGACGATCCGGCGGCGGCGGCATTGCGCAGCGCCTTGTCACTCAGTACAGGGTTTGGCATTGAGTCTCTCTTGGTCCTTTCAGGGCGGAATGCCCGTCTCCGGAAACAACCTAGTCGCCAGTTGGTTTGTTCCCGTGTCACATGAACTGAGCGAAGCTCTACGACTCGGCAGTGCGTTCTGATCGCTTCAAGAAAAGGGTCCGATTTCACGGGCGCCGTGTTCAGAAAGCGGCCGGTGCTGTCAAGATGATGCAAAGTCAGTGTCGAAGCCGGTGAAATCTGCTTGCATCTTGGTTGGCTGCCGTGGGGGTAGAGGCCGAGTCAGGGGAATCGTATGAGTAACAGGGTGACAACGTACTTCGGTGCCCTAGCGGTGATTGCGCTTGTTGTCGGGCTAGCTCCGTCGACTTCTGGCGCGCAGACGCCCCAGGTCCCCGCCAAGTTCTATGCCTGGCAGGGCTCCGACGCCATTGGGCCTTCGACCGACTGGTTCCTGCCGAGCGTCGGTGGCCCCGCTGCCACGCCCGACCAAGCAGTTGCCTACGCAACCCGCTTTGAGACTGAGCCCAACCGGGCGAAACGTCCGACGTCGATCGCCCAACTGGGCGACAGCTTCGCATCAGGCGAGGGTTCAGGTGGCTATGTTCCTGGCACGAGTAATAGAATTGACGGTCTAACGACCAACGCCGCCGGACAAGTCGGCACCACCTCGACAACCGCGTAGAATGCGTGTCATCGGTCTCCCCTCGCGTCGATCTTCACTGTCCGAGGCGTCGACCGGGCGTTCGATCTGGCGTGCTCGGGCGGTGACACAGACGACGTCTTTTCGGCCAACGACCAGTACCCGGGCGAGGTGCCCCAGGCGTACAACCTCGCTCGGGTGGCTGCCACCACGAATCTGAAAGCGGTGTATGTCGCCATGGGCGCCAACGATCTGGGTTTCGCCCGAATGGTCGAGACCTGCACCAAGAACTGGCTGACGTTCGGGCCGCGCTGCCAGTTTCAGTTCGAACAGCAGTTCCAAACAAGCAGGGTACAAACTCTGCTCGGGGCTTTCGCAGTGTTGCCGAATTGCGTCGTCGAATCACCGCGCTCATCATGGACGTGAGTCAAACAATGACCGGCCTTGGCTATGCGCCGACGGAGTGGCAGTTCATCATGGAGGCATACCCGAACCTCACTGCCAATCCGGCCACTAACGCCAGTGCGCTCAACATCTTTCGTCCCGGCGATTCGGGCTGCTTGTTCTACAGTTCCGACGCTAGCTACTTCAACACTCGCGGCGCGCCGATGATTGGTGACGCCATCTTGCACGGCGCTCTAGACGCCACGGCAGCCGGTATCGCCAACGTGAGTGTTTTACACCTTCGCGATGCATTTCTCGGCCGGGAACGTTGTCGGCTTGCTCGTGAGATGAGCGGTACGGCCGTCAACGGGGTGCCGCGCGTATCGAGCGACTGGTCCATTGGCGATCCGCTGTGGGCGCTGGTGCAAGAGTCGATGCACCCGAACCCCTTGGGTGCTGGCATTGTCGGCACCTGTATGAGCCTGATGTTGGTACGGTCGCCCGGCGCCGGAAACCAACTCTGTAACCGCGGTTCACTCCAGGCCCAGGCAGTCGCACCGCCTGTCGCACCCTTCACCTAATGGCGGAGCGGTGAAGCGAGCGGCAGCGAGCAAGCGATGCCGAAGGCAAGCTAGCGGGTTCGCCTCTAGGCTTCGCGAATGACCGATGTGCTCGATGCTGCCCGCCGGGCCGAACCGTTTGCTCGGGAGGCGGCCGATGCTGCCGAGACCTCGAGGCGGTTACCGAGCGACCTGGTCGAAACGCTCGTCGCAGAAGGACTCATGCGAATGGGCGTGCCCCAGGCGTACGGCGGGCCAGGCGCGTCGCCCATGGACATCGTGCAAGCAATTGCCGAGGTGGCCCGGGGTGACGGTGCTGCTGGCTGGTGCGTGATGATTGCGGCAACTACGTCATCGCTCGCCGGATTTCTCGAACCTTCGGCGGCCGAGACCATCTATCGAAATCCGTTGTCCGTGAGTGGCGGAGCGTACGCACCGTCGGGTACTGCGGTTTCAGTTCCAGGTGGATGGCGAGTCACGGGACGTTGGCAGTGGGGAAGTGGCGGCCAGCATTGCCAGTGGATGTTGGGCGGGTGCATAACCGATACGAAAGAGTTCCGGCTCATGTTCGCGCCGTCGGCCGAGATCAGTATCCACGACACCTGGTTTGTCAGCGGTTTGCGAGGTACTGGTTCGAATGATTTCGAGATGGTCGATGTCTTTGTACCCGAACACCACAGCGTGCTGCCACTAGCGGCGCGGGCAATGGTCGATGAGCCGTTGGCTCGGTTCCCGAACTTCAACCTGCTCGCGGCCGGTGTGGCTGCCACGACCCTCGGCATCGCCCGTAGGGCTATCGACGAAGTGGTGGCATTGGCGGCGTCAAAGCGCCCGTCGATGAGCACAAAGACGATCGCGCAGTCGTCGTTAGTGCAGTTCGACATAGCGCGAGCCGAGGCACATCTGGGCTCGGCTCGGGCTTGGTTACTCGAAGCCCTCAACGATGGCTGGCAGACCGCGCTTGGCGGTGATCGCGTGTCAATCGATCAACGCGTGAGGGTGCGAATGGCAGCTGCGCATGCCGCCACTCAAGCTGCCGCAGCAACTGACCTGGCGTATAACGCGGCTGGAGGATCGTCGGTGTTCAATACGAGCCCGCTTCAGCGCTGCCATCGCGACGTGCACACCGCAACACAACACCTCATGGTGTCTCCTCGGATTCTGGAATCGGCCGGTCGCGTCCTGCTCGGTCAGTCAATCGACACCAGCCAGTTCTAGGGTTGGGAATGGAATCGATCCGGACCGCATACGACGGTGACGTGCTGGTCGTCACTATCGATAACCCGAATAGCGAGCTGAACGCGGTCAACGAGGTGCTCCACAGCGAACTGGCCGAGCTGTTCAGAGACCTCAAACGCGAGGACCGGGCCAGGGCGGTGCTCCTCACCGGGTCGAAAAAAGCATTTTCGGCCGGCGGCGATTACAGCTGGTTCCCAACGCTCAATACCGTGGAGCGCCTCGAACACCTGCGACGCGATGCGCGCCAGTTGATTTGGGATTTGCTTGATGTCGAGCTGCCGATTGTGGCCGCAATCAACGGTCCGGCGGTTGGCCTTGGTGCATCCGTGGCGTTGCTGTGTGACCTCATCGTTATGGCCGACCATGCTGTTATTGCCGATCCGCATGTTCGCGTCGGCATCGTCGCGGGCGATGGCGGTACAGCCATTTGGCCACTTTTGGTTGGCCCGGCTCTCGCCAAGCAGTTCCTGCTGACCGGCGACGCAGTGTCGGCCCCCGATGCACTGCGGATGGGCCTCGTCAACGAGGTGGTCTCCGGTAGTGAACTGGCCGAGCGGGGCTTGTATTGGGCACGGCGACTTGCCGCCGGAGCGCCGCTCGCAGTGAAGTACACCAAGCTTGCCGTCAACGCTCAGGTCAAACGAGCGCTGCTCGACAGCTTCGACTTGGCCACGTCACTTGAGTTGGTCACGTTTCTATCGGCCGATCACCAAGAGGCCTTGGCCGCATTGGCTCAAAAACGCGCACCGGTCTTCACCGGTCGATGACTTGTAGAAAAGGTATCCATGGATCCCATCGAAGCAATCATGACCACTCGGGCTATTCGGCGGTTCACAACCGAGGCAGTGGCCGACGAGGCGATTCTTACGTGTCTGCGTGCCGCCCAGCAAGCACCAAGCGGTGGCAACGTGCAGCCTCAACAATACCTTGTGCTCACGCACGCCGAGCCCAAAGCGCAGGTAGCCGAACTGTATGCCAAAGCGTATGACCGCTATGAAAAGATTCTTGGCACGCCGAGGTCGTTTCGTACTCCCGAGGATGAACAGAGCTGGCGACGTACCCGAGACGCCAGCGACCATCTCGCCGCTCATCTGGGTGAAGCCCCCGCTCTGGTGCTCTTCTTGCAGCCGATTATCCCATGGTCGCCTAGTGACGACGAGGGTCCTATGGACATTGGTCCCTTGTACGCGAGCGTGTACCCGGCGGTGCAGAACTTCTGTGTTGCTGCCCGTTCGCTGGGACTTGGAACAGCGTTGACCACCGTAATTCGTATCTACACGGACGAAACGTTGTCGGCGCTTGGGGTACCCGACGGTTACGAAATCGCAGCGCTCGTCCCTGTTGGGTACCCTGCGGGCAACTTTGGCCAGGCGCGCCGAAAGCCGGTCGAGGCCGTGACCCACTGGAATCGGTTTGGTGATCGACGCAGGTAGCTAGCGCCGAGTGGTTTGAGCCGCGCGCGCATCGGTGAGTGCGGTCTCTATGAACGCCTGCAAACCTATTGGCCCGCTATCGGTCGCCTCGCTGAGGGCCACGACGAGCTGATACAGACCTTCTTGGGGTTGTCCGGCCTTTCGCAGACACACTGCGAGTGCGGTTCGATACGTTGCAACGGCATGTGTTTGATTACTGGCCTCTGCCTCGCGCAGCGCTTCGGCGGCGCTAGCGCATGACACGTCACCGCGTATCGCCAGCAACAGCAGGGACTCTGCCGCGCCGACTGCTTGGCCTGCGGTAACATTGGGTTCGTATCCAGTCTTCGCGTGCTGGCGCTGCAAACCTTCAGTCATGATCTCGCCTGCTTCTCATCCTCGTACACTCCAACTCGCCGTGTTGCTCCTGTGGACGATCCGACCGAGAGAAAAGTTTCTCCTTTGAGGCCAGAGATTGACGTTGTTCCGGTTCCGGCAGCTGCCCCGATCGAAATACTGGTCGCCGAGTTCAGCCCAGCGATGTTCCGCGTCGCTCAGTCGATCGTTGGCGATCGCTCGCTGGCCGAGGACATTGTTCAAGAGGCCCTCGTGCGGGTATGGCTGCACCTCGACGACTATCGGGGTGACGCACCGCTCAAGAACTGGGCACTTCGAATAACCCATAACTGCGCAATCTCGTACCTGAGAAAAAGGCGCGACGAGTCTCGTGACCCTGAGACATTGTCGGCACTGCCGTCCGAGCACACCGGAGCCGACGTCGCACGTACTGTCGTCGCACGTTCGGCGATGCACGACGTGTGGGCGGCACTCGACCAACTCGACCCGGTCACGAGGTCAATTGTCATTCTTCGTGAAGTTGAGCATCTTTCGTACGACGAGATCGCAGACATCCTCGAACTTGCGTTGCCAACAGTAAAGACGCGACTCTTCCGGGCTCGACGCACTCTTTCGGTTCAGTTAGAGGAGTGGAAGTAATGAGCAGCGCGAGAAACCCAACCGACGGAACCTTGCTGATGTGGCTTGAAGGCCGGCCAGACAAGCTAGAGCGCTATCTGTCCACGCGTCCCGAAGCCAGCGATCGACTCGAAGCGCTTACCTCGCTACAAAGCACGCTCAGTCAATCGTTGGCCGAAGCGGTCCAACCCAGTGATGGCATGCAGGAGCGACTGGCCGCCTCGCTGGCCGGTAGGCCGTCAGGCAGCGATACGGCTAAGGTCTTGCTCGATCTCTTTGGGCTCGGACTTCGTACCGCTGCGGTCATTCTCAACCCCGGCGAGGCCACCCTGTCTACAGAGGAAAGCAATCCGACATGAAATGGTTGATTGCATTGGGCATAGCGATCGCCGGTCTCGTCCTTGGTCTCGTGCTGTCGACGATCGCTCGGCGCCAATTGACAAAACCAGGTCGTTCCGATGCCCTTCGCCAAGTAGCGCCGGCAGTCGCAAGTTTTCTGTTCTGGAGCGCTGTTGGTCTTGGGATCATGATTTCTGTCGCTCAATTTAGTCCCGAGTCGCTCAAGCCATTACCCAGTCAACTGATCACCTATTTTCCCCGAGTCCTCATCGCTGGCGTGCTCTTGATTGCCGGGAAAGTGGCCGGTTCGCTGGCGGCGCTCGCCGTGGGCCGGGCGATTCTGAAGGCCACCAAACAACGCAAGCCGGCGGTGGAACGTGGTGTCGCTACGGGTATTGTCGCTCTCGCTGCGCTAGTGGGCATTGGCCAACTCGGTATCGACACCACCATCGTGAATCTGCTCGTTACCGGTGTTGTTTTTGCATTCTCGCTGGGTGCAGCGTTGTTGATAGGCCTAGGAGGGCGCGATGTAGCCCGACAAATCGCCGCAGGTCGGTACCTGAAGGGTCTCATTGCTCCTGGCATGCTGCTAACTGTTGGCTCGGTGGTGGGCACCGTTGTGGCGCTTCGGCCAGCAACGCTCGAGCTGACCCTCAACGACGGATCTACTGCACATATGCCCAACAGCGATGTTCTCGACAGTTGCTTTCGGCTGGTAGAACCGCCCGCCTAACGTACGCGGTCAGCGGCGTGCGTGGTTGTCGAGTAGCAGCGCAATGACGCTCGTGAGGCGCTCAGCGGTCGGAATATGCAGGTATTCATTGGGGCCGTGAGCATTACTGTCGGGCCCAAGCACACCTGTGACGATGAATTGAGCGTCGGGGAACCGTGCACCGAGCATGCCCATGAACGGGATCGACCCACCTTCGCCGAACGATCGCGATGGCCGCTCGAACAGCGCTTCGGACGCCTCAGTCAAAGCGTCCGATAGCCACGCAGCGTTGGCCGGAGCATCCCATCCGGAAGCGGCGTGGGCATCGTGGAATGTAACTGATGCGGCGGCCGGAGGGTCGCCAGTGAGCGCAGCCGAAACGGCAGCGAGCGCCAGGTCTGCGTCGACGGTGGGGGGTAGGCGAAACGACAATCCCAGGGATGTGGACGGCCTGAGGACGTTGCCGGCGCGACTCGAGGGTGGAAATCCGTCAGCGGAGATGTAGCTCAGTGTTGGCCGCCATGTTCGATTCAACAGCTGGTCGACCGCATAGGGCGTGACTGGCCGAGTCGTGCCCGTAAACGGGTAGTCGTCGCTCACTGGGTGGCCAAGAACGTTTGCGGTATCGATCGCCTGCTGCCGACGATGAGGCGGGATCTCGGCATGAAGTTCGGGCAGGAGCACGCGTCCGGTAGTGGCATCTTCAATCCGGTCGAGTAGCTGTCGAATTAGACGAAACGACGACGGCACGATGCCGCTTGCTTCGCCGGAGTGCACGCCTTCGTCCAGTACGTGCACGGTAAGAACCCCGGAGACCAATCCTCGAAGCGACGTGGTGGTCCAGAGATGGTCGTAATCCGCGCAGCCCGAATCGAGGCAGACGACAAGTGATGGCGTGCCGAGTCGTTCGGCAAGATGTGAGACGTAGGCGGGAAGGTCGGTGCTTCCCGACTCCTCGCTCGATTCGATAAGCATGACGCAGCGTGTGTGTGAGCCGCCCGCAGCGCGCAGCGCCTCGATGGCGGCTAACGACGCAAACGCGCTGTACCCATCGTCGGCTCCGCCCCGGCCGTATAGCCGGTCGCCTTCACGCACGGGGGTCCAGGCCGACAACCCCGCACGCCATCCCGTCATTTCTGGTTGTTTGTCGAGATGCCCATACAGGAGCACTGTGTCGGAATTTGACGACCCGGGAGTTGCCACGACCTCGACCAAGATGACGGGCGACCGACCGGCTAACTCGTGGACCTCGACGGACATGCCGGGGATGGCTCGCATCCGACACCAATCGGCGATGAGATGTGTAGCCCGATGAATGTGGCCGTTCGCGGCCCAGTCCGCGTCGAAAGCCGCAGACACGCAGGGCACCGCTATGTATTCGTGAAGGCGATGAACGATGTCGTCTCGCCAGACGTTCTCGACATGTGCAATGACTGCGTCAACGTTCACAGTCGAAACTCTAGAGGCGGAGCGTTGAAGCGACCGGGAGCGAGCAAGCGACGCAAAAGGCGAGCTAGGACGAAGCACGTGCTCGTAACTCGGCCCCGTCTCGACGAAGAAAACCGCGGTGCCATCGCCGCGGTGTAAACAGCGCGGCGCGAGGTTCGTCCTCGAACAGCCAGCGACCAAAATTGCGCCGAGTCCAATCGTTCGTAGCAGCCAGAGCAATGGATCCGTTGGCGCCCCGTTGCGACGCCAAGATGCGCGTGAGTCGCGAAGCAAACCGGTGGTCGGGCACCAGATTGGTGGCCACGAGTTTCTGATAGTTGACCAGCGCAGTTGTCGGTTCCTCAGATCGTGCGCCGATGATTGCTTGGGCTGCAAAGCGTCCGGTGAGCAGAGCCTGACCAATGCCCTCACCGGTCATGGGATCACATGCAGCCGCGGCATCACCAACGAAAAGCGCTCGCCCGGTACCGAGCGAAATATCGTCGATGCGCGCGGGTATTGGCCAGGCCAAATGGCGATCGTCGAGCACGGCGGCGGGCCCAAGTGCTGTGCGAACGTGCGGGCGCCCTACAAGGTTGGTCCATAGAGCTTTCATCTCCTGTGTGCGGATTCCCGTGTCGCGTGCAATGCCAAAGCCAACGTTTGCCCGCCCCCCAGGCAAGGGGAAACTCCACGCGTAACCAGGGAGCAAGTCGGGTTCAAACCACACCCATAACCGTTCGGCCGCTGTGCCCGTTACGTTGCTGGCGTACTGGCGCGCAGCATGCCACTCGCCAAGGTAACCCTTCGTTTGAATACCCAACATTTTCCGGGTGGGACTCCACATTCCATCGGCGCACACCGCGTAGCTGGCAAGGACGTCGCCGTGCCCGGCGATGGTCACCGTAATGCCACTTCCTCGATTCGAGAGGTCGCTGACTGCCGCGCCCTCGATCACCGTGACGTTTCGGGTTGTGGCTAACCGCACAAGTGCTACATCGAGTTCACCACGGGGGGCGACAGCGCCGTACAACCCGCGGTGATCGGGAAAGGGAAACTCCACCTCTCGCCCCCGCGGCGAACGAACCCAGGCGGACCCGACCTCGCTCCATGAAGGAACGTCCGATGGGGCAAAGCCCAGACGTGCTAGCTCGCGAAGCGCGCCTGTTGTGAGCCCGTCGCCGCAACACTTGTCGCGAGGAAACCGAGCCTTATCGACAAGAACCACTCGCTTGCCGGCATCGGCGAGATGGATCGCCGCCGAGCAACCGGCTGGACCCGCGCCAATCACTACGACGTCGGCCACATCAGTACTCACCGTGGACAGGCTACGGCGGTGGCCGACGCACTAGCCAGCCAGCTCAACGCCGGCCGGTGACGGTGATTACCTGACAGCAGGACGACTCATGGCGTCCTTGAGCTCGGTTATTAGCTCCGGCGTTAGCTGCGCGCCGACCCGCTCGGTCAACAGACGCATCTCGTAGCCCACCAGACCAAGGTCCGCATCACGGGTGGTGACGACACCAAGCGACGAGCCGCCGCTGATGGCCGAGACCAGAAGGAACGCGGAGTGCATCTCGATGATGACATGGTTCATATCGCCCAATGTCAACACGATCGCGGCGCTATCGGAGAGGCACCGGACGCCCGTAACGATGGCCGACAACCGGTCTGCGGCCAGCCGATCAAGGTTGGCCACAGCCATGAGCAGCCCATCAGACGAAACCACCACCGCCTGATCAATACCCGTGGTGTTTTCGACGAAGCTCGACATGAGCCAGTTGAAGTTCTCTGCCACCGATGAAAGCGCAGCGGGTGCAGCTGATTCAGTTATCGCCGCAGGCTGTACGACCGCTTCGCCCCTGTGCTGGTTCCCCCACATGACAGGAACTTCCACCGGGGGCAGTCCCACCGGCTGTTGTGGTTGGTAGTGCTGGGGCGGGTAGGGCTGTTGTGGTTGGTAGTGCTGGGGTGGGTAGGGCTGTTGTGGTTCGTAGGGCTGTTGTGGTTGGTAGGGCTGTTGTGGGTACGGCTGTTGTGGTGGGTGCGGCTGTCGTGGCGGCGCGTGAGGAGGTTGTTGTTGCGCCTGCGTCGCGTAGCTCTGGTGCGGCGCCGAGGTGCCACCCTCGATCGCTGCGATGAAGTTCTGTGAAGTCACAACTTTCCGTCCCATTGCCGTTGAGTGATCAACGCCTCTGATCGGCCGGTTCTTGTCAATCACGAGCACTACGGTAAGTACTTGCCACTACCTTGAAGTTGAGCATCGCCGCATTGAACCGGCAAGATATGGGTTCAACGTTGCCCAGAGCTTGCTTGGAGTATGGAATGCCTCGACTATGTGAAGACCGCGTCGCCATCGTTACTGGCGCAGGCCGTGGAATTGGCCGAGAGCATGCACTCTCTCTTGCTCGCCATGGAGCCAAGGTCGTTGTCAATGACCTTGGTGGCAATATCGACGGTACGGGCGGCGATGTGAGTCCGGCACAATCGGTGGTCAACGAGATTAATGCCATGGGAGGCAACGCCGTGGTCAACGGTGACGACGTCTCGAGTTGGGAAGGTGCCCAGAACATGGTGAACCAGGCCATCGAGACCTTCGGCGACCTGCACGTAGTGGTCAACAACGCAGGAATCCTGCGCGACCGAGTGCTGGTCAACATGACCGAGGATGAATGGGACATGGTCATTAAGGTCCACCTCAAGGGCACCTTCGCCCCGGCTCGGTGGGCTGCGGCGTACTGGCGTGAACAGGTGAAGTCTGGCAAGGAAGCATCGGGTCGTATTATCAACACCACATCGGTCTCAGGAATTTATGGCAACCCTGGCCAAACTAACTATGGCGCAGCAAAGGCTGGCATCGCCGCGTTTACAAACATCGCCGCCCTTGAGCTGTCACGCTATGGCTGCACGGTGAACGCCGTGGCGCCCGTTGCTCTGACCCGTATGACCGAAGGGCTCGGCCCGGCGCCGGAAACCGATGCCGACCGTGAACTGCGTGCGCCTCATTGGATTGCTCCGATCGTCACTTGGTTGGCGTCACGCGAGAGCGACGGGGTTACCGGTCGCGTGTTCGAAGCTTCTGGTTCCACTCTGGCCATCGCCGAAGGCTGGCACCGAGGCCCCCGAACAGCGCCGATCGACGACCCAACCAAGCTCGGCCCCGCCGTGCGCGGTCTACTCGCAGAGGCACGCCAGAATGCAGGTATGGACGGCGAATACGGCACCTGGCCCCAGCCACGAAGCTGACACGTCGCTACGGCAGTTCACTGTTGTAATCCCACGTTGGCCACTGACTAACGGTGGCCAACGCTCGGCGCATAGTTGCATCGAACAGTGATTGGTGATTGGCGACCGAGCCGTTGATGATGAGTGCCCAGGTCACCCCATTGGCCTGGTGCAGCATCATTCCCCTTGCGCCATGTAATCCACCGGTGTGACCCCATCGTCCGGTGTCCAACAAATCGAGCCCAAGCCCCCACCCGCCGGTATTGGGCTGGGCCGTCACCAACTGACGGCTCATATCGTCACTCAGGAGATGCGGGCCGGGTTTGGCGTTGTCCAGGCCGTCCAGAAAACGCACGAGGTCGACAGTGGAACCAACCAGGTTTCCTGCACCTCCTAGGGCTTCCATAAACAGCCCACCCCCGGGCACGTCCGCAGGTGGGGTGCGATGGGCAACGTCGTTTGTTGCGAATCGCTGGCTTCGACCGATGCCAACCTGGTCGATGCCGCGCGGCGACAGCACATGCTGTGTCAGGTAGTCAGCTAACGACTGGCCGGACACGACTTCTACCAATAGGCCGAGGAGGCAATAGTTGATATTTCGATAGCCAAAGGTAGCGCCGGGGTCGCCCGTCATGGGTAACGAAACAAACCAGCGTGCCGCCTTCTGACACGAATCGGCCCCGGGTAACCCAAACACTTCGGCAACACCAGGTTCCTCGTTAAAGAAGGGGTCGGGCGATGTTCTTAATCCCGACGTATGGCTCAGGAGGTGCCGAACGGTAATCAGGCTCAAGCGTGGATCATGACCGGCCGGTAGTCTCAATCGTCCAGCTAGAAGCTCGAACGCTGGCTCGTCAAGCGCTACTTGCCCCCGTTCGACAAGCTGCAAAAGTGCGGCAGCCGTGAAGGTTTTGGTCATCGACGCGTATCGCAGCCGTGAGTCGACTCGCATGGGCGTTTCGGCGTCATCACGAGCGCCGTAGGCTCGGGCGAAAACGAGGCGACCGTCTTTGGCTACGGCGACAGTTGCGCCGAGTGCATTTGTTTCAAACAGCATCTGCTCGATAGTGGCATCGAACCCAGCTGGAACCGGGGTTCCCTGAGCCGTTGCGGGCACCCGGGGAATCAGCGGATCGGGTGGAACCGGTCGACCAATCACGTACGCTCGTAACGTCAGTGCGATCTCCATCGCCTGATCAGCCGCTACCGAGATCTCGTCGCCGGTTCCGACGCTGCTCACGAGCGACGACGTGGTGTCGAGCCCGGCACCCGGCAGGGCAAGCGCGCTCAGCCCCCGTGAACGCTGAGCGGGGTAGACGCGAACCTGACCGGCATCGGTGACATTGCTGGCGTGCACGTCTACCCAAACGGCCGACGCGCTGGCGACAGGAAGCCCGGCGGTCTTGAGCGACGAATTACGCCGGAAGGGTGGCTCGATCAGGTGCTGTTCGACGAGCTGATTGCCCGAGAGCGGAACAACGAGACCCGTGACGTCCTTGGGTGCAGATGGCCCCGTGAACCAACCGACCAGATCGACCGTTGCCCGACACGGCGACGATGCACTGAGCGAAATTGAGCGGCCCTGTCCGTTGGCCACGGCAACGAGGTTCGTGGCGGTCCAACCTAACGCTGGGAGCTGCAACTGCGAGACGAGGCCTGCTGCGGCGCCGGTGGGCACCACTTCGACGTATCCGGGTGGCGCGGCGTCGGTGAGAGCCACCGACACGAGGGCTGTTGCATCGACCGGGACCGAATCGAGGGCTATGCGTACTGGGCTGGTTCCTGAAACATCGCCGTCGAAGACCCGGCTGTCGTTGGAGCGAACGAAACGCCCGGCGCTGGCACCGCGAGGGGACGGTGTAAACCACCCGGCGACGTCGGCAACCACGTGGGTACGAGTCGAGCTCAACACGCTGATTGTGCCCTGAGCTCCGAGCGTCGAGAGAACGGTCTTGCCCACAGCGTCGCCGTCACCCGCTACGTACACCGTCCCGAAAGGCGGTGGTTCGCCGTCACCCCACACCACGAGGTTTCCCGCCTCGGTCGTGCCGAACATGGTGATTGTGACCAGCACTGCGCTTGCGCCCGCGGGTGCTGAGACGGGTATGTCTCGCCGCTCGCCTGCTTCGAGGACCGCTACCGTTCGGCTGTCGTATACCCGGGCCACCGTTGGAGAAAATGCAGCCGCCTCGGGCACGACCGTGAGCGGAATGGTTGTGGTCGTCGTGGGGGCGACACTGGTTGGGACACTGGAGGAAGCGGCGGCTGCAGTCGCTACAGGCGAGGCGGCCGTCGTCTTTGGTGTGGCCTTGGGGGCGGTTGGCGTACAGGCAGCCAGAACGAGCACAAGTACCAACAGCCGACGCACGAAGACAAGCTAGTTGAGTGCAGGGTCAGGATTGGGGCAGCTGCGCTGGTCCATACAGCGGTTGGCAGCCATAGATGCCGGCCCATCGCCGGGTGCCGAACTCGAAATGCCACCACTCGAAGGTCATCGCCGCAAATCCCTGCGCGGTCATCAGCCGGTACAACCAGCGGCGCAGCTCGCGTTCGGGCGATGGTTCGTTCTCGAGCGCAGCAAATTCGGCTGCTTCGGTGAACCCGTCGAACCCGGTGCCAAGGGCGAGGGGCGTTCCGTCGAAGGTGAGGGTGAGGTCGACCGTTCCGCCGGTGAGATGAGGTGGCGGTCGAAGCGGATCGGGGTCGGGGAAGGCTACGAAACCCTCGGGTAGTCCGGGGTTACTGTACGCCGCTGTATAGAGCTCAGCTTGCAGATCGAGTGGCCGCCACGCATCGAAGATCGCCAGTCCCCAGCGCGGCGGCAGCGACTCGGCAACCTGCTTGAGCCGCTGAGTGGCTTCGGTGCGCAGCCACGCCCCGCTGATGGCAGTGGACCAGCCGGCGTGAAAGTAGTTGTCGAGCACTCGAATTCTTGTGTGCTCAACCTTCACGAGTGGCTCTGACCTCGGGTCAGAAACCACGGGCTGATTGACTGGCTCGAAAAGGTGCGGAAGCGGCGGTTGGACGTCGACGTGCCCCCCGAACTCACGTAGGACTGCCGTCGCGTCTCGGGTGTAGTTCGGCTCGTCGAAGCGGGGAGAGTTAGCCAGCATGAAGGACATCGGCGACCGTGCGTAGAAGTGTTGGTGCATGGTCGAGTTCGAGAACCGGTAACAGGAACTCGTCGATGGCGTGTTCATCGAACAATCGGGCTAGCTGTTCAGCACACTCAGATACTGATCCGGCTATCACGAACGGTGTCACCCATTCGTCGCGGATGTACTGCCCGGCGGCGTGCAGCCCATCGGACATGGCGCTACGGATGGTGTGAACGTCGTTGTCGGTGACCCCGAGCAGTTCGCGAACGTGCGGTGGCGAATCAACGAGCCGGTAGGTCATGTGGGGTTTCACCGCGTCGAGTTCGGCCTGGGTTGTGACCACCATGGTCGAATAGCACAGTTGCGGTTTGTTGTCGGTTCGTGTGGCACCCTGGCGGACCAGGTCTATGGAGTCGGCCACGAAGTCGCGGTGAAGGAAGTCGAGAAAGACCCCGTCGCACAGTTCGCCGCCAAGTTGCAACATCTTGGGACCGCGGCCGGCAAGCCACAGTTCGAGGGATGGTCGGCCATACGGCAACCGGGCGTTGTTCAGCTTGAACGTAGAGGCCTGCATGGTGACCGGGTTGCCCGACAGCAGGCCTCGACAGGCAACGAGCATGTCTCGAACGGCGGTGAGCGGTGCGGTACGCTCGATTCCCAACGGCCCGAGGGTAAGGCTTCCTCCGGCACCTACTCCGAGGAAGGCGCGACCACCCGTGAGTTCGTCGAGCGTTGCGATGGCGGTGACGGTGCTCGACACATGGCGGGTATACGGATTTGTTATTCCCGTGCCGAGGCGGATGTGTCGGGTTGCGAGACCAATTGCCGTAAGGGTGACATAGACATCGCGTGTAGCGAGTCCTTCGTCGTACACCCAACACCGTTCAAAGCCAAGCTGTTCGGCCAACTGTGCCAGGCCAACGATGTCGCCAATGGGTGCTTCGGGTATGAGGTTGACGCTGCCGCGGAGCATCGGGCAAGGCTAGCGCCGGCGAATGGTGTGGAACTCGGTGACGTGTCGAAATTCGAACACTTCACCGAGCCCCATGCGCGTGGGGAGGGCTCGGATGGCGCTGGCGACCAGTGCCTGTTGTTCATCGCCGAGTGCGGCAATGAAGCTGGTGGAGAGCGCGCGTGCGACCAGCATGTCGACAGTGAACAGTGGGTCGAAATTCAAGTGGCCATCGATGACTTGATCGAAACGTTGGTCGTGTCCGAACGCGTCGCGCCAACGCGACGTGTGGTGCGACGGTGTTGTGCCTCGATACTCAGCGACGACCGCTTCGAACGCGGCCTGCAAGGGATCGTCGGTTCGACGCCTGTTCCACACGAGACCAACTGTGCCGCCCGATCGAATCACCCGGGCGAGTTCGGTGACGGCTCGAGGGGCGTCGAACCAGTGAAAGGCTTGGGCCACTGTGGCAACGTCGACGCTGGCTGGGCCGAGTGGAAGCTGTTCGGCGACACCATCGAGCGCAGCTACGGTTGGGTAGTGCGCGACGAATGCCGAACGTAAGGCGGCCACCGGTTCTACCGCAGTCACATGTGCGCCGGTTGCAATGAGGGACCGGGTGAACTTGCCGGTTCCCGCGGCAACATCGACGACCTGGCGGTCGGGCCCGAGACCGAGCCCGGTTTCCCCGCACAGCCAATCGTCGAGCTGTGCCGGATAGTCGGGTCGGCCCGCCACGTAGGTATCAGCCGCGCGGTTGTAACCGACATCGGCAGCTTGGTGGACGCCTCGGCCGAGGTCGACCTGCACCGCCGTGACGCCAAACCGGGTCAGTTCCAGGGCGACAGCGCGAGCCTTGGGCTCGTCGTCGAGTTGCCGAGTGATCAGAACGATGTGATGCCGAGCCTGCGTGGGGAGGCCCTTTCGACCCCCATCGGTACTCTGCAGCACCTGGGCGGCGCGTGCTGGCGTCAGCCGGTCGTATGGCGAACAGCCCGCCAGCGCCGCTACCCGCAGCGGCCGGTGAGCGACATCTTCGATAACCCGGTCGACAGCTTCGGCGGCCATCAAGCACAAGACAAGCGTGGCGCTAGTGGGGATTGCTGGCTCGTGCGAATCGGGAGCCTTGACGAGTCGGTGACGTGCTCCGTCAGCCTCGACCAATACGTAGTCGAACTGTTTCGACAAGTCGCCGACTTCAGCGGGGGTGAGCCCAACGAGCTTGTCGCCCTTACGACCCTTGACCACAACGTTTCGACCGAGTTCCTGGCCGACGCCAAGATGGGTGGTCGTCGTGATCACTACCGACCGGCCGTCGGCAACCAGTTCGTCGTATAACCGGTGGATCAATGTGGTCTTGCCGCCGGCCCCGACAACGGCGATAACTTCTCGCTGGCCAAGTTGGAAGATGGTGGCGAGCTTTTCGGTCATCGGAGTGTGAGGACCGCTTCGAGGACCCCGCCGCCAACGGCAAGGGCCTTGTCGCTGATCTCGAAGCATGCGTCGTGATCGATGCGAGGGTCGACATCGCCGATCTTGAGCCCGGCCGTCACGTGGGTACCAGACCGCACGAGGCCTCGAATCATCCCATCGAAGGGTGCAACGACACTGCCGTCGGTAAGCCCCTCGATGTGGCCTAGGAGCTGCCCCTCGGTGACGGTGTCACCAATCGCTGATCGCCACACGGCAATGCCTTCGACGGATGAACGAAGTACCCGCTCGGCCCCCCTCCCGCCGATCTCGCCCGGTGTGCCAGTGTTGGCCAGGGCCGACCCGCTCCAAATGGCTCGACCAAGACGGTGGCCACGCATCGTTTCGATCACCACATGGCAGTCGAGTGCGGCAGTGAATCCGGGTCCAAGACCGACCACCAATGGCGCATCGTCGAGGGTGGTGTCGATGTTGCGTTTGGCGAGCCGAGCGTCGATGACGATGTCGGCTCCTAGGTCAGGCAATGTCGGGCTAATGATCACGGCAACGACACCGCGCTGAGTCAGGGCGACGGCGTTGTTAGCCGTGGTGTATTCGCCCACCATGGATTCGATCTCGACTCGCTGTTCGTGAACAGCGCTCGACAATGATACTGCCCGGCGAACCGATAAGGGATGTGCCAGCTCGCAAACGACCACCGGGAACCCTGCACGGTGTAACCGCCAGACGACGCCGGTGGCTAGGTCGCCGCCGCCGCGCACGACGACAAGCCGGTTAGGTGGCGCTCGCACGACGACTTTGGACGATCTCGGCCATGATCGACACCGCAATCTCACGCGGTGTTTCGGCCGCAATTTCGAGACCGATGGGCGAACGCAAACGTGCGAGTTGCTCGAGGGTACTGCCGCGTTCCTTGAGTCGTTCAACCGTAGTGGCGAAGCGACGCTTGGACCCCATGACGCCCACGCTTCGAGCCGAGGAGGCCAAGATCACCGGCAAGATTTCGAGATCGACCCCAACGTTTCTGGTTACCAAAACGACATCGGTATTGGAGGTGATCGGCGCGCTCGCGACGACGTCGGCAATCGGTCCGGCGCAGCGAACGTCGGCATGTGGCAACAGGTCGGCTGTGACCAGTTCAGCTCGATCATCGGCGGCGACAACACGAAATCCCATCCAGTGGGCGAGGTCAATGACGGCACGGCCAACGTGCCCGCATCCAATCACGTAGATAGTTGCATCGGGGCTCAATGGCTCCACGTAGATCTCTACCTCTCCTCCGCATACACCCGGGTCACCAACGCCGGGATCAAGCAGTTCATAGCTCAATTTGATGGCGATACCGGTACGCAGTGATTCGAGTGCGGCTGCGATGACTCGTGACTCCATCTCGCCGCCGCCGACTGTGCCCGACGTTCGCCCGTCGCCGTATATGACCATTTTGGATCCGGGTCGTCGCGGGACAGAACGCCGAGTCGAGACGACGGTTGCCAGCGCGACCACCTCGCCGCGATCGACCGCAGCGAGCGCTTCGCGATAGAGCGCAGTCATGCGCTGGCCCACAATCGCTCGGCTTGTTCGTGGACCCGTGCGCGCATTACCTCGGTGTCGAGTGCAAGCACCTCGCGGTTTCGTACCCTCCATTTGCCCGCAACCATGACGTCGGTGACGTGGGTATGGTTTCGGTACAAGACGAGTTGGTCGTACAGGTTGTGACTGTGTACCGGTGTTGGAAACCGAGCGTCGACGAGTTGCAAATCGGCGGCCCACCCAGGTTCGAGACGGCCAACACGGTTGAACCCGAGTGCGTGCGCGCCAGCCTCGGTTGCCATATACAAAACGGTAGCCGCGGGCATGACGCCTGGATCGCACAGCCGACCTTTATGGAGCAAGAACGCGCCGCGCATGACCTCGAAGAAGTCGTTGATGTATCCGTCGCTGCCGAGCGCAACGTTCGTCCCGAGCGCCAGTAGTTCGGGCACCGGCGCTATGCCGCCGCCCACCTCACAGTTCGCCAGTGGCATGTGCACGCACTGCACGTCATGTGTCGCAAGCAGCATGCGTTCACGCTCCGACAGCTGCACACATTGGCTTGCGAGGAACCGGTTCGATAGTACGCCCAGCGTGTCGTAGTACTCCACTGTTCGTTGGCCGATGTTGTCGAGGCACCATTGAGCCTCGTGGGTACCTTCGTTGCAATGGGCGTGCACGTTGACGCCTAGTTCGTGGCCCAGCGCGAAAGCTTGTTCGATGAAGGGAGCCGAACAGGTGAAGGTGGTGTGATAGCACATCAACCCACCGACAAGGCTGGCGTCGTGGCGGCACGCTTCGATGAGACGCCGATTTTCGAGGAGGCCGAGTTGCCCGTTCGCTGCTGACACTCGTTCGGTGGCCTCGAAGCTGAGTAGCCCGCGAAGTCCTCGTGCTTCCACGAGTTCCTTTTGAGCGAGCAGAGCGTCGGGGATGGCGAATGGCGCTTCCAGGATGTCGTAGAAGCTGGTGACCCCTGAGCGAAGCATCTCGTAGCAGGCCCAGTCGGTTGCCGCCACGATCATGTCGTGATCGAGGACGTCCTCGATTTTCGGCCACCAGAAGTCGTCGAGGAAGCTCCAGAATCCCGACGGGGCGTTTGCGAGGGGAATGCCGTGGGCGAGTACGCCGTACGTATGGGTGTGGGCGTTGACAAAGCCTGGCATTAGTACATGGTTGAAGGCATGCACCACATCGTCGTTGGGGTAGTCGACAAGTAGCGTGGCGTGCGGCCCGGTGGCGGTGATGTCACCATCGACGACTCGCACGCCCCAGTCTCGGTGTGGGGTCTGCGTTGGGGTCGCTATGAACCATGCAGCGAGAATCAGCGTCACTCCTTCATTCTGGCCGCTGTCAGCCTCTATTGTCTCGGCCGCGTGGAATCACAAGACAAAGCTGGCTGGCGTTCGTGGGCGAAGCAACGACGCGCCGAGATGGGCGAGCCCGACCATGCCACCATCGCTCGTCACGTGTCTGAGTTCCTTGCTACTGCCCCGCCAGGCTGGGTAGTGGGGTACTCGGCGATGCCGGGTGAGGTGGATCTCAGCTCTGTGTATGCCCGAGCCGATCTTGGTCCGTTTGCCATTACTCGTACGAATCCAGCAGGCCTGCTCACGGTGCACCCAGCCGACAGCGCCACGCAACGGCATTCGTTCGGCTATTTACAACCGCCAAGTGACGCGCCTCGGATCCCCCTGACTGATCTTGTCGTCGTGCTGGTGCCCGGCCTGGTTTTCGATCGTGCTGGGGGCCGGCTCGGGTTTGGCGCCGGGTACTACGATCGGTTGCTGTGCCGACTCGACCCCGGCGTGCTTCGGGTTGGCATCGTGCGGGAATCGATGATCGTCGATCGACTAGTGGTGGAAGATCACGACGTGTCTATGACGCATCTCGCCAGCGAGGTTGGAGTGCGTTCGGTTCATGGCTGAAGGCTGACGTGTTCGGCTAGACGGCATTGTGCTAGTGAGTGTCGCCCCTGCGCTTCTGGCGTGTCAGCGATGCGTTCACTAGTAGAGCCATGACAGCTTGCGAGCTGTTTCAAGGACCCGCGACTTGAACGGTTCGGGAACCTCGTCCCAAGAACGGATTGTACTTGCATCGACGGCATCGGCCCGCTCCTGCGGGGTCATCGTGTCCATGTCGGCAGCGGTGACGATCCGTCCTTCGTTGGTCATGCTAGGAGTGTACCGGCTCCTAGTGTCGAGGAGTCCGACCCGGTCCTCGCCCGACCAACGATCTGCACCGTTTGGCCCGGAAGCGGGCGTTTCGAGAGCGTGGCTCACTCGCTTCTGTGGTGTGTCAAAACTCGCCCTGGCTGGCCTCAAGCTTCAACCGGGTGCGGGTCGTCGTCGGTCTCTCGGCAAGTTCGCGGGCCAAATCACGATCGCAGTCGAATGTGCGGCACGCCGGGCGATATGGCCGATGCCCACATTTGGCGCTTCCCCCAATGTGCGCCTCGAATTGATCTGAACGGTCGATACCGACCGGCCAGTTGTCACGCCATTGTCTGGAGGTAGCCGACTGGCACAGCGACAACTGACCGGTCGGGCATATCTGGCGGTGACAAGTCGATAACGCGCTGACCTTGGTAGATGAGGTAGCCACGGTGGAACGCTGGTCGATTCGCGGTGGCGAATGCAAGTAGGCCTTCGGTGTCTGCGGGCCCGACCTGCTCGGCGGATTTGATTTCGATAGGTACAGCTCGCCCGTCGGGGTGTACGAGCAGTAGATCCACCTCACGTTTTGCCCGGTCGTCACGCCAATGGCGAACGACGATGTGCTGAGGTCCCCACTCGCAACTCGAGGCCAATGTGACCGCTACATCGTTCTCGAGTAACGCGCCGACTTCCGTGGGTGTGGCTGGACGGTCGATCATCCGGGCCGCCCACGTCGCTAGGCCAACGTCGGTCGCGTACACGCGTGGGTGTGCTGTCAGGACGCGGTGTTCGGCGGGTCGATGAGCCTCGGCGCGGAACAGCAAGAAGCACGCCTCGAGCGCTTCGAGATAGGACCGTGCGGTATCGGCTTTGATCTGCAGTTCGTTAGCCATTCGGCCGATGTTGAGTTGCTGCCCCGGGTTCGAGCCGAGGTACCGAAATGCTCGCATCAACCGTGAGAGATCGACTCGCGACGAGGTGGGACCGAGAGGAAGCACCGACTCGACGTACGCTCCTAACGCCCGCTCCCACAAGCCAGCATCGCCAGGAACCAGCACGCCCGGCATCCCCGGTAGCCCGCCACGCCGCCAGTCGGCTGGCGCGGACTGCACGTCGCTCATGAAGACCGGAATGGCGTCGCTGAAGAGCCGTTCAGCGATCGGCACCAGGTTTCCGGCGCGTTCGCTCTGCGTCAGTGGCCACATTCTCAATCGCAGAGAGCGGCCAGCAAGCGGATCGCTACCACCGAGTTGGTGACGGCCAAGCCGGGCAGAGCCAGTGAGAATGAACTGTCCGGCCACACCACCGCGATCATCGACGATTCGCTTAACCCAGATAGCTAGCTCGGGCAGGAGTTGGGCTTCATCAATGATCGCCGGCGTTGCTAGTGCGGCCAGATACCGAATCGGATCGAGTTGAATCGCTGCGAGCAAACCGGGATCGGTGAGATCGAGCGGAGCCGACCATCCGGCTGCGGCCGCCATGGCCCGACACGTCGTCGATTTCCCGACCGCTCGGCCACCTTCGACGATGACCACGGGGAACGCGGCCATTGCACGTTCGATCGCGTTCTCGATTCCACGTCGAACGATTTCGGCCACGACCTAGCGTAGCACTTTCACCCTCTCAACGGGTGTTTTTTCACCGGTTGAGCGGCTGTTTTTGCATTCAACCGAACAAGTCGGGTTCGCCCGCCTATGGCATGAGTGCTGTGGCGTCATGGTCGACCACGGCGCTGAACAGCCTGCGCCCCATGCCGCCGATGAGCGCCTTGCCGCGCTCGTTCGCGAGGTCCAACGTTGCACCGGTGAAGATTGGCGTGGCGGTAACGAGCATCGACGCGTAGTGGAAATCGGTGGTGAGCTCGTCTCGGCTGTAGCCGCTCACACCATCAGCTACTAGCGCTGCGTGATAGCGGTCGAGTAACGCGCCTTGATGCTGACGCCGCACGTCGGTGGGCAGACTGCCGCCGAGCAGGTATGCCAAGTCGTACGCGGCGGGGCCGCGACCCATGGCTTGCCAGTCGAAAATCGTGACTGTTTCGGCCCCGAGCGGGCTACCAAAAAACATGTTCTCGCAGCGAAAATCCATATGGAGCAACGTCATGGGCCGTTTCGCAAAATGAGCCATGAGCTCGCCCCACCGCGGCGCTATGAGGTCACCGGCCTCGGAAGCACCGTCGGGCAACACATCGGCGAACTTGGCCAGGAAGCCTTGCCATAGCATCGGGTACACCGCGCTCACCGCGGCGATTCGAGGATGATCGAGACCCGGCAACCAGTCGAACTCGTCGGCAGCAACACGACCCCACCACGACGCGTGCAGTTGCGCAAGTGCGCCAACGGCGGCCTCGGCTTGGGCGAGTGACATGCCGGCTACCTCGTCGGCCATTTCCATGTCCGACAGATCTTCAAGTACACACACAAAGTCGGCGGTGCCTGGCCGAATCCGCGCGTAATAGCTCTTGGGTGTGCGACTCGACGTGCTGCCAGCTAGTTCGTTATAAAAGCGAACCTCGGCCTCGTACATGCCAAGAGCCACGCCTTGCGCCCGGTTCTCGTCGAACGGCGATGGCAGCTTGATAATGAGACTGTCGGGTCCGTCGCCATTGGTGTGGGCCAAGTTGAGCTTAAAGAGTTGGCCCATGATGCCGACACCCTCGCCCACTTGTGTTCGACCGATGATGCTGGCCCAACCGGTGGTTGTACCGGCCCGGCGCAACACGTCGCTGATCCAGGCGTCGTCGACGTCGTCGATGGTGGTGGGAATAACAAGTTCGTTCACTCCGACAGCGTGGCATCCTGCGATACTGAACGCGTGATCGAGCGAAACGTGTTGGGTGGCGAATTGGAACCGTGCGGAACCGACCCGGTCACCGGGTTCTTCCGCGATGGATGCTGCAGCACCGGACCCGAAGATTTGGGTAGCCACACCATCTGCGCGGTCATGACGGCCGAGTTTTTGGAGCATCAACGAAGCATCGGCAACAACCTCAGTACACCAATGCCGCAGTATCGATTCCCGGGCCTGGTACCCGGCGACCGTTGGTGTGTCACCGCGGCCAATTGGCTACGAGCCCACCATGCCGATGCCGCTGCCCCGGTGGTACTGGGCAGCACCCACGAACGTGCCCTCGACATCGTTCCACTGGTTATCCTGCGCCAACACGCCGTCGACGTACCAAGCGACCTTCGCGGTCTGGAGTAGCCGGGAACGTTAGAGCGAAACCCCGGCCGCACGAAGCGCGTTGTAGACCCGTTCCGGGGTGAAGGGAATCTCGTTGATGGCAACGCCCGTCGCGTTGACTATGGCTGCCCGCAGCGCCGGTGCCACGCCATCTTTCGGGATTTCGGCAATGGCCTTGGCCCCGAACGGTCCCGAATCCTCCATGGTCTGAACGAGGTACACGTCGATCTCGGGCATCTCGTCGGCACGGTAAATCTTGTACGGCCCGAGCTGACTGTTGATCATGCGCCCCGCGTCGTCGTAGGCGAACTCCTCGCAATGCGCATACCCCAACGCCTGGATAATGCCACCTTCGATTTGCCCCGACGCAGTCACCGGGTTGATCGCCACGCCGCAATCAACTGCCATCACGAGTTTTTTCACCGTGACTTGCCCGGTCTGAATATCGAGTTCGATCTCGGCGAACTGCGCGGCGAATGGAGCCGGGCAATCCGCCGACCAGTAGCTGGCAGTGCCGATGATTTGGCTTTGATCCTGGGTGTGGAGCGAGTCGAGAGCCACTTCTTCCAGGGACAGGGATCGGCCGTCGGGGGCCCAGCAACGTTTGTCACGCAACTCGACCTCGCACGGCTGATCGAGGCCCAACATAAGGGCGGCCCGGACCTTTAACTTCCAACGGACTTCGTCGGCGGCTTTCTTCACCGCTGTGCCCGAGATGTATGTGGTGCTTGATGCATAGGCGCCAACGTCGAACGGTGTCATGTCGGTATCGGCGGAGTAGACGACGATGTCGTGCAACGGAACGCCTAGTACCTCGGCTGCGATTTGACCCATAACCGTGTCGGCACCCGTGCCCAGGTCGGCGGCGCCGGCCAACAGGTTGAAGCTGCCATCGTCGTTGAGCTTGATTGAGCAGCCGCCCATGTCGAGGAACGGAATGCCTGAGCCGTGCATGCAAAACGCGAAGCCGAGCCCACGACGCACATGCGGCTGATCGGCGGGGTGCGTCCATGTGGGGTCGAGGCGTCGATGCCAGCCGATAGCTCGCTGACCCTGAGCAACGCATTCCTCGATGCCTGTGGTCGATACGCGAGGGAGTTCGTCTTCGGGGATGTGGAAGTCGGGCGGGTTCTCGCGTTCACCGAGATAGGGCGCAATGTCGACCTTGTCGCCGGCTTTCACCCAGTACTTTCGCTTGTACTCGAGTGGGTCTTCGCCGAGCTCGCGGGCGATATCTTCCATGTGCGATTCCAGGGCAAACAACGCCTGCGGCGCGCCGTAGCCGCGGTACGCGCCGGGTACGGGAATGTTGGTGTACACCACGTCGCACGTGAACTGTTTGGCGTCGCAGTTGTACGACGACAGCGCTCGCATGCCCGACACCGTTTGCACCGTTTGGCCGTGGGTCCCGTAGGCGCCGGTGTTGCCAATGGTGTACACATCCATGGCGATTGGCTTGCCAGTATGGTCGATACCGGTTCGGAAACGGATCGTTTGAGGATGGCGTGTACGGCTGGAAACGAACTCTTCCTCGCGATCGAGTTCTAGGCGCACGGGCCGACCGGTACGAATGGCGAGATGGCCGACGATGTCTTCGATGAGCATCTCTTGCTTCGCGCCAAAGCCTCCACCGATGCGAGGCTTGAGCACCCGAACGTCTCGAATGGTGAGGCCAAGCAGCGGAGCCACCATGCGGCGAACATGGAACGGCACCTGCGTTGCGGTGCGGATACTGAGCCGCTCGTCGCTGTCGAGCCACGCAGTTGCGATGTGGTTTTCGATGGGAACCTGTTGCACCTGGTGGACCCGAAACGTTTGGTCGAAGACGCGGTGGGCTTCGGCCATCTTGCCGTCGATGTCGCCGACCTTGCCATGAATGTGCACGGCAATATTGCGGTTGCGGTCGAATGCATCGTCGCAATCGTCCTCGTCGTGGATGACCGGCGCGCCCGGCTCCATGGCAACTCGTTCGTCGAGAATGAACGGCAGTATTTCGTAGCTCACCTTGATTAGTCGCAGCGCGGCGGCTGCGATTTCCTCGGTTTCGGCCGCGACCGCCGCCACCCGGTCGCCGACATGACGAACCTTGTTGTCGAAACTGACCTGATCCCACGGGCGCGGGTTCGGCCATGACTGACCGCCCGAGGCGTAGCGGACGCGAGCAACGTTCTTGTAATGGATAACGTCGACCACGCCGGGTAGAGCCCGAGCAGCACTGTCATCGATGTCGATGATGTTGGCGTGAGCGTGAGGCGAACGCAGGACCTTGCAGATGAGCTGATTGCGCATCTCGTACTCGAAATCGTCGGTGAACGCTGGCAGACCCTTCACGAGTTTGACGGCGTCGACCTTTATCTCGGGCTTGCCAACCACGTTGGTGATGGGTACGTCCTTGGACGGCACAATGCGTGGATATGCCTTGGGCTCAGCCGGTGGTAGATCGTCGGGCGAGACAACAACGGCATTGCGACCATCGGTCATGGGCGTGAGGTACAACGGACGGTAAGGGTCAGGGATTTCGCCGCGGGCAAGCGTTGCCGCACGCAACATTGCTTCGACGGGTTTTACGTACCCGGTCTCGCGGTCGAGGATTCCCGACAGCGCATCGCGAACATCGAGTTCGGTCGGGTTCGGGTTGCGGGCGATGAGCGCTTTGGTCGCCAAGATCATCGCCGGGGTCGAGTAGCCCGACTGCAATGCTCCTGTAGCAGCAAAGACGGCTTGCAATGGGTGGAGGTCGTGTCGTGGACTGTTGAGGTTCTCGACGGTTTCGATGGAGTGACCGTGGGCTTGGGCAGCCAGCATCACCTCGGACGACACAGGTATGCCATCCATGAGCACGACCCCTGCACCTGTTTCGCCGCTGTCGGAGCCGTAGCGAACACTGACCATTCCGGCGCGCCGTAGCACGCGCATGAGCGATTCTGATGGCTCGCAGTTGAGCGTTTGCTCGGTGCCATTGAGGTTGATTGTGATCTGCATGACTACACCTTCTCGCAAACGCGGGTGGCGAGGACTTGGGCTAGGTGCCGGCGGTAGTCGCTTGAGCCTCGAAAGTCGCCGGGAGGGGTGAGATGTGCTGCTGCGTCTGGTCCATCAACCAGCAGAGGCGTGGCGCTCACACCGGACAACGCGAGAGCGATAGTGCCATCGACTCGGCGACGCGCTACGGCTGACACGATGGCGACGTCGGCGGGCGTGCGGCCCGTGCGGTCGACGACGGCATCACCCGTCTGAATCGAGACCATTGTGATGAGCGCACCGTGGGGAAGGGCGTCAGTGGCCGTTGCAGTTCCGTCGGTGCTGACGGTGCGCCAATGAACTACGGCATCGAAGGCAAGCAGCCCGGCGATGAGTTCGCTTTCCCAGTCGCGCTGCGCAACCGTACCCCCGAGTGTCGCCAGGGTACGCATGGTGCTCGGCTGCTCGCGACGAGCCAGTGTGCGAATGACATCGGGAGCGCAGGCGTGATCCGCAATGGCCTGCAGTGTGGCGGTGGCACCGATGCGAACCTCGCCCGCCGATTCGCTGATACCCGATAGCCCAAGCGCCTGAAGATCGACAACATCAACCGGCGGGGCTGGGTTACTACCGAGGCCCGAATCGGCGTTGACGATGGTGCCGCCGCCGAGGGCGCGGGTAGGAACATCGGTGCGGGCAAGCAGCGTAAGCGCGGCATCAAGGTGCTCGGGACGGTGATAGGTACGAACTCGTGACATCAGACCTGCAACGTACCAGCACCGTTGCACCGCTATCCTTTTCGAGCGCGGGCGTACTGGAGGTAATTCCATGCGAATACAACGAACTGTCACCATGGCACTCGTCGTGGTGCTTAGCGTGGGCATGGCGGCCGCTGCTGATCGAGAACTAGGACCGGTACTGGGCTCTCAACCGGCTGTCCGGGTCAAGGGGCCGTGCTATCGACCCAATCCCGACGTCCCGTGTCCCGAAGATGGTGCACCGACGGTGGGCGGATGCAGCGTGTTTCCTTCCGACAACGCCTGGAACCGAGATGTTTCGACATTGCCTGTCCACGCAAATTCCGACCGCTTCGTGGCTCGGATCAATAGCCAGGGTGGTACCCGGGTTCATCCCGACTTTGGCGCCGATCCGAGCTATGGCATTCCTTACATCGTCGTGCAGGCCGACCAGCCGACCGTGCCAATCACGTACACGGCCTATGGCGACGAAAGCGACCCAGGTCCCTTTCCGATTCCTCCCAACGCGCCGGTCGAAGGTGGCTCGGATCGTCACGTGCTCGTCGTTCAACAGGGAACCTGCGGGTTGTTCGAACTGTTTGGCGCTCAGCGTTCGGGCGCTGGGTGGTCGGCCGAGTCGGGCGCTCGATGGAACCTTCGATCCAATGCACTGCGACCACTTGGCTGGACATCTGCCGACGCAGCAGGCCTGCCGATCTTTCCCGGGCTGACCCGATTCGACGAAGTGGCGGCCGGCAGAATCGACCATGCGTTGCGGTTCACGGTCTCGCGAACACAGCGGGCCTACATCTTGCCGGCCACCCATGTGGCCTCGTCGTCCACCAACACCGATGATCCGCCAATGGGTCTTCGGTTCCGGTTGAAGGCCAGCTACGACATCACGTCGTTGACGGGGCAAGCGCGGGTCATCGCCGTGGCCCTCAAGCGGTATGGAATGATCGTTGCCGACAACGGATCGAACTGGTACATCTCGGGTGCTACCGACCCACGTTGGAACGACGATCAACTCAATGCGTTGAAAGCGATTCCCGGGTCAGCATTCGAAGCTGTCGAGACCGGACCAATCGTCCGGCCCTAGATGGCGGAGCGGTGAAGCGAACGGTAGTGAGCAAGCGACGCCGAAGGCAGGCTAGATGCGCCGCGTTAGTGCGCTCCATTTTTTGAAGTGGCACTAGCGTCGTAGCGTGCCGACCTCACGAGTAATCGCCCCCGCCACCGGAAAGCTGGGAATTCTCACTCCCGGCCTCGGTGCCGTGTCCACCACGTTCATTGCCGGTGTCATGGCTGCTCGCCGCGGACTCAACGCGCCGATCGGCTCGCTCACCCAAATGGCCCACATCCGTCTCGGCAGCCGCGACCAGGGGCGCAATCCGCTCATTCGCGATTTCGTGCCGCTGGCGTCGCTCGACGATCTGGTGTTCGGAGCGTGGGATCCACTGTCGGCAAACGCACTGGAAGCAGCGCGAACCGCTGGCGTTCTCGAAGAGCGTGACCTGGCGCCCATCTCCAAGGACCTCGAAGGTCTGGTCGCTATGGACGCCGTGTTCGACCAGCGGTGGGTTAGCCGGCTCGACGGAACCAGGGTGAAGCATGGCAAGAACAAGTTCGAGATGGCCGAGCAACTTATTGCCGACATCGAGACCTTTCGCATCGAGCAGGGTTGCGACAGGATGAGCATGGTTTGGTGCGGCTCCACCGAGGCGTACCAAGAACCAAGCGACGTTCATCAGACGCTGGCATCGTTCGAAGCTGGCATGTTGGCAAATGATGCCAACATCTCGCCCAGCCAGCTCTATGCGTACGCAGCGTTGATGTCTGGTGTTCCGTACGCCAACGGCGCACCGAATTTGTCGACCGACCTACCGTGCATGTTGCAGCTGGCCCGAGAGCGGCAGGTGCCCATCTGTGGGAAGGACTTCAAGACGGGCCAGACGTTTATGAAGACCATGTTGGCGCCTGGCTTCAAGGCCAGAATGCTGGGTCTGCGGGGCTGGTACTCGACCAATATTCTTGGCAATCGCGACGGCGAAGTACTCGACGATCCAGAAAACTTCAAGAGCAAGGAAGTTTCCAAGCTCGGAGTGCTCGACACCATCTTTGAGCCGGAGAAATATCCCGACTTGTACGGCAACATCGACCATGTCGTGCGCATCAATTACTACCCGCCCCGTGGAGATAACAAGGAAGGTTGGGACAACATAGACATCTTTGGCTGGATGGGATACCCCATGCAGATCAAGGTGAACTTCTTGTGCCGAGACTCGATTCTTGCCGCACCTTTGGTACTCGACCTTGCGCTGTTCCAGGATTTGGCCTCTCGGGCCGGAGCATCAGGGGTTCAAGAATGGTTGAGCTTCTACTTCAAGTCGCCCCAAACGTCGGGCACGGTCGGGCCTGAGCACGACATCTTCATTCAACAAATCAAGCTCAAGAACACCTTGCGCGAATGGATGGGTGAAGAAGCCGTGACCCATTCCGAGGCGTAGCTCATAGCTTCACTTAGGTGAAGCTTCGCCTCGGGGTCGCCGTGCTTATGGTGTCGCTCGTGTTCGCCGGAGTCATTGCGTCGCTCGTCGGTCAGTCGGTGCGGTACGCATCGCCCGCTACCACTACAACCACCACGTCGGTGCCAGCCGCGACACCCACCACGTCGACCACCTTGATGGCGACATCCACGGCGGAGTCGCCTCCGATCGTCGCGGTTGCTCGGCTGACTCTTGATGCCGTTGCTCGGTCGCTGCCCTCGTTGGCTCGGACCTTCGGCACAGGCTGGGTCCTTGACACCAGTCGCCCTGTGGACAAAGGATCGGCGGCACCGAAAGAGGCATGGCAAACCAACGGCGGGTTCAGCTGTTCAGGAACGTCCACAGTCGATTGGTCGTTGGGAACATCGGTGCCTGTGAAGTCGGCGAACTACAAGCGGCCCAGTGCACCGGTTGACCAAACAGCGCTGTCGTTTCGCAACCGTCGCCTCGATCTAGGGACTGGAACACTGATCTACGAGTATGCGCATGTAGCTGTGGCGCAGGCACCCGACTCGGCCGCAGCTCGACAGATCGTTGACAACGTCGTGACTGATGCTTCTGAGAACTGTCGGACGCAGATCAAGCGGGCTAACGCGGACGATACCGGTCAAGGCGGCGTTGGCGAGTTCAGCCTGAGTATCTCCCCGATCGCTGTAGGGGGGTCCGACCAGGCATGGGCGATCGAACTGCGAGGGCAGGGTTGTGTTCCTGACTGCGAGAACCCGACGCAACGCGGTCCAGTTGAGAACCCGGTTCGAATCCATGTCTTTCAACGTGCCGAGTGGGTGCTGGTAGTCATGGACACCGAACTCGATCAGGGCCCCATCGATCGGTTCACCACGCACGCCGAACTGGTGTTCGTCCAGTTGGGCATCTAGAACACCGGCTGACCAATCGGCCACCCGCAATTTTCGTTCGATATGGTTCGCACCCAACGTGAAGTCAGGGGGATAGCGCCACCTTTCCAACCACGTTGCGCGTGCTCAGCGCCGTGAGAGCGTCGGACACATTGTCGAGTGGATACATGGTTGGCTCGACCGGGTTCAGCTCACCACTGGCAATACGAGCCACGAGTGCGGCCACCATTTCTTGGTTTTCTACCGGGAACCGCGACGCCCACCCGCCGTACTCAACCCCGATGACACTTCGGTTACGCAGCAAAATCTGATTCGCAGGCAGGTGCGGAATAGGCCCCGACGCGAACCCAATGACTGCGTATCGGCCCTCCTCGCGCAGGGCTCGCAGGCAGCTTGTAGCGAGGTCTCCACCAACGGGGTCGTAGATCACATCGACGCCGCCGCCCGATAGTTCCTTTGCTCGTTCCTTGACGTCCTCGGTTGATGAATCAATGGTGTAGTGAGCTCCCAAAGCCATTGCGGCGGCCCGCTTTTCGACCGTTGACGCGGCGGCGATAACAGTGAGTCCAAGTGCCCTTCCAAGATCGACAGCCGCTAGACCTACACCGCTGCCAGCACCAAGTACCAGGAGCGTTTCGCCAGCCTGTACTGGCACCCGCTTTGCGAACGTGAAGTAGCCCGTTGCATAGCTCTCCATAAACGTGGCGGCCTGGCCGTAGCTCAGCCGCTCGGGGATCTGTGTGAGCCGGCTGGCCGTCGTAATCATTTCGTCGGCCCAGCCTCCGGTCATTCCAACCGAAACGAAGACACGTTGACCAAGGAGTGTTGGGTCGACGTCATGTGCGACCTCGATCACGTCGCCTGAGACTTCCCCGCCGGGACGAAACGGCAGCGGTGGTTTGATCTGGTACTTGCCCAAGACCATGAGTCCTTGCACGAAGCTGACACCTGCGGCATGTACGCGAATTCTCGCCTGCCCGGCTCGCAACTCGGCTGAAGGATGGTGTTCGACTACGAGCTTGTCGAACGGCCCGTACTCGTGACAGACAACAACGCGCATGTTCGTTAACACTAGATGGCGCAGCGTCGGGCTCTACAGATTCGAAAAGAGCCGAGCGGACTGCTCGGCGGCTTTGGCACGAATCTCATCACCGTCGACCAGGACAGCGCAGCCGTCGCGAAGTAGCGCAACACCGTCGGCGCGTGTGACATCGAGGGCATGGGTGCCGGTGGTGAACGCCACATGCCAGGGCGAGTCGATATGGTCGTAATTCCATCGAACGTGGTCGTTTCGAGCTTCGGGCATGAGCGCCCAACCATTCTCGAGCCAGGACCATGCGACATCGGGCGCGGCGTCGATGTCGTCGGAGCGATGGGCAACGTAGGCGAGGCGGAATTCTTCGAGCATGTTGGCACCGATGCCATCGGTGCCAAGCACGACTGGGTTTGAGCGGCGCGCTGGTCGGGCGTAACCCACGCCGTTGTTCATATTGGACCGAGGGTTGTGAGCAATGGTTCCCGGCAGGTCGCGATCGAGGTTGACACAATGGACGATGAGCCAGTCGTCGGTGGCGAAGGGCTCGAGCCGTCGCCCGGCTTGGGAGTCGACGGCTCCTTCAGCCACATGAACGTGAACGCCAACGCCGAGGTCGGCAGCGAGGCCAGTTGCGGCTTCGATACTGGCGTCGCTTGTGGTGAAACCAGCGTGCAGACCAACGAGACCATCGCCGCCGGCTGTGATGAACCGTTCGCATTCGGCTAAGCCGCGTCGAGCGGCGTTCGTCATATGACTGGGTGCTTGGGCCCACCCGCCTGGTTCGAATGTGGCGTCGTCGCGCCATCGATCCGTGATGCCATACGCGCACTTCACCCTGATGCCAACCAGTGCGCACGCATTCGCGATGGCGTCGAGACTGCCCTCTATGGCATTGGGGCTTTCGTGGTGGTCGACAATGGCGGTGGTGCCCGACTCCAACGCTTCAAGCGCGCCAAGTGCAGCAGCCCAATAAATCATGTCGAGGTCGAGCGCAGCGTCAAGTCGCCACCACACCTGTTCGAGAATCTGGAGAAAATTGTGTGGTTGTCGAGGCGGAGCAGGCATGCCACGAGCCAACGACGAGTACAGGTGATGATGACCGCACACGAGCCCGGGCGTGGTGTTGCCCATTAGTCGGGTAGCTCGACGCCGCGTTGGCTGGTGATTCGACCATAGACCTCGGGGCGACGGTAGCGGTCGAAGTCGAACAGGGTGCCCTTGTACTTTTCGCACCAGTCGAGATCGCAGCGTGCCACTACCAGTTCGTCACCTGTGGTGAAGGCCTGCGCAACAATTTGTCCCGACGGCGCGATGATGCAGCTCTGTCCGAGGGAGTCGACGCCCTCTTCCACGCCGCATTTGGCCACGCCCACAACCCAGGTGCCGTTCTGGTAAGCCCCCGATTGCATGACAAGTGAGTTGTGAAAGCCCTGCAGAATGTTTTGGCTGGGATCGGGGATGTAGTTGATGGGGGTGTTGTATCCGCACAGGATCAGTTCGACCCCTTGAAGACCCATCACACGATAGGTCTCTGGCCATCGACGATCGTTGCAAATGGCCATGCCGACAATACCGCCAAACGCCCGCCACACCGGGAAACCATCGGGACTTGGCTGGAAGTAGTACCGCTCGGCATGTTGGAAGGGTCGGTCTGGTTCGTGGTGTTCGTGGCCCGGGATGTGCACCTTCTTGAAGGTTGCGACGACCGCGCCCGATGCGTCGACCAGCGTTTGCACATTCCATCGGTTGCCGTCACTGTCGAGCAGGGCGTAGCCCAGACAAAACCCGACACCAAGTTGCTTCGCCTCGTCGAAGAGCGGCTGTGTGACGGCCGACGGCATCGCGGTTTCGTACCAGTGGTCCGCCTCGGTGATGTCGTCGACAAACCAGCGAGGAAAGAACGTGGTAAGTGCGAGTTCGGGAAATACAACAAGGTCGCAGCCGTTGCGATGACCCTGACGCAGGAGCGAAATGAGGCGTTCGACGACATCGCCACGTGAGTCGCAGCGTTGCACCGGTCCCATTTGTGCGGCTCCCACTGTAACGATTCGAGTCATACGAACATGCTCCCAGTTCTCTTTACAAAACGTCAAGCGCCTCCACACCCTGAGTTCTCTACAGGGTTAAAGGTTGGCGCGGGCAAAGAGGTCGCGGCAAGCGTCGGTGGCAGTGGCGACAACCGCGGCAAGCTCGGCATTGACGAGGCGGCCGCCGTCGACAACGACCTCGCCGTTGACGAGTACATGGCGCACGTTGGCCGGGCTGCAGTTGAAAACCAGAGCGGAGGGCACACGATGAACCGGTGAAACGAATGGTGACACTAAATCGACGATGGTGACATCGGCGACTGCTCCCGGTGCCAGACGCCCAAGGTCGGCCGAGCGGCCGAGCGCCGCAGCACCGCCACGACACATCATGATGAGCGCGTCCTCGGGCCGCAGGATCACCGGGTCGAGGTGGTGCACCTTTTGCAGCAGGACTGTTGTCTTAAGAACCTCGAAGAGGTCCTGGCGGTTGTTGCTTCCCGGCCCATCGCTGGCCAATGCCACGGAAATACCGCGCGTTCGCATGGCGGGCACGCGAGCAACACCTGACGCTAGGTACATGTTCGAGACCGGGGCGTGCACGACGACCGACCCCGTAGAGGCAATGAGGTCGAGTTCGGCGTCGTCGAGCCAGACTGAGTGAGCGAGCTGCACGTCGGGTCCGAGGCAGTTGTGCGAGGCCAGCCACGGCACATGTCGCATCCCTCGCTCGTTGATGCTCATGTCGACTTCGACGGTGGTCTCGGCGCAATGTGTATGTAGCGGCGCGCCCCATGCCCTGGCAGCGGCGACGGTGGTACTCATGGCGTCGTCACTGCAACCCCAGGGAATCAGTGGCGCCAGCCCGATATCGATGCGGCGGTGGCCCGCCCAAGCAGTTCGTAACGTCCCCGCCCGTTCGACAACCTGTTGGGCTGTCTGGACCAGCGGCAGATGGTAGTTCCGGTCGGCCCAGCCATAGGCCAGCGTGAGGCGAATGCCGAGCTGATCGGCGGCGCGAAGCACGGCGTCGGATGATCCGGTATCGGCGTGGATGTATTGGTGGTCGATGACGGTGGTTGCGCCGCTGAGAAGGTTCTCAGCCAAGCCGAGCATTGCAGCCGCATGCATGTCGGCTGCAGTCATGTGGCTGGCAGCGGGCCAGATGTAGTCACGCAACCAGTCGAGCAGACTCTTGTCGTCACCTAACCCCCGAAAGAGGGTTTGGAACAGGTGGGTGTGAGCGTTGATCATGCCCGGCATCACGGCGCAGCCGTGGGCGTCGATGACGGTGTCGGCGCTCGGGGCAGCGCCGGTTCCGACTCCGACGATGTGTTCGCCGTCGACAAGTACCCAGCCGCGGTCGTGGAGCGTGAAGTCGTCGTCGACGGTGACGACAGTGCCACCGACAATGGCTGTGGTCACGGCTCCCAACCGGCGAATGCATCGATGACCGAACCAATGTCGTTCATCATTGGATACAAGATGGGGCAGGTGACACCGGCGTCGATGTACTCGGCGACCTTGTCGCGACACTGTTGTGCCGTTCCCACGGCCATGAGTGAACGAACGAGGTCGTCGGGAATGAGGTGGGCTGCCCGGCGGTAGTCGGCTTCGGTAGCTGGCCAGCCGACGATTTCTTGCACCCGGGCGACAAGTTCGGGATCGGCTCCCGATGCCTCCATGATGTGCGGCTCGGTACCCAGGTAATACGCAACAAGCGACTTGCCTGTCATAAGTGCTTCGGCGGGGTCGTCATCAGATAGGGAGCACACGAGAAGTTCAGGTCGGTCGATTTGGGCGATGGTTCGTCCCGACCGTGCCGCGCCAACGGCGACTTTGTCGACGGCATCGCGGATGTAGTCAGTGGACACTACGTAGTTGAGAACTACACCATCGCAGATCTCGCCGGTGAGTTCCAGCGCCTTGGGCCCGGTGGCGCCTATGTACAAAGGAATGTCACGCGGTCCGGTGTCGCCGTACGCAACATCGAGACGAACACGATCGAGATTGACGAACTCTCCGTGGTACGTGACTTCTTCCATGGTGAACAGCTGCTGGAAGACCTCGATGTGTTCGCGCATGGCCTGCAGAGGTTTGCGACGATCCTCGCCGACACGAGATGCGATGGGTTCCCACCAAGCACCAATGCCGAGCATCACTCGGCTCTGCCCGTCGTCGGTGAGGCCACCGAGTTCCCACATCGTCGACCATGTGGCGGCAATAACTGCTGGGTTGCGGGTCCAGATTGGGAGCACTCCCGACCCGATCCTCAGATTTCGGGTCTCGGTAAGCAACGCCGACATCAGCACCACACAGTCTCGGGCGAGGCGAGTGTCGGCCTGCCAGATTTCGGCGAATCCTTTCTTTTCAGCGTACTTTGCTGCCTCGATCTCGTGTCGAATTGGGTGTTTGTCCTGGAAGTACAGGGCGAGTCTCTGCATTTGTACAACTCTAGGATGCCGAGTCGTCAGTCACCGTGTGCTTGAAGCCATCGAATAGAACGGGAAACACCCGCGCGACTTTTGCGGTGAGGTACTGGCCGTAGGTGCCGTCGAAGTCAAAGACGCTGGCGTTTGTTGAACGGATTTGCCGACCACCGCAATCGTCCTGCATCAAGATGGTCAGCAAGCCGTAGTCGGTGTGCTCGGCAACACCCCACACGCCGGGCCAGTGGGGCGGATACGCGAACACCCGAAGCAGCGTGACCGGGTCGGTGGTCAGGTGGGTGCGAAACCACTGCGGGGTCGCGGCCAAGGCCGACGGCGATTGCAGCCATCAGCGTATGGCCAAGTTCAGTCATGGCGTCGAGCCATGCGAGTACTAGGGGCTGCAAGGCTGGTTGTTCTGGCGGGAATAGGGTCGTCGTTGCCCCTCAGCGCAGAGATGTCGATGAGCGGAACGTTTTCCACGCGAGAAAGGTTACGTCGTTGTCAGGAGAGCTGTGCTGTGATGCGATCGAGTAGTTCGTCGAAGGTATTGAGCGCAGGAAACTGGGGGAATTGGTCGACGATGTTGGGTGGGGCGTGGAACAGAAAACCTGCATCGGCTTCAGCCAACATTGCCGTATCGTTGAACGAGTCACCGGCAGCGACCACGCGATAGTTGAGCCCGTGCAGGGCCTTGACGGCATGGCGTTTTTGGTCGGGTTGTCGTAACCGATAGTCGACAATACGGTCATCGACGACAACGAGTCGATGGCACAAGATGGCGGGCCAACCCAGTTGGCGCATGAATGGTCGACCGAACTGTTCGAACGTGTCAGACAGGATCAGTACCTGGGTAAGTGATCGCAGTGCATCGAGAAAGTCCTTGGCACCATCGAGCGGCGACAACGTGCTGATAACGTCCTCGATCATCGACATCTTGAGGCCGTGCGCGTCGAGGATGGCCAGGCGACCACGCATTAGCTTGTCGTAGTCGGGTTCGTCTCTGGTCGTCCGTTGCAGCTCGACAATGCCGGTGCGTTCGGAGACAGCGATCCAAATTTCGGGGATGAGAACGCCTTCTAGGTCGAGGGTGACGATCGATTGCCGGACATCGTGGTGGTTCACGGGTGCATAGTGTTTCAGAACAGGCGTAGCTCGTCGGCTTTCATGCCTCGCAGCTCGTCATAGTCCACCTCGACGCAGCGGATGCCGCGTGACTGCGCAAGCACCTTGGCTTGGGGCTTGATCACCTGGGCCACATATACGCCGCGAACCGGACGGAGCATCGAATCACGGTCGAGCCGTTCCAAATAGCGCACAAGTTGTTCCACACCGTCGATCTCGCCGCGCCGCTTTACTTCAATAGCGACAGCGGCGCCATCGGCGTCGCGGCAGAGCAGGTCTACCGGGCCGATGTCGGTGGGATACTCGCGCCGAACCAGTACAAGGCCGTCCTCGATAGACGTAGGGCATGCGGCCAGTAACTCTTGGAGGTGGGCTTCGACGCCGTCTTTTTGTAGTCCAGGGTCGACGCCGAACTCGAACTGGCTGTCGCTGAATACCTCGAGGACGGTAATGGTAAGCGTTTCTCCCTTGGGGTTGGCGACCGTGATCACACCGCCGACTTCCTTGACGACGTTCGGTGCGTTCATCCAGTTGAGGGGTTTGAATGCCCCGCCGTCGGAATGAATTGCGATACAGCCGTCGGCTTTGATCATGATGAGGCGCTGCGCCGCGGGCAGGTGAGCAGCGAGACGACCGGCATAGTCGACCGCGCAGCGTGCGATTAAAAGGCGCAAGGTAAAGAATCTCTCTATGTACGGTGTGATGGCTTGTACCGGAGCGGCGCGAACCGATTAATTCGATATGCCCCGGCGCGATGAACGGTACACGTACACGTTAGGAATTCCCGCGCCTCGCATCGGCGAACTTCTGGTTCGTACCCGCATCGAAGCCGGCTTCGATCAGCGAACTCTCGGCAAGGCACTGTCGACGTCGAGTCGCAGATTGAAGCGTTGGGAGTCCGGCGAGGAAGTGCCCAGCGATTTTGAGCTTGAGGACTTCGCTGGTGTTTGCGGCGTGGTCATCTCCGACATCTTTCCGGCGCGTGATCGCGTCGAATACGACCCATCGAGTTTTCTCATGCGCGTAGGCGATGCGCTGGTGGCCGTCTCGGACGCCGACAACGAGAATGTGCTCACGACGTACCTCAACCTTGTACGCCAGCAACGCGCGTTACCCGACACGTCGTACGTTCACATTCGGCGTTCCGACATCGATCTGTTGGCGAACGCGCTCGACCTCCATGACGAACTGCTCGAGGTTCACCTCGTGAGGCTTGTTGGACTTAGCCCTCAGGCGGCGGCGGAGCTTCGAATGCATCTGATTCGCCGACGACATCCATCGAGCGGCCGCCGCTCGATGTAGTGGCTTAGGTTAGCTTCGGGCGCGGTCCCCGCCGCATGCGCTTGTTGATGAGTTCTCGTCGTGCTTGCAGCTCTCGGTAGGTAATGCCTTGAACGTCGGCGTCGAGCCCGAGGCTGGCTTTGAAACCTGTCATGTCGACAGTCATCTGCGACGCCTCGATGCCAAGATCGGCGGCGAGGCGCGCCCCGTGCTTTTGAGCGAACTGCATCGAGATGTTGCCGACTTCACCAATGATGTCGAGGTCGGGTGCCAGGCTGGCGATGGCGCCATCGAGGAACACAAGGTTCTTCACGTACAACATGAGTTCTTTGGGTAGGCGAGCGCCGTAGCCGAGGAGCGCTTTGATAACGCGTTGTACTTCGCCTACCAGTTCCTCGCTGCTCAATGTCGTGGGGTCGACCGGCGGCTTGTCGAGATTGAGTTCGCTGATTACAGCATCAATATCGGTGTCGTGGGGGAGCGCGCCCAGATCGCATAACGCTCGAATCTGACCGCGTACGTCGTTGGTCATGCCGCCAAGTAGCAGGCGAAGAAACGCCAGTCGGCGGGCGGGTGACAGCCGCGCCGTGATGCCAAAGTCGAGCAGTGCGGTGCGTCCGTCGGCCATTACGAACAAGTTGCCACCGTGAAGGTCCCCATGAAAGACGCCGTGCAGCATGGCGCCTTCCATGAATGCCACCATGCCGGTGCGAATGACGTCTTGTGTGTCGATGCCAGCGGCCCGTTGGGCGACCGCATCGTCGAACGCGAAGCCCGACATACGCTCCATGACTAACACTCTGCGGGTAATCAGTTCAGGATGCGGGCGCGGCACCACGTAGCCCCGTTGGTCGAGGTCGGCCAGTACGCGAGCCACATCAAGCATGTTCTGGGCTTCGATACGGAAGTCGAGTTCCTCAGTGATGGTCTCGGCAAACAGCTCGACGAGAGCGGGGGGATTGGCAAGCGCAGCCACCGGGATCCGACCGATGAGGTGTGGTGCCAACCACGCAAGAACACGCAGATCTTTTCGTACCAGCTGATCGACACTGGGTCGCTGTACTTTGACGACGACGTCTTGGCCGGAGCGAAGCCGTGCCGCGTGGACCTGTGCGATGGAGGCAGCGGCCAGCGGGGTGCGATCAAACCACTCGAACGTTGCCTCAATCGTGGCACCGAGGTCCTCTTCGACCACCCGGCGGACCGTTTCGAACGGCTCGGCTGGAACCTGGTCTCTGCAGCGTTTGAACTCGGACACAAGCTCCTCTGGAAAGAGTCCTTGGCCCGAGCTGATGATTTGACCAAGTTTGATGAAGGTAGGACCCAGCGATTCGGCGGCGAGTCGCATTCGCTTCGAAATCATGGCGGTGGACTCTGGCCCGGCAGGTAAACGGCCGAGCCGTCGACGGACGGCCCACGGAATGAAGGCGACAGCGGCTCGACCGGCGACGGTGATAACCCTCAGGCCCGGCGGTACGCTCGCGGGGGTCGTGAGTTGCGGTACTTCGGCTTTAGCAGCGGCTCGAAGTTGGGGCACGGTTGCCTGCCATGCCATCTCGTGATCGGGGATGACCCACGGTGCGTCGTCGCTGAAGGCCCCGCGCGTGAGGTCGGCCGGGGGACTTGACACATGAGACATACCTCTAGTCTGCCAAGGCAGTGGTCGATCTGCTCACGAACGCGTCAGTGTGCCCGATGCCACATCGACGCAGTACGGTATCGAAATGGAGCGCTGGTTTCGATGACAACAGACTGGAACCCTGTGCTGCGCGGCGAGTTCGCAAAGCCGTATTGGTCACAGTTGCAGGACTTCGTCACGGGTGAACGGCAGCGTGGTCCCGTGTACCCCGCTCACGACGACGTTTTTGCCGCGTTGCATCTCACGTCGTTGGAAGCAACGCGGGTGCTTATCCTCGGCCAAGACCCGTATCACGGTGCCGGGCAAGCGCATGGATTGTGCTTCTCGGTGAAGCCACCCGCTCCAGTTCCGCCATCGTTGGTCAATATCTATAAAGAGATGGCAGCCGACCTCGGCGGTGCCCGCCCCGTGGGCGGTGACCTGTCGGGTTGGGCCCGCCAAGGTGTCTTGTTGTTGAACGCCGTGTTGAGCGTTCGCGCTCATGCGGCGGCTAGTCATGCTGGCAAGGGGTGGGAAATCTTCACCGATCAGGTCATCCGAACGGTAAACGCCAAGTCCACCCGGGTGGTTTTCATTCTGTGGGGTAGCTACGCTCGTAAGAAAAAGGCGCTTGTTACTGGCAGGCATCACGTCATTATCGAGTCCGCTCATCCGTCCCCGTTGTCGGCTTCGAACGGGTTTTTTGCCAGCCGGCCTTTCAGTCGTGCCAACGCGGCACTTGGCGAAGTTGGCCTACCGCTCATCAACTGGAACGAGATCCCATGACATCAGATGTGCAATTTGGTTGGCTGTCGCCGGCTATTGGAAATCGATGGAGCGACCACCAGCCCATTGTTGTGTACCAAGAGCAGCACATTTTGCCGACGGTGAACGACACGTTCGACTCGCTGTGGATCGCCGATCACTTCTATGGCTTCGACGCCAAAACCGATCCGTTCATGGAGGCATGGACAACACTCACTTGGATGGCGGCAAAATTCCCAAAACTGATGCTGTGCCACCATGTTCTTGGCCAGGGCTACCGGCCACCAGCGCTTACCGCCAAAATGGCTGCGACGCTGCAGACGTTGTCGGGTGGCCGATTCATTTTGGGCATCGGGGCGGGGTGGCGCGAGGACGAGTACGCGGCCTACGGCTACCCGTTCCCGAAGCCGTCGGTGCGTTTCGGTGAACTCGACGAGCTGATTCAGATTTGCCGGCTCATGTGGACTCAGGACATGCCGTCATTTTCGGGGAAGTACTTTCACATCACCGACGCAGCGGCACCGCCATTGCCAGCAGTAGTGCCTCCCGTTTGCATCGGCGCGTCGGGCGAGGCGGTTGGGTTAGCGCTGGTGGGGCGCCAGGCCGATATGTGGAATTCGTTCGTTCGTCAGGACGCCGATTGGTTGCGAAAGCGCGACATCGTGTGGGCATCGGCGCAGGCCGCCGGGCGCGACCCCGCGGACATCGTCATGTCGACGACGGTTGAGTCACCGTTGCCTGACTCCGACTCTGACTCGGCTGCGCTGTTCGAACGGCTCGCGCACTTGCATTCGATGGGTGTCTCCTATTTCGTTATGGACTTCGGGCACCCGCTTACGCCCGAACCAATCCATCGATTCGTTGAGCAGGTAATGACGCCTCTTCGCAGCCAGTTTTAGGACGCGCCTCCGTCGAGTTGTAGACGGAACGTTGGTAGTCGCTTGTCGCGCAGCGCTGCTACCCCTTCGCGATAATCGGGGCCGCCCATCATGGTGTTGAGCAGCGTGAGGCTGGTCTCGATGCTGCGTCCCACGTTGTGGCTCGTCAGGTCGTCGTAGATTTGGCGTTTTGTGGCGGTAACGGCCGCCGGCGACACGTGCACTGCAAGGTTTCGGGCGTAGGCCAACACGTGGGGCATCAGATCGTCCATTGGTAGTACGGCGTTGAAGAGGCCCCAGTCAGCAATTTCGCCAGCGGTAACCGTTCGGCCCGAGAGCAACAGGTCGTTTGCTCGGGTGGCGCCCACGAGTCGTGGCAGCATCCACGACATGCCGTACTCGGCTGGTAGCCCAAGCTTGGGTGCGGCGGTGGTGAGTTTCGCAGTGGTGGCTGCAAACCGCAGGTCGCAGAACATCGTGAGAGCGAGGCCCACCCCTGCAGCGGCGCCGTTCACCGCGGCGATGACCGGGAAACGCAACCCAAAGTGCCAGGTCATGTCGTGCCGCCATGCCAAACGGCTGGCGTAGCCAGGGTTTGCGGGTGCTTCAGGCAGACCAGAATCGTAGCTGCCGCGCTCGGCATGGCCGGCTAAGGCATCGCTGTCACCGCCGACGCAGAACGCCCGGCCAGTGCCGGTGACCACGGCGACGCGCACGACTGGATTGTCGTCGAGTTCGGCCATGACCCACCGGTACTCGGCGTGCATGCGACCTGTCCAAGCGTTGCTTCGTTGGGGACGATGAAGCCAAACGATGGCGACACCAGTGTCGTCGACTTCGAAACGAACCGCTTTGAGTTCCACGGTTAGCGCCCTAGAACTTCAAGAATCGGTTCAGCCAGTTCGGGCCGACACACGATGAAGTCCGGCAACCAGGGATCGGGGCGGTTGTACTGCATCGGGCTGCCGTCGAGTCGACATACGTGCAGACCAGCGGCGAGAGCCACCGCAGCCGGAGCAGCGGAATCCCACTCGTACATTCCACCAGCGTGAATGTACATGTCGGCATCGCCTAGTAGCACCGCCATGGCTTTGGCCCCGGCCGAGCCCAAACGGATGCCCTCGGCCCCGAGTGCGTTCGCAACGATGGCCGCCTCGTACGGAGCCCTAAAACGACTGGTCACGATGCGCAGCGGCGTGTTTGGGATCGTGGCCATTGGCGTTGGTGGGTCGGTCACGAACGTACGCTCGAACATCGGCAAGGACACAGCCCCAGCGGTGAGGGCGTTGTTTTCCCATAGTGCTACATGTACGGCCCAGTCGGCGCGGCCTTCGCCGTACTCGTTGGTGCCGTCGAGCGGGTCGAGAATCCAGACGCGGTTGGCGTCGAGCCGACGGCGGTCGTCGGCACCTTCCTCCGACAGAATGCTGTCGTTGGGCCGAAATGTGTGAAGTTCTTTCAGAAGGAAGAGATGTGCGGCCCGATCGCCAGCATCCATCACCTGCCAGTGAGGTGCGCCTTCACGTTCCATTCTGGCGCGCAGTGCTACGAGAAGGTGCCCGGCGCGAGTAGCAAGATCACCGGCCAGCGTGGCGTCGTCGAGTGACATCAGGTCCTGTCGGCGCGGGCGCGTCCGAAGCGGACGGCGTCGGTGATAAGTGAGCGCAATTCGGGTTCGCTAGTACCGTTTTGTACAAGCCGAGTGACTCGATCCTCGATTTGTGTGGCGAGGATCTCGTCGTCGGCGGTAACTGTTGGTCGCAGTGAGAACGCAACGACCACAATGATTGACGACAGCGCAGCAAGACCACCAAACGACAGCACCCAGCCAAGGTTGTTTTCGGTTCGAATTGTCGACACGATGATGCCAGCAATGCCGACGGCGCAGATGAGTAGACCGATTGATCGCACTCGGTTGAACGTCATGGTGGTCGGACCTACCTGCTGAGTGGCTTGTATTTTATTCGGTGGGGCGTATCGGCATCGGCCCCGAGGAGTTTCTTGCGATATGCCTCGTACTCGCTGAAGTTGCCCTCGAACCATCGCACCTGGCTGTCGCCTTCGAAGGCCAGGACGTGGGTGCAGATGCGGTCGAGAAACCAGCGATCATGGCTGATGATGACTGCGCAGCCGGGATATGACTCCAAGCCGTCTTCCAGAGCACGAAGCGTGTCGACGTCGAGGTCGTTGGTTGGTTCGTCGAGCAGAAGCACGTTGCCGCCGGTTTTGAGAACCTTGGCGAGTTGAACGCGGTTGCGCTCGCCACCAGATAGGACGGCTACTTTCTTTTGCTGGTCGGCACCCTTGAATCCGAAACTCGACACGTAGGCGCGACCGTGGATTTCGCGCCCGCCTACCTTCATGAAATCGACGCCTTCGGTTATTTCCTCGTAGACGGTCTTCTCGTCGGCGAGGACATCGCGGCTCTGGTCGACGTATGCCATTTGCACGGTTTCACCGACGCTGACAGCGCCATCGTCGGGTTGCTCGCTGCCGGTGAACATTCGAAAAAGGGTCGTTTTGCCGGCACCGTTTGGCCCGATGACGCCAACGATTCCTGCACGCGGCAAGGTGAACGACAAGTCGTCGATGAGCAGTCGGTCTCCATATCCCTTGGACATGGCCGAGACTTCGATGACGCGATCTCCAAGACGGGGACCGGGTGGAATCAGGATCTCAAGGCGATTGTCGTCCTGCTTGGCCGACTCGGCCTCGGCTTGCAGGCGTTCGTACGCCGAGAGGCGGGCCTGGCCTTTGGACTGACGGGCCTTGGGTGACATGCGTACCCATTCGAGTTCTCGATCGAGGGTTCGTTGGCGCGCTGAGACGGTTTTTTCTTCCTGAGACAGGCGAGCCTTCTTCTGCTCGAGCCATCTGGTGTAGTTACCTTCGAACGGGAAACCTCGACCTCGGTCGAGTTCGAGGATCCACTGGGCCACGTTGTCGAGGAAGTAACGATCGTGGGTGATAGCGACAACGGTTCCGGTGTAATCCTGTAAGAACCGTTCGAGCCACGCCACGCTCTCGGCGTCGAGGTGGTTCGTGGGTTCGTCGAGCAGCAGCAAATCGGGGTGTGAGAGCAGCAGTCGGCACAGCGCTACTCGGCGCTTCTCTCCGCCGGATAGCACGGCGACGCTGGCGTCGCCAGGCGGGCAACGTAGCGCGTCCATCGCTATTTCGACGTTGCGTTCGAGGTTCCACGCGTCGGTTGCCGCGATCTTGTTGTCGAGGTCGGCCTGAAGCGCCCCGATCTTGTCGAAGTCGGCGTCGGGGTCGGCCCACATCGCCATGACCTCGTTGTAGCGCTCGATGAGGCCGTGCACCTCGCCGACCCCTTCGAGCACGTTACCCATGACATCTTTGTCGGGGTTGAGCTGTGGTTCCTGGGCGAGGTAACCGACACTGAAACCTCCGGTTAGGCGCGCTTCACCGGTGAAGTCGGTGTCGAGGCCGGCCATGATCTTGAGAAGGCTCGACTTACCTGAACCGTTCGACCCGATGACCCCGATCTTGGCGCCTGGGTAGAACGACAGCGAGATGTTCTCAAGGACGGTGCGATCGGGGGGGTAGAACCGGCCGAGCTTGTGGGTTGTGTAGATGAACTGAGGCGCCATGACGTCCGGGAACCTTAGCGGGGGATTGCGCTTCATGGCTGACCGACCAAGCTGCGTGCAGTAGCCCGCCGGTCATTTCCTCTTGGATGCCGCTGGGGTAGCGAAGCGCTCGGGGGATCTGTCGGCGGAACAGTATCGTGCCGGTGGCCTGCCAAAGCACGACGGCGGCACCGACGACGATGATCACGTCGCCAAGGCTAAAGACATTGGCGAGTGGAAAGCCCTTGGGGATGGCGTGGGCGTCGCCGAGCCATCCCAATCGGGCATTGGCGATCAGGGCCGAGTTCGTGAACTCCGCCGACACGACATGTCCGGCCCGGGCAACTGCTGCGGGGCTTGCGGGCATGACCCCTCCGTTTGCCACGATGGCGGCAAGATTCATGAGCCCGCCAAGGGCGATAAGCCACAGGCCGGCAACACGACGATTGGCATACACAAAGCCGAACGTAAACAAGTAAGAGAGCACGTGCAGGCCAGCCGCAATCTCGTGGCTGATCATGCTGGCAATGATCTGCAGGATCACGACCTGGATGCCAAGTCCCAAAACCATGAGCCAACCTTCAACTAGTTTCGTGTGTCGAAGTCGGCCGAATCGTCCTCCAAGTAGCGGTACCCCGAGAATCGCCATGAATGCGCCTGCGACCATGATCATCTCGTGTCACCACGTTGGGTGATTCCAAAGCGTTGCTCCTGCATGCGCTCGATAAGATTGGGCAGTTCGCTGGCAGGAACCGGCTCACCGATAAGGAACCCCTGCGCCACCTGGCAGCCCAACTCTTGCAACATCGCGAGGACCTCGGGCGTCTCGACCCCTTCGGCAATAGTGCCGAGACCCAAGTTGCTCGCCAACTGGATGATCGACTGCACGATGCTGGCATCCTGGGGAGTTGTGGCCATTGAGGTGACGAAGGAACGATCGATCTTTACTCGGTCGACGGGCAGGGTTCGGAGCCGGGCAAGTGAGCTATAGCCGGTTCCGAAGTCATCGATGGAAATTTGTACACCAAGTTCTCTTAGCCGAGCGAGTACGCGGGCAGATCGCTCGGGATCGGTCATTACCGAGTTCTCGGTTATCTCGAGTTCCAACCATCCGCCATTGACGTTCGCGTTCGTTAGCAGCGTTTCGACGACGTCGGGGAAGCGGCGGTCGTGAAGGTTTCTTGCTGACACGTTGACGGCGACGCTGAGCAGCCATCCTTCGTCGTGCCAGCGACTCGTCTGCTCCAATGCTTCGCGGATGACGTACTTCGTGAGGTCATGCATGAGTTCGGTTTGCTCGGTGGTATGCATGAACGCGTCGGGGTTCAGCAGGCCGAGTGACGGGTGCCGCCAGCGCAATAGGGCCTCGACGCCAATGATTGTGCCGGCCGTGAGGTCCATCTTTGGTTGGTAGCGAAGTTCGAGTTCATTGTTGGCGATGGCTCGGGTCACTTCGCCAACAAGACGGAATCGAGCCGGTCTGAAGCGATCAGTCGATACGTCGAAGGTCTCGGCGGAGCCCGTGTGGGTGGTCTTGGCTCGGTACATCGCAGCGTCGGCATTATTAAGTAGAGCGTCGACGTCTTCCCCATGTTCGGGGTACACCGAAATGCCAATACTCCCGCCGACGACCAGCGGGAGGGTTTCTATCATCATGGGCTCATTGAATAGCTCGCGAATTGAGTTTGCGACGACCTTTGCGTCGGCGATATTTGACGGAGGTCGCAACATCACCGCGAATTCATCGCCGCCTAGTCGTGCCACGACATCGCTTGGTCCTACTGCTCGAATGAGCCTGTCGGCGACCTCTTGCAGGACCAAGTCGCCTGTCTTATGGCCAAGTTGGTCATTGATGCCCTTAAAGCCGTCGAGGTCGATGTGGAGAAACGCGATGTTCTCGTTGGTGCGGCTCGCGGCTGCTAGGAGTTGGTCGGCCTGCTCGAAGAAGAGTCGGCGATTTGGCAGCCGGGTCAGCAGGTCATGCGTTGCTTCGTGTCGGTGTCCGAGCGCGACCTCTGCCGTCTTGTAGATGGCCCAAACGGTTACAGCCATGAGGATCGCAACGAGCACGCCGCTCAGGGCGACGACTACAAAGGCCGGGGCGAGTGCAATGAGCATCAAGTCCATGCCCATGCTGATTCCCATAGATGACCGAAGCACGAAACTTACCGGCTGCCGGGTTGAAAGGCCGATAGCGGTACAGGCAAACAGGCTGTTCGTGACGAACGCTATGAGCCCCACTACGAGGGCGGCACCAATCCAGCCGGGCGATGGCTGAGTGTTGACGAGACGCAGGTCGACAAACGACCGGACCGTAATAAGACCTACCAGGACGGACACGCAGACTTGTGAACTATTGAAGAGCGCTCGTACTGGCGGCGATCGTCTCAGGACGTCCGCCAACAGGCTGATGATGAACGCCGATGTTGCTGCGAGACCTATTGGAGCAATGAAGCAAATGGCTAGAAGGAACGTCCAAGATGCCGTGACCTCACCACGGCTACGCGGTCCTAACCACCGCAATGGCCGCAACTCGCACGCTAGGGCTAGCCCGGAAAAGACAAGAAGAAGGGCTGCGCGAGAGTCACCGAGGTTGGAGAGTCCGCGTGTTGCCATCGTCAGCATGAGAGCGAACGCGGTGACAATAACGCCTCCTAAAAAGAGGCCTAGCGTCGCGTTTGTTCGGTTCTGACGCATGACATTTCCCTTCGACGCGTCAGCGACGCGAGCGACTGTGGTGGATCACCACCACTTAAGTGGTGCTCCGAGGGCCAAGGTTGCGGCAAGAACTCCGCCGATGGTCCACAGCGCGGCGGCACGAGATCTGTTTCGTCGGTTCATGTGATTACTTCCATTTCCGTGGGGCCCCGAGCGCTTCGGCTAGGGCGACGAGTGCTGCGAGTTTGAGACTTACGCTCAGGACCATCCGCTTGTGCTTGCTCATTGGTGGGATGGCTCCTTTGCCGGCTTCTTGCTCAGGAATCAGTATCACTGTGAGCGGTGCCCTTAGCTACGAAAGTGATTGTCAATCTCGTCAAGTGTGGTTGCAGGATCACTCTTTGTTGTTTATTTTCCGCAGTTTGATGGGCCGAATGGCCTCTGGGGTCGCTCAACTTGGTGCAGCGGGCCTCCATGGCGAAGCGGGTTCGGGTCGAGTGCTAGGTTGTGGACACACTTTGCAACTCAGGGGGAATTGAATAACCGTGTATGCAGCAGCGTCCTTCTTTAGTCGGTCAGGCCTTGGAAACTGGGGTTTCCGGTGGTTGCACGTTCTGGCTGGCATCACCTGGATCGGCCTTCTCTACTATTTCAACTTCGTGCAGGTTCCGGCCTTCGCCGAGTTTGAACAGCACGACGGCGGGGCCAAAGCCCGCAACGTTGCCCTCGATAAGCTCGCACGTCGGGCGCTGTGGTGGTTCCGCTGGGCTGCGGTTGCCACTGTTCTCACGGGCATTGTCATTATGGGTCTGGTCGACAACTACTTCACCGGTGGTCTATCGAACGCAGGCATCTCGGCGATCCTCATGGGTGTGTTGCTCGGACTCATCATGTTCCTCAACGTCTGGGGCGTCATCTGGCGTAACCAGAAAGTTGTTTTAGCGAACGCTGCCAATGTGCTTGGTGGTGGCCAAGCCGATCCGTCGGCAGCAGCATCGGGCCGTCGAGCCATGATGGCGTCACGAACTAACGTGATCTTTTCGGTGTCCATGCTGTTCTTCATGGTGTTCCGCTCGCATGCGCCGTACTCGGGCGACGTTGCCAGCAATGCCACCATCTTTTGGATCATCGGCATTGTCGTGATTGCTGTAATCGAACTGAACGGTCTGGCCATGTTGCCTTGGAAGGCCACTCCCAAGAAGGGCCTCAACATCATCCTTGAAACAGTTCGCAACGCACTTATCGCCGCGTTCGGGCTGTGGGCTGTCTTCCTTTTCCTGTCGGAAGTGTTCTTGAATTCGTAGCCATATCGACAAACGGGCACCTCTTCTTTGCGAAGGGGTGCCCGTTTGTCGTTGATGATCTAACTGACGGTAAGTGTGGAGTTCATCGACGCCTCGTGGCCCGCAATGTCGCAGTAGACGTAGTAGGTGCCCGCCGCCAGCGTGTAGGTGCCGGTCTTGGTGGCTCCGGGGCCCGTGACGACCTTGCCGCCGATGCGGGCACCTTTCTTGTCGCCCTGCTTGATGAGCAGGTTGTGGGTTTGGTTGCCCCTGTTTTCGAGCTTGATACTGACTTCGCCCGCGGATGCCGTGTAGGCCGTCTGGTCGAACTTGATGTCGACACCGACAACGTTGAGATCGGCGGGACCAACCGGTACCGGTTCAGCCTTGGGGGAACATGCAGTGAGAGCGAGGGCAGTAGCACCGACCACTAGGAAGGTGGGGAAACGAATCATGTAATTACCTTAGCACCGGCTTTCCTAATTGCAACGTACCGCTTGAGGTAAGCCGTGCAACATAAGATCGTTGGCGATGTCAACCGAGCAACCCTTTGGTCCGAATGCCTGGCTTGTCGAGGAAATGTATGAACGGTATGTGGCCGATTCGTCATCGGTAAGTGAAGCATGGCAAGAGTTCTTTACCGACTACAAGGGTGCAGCCGTACCATCGGTCGCAGGTTCTCTCGCTGCACCCGCCATCGCGGCCGCGCCACTTGCTGTAGTCGCCACGCTGAGCCCAGTGCCCGCTGCAGGGTCGGTGCCACCGGTAGCGCCCGCCAGTCCCGCCGGACCCACGGGCGAGGCGATTCGTGGCGTTGGGGCGGCCATCGTTGCGAACATGGAACGCAGCCTGACGGTTCCAACCGCTACGAGTTATCGGCAAGTGCCTGCGAAGTTGCTCGAGGTCAACCGAGGCGTTGCCAACGGTTACCTTCAGCGTAAAGACGGCGGCAGGGTCAGTTTCACGCACTTCATTGCGTATGCCGCGGTGCGAGCAATCGCCGACCATGTGCCCGTCATGAAAGATACGTTTTCCACTGATGCCGACGGCAAGCCGTTACGCGTGCGACACGAGCATGTCAACCTCGGCTTGGCCATCGATCAGAAGAAGGCCGACGGAACTCGAAGTCTCGTGGTGCCGGTCATTCGCGGTGCCGACACCATGAAGTTCGCCGAGTTCTGGGTGGCTTACGAGGAGATCATCCGTCGGGCCCGCACCAACAAGCTCACGGTCCAAGACTTCCAAGGAGCCAATGTCAGCCTTACGAACCCGGGGGGCATCGGCACACTGATGTCGCAGCCGCGCCTGTCGGCCGGGCAGGGCGCAATCATCGGTGTCGGCGCCATCGATTACCCGGCCGAGTTCCAGGGCGCCGACCTGCGCGCGCTAGCCGAACTAGGTGTTTCCAAGGTCTTGTCGCTGTCGTCCACCTATGACCATCGCATTATTCAAGGGGCTGAATCGGGTGAGTTCCTGGCGCGGCTTCACGGGCTACTTGTAGGCGATCACGACTTCTACCACGACGTTTTTCGAAGTCTCGACGTGCCGTACGAGGACGTCAAATGGAACCGTGATGTGTCCCCGGTCAACCGCGAGGAATCACTCCTGCACAAGCAAATGCAGGTGGGCCAACTCATTCGTGTGCACCGGGCACGCGGCCACCTCATTGCCGATCTCGATCCGTTGCGATGGAAAGAACCGGCGATGCACGACGAACTCGACCCGGCCACCTATGGGCTCACCATCTGGGATCTTGACCGCGAGTTTCTAACTGGCGGGCTCGCTGGACTTGACCGCATGCCGCTCAGCGAGATTCTTCGGGTTCTGCGAAATGCGTACTGCCGGTCCATCGGCATCGAATACATGCATATTCAGGACACGGCCGAACAGCGCTGGCTCCAAGGTCGCGTAGAAGGCGTTGCGTTCAAACTGTCGAACGCCGAACTGCGAGCGCTGCTCATGCGGCTCAATGCGGCAGAAGCGTTCGAGAAATTCCTGGCTACGAAGTACGTCGGCACAAAGCGATTCGGCCTCGAAGGTGCTGAATCTGCCATTCCCATCATGGACACTCTTTTGAGTGCTGCGGCCGACGGCGGCCTCGATTCGTCAATCATCGGCATGACCCATCGTGGCCGCCTTAACGTATTGGCCAACATCGTCGGCAAGAGCTACGAGCAGATCTTCAAAGAGTTCGAAGGGTACGTGAACCCCGACACCGTGCAGGGCTCGGGCGACGTCAAGTATCACCTCGGAGCCGTCGGCAAGTACGTTGCTCCCTCAGGACGCGATATCCGAGTCGAGTTAGCGGCAAACCCGAGCCATCTCGAGACCGTCGACCCGGTGGTGCTCGGTATGGTTCGTGCGGCGCAGGACACTATCGATCCGCCAGGGTCCTTCCCCGTGCTGCCAATACTCATCCACGGAGACGCAGCATTTGCCGGCCAGGGTCTTGTGGCCGAATGTTTCGCCATGAGCGACATTGGTGGCTACCGGGTAGGTGGAACCGTGCACCTGGTCATCAATAACCAGATCGGCTTCACCACAACGCCGGAGTTTGCCCGATCATCCACCTACTGCACCGACATGGCCAAAGCCGTGCAGGCTCCGATCTTTCACGTGAATGGCGACGATCCCGAAGCGTGTGTTCGGGTAGCCCAGTTGGCGTTCGATTACCGGCAGACCTTCCACAGCGATGTCGTCATCGACATGGTGTGCTACCGGCGACACGGTCACAACGAAGGTGACGACCCGAGTTACACCCAACCGCTCATGTACCGCGCTATCGACGGCCGCCGGACCGTCCGCAAGTTGTTCACCGAGAGCCTGGTGAAGCGTGGCGACATTACGCTCGACGAAGCCGAACTGGCCCTCACCGACTTCTCGGCGCGGTTGCAAGTGGCGTTGGAAGATACTCGGGCCCATGCCCCTGCGGTGCCGGTGAGGGCCTCGCGGCCGCCGGCGGCTATTGGGGTGTTGCCCCACATCGATACTGCCTCGTCGGTGCCGGTGCTTACCGAGGTGTTCAATCACCTCACGAACTACCCCGGCGGCTTTACCCCTCACCCCAAGCTGGCTCGGCAGTTCGAGGTGCGATCAAAGCTGTTCCACGAACGCGGTCTTGTCGAGTGGGCTACCGCTGAGGCGTTAGCGCTCGGCACGCTACTCAAGCACGGCGTCGACGTGCGGCTGACGGGTGAAGATACCCGTCGTGGCACGTTCAGCCAGCGCCACGCTGCACTCATCGATTACGAGACGGGCAACGACTGGATTCCTCTCCAAACGCTGCCCGAGGCACAGGGGCGATTGTGGCTCTACGACTCGTTGCTGTCGGAGTACGCCGCACTTGGCTTCGAATACGGCTATTCCGTAGCTAACAAAGAACGGCTGGTCATTTGGGAAGCGCAATTCGGCGACTTCATCAACGGCGCACAGATCATCATCGACCAGTATCTCGTGGCGGCCGAAGACAAGTGGGGCCAGACCTCTGGTCTCGTTTTGTTACTGCCCCACGGCTACGAAGGCCAAGGCCCAGAACACTCGTCGGCTCGAATCGAACGTTTCTTGACACTGTGTGCCGAAGACAACATTCAGGTCGTGAATGCCACAACTGCTGCGCAATACTTCCACCTGTTACGGCGCCAAATCCTCAGCACCGTGCGCAAGCCGCTCGTCGTTTTCACCCCAAAGAGCTACCTTCGTCGGCCCGAGTCGCGCTCCTCCCTGGCCGACCTGGCCACCGGCTCGTTCCAAGAAACCATCGACGACGCCGGCGTCACCGATCCAGCGTCGATCAAACGATTGGTGTTCTGCTCGGGCAAAGTGGCCTTCGACGCACTTGCAGAACGCAACAAGCGCGCCGCTGCTGTGGCAATTATTCGAGTTGAGCAATTGTTCCCGTTTCCGACGGCCCAACTGCGGGCAATTCTTACCCGATATCCCAACGCCATGGACCTTGTGTGGCTGCAAGAGGAACCCGAGAACATGGGTCCGTGGCGCTTCGTCGAGCATCAGGTGCACCGCCTTACGACTCGCGGGTACTCCATGCGATGCACATCTCGCGTCGAATCGGGAAGCCCGGCCACCGGTTCGTCAAAGGTGCACGAGCAGGAACTCGCCGACCTCATGGACGAAACGTTCGCAGAGCTGTAGGGCGGCGACGAACTACCCGAGGACGATGCCGAGCAAGGCCGACAATTCCGAGAGTGCGACATCGGGACTGCCGACCTTGATGGTCGTCATACCCATGGCCCTAGCCGGCTTGAGGTTGATTCCAAGGTCGTCGAGGAAGACGCATTGCTCCGGTGTTACCTGGAGCAACTCGCAGGCAATCTCGTAAAACCGAGGCTCGGGCTTGCGTACACCTACCTTGGCCGATTCGACAACCACGTCGAACAGCGCCATTACGTCATCGACCTTGCTCTGGCGTTCGATGTCGACCGCGGCACCGGTCGACATGTTGTTCGTAAGACAAGCAACAGCCAAACCCGCGGCTTTGCAGTGGCGTAGAGCGGTAACCATTTGCGGGCGGATGTCGCCGGCCAACAACTCGACGATGCGTCGCCCCGACAACTGCGCAACAGCCGGATGACTACTGATCTCGGCCGCTTCGGCTTCGAACAGCCGACCAAATTCGCTGACAGATACCTCTGAGCGCTCGAGCTTGGCCCAAGCATTGGTATGGGGATTGGTTGCGTTGACGGTGCGGATAAGTTCACGCGGGAGCCCGAGTTCGTCCTCATACGAAGAAAAAGCATCGAACGGACTCGACAGAACCACACCACCAAAATCCCAAAGCACGGCGCTAAACACGGATGAACCGTACTCAGGAAGCGACCATACCCGCGAATTGTGCCGGGGAGTGGTTGACTAGGCGTCTGTATGCCGAGACATATCGTGGTCGATGGATCAAACCTTGCTACCGAAGGCCGGATACTTCCGAGTCTCAAACAGCTCATCGACGCTGTCATGACGTTCCAGGAAGACCATCCCGACAACACCATCACCGTGGTGGTCGATGCCACGTTTGGTCACCGAATTGACCCATCGGAAATCGCCGAGTTCGAAGAGGCAATCGAACACAACGAACTCGTTGCTCCGCCGGCAGGTGCGGTAGGTCGAGGCGACGCCTTCGTGTTGTCTATTGCCGTGAAGGCCAAGGCAACCATCTTGTCGAACGACTCCTTCCAAGAATTCCACGGCGACCACCCGTGGTTGTTCGACGAGGGGCGACTGATCGGCGGAAAGCCGGTTCCACACGTCGGGTGGGTCTTCGTAGCCCGCACCCCGGTGCGCGGACCAATCAGCCGCCGTTCGGTAAAGGACCGAAAGGGCCGAGACCCCAAGCCGGCGCTGCGCGCCAGCGGTGTCGACTTCGGCCCGATGCCGGTTCCAAAAGCACCGCCGCCCCGACGCCGCTCGGCCGCGTCGCCCGATGTTCCTGTGGTGTCCACTACCGCCCGCCGGGCACCCACCCAACCGACACGAGACCAACCGACACCAGCCCAAGCGGTAGCGGTCGATAAGCCCAAGGCCGCTCCGTCGGCGATGGTCAACGACCTCATGGCCTTTCTTGCGTTCGTGGAACATCACCCCGTTGGTTCTCTGATCGAAGCGACGTTCGATTCGTACGCGTCGCACGGGGCGTACGCCCATTCGGGTGACGTGCGTGTGTACGCGCCCATGCGACTACTCGGTTCGCCCGCACCCCGAGCGGCCCGAGAGGTCGTGAAACTCGGCGACACCCTCACGATGGTCGTGCACAGCTTCACGCCCTCTCGACGCAGTATCGACGTGTCGATACCCGACGCCGCTCCGCTAGCCAAATCGGCAGCCAAATCACCCGCCGTCAAGAAACAAGCGACGCCACGCTCAACAGCCAAGAAGGTCGAAGCGACCGGACCCGTGCCGGTTGCTACCAAACCAACCAAGCCCACAACCGCAGCGCCGTCCAGACCTGCCAAGCCGGCCAAGAAGGTGGGGGTGGCCCCGGCGGCCGCGCAGAAGGCCGTACCGAAGTCTGCTAAACCGACAGCTGGGACGCCCGCATTGGTGCCAGCCAAAGCTGCTGTTGCTCCAGTGAAGAAGGTTGCGGCCAAGCCGGTTGCGGCTGTTCCGGCGAAGAAGGTCGCGGTTAAGCCTGCTGTCGCCAAGCCGGTCGCCGTCAAGCCAGTTGCGGCTGTGCCGACGAAGAAGGTCGCGGTTAAGCCTGCTGTCGCCAAGCCGGTTGCTGTCGCCCCGGTCAAGACAGCCTCGGCGAAGAAGCCGTCGGCTAATCCGGTCATGGCTACATCGGCTCCCAAACTGGCAGTGCCAGTCGCACCTAAAGTGACCAGAAAGGCTGCAACGCCTAGAGCGGCCCCAGCATCGAAAAAGGCGACCAAGCCAGCCAAGAAGGCAGCTACAAGACCGTTCTGAATGTCACCGTGCCCAAGGCGCGCCGTCGAGTTACTCTGGCCTCATGCGTATCGTTACTTGGAACGTGAACTCGCTGAAGGCTCGGATGCCCCGGGTCGAGGCCTGGCTCGAAGAAACCGCGCCCGACGTGGTGCTACTTCAGGAAACCAAGCTCGCGGACGGTGCGTTCCCGGCCCTTGCGTTCGAAGCGCTTGGTTATACAACGGCGCATCATGGCCAGGGGCAATGGAATGGCGTCGCCATATTGTCGCGGGTTGGCATCGACAACGTGGTCGCCAATTTCGACGACGGCGAGCCCGCCGACGCCGAAGCTCGAATCATTTCTGGCACGTGTGCTGGCTTGCGCGTCACATCGGTGTATGTGCCAAACGGACGCTCAGTAGGACACGACCATTATTACTACAAGCTTGGTTGGCTGGGTCGGTTGCGTGCCCACCTTGACCGGTCGACAACTCCCGATCAACCGGCATTGGTGGGGGGCGATTTCAACATCGCGCCCGAGGATCGAGACGTGTGGAGCATCGCAGCGTTCGCCGATTCAACCCATGTCACCCAGCCGGAACGAGACGCGCTCGACCACGTCTGCGACTTTGGCCTGGTCGACTTGATGCGCCAGCAGTATCCCGATCCCCCCATCTACTCGTACTGGGATTACCGAGCCGGTGACTTTCACCAGGGTCGAGGTATGCGCATTGATCTGCTGCTCGGCACCGCCCCTGTTTCCGCCGCGTTGCGGTGGGGCCTGGTCGACCGGAACTCTCGGCGTGGCACCCAGCCGAGCGATCACGCCCCTGTTTTGGTCGACCTCGAACCAAGCTGGTGAAAGCCCGACCTCGCACCGGCGATGCTCAGGATTTTTGAGCGAAAGCCGCCACCAACGCGAGGCCGAAACGGCGGCCAGCTAACGGCCCGAGAATTGCGGCGACATCGTCGACAGTTGCCGGTGGACTAGCACTCAGAGCCTGTACCTCGGCGTCGCTCAGGATTGACCGCTCCGGTAGGCCGGTGATCTGAGAGCGCCGTTTACGCCACTGCACGACAGGTGAGTCAACCGTTCGTCGGCGCGCGGTCAGGGAGGTTGCGGGAACGTGGTCCATTGCTGCTTCTTGTCTGTCTAGCTGCCCAAAGTATCCGAGCCACGGCGACGGCTGACGCTCGGCGCGAGCTTCCCCCCGGCTTGTGGCCCACGTGAGGTGCAGTTCGCGAGCGGCGCGGGTTACTGCTACATAGAGGAGGCGACGCTCCTCCATGGCGGCGTCGGGATCAGTGGCACCGCTGTGGGGTACAAGACCTCGCTCCATTCCTGCAATAACAACGGTGTCCCATTCAAGGCCCTTCGCCGCATGAAAAGTGAGGAGGTCGACGGCGTCATCGCCTGAGCCGATATCGAGTTCGCGTCTTAACGCCGCGACCGGAAGCGTGGGGTCGACGAGAAGAAGTTCGCTGACGGCTCGGGCGAGTGCTTCCAACGCATCGCGGCTAATGGGGGTGATGTCGATGTCGTCGTTGTGCAACGACGTAAGCAGTTCGGCGTGCCAATCGCGAACCGCGGTTCGGCCCACGAACCGAACTGCGTTGGAAAGCGCCTCTTGAACAACCGGATCAGGCCGAGCACCGGCGTTGGCCCGAACCGGAATTCCCGCTGTGCGCAAGGCTGCTGCGATAGGCACCAACTGGGCATTAGTGCGAGTGAGAACCGCTGTCGACGACCATTTCTGGCCGGGGCGCACCGCAACTCGCAAAAGATCGACGATTCCACCTGCCTCTAATGGCGCCGACGCATACCGATGCACAACCGTTTCGGGCCCGTCGACCCGGGCCGACCTAGTGTCGGCTGCCGCGGCTCCAAGTACCTGCTTGCCAGCCTCGACGATCTGCGGACTTGAGCGATAGTTGGTGGCGAGCCGAATCACCGTTATGCCCGGATACGTGCGTTCGATGTTCTGACACAGAGTCGGGTCGGCACCGTTCCAGCCGTAGATGGATTGATTGGCATCGCCCACAATGCAAAGGTCGTCTCGACCGCCCCGCCACGCTTCGAGCAGCCGGAACTGGAGTGGGTTGATGTCTTGGAATTCGTCGACAAACACGTGTCGAAATCGCCACTTCTGGACATCGGCAAACAGCCTGTCGGTTTCCATTTCTCGTCGACACATCTCCAAGAGATCGTCGAAGTCGGCGAGGCGCCGCTTCTTCTTGTGGCGTTCGTACGCGCTGTAGATCTCGGCGATGTGCTCGGGTGCCAGCGAGGGACGACGGCGTTGTGCCCCGGCTTCCTCGACGTACCGTTGGTGACTAATGAGCCGCGCTCGCGCCCAGTCGATCTCGGTCGAGACGGTTGGGATGTGCGCAGGTGAGACCTTTGTGTCCAACTCGGCGAGCACGAGCGATTTGCTGGTGATAAGGGTCAGTGGCCTCTTGCCCTGATCGTCCCACCGTTGCCGCAAGACCCGAGCCGCGACGGCGTGAAAGGTGCCTACGGTGAGGGCCTCGCGAATCCCCTCCGCGGCGAGTCGCCGGGCCAGTTCGCCAGCAGCGCGGCGGGTGAAGGTGAGCGCCAGTACATGATCGGCATCGGCCGTGCCGTCGAGCACGCGGCGAATAATTCTGCGCGTAATAACGCCGGTCTTACCCGAACCGGCAGTGGCAAGAACGGCCAGTGGGGACACGTTTGTGGTGACCGCTTCTAACTGATTGGCGTCGAGACCGACGAGGAGCCGCTCTGTTCGCTGCGAAAGGGTCTCGTCCACGTGTGCAACCGTATCGGGCTCGGGTCACGTACCATCTTGTCCATGCCATTTCCTACGAAGCTGCTGAACCCCGGCGAAACAATCGTGATCGATCGGCATCCGCACTGGTCGTACTTTCGTAAACCGGTTGTGGCATTCGTGCTGTGTCTCGTCGCTGGCACCGCAACGCTGGTCACTGGGCTGCCATCGCTTGTTGGTCTGGTGGTACTGGTTCCCCTCGTGCTCTGCGCGCTTTGGCTTGTGAAGTATTGGCTGAGTTGGTCCACCACCAACTTCGTTGTCACGACCGATCGGCTCATTTATCGCCACGGTGTATTGGCGAAATCGGGAATCGAAATCCCGGTAGAGCGCGTGATGAACGTGAACTTTTCCCAGAGTGTCATTGAGCGACTCATGGGTGCTGGAGACCTGCTTATCGAATCGGGCGGTGAGGACGGTCAACAGCGCTTCACCGATATTCGCAACCCGTCCGAGGTGCAGAACAAGATTCTTGCCCAGACGGCATCGAATCGGCAGGTGGTCGTACCGGCTGCGGCGGTGGACATCGTGAGTCAGTTGGAGCGGTTAGAGGCGCTACGAGACCGCGGCAGTATCAGCGACGACGAATTCGTCGTGCAGAAAGCTCGGCTTCTCGGGTCGTGAAGGTCGTCAGTCTCGTTCCTTCTGCGACCGAGACACTGCTGGCGTGGGGAATCACTCCGGTGGCTTGTACCCGGTTCTGCGAACAGCCCAATCTCGTACACGTTGGTGGGACCAAGGATCCAGACATCGCGGCCATCGTTGCGATTGAACCTGATGTCGTGATCATGGACGAGGAGGAGAACAACCGGCCCGATGCGGAGGCACTTGTCGCATGTGGTCTGACGGTGCTTGCCCTATCGGTCCGGTCGCTTGCAGGGATGCCGCGTCAACTGGAACGGCTGGCTGAAGCGGTCGACTTCTGTGGAGCGTTGCCGAGCCTGCCGCCGGTCCGGGCAACGACGGGGTTACCACGTACGAGAGTGATCACGCTGATCTGGAAACGTCCGTGGATGGCTATCGGTGCCGACACGTATGGCTCCACCGTTCTCGATTACCTTGGTTGGAGCAACGCTCTACCCGCAGCGCCGCGGTACCCCGAGTTGTCGCTTCGCCAGATAGCCGAGCTTCAGCCCGACATGGTGCTATTAGCCACCGAGCCGTATCGATTTGCCGATCGGCATGTTGCCGAGATTTCAGCGGAGATGCCGAACGCAACGGTTCGCCTCGTAGACGGGCAGGATCTGTTTTGGTGGGGGGCTCGAACCCCCTTGGCGCTGGCTCGGCTAGAAGAATCGTTGTTGCTCTAGTTTGTCTCGAAGCCCACGAATCTGGCGCTTGCCAGCCGCCACATTCGCAGAGTTCACGAACCGCCCGCAACAAAGTAGCCGTTTACGTCCACTATTAGGTTCGTCGGCGTGTCAGTGAAAATGCAGACCTTGCCTGAGGCGCTGAGCCGGGAGATCACAGTATTTGGGACCGTCTGTCCGGACACAAAGTTCAGGTTCGAGGCGTTCGGCAACGCAACACCACATGGCCACACTGTCACGTAACCGTCCCCCTGAGCACCCGTTACCGTTACATTCAGCGAAACCGCGGTCGCATTCACCGGCAGCCCTACTCGCCCGGCGACCTGCAGTTCTGTGACAGACCCAGGTTGGCGCGGTCCAATGCCGGCGAACAACTTGTCCACGGTCGAGCCACCAACTCGGCTGTCCAACAGCCGACCGGGAATCAACGAGACGAATGATGAGCCAACCGGGAAAAAGCCATTGACGTCGACGATCAAATCGGTAGCAGCATCCGTGAAGATGCAGACCTTTCCTCCAGCACCAATTCGAGTCAACACCGTATTCGCAACAGTCTGTCCGGACACAAAGTTCAGGTTCGAGGCGTTCGGCAACGCAACACCACATGGCCATACCGTCACGTAGCCGGTCCCCTGAGTGCCCGTAACCGTCACGTTCAACGCGGCGGTGCTGGCCTCTGCCGGCACCCCGGCTCTTCCGGAAACTTGTAGCTCTGTGACTGACCGACCAGATCGGGCGCCGATACCCGAGAAGGAACTATCAACGGTCGAGCCACCAACTCGGCTGTCCAACAGCCGACCGGGAATCAACGAAACGAATGATGAGCCAACCGGGAAATAGCCATTGACGTCGACGATCAAGTCGGTAGCAGCAGCCGTGAAGATGCAGACCTTTCCTCCAGCACCAATTCGCGTCAACACCGTGTTCGGAATGGTCTGTCCGAGCGAAAAGTTCAGGTTCGAGGCGTTCGGCAACGCAACACCACACGGCCAAACCGTCACGTAACCGCCACCTTGAGCACCCGTAACCGTCACGTTCAAGGCAATCGCGCTGGCACTTGCTAGCACACCGGCTCGGCCGGCGACTTGGAGTTCAGTAGTGGACCCGCCAGGTCGAACTCCGATCCCAGCAAACTGACCATCAATTGTTGAGCCTCCGCCACGACTATCCAGTAACCGCCCAGGCACCAATGGCTGCAGGCTTGTCGGGGGCGGAGGTGGTGGCGCCCCGTAGGTCTCGCAACCGGTTCCGTTTAAGTCACGATCGAAACCGTGGATGTCGACGCCGACTATTCGTACCGCAACTTGAATGTCAGGGCAGTTTAAGTCGGTCGCCGAAATCGGCACACACGGTGAGTAGTTGGGGTCACACTCGGCAGCGGCACCCTTCATCGGCACCGCACCAGCGAGGGCGACCATGCCGCCAAGGCCGAGCGCAAACACCGCTGCAATAGATGAGAAACGCGAAGTCATGAAGCCCCCCATAGACCGACCTCACAAACCTAGCAATATTCAAGAAAGAGTCAAACAACCAGCTGATTCGAACTCCGAAAGGTGTGATGAGTGAACCATCACCCCCCGGGTGGTACGTCGACCCCACTAGCAATGGCAAGCAACGCTTTTGGGACGGAGTTGGCTGGACAGAACACTTCGCTGACGCCGAACTTCCCCCACCTTCGCCGCAGCCCCAACTCGGACCGACAAACCACGCGCCAAACCCTGTTGCAAGCAAGGGCTCTCGCCCATGGTGGCGACGCAAACGATTCATCATCCCAGCGGCGCTGGTGGCTCTGGCAGCGGTAGGGTCAGCGTTGCAAGAACCCAAACCGGTAAGCGTTGCTGGGACGTCGGCCACTGTTCTGCGCGGCTCCTCCGAGCCGTCTTCGAGTCAGGCAGCGGCAACCGCGGCCGTCACGACTACTCAGGCGAAGACAGCTAGCACCGAATCTGTAGCGACGGCTGCAAAGGTTACGCCGAACGTCGTCGCGACAACCACCCCGGAGGCCACTACGAGCGTCATCCCTAGGACCACGGTTCCTGGGTTTGGCAGTGGCACCCTTCGCGTCAACGATCAGATCGTGCCCGGTCGCTACTCTGCTGCTGCTACCCCAGGTTGCTACTGCGCTCGCCTCTCGGGCACCAGTGGGCAATTGACCGATATTCTCAGTAACAACAACGCGAACGGTCACGTCATCGTCGACATCCTCCCGACCGATGCCGCCTTCCAGAGTACGCGTTGCGGACGCTTTTCGGTGTACTCACCCCCCTTCCTACCGTTTGCCATAATTACGGAGGGCGATTGGATCGTCGGTGAAGAGATCGTACCTGGGGTTTATGAGACAGCCGGTACCAAGGCGTGTTACTGGGCCCGGAGCAGAGACGCGACAGGAGATGTCCGTGCAATAATTGCGAACGACAATGCCGATGGCCCCGTCACGGTGACCGTGACAGGCGGAGAGATCTTTCGCTCCAGTCGTTGCGGTATCTGGACGAAGGTGGGCTGATAGTCACGATGCACTTGTGCGCCGGAAAGCAAACTTCGCTGCCGCTTTCCTCGGGACACAACAAATTGCGCACACGAAGTTCTCGAACCGGTGCGCCGAGAGTAACCCGCAGCGCACGCCTGGCGACACGATTGAGGCTTGGTAGCGCGCAGTTTGTTTTAGCGGTGCGGCGGCTTCATCTGTCGACCTTCTGAGCGAGGAAGGTCGGTTCGACACCGATGCATATCAATGCGAGTCGGGTGGTGACTGTCTAGTTTGTCTCGAAGCCCACGAAGGTACCATCGACGGCTCGCTGAACTGATCGCACACTGAGCACGGCGGACCGGGGGAGTGGGCCGTACAGATGCGGAAAGTACGTTGTTCCCGCGAGGGCGTCGCTGCCCGGCGGGGCCTCGAACAACAAGTCGGAATCGAGCGCGGCGGTGTCGACTCGCACCACCACAAAATCGTCGGGATCATTGCGATAGAACGCGTTGGCGACCGTGAGCATCCGCTCGGGTCCGGCGGTGCAGTGGATGTAACCATCGGTCGCGAGCGAGGCAGGCTCAAACAGGTCGTCACCACGAGCCCAAGCATCGGCCGTCGTGAGGTGCAGAATTTCGTTGGGCACGCCAGGCCAACCACCACTAGCAACCTCAACTTGGGCGGTCTCGATCCGGCCCGTGCGATGCTGCATGCACGCTTCGGGCCGTCCATCGGCGCACGTAAGGATGAACAGGGTGGTCCCATCGGGCCCGCCGAGCATGCAGGCATACGCATTGTGTGACGTAGCCACCCGCTCGATGATCTCGCCGCCCTCGGCGACGAGCAGGCATTCGGGCTTCAGCGAGTTCGCAACCCACACCTGTCCGAGCGCATTGCAGGCAATACCGTCGGGCGCCACGCCCGGCAGGTTGGCCCAGACACGCCGATTGGTGAGGGTTCCGTCGGCTGACAGAGTGAATGCCGTAAGCCGTGCCCCAAACGACTCGGCGACGATAAGGGTCGTATGGTCGGGAGTTATGACCGTGCCGTTCGGGAATTCGAGACCCTCGGCTGCAACCGACGTTGCACCGTTTGGCGCCACTCGTACGAGTGAGGCCGGGGCACGACGAATTGTTGCCGGCCGACCGGCAATTCGATCGGCGACCGCTCGTTCGAAATCGAAACCAAAGTTGCCAACATAGGCATTCCCAGTTGCCGACACGACCATGTCGTTGACGTTGCCGCCAGCAAGATCGGCTAGGTCGGCATGCATGACCAGTGATCCATCGTGCTCTCGGCGCACGACGCGACGATCGAGCATCGAGACAAAGATCAGCCGCCCGTCGGGAAGCCAGCCAAGCCCGCTCGGACGTTGTGGCGCATCGAGTTGTACTTCGACGCTAAGGTCGCCGCCCCCGCCGAAGCTTCTTACGGCATGGTCGAAGAAGTCAGAAAACCACAGTCGCCCGTTGTGCCACCGAGGGCCCTCGCCGAACCGAAGACCAACGGCTGCTATGTCTGCGGTAACCATCAGATGGAGTCGAGCAAACCGCGTAGCGTTTCGACGGTACGGACCTTTTGGTCGAGGGTGCCGAACAGGCCGCACTGCAAGTAGGTGACCCCAGCCTCGGCATAGGCAGCAAGGCGTTCCTTCACGTGACCGGCCGGGCCGACAAGTGACGCCTTGGCCAGATAATCGCTCGGGATAGCGGCTGCGGCCTCCTCCTTCTTGCCATCTAGGTAGAGATCCTGAATGAGCTTGGCCTCACCCTCCCACCCATACGCCGACATAATGTCGTTGTAGAAGTTCTTTCCACGAGCCCCCATGCCTCCGACGTACAGCGCGGCTTGCGGGCGTCCCATGTCGAGAATCTTCTCGACCGCCAGATCGTCACCAATGGCGACCGTGCCGCCGGCCACGATGTTCAATCGGCCGAGGGCTGGGTCACGCTTGGCCATACCAAGATCGAGAGCGTCGCCCCACACGCGGTCGGCCAACTCGGGCACGTAGAACACCGGGATCCAACCATCGGCGACCTCGGCCGTAGCCTCGACGCTCTTGCCCTTGAGCGATGCCCAGTACAACGGAATGCTGCTGCGAACAGGGTGATTGATCAGCTTGAGTGGCTTACCCAGCCCGGTACCCTGACCGGCAGGAAGGGGGATGTGAATGGTCTTTCCCTGGTAGTTGATTACCTCGCGCTTCCACACCTGGCGGCACACTTCCATGGTCTCCTTAATACGCTGCATCGGTGCCTCGTATGGCACCCCGTGGAAACCTTCAATTACTTGTGGACCTGATGCCCCGAGGCCGAGGATGCAACGGCCCCCAGACACGTTGTCGAGCCCCGCCGCAGTCATGGCCAACAGCGTCGCTGTTCGGCTGTACACGTTGATGATTGCCGAACCAATCTCCATTGTTTCGGTAGTCGCCGCGAGGTAGCCCATAATCGAAATGGCGTCGAAGCTGTAGGCCTCGGGAACCCAAACAGCTTCGATCCCTGCCTTCTCGAGCGTTCCGGCCTCTTGTGCGGCCGCCTTTACGTCTCCGGCATAGTTGAGCATCATCGACAATTTCATGGGCTGATTCTGTCACTCCGCGACAACGTGCGCTCCGTTGGACGCCGTGACGACCCATGCCGAGTCGCCAAGGCGATGGTCGAGGGCACCCGGCTCACACAAGGCAACCGCACAGCCTCCGAATCCACCTCCCGTCATGCGGGCGCCCCATACCCCGGGAGCGTCAGCGAGTTCGGAGACCAGCGCATCCATCCGTGGTGTCGAGGTCTCGTAATCGGCGGCTAGCGATGCGTGACTGTCGTTCATCAACCGGCCTGCTTCGAAGCGATCATTGGTGGCGAGAGCAGCGCAAAATTCAAGAACGCGAGCGTTTTCGCTAATTACGTGTCGGGCTCTCGCCCGCACGGTCCAGTCGTCGATGTGGGTGGTATCGACAAGTCGTGCATCGCGTAAGGGACCAATGGCTGCTTCGGCTGCAGCGCATTCGGCCACTCGTGTGGCGTACTCGCTGCCTGCGAGGGTTCGACTGTGGCCGAACACGACGACCACGTCGAGATGTTCGGGTACTGGTACCAAGGTGATCTCAAGTGATCGGCAATCGATGAAGGTTGCGTGCCCAATTTGGCCAGCGGCAATACACAACTGATCCATGATTCCGCACGGTACGCCGCTGGCGCGCTGCTCGGCACGCTGACACATTTGGGCCAGTTGCGTGGGTGTTCCTTCGAAACCGAGAGCAAGCGCCACTGCCAGTTCGAGCGCAGCGCTCGACGAGAGCCCTGCGCCGATTGGGATCGTGGTGGTGACGTGTCCGGCGAAGCCTTGCGCTGGCCGCATCTCGGCCACAACACCGCCGACGTATTTGGCCCACTGCGGTGTCAAACGCTCCGGATGGCGCACATCGAGTTCGACACGGGCGACGTCGGCCTGGTCGGCCGACGTCAGCTCGACTCGGTCCGCCGCAGGCGAGCCGACCAACATCGTTGCCCGATCGATTGCCATTGGCAAGACCAAGCCGCCGGTGTAATCAGTGTGATCGCCAATGAGGTTGACGCGGCCTGGAGACCGAACAGTTATCATCGGAATGTCTTGGATACGGGCACACACCGTACGGTACGCGAAACTCCACCCATGCCGCGGGCGAAGCTACTCAACAGCATCGAGATTGAATACGAAACGTTCGGACACGCCGATCACCCAGCGCTGCTGTTGGTGAGCGGATTTACCAGCCAGATGACCTCTTGGGAAGACGGACTCTGCAACCTCTTGGCCGGCAAGGGACGATTCGTTATCCGGTTCGACAACCGAGACGTAGGGCTGTCCACCCACCTCGACGGACAGACCGCTTCGCTGGGCGATATCCGCCGAGCTCGTAAGGAGCGAACCCCGATGCCGGTCGTGCCGTACACCCTCAGCGACTTTGCGGCCGACGGCATCGGTGTCCTCGACGATCTTGGCATCGATTCGGCTCACATTGCCGGATCGTCTATGGGTGGAATGATCGTTCAAACCATGGCGATAGAGCACTCAACTCGCGTTGCTTCCCTCACGTCCATCATGTCGAACACGGGCGAGCATCGGTACGGCCGTTCGACACCCGAGGCCGACGCGGCGAACATGCGAACACCTGCCTACGAGCGGTCGGCCTACATCTCCCAAGGCGTCGAGAACCGACGTATCTGGTCGAGTGAGCGATACTACGATCCCGAATGGGAAGCATTCCGACTCGGTCGCGACTTCGACCGAATGTTCTATCCGCAAGGGTCACTACGCCAGGCGGCAGCCGTGATGGTGTCACCTTCCCGTGCCGATGCGCTCAGGGCGCTACAGTGCCCGACCCTGGTCCTTCATGGCCGCAATGACGCGCTCATCGATCTGTCGGGCGGCGAGCGCACAGCCGAACTTGTGTCTGGGTCCAAGCTCGTTGTCCTGAGCGACATGGCCCACGATCTGCCCCGGCCGCTCTGGCCGTTCATTAGCGACCTTATTGTCAGCCACACCGCTCACATTCCCGCCTAACTACGAGGAGAACTGCTATGTCTGGACCACTAACCGGTTATCGGATCATCGAAATTGCCGGAATCGGCCCCGGCCCGTTCGCGGCCATGATGCTCGCCGATATGGGTGCCGAGGTCATCAGAGTCGAACGGGCACAAGCGGTTCGGCATCCCGTCTCCGATGCTCCAGGTAAAGACGTGCTCCAGCGCGGGCGCCGAAACGTTGCCATCGATCTCAAACACCCTGACGGCGTGGCCACACTTCTGCGCCTCGTGGAATCGGCCGACGCCATGATCGAAGGTTTCCGGCCCGGCGTCATGGAACGCCTGGGTGCCGGTCCCGATGTATGTCTCACCCGCAACCCCAGGCTTGTCTACGGCCGGATGACTGGGTGGGGTCAAGAGGGGCCATATTCCTTGGCCGCAGGACACGACATCAACTACATCGCGTTGGCAGGTGCACTAGCTCACTTCGGGCGCGCCGGCGAGGGCCCAACTCCACCACTTAATATGGTCGGCGACTTTGGCGGGGGTGGCATGTTTCTGGCGTATGGCGTCGTGTGCGCCCTTCTCGAAGCCTCAAAGAGTGGCCTCGGTCAAGTTGTCGATACGGCCATGGTCGACGGTTCCGCGGTACTCATGAGCATGTTCTGGGCCATGAAGGAGATTGGCATTTTCGACGAGAATGCCCGAGGTACGAACATGCTCGATACCGGCGCGCCGTTCTACGACGTCTACAAATGCTCCGACGGCGAGTACATCTCCATCGGCTCCATCGAACCGCAGTTCTATGCCGAGTTACTCCGCATTGCCGGCCTCGCAGGCGACGCCGAGTTTGAACGCCAGAACGACAAAGCGAAATGGCCGCATCTCAAAGAGCGCATCGCCGCACTGTTCCTCACGAAGTCTCGAACCGAGTGGTGCGAGCTAATGGAACACACCGATGTGTGTTTTGCCCCGGTGCTTACCATGTCTGAAGCAGCCCAACATCCGCACAACGTCGCTCGTGGCACGTTTGTCGACATTGCTGGTGTAACTCAGCCCGCGCCAGCGCCCCGGTTCAGCCGGACCAAGGCGCGGGTGCCGAGCCCGCCAGCTCAGCCCGGGCAGCACACACGAGACGTACTGGCCGACTGGGGTATAGCCGAGGCAGAGATAGTGGGTCTCGTGGCTTCGGGGGCAGTGACCTAACCCTGGCTACGCTGATACTGCCATGGCGACCATCGTTTTCTTTCACGCTCATCCCGACGACGAAGCAATGTCCACCGGTGGCACTATTGCGCGCGCGTCGCAGGAGGGGCACCGTGTCGTTCTCGTTGTTGCTACCGATGGGGCGCACGGCGAACGTCCCGCTGATCTTGCCGACGGCGAGACCCTGGTCGACCGTCGTCGGCTCGAACTGCATCGCTCCGCTGCGGCACTTGGAATTCACAAGGTGGTCTGGTTCGGTCGAGCCGACTCGGGAATGACTGGTTGGGACCAAAACAGCCACCCGAGCGCCTTTATGCAGATGCCAGTCGAGGCTGGTGGTGAGCGCCTCGCCGAAATACTGCGCCACGAAAATGCCGACGTTCTCGTTGTCTACGACTGGCACGGCAATTACGGCCACCCCGACCACATCCAAGTCCATCGTGTGGGTCACCGTGCCGCCGAACTTGCCGGTACGCCGCGGGTGTTCGAAGCCACAATGAACCGGGATGCCTTTAGGCGCATGGTGAGCATGATGCCCGACCCAGACGGGTTCGATCCCGATGGGCCTGCGGACGACGGCAACCCAATTGGCATGGCCGAACATGAAATCACCCATTTCATCGACGTGTCTGCCTACCTTGAGCTCAAGAAGGCGTCGTTACGCAGCCATGCCAGCCAAATTTCCGACGCATCGTTCTTCATGCAAATGCCCGATGAGGTGTTTGCCATGGCATTTGGAACCGAATGGTTCCGGGAACCGGCTCGAATCGGCAATGCCGTTGCCGACCCCCTAGGTCGTAGCTCGTGGTTGTTCGAGTAACGGCGTTGGTCAAACCGAAAAACATGGCGGTTTCGAGCCGACTAGTGTTATGGCTTGGCGGCCGCCGCCATGCATCATTTTCATGATCCACGCTGCTAGCGGTCTCCGCTCCCTTCACGCTAATCTTGCCTGGTTTGTCGTCATCGGCAACGGCCTCGCCGGTATCTGGGCGCTCAGCGCCCACCGAGTCGTGGCGCTCAGGACTCGCGCCCTGTGGTGGTTCATCGGGCTGGTCGAGGTTGCGGTGTTTGCTCAAGCGAGCCTTGGCACATACCTCGTTGCCGCTAAGAAGTTTCAACATCCAAAGTTTCACAGCTTTTACGGCTTTGTAGCCATAGTGGTGGTGGCCATCTTGTACTCGTACCGACGTCAGCTGGGGTCAAGAAAGTACCTCTTATACGGGTGGGGCGGGATGTTCCTTATGGGCCTCGGTATCCGAGCCATGCTTGTGACCGGTCGATAGCCATGGATGGGCTCGATTCTCTCGTGTTGAGCCTTGGGCCTGATCCGGTCATCATCATTGATGACCAACTCAATCTGCGGTACGCCACTGAGTCCAGCGAGCAGCTCTTCGGCTATGCACGGGCCGACATAGTTGGTCGAAGCGTGGCCGACCTCATTCATCCTGACGACCTCGACATAGCGCTCACCGCCACATCTGGAATGAAGATTGTCGACATTGGGCCGCCTATCGAGCTTCGTATCCGGACCGGTAATGGAACATGGTGCCATGTCGAGGCGGTCGCCCGTAACCTGTACGACCATCCAGAGGTTCGTGGGCTGTTGGTGTCGGTGCGTGACATTACCCGGCGCCGTTGGCGTGACATGGCCGTGAACAGCGGGTCTCGCTCGGAAATACTTCTGCAATACGCGGCTGGGTTGCTCGCCCTGGTTGGTCACGATGGACGATTGCGGATGCTCAGCGATGGCTGGGGACGCATGCTCGGGCGCTATTGGGAGGACGCCGTCGGTACGTTGTTTGTTGATTCGGTTGACCCGCTCGACCGCAGCCGGGTGCTGGCTGCGTTGTCGTCGTCCAGCGTTGGGGCGACGCATCTCGAGGCTCGTTTGCTGCATTGCGACGGCCATTCGATTCCGTACCACCTTGCTCTCGTTAACATGCTCGACGATCCCGTCGTGCAAGGTCACGTGGTCACGGCGCACGATATTAGCGACCTCACAGCGATGCGTACGCAGCTCGAACATCTCGCCGCGCACGACTCGCTGACGGACCTTCCAAATCGGGCGTGGCTCCTAAACCAAGTTGCAGCCACTCTTGTTGCTGCTGGACCCTGCACCGAAGTTGTGGCTCTGTTTATCGACCTCGATGACTTCAAGTCGGTCAACGACTCCCTCGGTCATCAAGCTGGTGACGAGGTACTTGTGCAACTTGCCCAGCGGCTGACTGCTGGCAACTCTCGCTCCGACATGGTGGCCCGCCTGGGTGGGGATGAGTTTGTGGTCGTGGCAATCGAGAACTCCGACGCTGTCTGGAAGAACCGGCTCATCGATCATTACGAAGAACTGGTCGCTCGTCCATTCCGCCTCGGCACGGTCACGATCCACACATCAGCATCTATTGGTCTGGCGTCTGCCATCCCCGGCGACACACCCGAGACGCTTTTTTCCCGGGCAGACAGAGAGATGTACCGGGCAAAGACTGGGCGTAAAGGCCCAGGGGCCTAGGCCCTGCAGCGTCTATTCGCTTCGCTCTAAGCGCGAACCTAGTGCTGCTAGCTGACGGTGGAGGCGGTCGGGGAATCGACTCCCAAACTTGGCGAAATGCTCGCGGATCTGGGGAACCGCCGCTTGCCATCCGTCGATATCGACTGAGAGCAGAACGTGCAGATCCTCATCGCTGATATCGAGCCCGTGGGTGTCGAGTCCATCGGCAGTTGGCAAATAGCCAATAGCCGACTCGACGCCTTCCGCCGTACCATCGATGCGTTCGAACACCCACTTGAGTACGCGGCTGTTCTCGCCGTATCCCGGCCACAAGAAGCGGCCATCGTCGTCGCGGCGGAACCAGTTCACAAAGAAGATCTTTGGAAGTTTGTCGGATTCCGCAGCATCGCCAAGCCGCAGCCAATGCGCGAAGTAGCTGCCCATGTCGTAGCCACAGAACGGCAGCATTGCCATGGGATCGAAGCGCAGGTTTCCAACGGCTCCTGAGGCAGCAGCGGTGGTCTCGCTCGCCATGATGGCGCCGAGGAACACCCCGTGCTCCCAGTCGAATGCCTGGTTGACCAACGGCACAGTTGTTCGGCGGCGGCCGCCGAACAAAATGGCCGAAATGGGCACACCCCGAGGGTCCTCCCACTCGGCCGCGATGGAGGGGCACTGCCCTGCCGAGACGGTGAATCGGGCGTTGGGATGCGCAGCTGGCGTGGCGGTCTCGGGTGTCCACTGGTCACCGCGCCAGTCGGTGAGGCGCGGGGGAGTGTCGTCAGACATGCCTTCCCACCACACATCGCCATCGGGAGTGAGCGCGGTATTGGTGAACAGCGCGTTCCCCCACAGTGTTTCCATAGCGTTGGGATTCGTGGTGTTGCCGGTGCCGGGTGCCACACCAAAGAAACCAGCCTCGGGATTGATGGCATAGAGCTGGCCATCTTCTCCGAACTTCATCCAGCAAATGTCGTCGCCCACGGTCTCGACCTTCCAACCAGGAATCGTTGGCACGAGCATGGCCAGGTTTGTCTTGCCGCACGCTGAAGGGAAGGCGGCAGCCACGTAACGCGTGTCGTTGCCGGGTGACGTGAGCTTCAAAATAAGCATGTGTTCGGCAAGCCAGCCGCCGTCTCGTGCCATAACCGATGCGATTCTGAGGGCGAAACATTTCTTGCCCAATAAGGCGTTGCCGCCGTACCCAGACCCGAAACTCCAGATCTCTCGGGTCTCGGGGAAATGGACGATGTATTTGTTGTCGGGGTTGCACGGCCACGGCGAGTCGGCCTGGCCAGGGTGGAGCGGAGCGCCGACCGAATGCACACATGGGACCCAGTCGTTGTCGCCGAGCACGTCGAGTGCGGCCTGCCCCATTCGAGTCATGATCCGCATCGACGCGACCACATATGCAGAATCGGTGAGCTGCACGCCGATGTGGGCAATGTCGGATCCGAGGGGACCCATTGAGAATGGCACGACATACAACGTGCGACCTCGCATGGCCCCGGCGTAAAGGCTGGTCATGTGGGCGCGCATCTCGACAGGATCTCGCCAGTTGTTGTTTGGCCCGGCATCGTCTGCAGCTATCGAGCAGATAAAGGTGCGATCCTCGACGCGAGCAACGTCGCCCGGATCGGAATGGGCCCAATAGCTGTTCGGCCGCTTGTTGTCGTTGAGCTTGACGAAGGTGCCGGCCTCTACGAGCTCACCACAGAGCTGGTCGTACTCGGCCTGAGAACCATCGCACCACACGATGCGAGACGGTTGCAGTAGTTCTGCCCAGGTCTCTACCCACGCCTGTAGACGAACGTTCACCGTAGTAGCACCCACCGGTTACTCCTTCACGTTGAGTGGTGACCCCGGCCCGGGAAAGTCACCGGATCGGGTAAGGCTCTATGAGAACCCGGGTGTCCCCATATCAACTTCTGACCCCAACCGAAGACGAGTTGCCCGCCCAGTGGTGTCGAGATCAAAGATCACGCGTTGGCCCTGACGAACCATACGAAACACCGATCCCACGAGCGCATCGGGGGCCAGGTCGAACTCGGACAGGCTGGTATCACAAAGCACGATGCCGTCGCCGCTAACTGGATCAAAGCTTTTGACTACACCCTGCATAGCGAAATGACTAGCTTCCAGCCTTGACGATTTTGCCGGCCTTGATGCAGCCGGTGCACACGTTGACGCGCTTCACGGAGCCATTGAAAATGGCACGAACACGCTGAATGTTCGGGTTCCAACGACGCTTGGTTCGGATGTGTGAGTGTGAGACGGAGCGGCCCCAAGAAGGGTGCTTGCCGCACAACTCGCATACTGAAGCCATTTGTAATCTCCTGCTTAGGGGGGTCAGTGGGGTGAACCGTATCAGCGCGAGGCCAAAAGACGAAAGCAAACGCCTACGGTTGTGACGAATGGCCTAGCCTAGTCGAAATGCAAACACTCGAGCGGCTTGACCCAGACGCAGTGCGTGAACTGGTCAAAGTCTTTGCTTCCACAGTGGCGTCTCATCGCGAGATGCTGAACCGACTCAACGTGTATCCGGTTCCTGACGGCGACACCGGAACCAACATGAGCCGAACCCTGGACGCCGTCGTCGTCGAAATGGAACAAGCGCCGCCCGACATGAAAGCCACCTGCGCCGCCATAAGCCATGGATCGCTCATGGGGGCACGTGGAAACTCGGGGGTCATCCTCAGCCAGATACTCCGAGGCCTTGCCAGCGAGTTTGGTCGTAGCGTCGAAGTTGGTGCAGCCGCGGTAGCCGACGCGCTGACGACCGCAGCTAAGGCCGCCTACGAGGCCGTCGGTAAGCCCATCGAGGGAACCATCTTGACCGTTGTACGTGAAGCGGCCGAAGGTTCGAGCGCGGCTCGGGCCAACGGTGCCGATCTTCGGGGAGTATTAGAAGCAGCCAGCGCCGCGGCCAAGGCTGCACTGGCCCGAACCCCCGAACTGCTGCCCGCACTCAAAGAAGCAGGTGTCGTTGATGCCGGGGGAGCGGGGCTGGTCTTGTTGTTCGATGCAGCGCTGCATGTTGTCGATGGTCGTGAGTTGCCCCAGCCACCTGAGTTCGAAGCCGGTTCGATTGCACCTGTCGAACCTGTCATCGGGGTCGCAGGTGGCGTCAGTGAACTTCGCTACGAGGTCATGTACTTCCTCGATCTCGCCGACCACCTCATCAGCGACTTCAAGACAAACTGGGGAGCAATTGGCGACTCGATAGTGGTCGTCGGGGGCGACGGTGTGTGGAACTGCCATGTGCATACCAACGACATCGGCGCCGCCATGGAAGTTGCGCTCGACCTTGGGGGTCGGCCGAGCAAGATTCGTGTCACCGACCTGTTCGAAGAGGTGGCCGCCGAACACATGGCCCGAGAAAGATCAATCCACGGCGGTACCAGCCCGGCAGGCGCCGGCTTCCCGGCCGTAACCACGGCAGTGGTCACCGTGTCGAGCGGGTCTGGCCTGACCGAGCTTTTCGGACAGCTCGGCGTTCAGGGGGTAGTCGGTGGAGGCCAAACCCTCAACCCGTCTACTGCTGAATTACTCGCCGCGGTCGAGGCCGTCAATGCCGACCAGGTCATTGTGCTGCCGAACAACAAGAACATCATCGCCGTAGCCGAACAGGTCAACGCACTCACGAACAAGCGCGTGCTAGTGGTGTCAACCCGCTCCATGCCCGAGGCGTTGGCTGCGCTTGTTGTGTATGACCCTGAAGATTCGGCCGAGGTCAACTATGCGGCCATGTCGGCTGCTGCCGACTCGACAGCGTCGGGTGAAGTCACTCAGGCAATTCGCGCCACCTCGAGCGAGGCTGGTCCAATCACCGTTGGCGACTGGATCGGCATAGTCCGCGGCGACGGAATCGTGTCGGTGGCGGGTTCGGTCGTGTCGGCTACCACCATGCTGCTTGACCACCTTGTCACCGCCGACGCCGAGATCATCACCATCATCACCGGGGTAGATGCCCACCGTGGGCAAACCGACGAAGTTTTGGCATGGCTCGACGAGCATCGATCATCCATCGATGTCGAGGTGCACCGCGGCGGACAACCCCTGTACCCGTACCTCTTCGGCGTCGAATGACCGAACCACTCACCCTCACTGAGCTTGCGGGGGTGCCGCTCCAACGCCTTCGAGGTGTCGGCGAGAAGAAGCTCGCTGCCCTGGGCGAATTGGGCGTGTCGTCTATCTTCGACCTTTTGACGTTCTACCCTCGACGGTGGGTCGACCGCACGAACGAGGCAAGAATCAGCGATCTTGAAACCGGGGTCGAAGCCATGGTGCTGGTGACAGTGCGTTCGATCGCACGTCGCCAAACCAAGACCCGCAAAACCATGATCACGGTTCAGGTTGGTGACGGCAGCGGCCGCATGAGTCTGGTGTTCTTCAACCAGCCATGGCGCGAAAAGCAGCTACGAGAAGGGGCAACGGTTGCCCTGTTTGGGAAGCCCGAGAGCTTTCGCGGATCATTACAAATGACCAACCCCATCGTCGACATCATCGGTGACCGAACCGCCCGTATTGTGCCGATTTATCCGCAGTCCGAAAAGAGCGGCCTCGCCACCTGGGAGATTGCCGGCTGGGTCGAACAGGCGCTGAACCGGTGCCGCGACCGTGGTATTGCCGATCCGGTTCCCACCGATATACGTCGACGGTTTGGTCTCATTGGTCGTTCGGAAGCGCTGTTCGGCATACATCTTCCCGAGACGATGGGTATGAAAGAACAGGCCCGTCGCCGGTTGGCCTTCGACGAGTTGCTTCGTGTTCAGCTTGTACTTGTCTTGCGCAAACGAGCTTTGGAACGAGACGCGCTTGGTATACGCCATGTGGTCGACGGCGAACTGGTGCCCCGGTTCCATGCCGCGCTGCCCTATGCGCTTACGGGGGCTCAGGAACGAACCATTGCCGAAATCGCCTTCGACTTGGCGTCGGGCCATCCAATGCACCGGTTACTGCAAGGCGATGTTGGTGCCGGCAAGACCACGGTCGCTGTCACCGCGTTGCTGGCTGCAGTGCAGGGCGGGCACCAAGGCGCGCTTATGGCGCCAACTGAAGTTCTCGCCGAGCAACATTTCATCGGCATATCTCGCCTGCTCGAGGGCATCAGCGTTCCCGATCCCGACAACCTCTTCGGTGACCGACCCCTTAGGGTCGGACTATTGGCGAACCGGGTTACGGGAGGTGATCGTCGCGAGTTCCTCGCTGGCCTGGCCGACGGCACTATCGACATTGCCATTGGAACTCATGCGCTGATCCAAGACGGTGTGCAATTCCGCAGTTTGGGCGTGGTCGTTATCGACGAACAACACCGTTTTGGTGTTGAGCAGCGAGCCGCCCTGCGAACCAAGGGCGAGGAAGGCACGGGAACCGTTCCCGATGTGCTCGTGATGACTGCAACCCCCATACCGCGCACCGCAGCCATGACCGTGTACGGCGACCTCGATGTCAGCGTGCTCGACGAACTGCCACCCGGGCGCACCCCAATCGACACACGCTGGGCGGCGAGCGAACTCGACGAGGAACTCGTGTGGGCCGACGTTCGATCCGCAGTCGCAGAAGGTCATCAGGCGTACGTCGTGTGCCCACTCATAGAGGAGAGCGAAAAGCTCGAAGTCGCATCGGCTCAAGAGACCTTCGACATGGTTACCAACACGGTTCTGGCCGGTCTACGAATCGGCCTGCTACACGGCCGCCTCGCACCTGCCGATAAAGAACAGACCATGGAACGGTTCCGTTCCGGGCACCTCGATGTGTTGGTGGCCACCACGGTGATCGAAGTGGGCGTCGATGTTCCCAACGCCACCGTGATGGTGATTCTCGATGCCGATCGGTTCGGTATTGCCCAGCTTCACCAGCTGCGCGGACGGGTAGGTCGCGGCGTCGTTGCGTCGACGTGTTGGCTGGTGACCAAGCCGAACGACGAAGGCCTCACCAACCCCCGAGTCGATGCGCTGGTGGCTAGCACCGACGGCTTCGTACTTGCCGAAGTCGACCTCGACCTGCGCGGCGAAGGCACCATCATGAATACCAGTCAGAAGGGTCGAAGCGACTTGAAGTTGGCGTCGCTGCGCCGCGACCGAGAGCTCGTCGGCTTGGCGCGCGACGCCGCGTTCGCCATCGTCGATAGCGACCCGTTGCTCGGCAAGCACCGCGACCTACAGGGCGAACTCGGACTGTTCTTCAACGCCGACGACGAAGCGTTCCTCTTCAAATCCTGAGCCGACGGGGATAGGGCGCCGCCGGCAGCCCAGCCTTGCCGACAACCCAGCAAGTTCCACGCTTTAAGGAGAATAGCCCTGGGGCGCGTGTGGGGACTGCCCAAAACTGGCGCTGTCCACATCGGAGGCGCATCTGATACCAGGATCGACGCGGAATTAGCCCCTGCGGTGGGAGACGACCGTTTTGCAAGACCCAGACACCATTCCCCAGCCCCATCATGGCGGCCCTTTGGCCATGCATGTCTCAGAGTGGACACGGTTCGGTGCCCGCTCGCGTGCTTCGACACCGTGCAACGTTTACCGACATCTCTTGGCCGTATGTCTACGCCCAGACCGTGGGCGTATCGGCAGACGGGGCCAATACCGCAACAGGCTCCGTGCGCATTGATGTTCGGGACGGGTCGAGCCGTGTTCTCGAACGAGCTACCCAAGCCGTGTCTGGCCCGGGTCAGCGCGAGCATCGTCGTGTGTGCCTCGAAAGACAAGCTAGTTGTTGCTGACTTTGATGGGCATCCGCAAATCGAAGTCGTGGACAGGAACCGAGACGCCGTTTTTCAATGGCCTGAAGTTGGCGATGGCTTTGTGGTCTGGAGCGACGCCGAGGGCCCAATCATATTGCAGCTACAGGATCTTTCGGTCGCTTACCTTGAGCACACGCCGTACTCGGCGACCGTCGGCGCTCAAGGCTCCACGGTTTGGTGGGCGTGGGTGCCCGACACCACCAAGCCGCCGTCGCTGTCCAATGGTGGGCGTAAGGTGCTCACGTTGTCGTGAACGAACCTTCACCTCTCGCCATCTAGCTGAAACCCAACTCCGGACCGCAGCAATCAGCTTGGCGCTACCCGAGGCGGCTGGCTTTGCGCTTGTGGGAGGCGCCGCGCTCGTCAGGCTGTGTTCCTTGGCAAACTCGCACACGGCGCGATCATCAGCAGGATCTCTTCGGAATTGAGTGTGGCGCCTCACTCTGCGTGACAGCACGCTCGTTTCCGAATCCCGGTTTGAGGCAGTTCGCAAAAGGGCAGATACAAATCGTGGTGTTGCTCAGCTGGTCCAAGGAATCCTACCGCAAGTGATCTGGAGCAAACATGGCCGGAGTTCTTTCCCTACCCAAGGCTTTGGCCGCCGCCGCAACGTTGTGCCTTTTGGCTACGTCATGTGGAAAGGCCCCGAGCAAGGGCACCATTCAGGAGCCTCGCCCTGCCGAATCGGCCGAGAGCCTCGAGTACATGTCGGTCCATTCACCGCCCGGCTTCGCCTACAAGGGCTCGACAGTTCGGCTCGTGTTCCGGCCGATTTGTCATAGTGAGTCTGACTGCTTGTCGGCAAGTGGCACCTTGTCCTTCAACATCGACGGATCGGTGTTACAACAGGACCTCACGTTCGACGCCAATTTAGGCCTTTACGCGGACGTGACTGTTGTCAGTAGTTTGAGTTATCGAGCTGAACTAAAATCGGGTGGGCTGACTTCATCATGGCCACCCGGACCCGGGATGCAGGAAGTGCCGACACTCGAGACGAAGACGATCGATGTTGGCTTCGATCTGCCGGACCCGGTAACAATCAGTGAGCCCAAGTGGAGTGTGCCGATTCCGACCGGTCGAGGCGGTGGTCAGATTGGAATTGTTCGAGGTGACCAAGGGGCCGGTGCTGGGCCTTCGTCATTGAGTGCTTCTCCGGATGGCACCGTAGTCATCCCTGATTTTGCGAACTCCAAGCTTATTATTGTTTCTTCCAGCCATAAGCTCATAGAAGTTCCGCTCGACCATCAGCCGATCCACGCGACCGCAACGGCTGCAGGCTATGTGACCCTGTCAAACGCTGATGTCACACTCGTGGATAGTGCTGGCAAGACGACGCGCCGGATAGCGCTCCCAGCAACAGGTATCGCCCTCTCGCTCGGCTTCGTTGCGACTGATGCAGGTGTGTTCGTCAGAGGGTTGAACACCTTGTACAAGGTAGCAACCAAGGACGGGATAGCGGTGACGCAAGTTGTCACCGAACCCGAGCACGACTACTTTAGGGTTAGCCAAAAAGAACTCGCTCGTCTCGGCCCCCAACCGACTATGTGGCGACTGACTGGCGCTCTTCGAAACATCACGGGGGCGTTTGCCGTTTCGGCAGATGAC
>JANOSH010000052.1:0-154128 GCA_031415695.1 Actinomycetes bacterium
GGTTTTTTTTTTGTCTTCTCTCGCCGACCTCCCCCCCACTTGCTTCTCCTTCCCCCTTTTCACCCGGGCCCCACCCGCCCCGGGGATCCACGACCGCATGGCCGACTCGATGTGGGAGTGGTTCGACGATAACGCGCTCAATGCGCCCGCCTCGGACATGTTTCGCAGCATGGGTGCGATGGTAAAGGGAAACCAGATGGACCCCGCCGAAGTTGTGCGCCGCATGGTTGAATTGGTCGAAGCCGACACAACCACCGAGAACAACTTCGTCCCGCCGGAGATTCTGGCGATGATGACCGCCCAACTCGCCGGGGGGTGATGGGCCCAGAGCGCACTCGGCTGCAACGCTGAGGATTATGACGACATCGCCCATGGTCCGATCATCGACCGGCCGGTTGTGCTCACCGACGCCGCTGGTACGAGCGGCTTTGGGATCGACCAGATGGCGATTGCGCCGTTGGGCACCCGAGCACTGAGGCGGAAGGAGCCGCGCTGTTGTTCGGCTCGTACGGCCATATTGCCCGATCCGTTGCCACCGGTTCTTCGGTCGGCCGAGACACCGACACCGTCGTCGCTCACTATCAATTCCAGCCTGTCGTCGGTGCAGGTCAATACAACCGAGACAAACTCGGCATGTGCATGGCGCGCAGCATTGGTGAGGCACTCGCGAAGGACTGCCTCAAGGTCGGCATGCACCGCCCACCAGCAACGATCGTCAACGCGGGGGTCGATCGCAACGGTCGGGTGGCGTGGGAGCATTCGAGCGGCATCATGGGCAATCGAGGTGAGTGCATCGAACGCACTTCTGCGATCGGTCAACCTGCGGCCGCCGTCGGTCGAGAAGATGGCCATGCGCAGCTGACGAATAGTTTCGTCGATCTCGTCGACTGCGGTGTTCAGACGATCAGCGAGCGCCGGTTCGCAAGTGCGGTTCGCGCTCGACATCAAGCTGAGGCCCGTGGCGAAGAGCCGTTGGATGACGGTGTCGTGGAGATCGCGTGCGACGCGCTCACGTTCCTCGGAAACTGCCAGTAACTCGCGTGCGTCGGACTTGAGCGACTCGGCGGCAAGTCGTCCGGACGCGTCGCTCCATCGCACCAGGACTAGGTCGGGATCGGTGCGAAGCGGCTGGATCTCGGTGTCGATCGGCAGTAAGGAGCCGTCGGATCGCGTGATGATCTTGTGCATTCGGAGAACGGCACCGTGCTCAAGTTTGGCAATTTCTGCCAGCACCAAAAGCCGCTCGGCTGGACGGGCCAGTGAAGGGAATGCCCCCGTCGGCACCCCGGCATCGTTAGCTTCGCCGTACAAGGCGGAATACCGATCGTTGGCGAATCGGATCACCGGTTCGGGCCCTGACAGATCGAAAATTGCCACGCCTTCGTCGGATTCGTTGATCGCTGCCCGTACGAGTGCCGCTTCGATCTGGGCGCTCACCTCATCCGGACTGTCGTCGAACGAGATCAGCACCTGGTCAACGAGATCCATTGTTCCTCTGGAGATCGTCATAGAGTCGAGTCGGCGAAGACGTCACGGCTGTGCTGAATAAAGAACGTGTGGTCGTGGTCCTTGTTCGGGTCCTCCTTGTTGTACTGAACCTTGGGTGTGCCGTCGGGCACGTGTTCTTCAGCGTAGATCGCCCCCACAGGGCAGACGTCGGGCTGGTAGCACGCGGTGCAGGAGGTGCACTCGTCCATGTTGACGTACAGGATGCTGTCGCCAAAGATCGCGACCATATCGGGGTTCGGGCTATGGCTGTTCTCGACTACTCCGCTTCCCGCGGCCTGTTCGGACACCAGCACGTTGTTCACCGCGTCAAATTCGTAAATGCACTGGACTGGGCAAACATCCACGCATGCCCGATCCTTCACTCCAATGCACGCTTCAGTAATGATGGCAATGCCAGACATCGAGACTCCCTTGTCAAGGGGTGCTTTACCCTGAACTCAGCCGACCTAAACCCGGCAACTGCATCTCATCACCCACTCGGATCAGGTTTAGGCCACAGCCAGTTCGGGTAGATGTCCAGCATGAACTTGCTGGGGATCCTGCGAAAAAGGGAAAGCTGAAGTGTCAGAAATTCACGCAATCGTGTGGCTCGACCACCGGGAGGCGCGTATCGCGAGCTTCTCCCTCGGTTCGAGCCATCTGATCGAAGTGCACAGTCACAATTCGGAACGTCGGATACATAGGAAGGCGCGAGAGATCGGGTCGGGAAAAATGGTCGACGACCATCGTATGTTCGACGAAATTGTGGAGTCGCTCGCCGACATTCGCGAAGTGCTGATCGCCGGTCCCGGCAATGCCAAGACGGCGTTCGTGACCTATGTCAAGAGTCGGCATGTCGACCTTGTGAAGCGCATCGTCGGCGTGGAAACGCTCGACCATCCGACCGATGGCGAGTTGCTCGCACACGCCCGAAAGTCGTTCAATGCGATCGACCAACTAGGACGCTAGCTTCTATCGCGAGCTGCAAGTCTTCGCGCGCCGCAATCACCAAAGTGCGCACTGTTGAGTCGGCAGTTGAAATGTCGTGATCAGCCTCGTCTGATGCAGAGTCGTCAATTCCGACACCAAGAAATTTTAGGCGCCGAGCAGCACGCCGTCGCACCATCAAGGAGTTCTCGCCTACACCCCCGGTGAAAACGAGCACGTCCATTCCACCCGCAGCCACGCACATCGCTCCGATGCTTCCAACAAGCCGATGGATGTAGACCTCGATCGCTAGCACGGCATCGGGGTCGCCATCTTCGGCCGCGGCTTCAATCCGACGCATGTCGCCCGTGCCCGCCAGCGCCATCAGCCCGGACTCTTGTTCGAGGGCCGTTGCGATCTCGTCGGGTGAAAGCTTGGCGTGTTGTTCGAGCCACAGGATCAGGCCGGGATCAACAGATCCCGATCGCGTTGCCATGACCAGGCCATCAAGGGGCGTGAACCCCATTGTCGTATCGACGCTCCGGCCACCAACGACGGCAGCGAGCGAGGCGCCGGCGCCCAAGTGACACGTGACAACGCGCAAAGTCGTATCTGCTCGATCCGTCATTTCGGCGGCGCGGCGCGAACTGTAAGCATGCGAGAGACCATGAAACCCGTACCGGCGAATCGCATAGCGCTCGCGCCACATGCGCGGCAGGGCATATGTTGCCGCTGCGGCCGAAAGCGTCGAGTGGAAGGCCGTGTCGAAGCTGGCTACGGCAACGACGTCAGGCATTGCCGCGCTGACGGCATCGAGCGCCGCAAGCGACTTGGGTTGGTGAAGCGGTGCAAGGTTGGTCAACTCCTCCAGCTGTTGGCGCACCGCGGACGTGACGACAGTCGGACCGTGGAATCTGGCGCCTCCGTGCACGATGCGGTGACCGACTGCGTCGGGTAGCGCCCACGACTGAATCAGCCCGGCAAGTTCACCGGTATTGAATCCGTCCACCCCGGCCGCAAGATCGGCGCGCTGTTCGATGGTTCCGTCGTTCAGAAGGCGGAGCTTCACACTCGATGACCCGGCGTTCACGGTAAGGACACGCATTGGTTAGGCCCGATCCGCCCACGTCCAATTGGATATGGCCGGATCGTCCTCGCCGTGCTCGCGTGTGTACTGGCGGGCGGCAAGCCGCGCGTCAACCATGGCCTGGCGCAGCAATGCGGCCCGGCTGCCAAGCCTCGGCACGCGGTCGATGACGTCGATGACGAGATGGAATCGATCGAGGTCGTTCAGCATCACCATGTCGAACGGCGTCGTTGTGGTGCCTTCCTCCTTGTAACCGCGCACATGGATATTCGGGTGATTTGTTCGGCGATAGGTGAGCCGGTGGATAAGCCCCGGATACCCGTGGTAGGCGAACACCACGGGTTTGTCCGTGGTGAAGAGGGCGTCGAAGTCACGATCCGAGAGCCCATGAGGATGCTCGCTCGGCGGCTGAAGTCGCATGATGTCGACCACATTCACAAATCGAACCTTCAGGTCGGGAAGGCGCTGTCGTAGGAGATCGGTGGCGGCCAAGGCTTCGAGTGTCGGCGTCTCACCAGCACACGCAATGACCACATCGGGATCACCGTCAGCGCTGCTCGCCCACGGCCAGATACCCAGGCCGCGCGTGCAGTGTGCAATCGCCTCGTCCACGTTGAGATACGTAAGGGCTGGCTGCTTGCCAGCCACGATGACATTCACATAGTTACGGCTGCGAAGGCAATGGTCGGTGACCGACAACAAGGTGTTGGTGTCGGGCGGCAGGTACACGCGAACGATCTCGGCCTTCTTGTTCACCACGTGATCGATGAAGCCAGGGTCCTGATGAGAAAAGCCGTTGTGATCCTGCCGCCAGACGTGCGACGTGAGCAGGTAGTTCAGCGACGCTATCGGTGCCCGCCACGCAATGTCCTGCGTGGTCTTCAACCATTTCGCGTGCTGGTTGAACATCGAGTCGATGATGTGGATGAATGCCTCGTAGCAGTTAAACAGTCCGTGGCGTCCGGTGAGCAGGTACCCCTCGAGCCAACCCTGACAGAGATGTTCCGACAACACCTCCATGACCCGCCCGTCGGTCGAGAGGTGATCGTCGCCGGGAACCGTTGCAGCGTCCCATGTTCGTCCGGTCGCCTCGAATACCGCTGCCAGTCGATTCGACGCAGTCTCGTCCGGGCTCACCATTCTGAAGCGGTCGCGGTTCTGCGCTATAACGTCGCGCAGGTACGCGCCAAGCACTCGTGTCGCTTCGCTCGACTCCACCGCAGGGCGCTCGACCGAGACGGCGTGCTCGCGAAAGTCGGGCAAATCCAGGTCGCGCAGAAGCTCGCCTCCGTTGGCGTGCGGGTTGGCGCTCATGCGGCGTCGGCCGACGGGCGCAAGGGCCTGCAACTCGGGAATCAGCGCTCCGGACTCCTCGAACAACTCGTCGGGTCGGTAGCTGCGCATCCACTCTTCGAGCAACTGACGATGGGCCGCGTTGGTGCGGGTCTCGGCTAAAGGCACTTGATGGGCGCGGAATGTGCCCTCGATCTTGATGCCATCAACGTCTTTCGGGCCGGTCCATCCCTTCGGCGTGCGCAACACGATCATCGGCCATGTCGGCCGTTCACGCGATCGACCGCTGCCGTCTCTCGCATCACGTTGAATGGACTCGATGTCATCAAGAACGTCGTCGAGAGTCGCGGCAAGCTGCTGATGCACCGCAAACGGTTCGTCGCCTACGACGAACCGCGGCGCATAGCCATAGCCGCGAAGCAACGAAGCGAGCTCGTCCTCTGGGATGCGGGCGAGCACGGCCGGATTCGCAATCTTGTAACCGTTCAAGTGCAGAATCGGCAACACTGCACCATCGGTAACTGGGTTGAGGAACTTGTTCGAATGCCAACTCGCAGCCAGCGGACCTGTTTCTGCTTCGCCGTCACCGATCACGCAACACACGAGCAGGTCGGGGTTGTCGAACGCAGCACCGTAGGCGTGCACGAGCGCGTACCCGAGTTCGCCACCTTCGTGAATCGAGCCCGGAGTCTCGGGAGCCACATGGCTGGGGATGCCACCGGGGAACGAGAACTGCCGGAACAACGCGCGCAGGCCGTCCTCGTTTCTTCCGATCGATGAGTACACCTCGCTGTACGTGCCCTCCAAATATGCGTTGGCAACGAGGGCCGGGCCGCCGTGACCGGGGCCAGTCACGAACAGCGCGTTCAGGTCACGGTTCCTTATCACCCGATTCATGTGGGCGTACATGAGGTTCAGTCCCGGTGTAGTGCCCCAATGTCCGAGAAGTCGAGGCTTAACGTGCTCGGCACGCAGTGGCTCGCGCAAGAGCGGGTTGTCGAGCAGATAGATCTGGCCCACCGACACGTAGTTGGCCGCTCGCCAGTACGCATCGACCAGTTCAAGATTCAGCGAAGCCTCGACGGCAGTCATGTATTGCTCCTAGGACGGGCCGCAGGCCGAGTCAACACGAGATTCTTCGCCCCCTCAGTCACCCATGTGATGGTGCTCGGCGACCTCATCTGAAACCATCGTCAGCACGCCCGCCGATGAACCGACAAAGAACCTTTGTGTTGGCGTGACGACATCGTCGGACGTGCCGTACGCGTCAGCCATTGGCTCGTCACTCGTGCGCTTGTGCATCGGTAAACCCCCTTATCGGTCAAGAACCTATTGCCCTCTGTACCCAGCCGCCCCCGCTCGCAAACCGCTGAAAGAACAAAAGTGAGCACCGACCCAGATCCCCGGCACCTACGGCGCTTACACGCCTGACCCCCCGTACCTCAGCCGACTGGCAGACTTGACATCGACCGTCGCCCAACGCATTCAGGTGCCGCCCAGTTTCGTCGACCACGTGGAGTCCCCCGATGACCGCCCCCCAGATTTCGAGCGCGCAGCCGACGTTCCTGCAGAGTGATCGAACGCTCGCTCGGGCGGTGCGTCCGTTCGTCCGTTTCTCTCACATCGAGGCTGCGGGTGGGATGGTGCTTGTCGTTGCCACGGTCGTTGCGTTGGTGTGGGCGAACTCGCCGTGGAAGTCGGGGTACGAGTCGCTGTGGGCGACCAACGTTAGGTTCGAGTTCGGGTCGTACGTGTTCGACGAGGACCTCGGCCACGTGGTCAACGACTTGTTGATGGCGGTGTTCTTCTTCGTCGTTGGGATGGAGATCAAACGAGAGCTGGTGGTCGGTGAACTCCGCGACCGGCGCGCTGTCGCGCTGCCGGCGATGGCCGCCCTGGGCGGGATGATCGTGCCCGCTGCGCTCTTCTTCGCCTTCAACGCCGGCGGAGAAGGCAGCCGAGGTTGGGGCATCCCGATGGCGACCGACATAGCGTTCGCTCTCGGCGTCGTCGCTCTGCTCGGCAGCAGGGTACCTCCCGCGGTCAAGGTGCTGTTGCTGACCCTCGCGATCGTGGACGACATCGGCGCCATCGTCGTGATCGCCGTCTCCTACACCGATCGCGTCGAGTTCAAGTTTGTGATTGCCGCGGTCGCGATCGCTGCCGCCGTGATGCTGATGCACCGCTCTCGCGTCGTCTATTCACCGGTGATCGCGATCGCCGGGTTCGCGCTCTGGCTCGCCGTCTATGAGTCGGGGATCCACGCCACCATCGCCGGCGTCATCATGGGCCTACTGACCCCGGCCCAACCGACCCAATCCGAACTCGAGGCAAAGGAACTCATCAACGTGCTGGAGAACGACGTCGACATCCGCGCCGACGAAGTACGCGCGACCGCCACGCTGATCCGCGGCTCGGTGTCCCCGTGCGATCGGTTGATCGATGGCCTTCACCCGTGGACGAGCTACCTCATCGTGCCCATCTTCGCGCTCGCCAACGCAGGCATCGTCCTATCGGCCGACTCGATCACGTCGCCCTCGGCGGTGATGGGTGGCGTGGCCGACCGAAGATCTGGGGAAGCCACGCCGACGAGAAGCGGGGTCGCGCGAGGTGTACGCGAGTACGGCTGCGGCGCCGGCGAGAGTTACGAGCAGTCGCGGTGCGGCCCCGGGGGCGTCGGGATGGGCGGGAAGTGGAAGCCAGCGTTGCGAAGGCAGAAAGGTCGTGGCGTAGAACGCGATACTGCACGCAGCCCCGGCGATTCCGCCAGCGGTGCGATCGCCGACCGTTGACGCAACGGCCGCCGCCGCGAGCGCGATGGCGACGAGCACGGCGAGCTCTAACGAGCGTCCGACAATGGGAAGACTGCCGGCGCGGTTAGTTGCGAGCGTGACAGCAGCGACCCACCACAGTCCGGCCGCGATTGCGCCAACCGCAACGCGGTGCAGGCGGCGCGCCGGCAGCGACGTGGGCGAAGACGCCAAGGTGACGGCCGCGTGATCGTCGAGAAGGAACGCAGTGCTAGCTGCGACGCCCGCCGCGGCGATCGACATTCGCAGTTGGGCATCAGCCCGGCTGCCGATTGTCACGAACGCTAGTCCCGCGACCATCAGCCACGCTGACGGTTGCCAGTTCACGACCTTGATCGCCGGCTGTGCGAGCAGTGGCAGTTGCCGTAACCGGATGGTCCTTTGGGCGATCGAGACGTTCATGGGCAGGCCGCGCTCGGCGACGGCGACGGCGGCGGCGGCGCAGACGCCGCCACAACAGTCCCGCCGAGGCGGAGTTCGGTGGCGAGTGCCGTCGAGGGAGTGCGCCGATCGGTCCAGCGGGACCAGTCGACGGCGAGCGCGGCACGGACGTCGTCGGCGGGCAGGTCAAGCATCGCCAGTGCGACGTTGGCGTCGGCGACCGTGTAGTCGACTCCCCACATGGGCGGATCGTCCCAGTCATCGAAGTCGATCACGAGCCCATCGCGTGACCCGTCGGAAATGACGTCGCGCAGCGTCATTTTACCATTGGGTGTGGCCGCCGCACCGGCCCACAGTGCAATGACGGCTCGGGCCTGGCTGCCAGCAGTGCAGCGTTCGTTGGCGTCATGAGGAGCCGGCGGCAGGCCTACACCCCAGGCACCCGTCTGGATTGCGAGGAAAAATCCGGCGGCAGCGCGCTCCGAACACGGGAATGTTTCCTCGGCGAACGGTGGATGGACGTGGCCATCGGCCGGCCACAGCTTGGCCGCTGACACACGGGCCGCGACGCCCGGAGGCAAGCCGTCCTCGAACGCCGCGGGCGAGCAGTTGTTGTTACTGACGATGATCGCCGGGCGTTGAATGACATTGAGCGCGGGGCGGCTAGCGAGCGCGGCCGCCGGCAACATCGCTAGCGTCTGGCCGACGCGGTCCTGCCAGCGGGCCACGTCGGCCGAGAAGTTCGGGTAAGCGCAGAAGCGGGCTGTGGCTGAGGTCTCACAGATCTGATGGTTGCCTGGTTCGAGCAGGTATGCCGTCATCGCATCGTGCTGGGCGGTCGACGGTGGGCGGGTCTGTATCCACCCGGCGGTTGCCGCGACGAGGACGCCGGTACCGACCACGATCGCCACCGGTCGATGCGTTCCCTCGCGAGCGAGGGCGACGCCGGCCATGACGACGACCAGACCGCCGAGATACACGAGGTGCCACCCTGAAGGACGTAGCTCGAGGAAGTCGTCAGTGACGCTGGTGGGACGGGCGAGGAACCCGACAAACCGCAGCTGGTCACCTTCGGGGCGATTCCACGGCCACGTCGCCACATCGAGGAACCGCGCCTGGATGACTATCGTGGCGACCGCGGCGAGCACACCGAAGCCGGGGTTCGGCAGCCACCGCGCCACCGCCACGCCGACGCAAACGCTGCCGGCGACGATCAGCACTCCGGCGGCGATCTCGGCCCATTGCGGCGAGCCACGAACCTCGTCTCGGCTGCCCACCACGAGCACCCATGCGGCGGCGAGAATTGCAGCCGCACTCACCGGCCCGATTGCGGCCGACAGCATGGCGCTCGTCCGCACCGGCTGCGGTGCCGGCAGTGCGGCGAACAGCTCCTCGGTCCCGGTGCGCCGCGGTCGCAACATCACGAGGTTGACCGCAACGATCGTCAGCCACCCCAGGGGGACGAGCCCGAGCGCGATCCCCGTCGACGCTTGTCGCCAACTGCTCACGCTCTCGGTGGCGGCGAACAACATCAGTGGCGTAACGAGCACGCCCATCACGAGCGCCGGATGACGTAACACCAGCCGCACAGAAGTGCGGGCGAGCGGGGCGACGACGCGCCACTTCGTGGCAGGGACCCAGCCGACTAGCTGGCCGCCATCGACACGGTTCCTGCCGCGGCTCAGTCCCCGGAACACGAGGTACAACACCACGGCGATGATGATCAATTCCACGGTTCAGCGCTCCCCGTCGGCTTTGGATGCTTCGGAATTCGTGCCCGCCCTTTTGCCGACCAGTAGTAGGTAGGCATCTTCGAGCGCTGGTTCGGTCAAGTTGGCGCCGGAGGGTGGGTCGCCGATCAGCCGGTGCTGGCCTGATCCCGTTCGCCACGACAGGCGGGCCGACGAATCGGGTTGGTCGGCGAGCCACACCCGGCCACGGGCCTGCTCGACCAGGGACTCCGGCGTGCCGTCATGGAGGATTCGGCCGTGATCGACGACGACCACCCGCTGGCAGAGAGCGGCTACGTCGTCGGTCTGGTGTGTCGACAACAGCACCGTGTGCTGCTCGGCGACGGCCGACACCGTCTCGCGAAACCTGAGCCGCTGCTCCGGATCGAGCCCCGATGCCGGTTCGTCGAGCACGAGAAGCTCGGGGTTTCCGAGCAACGCTTGGGCGACAATCACCCGGCGACGCATGCCGCCCGAGAGGGTCTTGATGCGCTTGTGCATCATGTCGTCGAGCCCGACCTCAGTCAACACTCGCCGCACTTCGTCGCGACGGGCCTTTCGATCAGTCATCTCCTTGAGGATCGCGATGTAGTCGACGAAGTCGAACGCGCTCAGGTTGTCGTAATAGCCGGGCTCCTGCGGGAAGTAGCCGAGGCGCCGCCGAATCGAGAGCCGCCCCGAAACGTCTCCCGGGTCCTCGCCAAGCACGCGGACGGTTCCACTGTCGGCCGCAAGCACTGTCGCGATGATCCGCAGCAGCGAGGTCTTGCCAGCACCGTTCGGACCAAGCAGTCCGGTGACGCCGCGCCCGAACGAGACGCTCACGGCGTCGACGGCGCGAGTCGAGCCGTAGGTCTTGGTCACCTCGGACAATTCGATGGTGCTGGCGATCATGACGTCCTCCCGATTTCGATGAGATCAAACGAGTTGCGGCGCACGGCGACTACAGCACCGGCCACGAGCGTCAAGGCCAGCATGGCCGCCTGGCCTGCGGGTCGAAACGCGGCGTAGCTCCTGACCAGGTCGGCCGCGCTCGCCCCCTGCGCGGCGCTCGCCGCGGCGAGCACCCAAGCGGTGCCCAGCGTCCGGGCCACCGCCCGTATCGGCAGCCAGCTTCCGAGCGCAAGTGTTATCGCCATCAGACCGCACGACGGCAGGAGCCATAACGCTGCCTCCCAGCCGCGTTTGGGGAGCAGGAGCGCGGCACCAAGCGCCACCACGATCGTCGGCACCACAACGGCCAACGCCCGCGTTAGGAACACCGAGAAGCCACGCGTTGGGACCGCCGCCAGGATCTCTCGCGCCGGGTCATGGCGAAACGTCGCCGCCGCGGCCACCCCGGCGAGCGGAAGCAATGGCGCTGCGACCAACAGCACGAACAACGCGACACCGGACCCGCTGAACGCTTCTGCGGCAATCGCAACCAGCAACGCCACGACAACGCCGACAACCCACGCTCCGCGCTCGGAGGGAGAGACGATGAGCACGCGGGCGACATGCTCGGGTACGCCGGCACGCACAAGGGCCAACTCGAGGCGATGTTCTTGCCGTTGGTCGACGCGGTCGATGACGGCGGCCAAGTTCCGGGCGAGTCGGTCAGGCGACGCCAACGGAACCATCGACGAACGGCACGACGCACAACTCGTTAGGTGACTCTCGATCGACGCGGTCTGCGAGCGCCCCAATGCTCCAGCGACGTAGCCGGCGAGCAGTATCTGATCGGCATGCCAGGTCGGGTAAGGGGTCATGTCAATGCCTCTCTCAATTGCGCCCGGGCCCGGGCGTTGCGACTCTTGACGGTCCCGATGGGAATGCGCAGCAGCTTGGCCGCCTCACGCGTGCTCAACCCGTCGAGCACGGTCGCCTGAACCACCGACAACAACTCTGGCGACAACCGGTCCAATGCACCGGCCAACTCGCCATGGTATAGGCCGACGAGCACCTCGTCCTCCGCCGAAACCACCAACCGCTCGATCGTCGGCAAATACGCCAAGGCTGGCCGACGACGAAGTTGGTCGAGTAGGCGCCGGATGGCAATGCCCCACAACCACCCCGCGACTTCGCCCGCCCCGCGATACGAGCCGGGCTTGCGCCACACCGCCATGAACGTGTCGTGCAACGCCAGGTCGACAACGTCGGAGTCGCCGCACCGGTGCGTCAGTCGAACAGTGAGCCACGCAGCATGTCGGTGATACAGCGCCGTCAACGCACCACGGTCCGCCTCCCCGATAGCGCCGAGAAGAGCCTCGTCACTGCGCGGGTCTCGTCCGTCGGCATTCACTACCTACTGTCGTAACACGACAGCCGATTGGTTCCCTCTGTCGTCCAGCCGTTCTGACCACCGTTCGAACTGCGGTACATTCGATCGGGGACGACGTCACAAAAGGGGTGAATCATGGATTCGACTTCGAAGGGTGCCCTTGCTGGCATTGGCAACACACCGCTGGTCGAACTCGTACGCGTGGTGCCTGAGGGTTCGGCGCGGGTGATGGTCAAGCTCGAATTCGCCAATCCGACGGGCAGCATGAAGGACCGGATGGCTCGTGCCGCCATCGAAAGTGCGGCCGGCGATGGGCGCTTGCGTCGGGGCGACACGGTGGTCGAGTACACCGCTGGCACGACAGGAATCTCACTGGCATTTGTATGTGCGGCGCTTGGGTACGGACTTCACATCGTGTTCTCCGATGCGTTCAGCGTCGAGAAGGGCCGCACGATGCGAGCATTCGGTGCCGTCGTGGAAGAGGTCCACAGTCCCTCCGGGCAGATCAATGAGGCGCTGATCAAAGCAATGATTGCTCGGGCCGGTGAGGTCGCTGCCCAGCCAGGTCGCTGGTGGTGTGATCAGTTGAACAATCACGATGCCATCACTGGTTACCTACCGCTCGGCGAGGAGATCTGGGCCCAGACCGGCGGCCGGATCGACGCGTTCGTACACGCCGTTGGTACCGCTCATTCCATCCACGGTGCAGCGCGTGCGTTGCGTTCCCACGGAGCGCCGATCCATGTTACGGCTGTTGAACCCGCGGAGTCCGCCGTATTGTCGACAGGTCAGTCCGGGTCGCACAGAATCGAAGGCATTGGCATCGGGTTCATTCCGCCATTGTGGGAACCGGATCAGGTGGACGAGATTCAGACCGTCACGACCGACGAAGCGACGCGCATGGCTCGCCGCCTGGCACGTGAGGAAGGACTGTTCGCCGGAGCGTCCTCGGGCGCGAATGTCGTCGCCGCTCTACGCGTGGCCGAACGCCTCGGCCCCGAGGCCACCGTCGTCACCATTATGTGCGACTCCGGGCTGCGCTACCTGTCCACAGATCTGTACAACCAGAACTGACCGCCGCCGACCGCTACGCCGCCGCGTACTTCCAAGGGGTCGGCCGAGATCAGGGGCGCCCATCGTGCTCGGCCGTGGCATCAACATCTGGAGCGACCTTCGGGGGTTCGGGGACGGTTACCGGGTACGAACCGAGCGGCGGACGGTGGCCGCACTGACCTGCTACGACCATAAAATGAACCCAATCGCGCTTCGGTATAAGGACGTCGCCCGCTCATCTGGTTGGATGGTGAACGATGCTGTTGTCCACGGGGGTTGAAGGTCGATTTCACGAGGTCGTGGTGCTCGGCGCTGGTGTGTCAGGGATCTATCAGATCAAACGGCTGGTAGATCTCGGGGTTGACGCCGTTGTTTTCGAAGCTGATGACGATCTCGGCGGCACGTGGTACCGGAATCGTTATCCGGGCGCGCGTTTCGACTCGGAGAGCTACACCTACGGGTATTCGTTCTCGCGTGAACTGCTCGACGAGTGGCAGTGGAACGAGCGGTTCTCGGCACAGCCCGAGAACCTGCGCTATCTCAATTACGTGGTCGACAAGTTCGATCTTCGTCGCCACATGACCTTCAACGCGCGCATCGAGCGCATGGTGTGGGACGACGACGACCACGTCTGGCGTCTGCACCTGCAAGATGGCTCGATTTGCGACGCCCGGTTCGTGATCACGAGCATCGGCCCGTTGTCGGTGCCGACGCTACCCAGCTACGACGGCATGGACACGTTCGAAGGTGAGTCCTTCCATACGTATTGGTGGCCGAAGGAGCCGGTAGCGCTTTCGGGGCGCCGCGTTGGTGTTGTCGGCACCGGGGCGACTGGTATTCAGGTCATTGCCGAGATCGCTGACAAGGTGGACGATCTCACCGTCTTCCAGCGGCGGCCGAACTGGAGTTCGCCGCTCAATAACGGCCCGATCTCCGATGACGAGATGGCGCAGATCCGAGCCCGGTACGACGAGATCTTCGCTAACTGTGCCGCATCGCCAGGCGGCTTCGAGCATGTACCGCGGCGAGGATTCTGGGACATGACCGCGGCGGCGCGTCGGGCACTCTGGGATGACCTGTACGAGCAGCCCGGGTTCGCGATCCTCGCCGGGAACTTTGCAGAAGTGTTCGTCGACGAACGCGCTAACGAGGAACTGTCGAGCTATATCGCAGACCGCATCCGCCGGCGAGTCGATGACCCGACGGTCGCCGAGAAACTCATTCCGAAGGACCACGGTTTCGGCTTGCAACGGCTGCCTCTCGAGACCCGATACTTCGAGGCCTACAACCGCCCGAACGTGCACCTCGTCGATCTTGCCGAGACGCCAATCGTGCGGCTCACCGCCACCGGAATCGAAACGACCTCCGCACACCACGAACTCGACCTGATCGTCTATGCAACGGGCTTCGACGCCATTACCGGTGGCTACGACCGCATCGATGTGCGCGGAGTCGATGGTCAGTCGCTGCGGGACAAGTGGCGTGACAGCCCGAGCACCTATGTGGGGATGATGTCGCACGGATTCCCGAATCTGGCGATGGTCGCTGGTCCGCAGAGTGCGTCGGGGTCGACCAATTTCCCGCGGGCGATTGAAACCACGGTGAACTGGATTACCGACCTTTTGCGGCACGCAGGCGAAGGTGGGATGTCTCGGTTCGAAGCTACTGCTGAAGCCGAGCAGGTGTGGGTCAGTGAAGTCGAGCGAGCTCATGAGCGGATGCTGTTCAAGCGCAGCAAAGGTTGGTTCACTGGTTACAACTCCAACGTCGAGGGCCACCACGCGGGAACGGTGCGATACCAGGCCTACTTTGGCGGATCGCCCCGGTACTCCGCAGTAATCGCCAAAGCGGCACAAGAGAGGTACCCGTCTATCGAGTTCCAATGAACGGTGTCTCGTTGGACCGCACCACATGGTTCAGCGAAGGTTGTTTCGAGGACCATGTGCTGGTCCGGCCGTGGGGCAGGGACTTGGTTCCGATTGCCCCATCGCGAATCGTTGACGCCCGTACGGGAGTCGGCGGGCGAGCCGGGCCGATCGGGTCGAATCAAGCCGCTGTATTTCGGGTTTCCGGGGTTGGCGGTGTGCCATCAACGGGGGTTGCTGCGGTGGTTGCGAACGTGACTGTGACAGGGCCGACTGCTGCCGGATATCTTACGGTCTACCCGGCCGATGTGCCCCGGCCCTTGGCGTCGAATCTCAACTACATCCAAGGTCAGACCGTGCCAAGCATGGTGATGGTACCCGTCAGCCCGACGGGACGAGTGAAATTCGCGGCAGGTGGCGTGGGTACTCATCTAGTCGCCGACCTACTGGGGTCCTCAGGCACTTCGCCCGCCTGAACGCCGCATCAGGCGATGGCGAGCAGAGCGCGCCGAATGAGCTGCATTGTGCGCGCCGGTGCGCGATCGACGCGGTCGAGCAGTCCGTCGACGGCCACGCTTCGGATCAGGTCAACGGCAAACACTGCGTCGTCGGCCTGGACTCTCCACGGATAGCCGAGTTGTGCAGCCGTACCGACAACCTCGGGTGCGACCAGAGCTCGCCCCGACAGCCGGTGAAATCGCTCTGTCGAGATTACCAGTACGCGGCGCCGTATCTCTTCGTTGAGGTCGGCCCGGTAGATGTCGCCCGGCTGGATCACCCGAGACGATCAAACGCGGCGTCGATGGCGGCTTCCTCGGTACGGAGACGACAGCGTTCGTCCTCCGGGAGCGCAGCCCGCCGTGCGGCTGCTGCTTCTGCGTGCGCCCAGAATCGATCTGTCTCGAGGGCGTCGAGTGCCTCGATGATGGTTTCCTCGTAGGTGTCGCCGCCTAGATCGCGGATCCGGTCGCGTGTCGCCACGCTGAGCTTGATAGTTGTGGAGTTGCCCGTTGAGGACGCCATATAGCGTGAGTATACCAAGCTGGTAGCCTTGGGAAGCCCAAAATTAGCCAAAGAAGAAGCGGCACCTTACAGACGGCTCGCGAGTTTCCTGCAGAGGTTTAGGCGTTCACCTTGGGCATGATTTCCTCGGTCAGTCGCTTCAGATCGTCGAGGGTTTTGGAGACCGGTACGTCGGCGAACGGCGGCCACAGGAGGGGCATCGTCATCCCGGCTTCCTTGTAGCGCTTCAGGTTGTCGGTGATCTGGCCAGCGGTTCCAGCCAGCAGATTGCTGAGCTTGCCATTCGGCGTCTGGTCGGTGGGCTCATCGGTGATGACGAACCAGATCATGCTGCACATCTCGAAATTGTCGAGCGTTGTCGAACTGCCGATCTCGTCGAGTTCGCGCTCGATCTCGCCACGCCACCGCTTGATCTCCTCTGGCGTGTCCTGGATACCAATCCACCCCGATAGCCCGTATTTCGCGATCCGCTTGGCCGAACGCTTCGCGTCTTTGAGCCCACTGAAGAAGATCGGCGGATGCGGGTCCTGCAGCGGCTTGGCACCGAACCCGCATCGGTCGAAGTCGGCGAACTCGCCGTGGTACTCGAAAAGGTCGTTCGTCCAGATGCCCTGCATGATCTCGATGGTTTCTCGAACGTGGGCGTGGCGACGCGGGAAGATGTGAGCGGCGCTTGCAGCCGCGAACTCCTCGGGCATCCAACCCGACCCAACACCCACGTTAACCCGCCCGCCCGAAAGGTGGTCGACGGTGGCAATTTCGCCGGCGAGCACCCCGGGGGAGCGGTAGGGCGTGTCGATGATGCTCATACCGATTCGCACCTTCTTCGTCTTCGCCGCAAGCCACGGGATCAGCGGCATGCCGTGAAGCCACTCGCCCCTGGCCGAAACCGGCAACGCCAGCGGGAATTGCTCCATCATTCCGAACGGATACTGGAGTTCTTGGCGATCCGATGCTTCGGGCACCACGATTCGGTCGAGCGTCCACACGGAGTTGAAATCGAGTTCTTCGGCGAGGTTGGTGAGATCCTCGAGCTCCTTGACAGTGACCTTGTCGCGAAAGTTTGGAAGGTAGAGAGCGAGCTTCATGAGAGTCAGCGTAAACAGCCTTCCCTCGACCGCCGATCAACGGAACATCAACGTTTCAACAACGGCTACATTGACCCGAGTGGGAACTGGTCGTCATGTGCTGGTCGTCGATGACGACGAAGATGTTCGCACTGCGGTCACGTGGGCGCTGCAGGCCGACGGGTTCGAGGTGCTCGCTGTCGACAACGGGCTTGCCGCCATGGACGTGATCGAGTCGTCGTCGCCGTCGCTGGTTGTACTAGACCTGTCGCTACCCGGTCTGGGTGGTCTCGACATTTTGCGCCAACTGCGCGCGGTCGAGGCTCGCGATGGGCGATGGCGATTGCCGATCATGGTGTTGTCGGGGCGCGACAGCGAGACCGATCGCATAGTCGGTCTCGACCTCGGTGCCGACGACTATCTGGTGAAACCGTTCTCGCCCGGCGAGCTCGCCGCTCGGGCCCGATCACTGCTGCGTCGATGCGCCGAGCCCGGCGGCCACAAGCCATTCACTCCCACGGGTTCCGGCGTCGAAATCGACCGGGAGTCGCGCAATTCCTGGGTCGACGGAGAGCCGATCGACCTTGCCGCCAAGGAGTTCGATCTTCTCGCTTACCTTGTCGAACACCCACGGCGGGCGTGTCGTCGATCGGAACTGCTCGCGGCGGTTTGGTCGAGCGACTCGGGTTGGCAGAACGAGGCGACGGTTACCGAACACGTCTACCGCCTCCGCCTCAAGATCGAGGCCGACCCGCAACACCCGAGATGGTTGCGAACCGTCCGAGCCGTGGGGTATCGATGGGAGGGCTGAACGTGCTTTCCGGAGGCGAGGTCACCGCCGTACTCGATCACCAGACTGCCGTGATGGAGGAGATTGCCGCGGGAGCATCGCTGTCGGCGGTACTCGATTCTGTCGTGCGTGCGCTCGAGGAGCTCATGCCTGCCAGTTGCTGCTCGATCCTGTTGCTCGACGAAGCCGGAACCCTTCGTCACGGCTCGGCGCCTACACTTCCGGCCGCTTATTCCGCCGCCATCGACGGGCTTGTACCGGGGCCTTTGGCCGGATCTTGTGGGACAGCTGTTCACTTCGGCGAACCGGTGATCGCCGTCGACGTTTCCACCGATTCCCGATGGGAGCAGTTCAGGGAACTGGCGGCCCGTCACCGTTTACGCGCCTGCTGGTCGAGCCCGATCCGATGTCGATCGAGCGTGGTCGGAACCTTCGCCGTGTACCACGCCTCGCCCTATGAACCCGACCAAAGAGATCGGGAACTTGTGCGCCGATTCACTCACCTTGCATCGCTAGCCGTGGAACACGACCAGGCCTCGCAGGAACACGAGGCTCGGCACCGCGCCGACCTGGCCAGGCAAAGCGCGGATCGCGCCAACCTCGCCAAGTCGCAGTTCGTCACGGCCCTCAGCCACGAACTGCGAACACCGCTGCAGGCCATCACCGGTTTCACCGAGAACCTGCAGACCCTCGACCTCTCGCCGGATCAGCGCCGCCATGCGCTTGAACGGATCGGGCTGGCGTCGGCACACATATTGTCGATCGTCGACGACGTCCTCGACCTGGCTCGGGTCGAAGCCGGAGCCATGCCCATCGAGCAGTGCGAGTTCGATGCCCTGGCTGTGATCACCGAATCACTCGACCTCATTGCGCCCCTCGCCGAGCGGCGCAATATATCCATCGAGTGCAGCGGGCCGTCCGTGATGGTGCGCGCCGACCGCCGCCGCTTGAAGCAGGTGATCCTGAACCTCACGGCCAACGCTGTGCGGTTCTCACCCCCGAACAGCACCGTGTGTATCGCCACCGAAGCCGGGCACGACGGCGCAACCATCCACGTCACCGACCACGGTCCTGGAATACCGAGCGACCTTCTCGCTCGGCTGTTCGTACCGTTCGATCGCCTCGGCGCCGACGCCGGCCGCCAAGGGGGCGCAGGCCTCGGGTTGGTACTCGCACGCCGCCTCACCGAAGCCATGAACGGCACGCTCACGCTCGACAGCGTGATCGGGGTCGGCACCCACATTGCCGTCACCTTTGCCGCTAGTGATCTTCGGCCTGAAGCTGTTCGCGCAGTGCCCGTTTAAGCACTTTGCCGTAGTTGTTGACCGGTAACGAATTGACAAACCGGTAGTGCTTGGGTCGTTTGAAACGGGCGATGTGGTCGAGGCAGACGCGGTCGAGTTCCTCACTGGAGGGCGGGGCCGACGCGTTAGCAGGCACCACAAAGGCCACCACCACCTCGCCCCACTCGGCGTCGGGCCGCCCAACAACCGACGCAGCCTGCACAGCCGGATGGCGAAGCAGTACCTCTTCGACCTCACGCGGGTAGATGTTCATGCCCCCGCTAATGATCAGGTCTTTCGAGCGGTCCCGCAATGTCAAATAGCCGTCGGCGTCGAAGCTACCGACGTCGCCGGTGTGCAGCCAGCCGCCCCGCAATGCCTCGGCGGTGGCATCAGGCTGATTCCAGTAGCCAGCCATGACAACGTCGCCGCGCACCAGTATCTCACCGATGTCACCTACGGGAAGCTCGCGGTCATGCTCGTCGACCACGCGAACTTCGACGTCGGTACGGGCGACACCGACGCTCTGCATACGGTCGCTCCACCGAGGATGAGTCCGATCGGCATGGTCGTGCTTCGACAGCGCAGTGATGGTCATCGGCGTCTCGCCCTGCCCGTAGATTTGGGCGAGGCGCGGGCCGAACACGGCGAGGGCATCCTCCAGATCGGCGAGATACATCGGTGCCCCGCCGTAGATGATCGTCTTGAGATTCGACAGGTCGGCCGACATGATTGACGGGTGGCCGGCCAGTCGCTTCACCATCGTGGGCGCAGCGAACAGCGACATTCCCGGCCAGCGGCACAGTAACGCAGCGATCTCGTCGGCGTCGACGCCCCCCGAATGCGGCACAACGCTCACCGCACCGCGGGCAACGTGGGGCAGGCCGTACAGCCCCGACCCGTGCGACAAGGGCGCAGCATGCAAGATGCTGTCGTGCGGCGATACCGGGTCGATGTCGGCGAAGTAGCTGAGTGACGCCATCAAAAGGTTGCGGTGTGTGAGAGTCGCCCCTTTGGGTCGACCGGTCGTGCCGCTCGTGTAGAACAGCCATGCCGCATCGGGCGGCTGCCGATCGACCAGTGGTGCAGGCGCCAGCGCCGTCAGCCGGTTCCACTGCTCTCCCGGTGCCACAACGACCGCCCGTAGCGAAGCGATGGTACCGACCAGCGACCCGACGTCGTCGGCATGGTCGTCGTCGGTAACGGTCACGCTGCACGAACTGTCGTCGAGGATGTACGCGATCTCGTCGCGGTGCAAGCGGGCGTTGACTGGCACGGCCACAAGACCGGCGTGCCAGATTGCAAACAACGCTTCGAGATATTCGGGGCGGTTGTGCATAACAATGGCAATGCGGTCACCGTGCGACAGGCCGAAGTCGTCGCGCCATCCTGCTGCTAACCCCGCTGTACAGGCGGCGAACTCGGCCCACGTTGCGTGAACCCGCTCGCCGTCGGCCAGCGCTGGCGCATCGGGTCGCAGCCGACCGTGCCGTTGCACCCAGACGGCCGGATTCACAGTAGTTCCTGGAGAGATGGCGCTAGCACACGACGAGTGTAACGCCGCGCACAATCCGGCGGCCTCCCTCCTTCGGCCAAGTACTGTCAAGTGTCCATGGCTATTAGAGATGCGCGATGAGGCTCGCCGAGGACGACGCGTGGGCCCGGCTTGTTGCCCATGACCATGCAATCCTGTGCACGCTGCATGCCGAGCGCGGCGTCGATGCCGTTCCCGTCGTCTACGCAGTGGATCGGGACGGTTACGTAGGCGTGCCGGTCGACACGGTGAAGCCGAAGGCATCGTTACGACTGCAGCGCGAACGCAACCTCGAGGCCGATCCGAGGGCGACGTTGCTCATCGAGCATTGGGACCGAGATGATTGGACGAAGCTGTGGTGGGTTCGGTCCGAGCTTCGCTGGGAGAGCCAGGCGACCGGCGGCCGTGCCGGCAACCTCGCTACCCGGCTTGCCGAGCGTTACCCGCAATACCGCAACGAGCCATTCGACCACGTTCTCGTGTTTCGAGTCGTTATCGTCACCGGCTGGTCGGGCGGTGCTGGTCGGCCGTGATGTCGGCTCGACCCGTGGCATGCATGCCTGACTGACTGACTGCCTGCCTGCTACCATGCCTGCATGAGTCAACTCACCATCCGTGCAAGCGACGAACTCATTCGTCGGGTCAAGTCATCGGCGGCCGAGGTCGGGCGTTCGATGAATGACTACGTGACCTCGGTCCTGGACGCAGCGACCGATCCAGATCTTGCCGATTCGGCCGCCGAGCGGCTGAGGGAACGGCTCAGCAGGGCCGGCCTTTTGGTTACGTCGGCTCGCCTGCCCGGTCGGCGCCCCTCCCACGAAGCGGTCGCCGCGGCGGGAGCACGGGCCGCAGCTGGGCGGCCTGTCAGCGAGTTTGTCACCGACGGACGGTGAACGTTTTCGGCGATTCGTCAGCCCTTGTAAAGTTGTACGTACCCGAGTTTGGGAACGAAGCCGTCCGCGCCATCGTCGGCCCGATTGTGATCGCCAACCTCGCCCGTGTCGAGGTGCCCGCAGCGTTCTGGGGGAAGACGAGAACCGGTGAGCTGGATGTCGACGATGCCGCCCTGCTCGTAAGCGCTTTCGAGTACGACTACCACGGTGACGAAGCGGCCGGTTCGATTTTTGCTGTCGTGTCACCAAGCGAAGCGATGTTGGTCGATGCGGCTCGACACGCAGCGCGACACCGATTGCGGGCCTATGACGCGGTCCAACTTGCCTGTGCCGTTGCAGCTCGCGATGTCGACCCCTCGGTCGAGACCTTTGCAGTTTTCGATAATAATCTGCGTAACGCGGCGATTGCCGAGGGCTTCACGGTCCTGGCCATCGCATGACCGCGCCGTAGTCAGGTGGCTATCGTCTCCTTGGCGGCCAGTTCGCACGCGAGCGTTAGCTCGGCATGGCTAAGGCCTATGGCTGCTACCTCAACTTGGGGCCAGTCGACTTGCGCTGTCTTCAGAGTGGCTAGTCGATGACGAACAACCTCGAGCGCTAGATCGTTCGTTGGAAGGGATACTCGACGACTGAGTCGAACCGCCGAAAGACCGCACAGTCAAGAAGTTGAGGATGGTTTGTCGCAGCGACGACAAGGCTCGATGACGAATCGGAGTCGAGGAATTGGAGGAACGAGTTGAGAACACGTCGGATCTCGCCGACGTCATTGCTTCCCGCACGATCACCCGCGAGCGCATCGACCTCGTCGAAGCGTCGGTCGAATCTCGTACAACCCGCCGTTGCTCCCCGCCCTCGCCGATCTCCTTGTCCGGGTTGAAACCCTTCTACCCGTCACGATGATGCCCGTCACCACTGGCCTGCGCCGCGGTAGCGTTCGCTCGATCCCAATCGAGGTCGTTCGAGAAACACTCGCCAACGCGATCGCCCACCGAGACTGGCGAAGGCCCGAGCCGATCACCGTGTCAGTCACGAGTGGGAGCATCCTCGAAGCGGTCTCGCCCGGTGGGTTCCCGTTCGGTGTGAGCGAGAGCAACGTGCTGGCGCATCCATCGCGGCCGACCAATCCATCGCTCGCACACGCTCTCCAGATACTCGCCATAGTCGAGCGACAAGGCATCGGCGTCGACCTCATGTACCGCGAAATGATCCAACTCGGGCACCAACCACCCGAGATCACCGAACTTGGGGCCAATGTGCACTGTCGAGTCAACTGTGGGGCACCCAACCCTCACGTCGTGCAGCTCTTCGAGGAACTAACACCGCAACTGCGGGCCGATGTCGAGGTCACCCTCGTCGTACACCTCCTCCGATCAACACCGACGGCTGGTGCCTCCGAACTCGCAGCGCTCATCCAACGAAGCCCCAACGTCGCGCTCGCCGCCCTGGACCGCGCCGTCGACGCTGGACTGGCGGAACGAGTAACACAGGCGAACAAGTGGCGGCTGCCGAGGCGACTTCGAGTCGCACTCGCCGGCTCGCCGCCGACCGCCGCACGACGGCCAGCCGACGAACTCAAGGCCGCAATCATCAGACACGCAGAACGGACAAGAACACCGTTTGCGCGCTCGGAGATCGACGCCGAACTTGGCGTCGGTGAACGTCGCAGCCGCGAGCTACTGGACGACCTGACCACTGCAGGTTGGCTAGCCGTCGATGGCGAGAGTCTCGGACGGTCGGTCCGTTACACACGCGGGCCACAGTGGCGCGAGGTCCTCAAGTCAATCGCTAACGGTTAGTGCCGCCTTGAACGAGTCGGCGCGGTGGACCTGGCGGCCAGCGAGCACGGTGAGCAGTACTTTGGTGTCGGCAATGTCTTTCGGCTTCACGGACGTGATGCTGCGGTCGATGATGATGTAGTCGGCGTACTTGCCGACGGTTATGGAGCCGGTGATCTCGTCCTGCCCGAGCGCGTAGGCGGCTTCGAGAGTCATCATGGCGATGGCCTTGGCGACCTTTACCGCGTTCTTCTCGCGGGTGACTGCTCGCGAGATGATGCCGAACGGTGACAACGGGTCGGCGTCCCAGTCGCTCGAGAGTGACACTCGTGCACCGGTGTCGATGATTCGCGCCGTCGGCAACAGGTCGAGCGCTCGGTCGCCGATGAACTCGGTGAGGTATTCGTGGTAATCGGTGGCGGCCGATTCGGGGCCGGCTTGAAAGTCGGCGATCACGCCGATCTGGGCGAAACGAGCAGCGTCGGCGGGGTTCACGAGGTAGGTGTGGGTGGTGCGGTGCCGCCTGGCCACGATCTCGTCTTTCGGTACCGGGATGGCCGCAACGGCGTCGAGCGCTGTGCGAACGGCGCCGTCGCCGATGACGTGGAACTCGGCGCGGTAGCCGATGGTGTGCAGTTCGTTGAGGTACTGCTGAAGTTGCTCACGTGTGAAGTAGTTGAACCCGTTCGGGTACTTGGGGTCAACCGGCTTGTCGTACGGGTCGACCATTGCGGCGGTTCCGAGATCGAGGATGCCGTCGATGTAGATCTTGACGGTGTCGAACTGAAGCAGGCTCTGCTTATCGTCAGCGAAACGGGTCTTGAACTCGGCGAGTTGAGCGGCATGGTCAAGGTCCGGGTACAGGTAGAGCGAGTTGACCCCGCGCACGGTCAATGTTCCCGAGTCCAGCGCCTTCTGCCACGCTGCCGGGTGGTTCTGGCCCCAGAATCCCCCGGCGTCACTCGCCGTCGTGATGCCGTTGCGGGCCAGTTCCTTCAGCGCAAACAGCAGCCCCTTGTAGTTCGTGGCGTCGTCGAGCGCCGACGCATTTCGGACGCGCTGTTGGGCGTTCTCGAGGAGCAGACCGGTCATACGGCCCGACGCGTCACGGAAGTAGGCGCCACCCTGCGGGTCGGGTGCATCAGCAGCGATACCCGCAGCCGCAAGTCCCTTCGTGTTCGTCCAGGCCGAGTGGCCTAGGTCGTCCAGAATGATCGCTGGCCGGTCGGGCACGATCTCATCGAGCACATCGATGGGCAGCCTGCCTGTTGTCGTCCGCAGGTTGAATAGCGACGCCCCCGCAGCCCGAACCCATGGCGCGCCGTCCTGGTCCTTCACACAGTCCTTGATACCCTTGGCGTAGTCGTTGAGTTTCAGGCCGGGGTCGAGCAGGCAGACGTCGTTGTTGATTCCGGCCTCCGGTACATGGAGGTGCGTGTCCTGAATGCCGGGGAGCACCATGTTTCCCTTGCCATCGATGATTGTCGGGTTCGTTCCGGCGGCCGCCATCACCTCGTCGCGCGAACCGACGGCCACGATGATGCCCTTGGCGTCGTAGGCAAACGCTTCGACCCACGGCTTTGCCGGATCGACGGTGTACACGTTGGCGTTGGTGACCACGGTCATGGCGGCGGGAGCCCCGGGAACTGAGGCTTCGGAAGCACCGTCGATTGGATCGTCGCTTAAATCGGATGAGGAACATCCCGTTGCCAGCACAGCCAACACGACCAGTGTGAGTAATCGATCCCGCATGTCTTGGGTTCTCCTCGAGTTGGGTTCTACCGGGGCCGTGCGTCGAGCAGCGCACTGGCTGATTCGGCTATGTGACCACGCGCCGCTCGGGTGCTGAGGAGCCCTACAAGCCACCGTGAGCTGAGACCTTCGACAATGGCGGACAACCGTATACCGGCGACCGACGGCTTGACATCACGTGAGATCGAACCGTCGAGATGGCCTGCCTTCACGATGTCGGCGATGTCGGTGACCCACCGCTCGGTGAGTGCAGCCAGCGTCGGGCGGAGCGCCTCATCGAAGATGGCGGAGTCGCGAAGCTCACCCCAGGCCGCAGAGTTAGTGCGGACCATTGCTTCGTCCTGAACCTCGCTGACCAGCAGGTTGATCAGCATGACGCGCGCCGTAGACCCCCTCGGTTCCGTATACAGGTTGGCGCGGTCGCCGACGTGCTGAAGCGCCGCCATCAGCAGCGCCGAGCGGTCGGTAAAATGGTGGTAGACGAGCGCCGGGGAAACGCCGGCGACCTTGGCCACCTCCTCGATTCGCATACCGCGGGTCCCTCGAAGTGCGATCTGCTCGACGGCGGCATCGAGCAGCGCAGTTCGGCGATCGGCCCCCGAGGCTGCCCTCGGAGTTGAGTTGATGGGCATGGGGGTCCGCTCGATCGAGAGGGTGACTGAAGGTTCAGTCAGGGTACGGTTTCGGTACGCTGTCACGCAAGGGAATTTTGGGTGTTGTCGCCCAATGGTTGTGCCGTTTCTCAGTAGGGGGTTTGGGGGATGCAGACGCCGAGTGGAATCTGCTGAGTGATGCAGTGCGGCCCACCGCCGCCAAGAGCGATTGTCTCGCCGGGAACACCGACGACCTGGCGATCGGGGTGCGCAGTCCGCAGGACATCGAGTGCAGGGCCATCGACGTCACCTCCACCGACGGGAACGATGACGGCCCCACCGGCCAGGTAGAAGTTCGCGTACGACACGGTCGCGTCGGTTCCCGGATCGAGAATAGTGATGTCGAAGTGGCGACCGCTGATCGAAGCCGGCCAGCATCCGCAATGTCGTCGTCTTGCCGCACCCGCTCGGGCCGAGCAGCGAGAGGAATTCCCCGGCGTGTACATCGAGCGAGAGATGATCGACTGCGGTGGTCGTCCCAAACCGTTTCGTGACGTCGACCAGCCGCACCGAACCCCGGGCGCCTGAGTCGTCAGTTGGTTTTGCTCTGTCCACCACGGACTCCCCAGAGCGCCGAACGGTCGACGTCAGAATGCCACTAACTGAAAACTTAGTCAAGAGAGTATTGACTGAATTTTCAGTTGGGGCAATACTCTGGGGAATGACCACGAACGACTTCGAACTGATCACCCGCATCGACGATGTCCTGCCCTCGCCGTTGCGCTTCGAACCAGCCGTATCCGCGCCGCTGCGGGTCGGTGCCGTGCAGTGTGCCTGGAACCCGGATGCCGATCAGCTCCGCAACACTTTGGCTGTCGGTGTCGCTGTCGCCGCCACCCAAGGCGCGCAGGTCGTGCTCCTGCAGGAGCTCACCCTGTCGCCCTATTTCTGCAGCGATCCGACCGTGCCCGATCCGCTCGGCCGCTACGGTGAAGATCTGGAAGCCGGGCCGACCGTGGCCCTCGCTCGCGAGTTGGCCCTTCGTCACAACATTGCTGTTCACGCATCGCTGTACGAGCGAACACCGCAGGGCCGAGGCTTCAATACTGCAGTCTGCGTCGACCGAACCGGCGCGCTCGTCGCCCGAACCCGCAAGACCCACATTCCGGAGTTTCCCTACTATCACGAGAACCTCTCGTTCGAGCCGTCTGACCGCGAGTGCCCGGTGGTGCCCGTCGCCGGTGCGGCGTTTGCATTCCCGACGTGCTGGGATCAATGGTTTCCTGAACTGGCCCGGTCGCTCTCGCTCGACGGGGCGCAGATCATCGTGTACCCGACCGCTATCGGCAACGAACCGCATTTTCCCGACGTGGATACCCAACCGATGTGGCGCCAGATGATCGCGGCCAACGGCCTCGCTAATGCGACGTTCATGATCGCGATCAATAGAATCGGCCAGGAGGGACCGCTCGAGTTTTACGGTTCGTCGTTCATCTCCGACCCGTATGGCCGGGTGATCGTCGAGGCTCCCCGCGATCGCCCCGCCGTGCTCGTTGCCGATCTCGACCTGGATCAACGGCGGGACTGGCTAACGTTCGGGCTCCTCTACACCCGCCGACCAGAGCGCTACGGCCGTCTCATGCAGGGCTCCGATCTCGGCCGTCCAACGCGACCTGAACTCCGTTGACGCTCACCCGGAGGGCAAACAGGCCGCTCAGCGGATCAACGCCACATCAGAGATGGGCGGGCCAACACGGCCGGGAACGATCATGGTGTGTGATCCAAGGTTCACCTTGGCCGTGAGGTACGCATGGTTCGTTGCCGACAGGTGCACGCCAGTCGGGATGCGGTCAACCACCGAGATCCCGGGCGATCCTGTGCCCCGACAAAATCAATACCGAGGAATGGTTGTTCGCCCACAAGACTGCGCACGAGGTCGGTCTTCGCTCGAACGTCACGATCATGTTCGGCGCTATCGAGCAACCCGCGCATTGGGCCAAGCACCTGATCATCACCCGCGATCTGCAGAAGGTGACCGGTGGCTTCACAGAGTTCGTGCCGCTTCCGTTCGTACACATCGCCTCGCGGATCTATCTCCAGCGAAAGGCGCGCCGTGGACCAACGTTCCGCGAGACGTTGCTCATGCGCCAGTTGCTCCAAGCCGGCTGCAACGACCTGGGTGGCACGCTCATGAACGAGAACATCTCACGGGCCGCTGGCGCAACGCACGGCCAAGGCCTCGAGCCCGAGGACTTCGCCGCCATTGTGGCATCTCTCGGTCGTTCACTCGCCCAACGCACCACGCTCTACGGCCGTGCCGAGGAGTCACCACTCGCCGTCATCCATTAGCCACGATCACATCGCCGATCGGTGGTGTCGGCCGTTCTGCTCGGGCACGCTCACGGACGCGTCACCCGCGCACCGATCCCATTAGTCTGTCGGGTATGCCCACGTCCGTCGGAATCGCTGCGTTCGTCGTTGGCCTCGGCCTCTTAATCGCCGCCATCGTCGGCCAGAAGGTCAAGCTGATCTCGCTCGAACTCCCGGACCTCTCGCGCTTCCAGCGACTCACTGTGGGGGCGCTTGGCGTCGGTCTGACCATCTTCGGACTCACCGAGACCCGGGGCGAGCGGGCTCGTCTCACTGCGTCAACCGCCGTCGCCGCGCCCGCGACAGTCGCCGGGATTGTGCCCGCGACTGCAACGACGATCGGCGGCGCGACAAACCCTGGCGTTACGCTGACGACATCCGCATCGGGTCCGCCACCCACCACCGGAACGTCGCCTGCACCTTCCCAGGCGCCGCCCGCAAACATCGACCTGCTCTTGCCTTGCCTTACGAACGTGGCACCCGGCGACGTCTTTACGCTCGACTTGGAGCGGGGCCGACGGACTGATCGAAAGCCGCAGGCGGGGATGCCACGCGATGCGCTGGTCGCTGTAGTTCCACGCGTCGATGGGAAGCCGCTCGGAGTGATTGTTTATCGCACGCGACAGGCAGGAGCCACCTTTGGGATCGAGGCTATGTATGACACCTCGTGCGCACGGCTATCCACCTACACCAACCGCTCGAACCCCGACGCCGCCGTCGGCGTGGTCGGCACGTACGAAACGGTTACGTTTAGTTTTGGGTCCACGGCCGTTGGGATCATGTTGGCCTATGGCGAGGGTGACCCAGTTCTGCTCATGACCGGCCAGGTGATGTGAGTTCGCTACCGTTCGAGCCGGGCGGGAACGGACTTGTGCCAGGGGGTGGCGGCCCACGGATCGCAGTCGCCGCTCGCAGTGAACTCGTTGGTGCCACGCCCGTTATCACGCGGCTGGCCTCGTCGAGGTGGTCGAGTCCCAAACCGTTGGGAAGGGCGATGTGACCCGCATGCATCCGGCTGACAGTAGGAACGGCCAGTTCGGGTCGTCGCCAGAGGGACGCCGAGGTCGCGTAGGGCGTCGAGGAACTCGCCGATGGCGAGGTGTACCCGGCCGTCGTCAGTGCTCTGGCGCAAGGTCCTTGTTGTCGGTGCCGTGTTGGACGGATCGCTCGTTGTTGACCGTGGCCAGCAGGTCGAGCATTTGCTCGAGGCCGGCGACGTGATCGTCGAAGTTCGTTCCGATGGGTGGTATCCGTAACGTCGTCACGCCAGCGTCGCGGTAGGCACGCAAACGATCGCGAACGACGTTGGGCGGGCCGATCAGGTTGGTGCCGAGACCGATCTCGATCGGGACGCGGGCCGCGGCTGCTTCCCGGTCACCTGCCGTCCATAGCCCCTGCACCGCGGCGACATCATCGGCGAAACCGAGCCGTCCGAAGGCGTCGTTGTAGAAGTTCGAGTCGACAGAGCCCATGGCCCCGAACGTGAAGGCGTAGCCGTCGGCGTGGCGCCGGCCAGCGCGCTCGATGTCGTCGGTGAATTCGACGCTCGCGGCGACGACAAGATCGAGTTCGGCGAACGATCGCCCTACAGCGTTGGCGGCGTCGGCGATCGGACCGAAGTACACGTCCGCGAACTCTGGGAAGAACGAGTTGCCGATCCAACCGTCGGCCAGTTCGCCGGTCAGCGTCAAGTTGGCAGGACCGAGCGACGCCACATAGATCGGCACCTCCATCGGCGGGGCAAGTGAACGGATCGAGCGACCCTCGCCACCCGGTAATGGCAGCACGTAGCTCTTGCCTTGGTAGGCGAGTCGTTCGCCCGACGTGATCATGCGCAGAATCTCGATGGTCTCGCGGGTGCGCTGAATCGGCCGAGCGAACTCGACGCCGTGCCACCCTTCCATCACCTGCGGACCGCTTGTGCCGATGCCCAGAACGAACCGGCCGGCGGAGATTGCTTGCATACTCTGCGCCGACATCGCCAGCATCGCCGGTGTTCGGGCGCCGAGCTGCGCGATCCCCGTGCCTAACCGGACCCGCTCGGTTACCGCAGCAATCGCTGCGAGGGGCGTGAACGCGTCGTACGCCCAGAACTCGGCCACCCACACCGAGTCAACCCCGAGTCGGTCAGCCTTCCGGGCCAACTCCAAGAACCGTGGCGACTGTGGGCTGATCGACAACCCGAGCGCAAGCGGCCGAGTGATGCTCATGGAAGGTTGTCCTCCACAAGCGACTTGATCCCGGCAAGGTTCGCCTCCATGTTCGCTTGATGTTCACTGAGTCGACGAGCGATGATCCGCTCTTCCTTGTCGGGCATAGCGTCGAGGGCGGCGTTCAGTCCGCTGCGAGCAGGCCCCATTTGAAACCACTGCTCGAGCCGCACGGTCCCCGGCACAAGGCCGGCTTCGACGACGGTGAACCGCCAGATCGATGAGGGGTGACCCGGATCACCGACGCACCATTCGAATAATCTCGGAGGTTCATATGCGGTGATCACGCACTCTGTCTGCCATTCCCCAATTGCCGCATGTCGATTGCGTCCGGCAAACCGGGCCCCGACGCGAGGCGACGAATCGGCACCCAGCCATTCGACGCCGACAACTTCGCGCGAAAATAGTGTCGGTAGCGAGATGTCGGATACGAGCTTCCACACTGCCGCCGAGGACCCAGTGATACTGATGTCGACCGATATTGCCGGACATTCTGCGTATCTCATGGTTTGCCCGCAGCGAGGCTTGGCTCGGCATCCTTGGATCGGAAGCCTGGGCCGGGAACCAGATACACACGCCGTGGGTCGACCACCGTGTCGGAGTCGACATCAATTAACGCCAATCGCACAGCGCAGCCCGATTCACGCCCCACGAGACGAAGGGGTTCTTGCCCCGCGCCCATGACGTGACGATCGCCCCACTCGCGAAGTGCGATCAGCACGAAACGTAGATCCCATCCCTTGGGCGTCAAGCGGTACTCGGCCCTAACCCGCCCACGCGAATCGGTGTAGTCCGAGGGCTCGATCAATCCTGCGTCGACCAACCGGTCCAGACGATCCGACAACGTCGCCCGACTTACCTTGAGGCGGTCGACCAGTTCGTCGAAACGCCGAACCCCGTTCATCACGTCGCGGATGATCAATATGCTCCAACGATCACCAAACAGATCGAGCGCCGACCCGACCGGACACGGTTGCCGAGGGACGTCTTTCCAATCCATCCGACGATCCTAACATCCAAAGTCTGTACTATGAACGTTAGGCTACCCATGGCGTACCCGATCCGTCTGACCAACAGAATGTGATGCGTCCCGACGAACGCTGAAATTCCGTGCGCGCACGGATGCGCGTTCGGGGAATGCGGCGCACCGTGGTGATGCACCGTGAACGGGTGCTCGAACGAGGGGACTCGACATGACCACGCCCAAGATGGGAATCGATTCGGAGCATCCGGATCCGCTTGATCGGATTTCGCTACCGCACCACCTGGTGGCGGGATTCATCGGGCTGAACGCGGCCGCTGTCGCCTATTTCGGGTTGATCAAACCCGGAGCGCTTGACCGGAAGTTCACCTGGGTCGACCTGCCACCGCTGCACGCCCGCTTTGTGGGTGCCCTGTACCTGTTCGGGGCAGTGCTGTTGCTGGGCTCCCTGTTCTGCCATCGGTGGGCGGTGGTCGCCCCGCTCATGACGGCATCGGCCATCTTCACCACCTCGATGTTGGTGCTCACCTTCGTGAACTGGGACGCGTTCGAATTCGACACCTTCGCACCGAAGGTTTGGCTGACCGCCTATTTGGTGTTTCCGCTGATGACCTGGCCGTTCGCCGCCGGCGGAAGCAAGCGCAGCGTGCGCGAGGACTCCAGCCATTTCGACGCTCGCGTGCCGCGCTCGCAGGTCGTTGCTCTGAGGGCGCTCGCGTCAGCCTTTGGCGTAGCCGGGGGGCTCTTGCTCGTGGCGCGCTCCGCCGGAGCCGAGATGTGGCCGTGGAAGGTGTCGAGCGGCGTGGCCCAGTTCTACGGTGGCCCGTTCCTCACCCTCGCCTGGTGCGCCTGGTCGTATTCGAAGCGGACAAACCGCCGGTCGCTCACGCTCTATACAGCGGCGATGGCCGCGCTCGGCGTGTCGGTCATTGTCATCTCGATCAAACATCGGGCGCTTTTCGATACGGGCGACCCGGCCGCCTGGGTGTGGTTCGCGCTGTTCGGCGCAATCGCTCTCGGCGCGATTGCTCGGCTTGTGACTCTGGCACCCGCAACGTGGTTGTCGGCCCATCGCCGACCCCTTCCCACGGCCTGATCGCCCATGGCATCGGCGTCCGGGGATCGGTCGGCGGTATGGGCGTGGATCGAACAGTTGGCGGCCTGTTTGGCGGCCGATCCTGATCTGGTCGGCGCGTTCGAGCGAACCCCGGGCAAGGTTGCCCGGCAGCTCGGCATTCCGGACGAGGCCATAGGTCCGGTGCTTGCGATGCTGAGCCGGTCGGCCGGAGCGCCGCAGCGACCTCCGGTTAACGGCGGTGCGCGGGCGGACCCCGAACCCGAACCGACGGCCGATTAGCGCGGCGCCGCGGTCGATGGAACGACCGGTTCCAGGGTTGTCCGCTGCCGGGTAGGGTGTCATCGTTCGATCAGGCACACGGGAGGCTGCTGCGGGAATGGACGGAGCAGTCGGGTCGCCGCACCAATCGGGTCCGGGATCGCCGGTCTTCATCGGGCGCCGGGTCGAGGTGGCGTCGATCGAACAGTTCCTGCGCTCCGTCCGAAACGGTCACGTGGCGATGGCGGTCGTCGAGGCAGAGGCAGGAGCCGGAAAGACCTCGCTGCTCCGTCACATTGCCACCGAAGTTGCCGGCCCCGCCGGGTTCACGATTTTCTCGGCCGACGGCGACCCAAACGATTCACGGGCATTGCGGTGCATCACCGAGTCGCTCGGCTGCCGACCCACCAGCGCCGACCCAACCCGGGCGCGTGTCGCCGACCTGCTCCGGTCATCAACAACCACAGGCGGTGTCACGTCGGCGGTGCAGGAACTTGTCCTCGAAATTATCGAACGAGCGTCGATCGAGGCGCCGACGGTGCTGCTGATCGACGACCTGCAGTGGGTTGACGCCGCCAGCTTGTCGCTTGTCGGTTCCCTGCTGCGCCGCATGCGCGGCACCCCCTTCGGTGTGCTTGCGGCAACACGGCCGAGCAACCAGGTGCGGGCCGCTCTTGCGCCGTTCGGAGTACACCACGTGACGCTTGGTCGACTCGACGACGACGAATTCGCCGAGCTCACCTGGTTGCATTCGGGCTCGATGCCGACGGCCGAACTGCTCGTCTCGCTGGAACCGGTCCGTTCCAACCTGTTCATGTTGTCGATGCTCGCGCGCGCCAACACAGACGATCGCGAGCGGCGTCCCGCCGAGACGTTCCGGATGCTCACCGCGGGCCTCGAACCTGAGCTCCGGGCCCTGTTGGAACTGGCGGCCGTCGGAGGTCGTGAGGTCGATGTCGATGCGCTAGCGCTAGCGTCGGGTCGGCCGCTCGCCGACATCGTACGACTCACCCGAGACGGCGTACGTCGCGGCTGGCTCACCTCTGACGGCGAGACTGTTGTGTTCCGCCACGATCTGCTGGTCGAAGCAGTGGTCTCGACGCTCCCGATCGATGAACGTGATTGCCTGCACCTCGCCCTCGGGCGCTCACTCGCCCGGCTTGGCCACCAGCCCGGTCGTGCCGCGTTTCATCTCGATGCCGCTGGCTATCTGCTTGGGCCACTCGACGGTGCCCTCATTCGACCCCTGCTCGATGTACTGCCCTGGGACGACCCGGCGGTGTTTGCGCTCGCGGAACGAGCCCACGGCCTCGACCCCGCCGACGTCGATGCGTTAGTTGCGCTGATGCACTGCCTCGCGGTCCGCCATCGCCATCGTGAGGTCACCGACGCCGCCCGACAATGGTTGGACCTGGGCGTGGGGGGGCCCGAGGCGACCGGTCGGGTGCGCCTGCTGGCCGCCACGTCGATGGTCACCGTCCTCGGAAGCGAAGCGGTGATCGATCATCTCGAATCGCTGCTTGACGAGGGCACACTTACACCGAGTCAACGCGCCGACGCCTTGAACACCATCACGCGATTTCACTGGCATCAGCGCGATTCGGCCCTGGTGCTGGCCTCGGCAACGCGGGCGCTCGACGCCAGCCGGGCGGCCGCGTCGGTGTCCGGTGAAGTACAGGCCCTGTGCAGCCGATCCGAAGCCCAAGCGATCGTCGGCGAGGTGGAGTCTGCGCTCGCCGACGCGCGAGCCGCCGGGGCACTCGTAACGGCGGCATCGCTGACCACGGCCATGCCGGCACTCGCGCTTGGTACGGCGATGTCGTCGGCAGGCCAGATGCGTGAAGCTCTCCCGATGCTCACCCAAGCGCTACGAGCGGCCGAGCGGGCCGGCGATCCGCAGGCGATGGTGCTGGCCCAGGTCACCATGCAGGCGACCCGATACCACACCGGGGAATGGGATGCCTTCGTCGCCGACGCCGACGCGATGGCCGAGGTCGGGCGGGACTCCATGGTGCGTGCCGGCATCGTCCTGCCGCTGGGCTTTGCAGCGGCGGTCGCGGTTCGGCGGGGGCGGTTCGCCGAGGTCCCGACTATTGCGGCGCGACTGCGCGCCGAATACACGCTCGGCGATAGCCACCCTGGGGCGCTGATCGGCGTCGGCCTTCTGGAAATCGCCGAGCTCGAGGCAGTCGGGCGGTTGTCGGACGCATGCCGTCACGCTGCGGTTATGGCCGAGTTCCTGGCCGTCGCGGGAACGTCGGCACAGAGCCTCGTGGTAATCGACGCGGCCCGCCTGGCCTGGCAGGTTGGGGAGCGTGATGTTCTCGCCCTCGCCCTCGACATGACATCGCACGCTGCGGCCCTGTCCCGTACCCCCACCCGGCAATTCCTGTATGAGTTTATCGCCGCGATCGCGGCTGACGATGCCGAGCGCATCGTGGCAGCGGCCCGCAACGTCGCCGGCACGCAGCGGGCATGGGATGGCGCGATCAGTCTGCACATCGCCGGCATCGAAGGCCGACGTGCCAGCCTCGATGCCAGCGGCGATCTGCTCACCGCAGCCGCTGCAAGATACGAGGCGCTCGGCTGCCTGCGGCACATGCAGATCGCTCGGGACGGGCTCGGTTTCGACGCGTTGTACGGTCACGCAACCGCACCGGCTACGACCGATCCCGTGGCGCTCTCGGGCGCCGAGGTCAAGGTGTTGCGGTTGGTCGTCGACGGCCTGCCCAATGGCGACATCGCCGACGCGTTGTTCGTCTCGAAGCGCACCGTGGAATCGCACCTCGGTTCGCTTTATCGCAAGACCGGGGTGACCACCCGGGTCGCCCTGGCACGCGTCGGCGTGGCCGCCTTCGGCGCGACGGCGAATCCGACGATGTGACGTTCTGGAATTCCGTGCGCGCACGGATCCGTCGCTGACCGGCTATGGCGATACTCGACTCAACCCTAAGAAGGTCGAGGTTGAATCATGTCCATTCGCCGTTCACCGTTCGCCGTTCGCCGTTCGCCGTTCGCTGTGCGCTGCACTGGCGCTGAGCCTGATCGCCGCATGCGGCGAAGCATCCACGCAAGGCGGTTCCACGACCGTGTCGATAGCGGCCCTCGCGGCTAGCGCTAGCGACTTCCAACCCGATTCTGTGCTGAACAAACCGGCACCGGCTTCGCTGGCGCACACCCGAGTGGGTCGAGCGTCAATGTGCGCTCAACCGCCACGGGACACGACGGCTCCGTCGTGATCGCCGGAACCACACACGCGTTCGCAACAACTGCAGCGACGTATCCGTCGGGTCTGTGGGAAGGGTTCGACGGGTTCAGCGCCGACGCACCTATCGACGTTGTGAAGGTCGGACGTTACGGGTGGATCGTGCTCGCCGACGGCACCCAACGCGGCGCAAAGACCACCGTCGAGACCACCACCGCGGGCGGAACAGTCGACCCCGACACCGGTACCGGTGCCGGCCAGGTGCCGGCGTCACCAATCCCGCCTCCTCCCATCCGCTAGAGGATCTCAGCGCACAGGAGTGTGCCGACATCAAGGCGCTCCACTTCAAGGTGGACATCAAGCTCTTCGATGAGAAGGACGAAACGAAGAAGAAGCGTTATAGGACTACGCTGGCACTCCTCAAGGGGCGATTCACCAGAGGAGGCTGCCCGGGAGCAATCTGGCCCTGAGCCGGGCACGTTGGCCCGCCGCCCTAGAGTTGCCCGAAAGGGTGTCTCATCGAGTTACACGCAGGGAGTGCGCTGATCGAAACGTCACCGGTGAACGAACGTCGGGTAGCGGACCGCGCCGCCACGATTGCCGGCCGCACGCGCGAACTGACGCACTTGCGCGACATCGTCGCGCATCATGCCGCTGGATCCGGTGCGCTCGTCGCAATCGACGGTGAGGCCGGGATCGGCAAGACCACGCTGCTCGCTGAGCTGACGTCGCTGACCCGGCAGGCCGGTTCGATGGTCTTCTGGGTCCGGTGCACCGAGGCCGACCAGATCCGCTCGTTCGGCGCATTGCTCGATGCGCTGGACTGCCGGCTCCAACATCCGGATCCGGCTTTCCGTCGGGTCGCTGAGATCCTCGTGGGCGGAATCGAGGCCGTCGTCGATCCGTTCCGGTTCGATACCGACGCCGCATGGCGCCGCCCAGTACAGGAAGCGGTTGTCGATCTGCTCCTTGAACTGGTCGACCGCATACCGGTGCTGCTAGCCGTGGACGATATCCAATGGGCCGACGCCGGCACCGCCTCGGTCGTGGCCGCCATTGCCCGCCGCACCCAATCGACTCCGCTCGTTATCGCCTGGACTCAGCGCGCCACGGTCCGCAGCCAAGTGGCCGACGATGTGCGGGGTCGGTTCCGCGATGGCCTGCAACAGATCACCCTCGGGCCGCTGAACGGTGACGACGTTCGAGAGGTCGGTGCCGGTCTGCTGGGCCACCCGCCCGATCCCGCTCAAACGGCTCGACTCGGACGAGCCGACGGCAACCCGTTCTTCGTCACCGCGCTCATCGCCCATGATGCCGACTCCAAACGGGCCGACGTGGTGCAGCAATGGCTCGACCGGCTGCCGACCAACACGAGTGATCTGCTCGCCATCGCCTCATCGATCGGCGTTGACTTCGAAGTCGGCCTGCTGGGGCTGGTGGTGCAGCGCACCCCCGACGTGCTCGCCGAGCTGCTCCAACCGGCGGTTCGCTCGGGGGTTCTCCAGACACACGGTGCCGGGCGCTACGCCTTTGCCCACGACCTCATCCGCACGGCTGCCGAAGAAGCTGTGCCGAGATCGCTGCGTTCCGCCATGCATCGGGAGATCGCCCGCGTGCTGGAGACGACGGGTGCCGACGTGGGCGTGGTCGCCCGGCATCTGGCGCGTGGAGCCCGACCGGGCGATGCAGCCACGGCCGAGCGAATCCGCCAGGCGTGCACGAGCGTGATGCGCAGCGATGCAGCATCGGCCGCCGAACTGCTGGAGGTGGCAGCCGGGCTGTGCACACCAGCCTCGCCAGTTTGGGCCGAGGTGATGGCTGATTGGGTGATCGCCCTTCAATGGTCGGGCCGGGCCACCGAGTCGTTGACACTTGCGAACGCCGCCGTCGACCACCCACTGCACTCGTCGGTGGGCTCGCGGTTGCGGATGGTGCAGGCCACGAGCCTCGCCCTGGTGAACGATCTTCCCGCGGCAGCAGCGACGTACCGCACCATCGCCGACGACCCGAGTACGCCGAGCGCGGTGCGGGCGCTCGTGCTGGCCGAACTGGCTACGCTCGAAGCCTGGGGCGTCGATCGGACGAAGGGCCGAGCAACCGCGAACGAGGCGCTGGCACTGGCGCGCGAGGTCGCAGCGGTGCAAGCAGAACTGCAGACGTTGTGTGCGCTGTCCACCATGTCGTTGTTCGACGGTGAGGTGCACGCCGCTATCGCCCACGGGCGCGAGGCCGTGCAGCGGGGCCGCGAGCACCGCAGCCTGGCCCCGGCCCGTGAGGTGTACCTGGCCCTAGCCCTCGCCAACGCCGATGAGCACGACGAGGCTGCCATCTGGTTCCGCAAGGGCCAATCCGACGCCGAAGCGGTCAGCGACCTGTGGCTGGTGTCGCGCTACCAACTTGCCCGCATGTCGTCGGAAGTGTCCACGGGCGAGTGGGAGTCGGTGGTCGCCGACGCCGAGGCCGTAATCGCCCTGCACGACGACACGGGCATGGGGTCGGGCATGCCGCAGGCGCCCGCTGCCGCCGGGCTGGTCGCCGTTCGGCGTGGCGAGAGCGACGAGGTGGTATCTCGGTACCGTGAGCTGGCCGGCCGGCACGCCAAGCAAGGTGCGGAACTGCCGGGCCTGCTGTTCACCGCATGGATGGAGGGGCTCGTCGCCGAACGGGAGGGTCGCGTCGCCGATGCCGCCGCGATCCTCCTGTTCGCGTACGACACGGTGATTGGCAACGCCCGGCTTGTCCAGTTGTGGCTGGCTGCTGATGTAGTACGCGTCGTTCTGGCTGCCGGTGATCGTCAGCGGGCTACCGAGGTAGCCGCACAGATGACGATGTTCGCGAACGAGGTCGTGATGGCAAGGTCCGCGCTCGGAGTCGCCGACCTCTGCGCGGCCTTGGTGGCCAAGGCCGATGGCGACCAGCGTTCGGTGGCGTTACTGGAGCGAGCGGCCGGTCACCTGCGATCGGCCGGGCGGCTCCCCGCACTTCTGCAGGCCTTGGAGTCACTTCCACAGACGTTGACCGTCACCGCCGAACGCGACCAATTGATCGAACAGCTCGGCATCCGGCGCGTCGAGTCGCCGACCACGTTGCCGACCCCGAAGTCGCCTCTTGATCGGCTGACGCGAACCGAGCGGTCGATCGCCAGCCTGATCGCCACGGGCCTCGCCAACCCGGCCATTGCCACGAATCTGGGCCTGTCAAAACGCACGGTCGAGTATCACGTGTCGAATATCTACATGAAGCTCGCCGTCACGAGCCGTCTGGCCGTCGCTCGGCTCGTCGACGACCACGACCGACCGGGCTACTTGGCGTAGTTGGAGGCACCCCACCAGTCGACGACGACGACGGGTTCGTCGCCGACGACCCATGCATCGTGTCCGTGGGGAAGGGCGGTGACGTCGCCCGGGTGGGCCTCGAGTTCGGTGCCGTCGGCCATGCGGATGCCGAGCACACCGGAGACATGAAACTGGAAGTGTGGGGCTTCGCACAGGTCGGTTCCGGCGATCGGCTTGACGTGTTCCGACCATCGCCATCCGGGCTCCAGTTGGAGTCGGCCGATTTCGGAGCCGCCGATCGTGACGAGATCGACTCGGCCGTAGGGGAAGTTGCGGGTCTCGTCGGGTTGGTCGAACCGGCGTTGCTCTGCGTTTGGCATGTGAGGCTCCTTGTTGTCAGGGTCGAATCGATCGACGCAGTCGCATCATCTGCCTGGAGGATTGCGCCCTGTTTGCAGCGCGGCGTGCTCTGTCTGCAAGCCGGCTGCAAATGCACTGTGGCATTGTGATGGGAGTCTTTTCGAGCTTGGAGAAACGTGACTAAACCAGATGTGCGGCCGGTAGCGGGTTCGGTTGACGAGATGTTGCCGCCCGGTGCGGTGCGTACCCCTATGACGCACGTCGACTCGAAGTCGGGTGCTCGCTTCGAGTGGGTGGAGGCGAACGGCCGTCGTTACGTGTTGAAGCATTTCGATCTGCACGACGATTGGACGATGCGCGCGGTCGGCGATCTCGGTTGCGGCACGCTGTTACTTTGGTCAGCAGGACTGCTGGATGAACTGCCTGGCTGTTTTCGACAACCGATCATCGCCGTGGCCTGTGACCGGTCGATCTGGCCGCCGGCCCGGGCGACGAGTGTTCTGATGGAGGACATCGGGGATTGCCTCGTGCCGCCCGGGGACGAACCGATCGCGCTCGACCAGCACCTCACGTTCATCGATCACATGGCGGCGCTACACGCCCATTTCTGGGAACGCGGCTCGGAGATCGACATGATCCCGAACGAGAACCGCCTCCTGGAACTGTCACCGTGGCTGGCGATCGCCGAAGCCGAGTTGCAGTCGAATCATCTGGTGCCGCGCCTGGTTGGTGAGGGTTGGCAGTTGCTGCCGACGGTCGCGCCGCGGCTCGCCGAGATCGTGGTGCCATTGGCGTGGAACCCGGGACCGCTGGCTGGGGCGCTCGCTACGACACCGTCAACGTTGGTGCACGGTAACTGGAAGCTCGGCAACCTTGGCACCGATCCCGACGGGCGAACGGTGCTCATCGATTGGGAGAACCCTGGCCGCGGCGCGGGGTGCGGCGACCTGGCTTGGTACTTGGCGATCAACTCCGCCCGGCTGCCTTGCAGTCGCGAACACACGATCGACGCCTATCGCACCGGTCTCGAGGTGCGTGGGGTAGACACTGGCGGGTGGTGGGATCGCCAACTCGCGCTTGGGTTGCTCGCCGGGATCGTGTGGTTCGGTTGGGAGAAGGCCTTCGGCGGTTGGAACGAGGAGTTGGCGTGGTGGACGAAGCAGGTCGAGACTGCCGCGGCCTACCTCTGAGCGTGTCGGCCGCAACGTTCCGTGATGAGGTGCGATTTGCGTACGACGTGGCCGCCCCGGGCTGGGCGAACGGTGCCGGTGTGGTCTACGGCGCGCTCGCCGAAGAACTTGTAGCGCTGCTTCCATCGCCCGTTCCCGGCACGGTGCTCGATCTGTGCGCAGGAACGGGAGTCGTGTCGGCGGTACTCGGTCGCCGCGGTCTACCGGTAATCGCCGCTGACCTGGCCGAGGAGATGCTGCGGGTCAATCGGTCCCATCGCCCAGCTTCGGTGGCCGCCGATGCGGTGGCGTTGCCGTTCCGATCCGCCGCGTTCGGCGCGGTCGTAGTCGCATTCGGGCTCAATCACACACCAGACCCGGTTGGATTCCTGAGCGAGACGTGCCGCGTCACGGCTGCTGGCGGCAGCGTGTTGGCCTCGACATTCGCTGGTGGTTGGCCGCACCCGGCAAAGGCGGTTGTCGACGAGGTACTCGCTGGTTTCGGGTTCCGATCACCGGGCTGGTACGACCGGCTGAAGCGTGAGCTAGAAGGCCTCACGGGCTCACTACAGGCGTTGTTGGACATCGCCCAGCGCGCCGAACTGCGTGACGTCCAGGCCTTGCTGATCGAGGTTGCACCTCCGGTGACAGTTGATGAGGTTGTGGGTTGGCGATTCTCGATGGCCTCACATGCGGGGTTCATCGCCTCGCTACCAGCGGCCACCCGACGGCATGTCGCGAAGGTCGCGGCAACAGAGGTGCGCCGCTGTTGGGAACCGCTCGTGATCCCGATGCTCGTACTCAGCGCCCGGGTGTGATGCGCTGCACGGCGGCGGTCAGCACGCGCTCGTCGCCATCGGCGGCCCGCGCAAGTCGCCTCGTGCGGGTCAGGGCCAGGTCGCGCCAGGCCGTGATCCCGAAGTCCCGGGCGACTTCGGCGGTTACCCACCAGGCGTCGATCCCGTTGGTGGTGTCGAGGTCGTAGACGTCTCGGCCGACGGCATCTAGATCGACAGATCCACCCTCGAGATGTATTGCTCGGGCGGCGATTAGCCGCGCAACGCTGGCGTAGCGCGGCACCCCAAGCCGGTCGGCCTGCGCGGCGATCTCGGTGGCGATTTCGGCTGCAGTGTTGGTGTGTCCATACAGTAGGCCGAGCCGTGCCCGTTCGAGACGCATCCGCAACTCCAGCCGCCACCCGAAGGTGAGCTGCGGAGTCCAGAGCGCCTCGGCCTGCGCCAGCCGATCCTCAGCAGCGGCTCCGTCGCTGCGGAGCAACGCGGATGCGGCGAGGTCAAGGGCGGAAGCGATACGCGTCTCGGGGAAGTCGACGTCATCGAGTTCATCGACAGCGCGCCGGTTCTCGTCGTCGGCCCAATCCCACTGCCCCAACGCTCGCAACACCCAACCACGAAAATTCGCCGCCCGGCCAGCGAACCGCGGCACCTGACGCACCGCCAGTTCAGCTTCGTAACGTTCCAAGGCTTCTAACGCCTCTTTCGGCCTGCACTGCAACGAATACGAGTGGGCCGTGAACAACAGTGCATGAAGCAACTCAGCGGTGTGCTCGCCGGCTGACTCGACACGCGTGATCTGACGGAGCAACGCCAGCGCCTCGCCTGGCCGACTTTGATGGCTGCGCAAAACCCCGAGCCAGACCGTCGGGATCGCCCGCGCAGGGCCCTCAGCCGTCGCAACCGCCTCCTCCAACAACGGTTCAGCGCCGCCGAGATCGCCACCGGCATGCCGCACCCGTCCGGCAATAGTGAGACATGACGAACGCACGGCCTGGTCGGCGGCGAGCGCGGCACCGTCATCGGCGAACGCTTGCGCCATAACCGGGCGGCGAGCGAAATACGCAGCCCATGCGCCGACCTCCAGTGCAGACGCTCCCGCACCGGCGCTGATCGCCACCTCCACATCGTTGAGCGCCGCGTCGTAGTCGCCGCGCATGGTACGTGTTCGTGCCCTGGCGAGCCGGCGGGCCGGCGTGTCCGCCCACCGGATGGCCTGGTCGAGCAGGTCCTCCGCAGCGCCCCGGTCGAATCTACTCGCCGCCCCTGCAGCTGCGACCTCTAACGCGTTGGCGGCGAGGTCGAGGTCGCCACCCAAACGTGCGTGGTGTGCGACCTGCAACGGATCGGCCCTGGGGCGTACTAGCAACAGGCGAGCCGCGGCGCGGTGCAATATGGCGGCACCCGCCGTTGTCGCCGTCTCGGCCAGTGCGACGCGAACCAGGTCGTGACGAAAGACGTATCCATCACCGCTGGCATCGAGCAACTGGCGTTGCGTCGCCGCGTCGAGATCCACCACGAGTTCGACCGGCGCAACGCCCAACACGCTGGCGAGCAACTCCACATCGACGTACCCGCCGAGCACGGCGGCAGCGCGTATCGTCGCTCGCGCGTTCCCTAGGCTGTCGGCGATCCCGGCAATGACCTCGACCAGGGATGTCGGCACCCGTTGGTCGGGGTCGTTCGGGTCGCTCGCCGCAAGCAACGTCAGAAACAATGGGTTACCGCCCGTACGGGCGTGCAGATCGACGCCGCGTTCCTCACCGACGAGTGCAATAGCGTCGGCACGCTCCAACGGCCCGAGGTGAATCGTGCGATGGGCTGCGATCGCCGATCCGGCGCCTCGTCGCCGGGCCACCACCACCAGCAGGCGTTGCAAGCGGCGCGACACATACGTCAGCAGTTCGAGCGTCGACGATCCGGCGACGTGCACGTCATCGATCGACAACAGCACCGGTTGGGTCGCAGTCAGCCTGGACAACACCGCGGCAAAGGCATGCAGCAACCGCTGCTCGCTCCCCGTCCCCCCGTTCCACGACTCGGTATGGTCGTACATGCCTCCGCCCATCAGCGGCGCCAGCAACAGATGTTCGGTGGAAAGCAGCGCAGAAGCCTCGGAGGGCGTCAGTATCGCCACGTGGGCTGCGAGAGCATCGACGATGCTCTGCAACGGCAACTCCCCGAACAACGGCTCGCACGTGCCCTGGAGCCACAACCAGCCTGCGGCCGCCGCCCGATGCCCGGCCGCATTGATGATCGCCGACTTACCTATGCCGGCTTCACCCTCGACCACCACCAGCCGCGCCGCACCCGCGGCGACCGTGGCACGTTCGAGGTCCAAGAGGTCCATCTCGACAGTCCGGCCAAACAACGTCGACGAGGCTGCGACGGTTGGCCTGGCTTGGGATGATGGTACGGCCGCTTCGCTGTCACGGAGGAGTGCGAGGTAGACCGCCTCGGTCGCTGGTGACGGCGAGACGCCGAGTTCGTCGGCGAGGAGCGCCCGAGCCCGGGCGTACGCGGCTAGACCAGCGGCGGCGCAGCCTCGCCGCTGCTCAGCGAGCATCAAATGGCGGAGTGCCTCCTCGTCGTACGGGTCGGCCGTGAGGGCGTCCTCGGCCACCCCGAGCGCAGCGGGTCCGTCGCCCAACGCCAGGGCAGCGTCTGCCACGATGTGACGCAGTCGAGCGGCTGTGCGTTCAGCGTTTCGACGCGAAGGTTGCGTCCATGACGTGTCGAGTTCGTCGACCAGCAGTTGCTCCTGGGCGAGTTTCAGCGCGGTCTGGGCATGCGACAGCGAGTCACGGTTGTCGCCCGCCGCGACTGCGACCTCAGCCTGCGCTGCCGAACGATTGAACTCGTCGAGGTCGACCCAATTCGCATGCAACCGATAACCGGCATCCGAAAAGGTGATGCGGTCCCGGCCGATAACCGCACGCAGGCGGCTGATCAACACTGCCAGCTGATCAGAAGGTTTCGCAGGCAACGAGGTCGGCCAGACGGCTTCTATCAACCCATCGGCCGACACCGCCCGACCGTTGTGCAGCGCTAGCAGCTTCAGCACCACCCGAGCTTTCCGGCTCCCCAACTCGTGCGAGGTCGCCCCCTCGACCGAGAACTCCCCGAATAGCCGTACGCGCATTTCACCGATGGATGAAACTTTCAGCTCCTTAGCTGCGCCCACCCTGGGAACCGTACTACCGCAACCAAACCTGCTTTGCCTGGCGCTTACAATCCGGTGATGGTGTTGCTGGAGCCGATGCGTGTGGAGATCCGCATACTTGGCCCTCTGGTTGTGCAGGTCGGAGCGACTGAGGTCTCGTTGGGGGGATCGTTGCGCCGAGCAGTTCTTCTCCGGCTTGTCTTGAGCCACGATACCTGGCTGGATGCTGCCCGGTTATCCGACGCAGTTTGGGGCGGCGACGAATCAGCTCGAACCGCCAACCGGCTGCAAGCGCAGATCACCCTTCTGCGTCGAGCGCTCGGCACCGGCGCGTTGTTGACCGAGGGTTCGTCGTACCGTCTTGATCGAGACCGCGTCGTCATTGATTCGGACCTCTTCGAACGTGACGTCAACGACGCGCGTTCGTTGCTTCACGCGGGCCGACCCCATGAAGCCGTGGCAGTGTCGCGCTCGGCACTCGCACGTTGGCGTGGCTCTGCGCTCATCGACATCGCGACGTACGAATGGGCGATGTCGACAATCGCGTATTTAATGGAGCTGAAAGGGCTAGCGCACGAGGTGCTGCTCGAATCCCTGTTGGCGACTGAATCGTTCGCCGACGTTGTCGTTGCGGCCGAGCAAGCGGTCGCCGAGCAGCCGTTGCGCGAGTCGCTCTGGCATTCGATGATGTTGGCTCTCGCCCGGTCGGGCCGGACCGCCGAGTCGGCAAGGGCATTTCAGCGCTTCCGCACGGTGCTGCGCGAGGAGGTCGGGCTTGATCCGAGCCGGGAACTGGCAAACCTTGACGCCTCGATTCTTGCTGGTACCTATTCGTCGACCGCTCTTGGAGCGCCCATTGGGGAACGCGATCAGAGGATCGCCGAATCGCTACCGCGTTTCGCAACCTCGATGATCGGCCGCCAGCATGAGGTGGAAGACATCAGCGAGGCCGTGAATCACGGCGGGCTCGTAACGCTTGTGGGCGCGGGCGGCGTGGGAAAGACGCGAATTGCGGTGGCGGTCGCGAGTCGCGTGAGGGAGTCGTTTCCCGACGGGGTGTGGTTCGTCGATCTCGCTGCCGTTACCGAGTCATCCGGTGTCGCGACCGCGACGTGCCGAGCGATCGGTCTCACGGTCAATCCGGCCCATGCCCTCGACCATCTTGTTCGATCGATGTCGTCGACCAAAGCGCTCGTCATTCTCGATAACTGTGAGCAGGTCCTCGACGGAGTCGCCCAGCTTGCTGAGGCGTTCGGTTCGGCCAACCACGGCTTTTGTCTTCTGACGACGAGCCGTGAGGCGCTGGCGGTCGAACACGAGATCCTCCGCCCTATACGCCCGCTTCTTGTTGGTGATGTTAACTCGGGTGGGGCGCTCGATCTGTTTCTTCGGCGTGCGTCGGACCTTGGCGGAGCGCTCGATCCACACGACTACACTGTTGTCGCGGAGATCTGCGCGCGACTCGATGGCCTGCCGCTGGCGATTGAGTTGGCGGCGACCCGGGTCAGGGCGTTAGGTCCGTCGGACCTGCTCGAGGCGCTGAGCGAACGGCTCGACAGCCTGCGCTCCAGCCGAAAATTCGCGAAGCGTCACCGCACGCTGCGACTGACCGTCGAATGGTCGTTCGACCTGCTCGACCGTCGCCAGCAGCTTGGGTTTTCTCTTTTGGCCGTGTTCCTGGGTGGGTTTGATGTTCGGGCTGCTCAAGCTATTTTGGCGACCGAGGGATTCACTGCTGTCGACACGATTGATCTACTCAGCGAACTCGTTGACAAATCGATGATCGAGGTCGAATCAAGCATTTCAGGCCGACGGTTCCGGCTGCTCGAAACGTTGCGTCAGTTCGCGGTCGAACGCCTACTCAAGCACGGACCGGAGATGGCGAGGGACGAGCACGCCATCCACTACGAGCGTCGCGTTACCGAACTTCTCACCGCTTTGCGCAGCCCGAGCGAGAAGGAAGCGTCTGATGCGTTTCTCGTTGATGATGGCAACATCCGCGCCGCGTTCGAATGGTCGATCAGCCGTGACGATTTCGAGACAGCCGCCACAATCGCCGAAATCGCGTGGGAGTTTGGATACCAGCGAATGAACTACGAGGCTCTCGACTGGATCGAGGCGATATACGACGAAGCTCTACATCGTCGTATCGCGGCGATGCCTGCTCTCGCAGCGATCCGCGGCGTCAGCGGATGGGTGCGCAGCGGCGTGCCGGATGGGATGGCGTGGATTGACGAGGCTTACCGACTAGCGGCGAGCTCGCGATGGTGCCCCCAGACCGTGTTTTGCAGAGCGAGGCGCAATTGCTCAACTCGCGGGACCCGGCGCGTTCGTTGGTGGTCTTGCAAACACTTGCCGATCGTGCCGCAGCAGCAGGGAGCCAACACGTCGAGGCGTGGGCACTGTGGATGCGGGCATTCGCTGCCTTCTGGAGTGAACCACGCACGTCTCTCGAGCCGTCGTTGCACGCCGTCGAGGTGTGTCGAACGTATGGACAGCCGACTGCGATCGCCGCGTCCCTCGGCGCCTTGGCACTGGCGTATTCGGTCTCGGATCCGAGACGTGCGCTTGAACTGTCAACCGAGGCATGTTCGGTCGCTACCGCGGCGGGTTCGACGTGGGTTGCTGCGCAAAGCCAACTCTTGCTCGGTTCGGTGCAGGCAGGTCTAGCGAAAGGCGAGAGCGGAGAGGTCCTGAATCGGACGATCGACCATTGGGTCGATAACCTCGCCCGGTCGGGAAACCTTTCGATGCGCTGGCGAATGCTGTCAAACGTTGCACCCCTCGTGCTGACCCGGTCGCCAGCAGATTTCGCAGTCGCTGTCGGCATCTTCCGCTCGCGCCAGGTCGGACCGTCCGGGGTGGGTCCGTTCGGTCGAGCGCGCGCGTCGGCTGCTGGGAGTGGTCGAGTTCGAGCTTCTCGTCGAGCATGGCCGAGCACTCAGCGATGCCGAAGCGATCGCGCTTCTCCGCGGGGTTACATAGTGTTTCAGCGCCGTTTCAGAGTGATTTCAGGGGGCCGGTCCAATCTTCGGAGAGCGCCATAAGGCGCACATCGTTGAGGAGGCCGCACATGTTTTCGATACAAGGTTCGGGGAAGAAGCAAGCAGTCATTCGGGCAATGACGTCCCGAGTGGCGATGCGATGGAGTCGTCGCAGCGCCGCCGCTGTGATGGCAGGTGCCCTCGTACTGTCGGTGTTCCCCGGCCTTGCCGGGGCAGACTCGCTGGTGGCGGATGGCGACGGCGTTACGCCTGTCGTCAGAAGCGCAATCGACCTCGGCACGATCTGCACGTCTGCCCCGATACGCCGCAATGTGCTCGTGGTCATCAAGCGCACTGCGGACACCCCAGATTTGACATTCGCGAACGGCTCGGACGTGAGCATCGAGTCCAGAAGCTTCGGGGGGTCGTCGGTAAACCCCGAAATCGCCACGATCGGGCTGCCGAGGGACTGGGAAGATCTTGCGCCGGATTCCGTCTCGAGGGAACTGACTATCAGTCTGCGAGTGCTCGTTTCCCGGGTTGGCGCGGACTTCGGCTTCCTTTCCTTTGAAGCGAAAGGGACCGCGGTATCTGGAGAATCGCTTGCCGACTCCGACTCCATGAGGGTGAGCTGGAACGCGGTATCGTGCAACACGGCACCAACATTGACGCTCAGTGGGGTGACCAACGGTGCGTCATACGACAAGGGTTCGGTGCCGGTGGCGATGTGCAACGTGGTGGACGCCGAGGATGGCAACTGGTCATTCGCAGCGACCCTGTCGGCTGTGACTGGGGCGAACGCCAGTGACGGCATCGGCTCCCAGACGGCCTCGTGCGCGTTCACTGATAGCGGCGGGATCAGTGCCAGCCCGGTATCAGCGGCCTACTCGATCGGCGATCCGACACCACCGACAATCTCGCCGTCTGTCACCGGCACTCTCGGGCTCAACGGCTGGTATAGGTCCGACGTCGGCCTTAGCTGGACGGTGGCTGACGACCAGTCACCGAACTCTCTCGTCAGGACAGGCTGCGTGAGTCAGAGCATCACGGCAGACCAGGGCCCGACGGGCTACTCCTGCTCGGCGTCGAGCGTTGGCGGCACCACTGGCCCGTTAACCGAGACGATCAAACGCGACGCGACTCTGCCGACGATCTCGGCCGCGCTTGCCCCGGCCGCTAGCGGCGGCGGATGGAACAACACCAATGTCTCGGTGGTCTACACGTGCGCCGACAGTCTCTCGGGGATCGCGTCGTGCGAGCCGAACCAGACGCTCAGCGACGAGGGTCCCCTGGCAACGTATTCGGGGAACGCGGTCGACAACGCCGGGAATCGGGCCAACGTGGGTGGCACCGTGAAAATCGACAAGACAGCACCGTCAGTCGCCGTGACGGGTGTTACCAACGGCGGCTCCTATGTCACTGGAAGCGTGCCGGTGGCTGGTTGTAGTACGACCGACTCGCTGTCGGGCGTGGCCACCTCGGCATCAGCAACCACCACAGGCGGCCCGATCGGTTCGGTCACGGTGACCTGTTCCGGTGCGAGGGACGTGGCGGGGAACGCGGGCTCGGCTAGTGCCACGTACACCGTGACCTATGCATTCACCGGCTTCTTCCAGCCGGTCGGCAATCTGCCAGTGGTGAATGTGGTCAACGCCGGTCGCGCCATCCCGGTTAAGTTCAGTCTGGGTGGGAACCAAGGCCTCGGCGTGATTGCCGCTGGCTTTCCGACGTCTAAGACCGTTGCGTGCGGCAGTACCGCCGGTTCGGTCGGCGGCGAGCAGACAGTGACGGCCGGTGGTGGGAGCCTGAGCTACGACACCCTCGTTGGTCAGTACTCCTACGTATGGAAGACGAATGAGTTGTGGACCGGAACCTGTCGAACGCTGACGGTGAAGCTTGTAGACGGCTCCGTCCATCAGGCGAACTTCAGGTTCAACAGTTGACAGTTTGGTGAGGGCGAAACGGCATGCCGCCAAGGCATGCCGTTTCGCCGTTTTGTCTGCCTCCTGCTATTCGTTATACATGTCGTTATACTGACCGCATGACAACTACTGTGGCGTTTCGGTTGGACGACGCCCTCAACAATCAACTCGTTCTGGAGGCCCAACGCTCGGGCCAAACCCGAACCGACGTGATCACGAGAGCCCTCAGCTCATACTTATACCGCATGGCTTGCGAGCGCGATGCTCAGATATACCTGGCATCCCCACTAACGGACGAGGAACTGGCGATGTGCGCTGTGCTCGAATCCGATAGCACTGACTGGTCGGAGTTTTTCGAGTGAAGCGGGCCGAGATCTGGTTCGCGCAAACGAGCGGCGGAGGCGATCGACCTGTGCTCGTCCTCACCCGCGACCCGGTCGCAGGATTTCTCGGTGGCGTCGTCGTGGCCCTAATCACTTCAACGATCCGCGGCCACGGCTCCGAAATGTTGCTCGGTATCGCCGACGGACTAAAGCAGGACTGCGTCGTTTCATTCGACAATATTGCGACGATCAAGCGCAGCGACTTTCGAAAGCGGGTTCTCACGCTGCGCCCCGAGCGCCGTCGCGAACTCCGCGAGCGGCTTGACTATGCGCTCGGATGCGCTGCCGATCGTTAATCCATTCGTGTCCGTGCGAGTTGGCGACCTCAGCCGTTACAAATGTCGAGCGCCAACAGAGCGAGCGAGCGAGCAGTGACGGCGATGTCGGCAATAGGCACGAACTCATCGGGTCCGTGGGCCAGGGCGACGTCGCCCGGACCGTACTGCAGCGTTGGGATGCCACCCTGGCCGATGAGTAAGCGCAGGTCACTCCCGTACGGTGCCGCCCACACATCGGCCTTGGCGTCTCCGCTTGCGACATGATGTGCAGCGTTCACGCGTTGGACGAGGTCACTCTCGGCCGGGAGACGTCCCGACGCGAACTGTCCGCCCCACCATTCGACCTCGACCGGATGCGCACGCAACCACTCGTCGGAATCGCACGCTTCGGCTACGGCGCGTTCGAGGTCGCGTTTGGCATCATCGACCGGTTCGTCGAGCGCAACGCCGAGGCGGCCTTCGGCCCGAAGCAGGTCGGGGACCGACGACGCCCAGTCACCGGCATGGAGCGTGCCGATCGAGAGTGGATGGGCCAACGGCCAACGAGCTGCCAACGGATCCACCTTGCCGTGGCGCCGCGTTTCGAGCCGGGCCAAGGCCTCCCACACCGGCCAGAACTTCTCGATCGCGCTCACACCCTCGGTCCGACGCGATGCATGGGTGGCATGGCCGTGCACCGTGAGACGAAACGTGAGAGAGCCCGAGTTCGCGGGGACGATGTCGAGGCCCGTGGGCTCCGGAATCACGCAGGCGTCGGCCGTCCAACCTCGCCGCAGCATCGCGAAGGTGCCGAGGCCGCCGTCCTCTTCGCCTTGTACGGACGCCAGCAGCAAGTCGCCACGCAAACGAACATCTGCCGCTTGAATGGCCCTGACCGCCCAGAACGCTGCGATAAGGCCGGCCTTCATGTCACACGACCCGCGGCCGTACAGTCGACCGCCCTCGATATGACCGCCGAAGGGATCGTGTGTCCATGCGTTCGGGTTACCAATCGGTACCACGTCGACATGGCCGTTGAGCATCAACGTCGGCCCGTCACCGATACCGGGGAGCCGACCGACAAGGCCCCACGCTTCACGACGCTCCACTTCGACACCGGGGAAGTCAGGATGGGCGAGCATCTCGTTGAGATCGATGGCCCAATGATCGACATCGAGCCCGGCATGCGTCATGACCGAAGCCATGTGGGACTGTGCGTCATTTTCGGCATCGGTACCGCTGACGCTCGGAATCTTAACGAGCCGTACGACCTCGGCGACCATCTCATCTGTCATTGAATCGAGGCTCTCAAGCACTCGCGTCGAAATGCTCATCCAACTATTCTGGCATCACGACGTTACTCCGGGTCGGCGAGTCGTTCATCGATCAATCGGGCTCGTGCCCGTTGGCTTTGCAACTCTCTCGCCTTACGCGATCAGGAGCCGTCGATGGCTTCAGCGTATGCCCCAACCGGTCGCAAGGCTTGAGGAAGCAGCGCTGGCTCGGCCGCGGCGCCGTCGGCGTAGTCCACCAGGACGCAACCGACGAGACCGGGCCGGTCCACAGCGACTCGCTGTTCGATGAGCATGCCGAGCCACGCAACTGCGCTCGATCGCCCTGGGCGATGAAAACATCGAGCCAGTGGACGACGACGATCAGATTGTTTCGATGGGAAGGGTCGTCGCTGATGGCCAGTTGCCGTCGCGTCCGGGTGACGGCAGCGATTGCGAGGTCGTCGGCAGCGTCGCTGGCGATCGCCGCGGCATAGGTATGGTCGATCACGGCATCCCGCTTCGTCACGACGACCGGCACCAACGGCCAGCACAGAACGGATCCGCGACTGCGCGTCTCGCGTCCCTTTCGTCGGCTCGGGTCGCCTCGGCATCATGGTGCACTGGTGCACCAGTGATGATGAGTTTTCGCACAGCGTTCACACAGGAGGTGCACAGGATTTGCACAGTATGTGAGTACACCATCACCGTATGAAAAAATACCGGTCTAGAGCGAATACACCAAGCAACTGCAACACTGTCGGCCGCTCACACGGTGGTGGTGCCGCCGTGGCTGCGGCGGTGGCGATGGCTTTGCTGAGTGCATGCGGGTCCTCAACCGGCGCTACATCGTCCGCACCGACCGTTGAACCTGCGGTCGCGGCCACGACCACTACGGCCACAACGATTTCGCAGGCGAGTACGACGGTGATTGCGACGACAACCACGACCGCTGTTCCGCCAATTTCGGTGGCCGCCGGGTATGGTCTGATCGTAAACAAGTGGACAGCCGCCACTGTGGATCCGACCAAGCTGCCGATCGGCGATTCGAGCGTGTCGACCGTCGGCACCGGAGTCGGCAAGCTGTTCGCATGTAGCGCCGGGAACCCGAACGCCGGGGGCGCTCAGGCCGCCGGACCCTGGTTAGACGACGCCACCGGGACCTGGGACTCGACCACCAAACTCAAGGTTAGTGGCGCTGTGTCCTGGCCGACGGCGAAATACACCGAGACGGTCAGTAACGGCCAACGAGTCGTGACCTCCAACAGCCTTCCGGTTGGCTATCAGACAGGGACGTTCCCGATTGCCAAGGCCGACCCGTCATATCGGTATGACCGTAATCCGGGCACGATCAAAGAGAAGGTCGTGACACTGACTCTCGCCGAGAACGGCATCGTCGCGGCAACCCAGACCTGCATGAATGAAGGGCCAGTCGGCATGGTAAGGAACGGCGTCTACCTCTTCAACGCGCTCGATGGTCGCGGCGACGATGCCGTTGCCCATGAGTCACAGGACCTGTGCGATGGCCACCCGGCCATGACGACGTACCACTATCACAACGTCCCGTCGTGCATCGTCAACGCGTCGGTTGGCCCATCGACGGTAGTGGGATGGATCGCCGACGGTTTCCCGCTTGTGGTGGAACGCGATGCGCAGGGCAAACTGCCCACCAACGCCGACCTCGACGAGTGCCACGGCCGGACGTCGCCGGTGCTCATCGACGGCGAGGTCCTGACGACGTATCACTATTCCGTGACGCTCGAGTTCCCCTACACCGTCGGATGCTACAAAGGCACCGCGGCAAAGGTCAGCAGGTAGAGCGCCACCCTCGATCGGTAGGGAGTTCACATGACCCGGGAACGTTTTCGGGTTGCTGCCCGTGGTATTGCTGTTGCTCGAAGCGTCGCAGCATTGCATCCTGATCGCCTGATCGAGCAACGAGCCGTGAGCTACGTGCGGACCGAATCGAGCGAGGTCGACTTTGCCCCGGTACCGATATCGTCCGGCGGACAACGTACCGTCACAACTCCGTTGGAATCGAAGTGGGTCGAGTCGGGCTGGAAGGTGAGGCGCGCACGATCGTCTGGGTCGAGTGGCCTGCGCACCCCAAATTTCCGTGTGCGCACGGATGCGTCGGACCGAACGAGCCCGTACCGTCTTCGGAAGGAAACGTTCCAGCCAGAGGGGGCACTAGCGATGATGCACGAATCGACAAGCATCGATTACAACCCGGGCGGCTCGTTCGCTTCGGTGCGGGCCGACGCTGATGCCACAGCTAGGCGCAACGGTGTGGCCGGTGTCATGACGGTCGTCGTCATCGCCGTCATCTGGGGCACCGCTGAAACAGCGCGGGCGCTCGACTTTCCAGAGCGGCGGACCAAAGCGGTGATAGCCGCCGGAGTGACCGTGCTTGCGTGCATTCAGATAGCACTCGGCCTGCTGTTCGCAGCCGCCGGTAACGAACGTGCGGTGGGCACGATTGTTTCGTTGAAGCGTTGGCACCGAACAACCGGCATGGTCACGTTGCTCGGGGCCGGCTTTGTGACCTACCTGTGCATGACTGGTCCGTTTGCGGGCGGCCCGACGCTGCATCGTGTGGTCGGCCTCGTGACCGGAGCGGTGCTCGTCGTGAAGATTCCCGTCGTTGTGAACATCCCGCACCGGCGAGCGCTCGTCGTTACGCTTGGCCTGCTGCTCGCAACGGGCTTCGGGGTCGCGTTCCTGACCAAGGGCCTGGACGTGTTGTGGTGATCCGGCGCGGCAACCTGATTGGGCTCACTGTCGTAGCCGCCGCGGGCATCGGGCTTGTGGCACGCACGACCGTGGTACTCGGCCAGGAACGGCCGCAGGGACGGGCGTCCGCTGCCTCGGCCGCGGTGCTGACCGTAACAACCGACATTGCCGGATTCGCGTTTGCGAGCGAACTCGCGGTGGCACCTGGTGGAACGGTGACCTGGGTAAACCGTGACAGTGCACCCCATAGCGTCACGTTCTCCGACAACCAAGGCAGCCAGCCGCCGAACCCGAGCAGCATCGAACTGCCTGGCGGCGCGAGCGGCACGGCCACGTTCGCGGCGGCGGGCACCTATTCCTATATCTGCACGATTCATCCCTCGATGCGGGGACGCGTCGAGGTTCGACAAGTGGTCGCGCCGACCGATCCGTACCGCACGACGACAACAGGAGGCTACTGACGTGAACTGTTTCCACTGCGAGCGACCAGCCCACGGCGGATGCGTGTTTTGTGGAAGGGCGGTGTGCCGCGATCACATCAAAGCCCTCCCACATCCACTCGCGACGTTCCGAGACGCGGGCGAACGGCTCATGGCGCTGGTGACGCCGGAGGCGGTGCATTGCGGACATTGCATGCCCCACGGTCGGCCGGTCCACCTCGAGTCCATTGACGATGCGCTCGCAAAGGCAACGCGATGACGCCCGCACGGATCGACGGCGGTTACGACCTCGGGCCGGTCGACAGCTTCCCGACTCGACCGCTCGTGCCCGTCGCTCTACCCGAGCGTCGCATCGTGGTGGCCAGGATTGGGACCGGATTCATTGCCTTCGACGAACTGTGCCCACATCTGTCGGTGCCACTCAGCCAGGGCGAGTTGTCGGCTAGTTGTCTCACGTGCGTAGGCCACGGCTCGGTGTTCGAACTGCCGAGCGGCACCGTTCAGAAGTGGATGGGCCGTCGACCCGGCCTCATCTCCTCGCTGTTGTCAGGGAAACCGACGCCTATTACAACCTGGCCCATCGATGTCATCGATGGGCACCTCATCCTCAAAATCGACGACTGACGAACGACCACAACTTCCAAGGAAAGGAACACCATGCAACGACCAGAACTCCTCGAACTACTCACCGAGAGGCTCGCAACCGACAGCGAGTTCCGCGAAATGTTCCGACGCACCCCAGGCAAGGCTGCCAACTCACTCGGCATCCCATACGAGGACTTTCAGGAACTCCTGGCGACAGCTCGATCACCCGAGGACCTAGCCCTCGTCGACCGTGAGTCGGCGGGATACATGACGACCTATGGGAGGATCATGACGACGATCCGCACCGTGCTATCCCCCGACAACACCTGTGCCTGCGACTACACGCCCGGCACGTGGGCTGATTACTGCGTGACCTGATATGTGCATCATTCCCGGTTCTGAAGCCGACTCGCTCGCCCATCAACGCATCGACGAACTCACCCACTGGGTCGCCCACGACGACTCACCTCAGTTGCTTTTCGAACGAGGACACGCCAACAAACAGGTTGGCCATCTCGCTGCCGCGGTCGATGACTTCAGCCGTGTCGTGCGAGATCAGCGGTCTGACACCGCGCTCGCTGGACGGGCCTACTACTTCCTCGGTGTGTGCCATCGGCGCCGAGGTGAAGTGGATGCAGCGATGACTGCGGCCGATATGGCCGTTGTGCTCGACCCGGGCAATGCCAGCGTCGTTGGCCACCGTGGTTACATCCGGTCGATGATGGGCCGGCACACAGAGGCGTCCGCCGACTATGCCGAGGCACTGCGCCTCGCTCCCCACCTCGGTGTGACGTACGCCTTTCGAGGCAACGGCTGGTTTTGGCAGAGCCGCTACCAGGACGCGGTCGACGACTACACCCAACTCATTGACGAGCATGGCGACGACCTGTTGTTCAAGGTCTTCCACGATCGTGCCGCTGCACGTCTCATGCTCGGTGATCTGACCGGTGCCATCGCCGACCTCGATCGGGCCGAGCAGCTGCGACCGTCTGACCCGTGGTACCCACGCGACTCGCGTCCGCTCGGGCTGCGGGCCTTTGCCCACCTAGTCTCCGGAGATCTCGGGCGATGCGCAATCGATCTCCACAAGAGTGCTCACCTCGGGATCAATGACGTTGCCACGATCACTCATGCGCTCCTCGAGGCGCGGCTTGGCCGCTGCGACGAACTCCGTCATCTCCTCGAAGCCGCGCTCCGTGAGTTCGCGGAAGGGCCGGTAGTCGCCGCCCAACTGATTGCCCAACTAGTCGACGACCCGATCTCGTTTCTTCCTCGGCTCACCCCGCTCATCGGGTGAGCTGGCTAACCGAGCTTGAACAAGCCGTGAACCCGGCGCTGGCTGCGCCGCTCCTAGCCGAAGGTGTCGAGTTCTTCCCTGCGCCGGAAGGGACCGGCTGGGTGGCGCGCACGCTTCCGGAAGGCCGCTACCTATCGCTCACTGATGAGGAGCGGCTCGTCCTGCTCGACCTCGACGGCGAACGAACGGTCCTGGCGCTCGCCAAGCGGTACAGCGCACGTCATGGCACTATGGGCTTCTTCGTCGTGTCCGGGCTGGTCGAGGCGTCCGCGAACGCTGCGATGCTGGCCGACGGCCCTCCCGATGTCGTGTGGATGCCGCTGCGTCAGAGCGTGGCCATGCGCTCCATCGCGGGCCGGATGAGTGCGATGAACCGGGCGTTCATGTATCGAAAGGTCCCCGTCGATGGCGTGGGTGCCGCCGTGCGATGGATGTACCAACGCGCAGGCCGGTTGTTCTTTCATCCGGCGGGCGTCGCAGTGGCCGCCGTGTTTGCTGTGGCGGGATTCATGCGCTGGCTCACTCTTGATCATCCGCGGCCATCTGACCTGTCAATTCGTGAGGTGTTGGTCGTCGCCTTGTTCGCGTCGCTCTCGATCATCATCCACGAATTGGGTCATGCCCTCGCCGTTGTCCACTTCGGCCGACACGTCAACCGCGCCGGGCTGTTCTTCATGTTCGGTTCGCCGGGAGGCTTCGTCGACACCGGCGACATGTGGCTCGCCACCCGTCGCCAGCGCATTACCGTCACGCTCGCCGGACCGTTTGCGACGACTCTTGTCGGTGCTGCGACTGCGTTCGTCGCGCCGCAAGGCAACCGTATTGCTGCAGCGATGGCGACGTCGCAGTACCTGATCCTTGTGGCGAACGCCACGCCCCTACTGAAACTCGACGCCTACTACGTGCTGATGGATCTGCTGCGGATCCCGAACCTGCGCGAACGGTCGATGGCCTTTTTGACCGGACGGTTCCGCCGAAAGGTGAGCGAGGCCTGGCGCGCTGGCAACCTTGTCCCGCGCCTCGACCGTCGAGAAACGGTTCTGCTCCTCTACGGAACTGCGGCGATGGGGTGGCTGCTCCTCATCTCGATCAGCGGCCTTTTCCTCCTGCCCGAACGAATTTGGCAGATGGGGACGAACGCACGCACGATCGGATCGCAACATGTGCTCGGCCCGTTTCTATGGCTCGGTGTCGTCTCGGGCCTTGCCCTCATCGGCTTGCAGCTGTGGGGTGCACGGGCGAAGTTCGCCGAGGTCGGCCGACTCGTGCGAACCCGCTTCGACCGATCGCATGGCTGGGGGGCGACGGCGATCGTTTTCGTCGTTGCCGGCGCTGTCGGTGGCGTTCTCCCAAATATCATACGGACGCGCAGTAGCGCTTCGGCCGAGGGCTGGACCCACGCGTTCGCAGCCCTGGCTGCATCGGCCGCCTTTTGGCGTGGCATCGTGCTCATCGGCCGACTGCGCGGATCGCGGTGGGCCGCGCCGGTGGCAGGGCTGATGCTGGCCAACGGGCTTGTCGTGGCAGCAGAGATTCTGACGGTCACCGATGCGGGCGCAAATGTTGCCCTGCCGTTAGTCCGCGCTGTTGTCCTAGTTGCCGTTCTCGCCGCTGCCATCGCTGGTGGACGGCTCACCATCGCCGCCTTCGGAGCCGACCTTCGTGCGGCGTGGGCACCGGTGCTCGTCGGTGGGCTGATGTGCGCAGCGGCTCCCGGTCTGGCGTCGCTCGGCGGTGTGCTCGTCGGGGCGGGCACACTTGCGGCGAGCCGTCTGCTTCACCGGCCGATCGTGTCGGCTTCGTCTGTCATCGACATTCCGGTCGAGGAGGACCTCACCGATCGGCGACGCATCGTTCACCTGCGACGGGCCGTCGCCGCGCTCGTCGAACCGGTGGTCGCCCAGTACGGCGAGTTGTACGGCAGCGCCAAGCGACTCGAAGTGCTCCATGGCGTCAATACCGCAGCCTCCGATGCCGGCTGGCCGTGGTGGTTCGTCGAAGATGGCCGGTTCGTCGACCGCTGCACGGGAACGCTTACCGAACTCGTCGACGTATGGGGCCAGTCGATCGACCGTATCGTGTCGGTGGTCGGCACCGAGTGCGGACGACGCGTCGCCGACGATGCGGCTACCGAGGCGTACCTTTCCCTACCGGCCCGCCTTCGTCAACTAGTCGATGAGTGGCTGGGCGAACCGCTCCGCAACCTCGGATTCCCCGTGAGCGGCTCCACGGGCGATCAGGCTGCCGACCAACCCATGCTCATCCGCCTGACCCTCGGTCACCTCGTACGAGTTCCACTCCGCGAGATCGGCCAAGCCGTCGGGCGCGATGCCATCGAAGCCGTGATCGCTCCCGTGAACGCTGTTGCGTCGCGCGACCAATGGGGTCGGTGGTTCCGGGCCAACGGGCAAATGGTCGACGAGATGTCCGATGACCGCGACGACGCCGCTACGGCACGCGATCTGCTCGCCATGTTGTACGCACGACTCACGACGGTCGCCGGGCTGCCGCTCACGACTGCGGCCGTGCAGTACGCCCGCGACACGCTGCCGTGGGAGCTTCGCTCTCCCGCCACGGACCTGCTGACCGGACCGTGGGCCGACACTGCGGCACCTCGCCGAGTGCGCCAGCGAGTCCCACGCGGCTGGCCTGTGCCGTCGCCCTACGCAACCAGCTAATCGAACGCAACGCCCGCGTCCCGGAAGTCTCTAGTCACTTATTAGTAGTATCTCTAGTCATTTATCTCGCTAGACGGTAGTCACTTTGCGGGCAAGGCCGTAGACGCACTGATCGGAATCGAGGTAAAGGCGGCTCGTAGCGCGATCACCATGCTGCGGGTCTGCGGGAACTTCGAAAGCGACACCCCAAGCGGTTCCATCGCGGCTACGTGCTCCACTCCGGCTCGCACGTCACCCGCTATGAAGACGACCTCTGGTCGCTGCCGTTCAGCGCCCTCTGGACGATCGGCGAGGACGTGATGGAACCGCCAACATCTGATTAGCGCCGGGTAGGTCGTACGACCGAGCTCGTGCACGACACCGGGTCACGCTCGTCCTCACGCTGGTCGTCCGTCGCTTCCTCGTATCGCCCGTGACGCGTCAGGTGCGAACGCTGGTGACTGTCGGGTCGGCTAGCAGGCTGCGTTCCAGACGGGCGTGGGCCTCGTGGCGGCCGACAACCGTCCACGATGCTGTGAGCTCCTGCCCAGATCGTGAGACGTGTCGTTCAAGCAGCCGTAGCCCCGATGTGGCGAGGTTGCCATCGAGTCGATCGACGATGTCAAGAGTCTCGGCGGAGATTTGGTATGTGATGACCTCGCGTCGTCGATCGATGGCACCTTCGAGGATTGGTAGCAGCAGCAGGACTCCCAGGGTCAACCCGGTGGCAGCGAGCGCGATTGATCCGTAGCCAGCGCCGAATCCCATACCAAGCGACGCTGTGAGCCACACAGTGGCGGCCGTGGTGAGCCCGGTGACGCGACCGCCGTCGCGCATGATGACGCCTGCTCCGAGGAAGCCGACACCGCTTACAATCTGGGCCGCGATACGCGCGGCGTTCGTGTCGCCTCCGATGCGGATGGACATGATGGTGAACAGTGCGCTGCCGAAGCTGATGAGGGTCATGGTGCGAAGACCAGCGGCCTTGTCGCGCCATTCGCGCTCGGCCCCGACGACGACCCCGGCAAGTAACGCCAGGCCGAGTTGCTGCCAAAGTTCGGTGATCATATTACAACGCTACCCGTTGACATCGTGGTCTTTCATCTCTATAGTTAGGTATGTGCCTAAGTATGTGACGGACGACGCCACCTCCCTGGTGCCGGTCTTCCAAGCGCTGTCCGACTCCACACGCGTTGGCGTAGTCGAACGGCTGAGCATCGGTCCGGCGTCGGTCACCCAGCTTGCCGTCCCGTTCGACATGGCGTTGCCGTCATTCATGCAACATCTCAGTGTTCTGGAACGCGCTGGGGTGGTCACGTCGCACAAGGCAGGTCGAACCCGCACGTACCAGTTAGCCCCCGAGGGCCTCGCCGCTGCCGCGATGTGGCTGTCGACCCATCGCAATCACTGGGAACGCCGCCTGGACCAACTCGATCAACTCTTGCAATCCCCACCAACGAAGGAGTCATCATGACCACATTTGTCCCAGACCCCGATCTGGATCTCGTCCTCGAGCGCACTATTTCCGTACCACCGGCGCGGGTGTGGGCTGCATGGACACAGCCCGAACTGATCGTGCAGTGGTTCACCCCGGCGCCGTGGACGACCGTGGCATGCGAGCTCGACCTGCGGCCCGGTGGTCGCATGGTTACCACAATAGAGTCACCCGAAGGCGAGCAGTACCCCAACGCCGGCAGCGTCCTCGTGATCGAACCAGAAAGCCTGCTCGTGTTCACGAGTGTCATGATCGAGGATTACCGCCCGGTCTCGCCGACCAACGGTGCCGACGACCTGCCCTTCACGGCGCGCATCGAACTCTCCCCAGCCCCCAACGGCGGTACGCACTACCGAGCCGTTGCCATGCATGCCGATCGTGGCGGACGTGAACGGCACGCCGACATGGGATTCCACGACGGCTGGGGGGCGGCACTCGACCAACTCGTCACACTGATGTCGTAGCGGCCGTCCCAGGTGTCGGTTGGATTCACCAGCGCAGCATGAGATGTTCCCAGCGGCGCACGTATCGATGACCGCGAGTCCTTCAATTTTGGCAACTGCCCCATCGATTGCTGGTAGCTCGGTGAACGCGACGACGCCGGAACGGTCGGCAAGCGCCAACGCCGACCCGACGACAGGCCCGCGTCGGTCGCATTGGGGGGTGTCTTCCGCCGCAGCCCTGGCCGCGTGTGGGGATGTACCCCAAAAACAGCCCTCTCCAGCCTCAAAGGCACATTTGTTACTCGGAGCGACACGAGATTCGCCTTTGCGGTGGGAGAGAACCGTTTTGCCCGACCCACGACCATTCTCCTGTGTTTATCGACGGCAAGGTGGTAACGATGTATCACTACTCGGCGACACTCGAGTTTTCGTACACCTTTGGATGCTTTAGAGGAACCGTGACAGGGTTCGGTAGGTGAGAGATGCACACCCATTTCCACGACCGAGAGTCGTACCACGTTTTGTGATACGATCGGCTCTATGTCTTCTGCGATATCTGTGCGGCTTGATGACGACGCGGAACGGGCACTACGGGTGCTGAACGCGTGTGGCATGTCAACGTCTGATGCGATTCGGTCGTCGCTGATCGAGTCGGCGCTACGGGTTCGTCGGAGCGCGGCGTTGGCTCGGGAAGTAGCGGCGTTGGAAGCCGACGAGGCGGATCGTGCGGAGATGCTCGAAGTCGCCGGTTTGATGGAGTCGTTGCGTGCAGCGAGGTGAGGTGTTCCGGTTCAAGATCCCGAAGGGTCTGGGCCATGAGCAGCATGGGGTTCGCTTCGGAGTGGTGGTGCAGGCCGACGAGTTCTTGCCACGGTCAGTCGTGATCGTTGCTCCGACGTCACGCAGCGCTCGCCTCGCGTCGTTTCGTCCGCCGGTCGAGGTTGAGGGTGAGCCGACGCTGGTGCTCATCGAGCAGCTCGGAGCGGTGGATGTGCAGCGTCTCGGGAAGCGCGCCGGTCGCCTCAGTGTCGAGGAAATGTGGAGTGTCGACGAAGCGCTCGCGACCTATCTCGGTTTGCGTCACGTGTGAGCGCTACCGAACGGTCGTACGTGTTGTCTTCGGAAACGATGACGTTTCTGTTCACGGACGTTGAAGGATCGACGCGGTCGTGTGGTCGTCGGTCATGGTCGGGTCGCCATTCGATCATTAAACTCCATGATTACCAGATCGTCGATATGGGAAAATCCGCGAATGCCTTGTCGGTTGTCAGAAGCGGGCAACCGGCGAGTTCGGCCTGCGCTGCGAGCAATGCGGTCGAACGGAGGAAGGTGCTCACAGATCAGTCTCGAACGATGCCAACGTATCGTCGTCAAGTGGATCGAGTACGGCGTCGCCCGAGCCGAGCAGCTGTGGCAGGAAACCAAGTTCTCGTCGGCTGAGCGCGCTGATCGGGACGAGGCGGGCATAGGGCTTGCCGGCCTTGGCCAGGATAATTTCCTCGCCGCCCCGAACGTCGTCTAGCAACCGGGACAGCTGGGTCTTGGCCTCGTGTACGTTCACGGTTCGCATAGAGCTTAGCTTAGCCTGCAGACTTAGTTTGCTGTTTGTCGTCGTTTTCGGAGTTTGTCCTGACAAATGGTTAGCCTTTGCGAAGTACGAGGCCGACCAGACTGAGGACACGACCCCGATGGATGATTCGGCATTCGGTACGCGCAACAAACGCGGAGACTGGGCCCCGAACCGCCGCGTTACGTATGGGCCGGTATTCACCTGGCCCCCCAAGCCGCTCGGCATCCTGAGATGGTTGTTCGGCTATCCCGGATACATCTGGCCATGGAATCTTTTGTACGCAGGGCTGGCTGTACTGGCGTTCTTTGTTGCGACGCCGTCCTCGGCCACGATGCGAACGTTCTCCCCCGGTTGGATCGCGGTGGTGCTGTTGCGTAACTTTGTGCTGATCTTCGCGTGGTACGGGGTGTTCCATCTGCGTTTGTACCGCCAGCGCGCGCAAGGCAATCGATTCAAGTACAACGGCCGGTGGCCAGCAGGTGAGAGCAAGTTTTTCACGTTTAATAGCCAACTCAAGGACAACATGTTCTGGACCCTGGCCAGCGGTTTGCCGATCTGGACGGCATATGAGGTCATAACGCTGTGGATGTTCGCCAATGGCCACTTGGGTTGGTTGACGTGGCGTAGCAATCCGGTGTGGTTTGTCGTGCTGATGCTGCTCGTTCCGTTGATTCGTGAGTTCCACTTCCATTGGATCCATCGGCTGATCCATTGGCCGCCGCTGTATAAGGCGGCGCACAGCCTGCACCATCGCAATACGAACCCCGGGCCGTGGTCAGGGCTGTCGATGCACCCGGTGGAGCACCTGCTCTATTTTTCGGGCGTACTGGTGCATTGGGTGTTGGCGTCACATCCGATCCACGCCATGTTCCACCTGTTCCACGCCGGGCTCTCGCCCGTTCCGGGTCACACGGGTTTCGACAAGATCGAGGTCGGCGACCATTGGGCGGTCGATACGAATTGCCAGGCGCACTACCTACATCACAAGTACTTCGAGGTGAACTATTCCGATGGCGCCATTCCGCTCGACAAATGGTTCGGCTCGTTTCATGACGGTTCACCTGAGGCCGACGAGGTCATGCAGGCCCGCTTGCAGCGCCGCAACGTCAAGCACAACCGCGTGTCATGAGGTATAGGCGATTCAGCCGCCCTGATTCGCAGACAGATCGTCGATCTCGCTAGATGTCCCTAAAATCAGACATCATTGCACAGTGCTAGATGGTGCTAGATGGCCGGATCCGGCTTGCCCCGATGTACGACGTCATTGCCACCGTCGTCTATCCGCAGGTGTCGACCACGCGCGCCATGTTCGTCAATGGGTCACTGACATCCCGGATGCCCATCCGGCCTTTCGTAAGGTGATCCGGACCCGCATCCGTGCTTTGTAACCCCGAGCGTGTCGTTCATCTGATAGGCGGCGCAGGGCGAAGCCGCGGATACCAGCGGCTGCGCAGTGGTTCGCCTGGTTTGAGGCCTAGTTTCATGCCGGGTGTACGTGGCGCGGTCGGCTTGGTAGGAGGTCGCTCGGCGTAGACGATGTCGGTGCCGTAGCAGCGGATGGTGATGGCCCGGCGCCGTGAACCTTCGTTGGTTGGGCCGCCACCGTGGAGCGTGCCGGGGTGGGCCAGGATGACATCGCCTGGTTTGATTGGCCACGACACGATGTTCCACTGGTCGCGGTTGGCCTCGATGTCGGGAAGCGGCGGATAGTCCTGGCCGTAGTGGGGCAGGGTCGGGTCCTCGCCGACCCGACGCGGGTTGAACCCGTCGTACATTGGCCCGCGATGCGAGCCCACGATGTACTCGAGGCACTCCCCTTTGGTCAGTGGATCGAGGCTGATCCACATAGACGCAATCATCGAACCGGCCATCGGCCAGTACGGCAGGTCTTGGTGCCACGGCGTGCGTTTCGAGTTGCCGCCTTCTTTGATGAAAAACTCGTCGGAGTAGTACCACACGTCGTTAGGTGATCCGAACAACGTGCCAAGCATGTCGGCGATGGGGGAGTCGTACAAGAGGTACTGAAGTTCGGGCGTTACCTCGAAGTTCCGTACGGTCTCGACGAACTCACCCGGCTGGCCATCGAAGAAGCGGTGCTTGGCTTGCCCGTCGTTGGCCATAACTCGCTGCAAACCCATGTCGATCAGCGCGAGCCATTCGGGGTGAAGCGCCTGGGGAAGGAACACAACACCATCTCGGTTGTACGCCTCGACGACATCGTCGGTGATGAGCGAAACCGGATCGTCGACCATCGCCGCACCCTAGCCCGGAGCGACGAATTCCGCCGTTCGTGCGCGCTCGGTAGCGTTGGGCGCTACCTAGCCAACAGTAAGCCGATGACACCTAGGCGAGGTGACGGCCTTGGGCGCTATGTAGACCGTCGAGTAACATTCAAAGTCGGGGGTTCGAACGGGTGACACAAGCGAGACTCAATAGGCTCGTGCTCGCGCATTTGCTCGTTGTCATTAGCGACTGGGCTGTGATCCTCGGGGTGCTGGTTCACGCGTTCCAATGGGGCGGTTCGTCGGCGGTTGGATTGGTGTCGCTTGCGGTGCTCTCGCCCGCCCTTGTCTGCGCACCGGTGGCTGCGAACCTGACCGCTAGGTACCGCCCGCACTCGGTTCGTGTCGGGGGATTTGCTGTCCAAACAGTTGCCTTCGCGAGCGCGGCGCTCTGCTCCGCGCTCGGTCTACCGACGCCGGCCGTCGCTGCGTTCGTTGTCGTGGGGCTTGGTGCTATGAACACGCTGCGACCGACGGGCGCGGCACTCCTACCAATGGTCGCCCGTTCCACCGAGGGCATGATCGCTGGCAACCTGCGGATTTCGTATTGCGACAGTTCGTCGGCGCTACTCGGGTCGCTCGTTGCTGCGATTGTTGGTGGAGCCGGTGGCCCAACCGCTGTGTTCGTAGCCTGCGTTGCTTGCACCGGCATCGCTTTGGTCGTGACTGTTTGGCGCCCCTCTCCGTTGCAACGCGCTCGGCCGAGCACGAGCCCCCCGAGGCACCTCGGCGCGTTCTTCGGGTTGCCCTCGCCGAGTTGCGAGACCGGCCGTGGGCAATTGGTGTGCTCGCGGTTTCGTCGGCGCGCAATCTTGTCATTGGCGCGTTCGATGTGCTTCTCGTCATCCTTGCCCTGCGTGCCCTCGACCTGGGTGATCGTGGGCCCGGCTTGTTGTCGGCCCTCGTTGGCGGGTCGGGCTGTGCCTGTCGCTCATGGACAACCTAAGCCGAATGCTGCTCCAACGGTCCACAGAACCGCGTCGGCTCGGACCACTGTTCGCGTCGTTGGGTTTCGTCGCCGGCGTCGCCCAGCTAACGGGTGCCCTGATCGCCCAGGCCGTGCTGGCGTTGGCCGATATCCGGGTGGCGTTGGTCGGCGTCGGCCTCGTTCTCGTCATCATTGCCCTGGCGTCCGTTCGGGCATTGCGAGCAGCTGACTCCCACGCCGACATTCCTGTCGTGGAGATGGCGTTACTTGCGAACATGCCCATGTTTGCTCACCTACCGACAGGCACGCTCGAGATGGCTGCCCGGGCCGCTGAACGGGTCACGGTCGTCGCCGGTCAGGAAGTGACTCGCCAGGGTGACGAGGGCCATGTGTTCTACGCGGTTGTCGACGGTGAGTTCGACATCGTCATGAACGGAGTACACCTTCGCACAGCACCTGCAGGCGACTTCTTCGGCGAGGTTGCACTGCTTTCTGACACGCGGCGAACTGCAACCGTGCAGGCACGCTGTCCGGGTGAACTCCTAGCGATTCACCGCGACCCGTTCCTCGTAGCCATCACCGGGCACGAAGCGTCGCATTCGACGGCCATGGACTACATCACCGACCTCGATCTCGAGGCAAAGATGCGCCGCACCAGTCGCATCGCCAGCGAACGTTCTGACTAGTGTCTCGGGCGTGAGTTCGGCGGTGAGCACCGGAGCGATTCTGTTCACCGACATGGTCGATTCCACTGCGTTGAGGTCACGACTCGGCGACGACCAGGCCGACCTGCTGCGCCGCCAACACGACGATCTCTTGACAGCGGTGATTACTGAGCATCGTGGTGCCGTGTTACGCTGGACCGGCGATGGGGTGAAGGCCGGGTTCCCGACTTCGTCGGACGCCGTCGCCGCAGCCGTTGGGATCCAGCGAGCGGTAGCTGACTACTGCACGACTGACCGAGCCGTCGCCGTTTTCCAAGTACGCATTGGCCTGTCGGTGGGCGAAGTGACCATCGATGAGGGCGGCGATCATCGTGGCGTGGCAGTGATCGAGGCGGCGAGACTTGAAGCCCTTGCTCATCCCGGCGAAATCCTGGCCACCGATATTGTCCGCATGCTGGGCTCACGCCGTTCGAACGTGACGTTCGAAGAAATCGGTGAACGCACCCTCAAGGGACTGGACCTTCCGATTTTCGTGTACCGCATCGTCGACTCGGCCGGCGGTTTGGCTCCTCCTCTGCCTCGGATGCTCGTCCACGATCAGCGGTTGCCGCTCGTTGGGCGCGCACGGCCAGTCGATGAGTTCGGCGCGCTGTGGGACAAGGCCAGGACTGGTACCGCGTCGTTGATGTTGGTACGCGGTCAAGCTGGGAACGGCAAGACCCGATTCGTGTCGCACTGTGCAGCACTTGCCCATGCGAACGGGGCACTGGTCCTCGCCGGGGCTTGCAGCGATCTCGGTGTGCCCTACGAGCCGTTCGCTCTTGCCCTCCAAGCCGTCGCCGGACTAGACAAAACCTTGCGGCGGCGGTTGGGTCTGACTCTGGTCCAATGGCTCGGCTATTCCCGGGAAGCGAATCTAGTTTCAGCGAATCGCAGCCGGTCACAGCCCGGCTTGAACTCTTCGATGCCGTTGGAGCCCTGGTCCGCCGGCTCGCCCGGTCTCATCCCCTTGTGCTCGTCCTCGACGATCTCCACTGGGCCACAGAGTCGACCATACTGCTGCTGCGTCATCTGATTAGCGGAGCCGACGACAACCAACGTTTGTTGATTGTGGCCACCTGCCGGGAAGCCGACCTCGACGCAACGCACCCCGTGAGGGCGCTCGCCAGAGAGGTACGGACGTCGGTTGTTGACCTCGCCACCTTGAGCGAGGCCGACGTTGCCGAGATGGTGACGGCGATGGTGCCGCAAGCACCGATTACCCGGGTCGCAGCCATCGCCCAAATGGTTAGCGGCGAGAGTGCCGGAAATCCGTTTTTCGCCAGTGAACTCATCTACCACCTTGCGACCACTGGCCAGCTCGATCAGGCAATTGATGGGTCGACTTCCGGCCAGATCCCGATTCCCGATTCTGTTCACAACGTCGTTGTTCAGCGGCTGTCCTCGTTGCCGCCTGGGACTAGCGAAGTGCTCACCCTGGCGGCCGTCATTGGCGCGACGTTTCATCTCGGGCTGCTTGCCGTTGTCGTCGAGAGACAACCCGACGAACTCCTCGATCTACTCGATGAAGTCATCCGTGTCGGAATCGTCACCGAACTTGGTGTCGACCAGTTCGGCTTCGTCCACGCCATCGTGCGGTCGACGCTGCTCGACGACCTAAAGGCGACGCGGCGAGCTCGAGCGCACCGCCGGGTGGCCGAGGCTCTCGAGATTCGCGGCGCCGAGCAGTTCGATGAACTTGCGCGGCACTGGCAACTCGCCGGTGAGGAATCACGGTCGACCAGGTACCTGGCTAGGGCCGCCCGACGAGACATGGTGGCGTTGGCCTTCGAGTCGGCCAAGACGCTGTACTTGCAAGTGATCGACCTTCTCAAGCGCGACCCTCACGCCGATGTGGTCGATCGTGCCGAAGCGTGGCTCGGGTTGGCTGCGGCGTCGCGCGCCCTTGGGGATCCGACATTCACCCAGGCAGTTGTTCGCGCCGGGCGACTGGCCCGTACGGCACGAAGTGCTCAGTTGATGGGTGAGGCGGCAACCTTGAGTACGTGGCTTGGTGCATCGTTTTTCGCAGCGGAACTGCCCGACGTGGAATTGATAGAGCTCTGCGAAGACGCGCTCAGCCTTTTGCCCGCATCCGACCCGATGCGAGTCCGAATCTTGGCAACCCTTGCATCGCACTTATCGTTCACCTCTGAACGCGAGCCGCGGGTGAAACTGATCGAGGAAGCCACTGGCCTCGCCGCTCAGCACAGCGACCCGATGCTGACTGCCACCGTTCTGCACGCCGAGTTCGCCTGTTTGTGGGAACCGGCGACATTGGACCGGCGCGAACAGATTGCCCGCGAACTCGGCCGAATCGCCCGCGCTACCGGTGACTCCCAGATCGAGTTTCTTAGCGGCTTCTTCACGGCCTATTGCCTGGCGGAACGTGGTGATCTCCCCACAAGCCGCGCTCGACTAGTCGACCTTCGCCTGGTCGTTGACGCAACCAGGAACCAGTACTACGAGTTCTTGACAGAGCGTCTTGTCGTCTCTATCGATATTGCTTGCGGCAAGCCCAATGCTCAACAACTCGTAGACGAGTTCCAGCGGCGGTTCGGCGCCACCCAGTCTGATGCTGAAGGCACTTGGCTCATCCAAACCGGCTATCTCGCCTACCAAGTAGGAACACTCGGGCAGATGGTCCACGCCGTCGAGGCCATGGCTACTGGAGCACAGTCAAAGATGTGGGCTGGTGCGCTCGCCCTAGCCCAACTGTGGAATGGCGACGAGGTCCAGGCCGCAGCAACCCTCGGTGACAACGCCGAACTGCCCAAGAACTATTTTTGGTTGCCCGTTACGCAGGCGCGAGCCGAGGCCGCTGCCGGGCTTGGTCGAGCCGACCTGTGCCGCCCGATTTTCGACGAGCTGCTGCCCTTTCGCGGGCGCTGTGGCGTTACCGGTGCAGGGTCGATGTGCTTTGGGCTTGTGTCTCGCACGCTCGGCATGCTTGCCCTGGCGCTTAACGAGACGACGAGCGCAATCGAGTTTCTGACCGAAGCTGTGGAGCATGCCGATCGCGTGAATTCGGGGTTCGACCAGGTAGGCAGCCGTCACCTCCTGGCCGTTGCCCTCATTGCGGTTGGCGAAGCCGATCGAGCAGCGCCCTTGCTCGACAAGGCCTTGAGAATGGCTACCGACCGCGCCTTCGCTCGGGAGATTGTTTCGATCCGCGCGCTCAACATCAATCTCGGGTGATCTACCGACGAGGTGCAGACGGTGCCCTGAACACATTTTCGCCCGAGTGTAGTAACGCAAATCGACTCTGTGGTCGGACGAGAACGTGTTCACTGGGGGAGTCGGGGAGTCCACGATGATGTGTGGCGCCACTGTTGCGTTACAGGAGAGGCGGTAGGTGGCTGGACAGTTTGGCTTCGAGGTAGGGCTCGATGTGCCATTGGTCGCGCAGCGACACGTACTGATCGACTTGATCGGGCGATGGCTTGCGACCCGTGCGGTGCGCCCGGATCATCAGGTTCTTAGCGGTATGTTCGAGCGAGATGAACTCGATCACCTCGGACTGGTAGCCGACGAGTCCGAGCAGGTCGCACCGCAAGCTGTCGGTGAGCACGTCGCCGAGGCGCTCCTTCAGCAATCCTTTTCGCAGCATCGAGGAATAGTCCGCTGGCGCGGCCGACGCCTTGAGCTGACGTTGCACGTCATGATGGCAGCACGGTGATACGAGTACGAGCGACGAACACCAGCCAACGGCTCTGCTCAACACATCGTCGGTGGCGGTGTCGCATGCGTGGAGTGCGATGACGACATGGGGCGAGTTGTCGAGCGGTGCATCGCTAATGTCGCCCTGGCGAAACGTCAGGCCGGTCCAGCCGAGATGGGCGGCGCGCTCAGAGGCTCGTTCCATGAGCGGTCCGTTGCGATCGATGCCGACGACCTCGCACGCAAGGCCGAGCGTGACGTGCAAATGGTGGTAAACGGCGAACGTGAGGTACGCATTGCCGCATCCGAAATCGACAACACGGACCGGAGACTGGCGCAGCATCTCGTCGATACCGGTAGCACCGACAAGCGAGCGCAGGAACTCGTTTATCTGGCGATACTTGCGCTGGCCCGTTGGCTTGACGGATCCGCCTGACGCCAGCCCGAGCATGTCTAGGAACGGCGCATCCTCGGCTACCAATCGAGCCTTGTGCCGATCGTGCGCCGTCGAAACGGGCGCGCTGGACGCAACGGCGACGGGCGTAGTCGTTGCGAGGAGCGCCCCCTTCTTTGTCATGCGTGCGTCGATCACGGCATCGACCGTGTGGATCGTGAGGTGACGGAACGCCAGTCGGCAGGTGTCGTCGACGAGGGCATCGTTACGTTCGACGGTTTTGGTGTCGGCTTGGCGTTCATCGAGCCGTACGATCTGCAACGCTGGCCCACGCTGCAACTCGACTACTCGAATCGTGACCTTCTTCCACTGACAACCCGCTACTGGGCCCGACAGCACAGCCTTCACGAAGTCGGCCCGGGCCAGGTGCTCGGTGAGGAGTTCGTATGTCGACTGGTGTGTCATGGACGTGTGCCCCGTAGCAGTGCTTCGATGGTGACCGCAACGCCATCGGCATCGTGGTGGTCGGTAATTTCGTGGGCCGCCGCAAGCGCTTCGACGGTAGCGTTGGCGACTGCGACGGCGCGTCCGGCCCAAGCAAACATGGCGAGGTCGTTGTTGTTGTCGCCGAACACCATCGACTCGGCCGGGTCGATACCGAGGCGATTTGTTAGCTGTGCAAGGCCGTACGCTTTGTTCACCCCTTCGGCCGTGATCTCGACGAACGGCGCGCCGGAACTGGCGACTTCAAGCTCGGAAGGCACAAGGGCGCGCACGTGGTCGATGAGCTCCGAGCCGGTCAGATGGCCGTGCGACACCAGGATCTTCACAACCCCGTTAGAAGGCGGACGACGTTCCGTCGGCGCGTCAGCGAGACCATCGGCGTACGGATGGCGGGCCTGAAACACTTGGTCGGCACCGAACCCGTCTCCGGCTTCCCAGCCGAGCCCGATGTCCTCGAATCGGTCCCACACGTCAGCGAGGTCGGCGAGGTGATCTTCGGTAATCAGGTTTTGAGCCACGACGGTCTGCTCATGCAGGTCGAACACCGTGGCCCCATTCGAACAAACCGCCCATCGGATAGCCGGCAGGGCCGGTGCGAGGCGAGGTGCAGCGGTCAGGTGGCTGCGACCCGTCGCCGCCACGAACACAATGCCGGCTGAGGTCGCAGCGTGAATGGCCGCAATGGTCCTTGATGACAGGTGCCCGGTGGCGTCGAGCAGGGTTCCATCTAGGTCGCTTGCTATCAATCGAACTGGCAGTGCTTTGTTCACGCCTCAGTTGCTAGCAGAATGTGGACGGAATGACGATACATCTGTGGGTTCGCGCTGAGCAGCGCGACAACGAACAACGCGTTGGCCTGACCCCTGAAGGGGCCGCGACGCTGATCAGTAGTGGAATCCGGGTCACCGTCGAGGACAGCTCCGTGCGGGCGATCCCCATCGACGGCTATGTCGAAGCAGGTTGTGACATTGCGGCCGAGCACTCGTGGCCCGACGCACCCGACGATTCGCTGATCTTCGGATTGAAGGAGCTTCCCGACGATGGCATGCCACTTCGTCATCGTCACATCATGTTCGGCCACGCCTACAAGGGTCAGGTGGCCGGGCGCGTGCTCCTCGACCGCTTCGCGAGCGGCGGTGGCACGTTGTATGACCTTGAATACCTGGTCGATGAAGTTGGCCGGCGCGTGGCAGCCTTTGGTTATTGGGCTGGTTTCGCCGGGGCCGCGGTGTCGTATCACTGTTGGGTGGCCCAGCAGCACGGCTCCGTCGGGTCGGCCATTGCACCGTTCGCGAACCAGCAGTCGTTACTTCGCTTCATGCGCGACTCCTGGTCTGGTCCCAAACCCAGCGCCTTAGTTGTTGGAGCGCTCGGTCGGGTTGGCACCGGCGCCTCGGCGTTCTGTGAAGCGCTTGGTATTGCGGTAACGAAATGGGACCTTGCGGAAACGGCAAGCGGGGGGCCGTATCCCGAGGTGCTTCAGCATGACCTGTTCTTCAACTGTATTTTGGCCCGGCCGGGCTGCCCGGTGTTTGTGTCGGCGTCGGCTGTAAGTGACCATCGGGCGTTACGGGTGATCGGCGATATTGCTTGCGACCCAGGTTCGGATTTCTCGCCGATCAAAGTCTATGACGAGGTGACGAGTTGGGAAGCGCCGGCTCGCCGGGTGCACGATCAGCCTCCGCTCGATGTGGTTGCGATCGACAACCTCCCGTCCCTTCTGCCAGTGGAAAGTAGCCTCGACTATGCTGAGCAGCTGCTCCCGTCGCTCGTTGACCTTCACGACCTGACCACGGGAGTGTGGCATCGTGTCGAACTGGAGTTCCAACGGCACCTTCATCGGCAGCCCCCATCGTAAGCACGGAACGGACTTGAGAACATGACCATCCACTGGTGCGGCACCGGCCTGTCGTCGGGACCGGGGCTTCGGAGTTTGCTGAGCGGTGACCACCACCTCGTCGTCTGGAATCGCACGGTCGACAAGGCTCGCCAGATGGTCGGCGATCTCACCAGCGACGTTCGTGCGTACGACATCGACGCCGTTGCGGCAACACTCGAGTCGGGCGACGTGGTGGTCTCGATGCTCCCGGCCGACCAGCATGTTGCTCTGGCACAGCGGTGTCTTAAACACGGTGCTCATTTCGTGTCCTCGTCCTATATCGCTCTCGAGATGCGAGCCCTCGACGGCGAGTTCCGTGAGCGAGGGCTTGTGTCGGTCAACGAGGTTGGCCTTGACCCTGGAATCGACCATCTGCTCGCCCACGACCTCGTGGCCAGGTATCGACACTCGCCTGCGTATGACGTCGACAATGTGCTGAGCTTCACGTCGTATTGCGGCGGAGTTCCCAAGGTTCCCAACGCGTTTAAGTACAAGTTCAGTTGGGCGCCGCTCGGGGTGCTCAAGGCGCTGCGTTCGCCGTCTCGAAGCTTGCTCGACGGACGCGAACGTACGGTCGATCGACCCTGGAATGCCATCACAAGCTACGACGCTCCGCTTCCCGTCGCCGAGAGCTTCGAGGTGTACCCGAATCGCGATAGCTATCCATTCATGGGCGACTACCACTTCGACCCAGCCTGGAAGGTCCAGAACTTCGTTCGCGGAACCATCCGGCTGAACGGCTGGGCCGAGGCCTGGGCACCGCTGTTTCGTGAGATTGAAACACTCAGCGGGCCCGAGGGCGACGAGCGGCTTACCGAGATGAGCGCTCAGTTGCTGGCCGAGAACTCGTACGCTCCGGGCGAACCCGACCGTGTCGTTTTGTTCGTCTCGCTTCGAGCCGAACGCGACGGCCAGGCGGTGTTCGACGAGACCTGGTCGTTGGATGCGTCGGGCAACGATGGTGGGTCGGCCATGGCTCGGCTGGTATCGATGCCGGTGTCGATAGCGGTCGAGTCGGTCGTGCGGGGCGAGGTCGAGCCCGGTGTGCACGCTGCGCCGAGCGAACCGGCGCTGGTGGCGTCTTGGCTTGAGCAGATCCGCCCGCTGGCCGACTATATGGAACGCCGGTCGGGCTAGATGGCAGTGCGCCCCCAAAACCGAAGCCTGCCAGGAACTGCGGGCCTGGCGCCGCACTTCTTGGCAGAGTTCGCGAAAAGTTGGGGTTGACGGGTCGGTCACGTTCTGTCGGCATTGCGGAGTTAGCTTCGGTCAGGAACCGGTCAGGAGGCGGTCGGCGTCGATGAGCTCGACGTCTGTTCGGCGTTGCGCCTGACGTTCGAGCGTGCGATCGAAACCTGCGTCGCAGAAAAGCAGAAGCTTGGCGGTCTGGGCTCCAACGCGTTCGCGGGCGGCGTCGAGACGGTCAAGCTGTGCGGCCCCCATCGGACGGAGTTGGTGCTTGGCCTCGCCGATGGCGATCACTTGAGGGTGACCGGCAGGATCGCGGTCTATAGCGACGACGTCGAGTTGCATCGCCCCGTGACCGCTGATGGACCGCCCGACCGTGCTCTCGCCTACGGCCGTGACGTGGCCGCCGAGAGTCCGTTCCGCAGCGTCGTTGAGCGTCCAATCGCGGGCAAGCCGCTCGAAGGCAGGTCCGATCACCCGTGAGTGAAGCGGCGCCTCGATATCGTCGAACCATCGTCGATCATCGCGCCGGATTTTTCTGCGGTCGATTGGCTCGATCACTTCCTTCCATGTCGTGACGATGGGTTCGCAGACCGAGTACGTCGAACGCTTCCGGTGCAGCGGGTCCTGGTCTCGAACCACTAGGCCGCTCGCAGTAAGGATGGCCAAAGGTATGGCCAACGCAGTCGACGGGCGGCCCGTTGCTGTTGCAATCTCGGATCGTGACCGGGCGCCCGACGTGATGGCAGCCAGTACCGACCAGTGCCCGGGTGTCTCGCCGACGGTGGACTCCTCAAGGAGAACCACGCGGCCCTCGCGATGCAGCGGTGCGCCGGGAGCCAAAACATATCGTGTGAGCCAGGCGGGAAAGTCGCGCAATGAGGTTGGTGCTGCTTCATCGCACAGCTCTCGGTAGCCGGGCGTTCCTCCGATGGTGGACCAATGCTGAACGGCAAGCCGTGCTTCCTGGATCCCCCAGAACGAGGCTGTTGTCCGGAAGTCGAACGGATCGAGCACGAGTTCAAGGCTCGCCCGGCCGCGAAGTGGCTTGCCGGGCGCCGTTAACGTTTTCATGACGGCGTGGCTGGAGCCCGAAAGCAGGACGGGTCGGACGGGCCTCGGTTGGCGATCGAGGGCGCGCTGCAGCAGCGATGGAAAGGCGGGCTCCTGCTCCACCAAATATCCGGCTTCATCGAGCACGACAACCGAACGCCCGGTTTCGGGATGAGCGAGGACATCGCGAAGGGCCTCGTCCCACGACCGGTAGTTCGGCGAAACGATGTTTCGCCAGCGGCCGACGGCCTGCCCGAAATCGTCCAGATTTCGGGCACTCGGTTGCTGGGCCGCGCAGAAGTAGAGCCCATTGACTTGCGCAGCGATGCGTTCAACGATGTGGGTCTTACCGAGGCGGCGGCGCCCGTACACGAGCCCAAGTCGCGCCGATGGCGACGCGAGGAACCTGGACAGCAGCGCCCACTCACGGTCCCGATCAAAGATGGAAGCGGGTTTCTCTATAATAGAGAACTCTATCATTGTTTGCTCGGGTCGCGACCCGAGCTAGCGATACGTGCTGCGGGTGTGGGCGAGCATCCATGTGTAGATGTCGACGTCGTACGGGAAGTACGCCGGGTTCGTCTGGCCAGTCCTCATGCCCGTTAGGTCGTACGTACGGTCCCAGGAGTTATGGCCGACGTTCGGGTACGTCGTCAACCGGTGTTGCTCAACTGGCGAACACGTGTCGTTGACGGTGATGACTGCGCCGATAGAACCGCTCACATCGACCACGACGTCGGCTTCGCCATGGAAGGCCCACAACGGCGTGCGTCGCCACGCCGAGCACACAATGGGGGCCACCCGTGCGCCGGCAATCGGGATCATCGCCGCGAACTCGTTGCTATCGCCGTACGCAGCGAGATAGTCAAATGTCGTGTATCCACCTAGAGACAAGCCGGTGAGGTACATGCGATCCCTATCGATTCGATACTTCGGCATCGTCACCGCGAGCCATTGATGCAGCAACGCCGGATTGGCTGTCGAGTTGGCGAAAATTCCCGGGAACTGCGGCGCCAACACCACGAATCCGCGAGCGGTCAGCGGCTCGATCCCATGGTCGACGAGGTTCGCCAGCCCGGCATCGTCCACCACATCGAGCTCGTCCCCGATGCCGTTGCCTGCCTCGCCTGAGCCGTGTAGAAACACGATAGTTGGCCAGGTGCGACCGGGGTTCGACTCGTAGCCCGCCGGAAGAAACGCCACGTGTCCGAGAATCTCGGGTGACTGTCGGTCGACACGTTCGCGGTACTTGGCCGAGACCGGAGCTGTGTTCGGATCCGTGTTTGGTGTGCCGACGAACCAACCCTGCAGATCAACGACCACGTGTGCCGCAGTGCTTGCGATGATGCACACACGGCCGTTGCCGCCAACCCCGGAAATAACAAGGTTGGGGCGGGTTTCGCCCGCCACAAAATTGAGGTTCGATGCGACCGGTCGAGGTGTGCCGCAGGGGAACACCGTGAGGAAGCCGGCCCCAACCGGGTCGGTCACGGTCACGTTCATGATGGCGGCTTGCGCGCCAGAATCTATGCCGCTCGTGATGGGAAAGAGCAGCTCGGTCACCTGATTCGGCGCCACCCTCGCTTGGGTTGCCACCCCGATTGGTGCGCGGGTATCGACCATGCGTACCGGCGAGATCGGGGTGTAACCGGCACCTTCGGGAATCACGCCCTGCACGTCGACTACGAGGTGAGTCGAGGTGCTGGCTCGCGCACACACCTGCCCTCTTACACCGGATCGAGCAACGACGAGATTCGCAACGGTCTGGCCGGCGGTGAAATTGAGGTTCGATGTGAAGGGCGGCGGTGAACCGCACGGATACACCGTCACGAAGCCAGACGCCGTCGGCTCGGTAACGGTGACGTTGGCGGCGATCGCGCTGTGGCCTACCGAGCCCGTGGCCGGCGTGATCGGCGTTTCGCGCCCGGCCATAAGCCTTACGGCGGCACCCTGGCGAGTGTCGAGCACCCGTCTTGGCGTGGGTTCGGGTTGATAAGAACCGGTCGGGAACCACCCTTGCACATCAGCAATCACATGTGCTGACGCGCTCGTGACTATGCACACCTTGTCGCCGTCGCCAACGCGAGCAATTACCAAGTTGGGAACCGTGGCACCAGCCACAAAGTTCAGGTTCGAGGCCAGGGGTCGAGTCGACCCACACGCGTAGATCGTCGCAAACCCTGCCGCGGTCGGTTCCGTGATAGTGACATTCAACGTAACCGCCTCGGCGTCACCGGGCACCGGTCCAAGAGACACTTCGACCGGGACCCCCACTGTCGTACGCGCCGAAGTCGCCACACCGAAAGCGACACGGGTATCGAGGACGCGAGTCGGAATAATCGGCTCGTAGAATCGATTTGCAGCGGGCAGGGCGGTGGCGAAGGGAGCGGGCGCGACAACGGCCAGCGCGAACGACGCAACGAAAGCGGCAACTGTCCATGAACGCTCTCGCACGTTCTCAACGGTAGCGTCCCCGCACCTGTTGCCCAGCCTGGGAGCCCTACGGGCCCAGAGCGGTGATCGGTATGACATGTACGCCGTCGGCGCGTTTACCGCCGCCACCCAATGCGGTGACTACCACAAGAGCTGATGGTGCTCCGTGCCTCACCTGGTCGATTTCCGCAGCGAACTCGACGAGACCTTGGGCGGCGTCGTCAATCACCGATTGGTCTCCGGTGAGTTTCACCTCGAACGCGGCCCACCCGGTCGCCGTCTCTACGATGGCGTCGACCTCTTTTCGGCCACGCGTTTCGCGCCATGTCGAGACTGTTCCGCCGAACGGTTGTGCGTAGATGCGCAGATCGCGCACGACGAGAGCTTCGAAGTGGAATCCGGCGGCTTGGAGATCGGCGAGGAGTTCCTTCGACCCGACGCCCAGGGCAGCGGTGCCGAGTGATGGGTCGATGAAGTAGCGGGTGGGGGCCTCGCGCAGCTGGGTCCGGGAACGCATGTGCGGATGCCAGGACGGCGAGTTCTCGGTAAGTTTCAGCCGTTCGAGCGCATCGAGGTAGGCCGCAACGGTCTCGCCAGTTGGCCTGACATTGCGATCGCCGGCGATGTCGGCCGAGACCTCGGTGAGCTTGATCGGTTGGCCGACGTTTCGAGCGAGCGATGTGAGCGTTCGCCGAAGGCGGTCGGGGGCTCGCCGGGTCGTGCCGAGGCTCGGCACGTCGACTTCCACGATCTGGGCCAGGTAGTCCTCGAGCCAACGCCTGGCGAACCGCTCGGTCACACCGAGCATCTTAGGCCATCCACCGATGACAATCTGCTCCATAAGCTCGGGAACCGAGATCGGGCGAGCGTAGGCCCGTTGCTCGTCCCCCCTTAGCAGTGCACCGAGCGATACCTCGCCGGTCGAAAAGCCGGTCTCGTACAGGCTCATCGGTCGCATCCGTAGTGTGCCTATTCGACCTGCGCCGGAGTGAAGCTCTCGGCTATCGGTGGGTGTTGCCGAGCCGGTCAGAACGTAGAGGCCGCGTTCGCCGAGGTCGTCGACGTGGCGCCTGACCTGGTCCCACACCGTAGGTGCCCTTTGCCACTCGTCGAAGAGGATCGGAGTGGGCTGGTCGAACAGCGATTGCGGGTTCAGGCCGAGGAGTGAACGGGCGTTGGCGTCGGTGTCGAACCGAACGATGCTCTGGGCCACCCTGGCTGCCGTCTCCGTCTTTCCGCACGCCTTGGGTCCATCGATGAGGACGGCACCGATCGTCGTGAGGCGCTCGGCCAGTTCAGCGTCAACGACCCGGGGCCGGTACTCCATCATAGTTGAAGCCTACTGTTCTGACAGATTGAAATCGATCTTTTTGACAACTTGAAGTCTGCGTATTTGTCAGGCGTGGACAACCTTAGAGCGTTTCGAATTCGTTCACGGTGTTACCCGGCTTCACACGGAAACCGGGAAACATCCGGTTCGAGTCGTAGACGTCTCGGATCTTTTCCAGTCGGGCAAAGTTGTCGTCGGCCATGAATTTTGCGGGGCGCTGTACCAGGTCGGCGTCGCCGAGGTACACGCCCTTGGTGACGGTTTCCAGAGCGCGGAATCGTTCTGTAACCCACGACTGGCAACGGTCGTCATCGGCCTCGTCATGCCAAATCGAGTACGCCGCCAGGTACACATTGGCCTCCATCGAAAACGCCATGTCCTGCAGCGGTCCCTTAGGACTCCACCCGTACCAGATGCAAAACGTTTCGCGGGTCGGCTGGGTGGTCCTCGCTAGTGGCGACCCAGCAGTCAGACAGAATGATAGATCTCTCTACATGTTAGCAGACAAAGGTGCGATCCCGACAACAAAGATGGCAACAAGTAAGCTCATCATTAGGGTCCTCCTCCTCGACTGGGTTTCGAAGATCGTCTTGTAACGCCAATACGCCCATCCGATTGCCTCAAGCGACAGCCAGAACCAGAGAGAGGACGCGGCCTGCCAAGTCAGAGTCGCCTTCGGTGACCCCGCGACGAAGCCTAGGAACCCGACAGTCGCGCTCACAAATGCCGCTATTATCGAATAGAGCAGCGCCTCATTCCTCGACGGCGTCACTTGACGCTACCCTTCCTGTAGCTTTCCCGCTACCCAAGACAGCTCGTACCGCGCTGTTGCCCCGTGTTGCCCACGCGAAGCCAGCATTGAATGTGGAACGACCTGCCTGCTTCCATTCACCCGGAACTGTATGGCTTCCAGCCTTGACTCCGTAGGCGCCAACAGTCACTGATGTCGCTACCATCGCCGCAACACACAGCGGAGCGGCGCCACCGAGGGTAGCGGCGGTCGCGAACGCGCAGCCGCCGACGAGCAAAATACTCGAGAGGGAAGCTGCATCGGCGATGTTACCGGCAATCGACGCCACACGCCCCGCCGCTCTTTGTATGGTCTTCCAGCTGATGGTGCCCGCAATGTCATAGTCGTTGATCGGGTCATTCACGTAGGCGTAGTCGTTGTTGATGCCGCCTTCGACGGGGTCGATGGAGAGGAATCGGCCGAGGCTGGCTAGGTAGGGGCGGGCGCCCATTTGGGTGAGGGTGATGTTGGCGGTGTGTTCGTAGTCGCGTTGGTGTTGTCCGAGCCATCCGTAGTCAAGTTCTTGGTTGGCGTTGTCTGGTACGGCGTCGGGGCTGACCGTGCCTGCGGTGGTGATGGGTTGCCCGAACGGGTCGTAGCGGAACGTTGCGCCTTGTTTCACGCCGGCGGCGTCCGCGACGGCGGTGATGTCGCCGTGGATGTTCGGGTAGGACCACACTTGAGCCATCCCGCGTTTGGTGAGTACCACACCACCGGGCAGACCGTACACCCGCTCAAGGACCGCGTTGGTGGCGTCGAGGACGAGGTCGGCGGTGTCACCACTACCGCTGTGTCCGTAACGGACAGTGGTCGCGCCTTGTGTGCGGGCCACGATCCGATCGGTGGCGTCACGGAGGTAGGTGACTGTCGTGGATCCTTCCGTGACGGTGACGTTACGATCCGCGCCATCCCAGGTGAGTGTCTGCCCGGCAACAGTCAGGGTGTGCCCACGAATGTCATAGGTCGGGGCTGTTTGACCGGACACGCCCGTCAGCTTGTCGACGGTGTCGTAGGTGTACGCCGTCGATGTTGTCGTTGCGCCAACCGTTTCGTCGACCTGGGAACGGTTGCTGTTCGCACCAGTACCGGAGGTCACGAGTTGTAAGAACCCGGCCGGTCCGTGACCGCGCCACAGTGTTCGACGTCAACTCGCTGGACCCACCGGTGGTTGGTGTGGAGGCGGTCGCGGCGGTGCTGTTGTTGGTGGTGCGGGTACCGGTTGCTCCGGCGGTCACCGCCGGGCTCGATGACGTTTCGATCGCAACCGTGAGGGTTCCGGCGTTCGCGGCGATATCACCAAGCTCGGTGTTCCCACCGGGTGGGACCATCGACGCATTTGTGGTGAGCGCGTTCACGGTGACCACGAGACGGTTCCCGCCGGTAGTCGTGACTGACGGCGCGATGTGACTGGTCCCGGATCCGTTCGACCCGACCCCGGTCAGATCGATCGGGCTGGTCGTGTCTACCCCGGTGTAGGAGGTGATCGTGGCAGGGCTTTGAACCGGCGTTCGTGTTGCTCTTCCTACTGGATCGGTGCTCGACGAACTCCGCTCAGATCGCTGATTCTCGCGCCGTGCTCTATCTCGACACCTCGGACAACCTGACGGCTGGCGGCTGGCGTGGAAACGTCACAGGTCGCGAAAGCCCTTGCCAGCGAGAATCTTCGGGGCGCACTTGTCGACGCGTGTGGCCCGAGTCGTCGCCTGCTTAGCACTGGAAAAATGCAGGTTGTACTCGCGTTGACGGCCCGGCGTCAGCGCTTCAAAAGCGGCCCGGAACGCCCGGTCGACATCGAGGCGTTGTTGAAGCTCGTCAACAAAAACTACCTCGGGAGCCGGGCCGACTTCCAACCCCGCTACGGCAACATCGACAGCCTCGCCGAGATACGCACGCAGCGTCGTCGCCAACGTGGCGATCTGACTAACGGAAGTGAACTCGACGCGCAACGCCGAGCGGGAGTTCGGGCCCTGCTCCTTGAGAATGGCGCCGTCATCGCGCAACAGTGCACCCTTGAAAAACATGAGCGCCAGGAAGTCGTTCATCTCTTGGATGATGACGATGTTGTGGCCTTGATGGCTGTAGCAGGGCTTGCCCCACTTGATTTCCTCGGTCAGCCCACAGCCGAGCAAGATAGGCCGCAGCTCGGCCATTTCTGCCGGCCATTTCGTCGACCTTGAGATGTAGGCGTCGACCTTCGGGTTCTTCGTCATCCTTCGGACGTTACCCGCTGCCGGCACCGCTCATTCATCGAAAGTCGCTGTCGGTTTCGTCGGTGATCCACACGAGGCGCCACCATGTAGCGAAAGGCCCAAACTCTTCGCTCTTGGCCAGTTCGTCGAGATTGAGGGTGGCGTCGGGTGTGCCCACGGCCAAGGTCGCGAGGGCTTCGATGGGGAGCGGAACCCACGCAGGGCTGAGCGGACCCGTGATGCGACGAACATCGATGGCTGGGAACCGCTCGGCCATAAGCGTCAGGTAGTCGGCGTGCGCTCCGACCGACGCGCCGGTAGGGACCTGCTGCCCGAGGCGCCGTAACGCGAGTTCTGCGGTTGGGCCGAGGGCGACAGGTGTCACCACGGCGCGCTCGTGCCGTGACATTGGCCTGGGCTCGGCACGATGCGTGAGCGCGAACCACTGCCGATTGGGTGTGAAGGTCCATCGATCGAACTGCCGATCGCCGAACGGCAAGGCGAGAGCCAATGTCGGCAACGTCAATCCGATCTGATCGGCACTCCCGAAGCCGTCGATCGACCAACCCTCGCGGGCACCAGTGACATTCGCGCTAGACAGTGCGGCGAGAGCGCTTGCCCGACGTGCCTCCCTAGCATCGCGGTCACCCGCCTCGGCTTGTACGGCGAGACTTTTCTCGTACTTCACATCGTGAAGTTCAGTGGCCGTTCGATCTAGTTCGGCCAGCGACCAACGCAGGGCAACTACCGCCGGTGACTCATCGCCGTTCGCGATTGAGTCGGCTTCTATTCGCGTGACCGACAGGCCGTGTCGAGCCCGCCGTTCGTTCGGGTCAGGCCACGCGTGTCGTACAAGGGCATCGCGTAATTCGCGGCCGGCGAGTACGAGCGCGTCGGCCGGATGGTCGGCCTCGGGTTCAAAGCGCAGTACAGGGTGTTCGGCCTTCCACCGCAGCGAACTCGCGATGCGATGCACGCGAACGACGAACTCAGAAGGAACCGCTATCTCGGAGCGCGTCGAGGTGAGTGCTGTGATTAGCGCCCGTACTTCATCGGGCGTGATTTCCTCACCGCGGTCGACTCGTCGGCTCAGTTCGTCGATCTTCCAACTGTCCATGGGAGCGATCTTGCCACCGCTGGTGCATGAAGCGACGAGTGATTGTGCTCACACCTTGGTGCTGTGTTGGCGGAAGCGGGCAAGTAGCAGGCCGTCGTAGATGAGCTTCATTGATCCGCCGACGATGAGTGGCCATCCGAAACTGGACTTGTAGAGGAGCCATCCGGCGATCGGTGGCGTGACGGCAGCTGCGAGGCTACGCGGGAGATTGGTGAACGCCGCCGCGGCCGAACGTTCATGCGCGGGAACGAGCGTCATCACGAATGTCTGACGTGGTGGCACGTCGAGCTGTGAGAGCAAGGCACGTACCACTAACAGCACAACGGCGACGGTGGCCGTTGGTGCGAGACCGGCCAGGATGCACAGCACGTTGGCTGGAGCATGGGTAAAGACCATGGTTTCGACGAGTCCGAACCGTCGGCTGAGCCGTGGCGCAAGTAGCGACGAGAACGCGCTCGCAGCGGAGGCGACGGCGAGCACCGCACCGGTCTGCCCAAGGTCGAAGTCGAAGCGTTTCATCAGCCATGCCGCTACAAGCGCGTTGCCGACGAAGCCTCCACCAGCCGAGTCGAGGGCGAACACAGCGGTGAGTTCGTGCACGATCCGTCTCGACTCGATAAGACGAGTCTGGGTTCGCGACGGCCCCGCGACGTCGCGGGCCGCTCGGCCGAGGCGCCAATACACGACGGTGACTGCGACTCCGATGGTTGCGTACATTGCCGGTGCGAGCGCGATGCCGTTCGTCGATTGGAGCCCGAGAAACCGGCCGAGTGACGCGGTGGGCCCTGCGAGCAATGCTCCGACCACGGCCCCTATGAAGCCGACCAGTGAGTAGCGAGCGAACATCGTCGACCTGTGCGCTTCGCCGGTGCGGTTGGCGATGATTGCTTGCTCGGCGGGCAGGAATGCCGACACATCACCACCCGTCGGGTTGAGCGGACCCACGACGGCGAGTGGGATGAGTATGGCCATCCAGCCGGTGGCGGCAAAGGCTGCGCCCGTGACCGCCATGAGCGCACCCGACAACACCAGCACCCGATGCGGCTGCAGCGCGGCGGGCCGTCGCGTGATGGCGACAAGGGTGGCGGCGGATCCGAGCAGAGTGGCCGTGATCATCCAACCCAACGCCCGTTCGTCGAACCCGCGAACGTACAAGAGCGCGGCGAACGATGCCGCCATCAGGCCGTCGGCTAAAGCTCGAACGCCCCGCAGGGCAAGGATCGGTTCGCCGCTTAGCCTGAATGCTTTGCGGATCACGATCGCACACGGGTGCCCTTCGGGTCGTACCACGGTGCGAGCGACACTTTGGCGGGGATGCGCTCGCCGGCGACTTCGATCTCGTAGGTGCTGTCCAACAGCTGCTCACGGTCGATGGTGTCGGAGCTGTTGATCCATCCCATGCCGAGCGATGCGCCGATGGTATGGCCGAACATTCCCGAGGTGATGGACCCGACGATCGATCCGTTCTGCCAGATCGGCTCGCTGTGATAGAGCAGTTTGGACGGGTCGTCGAGTGCTACCTGTATCAGCCGCCGCCTCGTTCCATGCTCGCGTTGTCGGTCGAGTGCATCGCGACCGATGAACCCACCGGGTTTGTCCCACGCGATCGCGAACGCGAGCCCGGCTTCGATCGGCGTGTCGTCGGGGGTGATGTCGTGGCCCCAGTGCCGGTAGCCCTTCTCTAGGCGAAGCGAGTTGAGGGCGTGGTAGCCGGCGTGTCGCAGCTCGAACGTGCAACCGGCGTCGATGATCGCGTCGTATACGCCCGTTGTGAACTCGGTGGGGATGTATAGCTCCCAGCCCAGTTCCCCGACGTAGGTCACCCGGCTGGCCCGAACGCGGGCGTAACCGAGGTCGATCATCTGGGAGGTACCGAACGCGAACGCCTCGTTAGACAAGTTGGCGTCAGTGAGTGACTGGAGTAGCTGACGCGAATGGGGACCCATCACGCTGAGCACCGAGTACGCCGATGTGACATCGACAGCCAGGGCACGGGCGTCGCTCGGCGTGTGGTCACGCAGGTAGGCCAGATCGCGCACTTGAGTTGCTGCCGCGGTCACGATGAGGAATCGGCCGTCGTCCACACGGGTGACGGTGACGTCGGCTTCGATACCACCGCGTTCGTTCAACCATTGGGTGTACACGATCCGTCCGACATCAACGGCCGCATCGTTGGCGCAGATTCGGTTCAATACGGCCTCGGCATCGGGGCCGTGCATCTCGAACTTGCCGAACGACGACAAGTCAAACATGGCCACTGTTTCACGTACGGCTTGGTGCTCGACGGCGGAGTGGTCGAACCAGTTCTGTCGCCCGTAGCTGTACTCGTACACCGGCGCAGTGCCGGGCGGCGCAAACCAGTTTGCCCGCTCCCACCCGGCCACCTCACCGAAGCACGCTCCGGCTGTGGCGAGGCGGTCGTGCAACGCCGTGCGGCGCACACCTCGAGCAGTTTCGGGCTGCCGGTATGGCCAGTGCATGGCGTACAGCAGGCCGAGCGACTCGACAGTGCGATCGTGCAGATATCGGGCGTTACGCTGAAAGGCCATAACGCGTCGTATGTCGACATCCCACAGGTCCATCGGCGCGTGCCCGTCGATGATCCAATCGGCGAGCACCTTGCCGGCCCCGCCCGATGATTGGATACCGATCGAGTTGAACCCGCAGGCCATGAAGAGCCCTTTGACGTCGGGGGATTCACCGAGCAGGTAACGGTCATCTGGGGTAAACGATTCGGGCCCGTTGAAGAACAGACGGATACCGGTCGAGCCGAGAATTGGCATCCGATGCGTGGCCGCCTCGACGAGTGGCGCAATGTGGTCGTAGTCCTCTGGAAGTGAATCGAAACAGAACGACTCCGGGATGCCACTCACCCCTGCCGATCGGGACATGCCCCATGGTTTGGCCACTGGCTCGAACCAGCCGACCATCAGCTTGCCGGCCTCGGCCTTGAAGTAGCCGCAGCCGTCCGGATCGCGCAGCACCGGCATGGACGGTGCAAGCTCGTCGATGCCTTCGGTGACGATGTAGAAATGTTCGGCGGCATGAAGCGGCACGACCGCGCCCACCTGGTTGCCGAGTTCCCGGCCCCACATCCCGGCGGCGTTCACCACCACGTCGGCGCGGATATTGCCGAATTCGGTGGCGACCCCGACAGCGCGGCCTGCGTTGGTGAGGATGCGTTCAACCTTGACGTTCTCGACAATGCGAACGCCTCGGGCGCGGGCCCCTTTCGCCAATGCCTGGGTGGTGTCGATGGGGTTGGTGACGCCGTCGCCCGGCAGGTGGACGCCACCGACAAGGTCAGCGACATTCGCCAGCGGAACGAGTGTCTTGATCTCGGCCGGGGTGATGATGTCGACGGCAAGCCCGAAGACGCGCGCCATTGACGCGCCCCGTTTCAACTCCTCGAATCGCTCAGACGTCGGTGCCACAGCGACGGACCCGCAGGCACGAAAACCGGTTGCCTGCCCCGTTTCCGCCTCGAGCGTCGAGAACAGCTCGGTGGTGTACTTGGCGAGCCGGGTGAGGTTCTCCGTCGCCCGAAGCTGGCCAACCAGACCAGCCGCGTGCCAGGTTGTGCCGCACGTCAGTTGTTTACGTTCGAGGAGAACGACGTCGGTCTCACCTCGTTTGGCCAGGTGATACGCAATGCTGCAACCAACTATCCCGCCGCCAACGATGACGACTCGGGCATGGGCTGGGAGATCGGTCATGGGCGGCATCGTACTCACCAGTCGGTTGGCGACAATTGAGCCTTGCACGAGGACGGCCTGCGGCGAGTCAGCAGGCTTCTCTAGTCCCCATGCGCAACTGTTGCGGATATGCCCGCTCCTGGACCGGCCGTTTTCGCAACTGTTGCGGATATGCCCGCTGCTCGACGCGCACGAGCTAGCTTAAGCCGGTGGTCGCTCCCGGAGATACCGGTGAGTGGTTCGGGCTACACATGACCGTGTGGGTTCTCGGTGACCAGCTCAGTCGAGACAATGCCGCTCTGCAGCACGCATCACCGTCAACACATCGAATCCTGATCGTGGAGAGTGACGCAAAGCTGGCCTCGAAAAAGTGGCATGTGCAACGAGTGCACTTTGTTGTGGCGTCGATGCGACGGTTCGCCGCCGAACTTGCCGACGAAGGTTTTGCTGTCGATTATCGCCATGCTTTGTCGTTTTCGACCGGGCTGGCCGAGCACCGACTCGAGTTCAAACCGAGCGCCGTTATTGCGATGGAACCAGCAAGCCGTGACGGTTTGTCGATGCTCACCCGGCACGGTGTCGAAGTCGTGAGATCGAACCAATTTCTCTGTCACCCAGATGAGTTCGCAGCCTGGGTGGGGGAGCGCAAGTCTTTCAAGATGGAGGACTTCTATCGTTGGCAACGGCGGCGGCTCGGCTACCTCATGGACGGCAACGAACCGGCTGGGGGACGTTGGAATTTCGACTCGGAGAACCGCCAACCCCCGCCCAAGGGTGTTCGACCGCCGTGGCCCGCACCGCTCGTCACACCGCTCGACGAGGTCGATCGTGCCGTTCTTGCTGACCTCCCAATCACTGTGTGGGGTGCGCCACCAACAGGTCTTTGGGCGACGTCGAGATCCGAAGCGGTGTCTCGGCTCAACCGATTCATCGACGACGTGCTGCCAATGTTCGGCCCGCACGAAGATGCCATGCTGACTGACAATTGGCATCTCGCTCACTCCATGATCGCCCAGTACCTGAACATTGGATTGCTTGCACCTGCCGAGGTCTGCGAGAAAGTCGAGATCGCGTATCGCAACGGGCTTGTGCCCATCGCAAGTGCGGAGGGCTTTCTTCGCCAGGTGATTGGCTGGCGTGAATACGTGTGGGGGCTGTATTGGTTGTGGGGCGACGAGTACGCGATGCGCAACGAATTGAGGGCCAACCGACCGTTGCCACCGGTGCTCCTTGGGCGAGCCCCCACCAAGATGCGATGTGTCGAACACACGCTTCGCGATCTCCACGACCATGGTTGGGTACATCACATTCAGCGGCTGATGATTCTTGGGAACTTGGCGTTGCTAGCTGGCGTGCAACCACAAGCGATGACAGGGTGGATGTGGGCTGGTTTCGTCGACGGCGCCGAATGGGTCATGGTGCCAAACGTTGTCGGCATGGCTCTGCACGCCGATGGTGGGAAGATGGCGACGAAGCCCTACGCAGCAAGCGGCGCGTACATCGACAAAATGAGCGACTACTGCAAGGGTTGCCGCTATGACCGTCGCAAACGTGTCGGCGACGATGCGTGTCCGTTCACGACGTTGTACTGGGATTTCCTTGCCCGGCATGACACACGCTTCGCCACGAACAATCGTGTCGTGCAACAAGTGCGAGCCGCACAGAAACTTAGCGATCTACCCGCCGTACGCGGACGCGCGATCGAAGTGCTCGCACTCCTCGACAGCGGCCATCTTTAACACGGACGTGGCGGCGTCAGGGCAAGGGTCCCAGGATCTCTCCCGAGCCGCGGACGATAATCGGGCTTTCGATGATGTCGCGCATCATCGGGCGACCTCGGTCGCCAAGGCGGCTGAACAGCATTTCGGCGGCGCGGCGGCCGAGTTCGCTCGGGTGCTGGGGTACGACGGTGATGCCCGGGGTGACGACGGAGGCAAGGTCGACGTCATCGAACCCGATCTGGGCGATCGAATGTTGCACGCCGAGTTGGTGCAACGCTTGAGTGACACCAACAGTGACGAAGTTCTGTGCTGAGAAGATTGCTGTGGGCCGCGACGGTCCCATGAGGTAGCGCACGGCGAGTTCGTACCACGAGTCGGGTTCGAAGTGTCCGGTGACAATTCGATGTTCGTTGACCGCGAGCCCGGCTGCGGTCATCGTGGCGATGAAGCCGTTCAACCGCAGGCCAGCCGAGTAGACCTTGGTTGCATCGCCGAAGAAGGCGATGTCGCCATGGCCGTGATCGAGCAGATGTTGCGTGGCACGCACTGCGCCGCCGAAATGGTCGCTTCGCACGAGGTCGACATTGTGTTGCTTGGGCTCAAGGTCAAGAAACACGACCGGTGTTCCGCGCAGCAGTTCGTGTTCGAGCACGCTCGACTCGCCATCGGCGGGCACGACGATGAGGCCATCGACGCGCCGATCGATGAATGCCTGGATGAGTTGGTCCTGCCTCACTGGGTCGCCGTCGGAACTACCGGACAACACAAGACAGCCCATCTTGCGAGCGACATCTTCGATGCCACGAAGAATCGAGGAAAAGAACGGGTTGGCGACGTCGACGAGGACGAACCCGATGGCTCCCGACGACGAGCCGCCTTGGCGAAGATGGCGAGCGCGGTCGTCAGGGCGGTAGCCGAGGGTGGCTATGGCGGATTCGACTCGACGGACAAGTTCGGGACTGACGTTGTCCTCGCGGTTGACCACCCGAGAAACCGTCTTGAAACTCACCTCGGCTGCTAAGGCAACATCACGCAAGGTTGGGCGACGAGATGGTGGCAGGGTCATTGGAGGCGAGTTCCGGTGAATCGGTGCATTGTCGCCCGGGAAATGATGACGAGGCATATATTCTGCCAAGCGCTTGACAACGTTGTCAAGTACTGGTTAACGTGATGACATCGTTGTCATGCGTGATGACGTCCTATTACACTGTTCCAAGGGGGAACTTCCAATGAAGACCAACAAGCGCACCACCGCTGCGCTACTTGTCGGGTCGGCAGCACTGCTGCTCGGCGCCTGCGGTAGCTCTAGCTCCAGCAGCAGCAGCTCAAAGACGCCGGGCGTCGCCCTCATCGTGAAGACGGCCACCAACCCGTTCTTCGTTACGATGAAGAAGGCGGCCGACGAAAATGCCGCCAAGGTTGGCGTGAAACTCACGTTTGCCGCTGGTACCAAAGATGGTGACTCGGCCACCCAAATCAAGGCCATCGAAGACGCTATCGCCCGCAAGGACGCCGGCATCCTCATCACCCCCACGTCGAACGATGTGAACGACGCCATGGCCAAGGCCCGCAAGGCCGGACTCTACGTCATCGCCCTCGACACGGTCCCCACGCCGCCCGAAGCAGTTGACATCACGTTCGCTACCGACAACCTGCTCGCAGGCGTGAACATCGGCAAGTGGACCGCTGGGCAGCTCGGCGGCAAGAAGGCCGTTATTGCCATGCTCGACCTCTTCAATGACAAGGTCGTTTCGGTCGACACCGCACGTGACCAGGGCTTCCTCATCGGTATGGGCATCATCGACAAGGAAGATCCTTCGGGCAACGGCAAAGAGGCGCCGACCGGTAAGTACAAGGGCGGCAAGGGCGGCGACTACGTCGTCGTCTGTCACGAGCAGAGCAACGGCAGCGCCGACGATGGCAAGAAGGCCATGGAGACCTGCCTCGCCAAGAACAAGGAAATCAACGTCATCTATGGCATCAATGAGCCAGCAGCTCAGGGTGGCCTCGCAGCCGCTCAGGCCGCTGGCCTGAAGGACCTCATCGTTGTCGGTGTCGACGGCGGATGCGCGGGCGTTGCTGCGGTCAAGAAGGGCGAAGTCGGAGCGACCTCGCAGCAGTACCCAAGCGAGATGGTGAAGCTCGGCATGGAGGCCATCAAGGCTCTGGTTGATTCGAAGGGCAAGACGAAGCCTGCGGTTTCGGCTGGCAAGAACTTCTTCAACACTGGCACCAAGCTGATAACCGACAAGAAGGTCGACGGACTCGAGTCCATCACGACTGACGAAGGCGCGAAGATCTGCTGGGGCACCGCCTGATAATCGGGCCAACGGCCTGACAGAAGTCCATAGTTGTAGTCCTGACGGTGCGGGGTGCTCTGCGCCCCGCACCGTTGGCGTTTTGTAAGGCGAGCTACACCCGAACCGCTAACGTGACCGTTTGTTCGGTCGAATTCCATGGGGGATTGTTGAGATGAGCACAGACCTGGCCGCAAACGCAGCGCCGGCACCGCCCGACGCGTCAACGGCGTTCGAGCACAAACGCACGGGCCTAGCCCGAGTGCAGCATCTGTTGCACCGCTATCCGATCATCAGTCCACTTGTGGTGTTGCTTGTTTCGGTGATTGCCTTCATCATCTTTGGCAAGGGTCGGTTCCAGCAGCCAGCCTCCATCGGTACCATGTTGCAGGCCACTGCGGTAATGGCCACACTTGCTATCGGCCAGACCCTCATTGTGCTTACTGCTGGCGTCGATCTCGCCGTCGGCACGGCCATGTTGCTGTCTCACCTCATCGTCGCCAAGCTCGTGGCCGAAAATGGGGCACCACCAATCGTTGCCCTGTTCGCAGGCATCGTCGCCGGCATTCTCATGGGCTATTTCCACGGCACATTGGTGAGCCGCATCGGGCTCCCACCGTTCATTGTGACGCTGGGAACGTTCTATATGTATCAGTCGATCGGACTTGTCTACAGCAACGCGCAGACATTCGATGGCGATAAGTTTGGCGGCGATCGTGGCCTGCTGCTGTTCGCTGGCCGAGAGATCTCGATCGGCCAGTTCACGATCACTGTTGGGGTGCTTATTGCCCTCTTGTTGTACGCCATTTTCAGCTACATCCTTTCGAACACCGCGTGGGGAGTGCACGTCTACGCGACGGGTGACGATGCCGAGGCGGCCCGTCTGGCCGGTGTCGACACTCGCAAGGTTCTTCTGAGTGTGTACGTGGTGGCCGGACTTATCTACGGCATTGGCGCCTGGGTGCAACTCGGCCGAGCCGGCAGCGCCAGCATCAACGGCGCCGACGACGTCAACCTCGCCTCGATCACCGCAGTCGTCATCGGCGGCACCAGCCTGTTCGGTGGTCGCGGTCGGCTATGGGGAACCTTCATCGGTGCGCTCATCGTCGCCACCTTCGACCGCGGGCTCAGCCTCGCCGACGTCAACCAGTACTACAAGAACTTCGCCATCGGCCTGCTCATTCTGGTCGCTGTCGGTCTCGACCAGTGGATCCGGAGGGTAGCCAAGTGAGCAGCGAATACATCCTCGAGGCACGCGGTCTTGTGAAGCGGTTCGGTCGCGTTACCGCCATCGATGACGCCGACTTCGCTCTCTACCCCGGTGAAGTACTTGCGGTTATTGGCGACAACGGCGCCGGCAAGTCATCGCTTATCAAGTGTCTGTCGGGCGCCTTGGTGCCCGACGAAGGACAAATCTTCCTCGATGGTCAACCGGTGTCGTTTCGGCGCCCGCAGGATGCTCGCGCTGCCGGTATCGAGACCGTGTACCAGACCCTTGCGGTTGCTCCGGCGCTCGACGTTGCCTCCAACATGTTTCTTGGTCGCGAACAGCGACGCTCGGGTCCGCTGGGTTCTGTATTGCGAATGCTCGACAAGAGCGGTATGCGCGACAGCGCCCGGGCTTCCATCAAGGCCCTTGGTATCGGCACGTTGCAAGACATCACCCAGGCGGTCGAGACCCTGTCTGGTGGTCAGCGCCAGGCCGTAGCGGTCGCCCGCGCCGCAGCGTTCGGTAGCAAGGTCGTCATCCTCGACGAGCCCACTGCGGCGCTCGGCGTGAAGGAGTCGGGCCAGGTGCTCAAGATGATCCGTGACCTGCGTGAGCGTGGCCTTCCTGTCATCCTCATCAGCCACAACATGCCCCATGTGTTCGAGGTTGCCGACCGTATCCATATCCAGCGCCTCGGTCGTCGTGCCGCTGTGGTCGACCCCAAATCGATCAGCATGTCCGACGCCGTCGCCATCATGACCGGGGCAATGGCGGCGCCTGTCTGACACCGGGTTCGCACGGCTGCTTTCGCGCAAGGTCGCGCTCTTGGCGCGCCACTGCGCGAAAGCATTGCGGCCATTGACGTCGACGTCGGGATCTGTAGACTCAGTGTATGACATCGATGTCTACCACTATCCGGGTGAGTGTCGCCCAGCGGGAGCAGCTGAGGCGGCTCGCAGATCAACGTGAAAGTTCCATGGCCGAAACACTTGATGCTGCGCTTGAAGCCCTTCGTCGTGACCAGTTCTACCGTGACATGGCCGAATCACAGGCGCTGCTGCGAGCCGAGCCAGCCGAGTGGGCGGCATACATTGCCGAGCGCGACGCATGGCTGAACCACGACCTCGCGTGACGACGTGAACTTTGGCGACCTCGTTAATGTCGATTTCGGGATGCCGATCGGCTCTGAGGCGGGCTTTCGTCGCCCGGCGATCATCCTGACGGCTGATGCGTTTCTCCGTTTTCGGCCAACTGCGGTCTTCGCTGTTCCCCTCACATCAACTCGAAGGACGTTTCCCAGCCATATCGACATAGAACCTGACGCCATGAATCGCCTCGACATCCAAAGCTTTGCTCAAGTTGAGCAACTTCGTGCCGTAGCCATTGAACGGTGCAGTGCGCCCTTCGGTAACGTCGGCCCCGTGGTCGGGCGCCAACTGCTCGATGTGCTGGCAATCATCGTCGGTATGCCGTAGCGCTGTTTACCTGCCGATGTAGGTCGCCAAATGCTCGCCCGTGAGGGTGGATCGGGCTGCGACCAGGGCGGTAGGCGTGCCCTCGAAAACGATGCGGCCGCCGTCGTGCCCGGCACCGGGGCCGAGATCAATGATCCAGTCGGCGTGCGCCATGACAGCTTGGTGGTGAGCAATGACAATGACCGACTTGCCGGCATCAACGAGCCGGTCGAGCATGCCGAGCAACTGGCGAACGTCGGCGAGGTGGAGACCGGTGGTCGGCTCGTCGAGCACGTAGATGTCGCCCTTCTCAGCCATATGGCAGGCCAGCTTGAGCCGCTGCCGCTCGCCGCCCGACAGCGTTGTTAGCGGCTGGCCGAGCCGAAGATAGCCAAGCCCGACATCGGAGAGTCGAGTAAGAATGGCGTGGGCTGCAGGTGTGCGTGTCTCGCCGACGTTGAAGAACTCGGCGGCTTCGGCCACCGACATGGCGAGCACTTCACTGATGTTGCGGCCACCAAAGTGATACTCGAGCACCGACGCTTGGAAGCGCTTGCCCTCGCAGTCGTCGCAAACGCTAGCCACGCCGGCCATGATCGCTAGGTCGCTATAGATAACCCCGGCGCCGTTGCACGTGGGGCAAGCCCCCTCGGAGTTAGCGCTGAATAACGCTGGCTTCACATCGTTGGCCTTAGCAAACGCCTTACGGATGGGCTCGAGCAACCCGGTGTAGGTGGCCGGGTTGCTGCGCCGCGAACCACGGATAGGGGTCTGGTCGACCGCCACCACCGAGTCGCGACTTGACACCGACCCGTGAATGAGCGAGCTCTTACCCGACCCGGCCACGCCAGTGACAACGACCAGAACACCGAGTGGTATGTCGACGTTGACGTTCTTTAGATTGTGGGCGTTGGCGCCCCGCACCTGAACGACGCCCGATGGTGCCCGTACGGTCGGCTTCAACGCCGCTCGGTCGTCGAGGTGCCGGCCCGTAAGCGTCTCGCTACCTCGTAAACCCTCGACCGTGCCTTCGAAAACCACCTCGCCCCCGTCGGTGCCTGCGGCGGGGCCAAGATCAACAACGTGGTCGGCAATTGCAATCGTCTCGGGCTTGTGCTCCACAACAAGCACGGTGTTGCCCTTGTCTCGCAGCCGCAGCAAGAGGTCGTTCATGCGAGCAATATCATGAGGGTGCAAACCCGTTGTGGGCTCGTCGAAGATGTACGTGACGTCGGTGAGCGAGGAGCCGAGGTGGCGGATCATCTTGACGCGTTGCGCTTCGCCACCCGACAGTGTTCCCGAGGGACGTTCGAGCGACAGGTAACCCAGCCCGATCTCGACGAACGAGTCAAGAATCTGATGCAGCTTGGCGAGCAGTGGCGCGACCGACGGCTCATGCAGACTGCCCACCCAATGGGCCAAATCGCTGATCTGCATTGCACACGCGTCGGCAATGTTGATCGAGTTGATCTTTGACGATCTGGCCGCCTCGCTGAGTCGGGTGCCTGCGCATTCGGGGCACGTGGTGAAGGTGACTACCCGTTCGACGAAGGCGCGGATGTGCGGCTGCATCGCGTCGACGTCCTTCGATAGGAACGACTTCTGGATCGAGGGGATGAGCCCCGAATAGGTCAGGTTGATGCCGTCGACTTTGATCTTGGTCGGCTCTTTGTGCAACAAATCGCGGAGTTCTTTTTGGTTGAACTTGCCGATTGGCTTGTCGGGGTCGAAATAGCCGCAGCCCCGGTAGATGCGGCCATACCAGCCATCCATGCTGTAGCCGGGGACCGATATCGCACCCTCGTTCAGCGACTTGGTGTTGTCGTAGAGTTGTGTGAGGTCAAAGTCGGTAACTGCGCCCATGCCTTCGCACCGCGAGCACATGCCGCCCGCTCGGCTGAACGTGCGTTTCTCGGTCTTTTTCTCGCCGCCTTTTTCGATGGTGATGGCTCCGGCGCCGCTGACCGACGCGGTGTTAAACGAGAAGGCGTTCGGCCCGCCGATACTTGGCTTGCCGAGGCGGCTGAACAAGATGCGCAGCATGGCGTTGGCGTCGGTGGCGGTGCCAACGGTTGAGCGGGCGTTGGCCCCCATTCGCTCTTGGTCGACAATGATGGCAGTGGTTAGACCTTCGAGTACATCGACCTCGGGGCGCGCCAGCGTTGGCATGAAACCCTGGACAAAGGCGCTGTACGTCTCGTTGATCAGCCGCTGCGATTCGGCGGCGATGGTGCCGAAAACCAGTGAGCTTTTGCCCGAGCCCGACACGCCGGTGAAGACCGTGAGCCGCCGCTTGGGAAGTACGACGCTGATGTCTTTGAGGTTGTTCACCCGAGCGCCTTGCACCCGGATCAGATCGTGGCTGTCGGCAGGTAGCTGTAGGTCCGGTTTCGTAGACTTTCTCATTGAATGTTGGTGGCTACTTGCGGCGGAGTCGGTTGAGCAGAGATTTCTTGGGGTGACCTGGGCAGCGATCAGCGGGAGCGATGTGTGCGAGGACCTGTTCGACGTGGGCACCGCAGCCCGCCCACGTAGGTTTCCTGCAGGTGCGGCACGTTGTTTGACGACACATTGGACGGTGCTCCCTTTGGCTTTAATGGTCTCTGGCTCCAACTCGAGTGTATCGCATTCACGCCGATTCATAAAAAAGCGTGAATATGCGCAACACGCGCGATATATTCACGCAAATGCCAACACCCTTAGCGCTTGAGCGCCTATCCCGCGCTAGGGCCCAGTTCGACCTGCTTCGAACGGGGAAGGATGACCTTATTCGGCTGATTGACGATTCCGAAGTGTCCGAAGCGGTATACAACTCGAACGCCATCGAGAACTCGACACTGACCCTCGAGGAGACCGAACAGATCCTGCTGGCCACCGAGATATCGCGCCATATGAACCTCCGTGAGATTCACGAGGCTCAAAACCTGGCCCGTGTCACCCAGTATGTGCGAACGACGCTCGACCGGCCGCTCGACGTTGATCGCCTCGCCTTGCTTCACAGGATGCTGCTCGGCAACATCAACGACGACATCGCCGGGCAGTTACGCCAAACCGGCGAGTATGTGCGCGTCGGCAACCACATAGCTCCCGCGCCCGAGGTCGTGGGCGACTTGCTGCGCTCGTCACTTGCCACCTACGGCGGTGACGTATCGAGCCGTGTCACGCAGCGCCTAGCCCGACTCCATCTCGAATTCGAACGGATTCATCCGTTCGTCGACGGCAACGGTCGAATAGGTCGAGTACTGCTGAACGACGCGCTCTACCGGCTTGGCTTTTCTCCAATCATTGTCCGCAACAAGGGCAAGCTCGAGTACTACTCGATGCTGCGGCGTTACGACGCCGACGGTGCGACCAAGCCATTCGAGGATCATCTCGTTGCGTTGATGCTCGAGTCGCTCCATCGACGCATCGCGTACCTCGAGGGCCTAACAATCCGCCCCGTTGTCGAGATAGCCCGCCATCGCAACCTGGCACCAAGCGCCCTGCTCAACCAGGCCCGGCGTCAAACCATCCCGGCGTTTCGCGAGCGCGGCACGTGGAAAATGGGCGTGAGCGGTACCGGCGACACGACGTAAGTATCTGGCGATTATCCTTAGCAGTCGATGGTCGCCTTCATCGCCGCGCAAACTTCTTGCCAACGACCATTGGTGAGCGCACCAAGCTTGCGAGTGAGTGCCGACTGGGCGATGACCTGGGTGTTATCGAACGACGCAACACAAGCCGTGAGTAGCCCTTCGGATCGTTCGAGCCCGATTTCGGAGGGCAGTCCGCGAATGGTGCGCGTGATCGGGGCTACGAGAACCGTATCCATTACCGGAATTGCACCGTTGCGGCTGAGTATCAGTACCGGCCGGCCCTTTGTGGTGACGTTGTGGGATGCGGCGAGCGAAGTCGTGTCGAACATCTTGGCGTACCCGGAGGTGCGAGCGGCCTTGGCTTCGGCGTGGCGCGGCCGCCGAATCGACGATGGTCAACTCGACGATGCCGAGGATGAATGGGAGAGCTATTGGAGCAGCGTTCGCCACGTCGATCTGACCGAACTCATTGCTCGCTTTGCGTCGCAGGAATGCCGAAATCACGAGCTGTCGGGCGGCTTCGGAAACTGCCAGAGCGCTGGCAAGGTGAACGCCATCATCATGGTGACGTGGGACAAGCGGCTGTCAACCGATGCCCAAGCCGCCGGCTTGCCGTCGCGCCGTGATGCGTGCGTTCCGTAGTCGGGACCTTCTAAAGACCCGGCGTCGTGGCCGCTTGCTGCCTTGCGGGTATACTCGAAGCATGGCCATGGTGATCACGCTCAGGGACGATGCAGCCGCCCGCGCCAGCGAATTGGCCGCCGCGGCCGGCGTGACCGAGGATGAGGTTGTTGCCCAACTGGTGCTCGCGACCTCTCCACCTGCCCCAACAAAGCACGATGCCGGACGCGATGTGTTGGAAGCGTTCTTCGGGTGCGCAACTGGTCTTGCGAAACGCCCGCAGATGAGCGTGAAAGATATGCGTCGTGATCTTGCTGCTCGAAAAATTGCCGGTGGAACGCAAAACATCTGATCGTGATAGTCGTCGATACGAACGTCTGGTTCGAGACTGCCGATGAAACCCACCGGGATTACGAGCGTTGTGTCAACGTGCTACGAGACAACGCCGGTCGACTCGTCACACCAGCTACGGTGATTGTAGAAACCGCTTGGCTCATCGAGGACCGACTCGGCCCCGCTATCGAAGCCACATTCCTGCGGACGGTCACGTCGCCCGCGGTCGAGATCATCGATCTCACCCCAACGGACTGGGCACGCGTGATCGAACTCGTCGAGACCTACGCCGATCTCGGACTCGGGACCGTCGACGCATCCATCATCGCGATCGCCGAGCGGATGGACATCACCACGATCGCCACGATCAACTACCGTGACTTCCGGGTTGTGCGCCCAAACCACGTGGCCGCGTTCGAACTGATCCCATGATCCGTTCAAACGGCACTACTGCCGTCGGCTACGGAATGCACGGAATGCCTAGCGGGGAGGTAGTCGGTTCGTGACACGTGGTTTGCGTCGCACGCGATACCAAAGGGTCAACATTTGCGACCAGAGGCGGTTGCAGTTCAGGATCATCGGGCACCGCGAAGTACAAGGCGCATTGGTTGTTCGAGCACGGGGATAACGAACCCCTCGGCTGGGGCGCCGTCGCCGACGAGCCGGTAGCTCACCGTGGGGTCGAGTTGTTCGAACGTCAAGGTCACGTCGTGGACCGCGTCGCCCACCGGTTCGAGACCGACGTACAAATCGCCGTCGCCACCCACAACCGCAAGCGTGATCAAGACTCGGTCGTCGGCGCAGTCGACCAGTGGTCCGGTTGGGGCCACGTAACCGCGCAAGTTCAATTCCGCCAAGCTCAGTGGGGCCGACCAACGGGTCATCATATAGCCACCGAGACCCGCTCCACCGACCGCCACCGGTCGGTCGGGCCAGGCCTTGCCGGTAGCGCACTGACGGGCCGAGGCTTCGATTGCCGCTGTCGTGAGCGCCTCATGCCCGGCCATTCTTGCCCCGCCGATGACCTTCATCCACGGCAGTAACGCGCTCGTGGCAGTGCGATGTCGTTCGAGTTCGGCCGGCATCTCCAGATCGAGTTGTCCGTCGACGACCTTCGTCGCGAGGGCGGCCATTTTCGGTGCTGCGCCGCGCAGATCGAGGGCGAGGGCACGGCGGGCGTGGTCAGGAAGAATGTCGGCAAATCGGTGGGTGGCAGCCGCGTTATAGAACCCGCCGGGAACCTCGCCGGTATCCCACGAGATGCCGAGGTGATTCGACCGGATGTGAGCATACGAACCGTCGGGGCTCAGGTACTCGTTGTCGAGCGTCTCGCGCCAGCGGTCGGCAACGGCGGCCCAGTCGTCAGAGCCGTGGATGGTGTCGTGGCCGCGAAGCGACTGAGCACCAAACATGTTGCACACCGTGAACGACCAGCCCGGCTCGCATGGGAAGAACCCGAGCTTGCTGCGCTCGAAGTTGCGGCGGACCGCAGCGACCAGTGAGTGGTGGTCGTACTCGAAGGTGCGGCCGTCCTTCCACACGAAGGTCAGTGAACCCGGCTGGTCGTAGCGCGCGGAGCCGGTAGCGGCTTCGTAGGTATTGATGACGTCACCGAGGAACGCCGAAAACATGATGTTGTCGCGCCGGATTGGGTCGGGGTCGGTGTCGAAGTTGCCGATCGCGTTCAGGGCGCGCCAGTACTTCCAGACTCGAAGGTCGGTGTGTTTGTCGACCACCTTGGCGAGCGCCGCCTCGATGCGTCGGGGAGCATTGGGCAGGTAGTTAGCCGCGTACAGGGACAGTCCCCACGCCAAGCTGTTGAGCTGGTAGCGAAGCTGGGTGCCGCTGTGGAACTGCTCGCCCCACTCGAGCCCATCAAGCCCGTCGTCGGGTTGGAACGCGAACGCGTAGCACCATCGCAACAATTCGGCGTCCATGAGGTCTGGCTCTCGGTGCGCGGTTACTGGCTCGACGAGGTTGGGAACGGCGGCGGCGAGGTACGCGTTCAGGTCGGGGATAAGCGCACGTTTCGAGCGGAAGCGACGTTCGACTTTTGCGATCATGACTCCGACGGTGCCGATGAGAAACACGTAACCGACGGGAACGGCCCAACCCCAGGTCGTACCGTTTGCGGTCACGGCGGCGCCTGCCATGGACGCCATCCATACGAGCGGAATGGCTACGTGGGCGCTGGCGCCCCACCACAACACGAGGGCCACGATCAATGCAGCCAACGTGACCACGAAGAGCATGGGCGCGGCGCCGTAGAGGAAGCCAGCGCCGGGAAAGACCATGGAAAGACCGACGGCCCGAGCGGTGATTCCTCCCCGTACGACCAGGGCAGTGGCAACCAGCTGCCAGCCCGCGAAGTAGATCGTGAGACGTGCGATGAGCCGCAGCGTCTTGGGACCAAATCGTCGCGGTCGCTCGGGCAGCAACAGCACGCCGGGCAGGTCGTCAACGGGTGCAGTGATCGTTGTCGTCATGGGATGGCCTCCGTACGGTTGAGTTGGTTGGAGTGAGCGAGGCGGTCGATGGCCACGGCGAGCGGGTCGTGGCAAATAGTCGGCCGCATGATGATGCGCGCGGCGGGCTCGTCGTCGACGAACGCAAGCCACAAACGGGCCGCAGCTATGAGCCGTTCATCGCTTGCAACGCCGACCCCGCGAGCGGCGGCACCCAGCGCAGGTTTGCGTAGCGCCGCCCAGTCGCCGTCGTCGACCCAGCCGCGGCTTCGGGCGAGTGCCGTGGTGACCGCGTGCTCCCACGGGGACATTCGCCCGGCCGACACGCCCAACGGCGTCCAATACCAGGCGGCACGATGCCCCCGCCGTAACGCGAACTCATGAGCGAAAAGCGCGGTGAGATCGCAGCGGCTGGGGTCGAGCGCAATGGCATACAGCGTTGCGTCGAGCGGGCGAACCCAGGTCGGTTCGCTACACGGCACGCCCAGACGGCCACACGGCGGTTCGGGCAGCACCGGCTCGACGCCTGCCATTCGACGCGCGGCGTACGCGTAGGCGTGGTCGAACGCGAATGGGTTACCACCTCTACGGGCCCTCGCAACCAGGTTGACGCGACGAGCTCGCACCGTGATCGCGTCGGAGCTTGCGATCTGACGAGCAATGTCGGCATCGCTGGCTAAGGATGCGATGGCAGCAACCCGGCACTGGTTGACGGCGCCCAGCCCGGCAGCATCAACGAGGCCATTTCGCCGCGTCGAGCGTGCCGTAGCGAGCCTTCGCAATCCGGGCAGCCGACCGGCACCGACAGCGAGGCGCGACAAGGCGCCGACAACGAGAAGCACGAGTGGAAACTCGTGCGCCTGTAGTGCCGGAGCACCCGGTGGCGCTGCGTGACCCGGTGTGGAACTCAGCACCGCTGACGTCGCCATCGATGCGACCACGACGGCTCCTACGATCCAGTCGGCTCCCCATCGCATCCACGCCATCACGGACAGGCCGGCGAGCACCACGAAGGCGACGCCGAGGGCCGGCCGTTCATCGATGAGCCCGGCACCGGGCATCATTAGGTTGCGAGATGCGTGAACACCGCGGTGCCCAAACCCGACGGTAAGCACCATCGGCAGACCAACGACAACGACTCCGGCCACGACGCGGCGTGCCCGTAGCCCTGGCATCAGGCTCGTACCATCAGGCCCGTAGCAGACTCAGCGCATCGAGCTCGATTGCGTGCCGCCCGTGGCGCTGGCCCATGACCGTGAGCATGCGATTGCCGCGCTCGGTCTTGGCCGCGAGGATCGTGGCAATAACTGTCATTACCACGCCCCACAGCGAGGCGTGCCGGTAGTCGTGCCAGAGCTGGTTCTCGCCATAGGGGACACCTGCAGCCGCCATGCGCTCTAGATATGTGCGCAAGAGCGCTCGTTCGACAGCGGCCCGCTGGGCGGGCTGGAAGCTGCCGCCGATCATGTAGGCCAGGTCGAAAGCCCCTTGACCCTGGCGCACGGTCTGCCAATCGACCACGGTCAGGGGAGCTGCGTCGGGATGCACACCGAACATAAAGTTGTCGGGCCGGAAGTCGTAGTGCACGACAGTGAGTGGAGCCCCCGTGCCTGCCGCCCATGTGTTTGCGAGCGGAACGAGATCGCGCACAAGCTGAATGACATCGTCGTCGAGCCCGGGCCCGAGCCGGGCGAGAAACGGTTCGACCAGCATGGAGTACACGGCCCCGAGTTGTTCTGCCGCATCTTCGCCCCGCGCGCGTTGTGGGGCGAAACTGTCAAGCAGGGGGTCGGCCCAGCGGGGCGCGTGTAATCCAACGGCTTGCTCGATGGCGAGTTCGGCCTGCTCGACGGTGAGTCCCTCGAACTGGTCACCCTGTTGCGAGCCGGCGAGGTCTTCCATGATGAGCGCGAAGTCGAACGGATCGTCGGAGTAGTGAGCGATGTAACAGTTCGGCGTACGGACATGCAACGTGCCGACGAGCGTGGTGTAAAAGTCGAACTCGTTGAAATATGTGCCGCGTTCGAAAGCGTCAGTGCGGGTTCCAAAGTCGAGGGAAGGGTATTTACCCACGACAGTTGGCGGCCGCAGCGAACCATCTGGGCGAATCGGGTTATCCCAGGTGAGCCCTAGCCGCGCATTGCTGCCGGTTTGACCGGTGCCGACGTATCCGACAAATCGTGCTTCGACTACCCGTGCGCCATCGGCGACACCTGCTCGTTCGAGACCATCGGTCAGCCAGCGCGGATCGGTGTTGTTGGGGTCGCCGCGCATCGCTCGATGATACTTCGGCGAACGGTTGGTTGATGCGCCGGTCGTCGCGTCGACCGTGGAGCTGGCGGGGTGGGATACTCCGGTGATCGCCGGTACGCGTTGACCCATTAGCATTCTGAGCCAAATCACATCGAGGGGGATTCATCATGACTGGTTCGGGTGTTACGTTACCGGGACGTTTGGGAGATCCTGATTGCTCGCTGGCCACCGATCGGCGGGCCGACCCGCGGATGGTGGCCGCGATGGCGCCCATCGGGTTGGCCGAGCGCGCGCCTGCGTTGCCGTTGTCGACCAGTGATCCGATCGAGACACTGATCGACTACGTGAACCAGTCCGAAGAAGGCTTCAACATCGTGCTGCCGATGTTCGTCGGCGAGTTGCCACCCGTCTCGGGCGTTACCCGAAGCGTCGAAATCATCCGCGGGGATGACGGTAACGACATCACACTGTTCATCCACCGGCCCGCCGACGTGAGCGGCCCGATGCCCGCCATCGTGCATCTGCACGGCGGCGGCATGGTGATGCTCGAAGCTGCCGGTCCCGCATACCAGCGGTGGCGAGATCATCTCGCCGCAACCGGTCTTGTGGTGGTCGGTGTCGAGTTCCGCAACGGCGGCGGCAAACTGGGGCCGCATCCGTTTCCCGCTGGTCTGAACGATTGCTCGTCCGCCCTGCGGTGGGTCGGTGCGAACAAATCGATGCTCGGTGTGTCCAAGATCGTGGTGTCGGGCGAGTCGGGTGGCGGCAACCTCACGCTTGCCACCACGCTGAAGGCCAAGCGTGACGGCAACCTCGGCCTCATCGACGGTGTGTACGCGCAGTGCCCGTACATCTCGGGCACCTACGCCAGCCCGCCCGCCGACCTGGTCTCGCTGGTCGAGAACGACGGCTACTTCCTCGCTGGCGACCAGATGAGCCTGCTCGCGAAGGTCTATGACCCGACCGGTGCCAATGCCACCAACCCGCTCGCCTGGCCGTGGCACGCCGCCGCCGAAGACCTTGCTGGTCTGCCGCCCCATGTCATCTCGGTGAACCAACTAGACCCACTTCGCGACGAAGGCCTCGCCTACTTCCGCAAGCTGCTCGATGCTGGCGTCTCGGCCGTTTGCCGCACGGTGAACGGCACGTGCCACGCCGGCGACATCATTTTTGAAGCGGCCATCCCTGAGGTCACGATGGCGACAGTTCGCGACATTTCCGGGTTTGCGCACGCGCTCTGATCACACCGAGGGGAAGGGTTGTCGCGATGGCATGGGATTTTTCAACGGAGCCGGAGTTCCAGGAGAAACTCGACTGGGTCGAGCAGTTCTGCAAGAACGAGGTTGAACCGCTCCACTACGTATTCCCGCACGCAGTTCGGTCGCCCGACCCGAAGGTAAAGGCGCTCGTGCGCACCCTGCAACAACAGGTCAAGGATCAAGGGTTGTGGGCGATCTTCCTCGACGAGGAACTCGGTGGCCCGGGGTTCGGACAGCTCAAGCTGGGACTCTTGAACGAGATCCTCGGCCGGTATCCGGCAGCACCGCAACTGTTCGGTGCTGCCGCTCCCGATACCGGCAACATGGAGATGCTCGCGGCGTACGGCACCGTCGAGCAGAAGAAGCGGTGGCTCGAGCCGATGCTCAACCAGGAGATGTTTTCGGCGTATTCGATGACCGAACCCCAGGGTGGTTCGGACCCGAACCTGTTCCGTACAACTGCGGTGAAAGACGGCGACGAGTGGGTAATCAACGGTGAGAAGTGGTTCACCAGTGCCGGACGAGTCGCCGACATTCTCTTCGTTATGTGCACGAACGGCATGTATGTCGTGCCCCGCGAGACACCGGGAGTGGAGATCATGCCCGTGCCGCGCAACCACAACCACATCAAGTACAACGACGTGCGGATTCCACTCGACCACCTACTCGGACCACAAGACGGTGCCAAGGTGCTCGCCCAACGCCGGCTTGGTGGTGGCCGTATCCACCACGCGATGCGTACCATCGCCCAGTGCAAATTGGCCTTCGACATGATGTGCGAGCGGGCGCTGACACGCGAGTCGCACGGCAAGATCATCGGTGAACACCAGATGGTGCAAGACAAGATCGCCCAGAGCTACGCGCAACTGCGCATGCTGCGTTTGTTCGTGCTCGAGACCGCATGGAAGATCGACAACACTTCTACGCAGGAAGCCCGCACCGACATCGCGGCGGTCAAGTTCACGATGTCCAAAGTGCTGCGCGAGATCTCGTTCAACGCCTTACACATCCACGGATCGCTCGGCACGACCGACCTTCTGCCGCTGCAGGACATGTACGCCGGGGCACCAACCATGGGCCTCGCCGACGGCCCCGACGAGGTCCACATCGCCACGGTCGCCCGCCGGGTGCTGAAGGGCTACCGGCCTCACGATGGCTACTGGCCCCGTGAGTACATCCCGTTCAAGCGCGAGCAGGCGTGGGAGGCGTACCAGCACAAATTCGCCGCCGACCCCGAACTGCTCGCGTCGGCCGAGCGCTACAAGAAGTACCTGGCTCGACGATGACGTCAGGATGAGGAGTCGTGTGCATGACAAGCTTGACCGCGTAGCAGCCTGACTGGAGGAAATATGCCCGAGGAGTTTGAAGGAAACCTTGCTGGAGCAGTGTTCTGGGGAGCCGATCTCACTGGCGCGCATTTCCGGGATGTGAATCTGACCGGTGCAACGATCAGCCACTCGACGCTCGTCAACATCGGCATTGACGCACTGGTCGACAACCTTGTCATTAATGGTGTCGACGTCACCGCGTACGTCAACGAGCGTGACCCGTGGTTCCCTTTGCGAGCGATGCTTCAACCGGCGACGCCGCACGATATGCGTGCAACGTGGGCCGCGCTCGAAGACGCGTGGGCCACAACGATTAGGCGGGCACAGGCGCTCCCTAACGATGCACTGCATGAGTCGGTCAATGGAGAATGGTCCTTCGTTCAAACGTTGCGGCACCTTGTCTTCGCTATAGACAAATGGTTCACGGTGCCGATACTCGCAGGAGGCTTTCACCCGATGGGTTTGCCGAACAGCGGCTCTGTCGGCTTTGCATGGCCCGGCCTCGATTACGAATTGGCGCCGTCGGTGACGGACGCTCTCGTGGGGTGGTCCGAATGTGTTGCTTGCGTTCGCAACTATCTCGAATCAGTTGCAACAGTGGATTTCAAGCGCGCTGTCGAGGTACTCGAAAACGGAACGAATCCCATCGACCATTGCCTGTACGCCGTCTTCGAGGAAGCGTTCTGGCACAACCGGTATGCCCTGCGCGACCTAGCGCACCTCGAGGCGCACTAGGAAGCTCAGGAATCGGGCAGCCGGTGACGCGCCGTCATCGTTGCATCGCAACGGCGATTGTGTTCTTTGTCGGCTCGTTGATTCGTAGTCCGTCGATGACACCGGCGCGGTCTGAATCGGATCGGTTCTGGCTCAACTTGCGCTTCGACTCAACCCGGTCGACCAGCAGTTCGATGCCGACGATGGCACGAGCCTGCACCTCAATGAACTTCGCCGGTGCATCCGACACTTCCCACGGTTCGGGCATGACTGCTTCGTTCTGATCGGTCAAGTCGTTGATCTGCTGGCGGACCCATGCCGGATCGTCGTGCGTAATCAAGTGTCCGTGGAGATGAACGACCTCATAGTTCCAGGTCGGTACGACCTTACCGTGCTCCTGCTTTGACGGATACCACGTCGGCGAGACGTAAACATCGGCCACAGCCACGATCAGCAGCGCACGGCAAGGAGCGAGCTGCCAGATCGGATTCGGGCGCGCCACGTGGGCCCGAACGGAACTCAGATCATCGTCGATTAGGAACGGCACAGGAGTCGAGGTCAGGCCACCATCGCCGCCGCAAACCAGGTGACCGAACCCCCGCCTGCGCACGAGTTCAAGCACAACGTCGTTGCGATCCTCGGCGAAATGACTCGGGATGTACACGACACCACAGTACGGGCAGCAACTACAAGCCGGGTGACACCGCTACAAACGAGATCGAGCTAGTATTAAGGCTATGCGCACTGCGACGGTCACAGAGGCGAAGAACACGCTGTCAGCCTTAGTAAGCGAGGTTGACTCGGTCGGTGAACGAGTAGTCATCACAGTGAATGGGATGCCCGCTGCCGTACTCCTCGGTTCTGACGACTACGAAGCGCTCATGGAGACAATCGAGTGCCTTTCCGACCCTGAGATTGCCGAAGCGATACGAGCCCACCGAGCGGGTTCGGCCGACATGGAGCCCTGGCAGCGAAAACTGTGACGTACGCGTTGGAGGTTTCGGGTCAGGCGCGCCGCCAACTCGCTCGCCTTCCAGCCAAGACCTACGACGCAATCGCCGCGTTCATGGAGGGCCCCCTGTGTGAGAACCCCCATCGGGTCGGTAAGCCATTGGTAGACGAGTTCGACGGCTACCAGTCGGCCCGTGTTGGCGTATTTCGAATCGTCTACGCAGTCGACGACACAATTCTGATTGTGGGTGTCGTTGCTGTCGGGCACCGTGCGTCGATTTACGGTCGCCCGCTTAGCTGATACTCGTCGATCTGCGTGCCTACGAACTAGCCGCCACGTAGGATCATTTCAATGGAACAGCAGTGGATTGTCGACATGGTGCCGGGGCCGCGATTCCCCGCATGGACGCGCGGCAACGCCGCCGACGTGTTTCCCGACCCGGTCACTCCGGCCTTTGTGACGATGTACTTAGGTGCGGGTCTCGGTGCCGGTTTGCGTGACGCATACATTGCGTTCGGCACGCTCGACTGGGATGAATACGAACACCCGAACCGACCCGAACTGTTCAAGGTATTCGGCGGGTATCTGTATAACCCGCTGTCGCTCACCCGCCTGTTCGGCGCCCGCACGCCAGGGCTTACACCTGAACTTATCGACAAAGCATTCTTCGACGATCGTGCCGACGTGCCAGCGTACGTGGCCGAGCCGTGGCATGAATCCGAGCGCCACGGCGAGAAGCTTGTGGCGTCGATGGGGTGGGCCATGACCGCTACTGCGCTTCCCGAACTCGACGTTGACAAGGCCATGGCCGAGCGACTCCGCGACGAACGCCCCAACCTGCGCGAGCTCAGTTACGCAGGGGTGTTGGCGCGGGCGCGTTCCATCGTGCCGTTCATCCGTCAAGCGTTCGAGACGGGCATGATCGTGTCGAGCCTGTCGTCGATCGGGCCCGGAGCCTTGCAAGCCATGTGCGATGGCCTGGGCGACCCGACGTTGGCAATTCGTCTGCTGGCCGGCATCGAGGCTGACTCGGCCGCTCCATCACATGCGATGTGGGCCCTCGCTTCCCAAGCGCGTTCGTCGTCCGTCGTGACAGCGGTATTCGAGTCTGGTCTCGACGACGTACTGTCCGGGCTCAAGGCCGACGGTTCTCCCGAGGCCACCGCTTTCCTTGACGGTTTCGCCGACCTGTTGCGAAAGTACGGCTCGCGCGGGCCGAATGAGTGGGACGTCATCGCAGACACATGGGAGGTGCGTCCACGAACAGCGCTCGCGGCTATCGACCTCATGCGCCAGTCGTCGCACGAGCAGGCCCCAAGTGTGCGCAAGACCGCGGCCATCGTTGAACGTGACCGTGTGATTGGTGAGGTACGAGCCAAGCTCGCGGGCGACGCCGAGACCCTCGGTACGTTCAACGCCGCGCTTGGCTCGGCGCAGCTATTCCTGAGCGGCCGTGAGCGGTACAAGACAAACTGCATCATGCTGGTGGGCGAAATCCGTATGTGTCTGCGCGAGATCGGTCGGCGTATGGTCGAGGTGGGTGTCATCGATTCGGTCGAGCAGATCTTCATGCTCACCGACGCCGAATTCGACGAGTTGCGTCACGAACCCGACCGCTTCCGTACGATTATTGCTGAGCGTTGGGCGCAGTATCAGTCACTGTTCGAGATCGAACCTATTTTCGTCATCAACGGCCATGTGCCGCCGGTAGCGCAGTGGCCGAGGCGTTCAACCAAGACGATCGAAGCGGCAAGGTCGGGCACCGTGCTCAGCGGTGCGTGCGGCTCGGGTGGTGTGGCTACCGGGCGGGCACGGGTGATTGTCGACCCCTCGGACCCCGGCCTGTTCGAACCCGGCGAGGTGCTCGTTGCGCCACAAACCGATCCGTCATGGACCCCATTGTTTGTGCCCGCTGCTGCCGTCATCGTGAATGTCGGTGCCATGGGAAGTCACGCCATGATCGTGTGCCGCGAACTTGGCATCCCATGCGTTGCGTCAGTCCAAGATGCCACCGTGCTCATTTCCGACGGCGCTCTGGTCACCGTCGACGGCAACGCCGGTACGGTGACCATTCACTGACAGGTCACGGTAAACAATGCCATCCTTGATCACGGCCCGGATCTTGTCGTGTTGTTGCAGCACGGTAATGTCGGCCAGCGGGTCGGCGTCGAGGATGATCAGATCTGCGTACTTGCCATCCTCCAATGTGCCGACCATACCGTCGGGGTCGGCCGCCGCGCCGCCGTCGCGGGTTGCGCACATGAGCGCGTCGAACGGTGTCATTCCGAACAGTGCTACAAAGTATTCAAGGTCTCGGGCGTAGGTTCCGTGAGGGGCGATGTTCAATCCATAGTCGCCGCCGATTAGCACCCGCACGCCAACCTCGCGAAGGCGGCGCACAGCCTTCACTGTTTCTTCGACCTCGCGTTCGTATCCCTTGGCCTTGACAGCCTCGCGGGAAAAGCCGATCTCGTGCCCCCGTTCGATAAACGCCATCTCCCACCCGATGGCCGGGCCCACGAACAACCGATGACGTTCTCGCCGAAGCACATCGACAGCCTCGTCATCGAGATAGTTGGCGTGGCCAATAATGTCGACTCCGAAGTGCACTGCCTGTTTCACAGCTGCAGCGGAACGGGAATGGCACACCACGCGCATGTTGCGGGCGTGAGCCTCGTCGACTGCGGCTTCGACCTCCTCGTCGCGGTACGACAACTCACCGGGCGGCGCGTGGGCTGACAACAGTTCGCCATCGAGGAAAATCTTCACAATGTCGGCACCACTCTTTCTTAGCGCCCGCACCGCGGCGCGCACGGCCCACGGCCCATCGACAATGGTGCCGAGCCCCTCATGTGGCGCCGCGTTCGGATCCTTGCGGTTGTCGGCATTGCTGGCGGTACCACCCACATCGCGACCGGATGCGGCGAGTCGGGGGCCGGGGATCTGCCCGCGGTTGATGGCATTTCGAAGCGCAACGTCGACCCGGTGCACCGAACCAAAACTGATAGCCGACGTGAACCCCGACCCGAGCATTACGCGGGCGTTGTCGACCGCATGAATCATTGCTTCCTCGGCTGGAAGTTTGTCGAGTTCCGTAGGCGCGGCATTGGCGTAGGAAAGGTGAGCGTGCGACTCGGTCATCCCCGGCATCACGAACTGACCACCGAGGTCGACCCGTCGAATATCGCCAGGTATATCGCCGAACGTCGACAGATGCCCTGCTCGGCGCACATACCGACCGGAGATCCACACAGCACCGTCGGTGATCACTTCTTCGCCCGTACCGGTGAACAGTCGGGCGTTCGTGAACACCACGTCAGAAGCGGTACTGAGGGTCATGTTGCCACCTTCGTTGGGTCGTGGCGGAGCAATCGCTCGGCGTTCGGTGTAAGCGACAGCGTGAACGGATCTCGTGCGTGAGCGCCGCCCGAATCCCACCCGCCGTAATTCGTACCGAACACCATGTGGTCCGTGCCGACGACGTCGATGAGCGTGGCGAGAGCGCTGGGTGAATCCATATGCGAGTCGTACCACAACATGCGCAAATGATCTCGTAACCCACCGTCGCGCAGATGCTCTGGCCCCCACGGCCGGGTGCCGACAGCGAGCTCGAATTTCTCGACGAGGAACGCAATGGCACCGCCGCCGTGCGAGATGCACATGTCGAGATGGGGGTGGCGTTGGGTGACGCCGCCAAGCACCAACTCGACAACGGCGATCGTTTCGTCAAAGGTGTATCCGAACAGAATGCCCAGGTCGAACCGGCCCAACCGAGGGTCGCGAGGTGCACCCACTCCGTCGGTGGAAGCCGGGTGCAGAAACAACGGCATGTCGAATTGGACCAAGGTTCGGTAGAAGTCGTCGAGGCGTGGATCATCGAGCGGGTAGCCGAGATCGGTTCCAAGGTGTACTGCCACGAGGCCAAGATCACGTCGGCACCGCACCAACTCACGAAGCGCAGCGTCGATGTCTTGCATGGGGAGCGTGGCGCATCCCGCGAATCGTGTGGGATGCGCACGTACAAGCTCGGCCATGGCGTCGTTGTGAACGCGGCAGAATCGCACGGCATCAGCGACCTCGATTCCATGGAACATCGTCAGCGGGTTTGGCGACAGCAGTTGGACGTCGATGCCGTCACGATCCATAGCCCGCAATCGTTTGTCGATGTCCATGAACAGGCTGCCGCGGTATGGCATTGGTTTCATGACGTACTCGCCGATCCGAAAGAACGGCACACCGTTAGCATCAACAGCGAGTTCGGGACCGAACCGGCCAGCCTGCCCGAACCCCGCCTCCAGCACTACGTGAGCATGGAGGTCGATGGCGTTCATTCGTCTGCGAAAAACGTGTGTCGGGCACTGCCATCAACGGCATAAACCGGTTCGCTCTTGTCCACGAGATACATCCGATTCCACGCCCCTGTGATGCCGTACTCGCGTAGTACGTCGCGCATTATGAAATAGTTGGCGTGCTCGAAGTGGGCAGCGAGCGACGGGCCGTCGTCCCACAATTCGTACACCTGGATACGTGTGGCGACCGAGGGGTCGGCGGCAAAGCAATATGCCTGGCAACCCGTTTCATCGACCCGCGTCGCCAACTGAATCGAAGCCGAGGCTGTGACCGCCGCGTCTCGCGACACCTGATTGGCGTAGTCAATCGTGGCAGCTATAACGATCATGAAAGTCCCCGTTCCTCGTTCGCTGAGGTTACCTGCCGAGCGGGCTAGTTAGTGTGGCGAGATGAGCATGATCGCCTTGCTTGAACCGTCAGTCGAACGCCTCGGAGTGGACGTGCACATTGGCTCCGGCCCCGGGCCCGTGCTCTCCGACGTATGGACCATAGGTGCATGGGCGCTGCGATTCGTGCGGCTCGATGCCGGGCAGCAGTTCCGTCCCGATCGGACGCGCGGGCCTGTGTTCGTGAAGGTGATCACTGGCACGCTCGTTCAAGCCGGGCAGTCGGCGTACCCAGTTGTCGGAGAGGTCCGGCGCACCGAGTTGTTGGACGGTGGGGTGGAAGCGGCGAGCACCGGTGCCTTGTTTGCTGTCTTTAGTGCAATCGGCGATACCACAGCGGCTATCTCGTCGGTTGAGCAGCTGACATATGGCGGTCCGTTAGCCGACCGTTTGCTGTGGCGATCGTATGAGTCCATGTATACGGCAGCCACACCGATCTTCGACGGCGTCGATGCCCACCTCGCTCCTGGCTTCCACCTCCTCGACAACAACGGCCACGAGATCGCCTACCTGTTCACGTGGGTAGCCGGTAAGGGTGTCGATATGTCGACTCACAACCACGGGCGTGCGCCCAAAGTAACGGCGCCGGCATTTGCTGAAGTGCACTGGGTGATGTACAACGGCACCGGTCGGGGAGGCATGTACGTGACCGATGCACCGGACTCGCAAAAGCGCTACCGCACCCCGGTATTGCAAGGCGAGGAACACGGCCCGTTTTTCGTGTTCGACCCGGCGACCGGTGCCCCAGTTCTTCGCGACAATGGAGCGGTTGAATACCCGTGGCACAGCTGGGAAGCAGGTACCGATGAACATCCCGGTCAGGCCTACGACGTGGTTGCGGCCTTTGAAATCACGGTGCCTTACGCGAAGGTCATAGAGAGGCGCGTGTCTGCGGTTTGATACATGCGTATCGTCGCTATTTGTTCAGTCGACCACGAGCACGATCTTGCCGACGTGCTGTTTCGACTCGAACAGCTGTTGCGCGATGACTATGTCGGGCAACGGGAACGTGGCCGCAACAAGTGGCCTGATCTCGCCTTTCTCGATGCGCCCAATGAGCGCGGCGAAGACGGCAGGCTCGACAATTGTGCCGCCTAGGAGCTGTAGGTCCTTGAGGTAGAGCGTGCGCAGGTCGAGTTCCACGATGGGCCCGGCGATCGCCCCGGCCACTGCATAGCGCCCGCCGGGTCGAAGCGCCTCGAGTAGACGCGGCCAAGACGCTCCTCCCACCACGTCGATGACAACGTCGAACGCATCACGTCCCATGACCTCTCTCGGGTCGTCGTCGCGACCTATCACTTGGGTTGCGCCGCATGCTCGAATCGCTTCCACCTTCGATGCGGCGGCAACGGCGACAACAAACGCGCCCCGGGCGACCGCGAGTTGAACAGCCGCCGACCCGACGCCACCTGAGGCGCCCGTGACGAGCACTGTGGATTCGGATCCCACTCGTGCAAGCGTGAGCAGATTCTCGGCAGTGCCGTACGCGCACGGGAACGTCGCCAACTCTATGTCGGTGAGGTCGCTGGTGACGCACCACGCGTGGACGGATGGCACGGTGACATATTCGGCGAAAGCGCCATCGAGCTCGGATCCGAGGTACAGCGCTTTGTGAGGGACCCATTGGAGCGGCTCGCGGATAGCGGGTTCGACAAGCACTCGCTCACCAATCCGGCCTGGGTCGATGTCTGCCCCGACGGCAACGATGTGGCCGCACGCATCGATCCCCTGGATTCGGGGGAACTGCAAGGACATACCGGTCCATCCAGTGTCGTCGGCGCCTTGGGAGTACCAGCCGACCCGAGTGTTGATGTCGGTTGCGTTGACAGCAGCAGCCTTGACCGCGATAAGAACGTCCCGAGGCCCTGGTCGAGGAACAGGTACGTCGTCGCTACACTCAAGCCGTTCGTAACTGCCGTGCCCTGTGGTGAGCACAGCCGTCATGGTTGTTGGCAACATGGAATTCATTCGTCCATTTTGAACCTATTCCGCTTGGGCGCAAACTCACATTCGACTCACAGGAATTCCTCAGACTCGTCCACTTAACTAGGTGACATGCGTTTAACTAGTGAAACCCGTCAGCGCCGCTCGCGCCTCATGCTGCAACGATGCTCGGTGACGATGCTCGGCCTCGCTGTCGCATGTTCGGCGAACGGAACAGGCGCGCCTGCATCCGAACCGGCCACAACCGCGGGTACCGCGGGTGTAGCGGGTGTCGCTTCGACCCAGCCGGTGTTGGCGACTACTTTGACCGTGCCTGCCACCACGGTGGCCACGGCGGCAACGACCGTATCGAAAGCGACCGCACCGACAACTCAACCTACCGCCCCTTCGCCCGCAGGCGTCACGTCGGTCGTAGTCGATTCCACGCCCGACAAATACTTTGTGTTGTACGTCAAGCCGAACCTAAACGCAGTGACCGAGATCCCGGTTTCCATCACAATTGGTAAGGCCGGAACGACTGCGCTTACCGACGGCCGTAATCAGTTACCGAAGGAGCACTACCGGGTCGCTACATTCAGCGTTGCTAGCCCCGGCGATATCGATGGCGATGGCGCTAACGACCTGACCGAGCTTGCCGATCCGGTGAACGCCAACCCGTTCAACCCTGCCCCGCGTCTCGACCCGGCAAACGGTGCCGTCATCGTCCCCGACAAGGCGTCCTTCGAGCGACTCTCATACCAGGGCGACGACGTCGCTCGTGACGCGTACCTCGCCGGCATTGAGTTCATGAAGTTCTGGATTATCGACATCGACAAGGCACACCCAAGCATCTACTTCATGAACACCGAGGCCTTCCGCGCTCACCCTCAGTTCGCGTCGGTTGTCGGCATTTCTGGTGGACGAGGACCATCCGCCGACAAGATGCGTGGCGATGTTGCGTATGACGCTTACGCCACCGCCGCTGACGGCTCGAAGGGTCGATACCGGTTCGCGTTTCAGCCGAACGACGCCTACACATTCGAACAGATCGCTCTGGCCTACGAGCTATTGGTAACGAGTATGCCGGTACTCAAGAACAACCTGTCGTACCTGGCCTTCGCGCAGGCTGGCCTTCCCCTCTACAAGAAGGAAAAGGCCTCGTACGACGCCTACCGTGTTCCGGTGATCATGGAATGAGACTCGCCCTGAAATCACGCTCGCTTGCCGTCGGACTCGCGGTGGCTATTGCAGCCAGTGCGTGCAGCCCATCGTCATCGAATTCCAGTACTTTGACACCCGAGGTGTTAACGGCTGCTTCGGCCACTCCGGCTGAATTCTCTCCGCTCAATGCGGCGGTCGGGTTCGGCTTGCTACGTGTGATGACGCTCGACGAACGTCCAAATCCCCGTGACGTCGTCATCTATCCTGCGCTTCCCAATGAGTTGTCTCGCGTAGCTGGTGTCATTACTACCGTCGGCCAGACACCCCTGTCGCATGTGAACCTGCGAGCCGTGCAGGACAAGGTTCCGAATGCAGTCATCGCCAGTGCGCTCACCGATCCACAGATCAAGGCGTTGATCGGCCGCTACGTGAAATACACCGTTGCGACAGCAGGTGTCACGATTGCCCCGGCGACCCAAAGCGAGGTCGAAGCGCACCATGCCGCCGCACGCCCGGTTGCCGCTCAAACCCCGCAGCGAGACCTCACTGTGCACGCCATCGCGCCCCTGACTAAGATCGGGTTCGACGACTGGAAGGCGTATGGCGTCAAGGCTGCCAACCTTGCAACGCTCGGTAAACTCGACCTTCCCGACGCCGACGTGCCCGATGGCTATGCCGTGCCGTTCTACTTCTACGACGAGTTCATGAAGGCAGCCGGTCTCTACGTCCGAGCACGCACGATGATCGCTGACGCGAAGTTCCGGTCCGATCCGGCTGTGCAAGACAAGCAACTCGGCGAACTTCGAGATGCCATCAAAGCCGCGACCATGCCCGCATGGATGATGACCGAACTTTCAACGCTCCAGAAGTCGTTTCCTGCAGGCTCACCTATTCGTTGCCGGTCAAGTACGAACAACGAAGACCTGCCCGGGTTCAGCGGGGCGGGCCTATACGACTCCAAGACGCAACGCCCCGACGAGGGCCACATGTCCAAGTGCATCAAACAGGTGTACGCCAGCGTTTGGAACCTGCGGGCTTTCCTCGAGCGCGACTTTTACCGCATCGACCATTTGACGACCGCCATGGGCGTGCTGACCATCCCCAATGTCGATGACGAGCGGGCCAACGGTGTCGCCGTCAGCATCGACCCCGTGTACGAAACCCCGGGGGCGTTTTACGTGAACACTCAACTGGGAGAAGATTTGGTGACCAACCCGGAGGCGCTGTCGGTCCCCGAGGCTTTGTTGCTCGGTTCGGATGGCTCGGTCAACGTGATCAACCGGTCAAACCTTGCCGAACCGGGCGACTTGCTCTTGAACACGACCCAGACCGCTGCGCTTCGATCAAGCCTGTCGGTGATCAAGGACCAATTCGCGGTTCTCTACAACGTTGGGCAGAGCGAGAAGTTCGCAATGGAGATCGAATTCAAAATCACCAAGAGCGGTGCACTATCGATCAAGCAAGCCCGTACCTGGGTCTTCAACTAGCTGGCAGAAGCAACTAGGGCTACGAGCGGAACCGTACGGCCCTCGGTTGCGATCAATATGGCACCGTCGTCGGCGATTGCGATTGACTCGTATTGCCCCAAACCCGACGAAATCGTGCACGGCTCGCTACGAAGAATCGTGTCGGCAACGCTGGTACCGGGGGACCGCGTCCACCACATGGTCCGGTTGTAGAACACCAGCCCGATGGTGCTGCCAGCAGCATCGATGGAACCAGCCGTCGGGCCGTATTGTTCACCTGACGGAACCGTGAACCAGCCAAGCTTTTCCGATGTGATACTCGCACCCGGAACTAACGATGCAGCAGGAATCCGATCGACCGATACCTGGGGACTGCCGGTGTAGCGTTTCCCGATCAGGGTTGCGTCGCCGCTCATCGGGTCGACAATGAGCGTTTCGACGTCGTGGGGGCCGTCGGCCCAGGTAACGGTCACCGTGCCCGCGGCGGCTACCGACTTGGTCGCCAAATCTGGCTCGGGAATCAGCACGAGGCTGACGCTGCGTCGTCGTGCTGCGTTGTCGCCGACGTCGGCGACAACAATCCAACTTTGGCCCTGCTTGTCGGCATAGGTTGCGACGTCTTCCCAGTCGGCGGATGGAGAGCCGGTTACATCGACTTCGCCGACAAGGGATCCGTCGACGGCCGACACAGCGATAAGGCGAGCGCCATCGCCCGAATCGTTGTGCCCCCACAGCACATTGGCATGACGTTTCGATAGCGCCCATCCCGACAATTCGGTAAGTGCGGCAGGCAACTTTCCGCGAACTTCGGGCCGGTACTGCCGACAGGTTGCGGCTGTAGCGGCGGTCGTGGTGTTCGGCGTCGCCGCGACGACGGTGGTGGCTAGCGGCACCGTTGTAGTCGACGAAGCGGTAGTGGACGTGGTCGTGGTCGTGCTACTGACGCGTATGGCTGCAGGAGTGGGAGTTGACGTGCAGGCGACCACCGCAAGGGGAATAAAGAACAACATTCGTCGCACCGTGTCACCGTACCCCCCGCTGGGTGCCCACGGCGCTGCGGCGCGAACCGAGGACCGAGAGCAAGACAATGATTGCGACGATGACAATGAGCAGGTCGAGTCGTTCTCGCAGGAACAGTGTTGCCCACACCAATGAAAGGATTGGCTGCAGAAGCTGCACTTGGCTGACGCGGGCTATTCCACCGAGTGCCAAACCCGCGTACCAGGCGAAGAACCCGAGAAACATCGAAACGGCTCCGAGATATCCAAGGCTGAACCAGGCCGTCAAAGGTTCGTTTCCGCCGACGGGCCCCAGTCCGATGAGCGTCAGTGGAACCGTGAGTGGCAGGGCACCGATGACCGCCCAGCTGATTGTTTGCCAACCGCCAAGCTCTCGTGACAACAGCGCACCTTCCGTGTATCCCATCGCTGCCGCCAGGACTGCTGCGATCAGATAGGCGTCGCCGATAGCGATGTCGCGTGTTCCGCGAGCGATTGATAGTACGACGATAGCCAACGCGCCCATAGCAGCAAACAGCCAGTAACGCCCAGACGGCCGGTCGCCGGTTCTAAGCACCGACATGCCGGCTGTTGCGGCTGGCAGCAGACCAACCACAACCGAGCCGTGACCAGCGGGTGCATGTTGCAATGCCAGCCCAGTGAAGGCTGGGAAACCGACTACGACTCCAGCGATGACGACCCCGAGGCGAGGCCAGAGTCGGCGAGGTGGGACAGGTGTCCGTGTGGCGATGACGACGGCGATGGCGAGCAACGCTGCGATGACTGCTCGCCCAAATGAAACGAACATGACGCCGAACTCTCGCACCGCAACCCGTGTGACCGGCAGTGACACGCTGAAACAAAGCACCCCGATGAAGCCAAGAGCAAGCCCGCGAGTTTCATCTCGTTGTGCGGCCGCGTTGTTCGAAGAGTCCACACAGAACGATAACGCCGCGGGGCAGCTCGATCCCGACCAGGGGCCTACGTAGCTTGTTGAGCTTCTGACGTGCTCTTGGTGGTTGGCGGCGCCCGACTCCGTCCCTCCATCGACATATGAACACGATCTCGTCCGGGTGAAGGAACGAAAAGCGACCCTGTACTCGGGCGAGAACCGTAACGGTAGGTTGGCCGTACTTCGCTGTGAAGCCTCCGGCCTGTGCGACCTCAATCATCATGATGGGCTGCGCAGGTCACGACCAAGGGTTGACGATGATGATGCCGGTGTCGGTGAAATCATCGACATTGCGGGTAGCGAGCCACGGCGCCGTGGCTTCGGCAGGTAGCGGCGATTTGGGCGTCGGCGGTACCAATCGGCCGTCCGACGCGCTCGCGGTTGGTGACGACGATGGTGTAGCCGCACCTCGACTCGCACAGCTTCATCCCACCGTCGATGAGGCTGGTTTGCTGTACGACCAGCTGCGGGTGGCACTCGCTCATGTGATTGAAGCGGGCTACGCACACGGCGACCTGTCGCCCTACAACATCTTGGTGCACCATGGTCGGCTCGTTCTGATCGATCTTCCCCAAGCCGTCGACCTTGTAGAAAACCCGCAGGCTCTCGCGTTTTTGCGGCGTGACTGCGACAACGTGTGTGCATGGTTCTTGGCTCGCGGGGTTCAGGCGACAGGCGAGGCGTTGTTCAACGAGCTGGCGCAAACGATGTGAGGCGCCTCTACGCTGAGTGTGCGCGATGGTTCGAGCCGGTCCCTCCTCGTCCCGACCTGGACCGCGTGCTCGCGTGTTCGTGGTCGGCTCGCCCGACCGGCCGACACCGGCTGGTTCTCGACGCATGCCTAGACCTGTTGTGGCTGAGTACCGGCGAACTCTGGCTGTGTGGGCCGGAGACGTCGGCGTGGACGTTCCCGTTGCCGGCAAATGTCGAGGCGGTTGGTGTCCGTTTTCGTCCCGGCGTGGCGCCGGCCCTGTGGGACCTGGACGCTCGAGACATCGTGGAGGGGTCAGCGTGTGAACCCTGCTGGTACTCATGAAGCGGATCGAGCACCAACGGATTGATTCGAAGGCTTACGTCGGCGGATACAGACTTGCGGTGCGGTGGATTCGGTCGGCAATCTGTTCGCGTAGTTCGGCTGGCTCAAGTATCTGGATGTGTGGACCAAGCGAGAGAACATCGACGATGGTGTTCTCGATGGTACCGATCAGGAACGAGCCGCGTAGCCAACTGCTGCTGGGGGAAATGGACCCACGGATCCGAATCCGTGGGAGGCGTCCGAGCAGAACGGCGAGTCGTTGGCCTTCCGCCGTGATGAGCACGTCGGCCCGTTGAGCTCCGTGCAAGCTGACTGGATGACTGGACTGCGCCGGGGGGGAAAGCTGCGTGGTGTAGCCGTCGACCAGTTGAAAGCCGCCACTGGGACCGCGGGTCGAGTACACCGGTACACTTGCGCCCGAGAGCGCTTCGATGTCCCGCAAGACGGTCCGTTCGCTGACTTCCAGTTCGATGGCAAGTTCGGCCGCAGTGAGCTTGCCGCGGTTCTGCAGCAACAACATCAAACTGATGAGCCGCCCCGCGCGCATCACACAAGTATCTCACTAATCTCGCCAATCATGACAGAAGATGTCATCTACAGATCTCTACAGTGAGTACATGAGCAACGTTGAGGGAACCGGTACACAAATGGATCCATGGGTGCTGACTACCCCACCGGGAAAGTCGGATTTCGTGGCGTACCGGGACCCGACTGCCGATCCGCCAGCCCTGGTTGTGCAGGTCGGCTCGACACAGCTTCGGTATCATCTGCGCTGTATCGATGATCTGCACCACATGCTGACCGAGCGCGGCGATTGGATGGCGCTGGGCAACGCCGATGAACAAAAGCCAGCAGCACCCGACACGGTCGAGGCGTGGGGACGGGCCGACGGTAACCCTGTTGGCGGCTGGTACGGCTTCAAGAAAGGCCTGCGCGGTCGATTCGGAAACTACGTCCCGCCGGTCCTCGAGACGCTCGGGTTGGCCGAGGTTGAACACAACCCTCGCAACAACCGAATGCGCGCCCTCTGACCGCCAGCCGGCATCAAGGCGAAAGTTCTGGTTACCCGCAAGTTCCGCTCGCAGGACCGTTGACAACCCTATGGTGTTCTGAGCAGTGCCGTGGACCGAGACTCCCTCCGTCCAGGACGAACGGAGACCACGATGAGCGATCTCGTTGAGGAACTGGCCGAGCTGAAGCGTCAGATCGAAGAGCAACGACGCCGACTCGATCATCAGTCGGGCGTCATCGCTGCCATGCAGGTGCCGCCCTCGTCCGCTGTGTTGTCGCAGTCGGCGACGCGGCGTGACGCATTGAAAAAGCTGCTGATCGGCACGGCAGGAGCGCTCGCAGCCGGAGGCGCGGTGGCCCTCGTGGTCGCTGCGCCGGCCGGTGCAACCGATGGGGTCGACTTGGTGATCGGAAATGAGACCCAAACGTCCCAGACTGAAACGGCGTTGATCTACAACGGTGCTCCGGCTGGTTCGAGCATCTTCACCGTCACTGATTCGTCGGCTGGTGTCGGTGCCACTCTGAGCCCGAACTCTACCGTTGCGGCGTGGTGTTCGGGGCTGCGCAATATTGCGCTCAGCGGGTACAGCCGAACCGTCCGTGGCGTCGGCATCTACGGTTCGAGCGAGTTGGGTACCGGCATCATGGCTGTCGGTGGCGTCCAAGCGAATTTGCAGTTGCTCCCCGGGGGTTTGCCTGGCCCGGAACGGACCACGTCGCACAACATGGGCGAGTTGGCCTGTGACAGTAGCGGTGATGTTTGGTTCAGCATCGGGGGCGGCAACCCTGGCACCTGGCGAAAGGTCAGCGGCCCAGCGACGGCCGGAGCGTTGCATGTTCTACCCGAGCCGTTACGCGCATACGACTCGCGATCGGCATCCAGGCTGGCAGCGGGCAGCGTCACCACGGTGAGCCTTGCAACGGGCCGAAATGGTGCGGGCGTACTGCTTGTGGCGGTGCCAGCAGGAGCCACGGCCGCCTTGGTGAACGTCACACTCACCGGAACGGTGGGCACATTCGGGTTTATCAAAGCGTATTCAGCCGCCCTGGCCAGCCCACCGGCTACAAGCGTTATGAACTGGTCGTCCACCGACGAGAACATCGCGAATGAGATCACCGTTGCGTTGAACTCGTCGGCGCAGCTCAAGGTCGCGCCAGGCGGCGGGGCCACGCATGTCATCGTCGACATTGTGGGGTACTACCGCTAGGTCAGCTCGCAGCGCTATACCGCTCGACGGCGCGGGCTTTGGCCTTGGCCGCTTCTACCTCGCGGTTTCGCTTCGGCGTCGAGCTCTCGATTGCGTGGACGAGCTCGTGGGTGATGGCAGAAATTGCGGCGACGGCGTCGTTGAAGCGCTGCTCGTTGGCCCGCGACGGTCTGGCCGTGCCTGCAACCTTGCGAACAAACTGCAGCGCAGCGGCGTCAATCTCGGCATCGGTAGCGGGCGGCTCGAAGTTGGCAAGGACTCGGATGCTCCGGCACATGTCGACAACGCTAGCGTGCTGGCCCGCGAGTGTGCCGTCTCAGTTGTCACAGAATCGTTACCTCGCCGCGGGTGCCGTCTACGCGCAGCATCGTGCCGTCGGCGATGTTGGCGCTGGCACCGGTAACGCTCACGACGGCGGGGATACCGAGTTCTCTGGCGATGATGGCGGCGTGGCTGAGCTGCGCTCCGATGTCGACGACCACAGCGCAAGCGCCAAGAAACAGCGGCGTCCAGGCCGGGTCGGTGAACGGCGCGAGCAGCACATCGCCTGGTTCCAAACCCCGCGGGTCATTCGGATCGAGCACCACGCGAGCAGGCCCGGTGGCAACGCCGCCGCACACACCCAACCCGGTCAGTGTGCCCGTCGCCGTGGTTTCGGTGGCCAGTGTTGGCCGTAACTCCCAGGTCGATGGGTCGGGCGCTCGGCCGTCGAACAAGAACGGCGGCACACGGGCCTGCAAGTAATCGCGTAACTCGACACGCTCGGCGATGGTTGGTGCCAACTTAATCGGATCGCGAACAAATTCGGCCAGCTCGGTTGAGGTAACCAGGTAACAATCGACAGTATTGGTGGGCCCGCCGCGTTGTTGCGCCCGTCGCGCCAGTTCGCCAAGTACAAGCCGCATCGCCGCCATGTCACGAACGAAGAGGTCCTTGGCTCGCTCTCGGGCCTCTGCACCTTCGCGTGCGACGGTGATTCCCTTGCGCAGGATCGGCCGCAGAATCCGCGGCGTGCGGGCATACGCCTCACGTTCGGCGTCGACACGATCGGCCGTCGTACGTTCCAGCGCCAAATGGGGCGACCGGTCGGCCGGTGCTAGCCGCAGTCGATCGATGGCGGCGATGGCCATGCGCGGATCGGTTGACCACGACGGCACCGCCATCTCGTACTCGTCGACGCATCGATGTCCGTGGTCAGTCAGGAAGCGGTCGAACTCGCCCACGAAACTCTGGCCGCGGTCGTCGGCCCGCAATCGTTCGATAACCCCGTCGGTAGCGAAATCAAACTCGGCGGTCGGGAACACCTCCGACGCCACGAGGCGCCCAAGGTCCCACAAGCGTATGGCGAGCGCGGCCGAATCGATCGATCCCACACCGGCAGTCAGACGGTTGACCAACGATTGCGGGTTTGTATGGCGCTTGGATGACAGAACCCGTTCGATCATCACCCGGCCGGAGGTGGCGATCGCCGACGAGGTGCTCAGTCGTCGAAAATCGTCGTAGTACGGAACGAAGAAGGTGTCGATGGAGGCCAGTAACTCTGCATCGGTCCTGTCGGCGGGTTTGGCCAGAGATGCCACGAACACGTCGGATTGTCGACGCGCCTCATCGAAGCCGGTCAGTGGCGGCTTGCGGAGTAGTCGAAGGGCCGAGCGGATCAGCCGGGTCGACGCCCGCACGTTTCGGTCGCCTCGCTTACGTTTGTAGGGCGGCGCCCCGTAGGTGCCGTACATCTGGGCGTCGATGTCGCTGGCCGATACGCCCGGGGTTCGAACGCCCACGAGTCGGCCGGCTGACAGGTTGAGGTAGAGGTAGCCGCAAAACCAGCCGCTCACCGGTGCATCGGCAAGTTCACGCGTGGTGAGCGCACCGAAGTCGGTATAGGTGTCAATGAACACGTCGCGAACGGTTGGCCCGAACAGTGACGACGTGAGCGGCGACACAACGTTCGGGAAGACTTCGCCAACGTTGCCCCGGGTATACAACGGGAACAACCGGCTTGGTTCACTCGTGACTGGCCAACGACCTACGTCCATGTACGTGGTTTAATGAGCTTCGACGAATAGGGAGGTTTGGATGCACGGCCCGAGCTCGGCGTTGGTCCAAAAGCCTGCAAGTTGGGTAGGGTCCGAATCGGTTGCATACCGTCGCAGACGTTCACGGCCAGCCGGGTCGTACAGTTCGATAACGTCGAAGATGCAGCGAGGGCCGATGGCACGCAGCGCGCGGTCGCCGGGCGAGCCAGCCTTTGGAAGATTGGATGTAAGTACCAGCACCCTGTCGTCCTTTCGGTCCTGACCGTCGCTCATGGCGCTCAGTACGTGGAGGCGGCCGAGCATTTTCCAGACGGTGTCGGTGCGCTGTAGACCCGGCCGGCTGGTCGTAAACGCGCCGGGCACATCGACCCACCACTGCCGTTCGCCGCTAGGGCTCGTGACCTGGAAGTCGAAATCGATAATGCCCGAAAAGTGTTTGGCCTTGTTGTCGATGGCTTCGAAACCGGCCTCGCTGAGAACGATTCGAGCAATGTCCTGGACTTTTTTCCCTGCTCGCACTGCCTGAGCTTGGAAGAGTTCCTGGCGATCTTCGGGCGATAGCTTCGAGACAACCTCTTGTTGTGACTGAACGGACCCTTGATCGATCGTTTTGGTCACTTCGACAAGGGTGTTCGCTCGTCGAAGTTCGGCGTCTAGGCGGCGTTGCGAGAGTTCGATATACGTCGGGTCGGTGTCATAGCCAACGCCGATGCGCCCCGTGCGTGCGGCGGCGACGACCGTGGTGCCGGAGCCAGCGAACGGATCGAGAACGATGTCGTCCTTGTACGTATAGAGGTCGATGAGTCGGCGGGGCAGCTCGACCGGGAATGGCGCCGGGTGTCCGATTCTGGTTGCCGACTCGGCGTCGATTCGCCACACGTCACGGGTAACGTCGACGAACTCGTCATTTGCAAGCGTTGATTCATGAGGCAGGTTCTGGCGGCGTCGATCTTTCACGGCGACCGCACGAGCAAACCGACCCTTCGACGCGATGATTACCCGCTCGGTCATGTCGCGAAGCACGGGGTTGGATGCCTTTGCGAACGACCCCCATGCGCACGAACCTGCCGAGGTTGCGGCCTTCTCCCAGATAACCTCGCCGCGAAGTAGTAGCCCAAGGTCGTCTTGCAGGATCGAGATAACGTCGGCACTAAGGCTGCGATACGGCTTTCGGCCCAGGTTGGCGACGTTGATGGCGATGCGCCCGCCTGGCTCAAGAACACGAACACACTCGGCGAAGACGTTGCGCAGCATGTCGAGGAACTCGAAGTACGTGCCGGGTACCCGTGTTGCACTGTCGAGTTCACCGGTGACGGCGAGTTCGTATTCCTTGCCCACAAAGTACGGCGGCGACGTGACAACCAGCGCCACGCAGTTGTCTGGCAGCTGGCGCATGGCTTCGGCCGATTCATTGAACAAGCGTCCGCGCCCAAGCTCGGCCATGAGTTCGGGTGTGCGGTTGATGTGCTCGTCGTCGGACAGCACCGGAGGATTGAAACGTGAGTAGAACTCGGTTGCGTCGTGGCCCTCGCGACGGCCCACACCGAACGCAGACGTTGAGGTGTGCGTCTCGCGTGGGTCCATGACCTAAGAGTACTGCGACCGTGTGAGAGAGATGATTCCTATCTCCACGCCGCGATCAGATCGTCAGGGGCCCACATTTGCGAGATGCCATCGATGCGAGACGGGACACGGCTTACCGCTACCAACTCGACACCTTCGGCGCCGGGTACTTGGGTGGCAGCATGGGCGAGTTGGCGTAGATCAGCCGAACCGAACGGTTCGGTTTGGCGCCACTTGATCGAGCCGACGGCAAGGATGGTGCGGGCTGCCGGAAGCCGGTCGCCGATGACGATGTCGACCTCTGTTTGGCCGTCGCGACGCCACCACCGACCCACGTGTGCCGCCGACGACAGGGCATCGTCGTGAAGGGCAAGTCTGAAGATGGATTCGCGAATGACAGGCTCGACGGCGTACCCCTTCCATGCCTCCCAATCGCCGAGCACGCGTCGCAGCACGGCGGCACCGGCTCCGCGTTCAATCGATGGCATGTTGGGCGTTACGTATCGGGCCCAGACCTTGAGGTGGGCGTCCTCGATCCGGTAGTGGGTGAGTTTGGATACGTCAGTTGAGTACGGGCGTTCGCGTACCACCGTGCGCGTTTCGACGAGCATGGCGAGGGCGCGCTCCAAGGAGGATCCGCCCAGACCGCTTCGCTGGCCGATCTTGCCGTGTTCGCGTGTTCCCGATCCGATCGCGTCGAGCACCGGTCGGGCAAAGGCGTCCAAAGGAAACTGCGCGGCAACCTTTCGCTCGCCCGAAACGATCAGGGGACTGGACGCGTCGAGGAGTTGGGTGGAAAGGAAGTCGACAGCGGTGCCGCCAGATGGCCAAGCGCGCACGAGGTTGGGAAAACCGCCGGTAAGCACCCAGGCCTCGATAGCGTCGGCGCTGTCTATGCCCGTGAGGTCTGCGACATCAGCAGGGTTGAGAGGGTCGACCCGTAGGACTGCGGCGCGATCGTATAAGGGACGGCCATACTCGGTGAGCGCGTCCATCATCGCCAGATCGGAACCAACGAGAATGACGAGAACTGGGCGCTTACGCAATACCCGGTCCCACACGCGCTGGAGCAGGCCCTCGAAGGCATCGTCCATCTCCAGGAGCCATGGCAACTCATCGATGACAATGATGGATGCAGCACTGCCGACGGTTGCAATGTCGAGCGCTTGTTCCCAGCCGGTGAAGCCAGATGCTGCTGCGTGCGATCCGCCCATGCTGGATCGTGCGATGACATCGCCAAATAGAGTGAGTGCCGCTGCGGCAGGCTGACGCTTGGCCGCTGTGAAATACGCTGAAGGCGCTGAACTTCGCGAACAGAACGTTTCGACAAGCGTCGATTTTCCAACCTGGCGACGCCCGCGGATGACCACAAGACGGCCAGTCTGGGTCGTCGTCGCCTCGGCGAGGAGCGCCGACAGCTTGGCGAGTTCGGTGTGTCTACCTGCAAAAGGTGAATCTGCCATCCGCACGACTTTACCACTATTCTTGGTACCACCAAATTCGGTGGTTCATGATTTGATGGTTCATGAGGTTACGCGCACCGGCGCGCTCTCTAGCCGGGTTGGCGCGCATGCTCGTCTTCAACCGGCTGCTCGATGATCACAGCCTCGGTCGATCGGGTTTGTAGCGCCGGGAGGGGTACGGTTGCCCAATGGCGAGAAGACTTCGAGACGTCGTCGCTGTGGTCTTGGCGCTGACGCCGTTTGGCGCTGCATGTTCCACGACACCCAAATCGATGCCCAAGGCATCGACATCGCCAACTGAAGCGCCCACCCGGCTTACGTACGGCGACGACCCATCACAGTTCGCGGAACTGTGGCTTCCGCCCGACGCGGCCGGACCGCTACCGGTTGTCGTGTTGATCCACGGTGGTTTTTGGAAAGCACAGTACGGGCTCGACCTGATGACGCCGTTGGCCAAGGACCTTGTGGCGCGCCGGTTTGCGGTCCTCAACATCGAGTACCGACGTGTCGGCCAACCGGGCGGCGGTTACCCCGGCACGCTGGTCGATGTGGCGGCCGCGGTCGATCTGCTCGCAACTGCATCGGCTCCACTCGACCTTGGCAAGGTCGTGTTCGTCGGTCACTCGGCTGGTGGCCATCTGGCACTTTGGGCTGCAGGGCGCGGCGCGCTGCCCTCGGGTGCGCCCGGCGCGAGTCCGGCCGTAGCACCACGGCTCGCCATCGGCCAGGGACCTGTCTTCAACCTGATTGCCGGTGATGCCGCCGGGCTTGGCGGCGGCGCAGTGTCGGCCTTTCTCGGAGGCAAGGCCGCCGCAGTGCCCGAGCGGTACGAGATCGCCACGCCGTCAACGACGGCCGGGGTGGCGCTTGCGGTGGTCCGTGGCGCGCTCGACACAATTGTACCGGCCGAGTTCACCGTGCCGAACCCCCAAGGCGACGTGCGCAGCATTGATGTCCCCGGCGAAGACCACTTCGATCTCATCGACCCGGCAAGTGCATCGTGGGCCGCGGTCGTCAAGCTCATAGAGTCGTAACATGGTCGAGCCGTTGCGATTGCGAATCCCGGAGCCATCGGCGCGTCCCGGCGATAAGCCGGTGTTTCGCGACCTCCACATCGATCGAGCTGGCGAGGTGCGCAGACCTCCCATCGACGTCGATGCGGCCGACATTATCGACCTTGGCTCCGAGATGATTCGGGTACTCGATGTACATGGTGATGCGGTCGGACCGTGGTCGGGAACGCTCGATGCCGAACAACTGCGCGACGGCCTGTGCGACATGCTCACCGTGCGAGCTTTTGACGCACGGATGCTGCGGGCGCACCGCCAAGGCAACACGTCGTTCTACATCCAGTCGCTCGGCGAGGAAGCCGTGTCGTGTGCCCATCGCCGGGCATTAGATCGCAATGACATGTGCTTTCCCACGTACCGTCAGCAAGGTTTGTTGATCTCGGCCGGTTACCCCTTGCTCGACATGGTGAATCAGATCTACTCGAACAGCCACGACCCGCTAAAGGGACGCCAGTTGCCTGTGATGTATTCCTCGGCCGAGTACGGGTTCTTTTCAATCTCGGGAAACCTTGGAACACAGTTCATTCAAGCGGTTGGTTGGGCCATGGCGTCGGCACTGTCGGGTGACACCAGAATCGCGTCGGCGTGGATCGGCGACGGCGCAACGGCCGAATCCGATTTCCACTCGGCGATGGTGTTCGCGTCCACGTTTCATGCTCCGGTCATCCTCAACATCGTCAACAACCAGTGGGCCATCTCTACGTTCCAAGGCTTTGCCCGGGGCGACTCGGCCACGTTCGCCACTCGTGGCCACGGGTTTGGTATCGCTTCGTTGCGAGTCGACGGCAACGACTATTTGGCAGTCCATGCGGTGTCGCAGTGGGCGGCCGAACGGGCCCGGAATAACCATGGCCCAACGCTGATCGAATGGGTGACGTATCGCGTCGGCGCCCACTCCACATCGGATGATCCATCGGCCTATCGCCCGAGGGACGAACCGATCACATGGCCGCTTGGTGACCCGATCGACCGATTGAAGAATCACCTCATTCGAACTGGGGAGTGGAGCGAGGAACAGCATCAGCACTGCGTTGCCGATACCGAGGCACGTGTGCATGCTGCTGCTGCCGAGGCCGAACAGTTCGGCACGCTACGCAGCGACCACTCGGCACCAGCGTCGATGTTCGATGATGTGTTCGCGGTGATGCCTGATCATCTGCGCCGCCAACGTGACCAGGCAGGCTTGTGACATGACGCGTATGACGATGGTCGAAGCGATCCGAGACGCCCATGCTGTCGCTATGGAACACGACGAACGGGTCGTCGTGTTTGGCCAAGACGTCGGCTACTTCGGCGGAGTCTTCCGGTGTACGCACGGGCTACAGGAGCGATTCGGCAAGCATCGCTGCTTTGATGCGCCGATCAACGAAAGTGCCATAGTTGGGGCGGCAATCGGCATGGGTGCCTACGGACTTCGTCCCTGCGTCGAGATTCAATTCGCCGACTATGTGTACCCGGCCTACGACCAGATCGTGTCCGAGGCCGCCCGTCTACGGCACCGCTCGGCGGGCGACTTCACGGCCCCGATCACGATCAGGATGCCCACCGGTGGAGGCATCTTTGGCGGGCAGACACACTCGCAAAGTCCCGAGGCCATCTTTACTCACGTGTCCGGTTTGAAGACCGTGATCCCGTCGAATCCCTACGATGCGAAGGGTCTGTTGATCGCCGCGATCCAAGACGACGACCCGGTGATTTTCCTCGAACCCAAACGGCTGTACAACGGGCCGTTCGACGGGCATCACGAGCGCGCGATCGTCCCGTGGTCGGCGCACCCACTTGGTGAAGTTCCCGACGGGCACTACACCGTGCCACTCGGAACCGCCCGTATCCATCGCATCGGCTCAGCGGTCACCGTGTTGACCTACGGCACGCTCGTGCACGTGGCCGAAGCCGCCGCACAAGAAACCGGTATCGACGCCGAGATCATCGATCTGCGCAGCCTGGTGCCGCTCGATTTGGACACGATTGTGCAGTCGGTTCGAAAGACCGGTCGCTGCATTGTTGCCCACGAAGCAACCCTGACATCGGGTTTCGGCGCCGAACTGTGCGCCGTCGTGCAAGAGAACGTGCTGTGGTCGCTCGAAGCTCCAATCATGAGAGTGACAGGCTGGGATACCCCGTATCCGCACGCTCACGAGTGGAGCTATTTCCCCGGTCCGGCCCGCCTCGGCGCCGCAATGCGTTCGACGGTGGCGGCACGATGAGAGGAGTGTCATGAGCCTTTTTGTTGTTCGTCTGCCCGATGTAGGCGAGGGCGTGGCCGAGGCCGAGTTAGTCGCCTGGCACGTAGTTGTGGGGGAAGTGGTAACGCCCGACACGGTCGTTGCCGAGGTGCTGACTGACAAGGCAACCGTCGAGATTTACGCCCCCGTTGGTGGCACGATCGTGTCGCTGAACGGCACGGCTGGAGATGTGTTAGCCGTGGGCAGCGACTTCATTGGTATCGAGATCCGAGACTCGACAACGACCGAGACGCCTGTGATCGAGGCAGCCGTACTCGCATCGCCTGCGGTGCCAGGAGCGCTCGCCGCGCCCGCTGTCCGAGAGCGGGCCCGCGGGCTCGACGTCGATCTCGCCGAGGTCGCCGGTTCGGGTCCCGACGGCCGAGTCACGCACAACGATCTCGACCGTCAGTCACCCGCCACGAAAACCGCGACGACAACCGAGATCCCCATCATCGGGCTGCGGCGCAAGATAGCGGAACACCTAACGACGTCTAGCTCGCGCATCCCCCACATCACCTACGTCGACGAGATCGACATGACCCAACTCGAACATCTCCGGATCTCCTTAGCGGGCACCTACCCCGATCAGCCGCGGCTCACTGTCCTTCCGTTCATCATGTGCGCCATCGTTCGAGCAGTGTCAGATCATTCCCACGTGAACGCCACATTCGACGATGAAGCGCAACTGCTCACGACCTACGACGCCGTACACATTGGTATCGCAACCCAAACACCGCAGGGGCTCATTGTGCCGGTCGTGCACGATGCCCACACGATGGACGTCTGGCGTAGCGCGCAAGAGATGGAACGCGTCACCACTGCGGCCCGGACCGGTACGGCGAAGCGGCACGAACTCACCGGTTCGACCATCACCGTTACATCGCTCGGCGCTCTTGGCGGTCTGATGACGACGCCGATCATCAACCACCCCGAAGTCGCCATCATCGGCGTGAACAAGATGCAGACCCGTGCGGTATGGGACGGCACCGGCTTTGTTCCGCGAACCATGATGAACCTGTCGTCGAGCTTCGATCATCGCATCGTCGACGGTTGGCTAGCGGCCACATTCGTTCAACGCATCAAGGCGCTACTCGAGGAACCCTCGTTGCTGTTCATTGCCGAGCCCTGACTTGCGTGGAGCCTGGGTCACAAGCGGCACAAGACCAGGTGCACGTCGTTGCAGTACGTGGCGCACCCGGTCGGCCGCTTGATGTCCGAGGCGGTCGAACAGGTCGGCATATATGGCGTGGGCTTCGTTGCGGGGCCAGTCGTCGGGGAGTAGCTCGGCGGGCAGATCGGGATCGGTGGTGGCGATCACGAACCAGCGGTACGTGACGCGAACCCGAGCGACGAGCGCATCGCGATCGTTGAGCCCCGTGTCGTGGAGTTGTTGGCGCAGCGGCCCGAATGTCGTGCGAAACTCGTCGTACATTCGGCGCATGGCTGCCAGATCCCACGCCGAGATTGGTGACGTGAGGCCCGGGCTATCGTCGGCGCTGCCGTGAAAGATGCTGGACGACACGGCCGGGTGTGAAGCCAGCACAGTTCGCAACGCGCCGCTCGGCGGAGCGGGCGAAACCCATAGTCCGTCGTGCAGTGCAGCGAAATGCAACATGACCAATTCGGAACGCACATCGTCTCGCACGTGGCGCGGTGCGTGATCTTCGATCGAGAACGAAACAGTGGTCCAACGACCATCCCAACCCGTGCGGCTGGTTCCGAATGCTTGGGTATGTAGCGGTCCATAAGGCAGAACCTTGGCTAGTTTCGGCGTGAGCCCGTACGACGTGGACCGACCGTTACGCACGACGGCCAGGTTGCCGCGTTTGGCCAGGCGGGCAATTGCTGCTCGCGCTCCTGCGACCATCACCTCGAAGTCGGCAAGCAAGTCCACTCGTCGAGGCTGCCGTCGAGCATGAGGCGGTCGATCATGGGCCAAATGCGACCCATATACGCTTCGTCGGGTGGCTCGGGGTGAGGGGCACGTTCTGGGTGAACCCGCATCGTCGCGACGAACTGTTCGGGAGACAAGGTGCTCGGGTGCGATGAACCCTCGCGGAACTTCGCCGGAGCGTCGAGCACCAACGACAGCACCCGGTCGGGGAACAGCGTCACGATGTGCATGGCACATGCTCCGCCAAACGACGTGCCCATCAGATGGAACGAACCAATACCGAGGTCGGTGACGACGCCAGCAACCTGATGAGCAAGCCCGTCGAAGTCGGCCACGTCGTTGGGTTGGTCGCCCCAGCCCGGCATCTCGATGACGATTACTCGAAAACGTTGGGCCAACAGGTCGAGTGCGAAGTTGTGACGGCGACACTTTTCCCAGTTGTCACGAAAAAGTGCAGATTGTCGAGCTGACTTCAACGCTCACCCGTGATAAATGTTTCCCATATCTGCATCGCCTCGGCACCAGTGAGTCGGTCCACGTCATCGCCCGACATGTGGAGTTGGCCCACGAGACGCTCGACTAGCCACAGGGGTACCGGATCAAGAACGGGCTCGCTGGCTGCAGCGATGGTGCCCGCAGATCGTCCTAGGCGTGCAATGACTTTGGAAAGAGTTTGAGTTGTCGGGGTGTCGCCAAGTTCGCGAATTCGATCACTCATCTCGGCATAGACCTTCGCATCGGTACGTGCTCCGACTGCCCACACCTCGGCAACATCGATCGCCGCATTGCCGTCGGCATCGGCCGTCACTCGCCATACGATGCGCCAGTCTCGGTCGCCCACAACGAGCTTGCGCCAGCCTATTAGATCGCCAAGCAGAGGCCGACCCGCTTGCGGGTCTCTCTCAAGGAGCAGCATCTTCTTGAGCGCCCATCGAACGATCTGTGGGTCGACAGCGAGTAGCCGCTCGACGTCACCTATAGCTGGATCGGTGAGGCGAACGTAGGCGCGAGGGCGCGAAGCTCCATGTGGCGCTCGCCGATCGACCCGTTCAGTCCCGACCGGCGGCAAGGTCGGCGTCGAGTTCTGCGACGAGCTCCGCTCGATCAAAACCGAAGGCAGCTATCACATCGTTAAGATCGGTGCGGGAGCCGGTATCGCTGGCGAGGCGAGTAAGGACGAGACATGCGCTGCGAAGATCTCGTTCAAGCTCGCGAAGACCATCGAACCGAGCCATGCTGATAACGGCTGCAACGGGATGGCCATGTCGGGCAACTATGAGATCGTGGCCACGCTCGGCGTCTCGAACTAGACCGGCTACCCCGCGGGACGACGCGTCGGTGACGGAAACGGTTTCGGTAGCGTGTATCGCCATTCCAATAATGTATAGATTTCTACACAGACAGGCAAGTGTCTGCCGGACCGCAAGGACCTTGTGCCCTAGGCAACGGTCTCTCGGAGGTCGACACTGAACGGTGTCGAGTACGAGGAGAGTCGCAATGTTCAACCGGTTGCTAGTTGGGGTGGATATCAATGAGCTCGAGGCGGGTCCAATGTGGGATGCCGTCGTGGCCCTACAAAAACAGTTTTCGAGTGCCGTAATCCTGACCCACGTACAAAGTGGTTTGTCTGAACGAACCGAGAGTCGCAGCGCACACCAGCATCGCATCCGATCAGCATTGGATGAAGCCCGCGGTGAGGTGACGCGTCGTGGAGGTTCGGTGACCTCGGTTGCTTTCGACGTGTCGTCGCCCATGGGCATCGCAGTCGGCATGCACGACTTTGCTCGATCCGAGCGGTGCGACGTAATAGTGGTCGGCCATCGCAACAATGCCGGATGGCGGCGCATGTTTTCGCCATCAACGAGTGCCGACCTGGTCAGTTATAGCCCGACTGCTCTGCTCGTTGTACCGCTCGATTTGCTGCCTCCGCGACCCAAAATCTTCGAGCGCATAGCCGTAGGTATCGATGGATCCACGACGAGTCGCCGAGCTCTGAGCTGGGCGTTGCTGGAGGCGCAACGTCGTCGAGCCGCTGTGCACTGTGTCCACTCGCAACTGATCCCCACTTTTGCTGGTGTCGGCGACATGGGTGCAGTTGTTCCACTTGATGCCGCGCCGTTTCGTCAGGCTGCCAAGGAGCTTGTCGAGACCGAGCGGCACTGGGCCTCGACGTTCCTTCCCGGTGATGCGCCCGTTACCGCGCTCGGCGTTGAAGAAACGGTTCTAGGAGCGCTGGCTGACGCTAGTAATGAGGCCGATCTACTGGTCATTGGGCGGCATAGTTCATCGAGGGTGGGCCAGTTGATTGGGTCCGTGGCACTCGACATGTTGTCGCACTCAAGCTGCCCGGTCGTTGTGGTGGACCCCGGTAACGTTTTCGCATCGGACTATCGCCCGACGCAGATCGTTGTGGGAATCGACGGGTCCTATGCATCTGACGCCGCGCTCGATTGGGCGGCCGACGAGGCCGAGACGTGGGGTGTTCCATTGGTCGTGGTGCATGCTTGGACCGGCCACGCCGACCCTCACCCGCATGAGTCGGCATTCCAACAGCTCAACGAGGCGATTGCGCGACGAGATGGCTTCCCGGATCACCGCCTTCAAGTGCAGGAGGGCCGACCGTCGCAAACGTTGTTGGAGATCTCCGCCGCCAATTCCATCCTCGTCGTAGGTGACCGGGGTCGCAACAAGTTCTCGTCGCTGCTTCTCGGATCCGTTGCTCATGATGTGGCCGTGCATGCTGACTGCCCGACGGTGGTTGTTCCGTCGTGAGTGAGCTCGTACCGCTCGAACCCGGTGCCTGTCTGGCGTTGCTCGCTGGCGCGCGTCTCGGCCGCGTCGGAGTCATCGTCGACGGTTACGCGCTCGTCTTTCCGGTCAACTATGTGCTCGCCGAGCGCGACTCGGTCCCGGTGATTGTGATACGTACGAGGGTCGGTAACGTCATCAGCACGCACCCGGGGCCGGTGAGCTTTGAGATCGACGGCATCGACGAGATGCGCCAGTGCGGTTGGAGCGTTTTGGTTCGGGGCGAACTAGGGCCGCTCACCGGGGTCGTCTTCGCAGACCCCGAACCATGGGTCAACCATGATCGAACAAACTGGATGATCATCACCGCTCAGAAAATTACTGGTCGTGAGCTGGTGCCAGAGCACCAACTGTGGCCATTTCATCCGAACGCTTACCTATGAACGCACGTGTGCCGGCGTTATCGAGCGGGTGCGAATAGCACGTCGTTCATGGCGTGGATGACACCGTTGCTGGCCGCCACGTCGGCGACCGCGATCTGATGGCCGTTGACGAGCACCGCGTTGCCGACCCGACTGATGATGAGATCAACACCGGCTACCGTCTTGAGCGATCCGGTTTGTAGATTCGCCGCCCAATACTTTCCGGCTACGACGTGGTACGCCAGTGTGGCCTTGAGGGTGTTGGGATCGTCTTGAACGCGATGCAACGTGGCAAGGGGCAGTTTGGTGAACGCGGTATTGACCGGTGCGAATACGGTGAAGGGCCCAGGCCCCCGCAGCGTCTCGACTAGCCCCGCGTCGACCAGCATGCCGGCCAGTTGGCTGAACAGGTCGGAACGACTTAACGCAGTACCGACAATATCAAAGCCCTCGGTTTGAGCCGACGCTGTGCTTTGAGAAGTCGAACTCGCTGCTGCGTTGTCGGCCGCCGTAGGTTGCGCCGAATTGCTGCAACCAACCGACGCGACGAGTGCCAGCGTGGCCAGGGAACGAATCAGTCGAATCGTCACGTTGCTCATGCCTCCACGATTAGTGCGGTGACCATGCCGAACATTCCGGTGGGTCCTTCTGCGTGATTGAGGATGTGGCAATGCCACGCCCAAACCCCTTGATCGAGTGCCGTGTACAACACGGTGTACCGCTCCCCAGGAGCGATGTTGATGGTGTCACCGGGAAAGGGTTCCTTCAACGGGATGCCGTCCTTGGCAATGATGTAGCCAACGGGCTGATGCAGGTGCATGGGGTGCGCCATCAAGCCTTCGTTCATGTAGTGCACAATCATCGACTCGCCTACCCGCAGCGTCGTCGGCTCGGTCGCAGGAAACGACTTGCCGTTGAGCGACAGACCGATGCTGCCAGCGTCGTTGAGGACCATGTTCATCTCTTTGACGACATTGCGCGGGCCCAGCGATGCAGGGATCGGCATGTCGCCAATGAGGAACGCGGCGAAGAGCCCGTTCGGTACCTGCAGCTGAGCGTTGTGATGCGAGTGGTAGATGCCGACGGCGGGTTCAAGGGTCGTGAATTCATACACGAACGATTGCCCGGTTTTGATTGCGGGTTGCGTGTATGGGTCAACCCCATCCATGGCATTGGGCACCCGAATCCCGTGGAAATGTATCGAGGTCGACTCGGGCATTTCGTTGGTGAGGTTGATGCGAACCCTGTCGCCGACGTTCACCTTGATAGTCGGGCCCGGCACAACACCGTTGTACGTATACGCCTTCACCACCTTGCCAGGCTCAACTTCCCAATCGACCACCTTGGCAACGATGTCGTACACCTTCGTGCCATCGCCGGCAATGGTGGGCTGCATGACGTCGCCACCGCGTCCCGTTGTCTTTGCTGGAAATTTCAAAGCGACCTTTTCCATCATGGAATCCATCTGCTCGGGACTCATCAGTTCTGGAGCACTGTCGGTTCCACTCGGCGCGTTGGGGTCGACATGGATCATTCCGGTCATTCCCGAGCCGACATGACCGGGCACGTCACAGATCACCTCGTAGGTACCAGTAGGCAGTGGGCCGAGATTCAGTGTCTGACCCGTTCCAGGAGTCAGGTTTTTGGTGCCCTTGACCGGTCGTTTCAACTTGAAGTTGTGCTCTTGCGTTCCGGTGTTTTGTAGGGCGAGGACAATGTCCCCGCCGGGCTTGGCATTGATCATCATCGGGGTGATCGAGAATTCCTTCAGGGTGACAGCAATCGGAGCAGAACCCGTCCCACCCTGAGCGCCGAATGCCGAAACGGCGGGTCCATCGGACAGCACGGCAGCCACCGTGGCTACGACTAGTGCCATTGCCGCCAGGGCGATCGCCATGAAAACACCGAAGTTCTTTGTCTCATTCGTCATCGGGTCAGTCTCGGGGTTTGGACCGCCTTACGGTACGGTCGCCCGTAGTTTGTCGGCGGGACTAAGGTCCTTATCGATGATCCGAGGGAGTAGTTAATGCCCACCATCGAGTCTCCAGAACCCGGCGCGCGCGCATTCGCCGAGCCGTCGTTGACGGGTGAAGTCATGCGAGCCGTGGTCGATGCTGCCCCCGACGCATTGTTGATCATCGACGATGTCGGCCGCGTGCAGCTCGTCAACAGCCGCGCCGAATCCCTGTTTGGCTATCACCGCGGCGAGCTGTTAGGTCGTGAGATCGAGATGCTGATTCCCGGGCGGTACCGAGGTGCCCATGCTGCTCATCGACTTCGGTACCGTGCCGAACCTCAAATTCGGGCGATGGGCTCCGGATTGTTGCTGCACGCGCTGCGGTCCGATGGATCAGAAGTGCCTGTCGAGATCTCGCTCAGCCCGCTGTCCACAACCGACGGCATGCGAGTCATTGCCACAGTTCGCGACATCTCTGACCGAGCCGCGGCGGAATCACACGCTCGGCTCATTCGCCACACCATCGATGCGGTAAGCACCGACGCCGTGCTGATCTTCGAAGTCGACTCCCTGAGGTTTACGTACGTCAATGACGGAGCGACGAAACTCTTGGGCTACAGCAAGCCCGACCTTCTTGGCGGAATGACACCGCTGCATGTTGCTCCCGACCTCGACGATCAACGAATGCGTACCATCGTGGCGTCTCTCGACGCCGGGAGTCAGACCGCAGGCCGCTTTGGCGGTTTGATACTCCGAGAAGACGGCCGAAATGTTCCCGTCGAGTGGGCCGTAGAGCGGCCCACGATGGAAGACGGCTCACGTCGACTACTCGTTGCCATCGTGCGCGACGTCAGCGAACGCGTGGCAGTCGAACGAAGCCTGATTGCTAGCGAAGACGCGTTTCGTATTGCGTTCGAGCAGGCACCTACTGGCATTGCGCTGGCCGATATCAGTCAGGCGAGCGAGCGTCCGATTCTACGAACCAACGCTTCGTTTGCACGCATGCTCGGCTATGAACCCGGTGAGCTCGTCGGACGTAGTTTTGCCGAGCTGTCCCACCCCGACGATGCGACGCTGGACGCCGACATGACCCAGAGACTTGCCAACGGAAGCCTCGCGGTCTACCACCGAGAAAAGCGGTACCGCCATGCGCTCGGCCATTACATCTGGGCTGAATTGTACGCGAATGTTCTTGACCGAGGAGATGGTTCGCTCACCCGAACACTGGCCCACATCACCGACATCACGACTCGCAAAGAAGTCGAAGTCGAGCGAGACCGCCAGAGCAGGTTCGTCAACGCGCTCGGCGACCTGTCCAAGACGCTTCTTGCATCTGCTGCACTGAGTGAGACGACCACGAGTATTACCCGAGGAACCCGAGCGTTGCTCGATGCCGATTGGGCAGTGCTGGCAACCATCGATGAACTCTCCAATCTCAGACAGATTGTCAGTGCCGATGGCCCGGGAGCGGCGGCAATCGTTGGTTCACAACATCAATCAGGCCAAACGATGTCCGACGCAGTGGCCGATGCTTTGGGTACAACGGTGGGCCCAGCAACGTGGGCGCCCGTTCAACTTTCAGCCAAAAGCCTGGGCACGCTGTTGGTTATGCGAAGGCCCGATCGCGATGGCTTCGACGAACGCGACACACAACTCTTGGCCAGCTATGCCTCGCAGGTTTCTATTGCGCTAGAGCTGGCAGCGGCTCGCGCCGATCGGCAGCGGGTTGCGCTGCTGGAGGATCGCGAACGTATTGCGCGAGACCTGCATGATCACGTCATCCAGCAACTCTTTGCTGCTGGCATGTCGCTCCAAGCCACGGCAGGGCGCACCAAAGATTCACTTATCGCTGAACGTGTTTTGAGTGCAGTCGACACCATCGACGACACAATCAGTCAGATCCGCACCACCATCTTCCAGTTGAGTACTCGCACCGACGATGGCTTGCGCGATCAAGTGGTGCGTCTGGTCCACACACGACGCGATGCACTGGGGTTCGAACCACGAGTGAGCTTCGTTGGGCCGGTTGATGGGCTATCCGAGTTCGTCACCGACGATTTGCTTGGGGTACTCAATGAAGCTCTGGCGAACGTGTCCCGACATGCGCGTGCGACGACGGTCGACGTCACGATCGAGCGGGTGAGCGACAGGGTTGAACTCAGGGTCATCGACGATGGCATGGGGGTTTGTGACGCCGACCCGACAGGCAATGGACGCACCAATATGATTGAACGGGCCGAGGCGCTGGGCGGATGGGCCTCGATAGACCGCGGGATTACCGGTGGAACGGTTGTCACCTGGTCGATTCCTACATGTAACTAGTTCGCGGCTAGGTCGCTGCCACAACGCTTTGCGACACGGGTACTACCAGAACAGGCACCAGTGAGTGCCGCAGGACCGCGGCAGTGGTCGAGCCGAGCATTGCTCGTTCGACTAGACCACGATGGTGGTCGCCAACGACAACGAGATCGGCGCCCTGTGCAGCTTCGAGTAACGCGTCTGCTGGGTTGCGTTGTGGTAGCCACGACGTGGTCCTCACCCGGCTGGCCCTCTGGTGGATATCGAACAGAGCGTTCTCGACGACCCGATGCGCCTCGCTTCGATCGTCGGGTTCATAGCTGACCAGTAGCCCATCGGGGCTGTAGATCCATGCGATGGTCCAGGCGTGAACAACCTCCAAGGTAGCGTGCCGACGAGCCGCTTCATCGACAGCAACGATGAGTACGCCAAGGTCATCGGGTGATCCGTCGATACCCACAACGACACGGGGCCCCTGGCCGTGATCGTGGGGTTCGGCAACGATGTGCCGAGGCCCGACAAGGACCGGGCAGTGGGCATGACGAACCACACCGTGCGTGATGGACGGATGGATGAGCCGATCCGTTGGCGTGCCTTCGTGCGATGCCATTGCAACGATTGCGACGTCCAACCGGGTGCTGAGATAGCTCAATGCATCGGTCACATGGTCGTCGTGAAGGATCTCGAACTGTACAGCCTGCCCGGGACGTGAGACGCGTTTTGCGAGGGACGCTACGTACGACGACTCTGCCAGGTCGTCCGAAAGGTGAAGGCTCGGGGACAGGACTTGGTACAGCATCGGCGTCAGTCCAAGACCAGCCGCCAAGTTCAATGCCGCCCCGACGATGCGTTCCCCCTCTGGGGTCCCATCGACGCATATGGCCAGTTGGGTGCCTCGCAACAGATCCGAGCAGTGCGGCCCGACAAGTAGAACGTTTCGACCACTATCGCTAACGATTGCGTCGGTCAGGCTGCCAGTCAACGCGCCGGTTATGGCTATTCGCGCTGAGGTGGAGATGCACATCAGCGTCGAATCGTCTCGCGCCGTGCTGACAAGTTGAGCCTCGATATCGTCACCTTCCAAGTGCACCACGTCGACCGACGCCGCGAGTCGCGCGGATACTTGTCGAGCCAGTGAGACAGCAACTCGGCGCCGTTCGAGAGAGTCGACGGGAACGACTATGCGTTGAATGCGTGTGTTATTGGTCATGTCACCAGCGTTAGTCACGCCTGCTCAAAATGTTAGGGCGACAGGACCATCTTTTGAAAGGTCCTTTGACCCGAGATAGGTCTGCACCACGGGACGACTACGTGCCGCCATCGTTAAGCACGCGTCGGCCCTCCGATAGCCGAGTAGCGAAAACAGCTGCTTCGGTACGTCGCTCCATACCCAGTTTCATCAACAGATTGGAGACGTAGTTTTTCACGGTTTTCTCGGCGAGAAACAGGTCCGTCGCGATCTGCCGGTTAGTGCGACCCTCGGCGATGAGCGCAAGTATGCGACGCTCCTGGTCGGTCAGGCGCGCCAGCCGTTCGTCTTCCTTTGGTGGATTTCTCAACCTCGAAAGGACACTTCCGGTAATTGCCGGATCAAGTAGCGATGCTCCGGTGGCCACCTGACGGACCGCTTGTACCAGGTCGTTGCCACGGATCTGTTTGAGCACATAACCGGATGCACCTGCCATGATGGCCTCGAAAAGTGCCTCGTCGTCGCTATAGGACGTCAGCATGAGACACGCGATGTCAGGATGGGAGCTGCGGATCTCGCGGCACACCTCGACGCCGGTTCCATCGGGGAGCCGAACGTCCAGGACAGCCACTTGGGGCCGGATAGCTGGTATTCGCTGGAGGGCTTCGGCCACCGTGGATGCTTCACCGACAACCTCGATTTCGCCGCTGGATTCGAGTAGATCGCGCACCCCGCGACGCACGACCTCATGGTCGTCGAGGAGGAAAACAGTGACTTTCTGCGGACCATCGACAACGCTCATCGTTTGAGTAGTTGACCACATCATCATGGTTGCAACTAGGGACCTAAGTCACTGCGCTGGGTCACCACTGGCTCTGGTCGACCTCGCCTTCGGTCGTCAGACTGCCGACATGATCGATACATCTGCCATTACTGTGGGCATCGACGGATCCGAACCCAGTGCAAATGCTCTCGGCTGGGCGGCACGCGAAGCCGAGCGCCGACAGGTTGTCCTACGAGTGGTCCATTCGTACACGTTGCCCGTGTATGGTGCCGAGTTTGGCGGGTCGATGGTATTCATGCCGTCCGATATGGAAACGTTCGAGACGGCACACAACAAACTCGTGGAGGATCAGCTAGCTCCAATCCGGGCAACCTATCCGACGCTTGCCGTCGAAACACACATCGTGATTGGTGGAGCCGTCGCATCGATCATCGATCAGGCGAAAGATGCCCAGATGGTTGTAACGGGCTCGAGCGGCGCGGGTTCTGTCAAAGCGGTACTGCTTGGTTCAGTGGCGCATGGTGTTGCTCACCATTCGCCGTGCCCCGTAGTTCTCGTGCCGACTGAACGGACACATCCCGTACGGATGATTGTTGTTGGAACCGACGGGTCTCGTGCGTCGGATGCTGCTGTCGACTGGGCTCGACGTGAGGCATTGCTCTGGGACGCCGAAATCACCGTCGTTCACGTTTGGGACTACCCGTACCTAGATTTGGATACGCGTGACGGAGCCGTGCTGCCGTCTGACCTCATGAAAAGCGATGCCGAAGAGGTTCTGCGTCATGGTATCGATACGTTGGAAGCTCATCCGGAGCGGCCTCGCAAAGTACACGCACGGCTGCTTGAAGGTGCACCATCGTCGGCCCTTGTCGACATTGCCAAGGACTGCGATCTACTGGTGATCGGCGCCAGAGGCCGCGGCGCGATCAAAGCGGCACTACTCGGCTCAACGAGCAGCTACGCCATCCATCACGCTCAGTGCCCCATCGCGATCGTGCATGCACCACCGACCGGTCCCACTTAGGCTGGCACGGCCTGAGATGGGAAGATGGAGTCGTGGCGAAACTGACAGCGCAACATGTCGACGTCCTGATCGTGGGAGCGGGCATTTCGGGCATCGGAGGTGCCTACCACCTGACGAAACAGTGTCCCGACAAGCGCTTTGCGGTCTTGGAGAGCAAGGCGAGCTTTGGCGGTACGTGGATTACCCACACCTATCCGGGCATTCGATCCGACAGCGACCTGTACACGTTTGGTTATCGGTTCAAGCCGTGGACCGGTGCGCCCATCGCAACGGCCGACAAGATCCTCACGTACATGGGAGAGGTCATTTCCGACAACAGCCTCGACCAGCACATCAGGTACAACCACCAGATTTCGGCTGCGACATGGTCATCAGCCGAACAGTTGTGGACCATCGAGTCCACCCGCACCGACACTGGTGACACGCAGCAGTACACGGCCAACTTTTTGTGGATGTGCCAGGGCTACTACCGACACGATGAGGGTTACACGCCCGACTGGCCTGGAATGGACAGTTACCAGGGGCAAATCGTTCACCCACAAACCTGGCCAACCGATATTGAGCTGATCGGCAAGCGCGTGTTGGTAATCGGTTCGGGGGCAACAGCGGCGACCCTGGTTCCAGCCATCGCCGATGACTGCGCGCACGTCACAATGTTGCAGCGCTCGCCCACGTACTTTGCGGCTGGCCGCAATGCGAACGATCTTGCTGACACGTTGCGGCAGCTCGAGATCGACGAGGAGTGGATTCACGAGATCGTTCGGCGCAAAACGTTGTTCGACCAAAAGCTGGTTACCGACCTGTCGTTCACGCACCCCGACATGGTCAAACAAGAACTGTTCGCTCGGATGCGCGTGTACCTCGGCGACGACTATGACTTCAGCGAACACTTCGAGCCCAGCTACCGCCCATGGCAGCAGCGACTTGCGTTCGTACCCGACGGCGACCTGTTCACGAGCATGGCCGATGGGAAAGCATCGGTGATCACCGACAACATCGAAACCTTCGCCCCAACCGGGGTGCGTTTGACCTCGGGAACAGACATCGACGCCGACATCATTGTCACTGCCACCGGATTCAACCTCAGTGTGCTGGGCGATATCGCGTTCACGATCGATAACAAACCGCTGGTGTTCGGCGATACCATCACCTATCACGGCATGATGTTCACCGGTGTGCCCAATATGGCATGGGTGTTCGGCTACTTCCGAGCCAGTTGGACGCTTCGCGCCGACCTCATTGCCGATTTTGTCTGCCGGTTGCTCAAGCACATGGATCAGCGAGGTGTCCGCCAGGCGACGCCAACCTTGCGTCCGGAGGACCAGGATATGGCCCTACTGCCCTGGGTTGATCCGGAGAATTTCAATCCCGGTTATCTGGCGCGGGGTATGCATTTACTGCCACGTCGCGGCGACAACCCAACCTGGCAACACACCCAGGATTACTGGACCGAAAAGACGTCGCTGCCTGCTATCGACCTGGACGACGGAACCCTCGTGTACCGGTAGCGACCTCCACCACTTCTGCAACTGTTGCGGATTCGGTGGCCCCAGAGCCGGCCGTATTCGCAACTGTTGCGGATTTGGTGGACGGCCTACGTGGCGGTGAGCGAGTCGAAGGCACCGATGTTTGCGGCACCGTTGGCGATCAACTGGGCCAGTTGGTCCTGGGACACGGGCGCGTGGTTCCAAGCGTCGACGCCGACATTAATCATGCGGCCGCGGACCCTCCAGCGCTCGTGAACGTGACCGTGTAGGAGCCAGCTTCCACGGTCGGCGGGGCGCGCTTCGGCGTAGCGGTCGTGGTCGTGGCTGTCGCCGCGGTACGGGAAGTGGCAAGCCAGCACCGTGCGGCCAGCGACGTCGAGTTCAATCGCGCCTTGTCGGATTTCGGCGAACCCGGCGTCGAGGTAGCGCTGTGTCCAGGTGGCGACGCCTTTACGGTGACCCGCCCAGCATCGATCGTGATTTCCTGCGACCAGAATCTTGGTGCCGTTAAGCAATTCGACCAGCGGAAGCGTGTCGGCGATGCGGCCGAGGGCGACATCGCCGAGCACCCAAACGGTGTCAGACGCCGCCACGCGCTCGTTCCATCGGGTGACGATTGCCTCGTTCATTTCTTCGACGTCGGCGAACGGGCGCGACGAGTATGCGATCACGTTGGTGTGACCGAAGTGAAGGTCGGAGGTGAACCAGGTGCTCATCGCATCCACCATTGTGCAACGTACCGAACCGCAGCGTCGGGTCATTTCAACGGGGCCAACGCCCGTGATCGTCCGTCAGCTGCCCTTTAATGAGGATAGCCCGGTCGCGTGTGCGGATTTTCACCCGAAGAAGCGGCCCTCTCCGGCCTCAAAGGCGCATCTGTTACCGGGGGCGGTACGGAATTGGCCTTTGAGGTGGGAGAGGACTGTTTTTAACTGCGTCCCACGACGATTCACATTGGCCGTCGCCACCCGAAAGCTGGATCGTTGCTAGATGCCCGTTCGGCAGGCGGACTCGTTTTATGGGGGCGTTGTTGTGCGCCAGGCATCGAGTAGGTCGCTCGGCGTCCAAACGACGGCTAGGTCTTGAACGCTGGCGCCCGATCGTGACACGGCAACGAGCGGGGTGCTGGCCGTTGCGCCTGGCACCAGAGACGCATCGCGCGCCAACGCGGCGAGATCGGCTGTATCGAACGTCGATCGCTCGCGCCACTTGATCGACCCGACGAACACGACGGAAGCGCCGTCCTTGGTACTTTCGGTTGCGACGAGGTCGACCTCGGGGTTGTTGATTCGGTTCCACCAACCGCCCACGACGTTGGCCGAAGGAAAGCGGTCGTCGGGCAGCAGTCGGTGCAGCGCGGTTCGCACAACTGGTTCGATCGCCTTGCCCCGCCACGACGGCCAACTGTGTTCGACGGTACGAAGCGCAAGGTCGCCGCGGCCACGTTCCACTTCGGGAAGCGCGGTGCGCACGAACGCCAGCCAGAATCGAAGGAACGGATCGGCGACTCGGTAGCGACGTTCTTTGGGTGCCGGCCGCGATGACAGTGGTTCGTCCACGGCAATGACCCGCTTGTCGAGCAGCGTTTTCAACGCCCCTTGCAGCGTGGAGGCGTTGAGGGGTGTCGGTGCGCCGACCCGTCGGGCGATTGTGGTGAAGGTTCGCTCACCCGAACCGATGGCATGCAACGTCTCGGCGGCGCGTGTCTCGCTCGGAAACTCGGCGCGCAGAATGCGTTCACCCGAGACGATGAGTGCAGACGTCGGGTCAGCCAAGGCTTGAGCGAGGTAGACCGGCCACTTGCGACCGGTTGGCCACTCCTGGCACACGAGCGGGAGCCCGCCGGTGATCAGGTAGGCGTCGAACGCGTCGGCCGGCTCGAGCCCTGTCATGTGCGCGACTTCGGCCGGGTTCAAGGCATCGAGCACCATCTCGACGCCACGCTGATGGAAGGGCCGTCCGTAGGCGCCCAGCATCTCCATCATGGCGAGGTCACTTCCAATAAGGATGAGAAGCACCGGCTTGCGCGACAGGTAGCGGTCCCACACGGTTTGCAGCGCGCCTTCCAGGGCGCGGTCCTGCGCTGCTAGCCACGGGAGCTCGTCGATCACCACGACCGTTGGCCGATCATCGTCGATCGCCTCGGCCAGACGACGCAGGGCTACGTGCCATGTCGGAGCCGGGTCCGTGCCGCTCTCGGATGCACCTGGAAGCATCGAAGAGGATAGTTCTGCCGCGAACTGCGCCCGCTCGCGCTCGGGTGGTTCGCCCTCGGTGGCCGTGAACCAGAACAGGTCGACTGCACCGTCTCGACGGGTTCGGTCGACGAAGACCTCAACCAGGCGCGACTTGCCCACTCGGCGGCGGCCGCGTAGCAACACGCACCGGCCGCGCTGATCGGCCCCGCCGCGTGAGACCCAGTTGAGGTGCTGGGTGAGTCGATCGATCTCTCCAGATCGGCCGACGAAGGCTCGGGTCATGGGAGATACTCTACTTGATAATACTATTCTCAAGACAAGTATTCTTGCCAGCGACGGCGACGATGGTCGACGCAGCGCATCGTTGCGTCGTAGATTGCTCTTGCGTCCCGAGGAGAGGCGATTGACATGGCCGTGCTTCGAAATCCAGTCCCAGCACCCGGATTGAGCGTCGAGCGCTGGTTCAACACCGACCACGATGTGTCGCTTGCAGAGCTTCGCGGTCAGGTCGTCGTGATCGAAGCGTTCCAGATGTTGTGCCCTGGCTGTGTCACTCATGGGCTCCCCCAGGCTCAGCGCGTCGCCTCCACGTTCGGCGACGATGTCGTCGTCATCGGCTTGCACACGGTGTTCGAGCACCACGAAGCCATGCGTCCCGTTTCGCTCGAAGCGTTCCTGCACGAGTATCGAATCGGGTTTCCGGTTGGCGTCGACTTTCATGAACCGGGCAACCCGACACCAGTGACCATGGGTCGGCTGGCGTTGCGGGGAACACCGAGTCTTCTGATCGTCGACCGAGCCGGGTTCATTCGAGTGCACGCGTTCGGTCAGATCGATGACATGGCCCTCGGTGCCGCCGTCGCCCGCATAGTCGATGAAACCCCGGGGTCGGACTAGCTCAGTCTTGTCACGCGGCGAAAGGCGAAACTGATTGTGAAGAACCCGTGCAACATCAAGGGCGCGGGTGCCGAGCAGTTGGTCGAACGCCCCGTCGCCACGATCGAACAGGCTGCGAAGGTAGCCGACGAGATCGAGCCGTGCTGCCGGGCGTGGGTGTTCCGCGGCCCGAGAGGTGCCGTGCAGCGCAAGGCGATCGCATGAGCGAACTCATCTGGATCGATGAGAGCGCACGCACGTCGGCCAACGGCATTGTGTACGTCGTCGCCGGTGTACGTGCCGAAGGGGATCGGCGCCCGGTGCATCGCCTCGACGAACTTCGGTTTCCCGCCCAGCGCTACTTGCATTGGCGCGATGAGCCCGCAGCACGCCGCCGAGAGTTCCTGAGTGTCGCCAACGAGCTGGCGCTCAAGGTAACGGTGGCGGTCACCGGCTTTCGGATCGAGGGGCGCGGCCAACCGCTGGACAAACACGACGAGTTCACGGTCACCGACGTCGTACGGCGGATTCGGCACCAGCCGAGCCCGCTGATCAAAGTTCGTCCCGAAGTCGGCCTCGCCCGAACCCGTGCGGCGTGTGAGGACACCTTTGGTCATCGCAAAAAGCACTCATGGCCACCAGCACTACCGGAATGGGACGACTGGGAGTTCCTCGGGGACTCGATCGGTACAAGGCACGCTGTTACCGATTTCGGTCACCGGAAGGTCGGGTTCCGGCTTGTGCGCTCTGAGATGGCTGCTCGCAGGATGTCGAAGTTGCTGAGGCAGATCGCGAGATGGCTAAAGTCGCGACGTGATAGCGGCAGTGAGCACACGCTCGCTGCGCACTGGTGGGCCGAAGAGCTTCGGATCGATTTGTCGGCATCATAGCGAATCGTGCGGATCGCCCGATCCGAATGGGGTTTAGTTCGCCCTCCCGTGCGAGGTAGTAGAGCGTGGTTCGACCGACGTTCAACATCGCAGCTGCCTGCACCGGAGCGAGCAGAAGCGGCTGCAAGTCGTGCCGGCGAGGTGTGGCGCTAGCCACGCGACCGGTGTCTGCGTGGGTGCTGTTGACGCGGCACGAAGACAAGACGTTGGAATTTAAGCGGACCGGTCGTCACCGTATCGTGTCATGGCAGCCCTTGTCGCGTTCGCCAATTCACGCCTGCCCGCCTCGAACGCGGCAATCTTCGGTCGTGCTACGCCGCTGCGCCCCCCTCGCTGGCGGTGACCCACGCGCGTGTGATTCGGTCCATCGACGTGTGGACGATTCGTATGCGATATTGTAGACTCCGTGCATGGCTACGACAACTATTCGGGTTGAACGGTCGGTACACGAACGGCTGCAGACGATAAGCGAAGCAACCGGACGCCAACTTGTGGACGTGTTAGCCGACGCAACCGACGCACTGGAGAGAATCCGGTTCGCGCAGGCGGTTCGACGAGAGGTTGACGTACTTCGAGCAGATCCAGTGATGTGGGCTGCGTACCTCGCCGAGTTTGACGTTGCGATTTCAGATGGCATTGCCTGATGAGATCTGGCTGGTGGACTTTGGCGAGCCATTCCCTGGCGAGCCAGCGAACCAGCGACCGGCGGTAATCGTTGGACCCTCTCGATTGTTTGGCGACGGGCTTCCGTTCGTCATTGTGGTTCCGCTAACAACGGTGCACCGACGGATCTCGTTCCATGTAGAAATCGAACCCGGTGCCGCTACTGGCCTGAGCGACGTGAGCTATGCGCAGTGTGAACTCATTCGTTCAATCAGCACACAGCGCCTATCGCACGTACTTGGACGCTTATCCTTGCAGCGGGCGCGTGAAATCGAAACGGTAATCAAACGGCTACTCGATTACTGACGGAAGCCTGGCCGAACATGTACAACCGCCCCTATGAGCGGGTCCGAGTCGTTCGGCAGTCCTGCCCAGCTCAATGATCTCGAACATCTCGGTGTGTGAAGCCGGTGTCGTTGGCGAGCGTTGAAGTCGCCAGACGCAGAAACTCGAATACGGCTCGAAGTTGTCGAGGAGCCAGGCGCGCATGGGGGTGTGGTTGCCGGTCATGGAGGCTTGAGCGGCGATGCCGTACATGCGGTCGTCGGTCGGAGTTTGATTCGCATGACTGGTGGAAGGTCGTAGCGGGGCGTTTCAACATTCGGCGCTCGGCGATCAGGCCTGTGCGTGGGGGCCTATTTGGCAGCGGTTTGTCGTTGGCGGTTGCGTCGTCGCCGTCTCCATCGGCTGTGTACCTCTGGCTCGATGAAACACGCCAGTTCGCGTTTCACTTCCGCCAACGAAACACCCAGTATCTGACCGTCAACCACCGGTTGTCTTCGCAGCGCACCGAACAAATGTCAACGCCCCGTTTCGCTGGTCACCGCACTGAGACACCGTTGCATGGGCGTCGTGGTTTCGTTCACAGACGTTCCTCCTTCGTGAAGTGACGGAATGTGTCCGTCAACACCACATAGACGCAGCGGCCATCACCGTCTCGACATCACCACCCCAAAAACCACGATTCCATAGCGAGCCTTTCGGGCGATCCACCAGGTTGTCTAGGGGCTCAACCTTCCAGAACTTGTCGTGAATCTAGACGGCTGCCACCCGATGATTTCCGAGCCCGGGAGCCGCAGCCGCTTCAAGCCGCGTATCTCGTTGAACGACAACCCGGTGCATCATGCGCCGAAACTGGCGATAGTCGGACACGGCGTAGTGCTGGGTCGCCCGATTGTCCCAGATGGCAATCGTCCCTGGCATCCAACGAAGACGAACCTGATGGTCGGGTCGATTGATCATGTCGAGAAGCAACGAAATAATGCGGGCGCTCTCAGCGGCGCCTACGCCGATGATCCACCGGGTGTTCGACTCACTGACGTTCACGTACGGTCGACCCGTGACCGGATGGTACGAGATAATCGGCCACACGGCCGACCCGACAGTACCGAGCATCTCATCAATGCCTGTGTTGCCACCTTTGGCGTAGGCACCATTGCGGAATGCTCCAGGATCGTGAACGGCGAAGAGTTGTTGAAGGTCGGAAAGGAGCCCGGGATCGAGCCGCTCATAGACGGAATACATGCTCGCCCACAACGTGTCGCCCCCAACGGGAGGAAGGACCATGGCCTGGAGAATCGTTGCGAACGGCGGATCGGATTTGAAGGTCATGTCGCTGTGCCACTCGGCAGCGTCCGGGCGATCGCCTGGTCGCCAATCGAGCACGACGACATCGTCGGTTTCGGGATGCGTGTTATACGCGTGGTGGCGTTCACCGAGGTCGCCGAGATGACGCCCGAGCGTCACCTGCTCGAGAGGTGAAAGCTGCTGGTCCCGGAAGAACAACACCTGATGCTCCATGAGTGCGTCGTAGACGGCGTCGGCACTCTCGCCAGTCAGGTCGCGCAACGCGATTCCGGTAACCATCGCACCGAGGGCTGGCGTCAATCGTTCGCACTTAAGCATGAGCGAGAGCCTAATGCCCGTTCAGCAAACTTTGGTTCGAGGTCGTCGAAGCAAACCGTCTAGATGCATTTCGGTGACAAGGAACGCTTGCTATCGGACACCGTCAGGCCGAAGCGGCACTACGGCCCGGAGGTCACCGGTGCCGAGCGTCGGCGTCCACTCCATTGCTCCGACCTTCGGCACGTCTCGCGTCGTGCGGCGGGCGCGCTGCACGACGGCGCAGGTCCGCCGTCCCCGGCATCAGGCCGACGATCATCAGCACCCGCCACATTGCCGAGGGGACGGTGGCCCAACGAGCCGCCGGCGAGACCGGCATGCCCGCAGTCTGCGACGATGTGCTCACCGCCGCTCGAAGTGGCGATCGTGCGGGAAGTCGCAGTTCTTTGCGAGCGGATTTTCGACTCGTGTGCGTTTGAGGTGACCTCCTTCGGGGCAAAAAGGAGGATGCGCAAACTGTTGCCTTCGCAACAGTGAGCGGACGATTCGCTGCGCTGCGATGAAGGAGCCGAATGATGTCCGACCACGACCATAATGACCGGGAGGATCTTGTTGCCGCCCCTTCGATCGTCGACCACCACGCTTGGGATACCGCGCTGGCGGAGCTGCGGACCCGGGAGAAGACAGCCACGCGTGAACTCGACGCCATTGCTGCGGCTAGGCGGCGCCTGCCGATGGTGGAGCTTCCCGAGTACACCCTTGAGGGAGCCGACGGCCCCGTTCGGCTGGCGGATGTGTTCGATGGTAAGCGTCAGCTTATCGTCTACAGCCACATGTGGTTCCCGGGTGAGACATGGCAGTGTCCGGGCTGCACGGGACTTACCAGCCAGTACACCCGGCTGGAGTTCCTGGACCCCTACGACGCCCGTTTCGTCATCGTCACTCAAGGCCCGATCGATGAGGCGCTGGCCTATAAGGCCAGGGTCGGCAACAAGATGGCGTGGTACTCCACCGCCAAGAGCCCGTTCGGTACTGACATGGGAGCGCCTCCCGACGGCGGCTTCCAAGTGAACGTGTTCCTTCGGGACGCCGACACGGTGTACCGCACGTACAACACCCAGGGCCGCGGCACCGAACTGCTCAGCCACACCTTCGCGCTCATCGACCTTCTCCCGTACGGCCGCCAGGAGGACTGGCAGGACTCGCCGGACGGCTGGCCCCAGTCGCCCGCAGGCAGCAAGTGGCCCGCCTCTGAAGCATTCGCCCGATACGCCAAGTGAACCGGCATGAAAGGCGGAACGGCGAGCGGTGGCCATCGCGCAGGTAGTACGTCGTGGCCGCAATGGGATTGTGCTTCATGGTGCAGCGGGACTGGTCGACCGAGTGCACGTGACGATCTTCCCGGTTATCAGTGGTCGAAGCGGAGCACAGCCAATCTTCAGAGATGCGGCCGACTTCGATCTCGAGTTGATTCAACACCGGACGCTCGACGGCAATACTCAAGAACTCATCTACCGTCCCAGCTTGCATCAGCGCTTTTGAGGCGCTCGACAAGGCGAATCGGCGCGCCACCGCTCGTGCCGGTCGGACACGACGTACTGACAACTGATGTCGTTGGTGAAAATCAACAAGTGTTTGCGCTGCGCCAGCGGAATGAGATCTCTGATGCGTTTGATTGCGTAAGCAATCGGGTACCCACCTTGTCTATAACAACTGACCATCACGGCTATCGAGAGGCTCACTCATGGACACAGCCCGGCCGGGTAGTTGAGACGAGGAGTGGTTGATGAGGAAGTTCTCGATTCGTCCGACGTTCACGTTGAAGGGTCGCACGTTCAAGGGTTTGCGTGGTTGGTCAGGCAAGCCGTTGCACCCGCCGTTGACCGATGTGCCGATCGCCGCGTATGTGCTTGCGGCAGGTTTCGATGTCGTGTCGTGGATCGGCGGTGGCGATCGTGGGTGGGCTCGCGAGTTGTGGCATGCGGGTACGTTCGTTTTTGTTGTCGGAGTAGTGGTGTCTCTTTTCGCTGCGATCACTGGCTTGTGGGATGCGCGGAAATCATCGGAGTCGGGCACGCAGGCTCGGCGTACGATCAACACCCACGCCACGATCATGATCACCGTCACGGTCCTCGCGCTGGCCGATACGGCCTGGCGACTCAACGTCTATCACAGCGAAGGTGTCACCCCAATCGGGATCGCCCTCTTGTCAGTCCTCATCGCATTGTTGGTATCGGTGGGTGCGACGTTCGGGGGAACTCTGGTGTACGACTACGGGTTCAATGTCGAAACGGCCGGCGATTCCCCGGTCTGGCACAAATCCGAGACCGACGTGTTCCCGGGCCAGCATGACGAGGCGGAGCCTGCTTCGTGACCAAGCTGCACCGCCTATTCGCCGAGCAGGGTCAAAGTGCGTGGCTCGACAACCTGACGCGCACGTCGCTCCACGATCGCACCCTGGCCCGTTTCGTGGACGACGGAATCCGCGGGGTCACGGCTAACCCGACAATTTTCGCCAAGGCCATCGAAGGGTCCGACGCCTACGACGACCAGTTCGCGACATTGATCTCTGGCGGCAGATCGATAGTGGACGCATACTGGGATCTCGTCATCGACGATGTGCGTCACGCGCTTGCCGTATTGCGACCGGTGTTCGACGCGAGCGGCGGTCTCGACGGGTTCGTGTCGATCGAAGTCGCGCCCGAGTTGGCTCGCGACACCGCTGGCACCATCTGCGCTGCCCGTGATCTGCATACGCGGATAGACCGACCGAATGTGTTGGTGAAGATCCCTGCGACATCCGAAGGCATCCCGGCCATTCAAGCCATGACCGCTGAAGGGCGCAGCATCAACATCACATTGATCTTCTCGCTGCAGCGTTACGCGGCGGTGATCGACGCCTACCTGTCGGGCCTTGAGCAATACGCCAGTGCCGGCGGCGACCTCGCCGGTGTGCACAGCGTCGCTTCGTTCTTCGTCAGCCGGGTCGACTCCGAAGTCGACCGCCGCCTCGAGACCATCGCCACGCCAGATGCGCTGGGCCTGCGCGGGCGTGCCGCGGTAGCCCAAGCGAAACTCGCGTATCAACTGTTCTGTGACCGGTTCTCCGACCAGCGCTGGGGTGCACTCGAGACCCGCGGCGCCCGCCTGCAACGCCCTTTGTGGGCATCGACGTCAACAAAGAACCCGGCATACCCCGACACGCTGTACGTCGACAATCTTATCGGCCCGGACACCGTCAACACCCTCCCCGAAACCACTATCACAACATTCGAGGACCACGGCACCGTCGCCCGCACGATTGACCTTGACATCGACGACGCACCGGCAGTACTCGACGGGCTCTCCCGTGTCGGTATCGACCTGGCCGACGTCGGCCGCACCCTCGAAGACCAAGGCGTGGCCGGTTTCCACGACTCGTTCACCCACGTCCTCGAAACGCACACGACCAAGGCCCGCCATCTAACGGCTCGCTGACATGCAGTCGAAACACGCAGCCGCTGGTGTGCTGATCGAGGCCAACTGAGATGCGCCGACTGTTCCCCGGCCCGGGCGAGGTCGACCCCATCGACGCGTACGGGCGACTCAGCCGTGACGGTCAGCGCCCGCGAGTGCGCCTAAACATGATCGCAAGCGTCGATGGTGCTGGCTCCCTCGACGGCCATTCCGCAGCGCTGGGCGGACCGGCCGACAAGGCCCTGTTCGCAACCCTGCGTGCCCTGGCCGACGTGATCCTCGTCGGGGCCGCCACCATGCGGACCGAGAGCTACGGCCCGGCCCGTCTTGACGAAACAAACCGCGGCCAGCGGCTCCGTTGGGCGATGACCGCGGTGCCGCCCATTGCCGTGGTCACCCGTGCGTGCCGATTGGACTGGCACGCGCCGTTCTTCGCCGATGCCGAACAGCGCCCGATCGTCATCACCGCCGCCTCAGCCGCGGTGAACGACCGAGCCCGCGCCGCCGAGGTGGCCGACGTGATCATGGCCGGCGACAACGGTGTCGACCTCGCCCAGGCGCTGCGCGCACTCGTCGAACGCGGGCACGAAAACGTACTGGCCGAAGGCGGCCCCGGCATCGCCGCCCAACTGGCGGGCGCAGACCTCCTCGACGAACTATGCCTCACCGTTTCGCCCCTACTCGCGGGCGGAGACGCCAAACGGATCCTCGATGGC